>CAVXLN010000007.1:0-64846 GCA_963762435.1 uncultured Alphaproteobacteria bacterium | reverse complement strand
CGGGCCGCGCACCTTCTTCATCGTGGCGCAGCAGCCGTTGTTGCCGATCCTCGCGGTCGAGGCGCCGCGCATGGTCGATATCCGGCGCCCGTTCCGCGAGGCCGGATTCGGCTTCTCGTCGACCTATGGCGGCGATACGCCGGCGCAGGAAACGACGATCATGCAGCAATGGCCGGCTTCGATCCTCCAAGGCATGCGCGGCGACAATCTCGAAGCTGCCTTGCCGGACGATCAGCGGCCCTCGGGTTGGAGCATGCTGCTGCCGGCGAGTCCGGCGCCGCCGGTGCTGCTGTTGCCGTCCGATGTCGTCGTCGACGAATTCGGCCGGCGCTACACGATCGCCCAGGCCGAACTGACCAGCTTCGGCTGGCGCCTCAGCATCCATCTGGAAGAGACCTGACCATGGCCGACATTGCCGATCTCAGGCCGGCGCTCGCCCAGATCATCGGCGGGCTGATCTATCCCGGCGGCACGCCGGCCGGCTCGGCACCGCCGGCGCCGGTGATCGGCGCACCGGTCCGCATCTATGCCGGCAGCCCGGAGCGCGAGGCGCTCGATGCCGATCTCGCAACCGGCATCATCAACATCTCGGTCGAGATCGCGGAGGGTGGCGAGAATACGACGCGGTTTCCCGTTGTCGATCAGGTGATCGCCATCGGCGCGTCCAGCTTGAGCTGGTCGATCGAAGGCACCGCCGCAACGCTGGCCGGGTCCATTGCCACGCCGCAGAATGCTGGGCTGTTGGTCGATGGCATCGCCTATCTCTATGCGGTACAGCCGACCGATACGCTGGCTTCGATTGCGTCGGCACTGGCCGCGCTCGTCGCGGCGGACCAGCCGGCGACGGCGAACGGCGCCATGGTGACAGTTCCCGGAAGCCACGAGATCATCGGCCGCGTCGGCACGGTTGGGCAGACGTTGCGCGAGGTCGGGCGTTCGATCGTGACGGCCCATATCACCATCTGGGCGCCGTCGCAGCCCTTGCGTCAGGCGACAGCCGCCGCGATCGAGCCCAACCTGCGCGACCTGCGCCGATTTCCCCTGCCGGACCAGTCGATCGCGCAGATCTGGTTCGATCACAGCCAGGATACCGATCGACTGGAGAAGGCGACGCTCTATCAGCGGAACCTGTTCTACAAGCTCGAATATGCCAGCACGATCGCCGGCAGCACGGCGCAGATCCTGACCTTCGTTGAAACCGTAACGCCGGTTGCCGTGATCGGCGGCCCGGCGCTCAGCCCTGCCTTTACCAGCATGAGTTAAGGCGCCTCGCACTCCTCGGTCAGCGTGATGAGGTCATAGGTTTCGATTCGCGCGCCCTCGTAGGAGTCCCAATCGCGCGCGCTGATATGGCCGCTGCCGATCAGGAAATGCTCGCCGCCACCGCCGGCGATGCGCCAGGTCACCTCGTAATCGACCCAGACCTGCTCGCCAGCCGCGGCGCGCCGCGAGCTGCGCTTGCCGGGATGGCCGACGAGTCCCTCGAGCTCCGCCAGCCCGATGGACCGGTGGTCGCCGCTGACTAGTGTGTTAGTCAGGAAATCGGTCACCACGGCGTCCTGCAAAATGATGTCCGTGTTGCCGGCGAGATCCCGGCAGAGCGGACAGGCGCAAGGGGTGGTCTCGGTTGCTGCCGATTCGACCTTGCCGGACGGCTTGTAGTTGACGCGGAAGGAGTGATCGTTCTTCGCCGTCAGGCGGTAGAGGTCGGACCGGTGCGTCAGCCCTTCGCCTGGATAGTAGCTTTCCGTCGCGAAACCCGGCGGTCCGAACCGGGCCAATATCCCCTGGCGGTCGAGCGCCTCGAATTGGAGGCCGGCACTCATTTGGCGCAGCAGCGCCTCGCGCGACCAGCCGGGCACGTGCGGATCGGCGGCCCGCTGCCAGGCTTCGAGCGGGACCGGCGTGTTCTGCGCATGAGCCATTCCGGAAACCGCGAGCGTCGTGGCTGCGGCTGCTGCCAGCTTGTGACTGAGGCGGGTTCTTATCGACATCGCTCGTCCCCTCGCTTCCGGTTCGATTGTCACCACGATCGCTCGGCCGGGCATGATGCCAAGCCAATGATTTCAATGTTCTACCAGAAGGAACCGTCATGCATGCCTATACCGTCCGCGAGCCCTTCGCCGGTTTCGTCAAGGGCGATGTCCTCACTGCCGAGACGGTCGCCAGGCTCGAGGCCGAAGGCGATCGCGATCTCGATCATCACCTGATCCGGCTTTGGCTTCCCGGCCCCGCGTCGCCGCCGTCCGAAACCGCCGCGTGACCGTCCTGAACCATTTTTCTCCTGAGGAGCACAGAAGATGCCCGCCGTGATCACTCAAGCCGGCGCCCTGAACACGACGGCGCTGATCGTGCCGGACGCTTATGTCCAGATCGTGCCACCCGCGATCAATGTCTTCAATGGCCAGCCCACCAATGTGCTCGGCGTCGTCGGCACGGCGAGCTGGGGGCCGGTCAATCAGCCGACGATCGTCGGCACCATGCAGGGCTTCTCCCAGCTATTCGGCCCGATCGCGCCGCGCAAATATGATCTCGGCACCCAGATCGCGACGGCGGTTCAGCAAGGGGCGAGCAATTTCCGCTGCGTGCGCGTGACAGACGGTACGGATACGGCCGCCAGCGTTGCTCTCGGTTCGTCACCGGTCAATATCACCTTCACCTCGAAATATACTGGCAGCTACGGCAATACGACACAGATCACGATCAGTGCCGGCTCGAGCTCGACCACGGCGGTGCCGACCTTCAAACTGACTGTTGCCATGCCCGGCCTGCAGGAGGTGTTCGACAATATCGGCGGTTCCGGCAACGCGCTTTGGGTCAACCTCGCCAATGCCGTCAATAACGGTCTGGGCGTCGTGCGCGGACCGTCCATGCTCATCGTGGCATCGGCCGGGACCGGCACTACGGCGCCCACGCTCGGGACCACCGCCTTTGCCGGCGGAAGCGACGGTGCCACGACCATCACGGCTGCGACGCTGGTGGGGCAGGATACGACGCCGCGCAAGGGCATGTATGCGCTCCGCAGTCTCGGCGTTTCGGTGGCCTGGCTCGCCGATGCCGACGACAACACGCAATGGGCCAATCAGCTGGCGTTCGGCGTGTCCGAAGGCGTCTACATGATCGGTACCGGGCCGCTCGGCGACACGATCACCAACGCGCTTACCGTCAAGCAGACCGCGGGCATCGATTCGCCCTGGTTCAAGCTGATGTTCGGCGATTGGATCTATTGGCAGGACACGGTCAACAACGTCCTGCGGCTGGTGAGCCCGCAAGGCTTCGTCGGCGGGCTGCTCGGCAATCTGGCGCCGCAGAACTCGACGCTCAACAAGCCGCTCTTCGGCGTGGCCGGGACTCAGCGCTCCTCTAGCCCGGCAAACGGCGTCTATGCCTATGCCGAGCTGCAGAGCCTGATCGGCGGCGGCATCGATGTGATCGCCAGCCCGTCTCCGGGTGGCACTTATTTCGGCGCGCAGTCGGGCCACAACAGCTCGAGCGATCAGACCCGCAATACCGACGCCTATACGCGCATGACCGATTTCATCGCGGCGTCGCTGGGGGCGGCCACCGGCAAGTTCGTTGGCCAGCTGCAAACGCCCCAGCAGCAGCTCAATGCGAAAGCCTCGCTCGACGGCTTCTTCGCCGGCTTGCAGGGCCAAGGGCAGATCGGCGCCTTCAAGGTGACACTCGATGCCAGCAACAACCCGCAGGCGCGCGTGGCGCTGGGCTATGAGCAGGCCGATATCCAGGTCACCTACCTCAATGTCGTCGAGAAGTTCCTGGTGAACTTCCAGGGCGGCGGCTCGGTCACCATCGCGACTGCCACCAACCCGAACTGACCTTCAATCCTAAGAGGCCAAGCTCATGCCGCTTAATGTCGGCGCGCCGAACGCATTCAATTTCGGCAAGGATGCTGTCTTCACGATCGTCGGCCCGTCCGGCGTCGTGAACTATCCGGTTACACAGGGCGACTACAAGCAGGAGACCAAGCGGATCGAAAGTCGCCCGCTCAACAGCCCGCCGATCTTCGCCGAGATTCCCGATGGCTGGAGCGGCAGCTTTGCCTTCGATCGGGTCGGGCGCGCGCTGGACGATCTCTTCGCCAATATGGAGCAGAATTACTGGGGTAGCGGCCAGCTCTTCAATTTCTCGGTGACCGAGACGATCCAGGAGGTGGACGGGTCGATCTCGCAATATCGCTTCCAGAACATGGCGGTGAAGCTCGAAAGCGGCGGCATCTTCAAGGGCGACCAAAAGGTCGAAATGAAGCTGCAATTCCGCTGTAGCCGCCGGGTGCTGGTGCAGTGATGGGCGGCGTGCAGGTCACGATCCATCCGTCGAGCGAGGCAGGGGGCGGCACACCAGATGCGGCAGCTTCCGCCGATCCGAAAGGAGTTGTTCGCTTCACCGATCAGCGTGGACGCGAGATCGCATTCCGCCGGTTGACCTTGTCGCGGCGGCTGCAGGTGCTGAGCCTGCTCGGTACCGCAGCCGACCCTGAGGTCGTGCAATATTACGCGATGATGGCGTCGAGCGTGCTCGAGATTGCCGGCGATCCCGTGCCGCCGCCAACGAGCCGGCTCCAGCTCGATGCGCTGCTCGACCGGCTGGAGGACGAGACGCTGGGCGAGATCGCCAAACGCTATGCCGACGCCTTCACGGTGCCGGCACGGCAAGGGGCTGCCCTAAAAAACGCGTAGGGGACGCCGAGCTGCGCGAGATCCTTTGGCTCGTGAAGCACGGCGTCCCATTCGATCTGGCTGAAACGCTGGATCCGATCGATCGCGCTGCCTGGGTCATCGTCCTGGGCGAGCTCGCGGGCGGCCGCTTCGACTATCACCGCATGCGATGGCGAGGCCCCATGCCATAGAGGGACAGCCGGATGATAAGGACGAAAACATCCGCGGCAGCGGCGATCAACCTGCCTCTTGCCGGAATCCTGGCAGGCCTGCCGGGCTTTCGCTTCGCTGCGGCGGAGGAGGCGCATCGGGTTGGTGCGCAGACACGCGGAAGCGCGGTTGCGCTGGCAGGTGCGGCCAGCCGTCTGGCTTTGGCAGAAGCAACGGCCCGTCCGAGCCTGATTGCCGGCAATCTGGTCGAGGGCATCGGCGCTTGGGCCATGGAGCCGGCATTTGCTGGGAATCCGACTGATGGGTTTGTTTCGGCATGGGCGTCTGAGGCGGGGCCGGTTCCAGCCGATCCTGTCCGGGACCCGTCGCGCGCAGCCTTATCGATCACTGCGCCGACAGTGGGAATGCGGGCCGGAACTGCGGCCATCCCGTTTTTGGCCCTTACTGCGCCCGCTGATCAAGCACTGGAGCCGGGAAGCGGACGCGCGCAACAGCCATTCATCCCGGAACTCGCAAGGGAACTGGGTGAGAGCGCGGTGCTGCAGACGGCAAGCGATCCGGTTCTCCCACGGCTTGCTCTGGCAGCGAAACGCCAGCGCGCGCCTGAATTCGACCACATTCGGCTCACCCCTATCAACGCCTTCAGCAACTTGCTGGTCCGCACTGCAATGCAGCCCGAAAGGACAGCTGAGGGAGGAGCGATCTTGGGGCGTGCCGCTCCGCTCGCGATCCCTGCCGATCCACCGCTAGCCTTAAGTGGTCCCTCCGAGGCCTTCTCGCCCGGCAGGGGATCGGTCGATCGAGTTGTCGGATCGCCCGACTTGCCGCTGCTTCTTCGGTCGAGCGCCGGCTTTGACATTGCCCGATCTGTTGGTGCGATGCGCGGGCCGACGGATGACGGTGCGAGGTGGGGTCCCCCGATCCTGCCGCCGACAGATCAGACCGAAGTCACGCCTGGCCCGGAAACGCTGCTCCCGCCGAGCGGTATCACGCCCGGTTCGGGCCCCATTCGGTCTCGCACGCAGGAGGCCGGCCATTTTCCCGCGCGCAGCATCGCCGAGATCATCACGGCGATCGATCGGCTCGGCCAAAGCCTGCAGGACCGGCCGGTGCAGGCCTTCTTCGACGGCCGAGAGGTGACCGACCTCGTCAACCGCTACAATGCGCGCTGGAATGATGCGCCGCTCGGCGGCACGAGCGCCTTCGATACGAGCGCCGGCTTTACGCCGGCCGGCGCGCATTCGGAATAGATCATGCCAGACTTTCCCGTGACACTCGGCAACTTCTCCTTCCAGGGCTTCGAGGTGCCGGCCGAAATGCCGTTCGGCGGCGCCCAGGCGCTGACCACGCACAAGCTGATCGGAGGCACCCGGATCATCGACGCGATGGGCCGCGACGATGTGCTGCTCAGCTGGTCAGGCACGTTCCTCTCGCCCGATGCCGCTCAACGGGCGCGCGCGCTCGACGCGCTGCGGGTCGTGGGGGCGCCGCTGCTGCTGGTTTGGAACAGCTTTCGCTATCTGGTCGTGATCCAGCGCTTCAGCCCGATCTACCGCCATGCGTCCGAAGTGCCCTATCGGATCGAGTGCGAAGTGGTCCAGGACCAGACCCAGCCCGCGGCATCGCCGTTGCCCTCGCCGGACGCCGATTTTTCCGGAAGCCTGGGCGACGCTGGAGATATCGCCGTCAGCCTCAGCGTTCCGGTGATCCCGACTCTCTCGACAATCCAGCAGACGCTCAATCTGGCCGGCTCGATCAGCGGCGCCAGCCCGGCGCAGTTGACACAGATCTCGATCGCGATCGGTCAGGGTCAGGCGGCAGTCGGGCCGGTGATCGCGATGCAAGACCTAGGGCTCGGATCGTTGCCGGCGTTCGGCGGGGTCATACCCGGTGCGGTACCGGCGGCGAATGCGGCGTCGCTGCTCGCCGCGACCGGCAACGGCGTGCAACTGCCGCAGTTGCTGCAGGTCAACAACGATTTGACCAACATGAGCAAAGCGATCGGGAGATTGGGATTATGAGCAGCCGCATTCAGGTCGCCGGCGCCGATCTCTTCCATCTGGCAGCGGATTACTATGGCGATGCCACACAATGGTACCGCATCGCGGCGGCCAACGGGCTGTTCGACCCGCTTGTGCCGGGGCCTGCGAGCCTCGTGATTCCAGCGCCTGCCGTGCAGCCGACCAATGGCGGAATCCTGGGCGGCGATGAGTGATATCAGCCTGGCTGCGCTGCGCCAGCCGATCGTCGAGGTTCGTCTCGACGGCCAGCCCCTGTCGGGCGTTCAATCGGTCAAGACCATCAACAGCGCACATTATGCGGCCGACAGCTTCATCGTCGAGCTTGCCCTCCAAGGCCAGCCGGCGACGGCCGATTGGGCCGCCTGGGGTGGCCCGAACCGGCTCAGCGAGATCGAGATTCTCTACGGCCTGGCCGATCCGGCCACCGGCCAGACGCTCTCGCTTCAATCGGCTGTGATCGGTCCGGTCGACAAGGTCGAGGTCGAGCAGCCGGTAAACCGGGTCGTGCTCTCCGGTCGAGACTATTCGGCCTTGCTGATCGACACGCAAAGCTTCGAGAGCTTTGAAAATCAGCTGGCAAGTGACGTTGCGACGACAATTGCCAATCGTCACGGCCTTACTCCCATGGTCACGCCGACCAAGATGCCGATCGGACAGCTATCGCCGCGCGACAATGCCTATGCGGCGGCCACGGTACGACAGAGCGAGTGGGACCTGCTGACCCGCCTCGCCCGAGCCGAAGGCTATGATGTATTCGTACGCGGCCGCTCGCTGTTCTTCCAACCGCCCGCCGGTCCGACCGGAGCGCCCTTTCTGCTGAACTGGGTGCCCGGCCCCGGGCCAGGTGGTGCTGCACGATCGAATGCGCTTCACCTGCGCATGAGCCGCCAGCTGCGGTTGGCGCGCGATCTTAGCGTCACGGTCCTGTCCCATAATTCGGTCAGCGGGATGCCGGTCGCGCAAACCGTGACCTCGACGCTCGGCGGCCAGGCCGCGGGCACCGCGGCTTCGGCAGGCCCTCAGCAATATGTCTTCGACGTGCCCGGTCTCACCCAGGCCCAAGCGGCGGCCCGGGCGCAAAAGCTGGCGACCGACTTCGGCCAGCAAGAGCGCGTGATCGAGATCGAGATGCCTGGCGACCCTTTTCTCACGATCGAATCGCCGATCGTTCTGTCGGGCACCGGTACTGGTTGGGATCAGGCCTATGTGATCGACCGGATCGATCGCGCACTGGCTTTCGCTCGAGGATTCACCATGCATCTGACCGTCAAGAGCCGTTCCACCGCGGCTGCCGCGAGCAGCGAATGAGCAGCTCGAATGCCGTGAGGCTGGCGGCAGATCGGCTGAACGCACTGCGTGCGCTGACCCGCTTCGGTATCGTCGATCGATATGATCCGGCGACCCATCGCGCGCGGGTCGTGCTGCAACCCTCAATCGACGGCAAGGTGCCGATGACTGGGTACCTGCCCGTCCTGACGCACTGGATGGGGAATGGCTGGGGGGCCATGGCACCCGTCCAGAAGGGCGATCAGGTTCTCGTGGTCTTCGCCCAAGATCATGCCGATAGCGGGGTTGTGGTGGGTCGTCTGTTCGATATGCCGCATATAACGCCGTCGCGGGCGGATGGTGCCGCACCCGAGCCGGGCGAGCTCCTGCTGGTGCATTCGAGCGGTTCGCGGCTCCAGCTCACCAACGACCAGAAGATCCTGGTGAACGGCGCTCTTGAGATCGATCTTGCGGCCCCGACCATCAGCATTACCGCGAGCCAGGCCGTGTCCGTGACGGCGCCCGCGGTCACGATCGCGGCGGTGGGGCAATCCACCGAGATGCTTCTGACCGCGGCGGCGGCTCAGCTCTTCAATAGCCACACCCATCCGTCGAACGGCGCACCGCCGAGTCAGCAGATGACGAACGCCGACATGACCTCGACTCTGAAAGCCTCGTGACATGTCCGATCTTGCCGATCTCGATCATTTCTGGGGCCAGGATATCGTGCCGGGACCGACGGGCGATCTTGGCACCGTCGTCCGCTCGGATCGGACCAGCCAGCGCCTGATCCGGCGGCTGCTGACCAATCCGGGCGGCACCGACTATCTCTGGCAGCCCGACTATGGGGCGGGCTTGCCGGGGCTGATCGGTCAGCCGCTGGATCTGGGCGCGCTCGATGCGCTCATTCGCGGCCAGATCGCGCTGGAGCCCTCCGTCGCGCCGAACCCAGCGCCCGTGATCACGCTGACACCGGTCAATGGCGGGGTCGCGATCTCGGTCACTTATTTCGACAATTCGGGCGCCGGCAATGTTTTCGCCTTCACCCTCGCCGGAACGCCATCGGCAGCCTGACCGGCGCCGACTTCGTCATCCCGATCCTATCGAGAGGAACCGCTCATGGCCGTTGCCGGTCAAAGCTTCAGCAGCTTCGTCACCATGATGGTCGCGGCCGCCCGTGCGGCCGCCGTGAGCGTGCTCGACACCTCGGTCGGATCGGTCAGCCTTGCCTTGTTCCAGGCTGTCGGCGGTGTCGCCCTTTGGCTGCAAGGACTGGTGCTGCAAGTGTCGGCCCGATCCCGGGCCGCGACCAGTCAAAGCACCGATCTTGATAGCTGGATGGCGGATTTTTCCTTCACGCGTCTGCCGGCGGCGGTTGCCACGGGCCAAGCGACCTTCTCGCGTTTCCAGCCTTCCGCCGGCGCGATCATCCCGGTCGGTACGCTGATCGCCACCAGCGTCGGCGGCCAGCAATTCACCGTGACGGCCGATCCGACCAACGCAGCCTATGGCGCCAGTGCCGGCGGAGCCGGGGTCCCTGGCTATATCTTGGCGGCCGGCATCGTATCGCTCACAGCTCCTGTCGCGGCGACCGTGCCGGGCAGCGCCGGGAACGTCATCGCCGGTGCGATCTCGGTGCTGCTGCAATCGATCTCCGGCATCGATACGGTCAGCAATTCCACGCCTCTTACCGGAGGGATCGATCCCGAGAGCGATGCCGCCTTTCGCGCCCGCTTCCCGCTGTTTCTGCCGTCGCGGTCGGCGACCAGGACCGCCATCGCGTTCGCGCTCAATGCCATCAAGAGCGGTCTCAGCTTCACGATCCTCGAGGACCAGAATCTCGATGGCTCGCCGCATCCGGGCTTCATCCTCGTCGTGCTGGACGATGGCTCCGGGTCGCCTCCTTCCGGTCTTCTCGCGGCGGCCGGCACGGCCATCGATGCGGCGCGGCCGGTCGGCGTGAGCTTCGCGGTGGTTCCCCCACAGATCGTTGCCGCCAATGCCGGCATGACGCTGAGCTCGATCGTGGCAGCGAACCATCCTGCCGACGTGGCGGCCGTCAGCAACGCGCTTGTCGCTTTTCTCGACAGCCTGCCCGTCGGCAACGGTCTTTCCTTCACGCGGCTCGCCCAGATCGCTTACGACGCCTCCGCGAATATCGGGAACGTCACCGGCGTGACGCTCAATGGCGGAACTGCCGATCTGCCGGTCGGCGTCGGGCAGGTGATCAAGGCCGGCACGGTCACGGTGAATTGAGATGGCGATCGGCGATACGAGCGATATCACCGCTCGACTGTTCCGTTGGGTGCCGCGTGGCTGGTTTCCGAGCGATCCCGGCACGCTGGTAGGGGCCTTGCTGGCCGGCTTTGCGATGGCACTCGCGCAAATCTACCAGACTATCCAATACGCCGGTCTACAGGTCCGCATCGCAACCGCCAGCGATGGCTGGCTCGACCTGATCAGTGGGGATTTCTTCGGTCTCGCCTTGCCGCGCGAAAACGCTGAAACGGACACGGCCTTCCGCGGCCGAATCCTGCGCGAACTAGCCCGACCTCGTAGCACGCGTCATGCCGTCATGCAGGCGCTCACCGATCTGACAGGCAGAACGCCGGTGGTGTTCGAGCCGTCGCGGCCCGCTGATACCGGGGCCTATAACGGTGCTTCGACATTGGCCTACGGTGCGGCCGGCGGCTACGGCTCGCTCGCATTGCCCTTCCAATCCTTTGTCTTGGCATTCCGGCCGCGGGGCGTGCCGGGCTTGCCACTCATCGCACCTTACGGTCACGTCGGCGGAGTTGGTGCTGGTGCTTATGGCAGCGGCGGGGCGCCAGTGTCTTCGGTTGTAGCCGGTGCGGCCGCTTACGGCTCGCTTGCTGCACTCACGGGTTTCGTCTCCGACGCCCAGATCTTCGCCGCGATCAATGCCGTGCGGCCCGCCGGCACGATCATCTGGGCCCGCATCTCGAACTGATCCTCATTCTTGGAGCATCCATGGACCGCCAGATCATCTATGCGGGATCGATTCCGCTCGACACCGACCAGCTTCAGCAGAGCCGCAACAACCTGACGGCACTTGGCTTTGCCTTGCAGGCCATGCTGGGCACGGGGATCAATGTCGACGGCCTGGTTTGCACGCCGACGACGCCGGCTTCCATGCAGGTGCAGGTGGGGGCGGGTGCCATCTATGCGCTCCAAAATCTCGACAATACTGCCTATGGATCGCTGGCCGCCGATACGTCGAGCAATCACCAGATCGTCAAGCAGGGCCTTCTTCTTGCCCCGGTCATGCTCTCGTGCCCGGCGCCGTCCGGCACCGGCCAATCGATCAACTATTTGATCGAGGCGGCGTATCAGGACAGTGACACCGGTGCTACGGTGCTGCCCTACTACAATGCGGCCAATCCGTCAGCGCCGTTCTCCGGGCCGAACAATACCGGTATTTCGCAGAATACGGCCCGTCAGGGACTTTGCGTCGTTCAGGTCAAGGCGGGCGTGGCCGCGACCACGGGGTCGCAAACGACGCCGGCGGCGGATACGGGTTTCACGGGTCTCTACGTGGTGACGGTGTCGCAATCGACGACCTCGATCACTGGCGCGAATATCTCGGTTCTTCCAACGGCGCCCTTCATTCCACTGAAGCTGCCGCAGCAGAGGATTCGGCTCCAATCGAACGCGACCTATTTCGTGTCGCCGTCGGGCAGCGACACGGCCAACAGCGGTGTCTCTGCGAGTTTTCCCTGGGCTACGCTTCAGCACGCCTGGAACTATATTCAGCAGAACCTCGACCTTGGCGGCTTCGCCGTCACGATCCAACTGGCGAATGGGACCTATACGAGCGGTCTTTCGGCGACTGGTGTGGTCGTCGGTTCCGCCGGTCCTGGATCGGTCGTGTTCCTGGGCAACACGTCTTCCCCTTCAGCCGTGACGATCAGTGTCACCAATAGTTCCTGCTTCACCGCCAACTTCCAGGCCCAATTCTTGGTCCAGGGGATGACCCTGCAGGCGACCGGTACCGGCACAGGTCAGGGTAATGCAATCCAGGCGGGTGCCTATTCCGAGATTTCCTTTTCCAGCATGGTATTCGGCGCATGCGCCCAGGCCCACATATCGGCGGGCGAGGGAGGGGTAATTAAGGCGGGTTCGCCCTATACGATTTCGGGATCGGCTGTCGGCCATGCCATTGGTGCCGTCAATGCGATCATCAATCTTAGCAGCGCTGGCACAATCACGCTCACTGGCGTCCCGGCTTTCACGAATGGCTTCATCGAACTCACGGTGAGCGCGTCCTGCGAGGCCGGCGGGCTGACCTTCGTGGGAAGCGCGTCCGGTCCACGCTTCTTGGTATCGACCAATTCCGTGCTAGCGACCGGTGGCACGAGCCAGACCAGCTATCTGCCGGGCAACGCCAACGGCACGCTCGCGTCAGGGGGGGCCTACCAATGATTTTGTGTGCCATCAAGAGGTATTGGATCGTCGCCGGCTCGACGACCGAGGTTGTTCGATCGCGAGCCGCTCGTATCTGCCGCCGACCGCCGTCTACGGCGCGACCGTGTCAATGTCATCCTAGCCGGAGATGATCGCATAATCATCGAGAGATGAATTCTTTCTTATGCCAGGCGTCGTAACCCTCGACATCCTTTAGCTGGATCAGAGAATCGCGCATCGTTTCCAGCTGTTGTGCGACGTAATCCACATTGGAAAAGACGAAGTTCTTTGGCGAGATATGGGAAAGAGCGGCGGCTAGCCCTTCTGTCTGAAATAGATACATGCCTTTCGACATGCTGACCATCGCGGCGCTGTAGGGCGAATTCTTGGCGGTTTCGCGATCGAGAAGAGATAATCTTTTCTCATGAGAAAGGTCGAATTCTAGATCGGTCGCAATCAGAGCCGATGGGATCTCTTTGGTGTTGATGTAGACGCGCGATCCGTTGTGATCCGCGATGTATTCGAAATAATCCTCAAAAAACGCCATCGTCATGTGCACCCACGGTAGCCAGCCATGATTATAGTCTTGCTGGATTAAGATAGATTTTCCTGGAATCAGGTAAGGGAAAAACTGCCTTATTACGTGCGCGTTTATGCGCCAGGTTTTGCAGATGTCCACGAACAAAATCTCGATCGGCTGATCTGCCCATTCGAACTCAAGAATATCCCCGTGATTTACATCGACCAGCTGCGCGACCTCGGCCGTGTTCGCCTCGAATAGGTCAAAGACTAAATCGCCAGGCTGCTTGCCATGGCCGATCAGGCCTGCCGAGTATACTTCGTTCGGGCATTTGAAAATGTCGTAGGTGTGAACCCTTGCGTTGCTGGAATGAAGATTGGCGGCAAGGCCCTTCGCGAGAGCAAGGGTTGATCCGCCGAGAAAGCACCCGAGATCGACGATCTCACCATCACCCGAGCAATATTCCGACGCCAGCCAATAGAGCATCTGGATCTCCCCGTCGGAGAGCATCGTAGGTGCTGGGCAGATATCCTTGGCGGTCCTACCGATGAGGCCCCACGGGTAGAGCTTCATCTGATCGATGGTGTATGCGGCCATCCGTTCCAATCCAGGCAGTTGCGGTGGCGCAGGATCAGCTCAAGAGGCGGCTGATGTCCAGCCCCTTCGCCGAGCGCGGGTGCGTCCACGAATTCGCACGCGCCCTTGACGCCGGGACCAATATGCCCGAGCGCGACCCGCTCTGGTGGAAGGGGGCAGACAACGCGCCAGCTTGCGGCGCTTCATGCCAGACGTGATTCCCGATCGGCATGCCTCTTCTACCGGATTCTCGATTCCCTCGCTCGAGACTACCGCGAGCGCTGCCTCATTGCTGAGGCTCAATAACCCCCGACTCCGGTCGGGTCGATCTCCCACTCAATTCGGAGCACATGCTTTGAGTTTCCAGGATCTTACCGTCAAAGCCGAACTCGGCACCCACTATGAGCTTGCCGGCGGAGTCGTCCTGATGGGGGCTCCGTGGTGGGTTACCTGGCTTGAATATGTCAGCGTCTTGGCGAGCGCGATCGCGGCGATATGCGGCGCGATTCTGGGAATCCATGCCGTCTGGCGACTTGTTGCGCGCTACCGGCGCCCTCAGGAGGGCCGGAACTAAGCCGTGCCGATCATGGATGCTATACTCCTGTCGGCAGTCCGACAGGCGCTTGCCATGAACGAGGTCGGCGCGGATCCGGCGAGGATTTACCGTCTTTCCTTCGCTGGGGCCGCATCCTCGGGGGCGAGCTTCGGTTTGTTCCAGGCGGATTGCGCCGCCAATCCCCAAGCGCTCTCGGTCCTGAGATCGGTCCTGCTCGCGGCCAAGGCGCCCCCCGACACCGTGGGTCGCATCCTGAGTCTCCTGCACGTGCCCTGCCGGACCGATCCGCTGACCCGCGCGGATCTGGCGCTGGTCGACTCAGCGCTCGGCTCGCCCCAGGGGCGGGCGGGCGTGGATGCGCTCGATCGTGCGACGCTCGAGGTTGTTTTATCGGACCTAAACTCGGCGCTCGATGCTGCGCACACGGCCGGTAATGCCGTCGATCCGGCTGCGCGGATTGCCATCTGCTTGTGGTGCAATATGGCCGGCCGCCCCACTCTGCTGCTCGACTGGCTAAGCGGTCGTTCCGTCAGGGAGGGGCAGGTCATCGTAGAGCCGCCCGGCCACCCCATCTCGCTCGCCGATATCGAGCGCTACCTGGAATCGACCGGTTTCTTCTCTTCTCATCCGCAAAACTGGCCGCATTTCGCCGCCTCGGTGCAGGCCGGAGTTGAGCTGCTGGCAAAAGCGGCCTGAGGCTTCGTCCTTCCCATCATACAGGAGATCTTTATGCCTCCCGTTCAGCTTCCGAACGATCAGATCGCTGTCGATACGCCAGTCTTTGACGATGCGGCCGGACGGCCGGCGGCGGCGCCGCCTGGCGTGGTGATCACCTTTACGCCCGGCGATCCGGCGATCGCTACGCTCGTGGTTGCGGCCGACGGTAAATCGGCCACTATTGCGCCCGTCGCGGCGCAGGGTACCTTCACCTATATTGTGTCGGCCGGTCGGCCGGACGGTACTCAGATCCCCGGCTACACGCAGGAACTCGACATCGTCGCAGGTGCTGCGACGGCCCTGGTGCCGGGCCTTTCCTTCGCCCAGAAGGCGTGAGGCTGAGATGGACAGCCAGCATCCAACCACCTGGTCATCGGGAATGGCGGGGCACGGTATCTCGGCGGCCGCGATCGTCGTGCTCTCCTGGATCATGACGCTCTGCCACGCGGCACCCATGCCGCCGGAAGTGGCCGCAGCTCTCATGATCCTCGTCTCGGGCCTGGTCAACTACCTCATCAGGCCGGCGCTCGCTCGAACTCACGCCCAACCTGGTTGTCGGCGCAAAGCCGTAAATCCATCCACTCTGTTCGATCGAACGAATCCCGGCCGCCCTTGGGCGGCCTTTTTCATTTCCGGAGGTATATTCTATGCGTGATCTGGTCCTCACTACGGCTTTGCTCGCTACCCTTGCCGTTATTCTGGCGCTGCCTGGATGCAGCTCGCAACCCAATGGGACAGTCACGAATATTGTCCAGGATGTGACTGCCGCGTGCACCGATTACGAAGACGCGAAGCCAGCGGGCGCTGTTGTCGATCTGCTGGTCCCGGCAGCCGCTGCCGTGGTCGCCTCGCTCGAGGCGTATGGGGATTCGATCTGCTCGGCACCGGTGCCGCAAACCGACGCCGGCACGGCCGCCTGGATCGGCCAGATCACCGGACAGATCCTCGCGGTGTCCAATCCGCCCGCGGCCAAGGCGTCTTAGGCAATCCGAGGCGGCGATCCCCGATCGCGGGCGATCGCCGCCTCGATCGCTTCCCGGATCTCAGTCGGTTGGGCGGCGATGGCGCGCCCGATCGAACCCAGGCCGGACCGAAGCTCGTAAACCTGGTCCAGCAGATCGAGAACGAGCGGAAGGCAGTCCTCGGCCACATCGAGCTCGTACCGGAGATCGTAAACCAGCCTGATCCGGGCGAGGTCGATATCATGAAAGAGCCAGTCTTCGCCGGCAGCTTCCGGGCGCACCCATCGATAGGCGATCCAGCGCTCGAGCTCCACCGTGCTTAGATTGGTGAAATGAGCCACCACGGCGCTGAACCGCATCATGTTGGCATTCCTTTGCGCGGATCGAAATCATGCTGCGGCTTCCAGTCGCGCAAGAAGGCTTCGAGCTCTGCTTCCGGTTCCGGCGGCACCACGATGCGCAGCTGTACATATTGATTCCCGCCAGCGATGCCGCGCTCCTTCAAGCGCAAGCGGTTGCCAGTGCTCGATCGGGCCGGAATCTGGAGGCTGACCGGGCCCTTGATCGTCGGAACCCTGATCTTGGCGCCAAGCACGGCTTCCGACAGCGAGATGGGCAGCTCGAGAATGATATCCTTGCCGTCGCGGCGGAAGAAGGGATGCGGCGCGATGCCTACCTCGATCAGGGCGTCGCCCGCCGGTGCGCCTTCGATGCCAGGCTCCCCTTGACCACGTAGCCGGAGCACCTGCCCCTCTTCCACGCCGGCCGGGATGGTCACATCGAGCGTTCTGCCGTCCGGGAGCACTAGCCGTTTCACCGCTCCATTGGCCGCCTCCAGGAAATCGACGGTGAGCGCATAGCGTGAATGAACGGCTGCGGCCGAACGCCGGCGGCCGAAGGCCTGGGCCAGGATGCTCTCCCAATCATCCGCATCGAAGGCGGCATCCGTATCATATTTCGCACGACCGGCCGTGGCGCCGAAATCGCGGTAGAATGGTCGTTCGGGCGGACGCTCGGCGCCGGACGCGTCAATCTCGCCACGATCGAAACGCGTCCGCTTCTCCGGATCCGACAAAAGCGAATAGGCGGCCGAGACCGCCTTGAAGCGTTCCTCCGCTTCCGGCTTGCCGGGGTTCAGATCGGGATGGTGCTTTTTGGCGAGTTTCCGATACGCCGCCTGAATCTCGTCGGGCGTCGCATCCTTCTTGATGCCGAGCGTTTCATAGGGATCTTCCATGGCGTCGAAGATACCGTGCCACAGCTGGAAGCGCGATAGCGCTTGCGGGCGTTGTGCAGGCTGATCGGCAAATTCGGCGATTGACGCAATGGTGCGCCCCGACGGTTAATGGCGCCCCTCGCCAGCCGGAACAAGGGGCTAGTCCGATGTCTCCAAATGGAAAAATTGCGCTTGTGACCGGTGCTGGCAGCGGCATTGGCCGTTCCGTAGCCCTGGCTCTGATGCGCGACGGCTATGCCGTGACCTTGGCTGGACGGCGGCAGGATGCGCTCGAGGCGACGGCCGAAGCCGGCAAGGAGTTCGGTGCACGGAGCCTGGCCGTGACGGCCGATATCGGCGACCCTAGTTCGGTAGCGGCCCTGTTTGCCCGCGTGACCGAGGTATTCGGGCGGCTCGACCTCCTGTTCAACAATGCCGGCATCGGCGCGCCGCCGGTTCCCCTGGAGGATCTCCCGTTCGAGCAATGGCAGCGCGTCGTCGATACGAATCTGACGGGTGCGTTCCTGTGCACGCAGCACGCGATTCGGATCATGAAGAACCAGCAGCCGCGTGGCGGCCGGATCGTCAATAACGGATCGATCTCCGCCCATGCGCCGCGCCCCAACTCGGTCGCTTATACGGCGACCAAGCACGCGATCACCGGCCTGACCAAATCGACCTCGCTCGACGGGCGGAAATACGACATTGCCTGCGGTCAGATCGATATCGGCAATGCCGCGACCGAGATGACGGCGCGCATGAAGGCCGGCGTGCCCCAGGCCAATGGAACCGTTGAGGTCGAGCCGACCATGAATGTCGACCATGTCGGCCAAGCCGTCGTGTATATGGCAAGCCTGCCGCTCGACGCGAATGTCCAGTTTCTCACTGTGATGGCGACGAAGATGCCGTTCATCGGCCGGGGCTGAGGGCGGCCGGTGCAGCACTTGCCTTGCGATCGACGGTCCTTCTAGGCTGCTGTCCAAGCAACGAAAAGGGCGAGGGCGGATGTCGGGAGTTCTGGACGGGGTCCGGGTGCTGGATTTCGGGCGGTTTATCGCCGGGCCGTATTGCGCGGCGCTGCTGGCCGAGTTCGGCGCCGAGGTCATCCGGATCGAGAAGCGGAGCGGCAGCGAGGATCGCTACACGACGCCGGTCACGGACTCAGGCGAAGGCGCCAGCTTCCTCCAGCTCAATCGCAACAAGCTGTCCATGACGCTCGATCCGATGACCGAGGAGGGGCGGGAGATCGTGCGCCGCCTGGTCCGGACCGCCGATGTCGTGATCGCCAACCTGCCGTATCAGACGCTTGCGGCGATGAAGCTCGATTATGACAGCCTGAAAGCGGTCAAGCCCGATATCATTTTGACGACCTCGACCGCCTTCGGCTCGTCCGGCCCCTATGCCGATCGGGTCGGGTTCGATGGTGTTGGCCAGGCCATGTGCGGCTCCGCTTATCTGAGCGGCCTGCCGGAGATGCCGGTGCGCACGCAAGCGCCCTGGGTCGATTACGGTACGGCGCTTCATCTTGCGTTCGGCACGATGGCGGCCTTGATGGCGCGCGAGAAGACAGGGCAGGGGCAGAAGGTCGAAGGCGCGCTTCTGGCGACAGCGCTCACCATCATGAACCCGTTTCTGATCGAGCAGGATTTGCTTCAGATAGACCGCGTTCCGACCGGCAATCGCGGCCAGACGGCGGCGCCCGTCGACATCTTTCGGGTCAAGGATGGCTGGATTCTGTGCCAGGTCGTCGGCAATCCGCTGTTCAAACGGTGGGCCAAGCTCATGGGCGAGGAGAGCTGGCTGACCGATCCTCGTTTTGCCGATGATATTTCGCGCGGCGACAATGCCGCGCTCATCAGCGAAAGGATGGGGCGGTGGTGCGCCGATCTGACCACGGCCGAAGCGCTCGATCGCTTGGCGGCAGCCCGGGTTCCCGCCGGGCCCGTTCAGACGCCCCAACAGGTTCTGGACGACCCGCAGGTTCGCGCTATGGGGTTCTTCCAACCCGTCGACTATCCGGGGCTGTCGCGTCCGGCCCCGATCGTGGGGGCGCCGGTATGGTTGTCGCAGACGCCTGGTTCGATCCGATCCCGAGCACCGATCCTGGGCGAGCATACCGACCGGATCATGGCCGAACTCGGCTATGACGCCGTGACGATCGCCGCGCTGCGCGAAACCGGCGTTCTCTAGATTTACTCGGCCGCGATGGCCGAGACGGGGCAGTTGGAAGCCGCGGACTGTGCGATCGCGGCAACGAAATCGGTGACGGTGTTGCAGATCACGGCGCCGATGCTGCTCCGGCGCTGCCCGCCTTGGATCTCGTACCGCCGAGCATAATAGGCATCCTCGATCCGCCGATAGGGGAAGCTCGGCTGACGGCCGCCAGTCGCGGTCCAGACATCGAATGCGTAGCCACCTTGCTGCGTCAAAACCGGACCGACGATAACCATGGCAATTCCTCCCGAGTTTGCGGATTAACGGGCGTGACCGAGGCGCGCCACCTTCTGGGCACCCCGCATGTAGCGGCATTCCGGCCGATAGCCCCACCAGGCGCACAGAAGCCGCCATTCAGCGCGGAGCTCACGGGTGGCGGAGTCGAAAGCGATCAACGGGTGCCAAGAGAAGGGCGGAAAGCGGCCAAGATCGACAGCCGTTTCGAGCTTCGGAACAGGGATGCAAGCGAGGAGCTCGTTCATGGCGCTTTCCTTTCTCCGGACCAAGTTCGCTGGAACTGGGTGAGAGAATAGAACGCCAAGTACTCCTCTTGAACTATGCGGTTTGTTCCGTAAGGATCACTACTTAGGCTTGTTGGTCAAGTATTAACGCGCGTTAATACTTGAATTGTATCGATCGGGACGGGCGGGATCAGTGTGGCGCCGCGTTCATCCGCACCCACGCGTTGCCCTGCCACTGATAGTAGGTGCCTGTGGGATCCTGAGCATAGCTGTTGCCGCCATAGCTATAGACCTGCCCGGCCGGCAGGCTGGAGGGCAGCCAGAGGGTGGCACCGCTGCCCGGATCGATATAGGGCGCATTGCCCTGAACGGCCTGACGTGTGTAATTGTCGACCGCCGTTTCGGTCGCTTGGCTGTTGCGCTGCATCGCGGCGTTGTAGTCGTCGAAGCCCTGCATCTGGGTCTGATGGGCCCGCTGCATGCCGTCGAATTGCTGCTGCTGCTCCCGCATTGCGCCCGCGATGTCAGTGCCGTGCGCGGTCACCAAATTCCAATAAGCGAATTGCTCGAAAGTCACCGGCGGATTTCCGGCCGCCACGTATTTCTGGTACTCCTCGCGCAGCTGCGGGCCGAATTGCTCCAGATAGGATTGCCAGATCTGCTGGCCATAAGCTGCGTTCTGTTGCTGCAGCTGCATGAGCCGCTGATTCATGGCGTTATCGAACTGGATGTTCTGTTGCACCATGTCCTGGAGCGTCTGGGCGCCGGCCGAGTTGGCGGTGATCGTCATGACCGAGATCGCGATGATTGAAACCCAGCGCATCGTCCGCATGATGCTTCTCTCCCGGCCAAATCGGTGAATGCCAGCGCTCAACAGTGTGCTCATCGCAGAACAGAGACAGTATAAGCCAAAATCCTCAATTTCGGTTATCGGCATCACCCGCCATCGGCGTGATGGTCTATGGCCTTGCCTTCGAAGGCGCGGTGCGGACAGATTGTCGGGCATGGCGGGATCGGATCCGCCGGAAGAAGGGAAAGTCGGCATGACTCTCGACCTTGAGACGCGCAATCAGCTCATCGAAACCGTTCGGCGGTTCGTGGCCGAACGGCTCCGGCCGATCGAGGCGAAGGTCGCCGAGGAGGATGCGATTCCGTCCGATATTTTGCGGGAGATGCGGGAACTCGGGCTCTTCGGCCTTTCGATCCCGACCGACTATGGTGGGCTCGGCCTGACAATGGAGGAGGAATGCCTCGTCGGCATTGAGCTTGGCCGTACTTCGCCAGCGTTTCGATCGGCATTTGGCACCAATGTCGGGATCGGCAGCCAAGGCTTGGTGATGTTCGGGACCGAGGCGCAAAAGGAGCGATGGCTGCCGGGCATCGCGTCGGGCGAGACCGTCACTTCCTTCGCGCTCACCGAACCGGAGGCTGGCTCCGATTCCGCCTCGGTCCAGACCAAGGCCGTGCGCGACGGCGATTTCTACATTCTCAATGGTGCCAAGCGGTTCATCACCAATGCGGACAAGGCGAGCCTGTTCACGGTGATGGCGCGCAGCAACCCGGATATCAAGGGAGCGGGCGGCATTTCGGCCTTCCTGGTGCCGCGCGATTTGCCGGGCCTGAGCGTCGGGCGGCCCGAGAAGAAGATGGGCCAGCAGGGCGCCCATATCAGCGATGTGATCTTCGACAATGTCCGCGTTCCGGCCGATAACCGTCTCGGTGCCGAAGGCGAAGGCTTCAAGGTCGCGATGCAAGTGCTCGATCGCGGTCGCCTTCATATCTCCAGCATCTGCGTCGGCGTTGCCGAGCGGCTCATCACCGATTGCGTCGCCTATGCGAGCGAGCGCAAGCAATTCGGCCAGCCAATCGCGAACTTCCAGCTGATCCAGGGGATGCTCGCGGACGCGAAGACCGAGGCGCTCGCAGCGCGCGCCCTGATGCTGGAAAGTGCCAGGAAGCGCGATTCAGGGGAGCGCATCACTCTCGAAGCGGCGGCAAGCAAATATTTCGCTTCCGAAATGGTCGGCCGCGTCGCTGACCGCGCGGTCCAGATTTTCGGTGGCGCTGGATATGTTGCCGAATATGGCATCGAGCGGCTCTATCGCGATGTCCGGATCTTCCGGATCTATGAGGGCACCTCGCAGATCCAGCAGCTCGTGATCGCGCGCGAGCTGATCAAAGCCGGGAGTTGAATTCCGTTTCGCCCACCGGCTCCGGTCGAAGCGGTTTCGGTGTGGCAGCCGAATGCGTCTCGAACACCTTGTGCAAGGCGGCGGACAGATCGCTCATCCGATAGGGCTTCGCCAGAAATTGTCCGATACCGACGGCCGGTTCGATGGCTTCGGCATAGCCGGTCGCGAGGATGGTCGGCAACGCCGGCCAGTCGCGCCGAATCGCGGCCGCAAGCTCTGCACCTGTCATGCCTGGCATGGCGTAATCCATAATGACGCAATCGACGACCGCTCCCGAGGCCAGCAAGGCCAGCGCCTCTGCGCCGGAGGCGGCCGCTACCGGGCTATGCCCAAGATCTTCCAGCATGGCGACCGTGCTCATCGTCACGAGCGCGTCGTCGTCGACCAGCAGCACGCGCAATGATTGTCCATCGACCGCGGTGGCGGGAGGCGTGTCGATCACCGCCGGTTCCGGGGCCATCGTCTCCGCCGGGAAGTAGAGTTCGACCGTCGTGCCATCCTCCGGCCGGCTGTCGATCCGCATGAAGCCGCCGCACTGCGCGACCAAGCCATCGACCATAGAAAGGCCGAGGCCGGTTCCCTTGCCGATCGGTTTGGTCGTGAAGAATGGCTCCGCCGCGCGCTTGAGTGTCGTCTCATCCATGCCGACGCCGCTATCTGTCACCGAGATGCAGACATAATCAGCACGGCTCGCCTCTGGAAATGATGCGACCTCGAGCTGGCGATAGCGGGCGGCAATGTAAATCCGGCCGCTTTCCGGCATGGCGTCGCGGGCATTGAGGACGAGGTTCAGTACAGCGAGCTCGAGCTGGTTCGCATCGGTTCTGATCGTCCGGCCGACCAGCTCGAATTCCAAAGAAAGCGGATAAGACGGGCCGAGCGATCGAGAAAGCATGTCGAGCATGCTTTCGATCAACCGGCGTAGATCCACGGTCTCGACCTTCAGATCCTGCTGCCGCGCGAAAGTCAGCATCCGCTTGGTCAGGGACGCGCCGCGTTCGGCCCCCTGGATAGCGCCCGAGAGGAGCCGGCGCGCACGCGGCTCGTCGGGCACATATTTCTCCAGCAGCTCGAGCTGACCCAGTACGGCCATCAAGAGGTTGTTGAAATCATGGGCGACACCGCCTGTGAGCTGACCAAGGCTCTCGAGCTTCTGCATCTGCAGGACTCGGTTCATGACTGCCTCATGGGCGCGCGAGCGTTCCTCGACGCGGCGCTCCAGTTCTTCATTATGCCGTTCGAGCTCGGCATTGGCGCGGGCGAGCTCGGCGGTCCGCTCCTCGACACGTTGCTCGAGCTCGGCATTGAACTGCTCGAGCTGCCGGGTCTTGCGATAGAGATCAGCAAAAACCTGCACCTTGGCGCGCAGCAGCTCTGGCGCCACGGGCACCGGCACATAGTCGACCGCGCCCTGCTTGTAGCCGCGCAGCAAATCGAGATCGGTCACCTGCACGGCCGAAACGAAGATGATCGCGGTCGCCTGGAAGCGTGGATGCTGGCGGATCATTTGCGCCAGCTCGAATCCGTCGAGCTCGGGCATGCAGACATCGATCAGGATGACTGCCACATCCTGTTTCAGCAGCACCTCGAGCGCCGAGCGGCCGGAATTCGCCTTGATCAGCGTCTCCCCCAGCTCGCCCAGGATCGTCTCATAGCTCAAGAGCTTGGCCGGTTGGTCGTCGACCAGTAGAATGTTCACTCTTTTTTGCGCGCCCAAAGCGGCGATTCCTTATCGATGCAGCCACATCCGCAGAGCGGAGAGCAGCTGTTCGGTATTGACCGGTTTGGCAAGATAGTCCGAAGCCCCGGCTTCGAGGCATTTTTCGCGGTCGCCCTTCATCGCCTTGGCGGTGAGTGCGATGATCGGCAGGCGCCGGAAGGCGGGGTTGGTGCGGATCTTCTGCATCGTCTGGTACCCGTCCATCTCGGGCATCATGATATCCATCAGTACGATTGCTAAGCCGGGTGTCGTTTCGATCAGTTGAATCGCCTCGGCACCGGTTGTCGCGGCCAGGATGTTGATGCCGCGCCGTTCCAGCACGCTGCTGAGCGCGAAGATGTTGCGCGCATCGTCGTCGACTAGCAGAACGGTGCGCCCGACCAGATCCTCGTCCGAGCTGTGCAAGCGCTCGATCATGCGCTGCTTGTCGATCGGCAGGTCCGTCATGACCCGATGGAGGAAGAGGGCAGTCTCGTCAAGGAGCCGCTCCGGCGACTCGACGCCCTTGACCACGACGCTGCGCGCCATGGTGTGCAGCTGGGCATCCTCCTCCGGCGACAGCTCCTTGCCGGTGAAGACGACGATCGGCACGTTGGCGAGCTCGGCATCGTCCTTGACGAGGTCCAAGAGGTCGAATCCGGACATGTCCGGCAGGCGAAGATCGAGCACCATGCAGTCAAAGGGCGTGTCGCGCATGGCCGAGAGTGCCGCTTCGCCGGTATCGGCGATGGTCAGCTCGACATCGTCGTGGCCAAGCAGCTCGCGGATGCTCATCTGCTCGGCCGGGCTGTCCTCGACCACGAGCAACCGCTTGCGGCGCGGCCGCGTGAAATCCTTGATCCGTGCCAATGCCGCTTCCAGCCCCTCGGTCGTCGTCGGCTTGGTGACGAACGAGAAGGCGCCGCGTGCCAAGCCGTGCTGCCGGTCCTCGTCGAGGGTCACGACCTGAACCGGGATGTGACGCGTTGTCGGGTTCTGCTTCAGCTGATTGAGCACGGTCCAGCCGAGCATATCGGGCAGGAACACATCGAGCGAGACTGCCGAGGGCAAAAACTCCCGGGCTAATGACAGCGCTTCGGCGCCTGTCGTTGCGACCAGGACCTTGAGGCCGGCATCATGCGCGAGATCGGCGATGATCCGCGCGTAGTGTGGATCGTCCTCGACGATCAGCAAGGCCGCCTCACCGGGCGCCAAGCTGGCGCGATCATCCGCGATGACCTCGATGGTGCGTTCGGGGCGGTCGACGGTCGTCCGGCTGCTGAGCAGCGGGAGCGGCTCGCTCGTAATGCGCGCGGTCGCCGGCGCGCCGACATAGGTGATCGGCAGGTAGAGCGTGAAGGTGCTGCCGATCCCCGGCACGCTGCGCAGCTGGATCTCGCCGCCGAGCAGGTTCGCCAGCTCTCGGCTGATGGCGAGACCGAGGCCGGTGCCGCCATATTTCCGGCTGGTGCTGGCGTCGGCCTGCTGGAACGCTTCGAAGATCAGCTTCTGCTTCTCGGGCGGAATGCCGATGCCGGTGTCCGAGACCTCGAAGGCCACGACCATCGGTGCCGTATTGAGGATCGGGTGATCGGCGCTCCAGCCGCTGCGCACCGCCTTGATCGAGAATTTGACGCCACCTTGGGCGGTGAATTTGAAGGCGTTCGACAGGAGGTTCTTCAGGACCTGCTGCAGGCGCTTCGAATCCGTGACGATGCTGCGGCCGAGCTTCGTGTCGAGCCGGGATTCAAAGGAGAGACGGCGGTTTTCCGCTTCATGCCGGAACGGCCGGCCGACGACATCCTGCAGATTTTCGAACATGATCTCTTCGGCATCGACCGAGACGGTGCCGGATTCGATCTTCGACAGATCGAGAATGTCGCTGATCAGATTGAGCAGATCGGTGCCGGCGCTGTGGATGGTGCGCGCGAACTCGACCTGCTTCGCTGTCAGATTGCCGTCCGGATTGTCGCCCAGCTGCTGACCCAGGATCAGGATGCTATTCAGCGGTGTCCTCAGCTCATGTGACATGTTGGCGAGGAATTCGGACTTGTATTTGGAGGTGAGCGCCAGCTCCGTGGCCTTTTCCTCGACGGCACGGCGCGCCTGCTCGATTTCCTGGTTCTTCCTCTCGACCTCGACATTGCGCTCGGCCAGCTGCTGCGCCTTCTGCTCGAGCTGCTCATTGGTCTGTTGCAATTCCGTTTGCTGCGATTGGAGCTCGGTCGCAAGCTGCTGCGACTGCTTCAGCAGGCCTTCCGTCTGCATCGTCGCTTCGATGCTGTTGAGCACGATGCCGATATTGGCCGTCAGCTGCTCGAGGAACGAGACCTGCAGGTTCGTGAAGTTGGCGAGGGAGGCAAGTTCGATCACCGCCTTCACCTGGCCCTCGAACAGTACCGGCAGGATGATGATGTTTCGCGGTTGCGCCTGGAACAGGCCCGAGGTGATCGGCACCGCATCGGCCGGCACCTCGGTGATCAGCATGCGGCGCGCATTGGTCGCGCACTGGCCGATCAGCCCATGCCCGGCCCGAAGCCGTTCCACATGGCCGATCTCTTCCTTGTCGGCGAACGCCGACAGCAGCCGCAAATCGGCATCCGCTTCCACGAGATAGATCACGCCATTCTGCGAATTCACCAGCGGCGCAAGCTCGGACAGCAGCATGCGGCCGACAGTGGCCAGCTCGCGCCGGCCCTGCAGCATGTTGGTGAAGCGGGCGAGATTGGTCTTGAGCCAGTCCTGCTCGGTATTGCGCTCGGTCGTGAGGCGCAGATTGTCGATCATCGTGTTGATGTTGTCTTTGAGCTCGGCGACTTCGCCGCGCGCATCGACCTGGATCGATCGTGTCAGGTCGCCCTTGGTCACGGCCGTCGCGACCTCGGCGATGGCGCGGACCTGGGTCGTAAGATTTGCCGCCAGCAGATTGACGTTGCCAGTCAGATCCTTCCAGGTGCCGGCCGCACCCGGCACATTGGCCTGGCCGCCCAAACGCCCTTCCACGCCGACCTCGCGCGCCACTGTCGTCACCTGATCGGCGAATGTCGCCAGCGTATTGGTCATGTTGTTGATGGTCTCGGCCAGCGCCGCCACCTCGCCCATCGATTTCACCGTGAGATTCTGCTCGAGATCGCCATTGGCGACGGCGGTCACGACCTTGACGATGCCGCGCACCTGCTCGGTCAAGTTCGCCGCCATGACGTTCACCGTGTCGGTGAGATCCTTCCAAGTGCCAGCGACGCCGGGCACGGCCGCCTGGCCGCCGAGCTTGCCCTCGGTGCCGACCTCGCGGGCGACACGCGTCACTTCGGACGCGAAGGCGTTCAGCTGATCGACCATCGTGTTGATGGTGTTTTTCAGCTCGAGGATCTCGCCTTTCACATCGACCGTGATCTTGCGCGAGAGATCGCCGCGCGCGACGGCCGTCGTCACCTCGGCGATGTTGCGGACCTGGGTGGTCAGGTTCGCAGCCAAGAGATTGACGTTGTCGGTCAGGTCCTTCCAGGTGCCGCCGACGCCGGGCACCACGGCCTGGCCGCCCAGCCTGCCCTCGGTGCCGACCTCGCGCGCCACGCGCGTCACCTCGGCCGCGAAGGAGCGCAGCTGCTCGACCATCGTGTTCAGCGTTTCCTTGAGCAGCAGGATCTCGCCACGGACATCGACGGTGATCTTCTTCGAGAGATCGCCATTCGCGATAGCCGTCGCGACCTCGGCGATATTGCGCACCTGGCCGGTCAAGTTGGACGCCATGAAATTGACGTTGTCGGTCAGGTCCTTCCAGGTGCCGGCCACACCGGGCACGGCCGCCTGGCCACCGAGCTTGCCCTCGGTGCCGACCTCGCGTGCCACGCGCGTCACTTCAGACGCGAAGCCGTTCAGCTGGTCCACCATGGTGTTGATGGTGTTCTTCAGCTCCAGAATCTCGCCTTTCACGTCGACCGTGATCTTGCGTGAGAGGTCGCCGCGCGCCACGGCCGTGGTCACTTCGGCGATGTTGCGCACCTGGCCAGTCAGGTTGCCAGCCATCGAGTTCACGCTGTCGGTCAGATCCTTCCAGGTGCCGGCGACGCCGGGCACCTGGGCCTGGCCGCCCAATCTCCCCTCCGTACCGACCTCGCGCGCCACGCGCGTCACCTCGCCCGCGAAGCGGTTGAGCTGATCCACCATCGTGTTCAGCGTTTCCTTCAGCTGAAGGATCTCGCCGCGGACATCGACGGTGATTTTGCGCGAGAGATCGCCATTGGCGATAGCCGTCGCGACCTCGGCAATATTGCGCACCTGGCCGGTCAGGTTGCCGGCCATGGAATTGACGCTGTCGGTCAGATCCTTCCAGGTGCCGGCCACGCCCGACACCTGCGCCTGTCCGCCGAGCCTGCCTTCGGTACCGACCTCGCGCGCGACGCGCGTCACTTCGCCCGCGAAGGCGTTCAACTGATCGACCATCGTGTTGATGGTCTCCTTCAGCTGCAAAATCTCCCCGCTGACATTCACCGTGATCTTTTTCGACAGGTCACCCTGCGCCACGGCGGTCGCGACTTCGGCGATGTTGCGCACCTGACCCGTCAGGTTCGACGCCATCGAGTTCACGCTGTCGGTGAGATCCTTCCAGGTGCCGGCGACGCCCTTCACCTCCGCCTGGCCGCCGAGCTTGCCCTCGGTGCCGACCTCGCGCGCGACACGCGTCACTTCCGACGCGAAGGCGTTGAGCTGATCGACCATCGTGTTGATCGTGTCTTTCAGCTGCAGGATCTCGCCCGAGACATTCACCGTAATCTTTTTCGACAGATCGCCGCTCGCGATCGCAGTCGACACTTCCGCGATGTTGCGCACCTGTGCTGTCAGGTTCGACGCCATCGAGTTCACGCTTTCGGTCAGATCTTTCCAAGTGCCGGCGACGCCAAGCACGTTGGCCTGACCGCCCAGCCTTCCATCGGTGCCGACCTCGCGCGCCACGCGCGTCACTTCGCCGGCGAAGGCATTCAGCTGATCGACCATCGTGTTGATGGTCTCCTTCAGCTGCAAAATCTCCCCACTGACATTCACCGTGATCTTCTTCGACAGATCGCCGCCGGCGATCGCGGTCGCGACCTCCGCGATATTGCGAACCTGCGCCGTCAGATTGCCGGCCATGGAATTGACGTTGTCGGTCAGGTCCTTCCAGGTGCCGGCGACGCCGGGCACCTGAGCCTGGCCGCCGAGGCGCCCCTCGGTGCCGACCTCTCGGGCCACGCGCGTCACTTCGGACGCGAAGGCGTTGAGCTGATCGACCATCGTGTTGATCGTATCTTTCAGCTCCAGAATCTCGCCGCGGACGTCGACCGTGATCTTGCGCGAGAGATCGCCGCGCGCGACGGCGGTCGTCACCTGCGCGATGTTACGGACCTGGTCGGTCAGGTTGCCGCACATGGCGTTGACGCTGTCGGTCAGATCCTTCCAGGTTCCGGCGACGCCGGGCACCAGCGCCTGGCCGCCGAGCTTGCCTTCGGTACCGACCTCGCGCGCGACGCGCGTCACTTCCGACGCGAAGGAACGAAGCTGATCGACCATCGTGTTGATGGCTTCCTTCAGCTGCAAAATCTCGCCGCGGACATCGACGGTGATTTTTTTCGACAGATCGCCATTGGCGACCGCGATGGTCACGTCCGCGATGTTACGTACCTGCGCCGTCAGGTTCGACGCCATGGAATTGACGCTCTCGGTCAAATCCTTCCAGACGCCGGTCACCTCGCGCACCTGGGCCTGACCGCCGAGCTTGCCGTCGGTGCCGACCTCGCGGGCCACGCGCGTGACCTCCGAAGTGAAGACGCTTAGCTGCTTGATCATCGTGTTGACGATCGTGGCCGAGCGCAGAAACTCGCCCTTGAGCGGCCTGCCATCGACATCGAGCCGAACCGTCTGCAAAAGATCGCCGCGCGCTACCGCCGTAATGGCGTGGGTGACCGCCGTGGTTGGCCACAAAAGATCGTCGATCAGCGTATTGACCGACCCTTCCATCTCAGCCCAGGCGCCGCACGCCATGCCGAAATTGACGCGCTTGCGGGTCTTGCCTTCCCGCCCGACGACTTGGCCGACCAGCTCCAGCTGTGTCGCCATGCGTTCGTTGGCGGCAACGATTTCGTTGAAGGTATCGGCGATCTTGCCGGCGAGGCCGGTCTTGTCGCCCGGCAGCCGAACGGAGAAATCCCCGACCCGCATTGCCTGCAAGGCATTCAGCAGCTGGTTGAGATCGGGCGAGGATTCATCGAATTCCGCGCCGTTGCGGTGATCCGCGACGAGCGTCTTGGCGCCCTTTGTTTGATCCGCGACTCCGTCGCCGGCCACTCCGGCCTCCTGCTGCATATTCGTCCCTCGCGGAAATTGGTATCGGTTTCACGGCCAACGCTCTTATGAGCGAAATGGTTGAAAGCGGATCCAAAAAATTCACTGAGCGGCGAAAGTGCAACAGGCTTCCGGCCGAGCCCGTTCGCGGCGCCTTTTGACGCCACATGCTCGACCGATCGGTTCCAGCTTGGCAACAGGCCAACCCGACCGATATTTGATCCCGGCGAGCGCGATCGGTCGCCACATTATCATCCCCCGCCATCGAACGGTAGCGGGTGGTTCGAACACGGGGATGGTTGAAATTTAACGAAAATTCTCAAGATATCGGCAGCGAGGGCTGCGAAGTTTCGAGCGGGGAAGGGCGCGTGACGCTTCGGCAGCAGTTCGGGTAGCAAGGATCGCTCCTCGCTGCCGGATCGGCTTGCATTATCCAATGAAATCAGTGGTGCCGCCTGCGTGACTCGAACACGCGACCCTCGCATTACGAATGCGATGCTCTACCGGCTGAGCTAAGGCGGCATACTGGTGGCCGGTTCGATGACCGGCGTCAGAGCGGCGCGGAACATGCCAGAAGGTGCCGCCCTGCGCAATTGCCGATTTCGCGACCTTCCGCCCGATCAGACGCCAGTCCGTGCTGCCGCCTCAGCGGCTTCGCCTGCAGTCAATGCTGGAATGGCGGGTGCTGCCGACGCGATGTCGAGCAATGTGTCGTGGGTCAGGCTGCGGATCGGCTCGATCGGCTTCGCCTGTGCGCGGTCGGGCCGGTGCCAGACGAAGCTGTCGAAACCCTGGCAGCTCGGACAGAGCGGATCCCAATCGTGACTTTCCGCACCACAGGCGCTGCAGATCCACAACGGATCCTCCGGCGCATGGGCGGCGCGCTCAAGCCAGAGGCGTGTGGTATGGGCATCGCCACGCTCTGCCGTTTCGAGCTCGGCCATCAGCTGGCACAGGCGGCGCGGCCAGGGACCTTCCGCAGTGCCGGCACCGGCGCGATCGAGATGGCGCCGCGCATCGGTCCAAAGTCGCGCCTGAATCGCCAATGAGCCCGCCACGATATGGCCTTCGGGATCGGCCGGACGCAAATCGGTCAGGCGCTCGAAGCGTTTGAGCCGCGTCGTCGGCGCCTCGGCTTCGAGCAGCCGGTCGTAGCAGGCCGCGACGATCGGGTGGCCATGTGCCGTCCAGGCCGTTTCCAGCATTTTCAGGGCCTTGGCCTGTCGGTCGGTGGCGTTGAGCCGCTCGGCATAGTGGGCGACGGCCGGGGCGAAGCCCAGATCGAGGCCGTGAGCCTGGGCGGCGTAAGTGAGTGCTTCGCGATGCCGGCCGGCCTGTGCGGCCTGGCGGCTTTCGGCGATCAGCAGCGTGGCCTTGTAGCGCCGTCCGTCCTCGGTACTCAGCACCTGCTGCTTGACAGCGGTTTTGAGGCTTTCCTGCGCCGCGCGCCAATCGCCTGAGCGTGTCTCGAGCGCTAGCCGGCTTTGCAGGACCCAGGGCATACGCGGCTTCAGCCGATTGGCACGATCGGAAAGCCTCAGCGCCTCGGCATCGTCGCCAGCCTTCATCGCCTGCACGATCAAGCCGCGCAGGCCCAGGAACTCCGTCTCGGGATCCGCCAGCATCGCCGTGAACTCGGCTTTGGCGGCCGCCTGGTCGTCCCGCAGCAGGGCCAATTGCGCGGTCAGCAACCGCGCCAGTGGTGGGATGGCATGATCGCTCTGCTCGAACATCAGCTGCGCCCGGTTCTTGAGCCGCTCCGCTTCGCGCGCATCGCCGGCGGCGAGCGCCACCAGCCCGTCGGTCAGCACGCGATAGCCGGCAAGCCGCCGCGCATCCTTGCGGCGCCCGACCATGCGCCGCGGCACGCCGATCACCCAGCGCACCAGATCGATAACGAGCCAAAGCACCAGCACCGCCAGCAACAGGCCGATCAAGAGCACCGCGACTGAGGTGTCGATCTCACGACCGAGCCAGATCAGATGAATCGTCCCGGGCCGGTCCGCGAAAAAGACCGTGGCCGCGACGGCGAGCGCCACGATCGCGAGGCCGAGGACAAGGCGAAGCGTGCCGCGCATTATTTCGCTGCCGTGCCGCTGCTCAGCCGGCGGGTGAGCTCGGTTTCGAGCGCTGCGGCGGCCTGTTCGCAATCGAGCCTTGCCCCGGCCGCCTCGAGCCAGGGTTTGGCCGCGGCTCCGGCCCGGTCCCGCAGCCCTTGTATCGCCTTGACCGCGCCGTCGAGATCGCCGGCCGTTAGATCGGCCTCCGCATCGGCGATCAGCCGGTCGGCGCCGGCGGGAGCCGTTCCGTCACCGGGGCGATCATCGATCTTGCGAACCCGGACAAGCGTGCCGAGGCGACCTTCGACCCGGTCCCAAAATCCAGCCCCTTCTGCCGGAGGCACCGGGTCGTTGAGATGATCGGGCAGGGCCGCCAGTTGCTGTGCCAGCACGGTCCGGCTCGCGACGCCGGTCTTGGCATAAGCGGCGAGTGTGGCAAGCGGTACGGCGATGAGCTTGTCGTCGGGGGCGGCGGCGCGGAGCATCGCCACCGGCGCCTCGAACGGGCCGGAGCCGGCCAGCGCGGTTCGGATCTGCGCCGCGGCCAGCACTAGCGCCTCCTCGCTTCTGGCTGCTTCCAGCCTTTGGTTGAACCGAGCCTCGAGTGCCGCGACACGCTGCGTCAGCTGTCCGAGATCGCTCGAAAGCCGTTGCGCTTCTTCCGCGGATGGACCTTGGTCGTTAGGCGCTTCGGCTGCGGACGCCGTTTCCGGCCGTGCCTCGAGCGCGGAGAGACGCTGGCCGAGGGCGGCAATCGCGTCCTTGGGTGCCGTCTGGTCGAGCTTTTCCTCGAGACGATCGAGGCGCGGCCCAACTGTCTCCAGTGCGGCAGTCGGGCGCGGCGCAGCTTCCGGTGTCGGGCCCGGCGAGGGCGAAACTGTCGGTTCCGATGGCGCTTCCGACGAAGCCGTCTCGACGGATGTCGACTTGCCGGCAAAACGCGAATAGGCCCACCAGCCGATTCCGGCGAGGATGATCAGCACGGTCAAGGCAGCCAGCGCAGGCAGGGTGCTGCGCCGTTGGCGGACAATGGGCGCCGACTCGATAGCCGGAGCCGCAGATGCCGATGCGGTATTCGGCCCGATCAGGGCGAGCAGCGCCTCTGTCGTCGGTTTCGCCGCAACCACGACCTTGCGGAAGGCGAGCGGGGCCAGCGCATCCGCGACGGCTTGCGACAAGCACCAGGCGTTCATCAGGCGTGCTTCGGCACCCAGGCCTGCGTGATCGACCAGTGCCGCGAACTGCTTGGCCGTGCGCGGCGAGAACAGCAGCACGCCATCCAGCTCACCGTCGGCGATCACGGTCCGCGTCGATTCGGAGAGTGCCTCGGCGGTCTCCGCCTCGTAGAGGGCGGCCTGCCGGACGGTGTAGCCGGCTTCGCTCAGTGTTTCTGTTAAGGCGCCGGCGGTGACCGTGCCGCTTACATGCAATAGCGTGCCGTCCTCGGGCTTGCGCCGCCCGCGGACGAGGCGGATCAGCGCATCTACGTCGCCGTCGGCGCTCTCGACGGCGCTGAACCCGGCTTCCTTGGCGGTCGCCGTCGTGTGATCGCCGACGGCATAGGCCGATATATCCCGACGCGGGCTTGTGGCAGCGAAGGCGCGGACGCCGTTGGCGCTCGTAAAGAGCAATCCGGTGACGCCGTCGAGATCGAGCGCCGAATCGGGCCGCTCGCGGATCTCGATAATCGGCTCCAGCAGCACCTCGTGGCCGGCGGCTTTGAGCGCATCGGCGAGGGCGGCGGCATCAGCGGACGGTCGCGTGACCAGCAATCTCATAGGCTTGTCGCCTCCGGCGGCGGCAGATCGAAGAAATCGGGCCCGGCAATGCGCCGGAGCGCCTCGCCGGCCTCGCGACCCAAGCGCTCGGCATCGGCAGTGGCGCCCGTCCGGTCGTCGGCATGGAGCTCGGTGCCATCCGGCCGCACGATGAGCGCGCGCAGCCTCACCCTATCCCCCGATAGATCGGCCAGAGCCGCGATCGGCGTCTTGCAGGAGCCGTCGAGTGTGGCCAGCAACGCCCGCTCCGCCGTGACGCGGATGGCGGTGGCCGGGTCGTTGAGCGGGGCCAGGTAGCCGGCGACACGCGCATCGCCGGCGCGGCGCTCGATGCCGATGGCGCCTTGCGCGACCGCCGGCAGCATGGTCTCGGGCGCCAAGATCTCGGTGACCTTGTCGGCGAGCTTGAGGCGGTTCAGCCCGGCCATGGCCAGGAGTGTCGCATCGACCAGCCCGTCGCCAAGCTTGCGCAGCCGAGTCTCGACATTGCCGCGCAACGGAACGACTTCGAGATCGGGCCTGAGATGCTTGAGCTGGGCGCCGCGCCTGAGCGAGGCGGTGCCGACCACCGAACCCGGCTGGAGCTCGGCCAGCCGTCCGGCCCGCAGCGAGATGAAGCCGTCGCGCGGATCCTCGCGAGGCAGGAAGCAGTCGATGATCAGCCCCTCCGGCAACACGGTCGGCACGTCCTTCATCGAATGCACCGCGAGATCGATCGTTCCATCGATCAGCGCCTGCTCGATCTCCTTGGTGAACAGGCCTTTGCCGCCGATGGCCGCGAGGGTGCGGTCGGTGATCGCGTCGCCGGTCGTCCGGATCCGCTCGATCGCGATCTCGAGCTCCGGGAAGGTGCCGAGCAGGCGCTCGCGCACCTCATGCGCCTGGGCCAGCGCCAGCGGGCTGCCGCGGGTGCCGATGGTCAGCGAAGCGGAGGAAGGGTGAGCTTTCGACATTGCGGCTTGGTTATCGCCCGCCGCGTTCATTATCGCCACCATTTCATGGATCTGTTACAATCCGCGCCAGGCATATGCGCGATGACCCAGCTCAGGATTCTGCTCGCCTCTCTTCTGTGTTTTGCGGCAGCAACACTCGGTGCCGCTGCCGAGCCGGGCGATGACTCGGGTGCGCTCCTCGGCCGCACGCGCGTGGCGCTGGGCGGCGATGTCTGGAACCGCGTCAAGATCCTGCACGCCACCATGGCCCTCAATTGCGGCGGCCTCGACGGCCTGCAGGAAAGCTGGACCCGCCCGGCCCGTGGCTACTACACCGAACATTACAGCCTGGGACCCGATCGGGGGGCCCGCGGCTGGAACGGCCATGTCGCCTGGAGCCTTGACGGCACCGGACGTGTCCGCCAGCTCGATCGAGAGAATTCGAGCGAGCTGCGGGGCACCGCCTTCTGGTCCAGCTTCGCCTTCCTGTTCGTCGATCGCACCGGTGCCGTCATCGAGTTGGAGGGCGAGCGGCGCGAGGGCAATCACCTCTTCGATCTCGTGCGAATCACACCGGCCGGCCTCCGGCCAATGGAGCTGTGGCTCGATGCCGACACGGCACTGCCGGCCCGCATCGTGCAGCATGGCCAGCCCGATCTGGTTGTGAGCTTTGCCGACTACCGGCCGGTCGACGGGCTCAAGCTGCCGTTTCGGGTGACGATTTCAGACGGGCTGCCGCAGAACGAGCAGCGGCTCGATATGCAGTGGATCACTATCGAGGACGGGCAATCCGACGATCTCTTCGCGATGCCGCCGCCCTCGCCGTCCGATTACAGCTTTCCCGATTCGACCCGGCGATCCTCCTCGATCCTGACCGCGACCGGCTCGGCGCTGCTCGTCGATGTCATGATCGACGGCCATGGCCCCTATCCCTTCGCGCTCGATACCGGTGCCGGCAACACGCTCGATGCGACCCTTGCCGAAGAGATCGGCCTTACCGTCTCCGGAAAGTTCAGCGGCAGGGGGGCCGGCGAGCAGCCGGCCGATCTCGGTCTCACCCGGGCCGGAACGCTCGCGATCGGCGATGTCAAACTGCGGGATCCGCTCTTCCGCGTGTTGCCGCTCCAGGCGCTGGCGCCCGCCGGCAAGCTGCCTTATCGGGGCCTCTTGGGCTACGAGATCTTCGATCGCTTCGTCGTCAGCATCGATCAGGATCTGCGCGAGGTCGATTTCATCGATCCGGCAGTCTGGCGCTACGATGGGGATGCGAAGCCGGTCGAGTTCCGCCTCCATGGCCGCGTGCCGGTCGTCTCGGGCGCGATCGATCTCGTGCCGGGCCAGTTCACGCTCGATACCGGCCAGGCCAATTCCTTGACCCTCTATCGGCCCTTCATGGTGCGGATGGGCATCGAACACAAATATGTGCCCAAGATGAGTGTCATCGTCGGCGAAGGCATCGGTGGCCCGATCCGCGCCGAGGTCACGCGCGGCCAGCGCCTCTCCGTCGGCAATGCCAGCATGACCTCGCCGGTGATCTATCTGTCGCTGCAAAAATACGGCGCCTTCACCGATCCGGACCTGGCCGGCAATATCGGCGGCGGCATGTTCCTGCACTACAACACGATCTTCGACTATTCCCACCGCCGCGTGTATTTCGAGCATTCCTCCGCCTATGGCGAGGGCGATTCGCTCGGCCTCATGTCGGTGAAGCGGGTGCATGACGGGCTGCAGGTGCTGAGCGTGCTGCCGGGCGGCCCGGTCGACGAGGCGGGTCTCAAGCCCGACGATCTGATCGAGACGATCAACGCCAAATCCGCCGTGAATGTCGATTATATCGAGATCCAGCACATGTTCCGGAAGCCGGCCGGCACGCGGATCACGATGACCGTCCGCTCGGAGGGACATCTCCGGGACATCGTCATCGTGCTTGCCGAGGCGATCTGATCCTCGACCGGGCCGGGTTGTTCCGGCGGTGGCGCCCGCGTATATCGAGCACATGATTATTCTCGGCATCGAGACCAGCTGCGACGAGACCGCCGCCGCCATCGTCGAAGATCGCGCACTCGGCGAGCGGATCCGGGGCCATGTCGTCCATACCCAGCTCGTCGACCACACCCCCTATGGCGGCGTCGTGCCGGAGATCGCTGCGCGCGCGCATCTCGACCGGCTCGACGGGCTGATCCGCCGCGTCCTCGCCGAATCCGGCCTGGGACTAGCCGAGCTCGACGGTATCGCGGCCACGGCGGGGCCCGGCCTTATCGGCGGTGTGATGGTCGGCGTTACGACGGCCAAGGCGATCGCACTCGCGCGCAATCTCCCCTTCATCGCGGTCAATCATCTCGAAGCCCATGCGCTGACCGTGCGGCTCGTCGAGGATGTGCCCTTCCCTTACCTGCTGCTGCTGATCTCGGGCGGCCATTGCCAGCTGCTCATCGTCGAGGGCGTCGGGCGCTATCAGCGGCTCGGCACCACGATCGACGATGCCGTCGGCGAGGCCTTCGATAAATCGGCGAAGCTGATGGGACTGGATTATCCGGGCGGTCCCGCGATCGAGCGCGCGGCCCGGCAAGGCGATCCCGCTCGCTTCCAGCTGCCGCGCCCGATGCTGGGGCGGCCCGGCTGCGATTTCTCCTTTTCCGGGCTCAAGACCGCCGTCCGGCTTGCCGTCGCGGCGCTGCCGCCGGGCGACAACCAAGCTGTCGCCGATCTCGCCGCCTCGTTCCAGCGCGCGGTCGCCGACACGCTGGCCGATCGCACCCGCCGCGCCGCCCAGCTGTTTCGGGATCGCCATCCCGAGGGCAGGCATCTCGTCGTGGCCGGCGGCGTCGCCGCCAATCAAGCGATCCGCGCCGGCTTGACCGAAATCGCCGAGAAAGCCGGCCTCATTCTCGCCGCAGCACCCCCGGCGCTCTGCACCGACAATGGCGCGATGGTGGCGTGGGCCGGGCTCGAAAGGTTGCGGCTCGGCCTGGCCGACGATCTCGCCTTCGCTGCCCGCCCGCGCTGGCCGCTCGATGCCGATGCCCCCAAGGCCGCCTTCGCCGGGGTCAAGGCGTGAGCCGCTTCCACCGCATCGGCATCGTCGGCGCGGGCGCCTGGGGCACGGCGCTTGCCGCCACGATCCGGCGCGCGGGCGGCGACGTGACCCTTTGGGCGCGCGAGCCCGAGCTCGTGACGGCGATCAACGAGATCCATCAGAACCCGATCTTTCTGCCCGGCGTGACGCTCGATCCCGCCATCGCAGCGACCGGCGAGCTTGCCGCCTTGGCCGCGGTCGAGCTGGTGCTGCTCGTGGTGCCGGCCCAATTTCTGCGCGGCATCGCCGCCGCCCTGGCCCCGCATCTCCGGCCCGGCACGCCGATCATCCTTGCCGCCAAGGGCGTCGAGCTCGGCACCGGCGACACGATGGGCGAGATCCTGGCCGAGCTGATGCCCGATCATCCGCGCGCGATCCTCTCCGGCCCGACCTTCGCGGCCGAGGTCGCCCGCGGCCTGCCCACGGCGGTGACGCTTGCCGCAACCGATCCCGCGATCGGCCGCGCGCTGGTCGAGACGATCGGCACCGCCAGCTTCCGGCCCTATCTCGGCGACGATCCGATCGGTTGCGAGATCGGCGGTGCGGTCAAGAATGTGCTCGCCATCGCCTGCGGCATCGTCACCGGCCGCGGCCTCGGCGACAATGCGCGCGCGGCGCTGATCACGCGCGGCCTGGCCGAGATGGTCCGGCTTGCGGTCGCCAAGGGTGGTCGCCCGGCCACGCTGATGGGCCTCTCCGGTCTCGGCGATCTGGTGCTGACCTGCACGGCCATGCAGTCGCGCAATTATTCGCTTGGCATCGCGCTTGGCACCGGCCAGAGCCTGGCCGAGATCCTGGGGGCCCGCCAGTCGGTTGCCGAAGGTGTTGCGACCGCGGCCGCCGTCGCGGCCTTGGCGCAGCGCCTCGGCATCGAGATGCCGATCGTCAGCGCCGTCGATGCCGTGCTGCATCATGATGCCGCGATCGACCAGGCGATCAGCGGCCTTCTCGCCCGGCCCTTCAAGGTCGAGGAATTGCCTCGGTGACGCCGGTCGGCTAGCTTAGCGCCGCCATTTGAAAGAGGATCCGGATCAATGCATTTCAGCATCCGTTGTCTCGACCGGCATGACGCCCCGGGGCTGCGCCAGCAGGTGCGGCCGCTGCATCTCGACTATCTGAAGGGGCTGGGCGGCGGACTGATCCTCGCCGGCCCGCTTCTGGGGGCAGACAACACGACGCCCATAGGCAGCCTGCTGGTCGTCGAAGCGGCGGATCAGGCCGGTGCCGAAGCGATCGCGGCCAAGGACCCCTATGCCGAGGCCGGGCTCTTCGCCGAGGTGACGGTGACGCCCTATCGCATCGTCTTCCTCAACCCGCCGGCCGCGTGAGTCATGGGTCATTGGCTGCTCAAATCCGAGCCTTTCGTCTATTCCTGGTCCCAGCTCGTCGCCGACGGGCGCATCCATTGGGACGGGGTGCGCAACTACACCGCCCGCAACAACATGCAGGCGATGAAGATCGGCGATCTGAGCTTCTTCTATCATTCGAATGAGGGGCTGGAGATCGTCGGCATCGTCGAGATCATCCGCGAGCACTATCCGGATCCGAGCGACCCCAGCGGCAAGTTCGTCATGGTCGATTTCAAGCCGGTCATGCCGGTGAAGCGCCCGGTCACGCTCAAGGAGATGAAGGCCGATCCGCGCCTCGCCGAGTTCCGGCTGATCCGCCAGTCGCGTCTTTCGGTGGTACCTGTGACCGACGAGGAATGGGCGATCGTCTGCGACAAAGCCGGAGTACCCGCATGAGCAGCGCCAAAGAGCCCGACCAGAGCCCGGATCTCGGCCGCCGGCTGATCATCCGCAATGTGGAGATCGCCGGTCCTGGCGCCATCATCATCACCGGTCCCTCGAGCTGCGGCAAAGGCGAGGTGGCGAAGGCGCTGTGCAACCTCCTGATGATCGACAGCGAGCGCTGGCTCTCGATGGGCGATATTCTGCGCCACACCTATGAGCACGCGCGCGATCCCGCCTTCGTCGGAATGCTCGAGAGCCGCTATCAGATCAGCGACAAGGTGCCGATTCTCGATTGCCGCGATTCGACACCGGACCTCGCCCGCAAAGTCGAGCAGCAAGCACAGCCGCTGACCGCCCTCCTCAAGGAAAAGCGGGGAACGGCCGCCGATTGGCGCACGGCGAGCCAGCTCGACTGGCTGGAATATTGCACGACGCACGGGCTGCTCGTGCCCAATCGCTGGACCCAGGCGCTGATCGAGGCGCATCTCGAAGGGCTGCCGGATCTCGACTCCAAGCCCTTCCTGCTCGATGGCTATCCGCGCACGCGGGTCGCGGCCGAGCATCTGCTGCAGGCGTTCGGGCGCCTCGGCGTGCCGGTCTTGAAGGTGCTGCATCTCAGCATCAGCAAGCAAGAGATGCTGAACCGCGCGCTGCTGCGCGGCCGCATCGACGATGACGAGAACTCGCTCCTGAAACGCTATGAATTCTATGTCGAAAGCGTCCAGCCGAGCGTCGATTACCTCAAGGAAGCGCTCGGCACCGAGGCGATCGTGCTCGTCGATGCGCATCAGCCGCAGTACCGGTTCGAGGATGGCGAGCGCCGCTTCGATCTCGCCCATTCGATCGACAATGTCGTCCGTTCGGCACTGCGCGGCCTCGGCGTGCCGCGCTTTGTGATCGAGCGGATGCTGGCGTCGCGGTAATTATCCCGGCGCCAGGGCCGGTTCCGAGGAAGCTTCATCCGGCCTTTCCGCGCGTGGCGCGGATTTGAGCGGCAGCTCGGGGACCGCGAGCGTTGCCGCCAGTGCCAGCAGGCTGACCAGTGCTCCGGCGAAGACGACACCGCGCACCGCGTCGGTGACCTGCTCGGCGACCTGCCCGTCGGCGCCGCTCGGTCCCAGTCGTTGGCCGTCTCTCTCGGCCGCGATCCGCTGGAGGTCGGCGAGCGACAGGCTCTGGACTGCCTGGCCTGGCTCATGCGCGGCACGGGCGGATTCCACGATCAGATTATGGGTCAGCACCGCGCCGAAGATCGCAACACCGATGGTCGCACCGACCTGGCGGAAGAACTGGCCGGCGCTGGTCGCGACGCCGATCTCGCTGCGATCGACCGCATTCTGGACCGCCAGATTTAACAGGCTTTGCGCCGGACCGAGGCCGAGGCCGAGCAGCACCACGCGCCAAGCAATGTCGAGGCTCGAGCTCGATGGGCTGATGAAGGTCAGAAGAAATGCGGCGAGCGCCGTGAGTCCGGCGCCTCCGACTATGATCGCCCGATAGCGCCCGATCCGATGCACGACGAGCCCGCTCAGCGTCGCCGAGACGATCAGGCCGAGCGTCAGCGGCAGCATGGTGAGGCCGCTCACCGTCGCCTCGACACCCTGGCCGAACTGCATGTAGAGCGGCAGAAAGGCGACAAGCCCCATGAAGGCCATGAACATCAGTGATGCCGCCAGATTGGCCGTGGCAAAGGTGCGGTTGCGCAACAATGCGAGCGAAAGGATCGGGTTTTCGACCCGCGCCTCGACGGCGAGGAAGCCCGCGAGGCTCGCCGCCGAGACGCCGAACAGGCTGAGGATACGGCCGGACGCCCAGCCGAGCTCGCTGCCGAAGCTCAGCGCCAGCAGGAACGGGATGAATGTCGCGAGCAGCAGGGCGGCACCGGCGAGATCGATTCGCCCGCCCGTGCGCCGCATGAGCCGAGGCGTCTTCGCCAGCACCATGAAGAGGGCGAGCCCGGCCAGCGGCAGGTTGATATAGAACACCCAGCGCCAGCCCTCCACGGCCAGGCCGAAGAGATGCACGGTGCCGAGGTCGGTCAAGGCACCGCCAACCAGCGGGCCGATCACGCTCGCGAGCATAAAGACCGCACCGAGCAGTCCGCTGAGCTTGGCGCGCTCGCGCGGCTCGTAAAGATCGGCCATCACTGTCGAGGCGCTGGTGATCAGCCCGGCACCGCCGAGGCCCTGCAGCGTGCGGAAGAGGATCAGCTGCACCATGCCCGAGCCGAGCAGCGGCAGCGGGCCGAACTCCCCCGCTAGGCCGCACAGGCCAGAGCCGATCATGAACAGCAAGATGCTGGCCACCAGCACGGGTTTGCGGCCATGGATGTCCGACAGTTTGCCGTAGATCGGCACCATGACGGTCGAAGCGAGAAGATAGGCGGTCGTGACCCAGGCATAGAGATCGAGCCCGGCGAGCTGGGCCACAATGCGCGGCATGGCGGTAGACACGACGGTCTCGTCGAGGGCGGCCAGGATGAAGACGGTCAATATGGCGATCAGCGTCACGCGCCGTTCGGCGTTGCTGAAGAGCTGCGGCGCTTCGGCGTTCTCGGTCGAGACGGTCATGACGGTTCTCCGCCAAGCTCGTCCTCAGCTTTCAAATTATCGGAGATCCGTTTGATGAAGGCGAGGAGTGCCTCGTCGAAGGGCAGATCCGGGCCCAGCTTGGGGTCGGCCATGGCATCGGACATGCCCTTTCTCCAAGCCTCCAGAAAGGCAGGGTCCGGCTTTTTGATGCCGCGCGTGAGCGAAGCGAACCGGCGCGCCGCGCGCTTGGCCGCTTCGCTGTCGGTATCGCCCGCTGCCATCAGCCGGCGTGCTTCGGCCAGAAAGATGCTCGTCTCGGCCATCAGCTCCGGCTCGGTCAGGCCTTTGCTGTTCAACTGCTCGCGCATCTCGCGTCTCAGCGCCTCGATGGACTCGATCGGCACATGCTGCGCCACGAAGCCATCGATCCTCGGCTCGAGGGCTTTGTAGGTCTCGAAATTGGTCATGACGGTCTCCCTGCTCAATTGAGTGAGATCGTCCGGGCCGAGCGGCTGACCTTCCGCCAGCCTGAGGCGGGCATCGGCCAGCAGCGAGATGGCGCGAGTGAGCTCCAGCCGCTTGCGCTCGAGCGCATCCTGCTGGGCGGTGAGCAGCTCGGCCAGACTGGGCGGGCCGGCCGCCAGCAGCTCTCCGATCGCCTTGAGCGGCATGCCGAGATCGCGCAGCACGATGATCTGATGCAGGCGGACGATCTCGTCGCGGCCATAGGCGCGCCAGCCGGCCGCGGTCCTGACCGGCGTTACCAGCCCCTCCCGCTCATAGACGCGCAGCGCCTTGATGCTGACGCCCAGCTTCGCCGCGGCTTCACTGGGCTTCAGCCAGCGCTCCTCTTGCCCCATCGCCAAGCTCACCTCCTCCGGACCCGACAAGCTATCGAGCCGGACCCAAGGGACGGTGCAAGGGGTTTTTTGACTACTCGATCGTCACCGATTTCGCGAGATTGCGCGGCTGGTCGATATTGCAGCCGCGCGCTTGTGCGACGTGATAGGCCAACAAATGCAGCGGCAGGGTCAGCAGGATCGGATCGAGCTCCGGTGCCGATCGGGGAACCTCGAACCGGTGCTCGGCCGGCAACCTCTCCTCGCCTGCCTGCGTGATCGCCAGCACCGGCCCGCGCCGCGCCTGGATCTCGGCGACGGTGGAGAGGTTCTTGGTGAAGAGATCGTCGCGCGGCATCACGATGACGCTCGGCACTTCCGGCGTGATCAGCGCCAGCGGCCCGTGTTTCAGCTCGGAAGCCGGACAGGCCTCGGCATGGAGGTAGCTGATCTCCTTGAGCTTGAGCGCACCTTCCTGGGCCACGTTGAATCCTGAGGCACGGCCGAGGAAATAGGCATGATCGGCATGCTCGAAGATCCGGGCGAGCGCCGCGATCTCCGTCTCGCGCGCGAGCAGTGATTCGAGCTGGTCCGGCAACGCCGCCAGCGCCGAGATGAGTTGCGCGCCGCGCGCGGCCGAGAGGTCGCGGATGCGGCCGAGATGGATCGCCAGGAGTGCCAAAGCCACGACGGTCGAGGTGAAGGTCTTGGTCGAGACGACCGCGATCTCGGGCCCTGCATGGATATAGAGGCCGCGGCCGCAGGCGCGCGCGATCGTGCTGCCCACGGCATTGACGATGCCCAGCACGCGCCCGCCCTTGCGGATCACCTCTTGCACTGCCGCCAGCGTGTCGAAGGTCTCGCCCGATTGGCTGACTGCGATATAGAGCGTGTCCTGCTCGATCACCGGATTGCGGTAGCGGAATTCCGACGCCGCCTCGGCATGCGCCGGCAGCCGTGCCAGCTGCTCGATCATCTGCGCGCCAAGCGATCCCGCGATAAGCGCACCGCCGCAGCCCAGGATCTTGATCCGCTTGATCTCCAGGAGCTCGCGCGCACTCATCTCGAGCCCGCCGAGATGGGTCGTCTGGAAACGCGGCTCGAGCCGCCCGCTCAGCGTGCGGCGCACGGCGTCGGGCTGCTCGGCGATCTCCTTCAGCATGAAATGCGCGAAATCGCCCTTGTCCTGCGCTTCGTCGTACCAGCCGATGGTGGACGGCACCTTGGCCGTGACGCTGCCTTCGAGGGTCGAGCTCTGGAACCCGTCCTGGGTCAGCACCGCGATCTCGCCGTCATCGAGATGGACGATGCTCTGGGTGTGGCGGACGAGGGCCGCCGCGTCCGACGCCACGAACATCTCGTGCTCGCCGAGTCCCAGAATCACCGGACTGCCATTGCGCGCCGCGACCAGCATCTCGGGATGCCGCGTATCGACCACGGCGAGGCCGTAAGTGCCGGTGACCAGGCGCAGCGCCGCGCGCACTGCCTCTTCCAGCGACTCGTCCGGCATGGCCGCGATCAGATGCGCCAGCACCTCTGTATCGGTCTCGGTTTCGAACGCGACGCCCTGCGCCTCGAGCCGCGCGCGCAATGCTCCGGCATTCTCGATGATGCCGTTATGGACGAGGGCGATCCGCCGTTCCGTGTCGCAATGGGGATGCGCATTGCGGTCGCTCGGCTCGCCATGGCTGGCCCAGCGCGTATGGCCGATGCCGACCGTGCCCTTGGCCCGCTCCGGCAGGCGCTGCTCGAGATCGCGCACGCGCCCCTTGCATTTGGCGAGCTTCAGACCGCCCTTCTGGACGACCGCGACGCCGGCCGAATCATAGCCACGATATTCGAGACGATGCAGGCCCTCGATCAGGATCGGCAGCGCCGCGCGCTTGCCGACATAGCCCACGATCCCGCACATGAATCTTCTCCTCAGCCATAGATCAGGCGTCGGATCTGCCGCTCGGTGAGGGCAGGGGCCCGGAACCGCCGACGCCGAAGCTCGGCGGCGATCCGGGTGAAACTGTCGCTGTTGGCCAGTCCTTGGGCTTGGAGCTCGCGATGGCGCCGGCACACGAATGCCTCCGGCGTCTCGTCGAGAAAAGCCAGCACCTCATCGACGAGCCGCGCCGCTTCCGCGGCCGAAAGCCGGCTCGATCGAACGAGATAGGCGACCAGATCCTCCAGCTCCCCTTGATCCGACATGCGGGCAATGTCCTGGTCGACAGCGATATCGGCAAGGATTTTGCCCGAAATCGGGCAGGATCTGAGTTTATTTCTTGCTGATCCGGCGTTGCGCATCCCGGCCGACGGGTCAAAGGACGGCCGCGCCTGCTCGGCCATAGCTCGCAATCTTCGTATCCCTCGTCGCAAGGGTCAGCCCTTCGACGCGCGCCTGGGCGATGAGCATGCGGTCGAACGGATCTCGGTGTATCTGCGGTAGGCCGATCAATTCCGCGCAATGACCGGGCAGTAGAGGCAGTAGCTCGATGCCGTGCGGGATCGAGAAGAGCCGAGGATCGTTGTCGATGCGCCCAAGGCTGACGAGCAGGGCTATCTCCCAAAGGCTTACGACGCTGACAGTGCGGCGAGGCGCCGTGTCGATGGCCGAGCGCTCCTGCTGAGTGAGCTTGCCCGATTCCCGACGCATCCAAAGAAAGATATGGGTATCGAGGAGGAGGGCCTTGGGCATTAGCGCGCCAGGAACTCCTCGATGACGCTTTCAGGCAGCGAGAGGTCGTCGTCGATCCTCAGGCCGGCCAAGTCATCATAAACCACCGGCCTTTCGATCAAGGCGGTGAGTCGCGCAACCGGCTTGCCGTTGCGGGTAACGATAATGTCCTCACCGGCCTCGGCACGCGATACGAGGGCGGCGAACTCGGCCTTGGCCCGAGCGATCGAAATCTGCGTAGCGCTCATTACGTCCTCGCGACGATGACCAGAATGGTCATGCTACCCCAAGTACCGAGCGCGTCAACGGAAATGACCATAATGGTCAAGCGTGGGCGGCCAGATCCTTGCTATGCACCCGCAGGATCTGGCCCATTCCCTCACTGCGAAATGAATTCCTGATAGATCTTGACCAGATCGGGCACGACCGCCTCGAAGATCATCTTGCCCTTTTCCGGCGAGGCGAGGCCGGGGTTGGAGCCGATGCGGCCGTCGGGGAAGCGCTGGCGATAATCGGTCGGACCGTGGAACCGCCCCCGGGGCGCCCGTGGCGGATCGAGGACGGCCTGCTTGATCGTGTCAGGGAAGGCATATTGCGTGACCGCGACCTCGGACGGGGTCGCGTGGCTGCCTTCGTCTTCGCCGAAAAGCTCCTTCGACAGCTTATGGGCGCCGGGCGTCTCGTACCAGTTCTGCAGCTTGCATTGCAGATCGCGGAACGGCGCCGGCGTCGTGCCGATGACGCCGTCGGTCTCGGCATAGATCTCGAAGAAGGCGGCGCCGACGGTCGCGACATTGCCGCCATGGCCGTTGACGAAGAGGAAGCGGCGGAAGCCGTGCCGCGCGAGCGACAGCACGTAATCATGGATGACCGCGATCAGCGTCGATGGCCGAAGCGTCATCGAGCCTGCGAAATTCATGTGATGGACCGCCATGCCGACACCGATGGTCGGGCCGACCATGGCCTCCGCCGCCTCGCCCGCCGCCTTGGCCAGCACCTCGGCGCACAGCGCGTCGGTGCCGATGAGGCCGTTCGGCCCATGCTGCTCGGTCGAACCGATCGGCATCATGATGCCGGTCGACCGTTTCAGATAGGCCTCGACCTCGGGCCAGCTCGCCTGCTGCAGCAGCATCTTTCTCTCCTCGTCCGATTGCGTGGTCTGCCGCACGGCTGCGGCTTGTGTCGAAGGCAAAATCTGCTGATATTTGATCGAAGACAATGAGTTGATTGGGCAGGTCGTCGCTCGATCGACGAAGGGCCGGACCCTAGCACATGATCCGGCCGACACGACCGTCGGGAGCGAAAACCATGTCCAGCCCTACCCTGATTCCGGTTCCGGAGGGCTTTGCCGGCCCCGCCACGATCGATGACGCGACCTATCAGGCGATGTATCGCCGCTCGATCGAGGCGCCGGACGAGTTCTGGGCGGAGCAGGGCAAGATCATCGATTGGATCAAGCCCTTCACCAAGGTCAAGAACACAAGCTTCACCGACGGCGTCTCGATCAAATGGTTCGAGGACGGCACGCTCAACGTCGCCGCCAATTGCATCGACCGGCACTTGGCATCCAAGGCCGACGAGACCGCGATCATCTGGGAAGGCGACGATCCCAACGAATCCCGCCGCATCTCCTATCGCGAGCTCCATGAGCAGGTCTCGCGCCTCGCCAATGTGCTGAAAAGCCGCGGCGTGAAGAAGGGCGACCGGGTCACGATCTATCTGCCGATGATCCCGGAAGCGGCCTATGCGATGCTCGCTTGCGCACGCATCGGCGCGGTTCATTCCGTCGTGTTCGGCGGCTTCTCGCCCGACAGCCTGATCGGCCGTATCCAGGACGCCAAGGCGACGGTGCTGATCACGGCCGACGAAGGCCTCCGCGGCGGCCGCAAGGTGCCGCTCAAGGTCAATGCCGATGCCGCCCTCGAGGCCTGCCCAGAGGTCGATACGGTGATCGTGGTCAAGCGCACGGGCGGCGCGGTCGGCTGGGTCCCGGGCCGCGACCGCTGGTATCATGACGAGATCGCGTCGGTCTCGGCCGATTGCCCGCCCGAGGAGATGAGTGCGGAGGATCCGCTCTTCATCCTTTACACCTCAGGATCGACCGGCAAGCCCAAGGGCGTGCTCCATACCAGCGCCGGCTATCTCGTCTTTACCGCGCTTACGCATCGCCATGTCTTCGACTACCGGCCGGGCGAGATCTATTGGTGCACGGCCGATGTCGGCTGGGTCACCGGCCACAGCTACATCCTCTATGGCCCGCTCGCCAACGGCGCCACCACCCTGATGTTCGAGGGCGTGCCGAACTATCCCGACGCCTCGCGCTTCTGGCAGGTGGTCGACAAGCACAAGGTCTCGATCTTCTACACGGCCCCCACCGCGATCCGCGCACTCGCCCGCGAAGGCACGGGGCCGGTCGAGCGCACGAGCCGCAAGAGCCTCCGTCTCCTGGGCTCGGTCGGCGAGCCGATCAATCCCGAGGCCTGGCTCTGGTATTGGGAGCATGTCGGCGACAAGCGTTGCCCGATCGTCGATACCTGGTGGCAGACCGAGACCGGCGGCATTCTGATCACGCCGTTGCCGGGTGCCACGGCGCTCAAGCCGGGCTCGGCGACGCGGCCTTTCTTCGGCGTCGAACCGCTCATCGTCGATGCCAATGGCGAAAAGCTCGAGGGCGCCACCGAGGGGAATCTCTGCATCGAGGATAGCTGGCCTGGCCAGATGCGGACCATCTTCGGCGACCATAAGCGCTTCGTCGAAACCTATTTCTCGGCGTATCCCGGCCGCTATTTCACCGGCGATGGCTGCCGGCGCGACGAGGATGGCTATTACTGGATCACCGGCCGCGTCGACGACGTGATCAATGTTGCCGGCCACCGGCTCGGCACGGCCGAGATCGAGAGCGCATTGGTCGCCCATGAGACGGTCGCGGAGGCGGCCGTTGTGGGCTTCCCGCACGACATAAAGGGCCAGGGCATCTATGCCTATGTCACGCTCAATCTCGGCGAGGAGCCGACGGATGAGCTCCGGAAGGAGCTGATCGGCTGGGTCCGCAAGCAGATCGGGCCGATCGCGACGCCGGACTTCATCCATTGGGCGGCGGGCCTGCCCAAGACCCGCTCCGGCAAGATCATGCGCCGCATCCTGCGCAAGATCGCCGCCAACGAGCACGAGTCGCTGGGCGACACGACGACGCTCGCCGATCCGAGCGTGGTCCAGGGGCTGGTCGAGAGCCGGATGAACCGCTAAGCGACTGACTCGCGCCGGAGATAGCGCCAGGTGAAGGCGGCGTAAAGCGGCACCACGACGCCGCCATAGCCGATCACGGTTGCCCAGACGATGCCGGCCGCACCGATATAGTGCGGCAGCACCAGCTTGAGCAGGAATGCCAGCAGGCTGTAGCCCAAGGCGGCACCGATCTGCAGCCGCACGATGCCGGCGCCGTTCAGCAGCATGCCGAGCGCGTTGCCGGCGCCGATCAGCACCAGCCACACGCTGTTGGCGGCGAGCAGCGAGGTCGGCATGGTCATGGCCGGCCCGATCCAGAGATGGACGAGAATGTTGGTGGTGAAAGCGAGCGAGACGGCGATGAGCCCGGCCCCGCCGATGCCGGCCAGCAATGCTCGCCGCGTCGTCCGCCTGACCCAGCCGAGATCGTGGCGGACCAGCGCCTCGCTGAAGGCGGGCCAAAGCGGCGTCAGCATCGCCAGCACCAGCGCCTGGCCGGCCGTGAAGATCTTGCCGCAGATCGCGATCATCCCGGTCTGGTCGGGACCGAGCAGCCGGATGGCAACGATGCTGTCGGTCGAATTCGCGAGCGCCGTCGCCGCCAGCAGCACGAAATAGAGAAAGCCCAGCCGCAGCACGGGCTTGAGCGCGCCGAAGCTGATATCGCCGAGGTTCGGGCGAAGCCAGGGATGGTGGCGATAGAGCCAGGCGAGGTTGCAGGCGCCGGCCAGCACGGGCACGCCGGCCAGTGCCAGGGCCAGCGCCGGCATGCCGGCATCGAGCTGGGTCAGAAGCACGAATGCGCCGAGCGCGCCGATCACGCCCGCCGCTTCCCAGAAGCTGCTGTAGAAGGATTCCTGCAGGCCTGCGCGCAGCCTGGCCGCCAGCGTCACCGGCAGGAGCGCCACCGCGCAGGCGATGAACAGCACGGCGGTCGGCCGCGCCTCGGGCGCTGCCTCGGTGCCGGCGACATTGAACCAGCCGGCCCAGTCGCTGAACCAGGCCGCGGCGGCGAGGAGCGCCAGGAGGCCAAGGGCGATCACCGACGCGGCAGCGATGCCGGAAGCGGCCGCCCGCCGTGCGCCAAGCTGATCCTCGCGCCCGACCGCGCCCGCGACTGCCGTGATCAGCCCGTTGCCGATGCCGAGATCCGCCAGCGCCACGATCGGGCCCAGCGCCGTGATCGCGGCCCAGAGGCCGAATCGGATGCCGCCGAGATAATGGAAGGCAAGCGGTACAAGAAGCACGCCGCTGGCCACCTGCAGCAATCGGAACGGCAGGCCAGTCAGAATCGACAGCAGGATGCGGCGGTCGCGCCGGGCCGCATGGCCTGTTTCCGCACGCGGCACCTCGGCGGACTCCGCCGCCAGCGTCTCAGACTCGATTATTTCCGGAATGGCAGCCATGAACCGCTTCAGCTTCCCACCGTTCTAGCTTGCCATAAAGGTGAACTGCGCCACAAAGATGACACCGGGAATGCATATGCGATTGATTTACTAGACGCTAAGCGGGACGACGATGGCGTGACGCAGGGGTGGGCCTTATCCAACGAACTTTAGAAATCGGTGCATCGTCCGTTACTTTCCCAATCACCATAGCGAGTCGGTTCAGGTCCGGGCGGGCCGCCGATTTCGCGTGGCGTGGTCTCGCGCGATGCGGGCGTCGGCGCTGATTTGGGCGTCTCCGCGCGGGCCTGATCAATATTTTTTGAAAGGGGTGTCTTCGTGTCTTTGGTCATACCATCTATATGGAGATGTTATGTTCTGATGCCAAGCGCGGATCGTGGTGGCTGCGGCAGCTATCGCACTCGCGCCAGCCGCGATACAGGTGCTAGGATCGGCGCCTTCGTGGCGGGGAGATATTTTTTGCACCGCGCCTTATGCGTGCAATGAACTTTAATCCGCAGCCGCCGTTCGCACCTCGCAACGGTCGGTTCCAGCTCAAGATGGCAGATAGTACTTTGCTGAGTTCTACCTCTGTCCCCTCGGCCCGTGGGGTGGCCATCGATCTCTTGGGAGCGGTCCTGCGCCGCCGTCGCCCCTTGGACGATGCTATCGACGAGGCCCCCGACCTTCCCAGCCTGTCCGTTCGCGACCGGGCTTTCGCGCGTCTGCTTGTTGCAACCGTGCTGCGCCGTCTCGGCCAGATCGACGCGCTGATCGCGCATTGCCTGGCGACACCGCTGCCGCCGCGCGCCGCCCAGGTGCACGACATGCTGCGGCTGGGCATCGCCCAACTCCTGTTCCTGCGCACGCCGGCCCATGCGGCGGTCGCCACGACGGTCGATCTTGCCGATGCGCGCGGCTTCACCAGCCACAAGGGATTGGTGAATGCAGTGCTGCGCCGCCTGTCGCAGGACGGTCCCGGCCTTGTCGAGCGCCAGGATGCACCGCGCCTCAACACGCCGAAATGGCTGTGGAACGCCTGGTCCGAAGCCTATGGCGAGGCCGGCGTCCGCCGTGTCGCCGAGACGCATTTGCGCGAGGCGCCGCTCGATATTACGGTGCGCTTCGACCGCACAGGCTGGGCCGAACGGCTCGACGCCACCCTCCTGCCCACGGGTACGCTCCGGCGTGTCGCCGGCGGCGCCATCGCCAGCCTGCCAGGATATGGCGAGGGCGCCTGGTGGGTCCAGGATGCGGCCGCCGCCCTCCCGGCAATGCTCTTCGGCGATGTCTCGGATCGAATCGTCTTCGATCTCTGTGCCGCTCCAGGCGGCAAGACGGCCCAGCTCGCGGCCGGTGGCGCCAAGGTCACGGCGATCGACCGCTCGCCGCGCCGGCTCGACCGCATGATCAACAATCTGTCCCGGCTTTCGCTCAAGGTCGAGACGATCAGCGCCGACGCCGTCACCTGGAAGCCGCCGCACAAGGCCTGGGGCATTCTGCTCGATGCGCCCTGCACGGCCACCGGTGCCATCCGCCGGCATCCCGACGTGCCGCATCTCAAGACCCCGGACGATGTCGCCCGGCTCGCTGCCGTGCAGGAAAGGCTGCTTAACGCCGCGGTCGATATGCTCGAGCCAGGCGGGAAGCTCGTCTATTGCACCTGCTCGCTCGAGCCGGAGGAGGGGCCGCGGCAGATCGCCAAGCTGCTGGCGCGCGGCGCGCCGGTCGAGCGCCAGCCTGTCGACCCGTCCGAGCTCGGCGGCATCACCGAATTCATCACGGCCGACGGCGATCTGCGCACGCTGCCGAGCCATCTCCGGGAATTCGACGGCATCGACGGCTTCTACGCTGCCCGGCTGGTCCGCAAGTAGCGGACGGTCGGGGCGGCGATCGATTCCGCGAGGGCGTCGTCGGCACCGGAATGCATGTCGCCTTCACGGCACCCAGCCGCCAGGCAGTCGAGCGTTTCGGCACCGCGTCCGAGCGGCTGGGGGCGAAGACCCTGCGCGCGGCCGGACCGCATCCCGATATCGCGCCGGATTATTACGGCGCCGTCATCAACGACCTCGACGGCCACAAGATCGAGATCCTAGCGCAGGATGATTTCCGGTCGGATCGACCTGAAATCTGAATCCTTCGCTAAACTAAATAGGTAGAGCCCGATGTGATCACATCGGGCTCTGGCATGCGCCTGACCCGCATTTTCCGGTCCCGCGCGACCCGAAAATGCTCTAGGACATGGACTCATGTCCTCGCTCCTCATCGCCGAGCTGGCGCTCGCCTGCATTCTTGCCAGCACGGTCGCGACCGGGCTGGTGCTGATCTGGCTCCGGCACCGGCAGATCCTCGACGAGCCCAATCACCGTTCGAGCCATGACCGGCCGGTGCCGCGCGGCGGCGGCCTTGCACTGGTGCCGATCACGGCGCTGTGCTGGATCATCCTGGCCGTCCTCGGCACGGCGCCGCTCATCGGCACGCTGGTCGCGGTCGCGGGGGCGATCGGCCTCGCCGTGCTGTCCTGGCGCGACGATCGCGGCGGCTTGCCGGTGCTCGTGCGCCTCGGCGCGCAATTCGCTGCGATCTTCGTCGCGCTCTGGTTCCTGCCCGGCGTCGGCCATGTCTTTCAGGGCCTGCTGCCGGAGCCGATCGATATCGCACTGACCGCCATCCTTTGGGCTTGGTTCGTCAATCTCTTCAATTTCATGGACGGGATCGACGGCATCACGGGCAGCGAAACGGTGGTGATCGGCCTTGGCGTGACGCTGGTCGCCGTGCTGGCCGGCGAGAATGAATCGGGCGCCATCCCGCTGGGGGCGGCGATCGCGGCGGCGGGCTTGGGCTTCCTGCCCTGGAACTGGCATCCGGCCAAGCTCTTCCTCGGCGATGTCGGCTCGATCCCGATCGGTTTCCTGCTCGCCTGGCTGCTGTTCGGCCTCGCCGGCACTGGCCATTGGGCGCCAGCGCTGATTCTGCCGCTCTATTATCTCGGCGACGCCACGCTGACGCTCGCCTACCGAATCCTGCGCGGACGCCGCTTCTGGGAGGCGCATCGCGAGCATTTCTATCAGCGCGCCGTGCAAAAGGGGCTGAGCCACGCCGCCGTCGTGCTGCGCATCATCGGCGGCAATGTCGGCCTGCTGCTCTTGGCGCTCGTCGCGGTCTATTGGCCCTGGATCGGCGTGGCGCTCGCCATCGTGCTCGTCGTGGCCCTTCTCGTCCTGCTCGTGCGCCAGCCCGAGGCGATCGCACCCCCGGCTTGATGTAAGCTCGCTTGATCGGCTGGAAGGGCGGTCCTATGGTCCCGCTTTACAGCACCTCCTGACGGACCAAGATGACCTCTGATTTCGATCGCCCGATCCGCCGGGCGCTGCTTTCGGTCTATGACAAGACCGGCCTCGTCGATTTCGCCCGCGCGCTGGTCGAGCGCGGCGTGGCGCTGGTTTCGACCGGCGGCTCGGCCAAGGCGATCGCCGATGCCGGGCTGCCCGTCGCCGATGTCGCCAGCGTCACGGGATTTCCCGAGATGCTCGATGGCCGGGTCAAGACGCTCCATCCCATCATCCATGGCGGCGTGCTCGCCCGCCGCGATCTCGAGACCCATCGCGCGGCGCTGGCCGAGCATGGCATCGGCGAGATCGATCTTATCGTCTCGAACCTCTATCCGTTCGAGGCCACGGTCGCCAGTGGAGCGCCCTGGGAAGAGTGCATCGAGAAGATCGATATCGGCGGTCCCTCGCTGATTCGCGGGGCGGCCAAGAACCATGACTTCGTGACGATCCTGACCGACCCGGCCGATTACGCGACCGTGCTGGCCGAGATGGACGCCAATGGCGGCGCCACCACGCTCGCCACTCGCCGCCGCCTCGCCGGCCAGGCCTATGCGCGGACATCCGCGTACGATTCCGCCATTGCCGCCTGGATGGCGGCCGAGCGTGGCGATCTCCTGCCCACGACCCTCTCGATCGCCGGCGAGCGCAAGCAGCTCCTGCGCTATGGCGAGAACCCGCATCAGACGGCCGCCTTCTACACGATCCCGGCCGAGGCCCGGCCCGGTGTCGCGACCGCGCAGCAGCTCCACGGCAAGGAGCTCAGCTACAACAACATCAACGACACCGACGCCGCCTTCGAATGCGTCGCCGAATTCACCGAGCCGGCGGTCGTCATCGTCAAGCACGCCAACCCGTGCGGCGTCGCCACCGGGCAGAATCTGCTCGACGCCTATCGCCGGGCCCTCTTGTGCGATCCGGTCAGCGCCTATGGCGGCATTGTCGCCGTCAACCGTCCGCTCGACGCCGCGACGGCCGCCCCGATCGACGAGCTCTTCGCCGAGGTCGTGATAGCACCCGCCTTCGATGCCGATGCGCTCCAGATCCTGACCCGCCGCAAGGCGCTGCGGCTCCTGGCCACCGGCGGCGTGCCCGACGCGCTGGCGCCGGGCTTCAGCTTCCGCTCGGTCGCGGGCGGCTTCCTCATGCAGAATCGCGATGCCGGCCGGATCACGGCAGCCGAGCTCAAGATCGTCACCAAGCGCGCGCCCACGGCGCAGGAAATCGACGACCTGCTGTTCGCCTTCCGCGTTTGCAAGCATGTGAAATCGAACGCGATCGTCTATGCCAAGGCGGGCGCCACGGTCGGCATCGGCGCCGGCCAGATGAGCCGCGTCTACAGCTCGCGCATCGCCGCCTTGAAGGCCGAGGAGGCCGCCCGCACTCTGCGCAACGGGGCCGACGGCCCGAGCCTGGCCGTTGGCTCGGTCGTGGCGTCCGACGCCTTCTTCCCCTTCGCCGACGGGCTCATCTCTGCCGCCGAGGCCGGCGCCACCGCAATCATCCAGCCCGGCGGTTCGATCCGCGACGACGAGGTCATCGCCGCCGCCGACGAGCGCGGCCTCGCCATGGTCCTCACCGGCATGCGTCACTTCCGTCATTGAGCAGCATATGACCCAGATTCGCGGCAAGATCCGCCAGATCCTCGACGCCGAGGCGGATGCCATCACGGCCGTCGATGTCAGCGACGCCTATGAGGCGGCACTCGAGGCGATGCAGCGCTGCACCGGCAAGATCGTCACCACCGGCATCGGCAAGGCGGGCTTCATCGCCCAGAAATTCGCGGCGGTGCTGTGCTCGACCGGGACTCAGGCGGTGTTCATCCATCCGGCCGAGGCGCCCCATGGCGATCTGGGCCTGATCGGCCCGGGCGATGTCATCGTGGCCTTCTCGACCAGCGGCAAGACGCGCGAGGTGCTGGAGTTCATCGAGCTCAGCCGCCACCTCACCAAGACGACGGTGATCGGCGTCACCTCCCATCCCGAGACCGAACTCCGGCGCCTCGCCGATATCGTGCTCGATATGGGCGTCATCGAGGAGCCGTGCCCCTTGGGCCTGACACCCTCGGCCAGCATGGCGGTGATGGGTGCCATCGGCGACGCGCTGGCCCTGGTCCTGATGGAGCAGAAGGGCATCACCAAGGCCGATTACGCGCTTCGTCACCATGGCGGCTATCTCGGCCACAAGGCGCGGCTCGAAAACCAGGAATAGCGGCATCGTTAGAGGCTCGAGGCGCTGAGCCTTGTGCGCGAAAGGGCTTGGCGCGTCTTGAGCTCGTCCAGGCGGGCGTATTCCGGAAAATCGTCCCGGAGGCGTTCCAGCTCCTCGAACCTGAATTCCCGTTCGCCATGCTGCTTCCAAGCCGCCTGAAGCGATGCATAGGGACTCGTGCCGAGCCGCAGCGCGAAGCTTAATCTGTTCCATATCTTATCGACGTGACCGCTATGGCCAACCCAAGCAGCACCCGTGGCCGTGCAGATGACGGCGTAGACGCCGTGCGCGGGTTTGCGCTGCTTATAGGCGGCCACCGCTGCCCGCCGCTCGTTCTTATCCATTGACTTCTCCATTTTACCCGGGTGATATTAGTCGAGATTTTTACCCGGGTAAATAGGAGGCTTCGTTGGCCGAGGAAGATGAGAGTGCGCAGCCTCGCTATGTCGCGTTCGCGGGGCCGGTCCGGCTCGCCAGCGGCGTTTTGGCCGAGGTGGCGGCTGTCGTGCGGCGCTCGCAGGAGCAGCAGCCGCATGTCGCGGTCGTCACCTTCAATCGCGAGACCGCCCGGGTCGTCGATCTCGATCTGCGCGGAACCGAGCAGGAGGTGATGGCGCGCTACGCCCCGGCAGAGGCTCCCGCCACCAAGCGCGGCCGGCCGTCGCTAGGCGTGGTTGCGCGCGAGGTCACGCTGCTGCCGCGCCATTGGGAGTGGCTTGCCCGCCAGCCCGGCGGCGCGTCGATTACGCTGCGCAAGCTGGTCGAGGCGGCTCGAAAGGCGGATGCCGGGGAAACGAGTTCCCGGACGCGCATTGAGGCCGCCTATCGCTTCATGTCGGCAATCGCCGGCAACCTTGCCGGGTTCGAAGAGGCCTCGCGGGCGCTGTTCGCCGGCGATCGGACGAAGCTCGCGACGTTGCTCTCGTCCTGGCCGCCGGACATCCGCGACGAGGCCTTGAGGTTCCGCGATGGCGCATCGGAGGAGGGTTCACCATGAGTGGTGCCGCACTGAAGCAACTCCTGGAGAGTTTCATCCGGGAGGTTTGGGATGAAGGCGACGCAGAGGCTTCCGCGCGCTATCTCGCACCGAGCTACACGATCCACCATGACCCGGGCGATCCCTGGAACGGACAGACGCTGGATCTGGACGGTTACAAGGAGCGCGTTCGCCGGTCGCGGGCCGCGTTTCCCGACCAGCGGTTCGCGCTTCAGCGTCTATGCGCGGATGGGGACGCCGCTTCGATGACCTGGCTTTGGCGCGCCACGCATCTGGGAGACATCCCCGGTTTCGCGGCGACCGGGAGAGTCATCGAGATGTCCGGTGCTACGATGTACTTCTTCACACCTCAGCGGAAGCTGTCGGGGCACTGGCAAATCACGGATCGTTTAAGCGTCTACCAACAGCTTCTGGCGAATAAGGGCGTCTCGGATCCGTGAGATGCCCTCACATCCCACCGCCGCCGTCATTTTCGGTCGGCGGGCCAGGGGCGGGCAGCGGGCAGGCGCGATCGATGCTGGCATCGCAGGGCCCGCAGGCGGAAAGCAGCATCAGGAGTGTGAGCCAAGCGAGCGGGCGCATCCTACATCCCGCCTCCACCGCCCCCGCCTTCGACCGGTGTGACCGGCGCCGGTTTGGGACAGGCATTGTCGCCCGTCCCGGAACAGGGCGTGCAAGCCGCGAGCAATGCTGCGAGGGCGAGCCAGGCGAGCGGACGATAAAGGAGCATCGGCACCTCCATCGGAGCGGGAACCCAACCTAACCAAGGTTGAGCAACCATACGCCGAGTACCACCCGATCGCCAGACACTCGCCCCGCGGCCTTTACGCCGTCGTCAGCGCCCGCAGCTGCCGGCTTGCCACCGTCAGCATGGCAAGGTCGGCCGGGCCGGCGCGGCCGATCTCGGCGATCATTTCCTGCGCCCGGCCGACCGCCTGCTGCCGGCGGGTCATCCAGGCGTCGAGCCGGTGATTGCCCTTGCTGTCGGCTTCGACCAGCACCTTCTGCACAATGTCGCGCTGAAGCGCGTAGAAATCGTCGAGCAAGGCTGCCGCCGCCAGGCTCTGCCAGTGATTGGAGACCGGCATGGCCCGGGTTGAGCCGCGCAGCGCGTCGAGGCCGAGGCGCTCGCCCGTATCGTAATAGAGCCGGCCCATCTCGATGATGTCGACCTTGGCCGCCTCGTCGATGCGCACGATATCGAGGCCGGCCGCGAGGTTGGCGAGGCCGGTCACGCGCGCTGCGAGATCTTCCGGCACATGCGCCTCGATGAACGGCGTCTTGCGCTCCTCGAAGAAGCGCTGCTCGCCGATCGGCAGGATGCCGGGCAGCTTGGCGGCCAGCTTCTTGACGCCGGGCGCGAACTCGGCCACCCGCGCCGCGATATCGAGCGCCAGGCCCGATTGCAGGAGCCAGCGTACCGTGCGCTCGGCCACGATCTTCACTTCCAGCATCAGCCGCAGCTGGGCCGCCGCCGGAATGGCATTGTCGAGCGCCTCGATCGCCCGCCACACCGCGGGCAGCTCGAACACATCGCGGATGATGCGGTAGGCGCGGGCGATATCCTCCGTCGTCCGCCCCGTGCGCGATTGCATCTCGGCAATGAAACTCGGCCCCATCCGGTTGATCATGGCATTGGCTATGACCGTCGCGATGATCTCGCGGCGCAGCCGGTGCGCCTTCAGATCCTCGGCCGCCTGCTTCTGCATCTGCTGCGGGAAATAGGCCAGGAGGGCGGTTTCGAGCTCGGGCGCGTCGGGCAGCGACGAGGCCAGGATCTCGTCATTGGCGACATTCTTGGCATAGGCCAACAGCACGGCGAGCTCCGGCCGCGTCAGGCCGCGCTTGGCCGCGGCGCGCAGCTGCAGCGCCTCGTCATCGGGCAGGAACTCGATCGCCCGGTCAAGCCGGCCGGCCCGTTCGAGCGTCCGGATGAGCCGCGCATGCTGGTCGAGCAGCGCGGGGGCTTCGAACTCGGCGAGGCTGAGGGCACCCGTCTGCAGGTAATTATCCTCCAGCACCAGCTGGCCCACCTCGTCGGTCATGCTGGCGAGGAATTGGCTGCGCTCCGCCGGCTTGAGCTTGCCCGACGCCAGCATGGATCCCACGCCGATCTTGATATTGACCTCGTGGTCGGAGGTGTCGACGCCGGCTGAATTGTCGATCGCGTCGGTATTGAGCCGGCCGCCCTTGAGCGCGAACTCGATCCGCGCGCGCTGGGTCATGGCGAGATTGGCCCCTTCGCCCACCACGCGCGCCTTGAGCTGTGCCGCATTGACTCTGAGCGCGTCGTTGGCGCGGTCGCCGGCCTCGGCCTGGCTTTCCTGCGTCGCCTTGACATAGGTGCCGATGCCGCCGAACCACAGGAGATCGACCGGCTGCTTCAACAGCAGATTGATCAGCTGGCTCGGCGCCAGACTGTCCTCGGCGATGCCGAAACGGGCCTTCGCCTCGGGCGAAAGCGTGATCGACTTGGCCGAGCGCGGGAACACGCCGCCGCCCGGCGAGATGAGCTTCGCATCGTAATCGGTCCAGCTCGAGCCCTTGAGCTCGAACAGCCGCTTGCGCTCGGCCCAGCTCGTCGCCGCATCGGGGTTCGGGTCGAGGAAGATATGCAGGTGGTTGAAGGCGGCGACGAGCCTTGTATGCGGCGACAGCAGCATGCCGTTGCCGAACACGTCGCCCGCCATGTCGCCGACGCCGACGCAGGTGAAGTCGGTCGTCTGTATGTCGATACCTTCCTCGCGGAAGTGCCGCTTCACCGCCTCCCAGGCGCCGCGGGCCGTGATGCCCATCACCTTGTGGTCGTAGCCGACCGAACCGCCGGAGGCGAAGGCGTCGCCCAGCCAGAAGCCATATTCCTCGGCGACGCCGTTGGCGATGTCGGAGAAGGTCGCCGTCCCCTTGTCGGCCGCGACGACGAGATAGGGATCGTCGCCGTCGCGCCGCACCACGTGCCGGGGCGGCACGATCTTGTCGCCCTCAATCGTGTCGGTAATGTCGAGCAGCCCGCTCATGAGCGTCTTGTAGCAGGCGACGACCTCGTCATTCATCGCCTGGCGGTCACCCGCCGGCGGGCGCTTGACGATGAAGCCGCCCTTTGAGCCCACCGGCACGATGACCGAGTTCTTCACCATCTGCGCCTTCATCAGGCCCAGAATCTCGGTGCGGAAATCCTCCTTGCGGTCGGATGCCAGCGGATGCCGCCGCGCGCGACCTTGCCGCCGCGGAGATGGCAGCCCTCCATGCGCGGGCTATAGACGGAGATCTCGACCAGCGGGCGCGGCAGCGGCAGGAGATCGATCTCCTGGCTCGCGAGCTTGATGGACAGATAGGGCTTGGGCGCGCCGTCCGTCCCGTGCTGATAGAAATTGGTGCGGAGCGACTTGCGGATGAGCAGCAGGAAGCTCCTGAGAATGCGATCCTCGTCGAGATTGGTGACGGCATCGAGGCCGGTGCGGATCTCCTGCGCGATCACGGCAGCTTCCGTGTCGCGCTCACCCTCCGCCCGCGCCGGATCGAACTGGGCTTCGAAGAGGCGCACCAAGAGCCGCGCGATCGGCGCGTGGCCTGCCAGCGTATCCTCCATATAGGCCTGGCTGAACGCAGTGCCGGCCTGGCGCAGGATCTTGCAATAGGCGCGCAGCACCGTGATCTCGCGCACAGACAGCCCGGCCAGCAGCACCAGCCGGTTGAAGCCGTCATTCTCGACATCGGCCGACCAGATTGCCGGGAACGCCTCCTCGAAGCGCGGCCCGACCTCGACGAGGTCGATCGCATCGCCGCTCTTCGGCAACAGCTCGAATTCCTGGATCCAGATCGGCCGTGACGATTCCTTGGGCCGGACCTCGAACGGGATCTCGTTGATCACCTTGAGGCCCAGATTCTCGAGCATCGGCAACACGTCCGACAGCGCGATCGGATCGGCCGCATGGAACGTCTTGAGCTTCAAAGCGGCGCTGGCACCCGGCCGGCTGCGATCGACGATAAGAGCGACGGGTGCCCCGCTCTCGACCGCCAGGATCTGCTCGATATCGGCAACGGCGGCCGCGGCGGCGAAACGCTCGACATAGGCGTTGGGCAGTGCGTCCGCAAAGCGCGGCAGCAGCTCGGCCGTCCGTTCGGCCCCGAGCCGTGCCGCCAAGGCGTCGCCTAATCGATCGGCCCAGACGCGCCCAGCCTCGACCAGCAGCTGCTCGATCTTGGCCGTTTCCGTCTCGCGCTGCTGGCCCGGCACGGTCGTGATGATGAAATGCATCCGCGCCAGTGCCGATTCCTCGATATGCAGCGTCTCGGATTGCAGCTTGCCGTCATAGGCCTGCTCCAGGATCGCCGCCATGCGCCGCCGCACCTCGGCGCTCAGGCGATCGCGCGGCACATAGACGAGGGCACTCACGAACCGCTCGAACGGATCCTGGCGCATGAACAGCGCGATGCGCTGCCGCTCCTGGAGGTGCAGGATGCCCAGTGCGGTCTGGAACAGCTCCTCCTCGCCGATCTGGAACAGCTCGTCGCGCGGATAGGTGTCGAGGATATGCTGCAGCGCCTTGCCGTCATGGCTGTCGGGCGCGAAGCCCGAACGCTCGATGCAGCGATGCACCTTGCGCCGCAGCACCGGCACGGAACCTGGCGGATGGCCGTAGGAGGCGGAGGTGAACAATCCCACGATAAGCTTCTGGCCCGACACGTCGCCATTCGCATCGAAGGTCTTGATGCCGACCGTGTCGAGCTGGGCCGGCCGGTGAACTGTCGATTTCTGGTTCGATTTCGAGATCATCATCAGCTGGGGCGAGCGCAGGAATTGCTGCACATCGGGCGACAGCGTCGTGAAATGGCGCAATCCGTCGAACACCAAATAGGCGTCGTTCCTGAGGATGCCGCGCCCGGCATCGGCCACGATCGCGAGCCCTTCCTGGTCGAAGGCGTATTCGCGATAACCCAGGAAGGTGAAATTATTGGCGACGAGCCATGTGAGGAACGCACCGACCTCGGCCGCCTCCGAGGCGGGGACGGGCAGGGCCGCACTGCCGAGATCGTCGATGATGTGCTCGACGCGCTTGTTCATGACGCCCCAATCGACCACGGCGGCGCGCACGTCGCCCAGGACCCGCTCGAGCGACTCGATGATCGCCTCGCTCTTGTCGGAAGCGACCCGGCCACCGAGCTCGATCTGCATGACCGATTCTTTGAGGTCGCCGGTCAGGCCCGGCGCCAAGCCCAGCAGCTTGCCGTGCCCGTCGCGTTCGACCGGCACGATCGGATGGATGACGAGCTGCACGGTGAGGCCGAGCGTGTTGAGGGCCGCCGTGACGCTGTCGACTAGGAACGGCATGTCGTCATTGACGATCTGCAGCACGGTCCGGCCGCCGGTCCAGCCATGGGCCGGGTCCCTGGGATCGATCAGCCGGATCTTGGCCCGGCCCGGCCGGCGCTCGGCCATGAATTGCCAGAGCGTCGCGGGTCCGGGGAACAAATCCTCAGGCCGGCGGTTGAGAATATCGTCCGGCGGGACGTTCTTGTAGAAGGCGCGGACGAAGCGGTCGGCGGGCCGCGCTTCCGGCTTGGCCGCCTCGGCCAGCGCCGCGATGCGGTCGATGAGCAGGAGCTTCTCTGTCTCTGCTTGGTGCGGCATGAGGATCTCCCCGAACGGCAGAAGCCCTTTTCCGCGCGTCGAAGCCGGGCGTTGCTCGCCTGCGCTTTCGAGACATGTGCAGCGGAGGGCTTCTCCTGATTGCTACAATTCCATTACAACGATCGACGTGCCGGTACGAGGCCGGCGATCAAGAGGGCCGCACCCTATCCGATCGGCCGTCCCGGACAAGCCCATTCGCAGGTTGACGAATGGCAGAGGAGAGCATGACCACTGTTCCGATCCAGAATAACGCCACGCTCACCTTCCTCGGCCGCTGGCTGCGCTCGCCGCGGCAGATGGGTGCCATCGCCCCCTCGAGCCGGTTTCTGGCGCGCGCCATCGCCCGGCAGATCCCCAGGGCAGCCCTCGACGAGGCCTCGCCCGTGATCGAGCTCGGCGGCGGCACCGGCAGCATCACTCAGGGGCTGCTCGAAGCCGGCCTCAAACCGGAGCGGCTTTATGTGGTCGAGCGCGATCAGCATCTGGTCGAGCTGTTGCGCCGGCGCTTTCCGCTTTCCACGGTGCTGTGCGGCAATGCCGAGACTCTGGCCGAGCTTCTGGCGCCGCTCGGCGTGCGCCAAGCGGCCGCGGTCGTCTCCGGCCTGCCGCTCCTGCTCTTTTCCGAAGCCGCGCGCGCGCGGCTCATCGAAAGCGCCTTCTCACTGCTGGGATCCGGCGGCCCCTTCATTCAATTCACCTATGGCGCCAAATCGCCGGTGCCACCGCATCTCCACGGCCTCGCCGCCCGGCGCAGCGCGCTCGTGCTGCGCAATGTGCCGCCGGCCTTCGTCTGGACCTATCGGCGGGCGCCCGCGGTGTGACGGCTCCGATCTTTAGGCTTTCGCTGGGCCGGGCCGGGCGCTAGAACCTCGATCCTCTGCCGCGCCGGCAGCCGGGATCCCAACCACACGGCATCGATGCTGATTCTCTCGCTCCATGCCGCCGGGCATGACAGTGCCGCGGCGCTGTTCCGTGATTACGATTTGCTGGCGGCGGTCCAGCAGGAACGCCTGACCCGCCGCAAGGGCGATGGCGGCCTGCCGATCGCGGCCATGGACGACGTGCTTGCCATCGCCGGGGCTGGCCGCGCCGATGTCGCGGCACTGGTGCTGACGCGCGCCCATTATCCGGCGCAGTTCTTCCGGCTCGGCGCCTACAAGAATGTCGAAAGCCGGATCAATCTGATGTTCGGCAAGCACCGCAACAAGGATGTCGCGGCCGAGGCCGGGCGTGCCAGCGGCCGGGCGCTCGACATCTTCGACGGGCCGGGTTTCGCGGCCTCGCTCGGGCTCCGGCCCGGCATTCCCATCTATTTCAACAACCACCATCTGGCCCACGGCCTCTCGGCGCTGTTCCACACCGACTGGGACTCGGCCCTCGTCTATACGGCCGACGGCGGCGGCGACAATGTCCATTACAGCCACCGGGTGCTCGGCGGTGGCAAGCTCGACTGCCTCTTCGGCGATGATCGCTGGCTCGCCCCGAGGCGCCGGGTCGACAGTTTGGGCCTGGCCTATGGCTACGCCACCCAGGCGCTGGGCTATCGGATGAACCGGCACGAGGGCAAACTCACCGGGCTTGCGGGCTTCGGCAAGCCGGTGCGCGCGGACGCGATCCGGCGCCATTTCACGGTCGGCGAGGATGGGCTCGTCTCGAGCGATTTCGCCTCCCAGGCCGCCACAACAACGTGCCCTTCGCCAGTGCTTTTTTCAACTTCGAGGAGTCGGCCGCTTTCTCAAACTTCAATGCGCTCATCGTGCGTGCAAACAAGCGGCTGTTGCATGGTCTCGCCCTGCAGGCAACGTATGTTTATTCCCCATTCCATCGACGATGCTTCTTCGATTAATGCCGGCAGCCCCGTGGTGGCTCAGAACTGGCAGGACTTGCGTGCCGAGGAAGGGAATTCAGCTTCGACATACGCCATCAGGTCACTGGCGGTTTTTTCTACCAGCTGCCCTTTGGCCGCAACAAGTCGTATTTGAGCAACGTGGGCTGGGCGTCCAACCTTTTTGGCGGCTGGACAGTTTCGGGGTATTTTTTATGCGCCACCGGCATGCCGCTGACGCCCCTGATCGCGGCCTCTGCGACTGAAGTGGAGCGGGGCACCCATGGTTCGGTGCGACCCAACCGGGTTCCCGGCGTTTCCATCCGCGGGGGGGGCGGCCACCTGCATCACTGGTTCAATACCGCTGCCTTCTCCTACGGACTTTGCGCCCGGCCAGCTGTACGGCACGGCCGCGCGCAATTCCATTCCCGGCCCCGGGGTAGATAATCTGAACCTGTCGCTGTCACGAGTCGTTGCGCTGCACGAGCGGAGGACTCTGGAGCTCCGCGCCACCGCGAACAACGCCCTCAATGTCGTTCAATATGCCGGCGTGAACACCCAGTTCGACTCCATCTCGAACGCCCAGGTAGACGCGGTCCAGCCCATGCGCCAGATCACCTTCCTGGCACGCTTCCAGTTCT
>CAVXLN010000006.1:0-251071 GCA_963762435.1 uncultured Alphaproteobacteria bacterium | reverse complement strand
TTTATGTTCGTCTACTGACTACGAGTACGTATTGCTACCAAGCCCCCGCCGCGATCGCCGAGCGCACGGCGGCGCGGCTGCGCCAGCACCTTGTCTTCCACGCTTAACCTGTCACGGAGTTGCTATGCCTATCCATGTCGATCGTCGCCAATTCTTCGGAACCGCCGGTGCCGGCTTGGCGCTCGCGGCCCTGCCCGCCGCAGAAGCCCAGACGCTGTCGCCGACCGGCATCCCGGCCAAGCCCTACGAGGCCAAGAAGCTGCCCTTCGAGCCCGGCCAGATCAAAGGCATGTCGGAGAAGATCCTGGTCAGCCATTACGAGAACAACTATGTCGGCGCCGTGAAGCGCTTGAACGCGATCTCGGCCGAACTCGCCGCCATCGATTGGGCGGCGGCCCCCGTCTTCCACGTCAACGGCCTGAAGCGGGAAGAGTTGATCGCGACCAATTCCATGATCCTGCACGAGCATTTCTTCGAGGCGATCGGCGGCGACGGTCAGCCGACGGGTGCGCTCGCCGAGGCGATCAAGCGCGATTTCGGCAGCCTCGATCGCTGGCGTGCCGAATTCACGGCGATGGGCAAGGCCGAAGGCGGCGGCTCCGGCTGGGTGATCCTCGCCTATAGCCCGCGCGACAAGCGGCTGGTCAATAGCTGGGCCGCCGATCACACCACCAATCTCGCCGGCGGGCGGCCAGTGCTCGTGCTCGACATGTATGAGCATGCCTATCACATGGATTACGGCGCCAAGGCCGCCGCCTATGTCGACGCTTTCATGAGCGGCATCAAATGGGACGAGCCTGCCAAGCTCTATCAGCACTATGCCGACGAGGCCTGAGATGCGCCTCCTTGGGAGGAGCCTCGGGCTCCTCCTCGCGATCTCGGCGCCGGCGACTGCGGCGCCCGATCCTTATCAGCCCATGGCGCTCGAGACCGTCATCCCGCTCGAACATGTCGCGGGCCGGATCGATCATCTGGCGGTCGATCTCGGCCGCCAGCGCCTGTTCGTCGCCGAAGTCGGCAACGATACGCTCGATGTCGTCGATCTGGCATCGGGTCAGGTCATCCATCGGATCGACAAGCTCGACGATCCACAGGGTGTCGGATATGTGCCGGGCGCCGACCTGATCCTAATCGCCAATGGCGGCGACGGCTCGGTCCGATTCTATCACGGCGCCGATTTCGCCGAGACCGGGCGGCTGGCGCTCGGCCGCGATGCCGACGATGTCCGCATCGATCCCAAGACCGGCCAGGCGCTCGTGGGCTATGGCGATGGCGGCATCGCCGTGATCGATCCGGCGACGCGGGCGAAGCTGGCCGATTTGAAGCTACCGGATCATCCGGAAGGCTTCCAGCTGCTGCCCGACGCCGGCCGGATCATCGTCAATGTCCCCGATTCGCGGCAGATCACCATGCTCGACCGGACCGGCGCCGCGCCGCCTGCCGTCTGGAAGACGCCCGGCCTCGCCGCCAATTTCCCCATCGCGGTCGATGCCGCCGAAAAGACCGTCGCCACCGTGTTCCGCAGCCCGGCCCGGCTCGCCCTGCTCGACGCCGGGACCGGCGCCGTCCAAGCCACGCTCGATACCTGCGGCGATTCCGACGATGTCTTCTTCGACGACCAGCGCGGCCGGATTTATGTCAGCTGTGGTGCCGGCGCCGTCGATCTGTTCCAGCGCCTGCCCACGGGCACGGCGCTCCTCTGGCGCTTCACGACAGTGAGAGGTGCCCGGACATCGCTCTTCGTGCCCGAGCGCGACCGGCTCTATCTCGCCGTGCCGGCGTCCGATGGGCGGCCCGCCGCGATCTGGGTGCTGCGTCCCTCATAGCCGGCGCATGGCGGGTTTCGCGTCAGCACGGTCGATTTTCCGGTGCGGCACCCGATATAGTGACTCCTCACGCCTCACGAAGTCGGATTCCCATGCAGCAGATCAGCGTGCGCGGTGCCCGCGAGCATAATCTCAAGAACATCGATGTCGATATCCCGCGCGACAAGCTGGTCGTGATCACCGGCCTGTCGGGCTCGGGCAAATCCTCGCTCGCCTTCGACACGATCTATGCCGAAGGCCAGCGCCGCTATGTCGAGAGCCTGTCGGCCTATGCGCGCCAGTTCCTGGAGCTGATGCAGAAGCCCGATGTCGATTCGATCGAGGGGCTGTCGCCGGCGATCTCGATCGAGCAGAAGACGACTTCGAAGAATCCGCGCTCGACCGTCGGCACCGTCACCGAGATCTACGATTATCTGCGGCTGCTGTTCGCCCGCATCGGCATCCCCTACTCGCCCGCGACCGGCCTGCCGATCGAAAGCCAGACGGTCAGCCAGATGGTCGACCGCATCATGGCGATGCCGGAGCGCACGCGGCTGCTGCTCTTGGCCCCGGTCGTGCGCGGCCGCAAGGGCGAGTACAAGAAGGAGCTGGCCGAGCTGCAGAAGCGCGGCTTCCAGCGCGTCAAGATCGACGGCAAGCTCTACGACATCGACGAGGCGCCGGCCCTCAACAAGAAGCTGAAGCACGATATCGAGGTCGTGGTCGACCGCATCGTGGTCGGTCCCGAGCTCGGCAACCGCCTGGCCGACAGCCTCGAGACCGCGCTCAGCCTGGCCGACGGCCTCGTTTTCGCCGAGAATGCCGATTCGGGCGAGCGCACGACCTTCTCCGCCAAGTTCGCCTGCCCGGTCTCGGGCTTCACGATCGACGAGATCGAGCCCCGGCTCTTCTCCTTCAACAACCCATACGGCGCGTGCCCTGCCTGCGACGGGCTCGGCAGCAAGCTCTATTTCGATCCGGTCATGATCGTGCCCGACGAATCGAAGTCGTTGCGCGGCGGCGCCGTCGCCCCCTGGGCCGGATCGAGCTCGCAATACTACGTCCAGACGCTCGACAGCATCGCCCGCCACTTCAAGGTCAGCCTCGGCACGCCCTGGGAAGAGCTGCCGGAACATGTGCGCGACACCATCCTTCACGGCTCGGGCAAGGATGTCATCCCGATGACCTACGAGGATGGCTTGCGCAAATACACGACCTCGAAGCCGTTCGAGGGCATCGTCCCGAACATGGAGCGGCGCTACAAGGAGACCGACAGCGCCTGGATCCGCGAGGAGCTGTCGCGCTACCAGAATCAGCAGGCCTGCGACACTTGCCAGGGCGGCGCGGCTCAAGCCGGAGGCGCTGGCGGTCAAGATCGCCGGCAAGCACATCTCCGAGGTGACCGATCTCGCGATCGCCGAGTCGGGTGCCTGGTTCGAGGGGCTCGCCAAGGTCCTGACGCCGAAGCAGCAGGAGATCTCCTACCGCATCTTGAAGGAGATCAACGACCGGCTGGGCTTCCTCAACAATGTCGGCCTCGATTACCTGACGCTCGCGCGCGCATCCGCCACGCTTTCGGGCGGCGAAAGCCAGCGCATCCGCTTGGCCTCGCAGATCGGCTCGGGCCTCACGGGCGTGCTCTATGTGCTGGACGAGCCGTCGATCGGCCTCCATCAGCGCGACAATGACCGGCTGCTCGCGACATTGAAGCGGCTGCGCGACATCGGCAATTCGGTGATCGTCGTCGAGCATGACGAGGATGCGATCCGCTCGGCCGATTACCTCATCGATATGGGGCCGGCTGCCGGCATCCATGGCGGCGAGATCATCGCACGCGGCACGCCCGAGGAGGTGATGGCCAATCCGGCGAGCCTCACCGGCGAGTATCTGACCGGCAATCGCGAGATCCCGATCCCGAAGAAGCGCCGGCCGATCCACCCGACCCGCCGGCTCGCGATCCATGGCGCCAAAGGCAACAATCTCAAGGATGTGACGGCCGAGATCCCGCTCGGCACCTTCACCTGCGTCACCGGCGTCTCGGGCGGCGGCAAATCGACGCTGATCATCGAGACGCTCTACAAGGCGCTGGCGCGGCGCCTGAACGGTGCCCGCGAGCATCCCTTGCGAGCATGACCGGATCGACGGGCTCGAATATCTCGACAAGATCGTCGATATCGACCAGTCGCCGATCGGCCGCACGCCGCGCTCGAACCCCGCGACATACACCGGCTGCTTCACGCCGATGCGCGACTGGTTCGCGGGGCTGCCGGAGTCGAAGGCGCGCGGCTACGCGCCCGGCCGCTTCTCCTTCAACGTCAAGGGCGGCCGCTGCGAGGCGTGCCAGGGCGACGGCGTCATCAAGATCGAGATGCACTTCCTGCCCGACGTCTATGTCCAATGCGATGTCTGCAAGGGCAGGCGCTACAATCGCGAGACGCTGGAGGTGCTGTTCAAGGGCAAGTCGATCGCCGATGTGCTCGACCTGACCGTCGAGGCCGGTGCGGAGTTCTTCAAAGCCGTGCCGCCGATCCGCGACAAGCTCAAGACGCTGGAGCAGGTGGGCCTCGGCTACATCCATGTCGGCCAGGCGGCGACCACGCTGTCAGGAGGCGAGGCCCAACGCGTCAAGCTCGCCAAGGAGCTGTCGCGCCGCGCCACCGGCCAGACGCTCTATATCCTCGACGAGCCTACCACCGGCCTCCATTTCGAGGATGTGCGCAAGCTCTTGGAGGTGCTGCACGCGCTGGCCGACCAGGGCAACACGGTGCTGGTGATCGAGCATAATCTCGAGGTCATCAAGACCGCCGACTGGATCATCGATCTCGGCCCCGAAGGCGGCGCCGGCGGCGGCCGCGTCGTCGCCGAAGGACGGCCGGAGGATGTGGCCGGCGTGAAGGAGAGCTACACCGGCCGCTACCTCGCGCCCTATCTCGAGCGCGCGGCGGCGAAGAAGCGGGCGTGATCTAAAGGCTCTGCTTGGCCCGCTCAGCGATAACGCTCACATTTCTTGTCATGGCCGGAGTAATAGGCAGCCACGATACCAGCGCTGGACTTCCACCCTGAGGCAGCCTCAGAATCCCGCCAACAAGAATTGAAGCGGGAGGACACCCATGGCCTGGACCGATGTCGAGATGATCCGCGTGGCCGCGAACGGCATCACTTTCGAGGTGGCGACCATGGGCAGCGGCGACAAGCTGGCCCTCTGCCTCCATGGCTTCCCCGAGCATGCCTATTCCTGGCGGCATCAGATGCCGCTGCTGGCCAAGCTGGGCTATCGCGTCTGGGCGCCCAACCTGCGCGGTTATGGCGGCACCGATTCGCCGCGCGAGATCGCGGCCTATAAGCTCGAGACGCTCGTCGCCGACGTGACCGGGCTCATCCAGGCCTCGGGCGCCAAGGAGACGCTGCTCATCGCCCATGATTGGGGCGGTGTGCTGGCCTGGTCGACCGCCATGCTGAATCCCTCGCCGATCCAGCGGCTCATCGTCATGAATTTGCCGCACCCGGCCTGCTTCCAGCGCGAGTTTCGCCATCCGCGGCAATTCCTCAAATCCTGGTACATGTTCATGTTCCAGCTGCCGGGCCTGCCGGAGATGCTGCTGGGACGGCGCGACGGCATGGCGACGGCCGAAGTCATCCGCAACAGTTCGAACGACAAGAGCCGCTTTCCCGACGACGCGATGGAGGTCTATCGCCAGAACGCCGTCCGGCCCGGCGGCCTTACCGCCATGCTGAACTGGTACCGCGCCCTCTTCCGCTCGGGCGGCCTCTTCCGCGGCGCCGAGTTCCCGCGCATCGAGATCCCGACATTGCTGCTCTGGGGCGATGCCGATGTGGCGCTCGATGTCCACGCGTCCACCGGCACGGAGGCCTACGTCACGGATCTCACTTACCGCCGCCTCTCCGGCGTGTCGCATTGGGTGCAGCAGGAGGCCCCCGAGGCGGTGAATGCCATGATCGAGGCCTGGCTCACCGGCGCCCGCGTGCCGGAATTCGCCGAGGTGCCGAAAGCGGCCTGATCGCGCGGAGCCGCGTCCAGCATTTGATTTTACCGACATCGGATATATTATAGGATGGAGAGTGGGTTCCGGTGATCGCACTGGAGAGTGGCAGGGGCCGACGAGCGTAGGAACATCATGGACGATCGCTGCCAACACGAGAGGCGCGATGACTGATCAAAGCCGGATCCTTGAGGCGGCCTCGATGGCCCTGGAGCTCGCCGAGACCGCGGCCAACGAAGGCAGCTTCGGCGTCGGCGCGGTGCTTCTCGGCCCCGGCTTCAAACTCCTGCAGGCCTGCCGGAACCGGGTTCTCGTCAGCACGCGGGTGAACGACCCGACGGCCCATGCCGAGCGGCAGCTCATCGATTGGTATTTCGTCGCTAAGGCGTCCGGACGGAGGCTGCCGCCCCGGGAGGATTGCATGATCGTCACGACGCTTGATCCGTGCCTGCAATGCACCGGCGCGATCTTGGCAAGCGGATTTCGCTGCATCGCCATTGCTGCTGATCCGTTGGCCGGCGTGCATTATGCCGGCTGGAATGATGTCTCCTGCCTGCCGCCGAATCTCAGGGATCAAGCGCGTGCACAACTTTCGTGCTTCTGCGTTCATGGCGTCCAGCGCTATTTCGGCGCGCGTTCGGCCTTCGCCTACCTGTGCCTCGAGCAGGATCTGCTGCGGCGCGCAGAGCAGGCATTTTCGGGAAATCTGCAGGCCACGAAGGACCGGATCGTTTCCACGACCAGCGCTCGCAGCACCGGCACGCCCGACATCGAGACGCTGCGCAGCATCGACAAAAATCTCTATATCGAAACGGTCGGCGACACCGATGTCCTGGCGGCCTTCAAGGACGCCATCGGAGCCTTCTCGAACAGCGAGATGTCCGCCTTCTTCGATCCGCAGGCGAGGCTCCTGATCGGCGCCACCGACGAATTCGCCGTCTCGCCGATCCGGAATAGCCTCATTATCTTATCCCAGAAATACGCGCGGCTTCGACTGATCGCCGAGCTTGATTATTCGGGCATGGTGCCGAAGCACCCGAGGGAAATCCGTCTACTGACCGAGTTCGGCCCCGGCACTGACGCCTTGTCAGTCATGACCATCGGCGCCTATGGCGGAATGCTGGAAAGACCGGCAAAAAATCTCCAATCGCATTGGTCGTATCTTTCCGCTCGGCAGCCCGAGGCGGACCTCGAGAAGATGATTGCCCGCCTACCCCCGCTATACAGCAAGATCCTCAACACTCATCCCGTCTTGATCAGATGAGCGATGGGCGCCATCACCCAGTTATTGAAGAAAGAGTGCCAGGATTCGACATAGTTATAGAATATATAGGTCAGGTTGACGCAACCGAGCGCCAGCACGATGAAGGCATAGACGGGAACCAGATCGTCGCGCCAGGTACCATGCCGAAGCTCTGTCTCGTCGCGACCTCGATCGCCGGTCGGCCAGTTTTCCGGCAGGATGGCAGGACAGTCGGACCCGATGACATCGGGATCGAACAGGCCGCTCGCGAGCTCGATCCTCTGGATGACGAAGGTTGCTTCCATGAAACTCTTCTTGACCATCCACAGCAGGAAATGACCGAAGGCGGTGCCTGCCAGTAGCAGCGCGGCCATCAGCAACCCGTCCTTCAGCGGCCGGCCCACCGCCGGCGCTTCCTTGAGCAACGCGCTGTCGACGAAGGTGTAGAATCCAAGGATGCCGAACATCACCGAAACGCCCAGCTGCCGATAATGCTCGAGTTGGCGCTGCATCGTCGTGTAGACATCCATCGCGACCTTGACTTTATTGTCCGTGAACGACCCGTCGATGTCCCGTGGCGAATAGGCTCGCGCGTTCCCGCCGACCTGACGGATCGGCGGTATGCCCGATTTCAGCCGCTTGGAGGGAACCGGCGCTGGTTGCCCAGCCCGTGCGGCCGCCTGGTAGAGCTTGACGTAGTCGAGATGGTCGCGATGCAGCTTTATCGTCGCTCTCTGCTTATGCTCCCTCCAAAAGCAGAGGGCCGATAGCAGCACGAAAACCCCTATAGTCTCTATAATCCTGGCCGGAAAAGGCAGAGGATCGTGAAAGTAGCCGATAGCCGATTGCAGCAGGTCGCCGGCCAGCGCTTGGCACTCGCCCCATAGCCAATGCATATGCTCCTCCCTCATTATTGCGGGAGGTGTAGCAAATCTAATTGACTATTTAAAGTTGTATAGACTCTGACGACTGGCTCAGCGCTCCGGCAGGCGCCTCAGCTTGTGCTCGCGCAGCGGCGGCGTCACCAGCTCGGATTTGAGCTCCGCCGCCTCGCCGAGGCTCGGAAACCGGTAGGTCTGCGCCCACAGGATCTCGCCGGGCTTGAGCTCGATCGGGCCGGTCAGGCTATCGATCGCGATCGGCATCTTGGCGGTGCAGAGGCGGTAATAGGCGACATGCCTGCCCGCCCCGTCCGAGACCGTCATCTCGCCGTCCGTGAAGGAGAAGCTGAGCCAGTTCGCCGGCCGCCATTTATCGACGGCCCGGGCCTCGATCAACGCCGTGAGCGACGCGCGCGAGGCCTGGCTTATCTCGGCCAGCTCGGGAAGCCAACCGAGCTGAAGATCCTCGCGCACCACGAAATAGCGGAAATGCTGAGGCTCGCCCAGCACCTCCCAGGCGCCGATGATCTCGAGAAAGGCGGACGGCATCAAGCCTTCCGGTCCGGCCTTGGCCATAAGTTGCTCCTGCCCTCAAAAGCCCAGCGCGCAGCCATCCTTCCGTGAATCCGACCCGCCCATCAGCACGCCGCGGGCATGATCGATATAGATCGCCTGGCCGCCGCCCATGGCGCGGGCGAGCCAGCTGATCTTGTGGCCGCGCGCGGCCAGCTCGGCCGCGACAGCCTCGCCGATCCGCGGCTCGAGCTGCAGCTCGCCATCATAGGCGAAACTCCGGGGCGCATCGATCGCCTGCTGCACATCCAGGCCGAGATCGAGGATGTGGCTCAACAGCTGGGCATGGCCGGTCGCCTGATAGTGCCCGCCCATGACGCCGAACGGCATCACGGCCTTGCCATCCTTCATCGCCATGCCGGGGATGATCGTATGCATCGGCCGTTTCCGCGGCGCCATCGCGTTGACATGGCCGGCCTCCAGCCGGAACCCCGCCCCGCGATTATGCAGCAGCACGCCCGATTTCGGCTCATAGATCGAGCTGCCAAAGCCCTGGAACAGCGAGTTGATGAAGCTCACCGCATTGAGGTCGCGATCGACCACGGTGAAGCAGGTCGTGTCGGCATGGAGCGGCAGCTCCCAGGTCGAAGCATGCTGCGCCCGGTCGAGCCGGATCTCGGCCCTGAGTGCCGCGATCCGCGCCTCGCTCAGCAATGCCGCCACCGGCACGGGAGCGTGTGCCGGATCGCCGATATAGAGGTCGCGCTGACGATAAGCGCACTTCGTCGCCTCGGCGAGGATATGCACGCGCTCGGCCGGCCCGACCGCGGCCTCCGAATAGTCGAAGCCTTCGAGCAGCTTGAGGATGAGGAGTGCGGCCAGCCCCTGGCCATTGGGCGGACATTCGACGATCTCGTGGCCGCGATAGGAGGCCGAGATGGGCTCGACCCATTCGCCCTTGTGGGTTGCGAAATCCGCGAGCTCGTGACAGCCGCCGAGCCGGCTGAGATGCGCCGCGATCCCCTCCGCCACCTCGCCCTCATAAAAGGCGGCGGAACCCTCCAAAGCAATGCGACGCAGCGTGCGGCCGAGCGCCGGGCAGGCGCGCTTGTCGCCTGGCGCCGGCGGCTGGTCGCCGGGCAGGAACTGCGCCGCCGTCTCGGGAATGCGCCGGAGCTCGTCGGAGAGGTCGCGCCAATCCTTGGCGACGCGCTGGGTGACGCGGAACCCCTCCTCCGCCGCCTCGATCGCCGGCCGGAAGATCCGCTCGAGCGGCATCGAGCCATGATCGGCATGCAGCCGGCACCAGGCCTCGACGGCGCCGGGGATCGTGACGGCATGGGCCGAGCGCTCGGGCAGCGTGTCGATGCCCTGGTTCCTGAACCAATCGATCGTGGCGCGGCCCGGCGTGGCGCCGGAGCCGTTATAGGCGCGCGGCCAGGCGCCCTTACGGCTCACCAGCGCGAAGCAATCGCCGCCGATGCCGGTCATGCCGGGCTCGATTACGGCGAGAAGCGACGCCGCCGTCAGCGCCGCATCGACCGCATTGCCGCCCTCACGCAGCGTATCGAGGGCGGCCAGTGTCGCCTGCGGATGGGATGTGGCGACCATGCCACGTTCGGCAAGTGCAACCGATCGGCCGCCTGCACGGTAATCACGTCTCGGAACCACCTGCGGCGCCCCCTGTTGAAGATGTAAGCGTGCTATGCGATCGCCGCGGGAACTTCCGCGACCGGCTTCGCCCTGATTTTTAGGCGTCCCCTATTTTACGACGGATTAAACGGGCTGAGTCACACTCGTCAACAATCCAGGGCGGTGTCCGCGCACTGCGAGCTGCCCCTTCGAAGGTAACCAATGAATCGTTCGTCCCGCGTTGAGCTTTCCACGGACCAGGAATACCGGCTGTTAGACACTGTCGACCGCCTGAACCGTCATCGCGACGGCAGACGCGCCGTGCATATCCATCTGTCGCGCCTGAAATCGGCCAATCGCCGCGATCATCATCTGCGCATCGCCGCCAACAGCTTCGAAAATCTCGTCCGCGCCTTCGAGGGGCAGCTCTACCGGCTGTCGAACCACGATATCGTCTTCATCTTCCGCGACGCCGATCCGGCCGTGGTCGATCAGGCGGTCGTGCGCCTGCGCTATCTCTTCAACGACGACCCGCTGATTCAGGAGTCCGACGACGAGGTCCCCGAGGGTTTCTGCACTTGGTATAATATCGAGCAGCAATATCCCGAATTCCTGGCCGCGGTCAAAAACCTCTATGAGGAGGCGCAGAAGCGGCAGAAGAGATTGGCCGAGATCGGTGGTCCGGCCGCCGACAGCAAGCCGCCGATCGATCCGCATCGCCTGGGCGAGCTGGTCGACACGATCGCGTCGGCCGATCTCTCCAATCTGATGCGCCGGCAGCCGGTCTATGCCGTCGTGGCGAACCAGCCGCCGCAGCTCCTGTTCCGCGAGCTCTTCATCTCGATCGGCGAGCTGCAGAAGGAAATCCTGCCGAACTATAACCTCACCGCCAATCGCTGGCTGTTCCAGGCGCTGACCGAGACGCTCGACAAGCGCATGCTGTCGCTGATGATGAAGAATGACGATCCGCTGATCGCCAATTCCTTCAGCGTCAATCTCAACGTCGCGACCGTACTGTCGCCCGAGTTCCTGGCCTTCGATTCCACCCTCCGCTCGGATGCCCGCGGCACGGTCATCGTCGAGCTGCAGATGATCGACGTCTATGCCGACATCGCTGCCTTCGCCTTCGCGCGCGACTTCCTGCGCGATCGCGGCTACCGCGTCTGCCTCGACGGGCTCAACGAGCTCACCATCGGCCATGTCGACCGCGACCGGCTGGGCGTCGATCTCGTCAAGCTGCAATGGACCGCCGATCTCGGCGGCGACGCCAGCACGCCGCGCCGGCAGGCCATGCGCGCCGAGATCGAACGGATAGGCAAGGCACGCACCATCCTCTGCCATGTCGACAGCGAGCAGGCGATCAAGTTCGGCCATTCGGTCGGCCTCGCCATGTATCAGGGCCGCTTCATCGATCAGCTGCTGGGTCCGAAGGCGGCTTCGTTCAGGCCGCGCTAGTTCTCCCTCTCCGCTCTGGGGAGAGGGCGGGGCCCATCGCGCCAGCGATGGGAGGGTGAGGTGAACGGCGCCGAGATGAGTAAGGCGCTTCAGAACCTTGCGGATCCCCCCTCACCCGCTCGCTGTCGATCGTTATAGCAAACGATCGGAGAAATGAGCGCGCTGGCCGTACCACCACCATTCCCAGATAGCGAGTACGAGCAGGATCGGAACGATCATCGCTACCGGAGGCACCATGAGCGCGCTGGGGCTGCCCAGCTGGGGCATGACTTGTGTCTCAATCGTAGCGATCCCGCTCAGCGCAAAGAACCCGAAGCCCGCCCACCAAGCGAGCAGATGCCGACGATAGATGCCGTATGCCCATGCCAGGAGCAGCATTCCAAGAAGAACGGTGAGAGGACGCAGCATGCTCTCCGGCGCAAAGAAGGCGGCCGAAGCGCCGCGGGGGCCAAGCTGAAACAACTGAAGGCCAATGATGCCCGCTGCCAGCTGGAGTGCTCCGCTCAAACCAATGAAACCGGCCAAAGCCAGGAGATGGACGGGTGCGCTGCCCGTCGGCGGCGCGATCGCCGCCGCTGTTGGGCTTGGCGCGGTCGGCGCCGCCAGGGCCGTGCTGATGATCGCTGATAGCCAAGCGGGATCCCGGCGAGAAAACCACTGGCCCAGCCTCACGATAGCAAGGCCAAAGCCCATCATGCCGATCACGAAGGGGAGCCCCAGCCAAACTTGCGGCGAACGGATACCCCCGATCAGGAGCCCGATCGGCCCCAAGGCAAGGATGCCGAACCACCCGCCCATGAACAGCTTTGCGAACACCGGCATGGTGAAGCAGCCGCGCAGCACCACCCTGCCCCCGTCTTCTGAGAAGCGGCCGACAAAGAACGGCTTGAACGAGTTCCCCATCATCGGGATTACCCGCTGGAGCGATACACGCTCCTCGCGGACGGTTCCGACCGCCTCCTGATGCGCCATGGCCGAAAACACCGACCGCTTCGTAGCGGCCCGGAGGCGGCGGATGGATTCCGTCAGGTCGAACGTGCTTTCAAACTCTACCATCGCCGAGCCGAACCAGGCGTCTTTCAGCCACTGGAGCATTTTTGCCCCTCAATTCCGAACCGTCGCCGATACTATCATCAGGAGAACTGGCAGTAGAACAGCCAACGCAAAGCTCCCCTTCCGCTTCGAAGAGAGGCGTGGCCCATCGCGATCGGCGATGGGAAGGTAAGGTGGACGGTGCTGGTCGCGCGCTTGGTCCCAGCCCGCTTTAGACAGGAAGTCCCTCCGCTCCGCCTCATCGGGATCTTCATCCCGTTCGAGTGCCCGCAGCGCCTGGCGCGGATCGTATGGAACGCGGTAGCCGCGTTGCAGCTGTGCCCAGCCGGGATCATCGAGGCTCATGACATCGAAACTCATCACACCAGCCTCGCATGATTAGGCGCTGTCGAGCCAGCGGCGAAGCCACCTCAGTAATTGCCGGCAAACCCCTCATCCGTCGGCTTCGCCGCCACCTTCTCCCACAAGGGGAGAAGGATGAAACGATGATCACTTTCGAAATGTGTAAATGCCATAGCCCAATTTGGCGAAGAGGGAAGCTCAGCGCTGGTCAGGTAATCCTACGGCAATCCTTGTCGGGCGATCCTCGATCTCCTAGGGTCGATCGAGCAAATCGCGCAAGAGGAAGCCGGAATGGCCGTGGAGATGAGCACCGAGATCAATGCCGGCCTGCGCCTGCCCTACGCGGCCGCCCAGGCGCCGGGGACGACGGTCGAGGTGGCGCCCGGCATTCTCTGGCTCCGCCTGCCGCTCCCCTACGCGCTCGATCACGTCAATCTCTATCTCTTCGAGGATGGCGAGGGTTGGGCGCTGCTTGACACCGGCATTGCCACCAGCCGCACGCGCGAGATCTGGACCGATGTGCTGGCCAATGCGCTCGGGGGCAAGCCCATCACCAAGCTGCTCCTGACCCATTTCCACCCGGACCATGTCGGCATGGCGGGCTGGCTCGCCGAGCGCTTCGCCATGCCGCTGCTGATGAGCCAGTCCGAATATCTGATGACCCGCCTGCTGCAGACCGGCGAGCCGGCCGAGGCGACCGAGGCGCAGGGCGCCTTCTACCGTGCCACCGGCCTCGATGACGGCCATATCCAGCAGGTGCTGACGCGCGGCCATTCCTATTTGAAGCGCACCACCGGCATGCAGCCGAGCTATGAGCGGCTGATCGCCGGGCACACCGTGACGCTCGGCAGCCGCGAGTGGCGCATCTTCACCGGCGGCGGTCATGCCATCGAGCAGGTCATGCTGTGGTGCGAGGCCGACAGCATCTTCCTCTCGGCCGACCAGGTGCTGGCGCGCATCTCGCCCAATGTCAGCGTCAACCCGATTCAGCCGAGCGGCGATCCGCTCGGCCTCTATCTCGAATCCCTGACCGAGCTCCGGCAGAAAGTGGCCGGCGATGTGCTCGTCCTGCCCTGCCATAATCTGCCCTTCTACGGCCTCCATGAGCGCGCCGATCAGCTCGAGCGGCATCATCTGCAACGCTGCACCGCCATCGCCGAGGCGTGCCGGACCGAGCCCAAGAGCTGCACCGAGCTGGTGCCGGTGATCTTCCACCGCCCGCTCACCGACCCGCATCAGCTGAGCTTCGCCATCGGCGAGGCGCTCGCCCATCTCAATCACATGGTGGGCGCCGGCGCCCTCACGGTCGAGCTCGATGCGGGCGGCGTCCGCCGCTACCGGACGGCCTGAGCCATGCTGGCCTCGCTCGAGGACGCCATCGCCCTCATCGGCGAGAATGCGCTCGTCGCAGTCCCGCCCGACTATGCCGGGGTTTCGATGGCGGCGACCCGCGCGCTCATCCGCCGCGGCACCAAGCTCCGGCTCGTGACCCTGCCGCAGTCGGGCCTCCAGGCCGATCTCCTGATCGGCGCCGGCTTGGTCGAGGAAATCGAGACCTCGGCCGTCAGCCTCGGTGAATCCGGCGCCGGCCCGCGTTTCGTGGCCGCCATGCGCGCGGGCCGGCTCCGCGTCAAGGACGCCACCTGCCCGGCCCTTCACTCAGCCTTCCAGGCGGCCGAGAAGGGCGCTCCCTTCACGGCCATGCGCGGCATCATCGGCAGCGATCTCCTGAAGGTCCGGCCCGATTGGAAGGTGATCGACAACCCGTTCCAGGCGAACGACCCGATCGTCCTCATCCCGGCGATCCGGCCGGATGTCGCCCTCTTCCACGCGCCCATGGCCGACCGCAACGGCAATGTCTGGATCGGCCGCCGCCGCGAGCTCGCCACGCTGGCCCATGCCTCGCTCGATACGGTCGTCACCATCGACAAGCTTTATCACGGCGACCTCCTCGCCGACGAGACGCTCGCCGCCGGCGTGCTGCCGGCCCTTTATGTGAGCCGCATCGCCCTCGCCCCCGGCGGCACGCGCCCGCTGGCATCCGCAACCGAGCCGACCGACGGCGCCCATATCGCGGACTATGTCCGCCTCGCCCGCACCGAGGCGGGGTTCCAGGATTATCTCGACCGCCATGTGATGGCCTTGCTGCCGGCATGAGCGCCGTCGGCACCGACGAGATCCTGATCAATCTCGTGGCCCACCTCATCGGCGAAGCGCGCCATGTCGCGGTCGGCGCCAACTCGCCGATCCCGGCCTCGGCCGCCCTCCTGGCGCGCGAGCGCAGCCAAGGCCGCATGCGTGTCTCGCTCTTGTCGAGCCGCAAGCATAATTTCTTCACCGATGGCGGGCGCGAGCTCTTCGATTGCGCCGGCCAGGGCCGCGTCGACGTGTTCTTTCTGTCGGGCGGCGAGATCGACGGCAGCGGCAACGTCAATCTCGTGGGCAAGGGCGATCACGATCGGCCGGATGTGCGCTTCCCCGGCTCCTTCGGCTCGGCGTACCTCTATTACGTCGTACCCAAGGTGATTCTGTTCCGGCTCGAGCACAGCCCGCGCACGCTGGTCGAGCGGGTGAGCTTCATCTCGGCCCCCGGCACCAGCGAGCCCAATGTCTATCGCCCGGGCGGCCCGGCCGCCCTCGTGACCGAGCTTTGCCGCTTCGACTTCGATCGTCCCAAGGGCCGGTTCCGCCTCGCCAGCCTTCATCCGGGCCAGAGCGTCGAAACGGTCCGCGACCGCACCGGCTTCGCGTTCGATATCCCCGCCGGGGTGCCGGAAACCCCGGCGCCCGACGCCCAATCCCTCGCCCTCATGCGCGGGCCGATCGCGGCTGAGATTGCCGAGATCTATCCTGCCTTTGCTTCCCGCCTCGGAGCCTCTTGAGATGACCAGCCTCGCCGGAATCCGCGTGATCGACCTCACCCGCGTGCTCGGCGGCCCGTATTGCACGCAGATCCTGGGCGATCATGGCGCCGAGGTGATCAAGCTCGAGCCGCCGCAGGGCGACGAGACGCGCGGCTGGGGCCCGCCCTTCCGCGAGGATGACGGTGCTGCCTCCTACTATGTCGGCGTCAACCGCAACAAAGAGAACATCGCTCTCGACCTGACCAAGCCCAAGGGCCGCGAAGTGCTCTTGAAGCTGCTCGAGGATGCCGATGTCCTGGTCGAGAATTTCAAGACCGGCACGCTCGAGAAATGGGGCCTGGGCTACGAGCAGACGCTCAAGGAGAGATTCCCGCGCCTCATCCACGCCCGCGTCTCGGGCTTCGGCGCCACCGGCCCGCTCGGCGGCCGCGTCGGCTATGACGCGGTCATCCAGGGCATGGCCGGCCTCATGAGCGTGAATGGCGAGCGCGGCGGCGAGCCCTTGCGGATCGGCATCCCGCTGGTCGATCTCTCGACCGGCCTCAACACCGTGATCGGCATCCTGCTGGCGCTCCATGAGCGCGCCAATTCCGGCCGCGGTCAGTTCGTCGAGGCGACGCTGTTCGACAGCGCCGTCGCCCTCCTTCATCCGCATCTCGCCAATTTCTTCCTGTCGGGCAAGAACCCGGTGCGCTCGGGCAATGCGCATCCCAATGTGGCGCCCTATGACTGCTTTCCGACCAAGACGGTCGATATCTTCCTCGGCGTCGGCAATGACGGGCAGTTCCGGAAATTCTGCCAGACGGTCGAGGCGCCGGGCCTGGCCGAGGATCCGCGTTTCACCAGCAACCATCTGCGCGGCCAGAACCGCGACGCGCTGCGCGCCGAGATCATGCCGATCCTGGCCCGTTATGACGGGGCCGAGATCGCCGACCGGCTGCTGAGCGCCGGCGTTCCCTGCGGCCCGGTGCTGGAGTTGAGCGACGTTGTCGCCCATCCGCACACGGCCCATCGCGAGATGACGGTCGGCCTCGGCGACGATTACCGAAGCTTCGGCACGCCGGTGAAGCTGTCACGCACGCCCGGCACCGTGCGCACCATCCCGCAGCGCTTCGGCCAGGCGACCAGGCGCGTGCTGGCCTCCGCAGGCTATTCCGAGGCCGAGATCGAGGCGCTCATCGCCGAGCAGGTAGCATTCGGCGATGCCAAAGCCAGCTGAGCCCAAATCCACCCTTGAGATCACCGAACTCGGGCCAGGTAAGTTCGGCTTGACGGTGAGCTTCGACGGCCAGCGCTTCGAGTGCGGCACCTATGTCAGCCGCGCCGAGGCGCAGCGCGCCGGCCACCTTTTCATCGCCCGGAAGCAGGGCGAGCGCGCCAGCGGCAAGACGCGGCGGAAGTAATACCAAAAGTGGGGCCGCTCAGGTCAGGTTCCGTCGCCGCTCGATTTCGGCTGCGGAAGGCTCGGCCATGGTGAAGTCGCCGAGCTTGACGGCACCATCCGGCAGGTATTTAGCCACGACGGCACCCGTCGGATAGGATTGCGCCTCGACCAGCTTCAGTCCCATCGGCACGGCGCCGTCGCCGAAGAGGCGCTTGCCCTTGCCCAGCACCACCGGGAAGATCAGCACGCTGAACTCGTCGACGAGGCCATGCCGCCACAAGGTCTGGAGGAAATCGCTCGACCCTTGGACGATCATGTCGGGACCGTCCTCGCGCTTGAGCGCACGCAACGAGGCCACCGCATCCTCGCCCAGCCACTGGCTGTTCGGCCAGCCGAGCGTCGGCCGCGAGCGGGATGCCACATATTTCGTGACGCTGTTGAAGGGCCCGGCGATCGGGCCGTTCGGGTCGGCGACATAGGGCCAGTGCGCCGCGAAGATATCGTAGGTCTTGCGGCCGAGCAGCAAATCGAACGGGCCGCCGAAGATCTTTAGGATCACGCCGCCGAGCGCCTCATCGAAATGGGGCGCTGTCCAGCCGCCGAACGCGAACCCGCCGACCGGATCCTCCTGCGGGCCTCCCGGCGCCTGCATGACACCATCGAGGCTGATGAAGGCGGCACCAACGATCTTGCGCATTTTCCTCTCCTGATCGAGCGTGGGTTATGCGCTAAGGACGCACCGCGTCGCGTCGTGCCGACAGGTCACCGGTAAATTCTTTGACCGGCGTGAAAGCAGTGCGGAACCGGTCTCCAGCCAGCCTCGCGAGTCAGAGCCGCACCGCACACTCCGCCGGGCGGGCGACAAACACATAGGCCGCCAGCGCCATCAGCGAGCAGAGCGCCATCGAGGCCGTCATCGAGAGCGCCGAGTGCCCATCATAGAGTGTGGCCACCAATCCGCTGGCCGCCGCACCCATCGCCATCTGGATGGAGCCCATCGCGGCCCCCGCGGCGCCGGCGATGTCCGGAAACGGCTCCATCGCGCGCTCGATCGCGTTGGGCATGATGAGCCCGAAGGCCAGATTGCCCAGCACCAAAAGCGAAATGACGACCGGCAGCTTCATCCAGCCCACCAGCGTCATGAGCAGAAGCAGCATCGTGACCGTCGTTGCCAGCGTCAGGCCGACCGTCAGCGGAACCGTGGGTGCCGTCCCTATTCTATTGAGGCGAGAGCTCAGAAACGAGCCGCCCATGATGCCGAGCGAGGTCGCCGCGAACACCAGCCCATATTGTTCCAGCGGCAATCCCATCCCGTTGATCAGGAACAGTGGAGAACCGCTGACATAGGCGAACAGCGAGCCGAAGGTTGCGGCGGTGACCAGGAGATAGCCGAGGCCGGACGGGTGGCTGAGCACGCGAAGGTAATTGCGCGCGATAACGGACGGCAGCAGACGGCTGGCCGGCTCTGGCCGCGCGCTCTCGCCGAATCCCGCCAGCATCACCAGCAACAAGAGCGTGCCGATGCCGGCAAGAACCGCATAGATGGTACGCCAGCCGCCGACGGTGAGGAGCGCCACGCCGGCGGTCGGTGCCACCATCGGCACGACCATCGTCGCCATCGTGATGTAGGAGATCTTGGTTCGCGCGGCCTGCCCGTCGAACAAGTCGCGCACGATGGCAAGGACGATCGTCATGCTGGCGCCGGCACCCGCACCTTGGGCGAGGCGCCATGCCAGCAGGCCGGCAAGCGAGCGTGCCAGGGCACAACCGACCGCGGCGACGGCGAACAGCAGACAGGCGAACAGGATGACCGGCCTGCGGCCGTACCGGTCGGAGATCGGGCCATAGGCCAAGGGAGCGATGGCGAAGCCGAGCATGAACAGGCTCATGGTCAGGCCTACCCGTGCCGGTGCGACGTGAAGTGCCGCACCCGTAGCCGTGAGGGCCGGCAGGCTCATATCGATCCCGAAGGACGGGAGTGCTACGAGAAATCCCAGCATCAGGGTGAAGGCCGTAGAAGTCGGCGGAATACGCACGGGATGATCCCTTCGTCAAAACGCTCGGCCCCGACAGGTCCAGGGCCGAGCTGGCCGGGCTTTACGCCACGGCGGATCGATTGGCCGGAACCGGACCCCGTGCGGCCTTCGCGCCGTAGACGGCCTGATTGACGATCCTGAGGATCTCCGCTCGCGTATCGATGCGGCCGAACTCGTCCGCCATCGCCACCGCGCGGGCGCGGTAATTTTGCCTATCGAGCACGGTTCGCACGGCATCGCGGAGTGCTGCCGGCGTCGGCTCGTTGGTGGCGAGATCGATCCCGACGCCCGACCAGGCGACGCGCGCATTCACATCGGCCTTGTCTTCGGTGGTTCCCGCGGTAACGAGAGGAATGCCGGAGCTCATCGCCTGATTGACGCTGCCATAGCCGCCATTGGTCACCAGCACATCGACCTTCGGCAGCAGCCATTCGAACGGCAGATAGCTGGAGAGGCGAGCATTGCCGGGGATCGGGCCCGGGATCGCTTCCACCGGCCGGCCGCCGGCGGTCGCCACGACCAGCACGTCGGGTTCATTCGCCAGCGCCTTGAGCGTCGGCCCAATCAGCAGATCGAGATTGTGATTCGCGAAGGTGCCCTGGGTCACCAGCACGATCTTGCGCGAACCATCCAGATCGCTTGCCCAAACCGGCAGCGGGGCCTGCTTGGCAATGATCGGCGGCGTGCCGACGAAGTTCACGGTTGCGGGGATCTTGCGCGGAAATTCGAAGCTCGGCACCGAGAGCTGCATATAGCTATCGGCGAGACCGACCACGGAATCGAACAGGGTCAGCGGTACCGGACCGACACCTTGCGCGCGCAGCAGCCGGTTCAGGCGCTCGACCGCCGGGCCATTGGTAAACCGCTCGAACTCCTCGGCAATCGCGGCGTAGCGCAGAAGCTCCGCGGGCGACGCCGCGGGCGGCAATCCCAGGAAGTGCGGTGCGCCGTCTTCGCGGCACCAATGCAGGAACGATGTGCCGCAGAGGGCGATCGGCGGGCGGGCCGCGCGCGGGCCCAGCAGCATCGGCAGCACGCCGAAAAACATGTCGTCGGCCAGGATCAGATCGGCGGGAAACTCCTGCAGCGCCTGCTGCAGGCCCAGATGCTGATCGGGCAGCAGGTCGATGAAGACGCGCTCCATGGCAACGCGCAGCCATTCATAGCCCGGCGGGATTTCGACCAGTTCCGGGGCGAAGGCCGCAAGGTTGCTGAAATCGGCATCCGCCCGTCCCGGAAGTGCCCGAAACTGAGCACCGGCGCGCTCGATGCGGTCTTGCAGACGGCTTCCCGACAACACGACGAGTTCGTGACCCTCGGCCATCAGCACATGGCCGATCGCAAGCAACGGATTGATGTGGCCAGTCGCGGGGGTCGAAGCCATAAGTATTTTCATGCGATCTTCTCGCTCTCATCAGTGAGGCGAGACCGTTGCAGCCGGTGCATTGAGGGCGGCGCCGCAATTGGCCTCGTAGAGAGAGCAGATTCGAGGATCGCTGTTACGCGCCGGCTTCGCCGCGGCGCCAAACGGCTACGATTGCAATGGGCGCCGACGCCCTCACCCGACCGCGGCGCGAAAGATCCGCATGTAATTGCCGCCGGCGATCTTGCCGGCTTCCTTGGGCGTGAAGCCACCGCGCAGCATGGCTGCGACGAGCTGCACCCATTGCGAATAATCCTGCAGGCTGCCGGGCGTGACCTGCTGATCGGTGCCGATCGAGACATGGTCGACACCCACGATGTCGACCATCTCCTTCATGCCCTCGACATATTTGTCGAGGCTCGCGAAGAAGTGCCAGATGCCAACCGCACCGCCGGTCTCGGCGACCGCACGGGCATGGTCGGGGCTCACTTGCCGGGCCGCGAGCGGGGTTGGCCCCATTGCCGCCGAGCCGGACAGAGCCGTGTGCGACAGCAGCAGCGGCTTGGTCGCGACCTTGACGGCCTGCTTCACCGTATCCTCGGTCGCATGCGCCACGTCGATGACGAAGCCCAGCCGATGGCACGCACGAATCACCTCGGCGCCGAACGGGGTCAGGCCCTGATGCGTGACGGTGCCGGTCTGAAAATCGCCGATGTCATTGGGCGTGTAATGCACGAGCTGGACATGCCGAATGCCGCGCCGATGCGCCTCTTCCAGCCGCTCGAGCTTCATTTCGAGAAAATCGAGCCCCTCCACATCGCCCACGATCGCGGGATGCCCGGCCTTATGCGCCCTTTCGAGATCATGGGCGTTGAGCGCCCGACGCAGGCCGTGATGGGCGACCATCTCGTCGACCCAGGCGAGGCGGTCGAGATGCTGCCGATAAAGCTCGCCCGGCTCGGGCACGCGCAGTGCGCGCAAGACGCCGTGCTCGTCCCGGCCCAGGAGAGGGCCGTCCGGCACATCGGCAAGGCAGGCAACAGCCAGCGATCCGGCCCGCATGCCCTTCGCCAGATCGTTGCTCGGCGGCGCCTTGGACGTGATCCCGGTCGTCCCGCCATGGGTGTGGACATCGACGGAAATGGTCTTTCTGAGCACGGCGAGTGCCGCTTGGGCGGTCTCGGCTGTCTTGGCCGCGGCCGTCGATCCGCGCGGCCCGAGACCGCCGGCGAGCATGGCCGCGACCGAGCTGAGCGCGGTGCTCCACATCCATTGCCGGCGCGTGACGTGATGGCCGTGCCCGCAGCAATCCATATCGCCCTCCCCAAGGTTGCGCGGGCGCTATGGCCGCACTGCTTTTGCGACGCATTGAGCCTTAGGGTATGACCTTGTTCAAGCGCGGAGTTCGGGAGCTGGGTCAGCTTTCTCGAGCGGTCAGCAGGGTGATCGGGAGGCCGGGGATCCGACGGCACAGGCGATCGACGAGGGCCGCGACAGCGGCGGGGTCGATCGCGGGGGCCGTCTCGAACTCGATCGTCGTCCCGGTCCTGTCGGTCGAGCCCAGTCGCACGGCCGGGCCCAGAGCTGCGCCGTCCCGATAGCGCTGCGACCACAACTCGCCATCCCTCTTGCTGGTGAAGCACAGCGACCGACACGCAAAATTCGCCAGCGCCGGCCCGACCGACCCGCGCGAACCCCAAACGAGATCGCATAGGACCGCCTCGTAGTCCGGATTCCGTGGCCGGCAGGGATAGAAGCCGGTGAGCGCGCGCTCGGCATGGGACAGCGTGTCGCCCGGGTCCGGCGTCAGCCGCATGCCGCGGCCGGTATCGGCGATGCGGCCGACCGAGCGGTCGATTTCGAGCGCGATGCTCAAACCCGGTGTGAAACTATGCTCGACGACGCTGAGCGCCAGAAGCTCGGCGCACACCTGGTCCGGCGAGAGAAGCCGAGCGGCTTGGCACAACTGATCAAGATCCATGGCTCGATCATACACACCCTCGGCGCGATTTGGACGCTAAGCCGTTTAGAGCGCGTTCGAGCCTACCCCGCCAGCGCCGCCCGATACTCGTCCCGCGTCCAGTCATACCGGCTCGCCAGCTGCCGCACCACCTCCGGCGCACGCGCGGGATGGCCGCAATCGAACGGCGGCGCCGGGTCGTATTCGAGGCCGAGCTGCACGGTCTTGGCGACCGCCTCGCCCGAGATCTCGGCCAGCAGCGTGAAGCCGAAATCGATCCCCGATGTGACGCCGCCCGCCGTGACGAGATTGCCGTCGCGCACGACCCGGCCCGGCTCGTAGGTGGCGCCGGTCAGCGGCAGCAGCTCGGTATAGGCCCAATGCGTGGTCGCCCGCTTGCCGCGCAAGAGGCCGGCGCGGCCGAGCAGGAAAGCGCCCGTGCAGACCGAGGTCACCCAGCGGGCGCTCTCTGCCTGCCGGCGGATGAAATCGACCGTTTCGGCATCCCGCATCGCCTCCACCACCCCGAAACCGCCGGGCACGCAGATCAGATCGAGCTGCGGTGCCGCCTCGAACCGGCCGGTCGGCATCAAGCCCAGGCCGCAATCGCTCGGCACCGGCTCCAGGCTCTTCGCCAGGATGTGCGTTTCGCTGCCGGGCATCCGATGCAGCACCTGCAGCGGGCCGGTGAAATCGAGCTGCGTGAGGTCCGGAAAGAGGATGAAGCCGATCTTCATGGGGGCTGTTCCTGACTGGAGAAGCGGGCGCGATAGTCGCGGGGCGTGGTGCCGACAAGACGCAGGAAGGCGCGGTCCATCCGCCGCAGCGAACCGAAGCCCGCCGCCTGCGCCACGGTCTCGACGGGGGCCGGTCCGTCGAGCAGCAGATATCGGGCCCGATCAAGCCGCACCTGCTCGACGAAATCGGCCGGGCTGGCGCCGAGATGGCGGCGGAAGAGCCGGCTCAGATTGCGCGGCGACACATGGGCGGCCTCGGCCAGGCGCTCGGTCCGCCAATCGGCTCCCGGCGCCTCGCCGACCGCGGCCGCCAGCTTCGCCAGCCGCGGCTCGGGACACCCGCCGGCCGCGGTCTCGGCCGCATATTGCCGCTGCCCGCCGGGCCGGACGCGGAAGATCACGTGATGGCGGGCGAGCGTCAATGCCAACGCCCGGCCGTGATCGGCCTCCAGCATGGCGAGGGCCAGATCCATGCCCGCCGTGACGCCGGCCGAGGTCCAGATATTGCCGTCTTTGAGCCAGATGCTCTCGATCGCACCGCCTTCGAGTGCTGCTTTGAGGCCGCGGTCGCCGCCGGTGGCCATGATCGTGCCGGTCTCGGCCAACAGCGCCGGCGTCACCTCGTCATAGGCAAGCGAGGCATGGAGTGCAAAACCCGCCGAGCAGGTGATCGGGCCACGCGCCGGCCCGACCAGCAGCACCTCATAGGCCGGGCGCCCGAGGGCCTGGTTCGCGGCCGCAAAGAGCTGCGCCGGCCCGACCAGATCGAGCACCTGGCCGTGCGGATAGAAGAGGATGAGAACCCGATGCGACGCCATGCCCGAAGAATGCCGGCCGCCCGTCCTGGCCGAAAGGACAAAGTTCGGTCATTTCCGGACAGGATTCAGGGATGGGTCAGGCCAGCATCCCGCGCAGCACCGTGTCGGCGAGCCGGCCGATATAGGCATCGTCGAGCGGCCCCATCGCCATCAGGATGCGCGTGTAGAAGGGGCTGTAGATCGCGTCGAGTGCCGCCTCGATATCGAGATCGGCCCGGAACTCGCCGTCGCGGATGCCGCGCTCGATGATCCGGCGGCTGACATTCGTGCGACGCTCGACGATGCCCTCGCGATAGACCTCGATCGTGCCCGGATCGGTGTGCCCTTCCGCGATCAGGCCGGCGATGATGCGGCCGGTCGTGCTGCGGAAGATCGCGGCCAGGAGCCGCATATGCTCCTTCAGATCCTCGACCGCGGAGCCCGTCACCGGCGGCACTGCCGCCGTCTGGGTGAAGAGGATGAAGGCTTCGGCAGCGAGCTTCCCCTTGGTCGGCCACCAGCGATAGATCGTCGTCTTGGCCGAGCCCGAGCGTGCCGCCACGCCCTCGATCGTCAGCTTGCCCATGCCGCCTTCCTCGAGCAGCTCGTATGCCGCCTTGAGGATCGCGTGGCGCGTCCCTTCGCAGCGTTTGCGGCCCGCACGGCGGGTCTCTTCCATCAAGGACATCGGCGCCTCCGTTCGATCCATAGCAAATAGCTACGTTGCGTATTCGAATTTTGCAAGCCTCGCCGAGGAGCCATGCGACTATATTCCACTCCAACGAAACGCACCGTAGCGTTTTAGAAGGAGGCAGATCATGGGACGCATCGCTAAAAGGGCGCTTCTGGGCGGGGCCGCCATCGCCGTTCTGGCTGGTGCCGTCGCCTATGGCGTCTATTACGAAAAGACCGGCAAGTATCTGGAATCGACTGACGACGCCTATCTCCAGGCCGACTACACGACGATCGCGCCGAAGGTCTCGGGCTACATCGCCAAGGTGCTGGTCGAGGATAACGAGCCGGTCGTGGCCGGCCAGGTGCTGGCCCGCATCGATGACAGCGATTATCGGACCGCCCTCGACCAGGCCAAGGCCGATGTCGCCACCGCCGAGGCCGAGATCACCAACATTTCGGCCCAGATCGAGCAGCAGAGATCGGTGATCGATCAGGCTGAGGCCGCCATCGTCTCGGACCAGGCCGCGGTCACCTTCGCCAAGCAGGATTCCGAGCGCTATCGCGAGCTGGTGAAGAGCCAGTTCGGCACCGTCCAGCAGGCGCAGCAGACTGAATCGAAATATGTGCAGTCGACGGCCGCCGTGACGCGCGATCGCGCTGCCCTGAGTGCGGCCCAGGCTCAGATCACCGTGCTGGAGACGGGGCGGTCCAAGGCCGAGACCCAGCAGAAGCATGCCGAGGCGGCGGCCCACCAGGCCGAGCTCAATCTCAGCTACACCATCATCACCGCCCCCATCGACGGCACCGTCGGTGCCCGCAGCCTGCGCGACGGGCAATATGTCCAGGCCGGCACGCAGCTGATGGCGGTGGTGCCGCTGCAGTCGGTCTATGTCATCGGCAATTTCAAGGAAACGCAGCTGACCCAGGTCAAGGCGGGCCAGCCGGTCGACATCGCGGTCGACACCTTCCCGGGTGCCGTCGTGCATGGTCATGTCGATAGCCTGGCACCGGCGAGCGGCCTCGAATTCGCGCTGCTGCCGCCCGACAACGCGACCGGCAACTTCACCAAGATCGTCCAGCGCATCCCGGTGAAGATCGTGCTCGATCCGGGCCAGCCGCTCGCGGGGGCGCTCCGCCCCGGCATGTCGGTCGAGCCCGAGATCGATACCAACCCGGCGACGCTCACAGCCGTGACCGCACCCGTCCATCAGATCGCCAGCCGCTCGTAACGGAGGCCGCGATGTCCGCCGTCAGAACCTATACGCCGGCGCTCGCCGCCCCCGCGCCCCAGCAGCCGGTCAAGCCGACGCTGGTGCCGCCCTCCGACGACGTGCCATTCATCACCTGGCTCGCGGTCGTGGGTTCAGCACTGGGCGCCTTCCTCGCCGTGCTCAACATCCAGATCGTGAACGCGGCCTTGGCCGACATTCAGGGCGCCATCGGCGCCGGCATCGACGATGGCGGCTGGATCTCGACTTCCTATCTCGTGACCGAGATCATCGTCATCCCGCTGTCGGGCTGGCTCGCGCGCGTCTTCTCGCTGCGGCTCTATCTGCTGACCACGACGGCGCTGTTCCTCGTCTTCACCGCCGCCTGCGCCTTCGCCCAGAATCTCGGCCAGATGATCGTGCTTAGGGCCATCCAGGGCTTCGCCGGCGGCGCCCTCATCCCGCTCGCCTTCACCATCATTATCACCATGCTGCCGCGCTCGAAGCAGCCGATCGGGCTTGCCATGTTCTCGATCTCGGCCGTGTTCGCGCCGGCGATCGGCCCGACCATCGGCGGCTATTTCGACGACACCTATGGCTGGCAGTACATCTTCTTCGTCAATCTCGTCCCCGGCCTGCTCATGCTGGCCATGCTCTGGGCCTCGCTGCCGAAATCATCTATGCAGCTCAACCTGCTCAAGGACGGCGACTGGAAAGGCATCCTCACCATGGCGCTGGGATTGGGCGCGCTTCAGACCGTGCTCGAGGAAGGCAACAAGGACGATTGGTTCGGCTCGCCCTTCATCGTCAAGCTCGCGGTCATCGCTGCGGTCTCGCTCACGGTCTTCCTCTGGATCGAGGTTACCGTCGCCAAGCCGCTGCTCAATCTCCGCCTGCTGCTGCGGCGCAATTTCGGGCTGGGCTCGCTCGCCAACATCGCGCTCGGTGCCGCGCTCTACGGCTCCTCCTTCATCCAGCCGCTCTATCTGTCGCAGACTCAGGGTTACGACGCCGAGCAGATCGGCGAGGTGCTGGCCTGGTCGGGCCTGCCGCAGCTGGTCATCATCCCCTTCGTGCCGTGGCTGATGAAGAAGATCGACACGCGGCTGCTGGTGGCGACCGGCCTCGGCCTGTTCGCGGTCAGCAGCTTCATGAACATCTATCTCAGCCACGATTTCGCCGGCCCGCAGCTGTTCTGGTCGAACATCACCCGTGCGCTCGGCACCGCGATCGTGCTGACCCCGCTCTCGGCCCTCACCACGGCCGGCATCGAGCCCGAGAATGCCGGCTCCGCCTCGGGCCTCTTCAACATGATGCGCAATTTGGGCGGCGCCTTCGGCATCGCGGCCTTGCAGACCTTCCTGACCAAGCGCGAGCAGTATCATTCGAACGTGCTCTCGAGCCAGGTCTCGGTCTTTTCCGAGGCGACGCGCCAGCGTCTCGCCGGGCTGCAGAGCTACTTCCTCAGCCACGGCACCTCGGACCAGGGCCAAGCCTGGCATGACAGCATCGTGGCGGTCGGCCGCACCATTCGCGCACAGGCGACGTTCCTGGGCTACAGCGACACCTTCTATCTGCTGGGCGCCATCCTGGTCGCCGGCGTCATCGCCACGATGTTCCTCAAGAAGCCGGCCAGCCTCGCGGGCGGTGGCGGCGCACACTAATCCGAGGCGATCGGAGCTCGATAGCCGATCCAGCCTAGGCCAGCCGGCAAATCCATCTCCCAGAGCGTCGTCGGATCGATGCTCCAGGCGCTGGCCAGCGCCATCGTCACCGCCTCGTTGACCGTCGGATCGGGCTCGCCTTCCTCCGGCTCCTCGAACAGACGCTCGAGGGCCTCATCGCAATCGAGCCCGGTGAGATCGGCCAGCCCCAGCGCCCGCTCCGCCTCGGTCTGCGGGCCAAAATTGGCATAGATCTCCCCATTGCTGCCCGCGTAGGAGAAGGCGCGCTCCATTGCACCGTTGCTCACCTTGATCCAGGCGTCATAGCTTGAGACCCGGTGGGTGGCAAAGAACCGTACCTCCGCAAACTGCGCGGCGAGCTTATCGATAAATGCCTCAAATTCGGGCGAGCAGCCGGATGGCCGATCCGCCCGATCGAGCTCCGGCCATCTTTTCGCAATCGCGAGCACCCACCCCTGGACCGGAGGCGTCACAAAAACAGGAAAGGTACCGACCCATCCGCCATATCTGTCATAGGCGACCGGCACTCCCGTAGCCCAATTGGCCGGCTGAACATCCGCAAGCTCAAGCGCCGCAACCACCGCCTCGGCGTCGTCGGTGAGAAGTGCGAACCAGCTAGTCTTATAACCGAAGGGGATCGGCCGGTCGGGCTCGGCACTAATCTCGAGCTTGGGCCGAGGGGCCGGCGCCGGCACAGTTGGCGCGCGCACCCCGAGCAGGCGGTGGAAGAAAGCGGACAAGTCCATGAGCACCCTCGGTCGCCAACGAGATAGAAATATCGCGTCTAACGCGATATCCCTACCCGAAACAAAACCGGAACACAAGGGTGTTTTAGCTAATCCGTTCAGTCGAAAGTGGCGATGAAATCCCGCACGACCGGATAGATCTCGGTCGCCCAGCGCCGTCCGTTGAACACGCCGTAATGGCCGACGCCCAGCTGCAGATGCTGCTTCTTCTTGCTGGCGGCCAAGCCCGTGGTCAGATCATGCGCCGCCTGGGTCTGGCCGACGGCGCAGATATCGTCCTTCTCGCCTTCGACCGTCAGCAGCGCCGTCTTCTCGATGGCGCCCGGATCGACTTGCCGGCCGCGCGACTCGAAGGTGCCGCGGGCGAGCGCGAACTCCTGGAACACCCGGCTGATGGTCTGGAGATAGAACTCCGCCGGCAGATCCATGACCGAGACATACTCGTCATAGAAGCGGCGCGTCGCCTCCGCACTCTCGCCATCGCCGCGGACGAGGTGATGGAACAGATCGACATGAGCATTCACATGCCGGTCGAGATTCATGGTCATGAAGCCTGCCAGCTGCATGAAACCCGGATAGACGCGGCGGAAGGCACCCGGATAGCGCATCGGCACCATGCCGATCACATTGCGCTCGAACCAGTCGAGTGGCCGCGTCGTGGCGAGGTCGTTCACCTGGGTCGGGTTGCGGCGTGTATCGATCGGCCCGCCCATCAGCGTCATGCTGGACGGCTGGGCCGGATCGCGCTCAGCCGCCATCAGGCTGATCGCGGCGAGCACGGGCACGGCCGGCTGGCACACGGCGATGACATGGGTCCCCGGCCCCAGCACATGCAGGAACTCGATCACATGATCGATGAAATCGTCGAGATCGAAATGCCCGTCGCTCAAGGGCACGGACTGGGCATTGTGCCAATCGGTGATGAACACGTCATGGTCGGGCAGCAGCGTGCGCACGGTGCCGCGCAGCAAGGTCGCGAAATGCCCCGACAACGGCGCCACCAGCAGCACGCGCGGCTGCACCGGGGCGATCGCCTTCTTGAAATGGAGCAGCGTGCCGAACGGCGTGCGGTGCTCGATCTCCTCGGTCACGGCGACGCGCTTGCCGGCGATCATCGTGTCCGTGATCTCGAAATCGGGCCTCGAATGGCTCATGCCGGTGCGGGCGACCATCTCGCACATCGCGGCCATGCTGCGCACGAAGATATTGCCGTCGGCCCATTGGGACCCTTGCAGCATATCGGTCGTCGTGCGCGCCATCAGGCGCCATGGCGCCATAAAATCAGTATGTGCTTGGTAGGCCTGATACAACATTTGCGTCACCCGATCTCCATCCGGCCCTGGTCGGGAATCCGAGCAAACCGGTCTTCGTCGAATGACAACGGCATCAAAATGCTCTCGTTCTCGTAAACATGCGGATTTCTACATGATCATATGTAAGTGGTCGTTCAAAACCTACAAGTTGTAACAAATCGCACTTGCGTGTGCATTGCAACGAAATCTTATTGTATGCAGCATGATCCAAATGAAATTTGCCAATGCTTGATCATAATATATGCAGCGTTAAGGCATGCCTAATTTTTAGGCCAGACCCTATTGGACGCAGGCGGAATGCACGGCACGGTGCTAGAATAGGCACTCGAGAGGTTTGATGAGAGGATCCGATGCCAGAAGAGCTGCGTCCCAAGGCCGAGCGTATCATCCGGGAGCTCGAGACGAAGGGGCGCCACGCCGAAGCCCAGCATGTCAAAGGGGCACTCGAGGCGAGCGGCGACCGCGTGCTCTTCCTGCTCCGCGAGGCGTGCCAAACCGTACTGACCGCGGTCGAATCGCTCGATCCCTACACCAACACGCTCGTCGAGGAGCTGCGGCAGGAGGTCGACAAGCGCATGACCCGCGCCTGATCGGCTCTATTCTTCCTCGTCGCCGTCCTCGTCGGCCTCGATCTGGCCGACCAGATCCTCGAGCAGGCGCACGATATCCTCACGGCTGGTGGCATCGACCGCGGCATTGACCGCCGCCTCCACCATCATGATCGCGACCAGATTCTCGAGCGGGCCGGCTTCGTCCAGCGCCATGTCGAGATGCTTCTGGGCGATCTCGGCCGCCTGGTCGTACATCTTGTCCATCTCTTTGTCGTCGGCCATGACTTCCTCGGGCTGGCGGTGTTGGAGGTGTTGGCGCGGCACCCTAAAGCAGATTGATGCCGTGGCGAAAGCACTGCCTTCGATCGGCCTTGCATCCCGGCGCGTCCAGGGCGAAACAGGAAGCCATGAAGACCCTGACCCTGCTACGCCATGCCAAGGCGGTCGAGGCCGTTCCTGGCCGGAACGACCATGAAAGGCCGCTGCGCGAGCGCGGTTTGCGCGCCGCCCGCTGGGTCGGCGAGGCAACGGCGAGCACCATTCCCGATCTCGTACTGTGCTCGACATCGCTCAGGACGCGCGAGACCTGGGCTGCCTTGTCGCAGGCCTGGAACGCCGCTCCGCCCGTGCGTTATGAGCGCGGCCTCTATCTCGCCAGCCCGAATCAGCTGCTGCAGCGGCTCGAATCGCTCGAGCCCGCCACGGCCTCGGCCTGGCTCATCGGCCACAATCCCGGCATCCACGAGCTGGCCCGCCAACTCGCCGACGGCGCCGAAGGTACCCGCCGCTTCCCCGCCCTCGCCGCCCACTTCCCGACCTCGGCCCGCGCGGTCTTCAGGATCGAAGCGGAGGACTGGGCGGAGCTGACGGCGGCCCCGATCACGCTCCAGGATTTCGCTCTGGCACCGTCGGATTGAGCCGGCGAAGCGTCCCCCACCCTAACCCTCGCCGCCCTTTAGGCTACGGCATTCACACAATTCATTTAGGAAAATCAGAGAGATCGTCAGTTTTCGTCATGGCCGGGCTTGTCCCGGCCATCCACGTCGGGATGCGGGGAACATCGTCTTCGAGCAAAATCGACGTCGGGCCGACGTGGCGGTCTTATTTCGGTGACAGTGCACTAAATTGAACTGCAGTTTAGTGCACTGTCACCGAAATAGATCCGTTGCTCGGCGCGAGGAGCCGCCAGCTCCCTCTCCCGCCAGGCGGGCGAGGGACTTACCCACAGGCCCCGATCTATCGAGTCTTGACCCTGGGCCGGACGCCGTGTTCCTGTTTTGTCCATGAAGTTGGAGCAAGACATAGCCGCCCCGATTGCGGCAGACCGACATCCCGATGCCCGAGCGGCTAGGGAGGGTTCGGCTGCCCGATCGGGGGAGACGATGCAAGAACGCCATCAGCGCATGCTGAAGAGGCTTGCCGAGATGGCGATGGAGTTGTCCAAGGCGGCCCACGAAGAGGCAATGGAGGAGATCGCGGCCCGCAAGGCCGATCCCGCCAAGCCCGAGCCCGTCCGCGATCCGATGCTGAGCTTCTCCCGCATGGCCCGCACCGTGCGCCAGACCGTGGCGCTCGAAGCCAAGCTCGAGAAGGAACGCAAGGCCGAATCCCAGGGCAATGTCTGGGCCGACTATTATTGCCGCTACGCCATGGCCTCTTTTGCCTCGAACGAGCAGAAGCGGCGCGTGCGCCGGGTCGTGAAGAGGGAGATCGAGCGCAGCGCCCACCGGGACAGCGAGCGCGAGATCCTGACCGAGCATCTTGCCGAGCACCTCGACGACGACGGCGACTGGCGCGATCTCTCCAATGGCCGCTCGACCGGCGAGATCATCGAGGCGCTCTGCGAGGCGCTCGGCCTCGATCCGAACTGGAACGAGATCAGGCCCGAGATCCAGGCGATCGAGGCAGAGGTCGAGGCGAGCCTCCAAACCGTGCTCGATCCCGAGCGATGGCCCGCCACCGGACCGCCCTGATCCCTCAGGCCTTCACCTCGAACACCATGTTGAACGGCGTTTCCGTCGCCCGGCGGAAATGCGCGAATCCGGCCTCTTCCGCCACTTGGCGGAGGCGCCGCTCGCCGGCCTGCGCGCCGAGGCCGAGACCGACCTCCTGTGCCAAGGAGGCCGGTGTACAGACCATGGTGGACGCCCCATAGAAGATCCGCCCGACCGGGTTGAGATTGTCCTCGAGGTGGTCGTGCGCGAAAGGTTCGACGATCATCCAGGTGCCGCCCTCGCCCAGCGTCTCCTTGACATGCCGGCCGGCGCCGACCGGGTCGCCCATATCGTGCAGGCAATCGAACATGGCGACGAGATCATAGGCCTTGGCCGGGAAATCCTTGGCCGTGGCCTGCTCGAAACTGATGCGGTCGCCGACACCAGCCTTGGCCGCCGCCTCGCGCGCCCGCTCGATCGAGGGCAGGTGATAATCGAAGCCATAGAACCGGGCATTCGGGAAATGCTGCGCCATCAGGATGGTGGAGGCGCCATGGCCACAGCCGACATCGGCCACGACAGCACCTGCCCTGAGCTTGTCCGCGACGCCGTCGAGCGCCGGGATCCAGCTCTCGACCAGATTGGCGTTGTAGCCCGGCCGGAAAAACCGCTCCGTGCCGCGGAACAGGCATTGGCTGTGCTCATGCCAGCCGACGCCGGCGCCGGTGCGGAACGCGTCCGCGATCTTGGGCTCGTCGAGCCAGATCGACCGCGCGATCTCGAAGGCGCCGCCGAAGAAGGCGGGGCTGCCCTCCTCCGCGAACACCATCGCCTGCTCTGGCGTCAGGCTGAACCGATCGCCCGCCGCCTCATACTCGATGAAGCCCGCCGCGGCCTGAGCCGACAGCCACTCGCGCAGATAACGCTCCTTGAGGCCGGTCTTCGCGGCGAGCTCGGCCGCCGTCACCGGGGCGCCATCCGCCATCGCCTTATAGAGGCCGAGCCGGTCGCCCAGCACGGTCAAGGCGCCGGAGATGCAGGCACCCACCTCGCCGACCATCTTGCCGACCAGCTGATTGAGCTTGTCCATATCGGGTTCACGCATGATCGCACTCCCCACTCACGGACCCCGCGTTGACTTTAAACCGCAACGGCCGGATCAGGAAGCATCGTCGAGCCGCTCCAGCACGGCGCGCACCTGCGGCACGGTGATCGGCCGCCGCCGCTTCAGCGAGTCCCGGTCGATCGCCGCCACGACACGCTCGGCCGCGGCGAAGGACCGCTCCATCCTGAGCGCCAGGAAATCGATGATCTCGGGCGCCACCTTGAGCTGCTGGTCGTCGAACAGCTTGATGAGAACGGCGCGGATCAGCTGGTCGTCAGGCGCGCCGATCGGTGCCAGCGGCACGGTGCCGAGGCGCGATCGGAGGTCGGGCAGCCGGACCATCCAGCGCGCCGGCGGCTCGCGCGCCACCAGCAGCAGATGGCCCCGCCGTTCCGCCATCATGTTGTAGAGATGGAAGAGTGCCGTCTCGGACGCCTGGTCCGCCGCCTCGACGACGAGCGCCGCGTGTGTGCCGGCGAGCTCCGCCGCCAGCCTGTCGTCGAGCATCGGCGCTTCGACCAGCCCGGCACCGGCGCGCTGGCGCCAGACCGCCGCCAGGTGCGACTTGCCGGACCCGCTGGGACCGTGGAGCGCCAGTGCCGGCCCCGGCCAATCCGGCCAGCGATCGATCCAGGCGGCGGCCGCCTCGTTCGACGGCGTCACCAGGAAGGCGTCGCGGCCGAGGCCCGGCGGCCATCGCTCGAATGGCAAGGGATCCTCGCGGTCTTCGCCGCTCATGGCGACCCCTCAGGCCTGGCTGCCCGAGCCCGCCGCCGGTGGGCCGTTCAGCGGGTCGTAGAGCGGACTCAGGAGATAGCGTTTCAAGGCGAAGCGGACGAGCACGCCCAGCACGGCCGCCACCGGCACCGCCAGCAGCACGCCGACGAAGCCGAACAGCTCGCCGAAGGCGAGCAACGCGAAGATGATCCAGACCGGATGGAGATGCACCCGATCGCCGACCAGCTTGGGCGTGATGAAATTGCCCTCGGCGGCCTGGCCGACCACGAACAGGATCGTAATGTAGAGCGGCTTGTGCCAATCGCCGAACTGGGCGAATCCAAGGCCGATCGCCAGCAACGCTCCCGTCAGCCCGCCCAGGAACGGGATGAAGATCAAAAGGCCGATGCAAAGGCCGAGCACGACGCCGAAATCGAGCCCGATGATGGTGAGGCCGGCCGCATAGAAGATGCCGAGCAGGGCGCAGACCGAGGCCTGGCCTCTGAGGAAGCCCGACAAAGTCTCGTGGATCAGGTTGGCCTGCTCGCGGATCGTGTGGAGATGCTGGCGCGGCAGCCAGGAATCGATATGAGCGACGATCTGGTCCCAATCGCGCAGGAGGAAGAAGGCCACGACCGGCGTGATCAGCACCAGCGACAGGATGTTGGCGACCGCGACGCCGCCGGTCACCAGGCTGGAGACGACCTGACCGGCACCACCCGCGATCTCGGCGATCTTGGCGCTCGCGGCGTCCCTGAGCTTCTGCATGTCGTCGGGCGGCAAATGGTCTTCGAGCAGCTCGAAGAGATGATCGAGCTGCGCCCGGCCGGCGCCGAGATAGGTCGGCAGATGCGACACCAGCTGGGTGATCTGCGCTTCCAGCAGCGGCGCCAGCAGCAGGATGAAGATGACGATGAAGGTCAGGAAGGTGAACAGCGCCACCACCGTGCCGATCGTGCGCGGGATCCGTATCCGTTCCAGCCGGTCGACCATCGGATCGAGGAAGAAGGCGATCGCCGCACCCGTAAGGAAGGGCGGCAGAATCCGGCTCAGGAGATCGACCAGCACGATGAATGCCGCGACGATCGCGAGCCAGAACAGGGCGCGTTTCAGGGGCGTCGTCACGTCAGGGTCGCTCGCCGATCATTCCGTCGGCCGGTGGCGCAGCTCGAGCGTGGCCGGGCTGCCATCGCCGAGCGCCAGATCCTGCTGGGCCAGCGCCAGCTTGAGGAGATTGGCATCGCCCCGGATCTTCAGCAGCAGCCGGACCTCGCTATGGCTCATCAGCTCGATCTCCGTGCTCTGGATCGTCGGCACCTTGGAAAGCCGCTCCTCGATCGTACCCCAATCGCGGCTGCCGGTGATCGGGATCGACACTTCGAGCTCGCTCGAACTCCGTTCCTCCGGCCGAGAAGGACAGCTTCTTCCACTGCTCCTCGAGCTCGCGCTGGCCCGCCAGCACGCCGGCCTGGTAAAGGCTCTGATCGGGCTTGCCCGGCGGCACGCTGGTCGTGGTCGTGGTCGCATCGCCGGCGGGACCGTAGCGGCTGATGCTGATATCGAGCCCGGCCTGATCGGCGCCGCCATTCTGCGTCGCGGTCGCGACCACGATATCGCCGCCGCCATAGCGCGCCGAGAGCGCCGCCAGCTGTGCCGGCGCCGGATTGGCGGGATCAAAGGCGGCATCGGCCGCATCGCCGGCTGGCACCGTCCAGGGCACCAGCCCGCCCCTGCCCGAGGTCGCGGCCCAGGCGGCATGCCAGGGATTGTCGTCGTTCCAGGGCCGCGGCCCCTGGCTCGTCACCAGCACGGGCAGCACGACCACCAGCTTGCTGGCAAGCTCGCTCTCGGCAATGTTGGCTTGGCGCAGCAATGCGCGGACCGACGCCGCCTTGAAGCGAAAAGTATAGGATGCCAGATAGCGGACGCCGGAATTATGCTCGTCCGAAACATCGAAATCCTGGACCAGGTTGGTGATCGAATCGTCGCCGGGCGACGGCAGCCGCGACCAGTCGCTCTGCTGGGTCAGCCGCTCGAGCAGCCGGCGGAAGGCCAGGCGCTGGCCCTGGAGTTGCGCCGCGTCGCGCGCCGCCACGGCATTCTGCGCCGTCGCATCGACCGGCACGCCGGCTACGACGAAGGCCGATGGGGAGGGTGTGGCGGCTTCAGCACTCCAAGCGATGAGGCAAGCCGCCAGCAGCAGAGGCAGGAGGCCGCGCAAACCTGGAAAGCGTCGCTCTGGCATTACAAACCGTCTCGCTTGAAGTATGGTCGGGCCCTGTTTCGACACTGGTCCACCGGGACCGCTATAACGCGCGAGGATACCATCAAGAGTCAAAGCTACCGTGACGCCGGTGTCGATATCGATGCTGGAAATGCACTGGTCGAGGCGATCAAGCCACTGGCGAAATCCACCGCGCGCACTGGCTCGACCGCACTGCTCGGCGGATTCGGCGCCTTCTTCGACCCGAAGGCGGCCGGTTTCCGCGATCCGCTGCTGGTCGCGACCACCGACGGGGTCGGCACCAAGCTCAAGGTCGCCATCGAGTCGGGCCGCCATGACACGGTCGGCATCGATCTCGTCGCCATGTGCGTCAACGACCTCGTGGTGCAAGGGGCGGAGCCGCTCTTCTTCCTCGACTATTACGCCACCGGCAAGCTCGATGTCGCAGCCGGCCGCGCCATCATCGCCGGCATCGCCCAGGCCTGCCGCGAGGTCGGCTGTGCCTTGATCGGCGGCGAGACGGCGGAGATGCCCGGCATGTATGCCGACGGCGATTACGATCTCGCCGGCTTCGCGGTCGGCGCCGTCGAGCGCGACCAGGCCGTGACCGGCGCCAGCGTCAAGGATGGCGACATCGTGCTGGGCCTCGCTTCGACGGGGCTCCATTCGAACGGCTTCTCGCTCGTTCGCCGGGTCGTGGCGCAATCGGGCCTGAGATACGCCGATCCGGCGCCCTTCGCGAACCAGCTGAGCCTGGGCGAGGCGCTGCTGGTGCCGACCCGGCTCTATGTCCGCTCCTGCCTCGAAGCCGTCCGCGCCGGCGGCGTCAAGGCGCTCGCCCATATCACGGGCGGCGGCCTGCTCGAGAACATCCCGCGCGTGCTGCCGGACGGGCTTGCGGCCGAGCTCGATGCGAGCTCCTGGCCCCTGCCGCCGGTCTTCCGCTGGCTGCAGCAGGAAGGCGGCATTGCGGGTGCCGAGCTCGCCCGCACCTATAATTGCGGCCTCGGCATGGTCGCCATCGTGGCCGCCGAGGATGCCGACCGGGTGACGAAGATCCTCGAAGCGAAGGGCGAGACCGTCAGCCGCGTCGGCCGGATCACCACCCGGGCCGGCGAAGGCTGTGTCATCAAGGGCCTCGAAGAGCCGTGGCCAAGCTGAAGGTCGGCGTGCTCGTCTCGGGCTCCGGCACGAACCTGCAGGCGCTTATCGATCATTGCGCGGACCCGCGCTTTCCGGCCGAGATCGCGCTCGTGATCTCGAATAAACCCGGTGCCGGCGCGCTCGACCGCGCGACGCGCGCCGGCATTCCGAGCAGCGTCATTCCGCATCGCGACTTTCCGGACCGCGCCGGCTTCGATGCGGCACTCGACGCAGCACTCCGTGTGGCCGGGATCGAGCTCGTCTGCCTCGCGGGCTTCATGCGCGTGCTGACGTCCGGCTTCGTCTCCCGCTGGCATGACCGGATGCTCAACATCCACCCGTCGCTGCTGCCCGCCTTCACCGGCCTCGACACGCATCGCCGCGCACTCGAGGCGGGCGTGCGCTTCCATGGCTGCACGGTCCATCTCGTGCGCGCCGACCTCGATAACGGGCCGATCCTGGTGCAGGGCGTGGTGCCGGTGCTGCCGGCGGATGACGAGGCAACCCTCGCCGCCCGCGTTCTGACGCTCGAGCATCAGGCCTATCCGCTGGCGCTGCGGCTCATGGCCGAAGGGCGTGTGCGGACCGAAGGCATGCGGGCGCTTATCGACGGGATTGCCGGCCCGGTCGATCTGGCATCGCTCAACCCCTTGCCAACCGCGCTGCCGTGAGGTAGCACGCCGCGTCAGATGATCGAGGGGAACATGACGATGGCCGATGCAGAGCTTATCCGCCACCAGCAGATCTGGAACAGCTTCACGACTTTCGTGAAGTACGGCACCGGCTCGGTCCTTCTGCTGCTGCTCATCCTGTGGGCCGTCTTCATCGTCTGAGCTACTGAATCCAGACCTCGACATGCCGGTTCTTGTTCTTGCCGGCATCGCCGTCGTTGCAGGCGACCGGCGCTTCCGGGCCGAAACCCGCCGTCTCGGCGACCTGAACGCCATTATGGCCGAGCGTCGCCCGGATCGACTCGGCCCGCTCGCGGCTCAGCCGGATGTTCCCGTCATAGCTGCCATCGGTATCGGTGAAGCCCAGCAGCATCAGCCGGTGACCGCGCCCCTCCGGTGATTTGACGAAGGCGGCGAGGCGCGCCAGATCGAACACCGCGCGATTGTCGAGCTCGGCGCTGCCGCTGCGGAAACGGAAAGTGACGGAGAGCCGCGACGCGTTCTCCGTCATATGCAGGAACTGGTCGACCACCTCGAGCCGTCCGAACGCCGGCAAGGCCACGTTGCGCCTGAGCGCCTGGCTGTGCGCCGTATCGGCCTCGATGCCGAGATCGACGAAGCCGTTCTCCGCCACCACCCGCTGCGCCGCATCCGTGCGCGCATAGGCGAGGAAATCCTCGACCTCCTGGGGATGGGCTTCAGGCGTGTAGAGAAACAGCCGGCGCGACAGCGGATATTCCTCGGTCTTCACTGAAAAGGCGGAGGGCGAGTAGCTGAGCTTGCACTCCGTGATGCCGAGCGCCTTGGCCTTGCCGATATAGGCCAAGCCAATGAAGCCGATGGCGCTGGGCTCGGTGGCGACATGCTGCGACAGCTCCTCGCTCGAATTCGAGCGGCGTGGTGCCGGGTGCGACCGGCGTGTCGCCCAACACAGTCGCCTTGAACGTGTCCCAGGTGCCGGACTTGTCGTCGCGGCGATAGCGCGTGATCGGCCCCGGCGTGCCGCCGACCTCGCTCCAATCCTTGACGGCGCCGGTGAAGATGCCGGCGATCTGCGCCTTGCTAAGGGTGCGCACCGGGTTCGACGGGTTGAGGATGACCGCGAGCCCGTCGAGCGCTAGCACATGCTCCGACTTGACGCCGGTCATGTTGCCGAGATCGGCGAGGTCGATCACCTCCTTCTGCTGGATCGAGCGCGAGGCCATGCCGATCTCGGTGTCGCGCGCCTTCAGCCCCTGAAAGGCCGTGGCGCTGCCATGGGCGCGGATCTCGATGCGGCTCGGCACACCCGGCTGCGGCGGCTTCACATCGATGCCGACCTCGTCCTCGCCGATCGGTGCAATGGCGCCGTGGCCCTTCAGGTAATCCAGCACCAATGCCGGCGCCAGCTTGGCGCCGATCGTGTTGGAACCGGCGAAGCGCATGAGCCCCGGAGTGCTGAGCGCCGGTCGCTTTTCGGCCAGCACCGGCGGCTGGCTCGAATTGTCCAGCTGTGCGGCAGGCGCGCCGCCATTCGAGATCGACTTCACCGTCGCCGCCGGCACCTGGACCGTGACGCCGGCCGTCGTGCGGAAGGTATAGGTGCCGCTCTGGAGGCTGACCACCTCGCCGACCAGCACGCTGCCGTCGGTCAGCTCGATGCGGGCGGCCCAAGCCGCGGATTGGGCCAGAAGAAGACCGGCTGCGACCATCGGAAGAAAGCGGTGTGCCATCGATACCCCCTGCCCTGCCCGTGACGAAAGGATTCAATCGAGGATTTCATGACAATCGCGCTCACGGCGCCTGCAGCCACGCCAGCACGACGGGCGGCACCGGCCGGCCGCGGCTGCGCTGCTGTGCTGCCCAATCCTGCAGCGCGCGCTTATGGGCCGCCAGATCCTGCGCACATTCGGGATGCCCCTCGGCCATCCGGTAGAACTGGACCGCCATCTCGACATTCTTCGGAATCGCAGATCCCGCGAAGGTGGTCGGATCGAAGAAGCTCGAGGCCGCCAGGATGGCGTATGTGCACGACATCGCGGCGGCCTGCCCGAGGCTGGCCTCGGCCGCCGGCAGATTGCCGGCCTGGATCTGGGCCGCCCCTTCCTGGAAGCGCTGCGCTGCCTCCGAGGCTGCCGGCGGCGGGCTGGGCGACGGCCGCGGCGGCGGGGACGGTGTCGGGATCGGCGTCGGTGGTGGCGTCCGAGTTGGCGTGGGTGTGGGCGTAGGGCGAACCGTCGGCGATGGCGTCGGTGTCGCCGTCGGGCTTGGGATCGCTGTCAGCGAGGGCGTGGGCGTTGGGGCCGGCGGTTCCGGTGCGGGCGACGGCGCCGTCAGCAGCCAGAGCAGTGCCGTCGCCGCCACGGCGGCCAGAATGATCAGCACGAGCCACAGCCAGGCTCGGTTGCCCGGCTTCTTGGGCGTTGCAGCGATCGCTTCCACCGGATCGGCATCGGCCGGCGCCTCAAGCAACGGGCTTTGGGGTTCGGCCGCCGCGATCTCGGGCTCGACATGCTGCGGATCGACGGCGACCGGCTCTTCGGCCTCGACCGCAGGGACTTCGATCACGGGCGGGGGCACCTCGACCGGCGGCACGATTGCTGGCGCCCCTTGCGGCGGTAGGGCGGGCGGCGGTTCCGACACGGATCCCAGCCGGGCGCCGCCGCGCTTCCGCGGCGCCGCAAAGGCGCGCACGCGCCAAGTCATGACGCCGGCGATCGGCATCAGCAATCCGGCACCGCTCAGGACGACATGGTAGTTGCCGCGCTGCATATGCTGCACGATGTCGGGGCCGAGCCTGAGCTCGAGCCCGTCGGGGATCGTCCGCACCTCGACTGGGAGCAGTGCCGCTTCCGGCACCTGCCAGCCATCGGGGCCGAGATTCGGCGTCTCATAGCCCGAGCGCCGGATCGCGACGCGGAGCGTGCCCGGCGCCGATATGGTGGCGCCGAGCAGCTTGACGGCGAGAACCGCTTCGCCCGGGCGCGCACCATCGGCAGTCTCGATCACGAGGCTCGGCATCAGCGGCAGATCCCCGCATCCCTTGTCATGCCGCCACGCTCCCCTGGGCCCAACTCCGCGTCCGAATCGATGCATCTTCGTGATCGGAGACTATTTGCGGTTTTTGACGGAAATATTACAGAACGAGCAAAGATCTTGCGCGGCACGATGCGGGCTTGCATAGGTTCCTGATACGTTCTAGATTTGTCAGCCAATTCAGAACGGAGGAACCATGAGCGCCGATCGACGGGTAACCTTCTTCCATTCGCCGAACACACGATCCGCCGGCACGCGGATCCTGCTCGAGGAGCTGGGCGCTCCCTATGAGCTGAAAATCGTCAATATGAAGGCCGGCGAGCAGCGGCAGGCACCCTATCTCGCCGTCAACCCGATGGGCAAGGTGCCGGCGATCAAGGTCGGCGACGCCCTCGTCACCGAGCAGATCGCGATCGGCATCTATCTCGCCGACCTCTTTCCCGAAGCAGGCCTGGCGCCCGGCCTCACCGACCCGCTGCGCGGCCCCTATCTGCGCTGGATGGTCTATTACGCCGCCTGCTTCGAGCCGGCCGTGATCGACCGCGCGCTCAAGCGCGATCCAGCGCCGCTGGCAATGTGTCCCTATGGCGATTACGACACGATGCTGAAGACGGTGGTCGATCAGCTCGAGCGCGGGCCCTATTTGCTGGGCGAGCGTTTCTCGGTCGCGGATGTGCTCTGGGGCACGGCGCTAACCTGGATGACGTCCTTTAAGCTCGTCGCCGAGCTGCCGGTGATCATGGATTACGTCGCGCGCGCCCAGGCGCGGCCGGCAACGATCAAGGTCAGGGAACTCGATGCGGCGCTCGCCGCAACTCAGGCGGCGGCGTAAGGCGGACGGTCTCTCTCCCGATCTGGATCGGGAGAGAGCCTTAACTCAGCTCAGCCGACGATGTCGCAGCCGGCGAAGAAGAAGGCGATCTCGATCGCCGCGTTCTCCGCACTGTCCGAGCCATGCACGGAATTGGCCTCGATCGATTCCGCGAAATCCTTGCGGATCGTGCCCGGTGCCGCGTTGGCCGGGTTGGTGGCGCCCATGATCTCGCGATTGCGGGCGACAGCCCCTTCGCCTTCCAGAGCCTGAACCACGACCGGGCCCGAGATCATGAAGGCGACCAGATCCTTGAAGAAGGGCCGCTCGCGATGGACGGCGTAGAATTGCTCGGCCATTGCCTGGCTCAGCTGCACGCGCCGCTGGGCGACGATACGCAGGCCGGCTTCCTCGAACCGGGCGTTGATCTTGCCCGTGAGATTGCGCCGGGTCGCGTCCGGCTTGATGATCGAGAGCGTGCGTTCGGTGGCCATGAGATCTCCGGCAGATCGGGAAGTTGAATTGCGCGGGCTTATACCGTCAGGCCGGCTCCCGCCGCAACCCTACTCCCGCCTCTATTGCGCAGGCCTGCTCAGCTTTTGCGCTCCCACCCGCCATTGGGCTTCTGCTGCCAATAGCTGAGCTGATGGCCGGACGCGCCATAGCGCCGCCAGCGCTCGCGCGCGGCCGCGACGGCATCGGCATCGCCGCCATCGAAAAGGTCGAGCACGCGCTTGAACCCCTCGAGCCGGGCGGCTTCGGTCCCGCCCAGCTGGCAGGCGAGATCGGCGCCGTTCGGATTGTCGTCCTCGAAGGTCAGATAGATCGGCTGCTCCGCCGGCCGGCCATCCTTGGCGCTGCCATGCGGCAGAAAGCTCGCTTCGCCATAGATCCAGAGCAGCGAGTTCAGCCGTTCGACCTCGGCCTCGTTCGCCGCCCGGACCAGGATCCGATGACCGGCCGCGACCGCCCTTTCCAGGAGCCGCGGCAAGGCTTCGCCGACCGAGCTCTTGGTCAGGTGGTAGAAGCCGATCTCGGTCACGGGGCTCCGATCAATCCTCGTGGTGTGCTGCGATATAGCGGTCGAGCAGGCGCACGCCGTATCCGGTCGCCCCCTTGGGCACCGTGAAGGCGTCGCGCTTCGACCACGCCATGCCGGCGATGTCGAGATGGGCCCATTTCGAGCCATTGACGAAGCGCTGCAGGAAGACGGCACCGATCGAAGCCCCGGCATCGCGCGAGCCGGAGATGTTCTTCACATCGGCCACATCGCTGTCGATCTGCCGGTCGTAGCGGTCGCCCAAGGGCATACGCCAAAGCGGCTCGTCGGTCTCGCGACCAGCGGCGACGAGATCGTCCGCCAGCGCGTCGTCATTGGCGAAGAGCCCGGCATGCTCATGGCCGAGGGCGACGACGATGGCGCCGGTGAGGGTCGCGAGATCGATCATCACGGACGGCTTGAAGCGATCCTGCGTGTACCAGAGCGCATCGGCCAGCACGAGGCGGCCTTCGGCGTCGGTATTGTTGACCTCGATCGTCTGACCCGACATCGAGGTCAGGATGTCGCCCGGACGAATGGCGTTGCCGTCCGGCATGTTCTCAGCCGCGGCAACCACGCCGATGACATTGACGCGTGCCTTCCGGCCGGCCAGCGCCTTCATCAGGCCGATGACGACGCCCGAGCCGCCCATATCCCACTTCATCTCCTCCATGCCGGCGCCCGGCTTCAAGGAGATGCCGCCCGTGTCGAAGGTGATGCCCTTGCCGATGATCGCTACCGGTGCCTTCTTGGGCTTCGCCCCATTCCATTGCATGACGATGAGGCGCGGCGGCCGGACGCTGCCCTGGCCGACGCCGAGGAGCGCGCCCATGCCGAGCTTCTTCAGCTTCTTCTCGTCGAGCACCTCGACCTCGACGCCAAGCTCGCTCAGCGCCTGCGACTGCTCGGCCAAGCTTTCGGGATAGATCACATTGCCCGGCTCGCTGACGAGGTCGCGCGTGAAGAACACGCCGTCGGCAAGCTTGTCCAGGCCGGCGAAGGCTTTGCGCGCCGCATTCGCGGCCGGCGACAGGATGTTGAGCTTCTTCAGGCTCGGCTGCTGGTCGGGCTTGAGCTTGGTGCGGTACTTGTCGAAGCGATAGCTGCGCAGCCGAGCGCCGAAGGCGACATGGGCGGCGGCCTCGCCGGTCGAGAGTGCGGCCCCCGGCAGGTCGTCGACGAGCACCGAGATTTCGGTTTCGCCGGTGCTGGCGAGATGGGCAACGACGGCGCCGCCCAGCTTCTGCACGCGGAGCGCGTCGATTTCCTCAACCTTGCCGAGGCCGGCCAGCACGATGCGGCCGATCGGCAGATTGGCCGGGCTCAGGATCGACAGAAGCTGTTCCTTCTTGCCGTTGAACCGGCTGGCCGCCATCGCCCGCACCAGCGCGCCGCCTGTGTCGCGGTCGAGCGCCGCCGCCGACGGGCTCAGTACGCGGTCCTCGCTCACCCCTACCACCACGGTGCCGCTTTTCGGCACGGACGCATCGGCAAAGGAAATCTTCATGTTATGTCCTTCTGGCTCGCTTACCGCAAAGGCCCGCCGACGCTGCCCGCCAACGGCTCGGACGCGTTCTAGCACCGCTCTTCGCGCTTACGCTACCGGGCTTGGAAGCATTGCACGAAGTCGTTACGTGCCGCGCCCGCGTCCAATCGGGACGATTTGGTTCTAGGCTTGGCCAATCCGCCTTTTGTATAGTCCGGCGACGATGAACCACCTGACCCGCTACCTTTTCCGCCAGAGCATGGCGCTGACCCTGTTCGTGACGCTCGTGCTCACCGCCGCGGTATGGCTCATCCAATCGCTGAAGCTGGTCGAGCTCGTGGTCGATCGCGGCGAAGGCGTCGGCATCTTCCTCGAGCTCATGGTGCTGAGCCTGCCGCAGATTCTGCAGCTGGTGCTGCCGATCGCCTGCTTCATCGGCGTGCTGTTCACCTACAATAAGATGATCACCGACAGCGAGCTGGTGGTGATGCGCGCCTGCGGCCTGTCGCAGGGCAAGCTGGCCCTGCCCGCCCTCTTCGTCGCCATAGCCGGCTTGATCGCGATGCTGGCGCTCTCCGTCTATTTCCTGCCTGCCTCCAAGAACGCCTTCAAGGATCTGCAATTCGCGATCCGCAACCAGTTCACCTCGGTGTTTCTGCAGGAAGGCCAGTTCAACCAGATGTCGGAGACGCTGACGGTCTATGTCCGCTCACGCGATTCGGCCGGCCATCTGCAAGGGCTGCTCATCGAGGATCTGCGCGACCGGCAGAAGCCGGTGACTTTGACCGCCGAGAGCGGCCTCATCGTCCAGGTCGACGGCGTGCCGCGCGTGATCATGAATACCGGCACAAGGCAGAGCTGGGACGCGGTCAAGGGCCTGTCGAGCTTGGCATTCGAGCGCTACAGCCTCAATCTCGACGAGTTCCGCGACGCGCCGGGCGCGCGCGTGCCGCAGGCGGACGAGCGCTTCCTGCCCGAGCTGTTCAATCCTTCGGACGTGACCGACGATCCGGTCTTCTATTCGCGCCTCATCGTCGAGGGCCATAACCGCCTGGTCAGCCCGATCTATTGCCTGACCTATGTATTGATCGCGCTCGCCTGCCTGCTGACCGGCGAACTCAATCGCCGCGGCCAGGGCAAGCGCATGCTGATCGCGATCGGACTCATGATACTGCTGGTGGCGATGTCGTTCTGGACCACGAACCTGGCCAACCGCAGCCTCAACTTCGTGCCGCTCATGTATCTCAATGCGCTGCTGCCGATGCCGATCGCGGTCACGCTGATCATGATGGGCTATCAGCGCTTCCTGCGCCTGCTTATCGCGCCGCGGCTGGCGGAGTCACAGGCATGAGCTTTCCGACCACGCTCTTCGCCTATATCGCGCGCCAGTTCCTGCTCTGGTTCGGCGCCGTCTTCCTGCTGTTCCTGATGCTGATCTATATCGGCGACTTCCTCGAGCTGACGCGGCGCGCCGCGGCCGCCGCACGGTCCGATGCGACGGTTGCCGTGTGCGCCAAGATGGCGGCACTCAAGCTGCCCTACACAGCGCAGGAGGTCATGCCCTTCGCCGTGCTGCTGGGCTCGATCCTGGCGCTCTGGAGCATGACGCGGTCACGCGAGCTGATCGTGGCCCGCGCCGCCGGCGTCTCGGTCTGGCAGTTCCTGGCGCCGGCGATCGCGATCGCCTTCATGATCGGCGCCATCGGCGTGACGCTCTTCAACCCGCTCGCCGCATTGGCCGAGACCGAGTACAAGCAGCTCGAAAGCAATCTCCTCAAGAATCAGTCGGATTCCTTCGCGCTGACAAATTCGGGCCTGTGGCTCAGGCAGAGCGACCGGGAAGGCACCCAGGCGGTCATCCATGCCTTCACGCTCGCCGAGCGCGAGATGATGCTGGGCAAGGTCTCGATCTTCTTCTTCCGCGACAATGACCATCTGATCCGCCGGCTCGACGCGGAATCGGCCCGGCTCGAAGATGGCCGCTGGGTGCTGACCAACGTCGCCGAATGGCGGCCGGAACGGGACGATTCGCAGCATCACGACGTGCTGACCGTGCCGACCAACCTGACGGTTCAGAAGATCGAGGAAAGCTTTGCCACGCCGGACACGATGTCGTTCTGGACGCTGCCCGGCTTCATCGATCTGCTCGAGCATTCGGGCTTCTCGGCGCAAAAGCACAAGCTCTACTTCGATTCCCTGCTGGCGCGGCCGTTCCTGCTGTGCGCCATGGTGCTGATCGCGGCGGTGTTTTCGTTGCGCATGCAACGGCGTGGCGGAACGACCGCGATGCTGATCGGTGGCGTCGCCGCCGGCTTCATGCTCTATTTCCTGTCCGATATCGTCTTCGCGCTCGGCGCCTCGTCGACCATCCCGGTATCGCTCGCTGCCTGGACCCCCGCCGGCGTCAGCACTTTGCTCGGCATGACCTTTCTCCTGCATCTCGAAGACGGCTGATCCTGATGGTCAAGGGTGTCACGAAATCGCTGACTCGGCTGGCGGCAGCCGGCCTGGGCGCGGCGCTGCTGGTGGCCGGCCCGAGCAATGAGGCGGAAGCGCAGGGCCGGTCGCGCGTCAGCAGCCCGAGCAAGGATGAGCACGGCAATCCGCTGCCCGTCGTGTTCAGCGCCGATGAGGTCGATTACGACCAGGATCTCGCCATCACCACGGCGCGCGGCAGCGTCGAGATCACCCAGGGCGCCCGCACGGTCCTGGCCGATGTCGTCAGCTATAATGAGCGGACCGACACGGTCTCGGCCTCCGGCCATGTCGTCATGCTGCAGGAGACGGGCGAGACCGTCTTCGCAAACTATGTCGAGCTCACCGATTCGATGCGCGAGGGCTTCCTCAAGGACGTGCGCATCCTGATGGCCGACCGCTCACGGCTGGTCGGCAATACCGGCCGCCGGACCGGTGCCGGCAATCGCGTCGAGCTGAAAAAGGGCGTCTACAGCCCGTGCGATCTCTGCCAGGACGATCCGAGCCAGCCACCGCTCTGGGATCTTCGCGCCGAGACGATCATCCACAACAAGGAACAGCAGCTCCTCGAATACAAGGACGTGTATCTCGATCTCGATGGCTGGCCGGTCCTCTACTCGCCTTATTTCTCGCACCCGGACCCGTCGGTGAAGCGGGAAAGCGGCTTCCTGCCGCCCACTTTCGGCAGCTCGACCACGCTCGGCGTCATTGCCAAGATCCCGTACTATTACGTCATCGACAATGACAGCGACGTCACGATCGCGCCCATGTATACGAGCGAGGCGGGCATCGTGTTCGAGGGCGAATATCGGCAGCGCTTCGCCAATGGCGACCTCTCGATCGATGGCAGCATCGTCAATGCCAGCGCCGGCAACGGCGCCACGCTCGAACTCGACCACGACCACGCCCAACCAGCTGCGCGGCAATCTCGACGCCTACGGGACTTGGGATCTCGACGATGATTTGCGGACCGGCTTCTCGGTCCACCGCGTCTCGGACCAGACCTATCTGCTGCTCTACAAATTCGGCAGCTCGACGCCGTTCTTGACCAGCCGCGCCTTTCTCGAGGATTTCGACGGGCGCAATTACGGCGTCGTCAATTCCTACGCCTTCCAGTCGCTGCAATTCGGCGTGACCGACGATACCCAGCCGATCGTCCTGCCCTCGATCGAATATACCTGGGCCGGAGCGCCGCTCGATTGGGGCGGCAAGTTCACCACGACGGTCGACACGATCAATCTCTTCCGGCCGACCGGCTCGGACAGCCGGCGGATTTCGCTCGGCACCGAGATGGACGTGCCCTACACGACGGCGAACGGCCAGCGCTTCAACTTCATCGCGGCGCTGCGCGGCGACGCCTACGACGTGAGCGACCTGCAGCTGACCTCGACCAGCCGGGCGATCAGCGAGTCGACGGGACGCATCTTTCCGCAGGTCGGCATCGAATGGAGCTATCCCTTCGCCAAGCAGACCGCGAACAATACCTACACGATCACGCCGCGCGCTGCCGTCTATGCCGCACCGGTCGGCCTCAATCCCCCGGGCATCCCAGATGACGACAGCCAAGCCGTCGATTTCAGCGATGCGCAGCTGTTCACGCGCAACCGAGCCCAGGGATTCGACCTGGTCGATAGCGGCCAGCGCGTCGATTACGGGCTGCAAGGCAATTGGAGCAACAAGACTGGGCAGAGCGCCTCGTTCCTGGTCGGCCAGAGCTACCGCTTCCAGAATGCCTCGCCCTTCGCGGTCGACGGCCTCGGCGACGGCCTCGACCGACCGCTCTCCGATTATGTCGGCCGGCTGACCTTCGCGCCCGGCGGAACGGTCGACCTGTCCTATCATTTTCGTTTCGATCAGGAGGATCTCCGGCCTCAGCGCCAGGAGGCGGCCGTCAATTTCGGCCCGTCGGATCTACGCGTGGGCGTCAGCATTCTCCAGCTCGGCAACAATGTGCGCGACGCCGAGACCGAGCGCACCGAGCTCGCCATCTCGACCACGGTGCGGTTCAACCAGTATTGGACAGCCTCGGTTGCCGCTACGCGCGAGCTGGCGGGCGACGGCACCACCTACACGACATATGGCAACATTAGCTATACTGACGAATGCTTGACCTTCGTCACGACCCTCGACCAGACCGGTCTGCGCGATCGCGATGTCCGGCCCAGCACGTCGCTGCTGTTCCAGTTCGTCTTCAAGAATATCGGCGAGATCGGGCTGCCCGGCCTTCAGCTCGGTAACAGCAGCCTATAGCGGCACTGTCGCAGTGGCATCGCGGCCGGTTCGGGTGTACAACACCGCCGACCGCCCAGGCTGGGGCGGCGATCAGAGTCGGGACAAGTCAGTGCTTTTACTCCATCGTGCCGGCCCGGTTTTGGGCGCTGTTCTTCTGCTGACAAGCCTGCCTGGCGTTAGTGCCTGGGCTCAATCAAACTCCTCCCTCGCAGCGAACCCGCAATTCGGCCAGACCTCGAACCTGTCGCTCGGGCCGAGCTTGGGATCCGAGGATCAGGAGGTGCGCATCGCCGCCGTCGTGAATGATCAGGTGATCTCGATCGGCGACCTCAATGCGCGCGTCAATCTGGTCATGGCTTCGGCGAATCTTCCCGACAATCCGGCGAACCGCCAGCGCGTCACGCCGCAAGTGCTCCGCCAGATGATCGACGAGAAGCTGGAGATCGAGGAAGCCAAGAAGCACGATCTGAAGCTGACGGACGCCGAGATCGACGGGTCGATAAAGGCGTTGGCCGACCAGAACAAGATGACGCCGGAAGCGCTCAACAAGTTCTTCGAGGCCCATCACATCGACCCGGCGACGGTCAGGCAACAGCTGACGGCGCAGATCCTGTGGAGCCGTGCCGTGCGCGGCCGCTATGGCCACAGCTTCTCCGTCAGCGATGACGAGATCAACGACACGATCAAGCAGCTGCAGACGGCGCGCGACCAGACGCAGTACCGGATCGCGGAGATTTTCCTGTCGGTCGACAGCCCGACCCACGATACAGAGGTGCACGATCTCGCCAGCCGGCTCGAATATGAGATGAGCAAGGGGGCGCCCTTCCCAGGTATCGCCCAGCAATTCTCGCAATCGGCCTCGGCCAAGCAGGGCGGCCTGGTCGGCTGGGTGCTGCCGAGCATGCTCGACCCCGAGGTCGAGAAGATGATCGTCACCATGCAGCCGAACCAGCTGACGCCGCCGCTGCGGCTGAGCGGCGGCTACTACATCTATATGCTGGTCGAGAAGCGCAATCCGACGGAAGCGCAGGACGTCGTGGTCAACCTGACCCAGGTCGTGTTTCCGATGGCGGAAAATGCCGACGCCGAGACGCGCAAGGAAACGATCGAGAAGGCCACCAAGGCGACCGCCGAGGCGCGCAGCTGCGGCGAGATGGCCAAGATCGGGCGCGACATCTCGCCCGAGATCTCGGGTCCGATCGGCGATGTCCATGTCAAGGAGATGCCGGAAAATATCCGGCCGGTCGTCCTCGCCGCGGAAATAGCCCAGCCGACCAAGCCCGTGCCTGTGCGCGGCGGCATCGGCGTGTTCATGGTGTGCAAGAAGGAAGGCGGCGACAATATCGACCGCGATCTCATCGGTGACAATATCCTGCATCAGCGGCTCGACAATCTGGCCCGCCGCTATCTCTCCGATTTGCGCCTCGTCGCTTATGTCGATCTGAGAGTGTAGCGCGCCCAAATGAAGCCGCTGGTCCTGACCATGGGCGAGCCTGCCGGCATCGGCGGCGACGTGGCTCTCGCTGCCTGGTCGCGCCGGTCGGCCGGCATCCCCGTTTTTGCACTCATCGACGATCCCGAGCGCCTGAGATCTCTAGCAACCGCCCTCGGCCTTAGCGTCGAGATCGCCGTGATTTCCGATCCGGCCGAAGCGGTGGCCGCCTGGCCGAAGGCGCTCCCCGTCCTGCCGATTCGCCTGTCCGCTCCCGCGGTGCCCGGGCGGCTCGATCCGCGCAATGCCGATGCGGTCATCGGCGCCATCGAGGCGGCGGTCCGGCTCGTGCGCGAAGGGCTGGCATCCGCCGTCGTCACCAACCCGATCCAGAAGCATGTGCTGGCCGAGGCCGGCTTCAAGCATCCGGGTCATACCGAGTTTCTGGCCGAGCTGGCCGGACCGGGCTCGACACCGATCATGATGTTGGCCTGCCCGGGCCTGCGCGTGGTTCCGGTCACCGTTCATATGGCGCTCAAGGATGCGGCCCGCAGCCTTGATGCCGACCGGATCCTGTCCGCGGCCCGGATCACGGCGGCGGCCTTGAAGCGCGATTTCGCGATCGCGAAGCCGCGCCTCGCCGTTGCCGGGCTCAATCCGCATGCCGGCGAAGGCGGCCTCTTCGGCCGCGAGGAGATCGAGATCATCGCCCCGGCGCTGGCCCAGCTGCGCCGCGAGGGCATTCAGGTAACGGGGCCGCTGCCGGCCGATACGATGTTCCATCTGAGCGCCCGCTCGACTTACGACGCGGCGATCTGCATGTATCACGACCAGGCGCTGATCCCGCTCAAGACCATCGATTTCGAGCGCGGGGTCAATATCACGCTGGGCCTGCCCTTCGTGCGCACCTCGCCGGATCATGGCACCGCCCTCGGTCTCGCCGGCACCGGCAAGGCCAGCCCGGAAAGCCTGATCGCAGCCCTGGCGCTCGCCGCACAGATGGCGGCCGCGCGCGCCGCTTCCTGACCCGCCGGTGGGCACCGATCCGGTCGTTCTCCCGCCGCTGATCGATGTCATCCGGCGCCACGGGCTCGAGCCGCGCCGGTCGCTCGGTCAGAATTTCCTGCTCGATGCGCGCCTGACGCTCAGGATCGCCGAGGCGACAGGCCCGCTCGACGGCATCCATGTCGTCGAGGTCGGCCCCGGTCCCGGCGGCCTCACCCGCGCCTTGCTCGCCGCCGGCGCCAAGCACGTGGTCGCGATCGAGCGCGACGATCGCTGCGTCGCCGCCCTTGCCGAGTTGGCCGAGGCCTATCCCGGACGGCTCGAGATCGTGCCCGGCGATGCGCTGACGCTCGATCCCGCGACGCTTGTGCCGGCGCCGCGGCGGATCATCGCCAATCTCCCCTACAATATCGCGACGCCACTGCTGGTTGGCTGGCTTCGGCGGATCAGCGACTGGCAGTCGCTCGGCCTCATGTTCCAGAAGGAGGTGGCCGAGCGGCTCGCCGCCAAGCCGCGCACCAAGGATTATGGGCGCCTCTCCATCCTGACGCAGTGGCTGACCGAGCCGGACATCGCGTTCGATTTGCCGCCCGGCGCCTTCACCCCGCCGCCCAAGGTGACCTCGAGCGTGGTCGTGCTGCGCCCGCGCCCTGCCCCGCTGGCGCCTGCGGAGTTCGGTACTCTCGAAAAAGTGACGGCCGCCGCCTTCGGCCAGCGCCGCAAAATGCTGCGCGGCAGCCTGAAATCGATCAGCTTGGATCCGTTGGCGCTGTGCGCCGCCGCCGGTGTCGATCCGACCGCGCGCGCGGAGGAGCTCACCGTCGCCGAATTCTGCGCGCTCGCCCGCGCCGTCGCTGGATGATGGGAGACAGCATGACCCGCCACACCATCCATAAGGACCATCACCATTTCGGCTGGGACAATTCGATCCTGCCAGTGCTGACGGTGGCGCCCGGTGCGATGATCGAGTTCGATTGCCCGGACGCGTCGGGCGGCCAGCTGACCCAGGCGAGCACAGCCGCGGACATCGCATCGCTCGAATTCGGCCGGATCAATCCAGTGACGGGACCGGTCTTCATCGATGGCGCCGAACCGGGCGATGCGATCAAGATCACGATCGGCGAGTTCGCCGCCTCGGGCTTCGGCTGGACCGCCAATATCCCGGGCTTCGGCCTGCTGGCCGACCAGTTCACGGCGCCGGCACTCAAGCTCTGGTCCTATGACAAGGGCCTTGAGGCGCCCGCCGCCTTCTCTTCCATCGCGCGCGTCCCCTTGAAGCCCTTTCCTGGCACGATCGGTCTCGCCTTGGCCGAACCCGGGCGCCATTCGGTCGTCCCGCCGCGCCGGGTCGGCGGCAATATCGATGTGCGCGACATCGCGACCGGCACGGTGCTCTATCTGCCCGTCGAGGTCGCGGGCGGGCTTTTCTCCGTCGGCGACACGCATGCGGCCCAGGGCGACGGCGAGATCTGCGGCACCGCGATCGAAAGCCCGATGTCGGTGGCGCTCACGCTCGATCTCGTCAAGGACGCACGCCTCGCGGCACCCCGCTTCACGACACCAGGGCCGGTCACGCACCATCTCGACGCCAAGGGCTATGAGGTGACGACGGGCATCGGCCCGGATCTCATGACCGGCGCAAAGGAAGCGGTCGCCCGCATGATCGACCTGCTCACGGCTCGGCACGGCATGGCGGCGGTCGAGGCCTATATGCTCTGCTCGGTCTGCGGCGATCTCCGGATCAGCGAGATCGTCGACCAGCCGAACTGGGTCGTGTCGTTCTATTTCCCACGGGTGGTGTTCGAGTAGCCTTGATTCGGTCCACTCAGAGATTGATATATTTTTCCATCATCGCCACCGCGTTTTGATCTCGAAGATCGAGATATCCAGCCCATATGTTCCGATGCAAGATGACAAAGCCCAACTTCCCACCTTCAAAATTGTCATTCTTGAGATCTGCAATTTGGACAATTGTTGCTGGATCATTTGACTCAAGCAACCGATAGATCTCTTTTACTTGTAGAGAATTGCCGATTTTTTCTTCCAGCCGCTGAACCGTGCCACGCAACTTTTCGCACAGCTCTTGCCAGCTGTTTTTTCCTTTGAGCTTTGGGCGAAAGCCATAGCGCACCCAGGCGTAGGACCCCACTTCGTCGGCTTCCAGCTCAATTTGCGTGACTCCAAGCTTGAGATAGAGCGGCAGCAACTTTCGATAGAGCACCTTGGCACCACCGCCGCGCATGTCAGTACGCATTTCTTCAACAATCAGTTCGCCCTCTCGTCGCTCGAAGGTCCGCATCAGTGACAGTTGCGCGGCCATGCGGTCCCATGACTTCCTGTCCTCAGGGAGCGCATTTGACTGCTTCACATTGATGGTCAGGCCAACTCCTGAATTGAATTTGTTAAGTTGGATGGAGAGATTATCCTTAAGCTCGATCGGGAGGTCCTGAGCCAGCAGATAGTTGAGCACCGTTTCGAACGGCGGCGCCCCTTCACCGAGTACATTGCTCCAGGCCTTTACGGCTTCCTGATCGATACTCAGTTCGCAAGTTCCAAATCTCCCGATCTTCTGGATCGCCAACTCGGTTGACGTAATCTCGCGGTTCTCACGACGCTGCTTCGCTTCCATCTCCATTTTGAGATCTGCGAGACGCAGCTGCTCCCGGAGCCGCATGATCTCCTCTTGCTCTTCCTGCTCCGACGATTTCGGAACGACATAGGGTCGAATGAGCAACCGCTCCTCTTCCTCGTCCTCCTCACAACAGCTGCAGCAGCAGTATGTCCTGAGCCAGGCGATCATGCCCTGGTTGCAACCGGACATCAGGGGCCTCCTTCGCCGGCCGCGGCAATCTTGCGGCGCAACTGGGTCAAGACACCGAGCATGGTCGACCGTACGGCAACCGCACCGAACGGGTTGTCGTCTATAGCCAACATCAAAGGATCGCTGTCGATGAAGCCGAGATAGCCATCGATAATCGCAAGTGCCTCAATCCGCAGCGCCGATCGGGCCGACGTGTCTCCGGCCTTCAGCATCTCGTCGAATTTTTCGATAAGCCGTTCGTCCAACACGTCCATGACAGAATGCAGCCGATAAAGCTGTCCGGCGACCTCATCAGCGAAACGAGCGCCCTTGACCGCGCGCAAGATCGCCAATTCGAGCTTGCGAAGCTCGTTCCGAGCATTGCTGCGGGCGCCAGCCCAGGCCTCGCGCGCCTCCATATAGAGCTTGGTGTCGCCATCGACATCGCTGACGGAGCCGCCATGGTCGGCAATCTTGATCGCCAATACGCGAGTCAACCAGTCGCTCTTGATGGCCTGATCACCGGGTCCGAGGACCGAGGAAACGTTCATTCCGCACTCCGCGCGCATCACGGAACAAGCGAGATCTTAACCCCGCGAGCGATTAGCGGAAAGGGTGATTGCTCTACCTTAACGTGTTCCGGAGACTGATCTTGCCTCGGCGGCACGCCCTCATCCGGCTCAGGCCATCCCGAACGCATCCAGGAAGAAAGCCTGCTCCTCGGCCACTTCCCAGAGACGATCGAAGCGGCCAGACTTGCCGCCATGGCCGGCGCCCATATTGGTCTTCATCAGCACGACATTGCCGTCGGTCTTGGTCGCGCGCAGCTTGGCGACCCATTTGACCGGTTCCCAGTAGGTGACACGCGGATCGTTGAGGCCGGCCGTCGCCAGGATCGGCGGATAGGCTTTGGCCGCGATATTGTCGTAAGGCGAATAGGAGCGGATGAGCTCGAAGGCATCCTTGTCCTCGATGGGATTGCCCCATTCGGGCCATTCCGGCGGAGTCAGCGGCAGGCTGGGATCGAGCATGGTGTTGAGCGCATCGACGAAAGGCACATGGGCGGCGACCGCGCACCAGAGCTCGGGCGCCTGGTTGGCGACAGCGCCCATCAGCTCGCCACCGGCCGAGCGGCCGGAGGTCGAGATCTTGCCAGCCTCGGCATAGCCTTCCCGGATCAGGAAACGCGCCACATCGACGAAGTCGTTGAAGGTGTTGGCGCGCTGCTCGAGCTTGCCGGCCTCGTACCAGTGATAGCCCAGTTCGTCGCCGCCGCGGATATGGGCGATGGCATAAGCGAAACCGCGATCGATCAGCGAGAAGCGCGTGGACGCGAAGCTCGGCGGCGAGCTCAGGCCATAAGCGCCATAGCCGTAAAGATGGAGCGGCTTGCCCTCATGCCGGCGCCAGCCCTTGCGATAGACGATCGAGACCGGCACGAGAACGCCGTCGCGCGCCGGGGCCATGAGGCGCTCGGTGACATAATCCTCGGGATCGAAGCCGGACGGGATCTCCTGCACCTTGCGGGTGACGAGCGCGCCCGAAGCAAGATCATAGTCGAAGGTCGTGGCAGGCCGGGCCATGGCCGAATATTCGATCCGGATCCGGGCCGGATCGGGCGCCGGATTGGCGCCGAGGCCGGCCTGATAGGCAGCATCGGGGAAACCCACGTGCCTTTCGCCGCCGTCGGCCCCGAGCAACCGGATCTGGTCGAGCCCCTCGACCCGCTCCTGCACCGCCAGCACTGTCTCGAACGCCATGATGTGGCGCAGATAATGCGCGTCGCTGCCGGGGATCACCTCGACCCAATGCGCCGGCCCTGGTGCCTCCACCGGCGCCTTGACCACACGGAAATTCTTGTGGGTATCGTTGACGCGGAGATAGACGAAACCGCCGCCGTGATCAGCGTGATATTGCCGGCCGACTTGGCGCGGCGCGATCACAACCGGCTCGGCGAAGGGATCGATGGCCGGTACGAAGCGGATCTCGCTCGTCACGTGGTCCGAGGTTTCGAGGAAAATCAGCTTGCCGCTCTGCGACTTGCCGACGCCGACCCGGAAGCCCGGGTCCTCTTCGCGAAAGATCACGCGGTCGCGCTCGACCGGCTCGCCCAGCACATGGGCGCGGATCTCGTAAGGCCGCCATTCGGCATTGAGCACGGCATAGAAGAGCGTCGAGCTGTCGGCCGACCAGACCGGCGATCCGATCGTCTCGACGATCTCGAAAGGCAGCAGCGCGCCGGTGGCCAGATCCTTGACCTTGAGCGTGAAGCGCTCGCCGCCGGTCTCGTCGGTCGTGTAGGCGAGCAGCTTGCCGTTCGGGCTCGGCTCGACCGCATCGAGCTTGAAGAAATCCTTGCCGGCGGCGAGCGCCGGCTCGTCGAGGATCAGCGTCTCGGCGCCCCCGTTCGTCGGGCTCCGATACCATCGCCGATATTCCGCCCCGCCCTCATAGCGCCAGCGATAGAGCCAGCTATCCTGCTCGACCGGGACCGATTCCTCGTCTTCCTTGAACCGGCCCTTGAGCTCGGCGAAGAGATCCGCGATCAGCGGCCGAAGCGGCGCCGTCACGGCTTGGAAATAGTCGTTCTCGGTCCCGACATGGGCGAGCACGGCCGGATCATCGACGGTCGGGTAGCTGGGATCGCGGATCCAGGCATAGGGGTCGTCGAGGACGATGCCGTGATGCTCGAAACGATGCTGTTGCCGCGCCGCCCGTGGCGCCGTCAAGCCGGCCGCCGCCTTCGCCATCAAACCCATGCTTAATCTCTCCGGCTGATCTCACGCACGAACTCGAAGAGCCCGATCTGGCGCGTCCGCCGCACCCGCTCGGCGGTGAGGATGCCGCGCAGCTGTCGGATACTCTCATCGAGATCGTTGTTCACAATGACATAATCGTATTCGTTGTAGTGGCTGATTTCGTCGACCGCCTTGGCCATGCGCTGCTGCACGACCTCCTCGCTGTCCTGGTTGCGGGCGCGAAGCCGGCGCTCCAGCTCCTTCACCGAAGGCGGCAGGATGAAGACGCTGACGAGATCCTCGCGGATCGATGCCTGCAGCTGCTGCGTGCCCTGCCAATCGACATCGCTCACGATCTCGCGGCCTGCCTCCAGCACCGCCCCGACCGGCGCTCGCGGCGTGCCATAGGAATTGCCGAAGACGGTGGCGTGCTCGAGCAACTCCCTCCCTACCACCATCGCGTCGAACCGGGCACGGTCGATGAAATGGTAATGCACGCCCTCGATCTCGGTCGGCCGGCGCGGCCTGGTCGTGACCGAGACCGACAGCGAGAGCGTCGTATCGGAATCGAGCAGCATGCGGGTGAGCGTCGTCTTGCCCGCCCCCGACGGCGAGGACAGCACCAGGATGAAGCCGCGTCGGGTAATCTCTACCATCGGCCGATCATTCGATGTTCTGGACCTGCTCGCGCAGCTGCTCGATCGCCGCCTTGAGGCTGAGGCCGAGCCGCGTCAGGCCGAGATCGGCGGATTTCGAGCAGAGCGTGTTGGCTTCGCGATTGAATTCCTGGCAGAGGAAATCGAGCTTGCGGCCGACATTCACCTCCTCGTCCAAGAGCTCGCGCGCGGCCGCGATATGGGCGGTCAGCCGATCGAGCTCCTCGCGCACATCGGCGCGCGCGATGATGAGTGCCAGCTCCTGCGCCAACCGCTCCTCGGGCAAGGGCGGCACGGTCTCGAACAGGGCCGCGATCTGCGTATTGAACCGGCTGCGGATGGCGTCGGGCTGTGCCGCGGCAGAGCGCTCGGCGTCGGCGACATGGGCTGCGATCTCGTCGAGCCGGGTGCGGAGCACGGCATCGAGCCGCTCGCCCTCGGCCAGCCGCGCCACGCGCAATGCCACGAGCGCCGCGTCGAATCCGGCCGCGACCGCGTCATGGATCTCGGTCCGCCGCGCTTCGTCCGGCCGTTCCTCGGCAACTTCCATAACGCCGCGGATCGCGAGCAGCCCGTCAAGCCGGGGCGGTGCCGCGTCGATGCGGGATTCAAGCCCGCGCATCAGCTCGATCACCTGCGCCAGCACGGCCTCGTTCACGCGCAGATTGGCCGGCTTCGCTTCCTCGGCGACCGTCAGCGAGGCATTGACCGAGCCGCGTTTCAGCGCCTCGCCGAGCCGCGTCTTGAGCGGTGCTTCCAGCGCATCGAAGCCCTGGGGCAGGCGGAATCTGAGATCGAGCGACTTGCCGTTGACGCTGCGCAGCTCCCAGACCCAGGCGAGCCCGTCGATCCGCCCTTCCATCCGGGCAAACCCGGTCATGCTCGAAACCGCCACCGAACCTCCGACATCTCGTTTCATCGGGTTATAGCGCCCCAACCTGGCGGCGGATAGCCTGTGGTGGACCACATCCCGGTCGGCTAGAGCCCGATGCGATCAGGTCGAACCGACCTGATCGCTGAATCGGTCTCTCATCAAATGTTTAGAGCATGATTCACGCATTGGCTGGCTTCCAGCCAATGCGACCATGCTCTAGAGTTTGCGCATCATGCGAGACAGCTTCTCATCGATCCTGATCACGGGTGCCTCCAGCGGCATCGGCACGGCGCTGGCACAGCACTATGCCGAGCCGGGCATTCGGCTGGCGCTGCATGGGCGCGACGGGGCACGCCTTGCCCAAGTCGCCGAAACCTGCCGGACCAAGGGTTCCGCGGTCGATACGTTCAGTTTCGACGTGACCGACCGAGCCGCCTCGGCTGCTGCGATCGCCGACGCCGATGCGGCGCTGCCGCTCGATCTCGTCATCGCCAATGCCGGCATCGGCGGCGGAAGTGCTGTCGGTCAGGATGATACGCTTGACGTCATGGCGGTGAATTTCGGCGGGGTGCTCAACACGCTCTACCCGGCCTTGAAGGCGATGAGCGCGCGCAAGCGCGGCACGGTGGCGCTGGTGAGCTCGCTTGCCTCCTTCCGCGGCTTGCCGGGCGGAGCCGCCTATGGCGCCAGCAAAGCGGCGGTGCGGCTTCTGGGTGAAGGGCTGCGGAGCGAGTATCTCAAGCACGGCGTCAAGATCAGCGTGATCCTGCCGGGCTTCGTCGTGTCGCCGATGACGGCGCGCAACACCAGTCCGATGCCGTTCCTGATGCCGGCCGAGCGCGCCGCCGCGATCATCGCCGAGGGGCTGGCACGCGGCAAGGCGCGCATCGGCTTCCCCCGCCGCATGATGGCGCTCATCCAGTTCCTGACCATGCTGTCGCCGGATTTCGTCGATCGCCGGGTGATTGGGACCAGACGCTAAGGCGGCTGCACCCCACCTCACCCTAACCCTCTCCGCCCCACCGGCGGAGAGGGCTCTCTCTTTCATTCCTTCTCTGCCCCTCGGGGCGGAGAGGGTTAGGGTGAGGTGGGGGTTTCGCTACGCTAAAGCGGCTTGCGATAGACGATGAAGCCTGAATTGTCGGCGACCTGATCGTACAGCACCTGGGCAGTGCGGTTCGTCTCATGCGTCAGCCAATAGACGCGCGACTGGCCTTCCTTGCGCGCGGCGTCATAGACCGCCTCAATCAAGGCGCGCCCAACACCCTGGCCGCGCGCTGCCGCCACCGTAAAGAGGTCGTTCAGGTAGCAGATCGGCGTGATCGCAGTCGTGCTGCGGTGATAGAGATAGTGGACGATACCGAGCAACTGCCCATCGCGTTCGGCGACCTGGGCGAAGACCGGCTCCGACTCGTCGAAGAAGCGCGTCCAGGTCGTGCGCGTGATCTCGTCCGGCAGCGCGGTGGCGCCGCTGCGGCCATAGAATTCGTTGTAGCCCTGCCATAGCGGCAGCCACTGATCGTAATCCCCGGGTGCCACCGGGCGGATGATGAGCGAGCCGGTCATCGTTCGGTAACTCTAATGCGACCCGGTGCTCTGGCGCCAGCGGACGACGTTCTTGTTGTGCTCATCGAGGGTTGCCGCGAAAGCATGGCCGCCCGACCCGTCGGCGACGAAATAGAGCGCGTCCGAATGATCGGGCTTGAGCACGGCCTCCAGCGCCGCCTTGCCCGGATTGGCGATCGGGCCCGGCGGCAGCCCCTTCACCTGATAAGTATTGTAGGGCGAGACGAGATCGAGATCGGGTTTGGCGAGCGGCCGGTCGAGCGGACGCTGTCCGCCGGTCACGGCATAAGCCACGGTCGGATCGGCCTGCAGCTTCATGCCGAGGCGCAGGCGATTATAGAAGACGGCGGCGATCTTGGGCCGTTCGGCCGGCACCGCCGTCTCCTTCTCGACGATCGAGGCGAGGATCATCGCCTCCTCGGGATCGTTGAGCGGGACCTCGGGATCGCGCGCGGCCCAAAGTGCCGCAAGCTCCTTTTCGCGCGCCCGCTTCATCCGGTCGATCAGCGCCTGGCGCTTGTCGCCATAGGCATAGAAATAGGTCTCGGGCTCGAGCGAACCCTCGGCCGGCACGCCGGCGACATCGTCGGCCAGCGCCTCGCCATGCTCGACCAATGCCACGATCTCGGCGCTGGTGAGGCCTTCGGGCACGACCAGCCGATGCACCACAATCTTGCCGGAACGCAGGAGTGCCAGCGTGGCTTCTGGGCTGATGCCGGCGGGGAAGGCATATTCGCCGGCCTTGATCTCCCCCGCGCTGCGCGTGAGCCAGGCCGCCGGCGCGAACAGGGCCGGATATGTCAGAATGCCGGCATCGCCGAGCTCGGCGCCGATCGCCTCGAGCTTGGCACCGCGCGCAATGACGAGCGTCTTGGGCGCCGCTAGCGGCCCCAGGCCCCGATACCAATCGAGCGCCCAGAACGCAGCTCCGCCGCCGGCGAGCGCCAGCGCGAGGCAGGCGATCCCGGTCAGGCGGATACCGCGCCGCATCAGGGCGGCGGCGCGAAGATGAGCGAAGCGTTGGTGCCGCCGAAGCCGAAGGAGTTCGACAGCGCGTAGCGGATCTTCTTCTTCTTGGCGACCAGCGGAACCAAGTCGATGTCGCAGCCCTCGTCCGGATTTTCCAGATTGAGCGTCGGCGGCACCACGCTGTCGCGCATGGCGAGCAGCGAATAGATCGCCTCGACCGAGCCGGCGGCCCCCAGTAGATGCCCGATCGCCGATTTCGTGGAGGACATCGAGAGCTTGTAAGCCCAGTCGCCGAACAGCCGCTTGACGGCCCCGACCTCGATCACATCGCCGACCGGAGTCGAGGTACCGTGCGCGTTGATGTAGTCGATCTCGTCGGGTCGGATGCCGGCGCGCTTGATCGCCGCCTGCATGGAGCGGAAGGCGCCGCTGCCATCCGCGGACGGCGAGGTCACGTGATAGGCGTCGCCGGCCATGCCGTAGCCGATCACCTCGCCATAGATCTTGGCGCCGCGGCGCCTGGCATGCTCGAGCTCCTCGAGCACGACCACGCCGGCGCCCTCGCCCATGACGAAACCGTCGCGGTCGCGGTCGAACGGGCGCGAGGCCCGATGCGGCTCGTCATTGAAATTGGTCGAAAGCGCCCGGGCAGAGGCGAAACCGGCCATGCCGAGCCGGCAGATCGCCGCTTCGGCGCCGCCCGCCACCATGACATCGGCATCTTCGAGCATGATGAGACGCGCCGCATCGCCGATCGCATGCGCGCCAGTGGAGCAGGCCGTGACGACCGCATGATTCGGCCCCTTGAAGCCGTACCGGATCGAGACATGGCCCGAGGCGAGATTGATGAGATTGGACGGGATGAAGAACGGGCTGACGCGCCGCGGACCCTTCTCGTGCAGCGTGACCGCGCCCTCGGCAATGCCGTTGATGCCGCCGATGCCCGAGCCGATCATCACGCCGGTGCGGAACTGATCTTCATCGGCCGTGGGCTTCCAGCCGGAATCCTCCACCGCCTGAACGGCAGCCCCCAGCGCGAAGACGATGAACTCGTCCATGCGGCGCTGTTCCTTGGGCTCGACCCAATCATCGGCATTGAAGAGATTGTCGGCCGTGGCGCCGCGCGGCACCTGCCCGCCGATCTTCACCGGCAGATCGGACACATCGAAGGATTCGATCGTCCGGATGCCCGACTTGCTTTCGATCAGAGCATTCCAATTGTGCTCGATACCGATGCCGAGCGGGGTGACCAGCCCGACACCGGTGACAACGACGCGCCTCATGACCGTTTTTTCATCCCATTCTCGCCGTACGCATCCGGCCGGAGCGGCAGGATGCGAGACCCGGCCTTACCTCTGTCAGCTATGCGCCTCGATGAAGCTGACGGCATCCTTGACCGTAACGATCTTCTCGGCGGCCTCATCGGGAATCTCGCAGCCGAACTCTTCCTCGAACGCCATCACCAGCTCGACCGTATCGAGGCTGTCGGCGCCCAGATCGTCGATGAAGCTGGCATTCTCGGTCACCTTGGCCTCGTCGACGCCGAGATGCTCGACAACAATTTTCTTAACCCGATCGGCGATGTCACTCATGTCTCTTATCCTCGAAACGATTATTGACCGGCGGCACCTGCACTCGAATTTCCTGCCCCAGACCGGATTGATCCGAAGGCGCCCGCCTTGCTTAGTGGGGTAATCCACTCGAAACGCAAACCTGACGCCCGGCGGGCGGCACGCTGAACGGCGCCGCGACCCGAGCGAAGGTTGCGTGCCTTAACATAGTTCATCGGGCAACGCCAGTAGGCCTCTGAAACCGGCCGCCGGAACCCGGCAACACCCGCAACCGATCAATCTTGAAGCCCAGATGTGGGGTGGCGGGCGCATGCGTCAAGCTCGTCACGGCATCAGCAGCCCGCCATTGACGTGCAAAGTCTGGCCAGTGACATAGGCCGCCTCGGTGGATGCGAGATAGATCACCGCGGCTGCGATCTCGTCCGAATTGCCGAGCCGGCCGGCGGGCAGGTTCTGCAGGATGCGTTCGCGCTGCTGCTCGTTGAGCGCGTCGGTCATCGGCGTCGCGATGAAACCCGGCGCCACGCAATTCACCGTGATGCCGCGCGACGCCACCTCCTGGGCCAATGATTTGCTCATGCCGATAAGCCCGGCCTTGGCGGCACAGTAATTGGCCTGGCCCGGATTGCCGGAAACGCCGACCACCGACGTGATCGAGATGATGCGGCCCTCGCGCCGCTTCATCATGCCTCGCAGGCTGGCGCGGGCGAGTCGGAAGGCTGCCGTGAGATCGACCTCCAGCACCTCCGACCAATCATCGTCCTTCATGCGCATGGCGAGCCCGTCGCGCGTCAGGCCGGCATTGTTGACCAGGATATCGAGCTTGCCCATGTCGGATTCGGCCCGCTTCACGAGCGCATCGCCGGCCATCGGATCCTTGAGATCGGCGGGGGCCGCAAGCGCCCGGTCGCCGAGCTCCGTCACCAGCTTGTCCAGCACCTGGATGCGCGTGCCGGCGCACATGACCGTCGCACCCGCCCGGTGCAGGCCGCGCGCGATGGCGCCCCCGATGCCGCCCGTGGCACCGGTGACGAGGGCGGTCTTGCCCGAGAGATCGAACATGGAAACTCCTATAATGAAGCGTGAAAGGCCTCGATCTCGGCCGGCAACCCGATCGAGCTGGTCGCGATCTCCTTGTCGGTCCGGCGCACCAGGCCAGCCAGGACCTTGCCGGCGCCGAGCTCGACGACCGTGTCGACGCCTTCCGCCTTGAGGCGCAGCACGCTCTCGCGCCAGCGGACGAGGCCGGTCACCTGCTGGACCAGGAGGGCCCGGATCGACTCCGCGTCGCGCACGGGCTCGGCCGTGAAATTGGCGATGAGCGGGACCACCGGTACGGAAAGATCGAGAGCGGCCAGCGCCTCCTCCATCACCCGTGCCGCCGGCGCCATCAGCGGCGAATGGAAGGGCGCGCTTACCGGCAGCATGATCGCGCGCTTGAAGCCCCGCTCGGCCGCGATCGCAACGGCCTTCTCGACCGCCTCCTTATGGCCGGACAGCACTAGCTGCCCTGCCCCATTGTCGTTGGCCGGCGCGCAGACGAGGCCGGTCGCCGCTTCGGCTGCCTTGGCGATCTCGGCCGCCGCCTCGAGCTCGATACCCATCACGGCGGCCATGGCCCCGGTGCCGACGGGGACGGCCGCCTGCATGGCCTGGCCGCGGCGGCGGACGAGCCGGACGGCATCGGCGAGCATGAAGGTGCCGGCGGCGGTGAGGGCGGAATATTCGCCGAGCGAATGGCCGGCGACGAAGACCGCATGCTTGGCGAGATCGAGCCCGCCCTCCCGCTCGAGCACGCGCAGCACGGCGATGCTGTTGGCGAGCAAGGCCGGCTGGGCATGCTCGGTCAAGGTCAGCGTCTCGGCCGGCCCTTCGGCCATCAATTTCGAGAGCTTATGGCCGAGCGCGTCATCGGTCTCCTCGAACACCTCGCGCGCCGCAGCGAAGGCCTGGGCGAGCTCCACACCCATGCCGACCGCCTGCGAGCCCTGACCCGGAAACACGAATGCACGCTTGCTCAAGACCTTTTCCTCCCGCAATGTTCGATGGCTTTCTGACGAATTGCCGCGCCAGTGATAGCGAGGGGTCGGTAGCTGTCAAGCGCGCTTGCGGCCGGAACTCTTTCGTGTATATTGCGCGCCCTTAACTCCTTGCCGGCGTCGCCGGCTGAGGTTCGTTTCGCTTTGCCGAATCGGTCGGCGAGCCCGAACCACCAACAGCCATAAGGGGTTCACGGCTTATGCCTTTTTATGAATGCGTGATCATCGCACGCCAGGATATCTCCAATACTCAGGTCGATACCCTGCTCGACACTTTCACCACCGTGCTCACCGAGCAGGGCGGCAACGTGGCGAAGCGGGAATATTGGGGCCTGAAGAACCTCGCCTACCGCATGAAGAAGAATCGCAAGGGCCATTACGCGTTGCTCAATATCGACGCGCCGTCGCCCGCGGTTGCCGAGCTCGAGCGGACCATGCGCATCAATGAGGATGTGCTCCGCTTCCTGACCATTCGCGTCGACGAGCTCGAGGAAGGCCCCTCGGCCGCTCTGCAGAGCCGCGGCCGCAGCGACGATCGTCCGCGGCGCGGCTTCGGCGAGCGGAGCGGTGGCTATGGCGAATCTCGCGGAGGGTTTGAATAATGACGACGATCGATCGTCCTGATGCGGGTGCGCCGCGCGAGTCGCGTGGCGGTGCGGGTGGTGGCGGCGGTGCGCGCCGGCCCTTCTTCCGGCGGCACAAGACCTGCCCGTTCTCCGGCCCGAACGCGCCGAAGATCGACTACAAGGATGTGAAGCTGCTGCAGCGCTTCATCTCGGAGCGCGGCAAGATCGTACCGAGCCGGATTACGGCGGTATCGGCCAAGAAGCAACGTGAGCTGGCCCAGGCCATCAAGCGCGCCCGCTTCCTGGGCCTGCTGCCGTATCTGATCAAGTAGCGGGATCCGATCGCGCAACGGCGGGCCCGATCAGGCCCGCCGAACAGATGGATCGGGCGAAATGCGGCGGTCATCGAATGAGATGGTCATGATCACGGCGCGGGCCTTGCCGTTGGCCATCCTCGCGGGGCTGATCGGGGCGCTGATGCTGATGTCGGTCGCGGTCGACCGGACCGGTGTCGGCGGGCTGATCCTGCGCTCGATGACATCCTTGCCGCTGTTCGCGGTCGGGCTGTCGCAGGGGTTGATCGCGGCAGTGATCGCCGGGATGGTCGGCACCGGCGTCAGCTGGTCGCTGGGACCCGATTGGGGCATTGCCTTCGCCGTCGGCTCGGCGCTGCCGGCGCTGGTGATCGTGGCGTTGGCGCTCAAGCCGCCGGCGCCGCCTTCGACCGGCTGGATGGTGTCGGGCCTGGCGTTGCTTGGCGTGGCCGGTTTCGTGGCACTCGATTTGGCCTGCCGGGCGATGCCGGGCGGGCTCGAAGGAACGCTGACGAACCTGCTGACCGAGGCGTTCCGCGAGGTCGCCGAGCAGGTGCCGGAACTCGATATGAGCGAGGTCGGCCCGCCCGGACCGATCGCGCATTGGGTGGCGGGCGCGGTTTTGCTGACCTGGATGCTGGTGATCGCGATCAACGGCGTCCTGGCCCAGGGCGCCTTGACCCGGTTCCAGCTGAGCCGGGTAGGCTCGCCCGACCTGGCCGAGCTGTCGGTGCCGCGGGTGACGGGCGTCGCCTTCGTGGCGGCAGTGGCGGCGGCATCGTTCGGGACGGGCGAGGTCGGTTTTATCGGCACCAATCTGGCGCTGGTGCTGACGTTCCCGCTGGCGTTCGGCGGCCTGGGTGTGGTCCACGCGCTGGTCGCCCGGCATCCGGCGCGGCAGGCATTGTTGACCATGTTCTATATCGTGGTCTTGGGGTTGGGGCTGCCGATCGTGCTGATCGTGGCCCTTGGATTGATCGAGCAAGGCGCCGGGTTGCGGCGGCGAATCGCGGCGATGCCGCGTCGAGGAGATGAATGATGGTTGATGTGATCCTGCTGGAACGCGTCGAGAATCTCGGCCATATGGGCCAGGTCGTGAAGGTGCGCCCGGGCTATGCACGGAATTTCCTGCTGCCGCAGAAGAAGGCGCTCCGGGCGACGAAGGACAATCTCGCTTATTTCGAGTCGCAGAAGGCGCAGCTCGAGGCCAACAACCTCAAGCTCAAAACCGAGGCCGAGGCGGTCGCCGCCAAGATGGCGGGCCTGTCGGTCGTGATGATCCGCCAGGCCGGCGAGACCGGCCAGCTCTATGGCTCGGTCTCGGCCCGCGACGTGGCCGACGCCGTGACCGAGTCGGGCTTCACGGTGGAACGCGCCCAGGTGGCGTTGGAGCATCCGATCAAGACGCTCGGGCTCCATAAGATCAAGGTATCGCTGCATCCCGAGGTGGCACTGCAGGTCGTGGTCAATGTGGCGCTGACGGTAGAGGAAGCCGCCGCCCAGGCGCGCGGCCTGACCTCGGCCGAGATCGCGGCCCAGGCGGAAGCCGAGGAAGATGCGGCCGAGGAAGAAGCGGCGGAAACCGAAGAGACCGAAATCTGAGATCGGACGGCGCGGCTCCCGGCCAGCGTCGTCCCCGCTATTCACAGGGCTGTGCATAAGAATCCGGCGGGGCGCGTGCCCCGCCGGTGGTAAGCTCCAACGGTCATGGAAACCGCACGTTCGCTTAGCATAGCCCCATCGGCCGACGGCGATCCGGCCTATCGCACGGCCCCGCACAATACCGAGGCGGAGCAGGCGCTGCTGGGTTCCTTGCTGGTCAATAACGCGGCCTATAGCCGGGTTTCCGACTTCCTGCTGCCCGAGCATTTCTACAATCCGGTCCATCAGCGGATCTACACCGCGGTGACAAGGCTGATCGAGCGCGGCCAGATCGCCGATCCGGTGACGCTCAAGGGCTATTTCGAGCAGGATGGCATGCTCGCCGAGATCGGCGGCGTGCAGTATCTGGGCCGGCTTGCCGCCGCCGTCGTCACCATCATCAACGCCGCCGATTACGGCCGCACCATCTATGACAGTTTCCTCAGGCGCCAGCTGATCGAGATCGGCACCGAGACGGTCAACGACGCCTATGAGCCGGAAATCGATTTCGAGGCGCGTCAGCTGATCGAGGTGACCGAGAAAAAGCTCTTCGACCTCGCGACCAGCGGCACCGCAGACGGTGGCTTCCAGCCCTTCCGCCAGTCGATGAAGGAAGCGGCCGCGATGGCGCAGCTGGCCTTCAAGCGCAGCGGCAAGACGAGCGGCGTGTCGACCGGCTTCAAGGGGCTGGATGATCTCCTGGGCGGGCTCCATCCCTCCGATCTCATCATTCTCGCGGGCCGGCCTTCGATGGGCAAATCGGCGCTCGCGACCAATATCGCCTTCAACGTCGCCAAGACCTATCGAGCCGGCCAAAGTGCTGCCGGCGAGATCGAGCCTGAGGATGGCGGCGTCGTCGGCCTCTACTCGCTCGAAATGTCGTCCGAGCAGCTGGCGACACGCATCCTGGCCGAGGAATCGGGTGTACCCGGCGACCGCATCCGCAAGGGCGAGGTCGGTCATCAGGAGTTCGACGCCTTCGTCCAGGCCAGCATCCGGCTCGAGAGCATTCCGCTCTTCATCGACGACACGCCGGCTCTGACGCTGTCGGCCATGCGCACCCGCGCGCGGCGCCTCAAGCGCCAGCACGGACTCCATCTCATCGTCGTCGACTATCTGCAGCTGCTGCAATCGCCGGGGCGGCCCGGTGCTGAGCAGAACCGTGTGCAGGAGATCTCGGAGATCACGCGCGGGCTCAAGGCGCTGGCCAAGGAGCTACATGTGCCGGTGATCGCTCTGTCGCAATTGTCGCGCGCGGTCGAGCAGCGCGAGGACAAGCGCCCGCAACTCTCCGATTTGCGCGAATCGGGCTCGATCGAGCAGGATGCAGATGTGGTGATGTTCGTCTACCGTGACGAATATTACCTGAACCGTGCCAAGCCCAGCCAGCATGCCGACGAATCGACCGAGAAGTTCAATCTGCGTTATGAGATGTGGTTCAACCGATGCCGCGACAGCGCCGGCAAGGCCGAAGTCATCATCGGCAAGTCCCGCCACGGGCCGATCGGCACGGTGACGCTGCATTTCGATGGCGCCATCACCAAATTCTCCGACTTCGTCGGCCAGGACCATCTGCCCGATGCCCGATACTAGGGGCACTGATTCCCTCTCCGCCCTTAAGAGGGGAGAGGGCGGGGCCCGTCGCGACAGCGATGGGAGGGAGAGGTGGGCATCTGTCGCACCGACCGAGTCCGCCCCACCTCACCCCAACCCTCTCCCCCCCAATGGGGCGAAGAGGGAGGTACCCACAGATGCGCTCGGGGTGGTGACCGTCGATCTCGCCGCCATCGCCGAGAATTGGCGGCTGATCCGGCGCCGAGTTCGGGCCCGGATGCGATGTCGCAGCCGCCGTCAAGGCCGACGGTTACGGTCTGGGTGCCGTCCCCGTCGCCCGGACGCTCATCGCTGCCGGCTGCCGTTGGCTGTTCGTCCATTCCGTCGACGAAGCGCTGGCGCTCGACGCGGCCCTTGGTCACAGCAATATCCGCATCGCCGTGCTGGCCGGCCCCGACCCGGCCTTGGCCGATCGTCCCGCCCTCGTTCCGGTGGTGAATGATCTGGGCCAGCTCGCCCTGTGGCGGAGCGCCGCACCGGCCGGGGAGTTCGTGCTGCATCTCGATACCGGCCTGGCACGGTTGGGATTTCCAGCGGCCGAAACGGCCCGGCTCGCCGCCGAGCCCGGGCTCATCGGCGGCCTCAAGCTCAGCGCGATCATCAGTCATCTCGCTTGTTCCGATACGTCCGAGCATCCGCTGAACGAGCGCCAGCGCCTTGATTTCATGGCCCTTGCCGCCCAACTGCCGGTGGCACCCTTGAGCCTCGCCGCAAGCTTCGGCATCTTCCTGGGTGCCCCCTACCATCTCGACATGGTTCGGCCGGGGGCAGCGCTCTACGGCATCAATCCGACCCCGTCGGCACCCAATCCGATGCGACAAGTCGTTGGCGTCAAAGCAAAAATCCTCCAGGTCCGAGAGATTGACGCTGGTCGGACGGTTGGCTATGGTGCGGCGTGGACGGCTGATCGACCTAGCCGGATCGCCGTTCTCGGCGTCGGCTATGCCGATGGCATCCTGCGCGGCGCCGGGAACCGGGCCAGCGTCTTTATCGGCACAGAGGCAGCACCGGTCATAGGTCGGATCTCCATGGACCTCATCACTGTCGATGTCAGCGCCGTGCCGGCGCCTCTGGCGCAGCCCGGCTGTCTGGTCGACCTCATCGGACCGCATTACGGTGCCGACGATCTCGCCCGCGACAGCGGCACGATCGGCTATGAGGTGCTGACCCGCATCGGTCGGCGGCTGCCCCGCCGCCATCATCCAGCTCCTGCCCCTTTCGAGGCGAAATCCTGACCATGTCGAACGCTGTGGCCGGAATCGGCCGCGCCACGCTGGATTTCATGTCAGCACTCGGCCGCATGGTGCTGTTTGCCGGCAGCGCCTTGAGCCACATCGTGCGCCCGCCCTTCTACGGCCCCATGCTGGCGCGCCAGATGATGAGCATCGGCTACAATTCGCTGCCGGTCGTCGGCCTCACCGCGATCTTCGTCGGCATGGTGCTGGCGCTGCAGAGCTACACCGGGTTCTCGCGCAGCTTCTCCTCGGAAAGCGCCATCGCGACCATCGTGGTACTCTCGGTCACGCGCGAGCTCGGGCCGGTGATCGGCGGGCTGATGGTGGCGGGCCGCGTGGGTGCGGCGATCGCGGCCGAGATCGGCACGATGCGGGTGACCGACCAGATCGACGCGCTCACCACGCTCTCGACCAATCCGATGAAATATCTGGTGGTGCCGCGCGTGCTGGCCGGCATCCTGACCATGCCGCTGCTGGTGCTCGTCGCCGATATCATCGGCGTCTTCGGCGGCTATCTGGTCGCCACATACAAGCTGGGCTTCAACCCGACCGCCTATCTGGTCTCGACGCTGAATTTCGTGACGACCGAGGATGTCGTCTCGGGCCTGGTCAAGGCCTCGGTCTTCGGCTTCGTCATCACCATCATGGGCTGCTATTTCGGCTATCATTCCAAGGGTGGCGCTCAAGGGGTGGGTGCGGCCACGACCGCGGCCGTGGTGTCGGCCTCGATCACCATCTTCCTCATGGATTACCTCCTGACGACGCTGTTCTTCGCGAAGTGACCGAGCCTCGATGAAAAAGATCGTCATCACCGATCTCTACAAATCCTTCGGTCCGAAGAAGGTGCTGCAGGGCGTCAATCTGGAGCTCGATTCGGCGGAAAGCGTGGTCGTCATCGGCGGCTCGGGTACCGGCAAGTCGGTGCTGCTCAAATGCGTCCTGGGATTGATCCGGGCCGATCGCGGCTCGATCAAGATCGATGGCGAGGAGGTCCTCGGCCTGAGGGGTACCGAGCGCGACCGGCTGATGGCGAAGTTCGGCATGCTGTTCCAGGGAGCGGCCCTCTTCGATTCGCTGACCGTCTGGGAGAATGTCGCCTTCGGCCTGATCCAGGGCCACGGCATGGATCGCGGCAAAGCGAAGAAAGTCGCGGTCGAAACATTGGCCAAGGTCGGGCTCAGCGCGGATGTCGCCGAGCTCAACCCGGCCGAATTGTCGGGCGGCATGCAGAAGCGCGTCGGCCTGGCCCGCGCCATCGCCTGCCAGCCGGAGATCCTGTTCTTCGACGAGCCGACGACCGGCCTCGACCCGATCATGAGCGACGTGATCAATGATCTGATCATCGATCGCGTGCGCGATCTCGGCGCCACCGCGCTGTCGATCACGCATGACATGGCGAGCGCGCGCAAGATCGCCGACCGGATCGCCATGCTGCATCAAGGCAAGATCATCTGGGAGGGTGCGGTCGGCCGGATCGACCATTCCGAGAACCCCTTCGTCGACCAGTTCATCCATGGAAGGGCCGACGGCCCGATCCAGATGGAGGTTCGCGCGCGGTGAGGAGATAGGCCGTGGCCCGTCCGCGTCATCGCTATGTCTGCCAGGAATGCGGATCGGTCCATACGCAATGGGCCGGGCGTTGCGACGCCTGCGGCGGCTGGAACACGCTGGTCGAAGAGGTGGTGGCCGAGGGGCCGCCCAAGAGCCTGCAGGCAAGCGCCGGCAAGGGCCGCAAGATCGATTTCGTCGGACTGCTGGGCGTCGGTGAGCCGGCGCCCAGGCGCATGACCGGCATTGCCGAGTTCGACCGGGTGTGCGGCGGCGGCCTCGTGCCCGGCTCGGCACTGCTGGTCGGCGGCGATCCCGGCATCGGCAAGTCGACCCTGCTGCTGCAGGTGGTGGCGGCACTGGCGGCCGGCCGCGGCGGCGTCAAGCTCAAATGCGCCTATATCTCGGGCGAGGAGGCGATCGACCAGGTGCGCTTGCGGGCGGCGCGCCTCGGCGTGTCCGCTGCTCCGGTCGAGCTCGCCGCGGCCACCAATGTGCGCGACATCGCGGCCTCGCTCGAGATGATCGGTGGGCCGGATCTGGTCGTGATCGATTCGATCCAGACCATGTATCTCGACCTGCTCGATTCGGCGCCGGGCACGGTCGGCCAGGTGCGCGCCGCGGCACAGGAGCTGATCCGGCTCGCCAAACGCGTGGGTTTCACGCTGGTGCTGGTCGGCCATGTCACCAAGGAAGGGATGATCGCCGGCCCGCGCGTGCTCGAGCATATGGTCGACACCGTGCTCTATTTCGAAGGCGAGCGCGGCCACCAATTTCGCATTCTGCGCGCAGTCAAGAACCGGTTCGGCCCGACCGACGAGATCGGCGTGTTCGAGATGACCGATGCCGGTCTCACGGAAGTGCCTAATCCCTCAGCGCTTTTCCTGGCCGACCGGCACGGCGATGTGAGCGGGGCCGCGGTCTTTGCCGGCATGGAAGGGACCCGGCCGGTGCTGGTCGAGATCCAGGCGCTGGTCGCCCCTGCCCCGCCCGGTTCGCCTCGGCGCGCGGTGGTTGGCTGGGACTCCGCGCGGCTTGCAATGGTGATGGCCGTTCTCGATGCCCGCTGCGGTCTTGCAATCGGGGCGAACGACGTTTACCTCAACGTCGCCGGCGGCCTTAGAATATCGGAGCCTGCTGCGGATCTGGCCGTGGCGGCGGCTTTGGTGTCGGCCTTGACCGGCCGGCCGGTCCCGGCCGACATGGCCGTGTTCGGCGAGATCGGCCTGTCGGGCGAGATCAGGCCCGTGAGTCAGGCCGATGCGCGGCTGAAGGAAGCGGGGAAGCTCGGTTTCGAGCGGGCGCTGGCCCCGGCGCGACGCGGGCGCGCGAAGCAGTCGCCCGCAAGCATTCGGATCGACGAGGTCGGGCATTTGCAAGAGTTGGTCGAGATGTTCACCACCGATGCCGGCGCTGATCCGCGCCAGCGAAATCGCGGGTGAGATCCGATGAACACGCTCGATCTCATTGTCGTCGGCGTCGTGGCCCTGTCGGGCCTCTTCGCCTTCATCCGCGGCTTCGTGCGCGAAGCGCTCTCGATCGCCGCCTGGGCTGGCGCCCTCGTCGTCGCGATCTACTTCTACACGCCGGTCGAACCTTTCATCGAATCGCTGATCAAGTCGGTGCTGGCCGCCGAGCTCATCACCGGCATCGGCCTGTTCCTCGTCAGCGTCGTCTTGTTTTCCATCATCGTCGGGGTCATCTCCTCGAAGGTGCGCGGCAGCGGCCTGGGTGCCCTCGACCGGGCGCTCGGTCTTCTCTTCGGCGTGGCGCGCGGTGTCGTGCTCGTCTCGCTCGGATATCTGGTGATGACGCATCTTTTGAAGCCCGAAGATATGCCCGGCTGGATCGTCGATGCGCGCAGCCGCCCGCTGCTGGCGCAAGGTGCCGCCCAGCTGCAGCAGCTGATCCCGCACAATCTGCCGGGCACGCTCGGCGCCACGGCGGACCGGTTCAACCAGATGCAGACGACGGTCAAGGCCGGCGATGATTTCAAGAACGCGCTCGATCAGCTGAACCGGCCCCCGCCGGTGAAAAGCGCCGCCAAGCCCGCGCCTCCGGGCAATCCCGAGGCGAACTCCGACAGCAAAGGCTTGGACCAGCTGATCCAAGCTCAAGGACAGGGCCAGGGAAAATGACTGAGATGCTGACCACGAGCCCTTTCGACTCCGACGACGATCATTTCCATGAGGAATGCGGCGTCTTCGGCGTCTTCGGCCATGGCGAGGCAGCCGCCTTCGCCGCCCTCGGCCTCCATGCGCTGCAGCATCGCGGGCAGGAAGCAGCCGGCATCGTCTCTTATGACGGCGCGCAGTTCCATTCGCATCGCGGCCTCGGCCAGGTGGGCGAGAATTTCAGCTCCAAGGACGTGATCGAACGGCTGAAGGGCCCGGCCGCGATCGGCCATAATCGCTACGCCACGACCGGCGAGGTGGCGCTCAGGAACGTCCAGCCGCTGTTCGGCGATTTCGAGTTCGGCGGCCTCGCCATCTGCCACAATGGCAATCTCACCAATTCCTACCAGCTGCGCAGCCAGCTCGTGCGCCGCGGCAGCCTGTTCCAATCGACCAGCGACACCGAGGTGATCATCCACCTGATCGCGACCAGCCTCAGGCGGACCGTGATCGAGCGGGTCGTCGATGCGTTGCGCCAGGTCGAAGGCGCCTATTCGCTGGTGGCCTTGAGCAAGGAAGGGCTGATCGGCGTGCGCGACCCGCTGGGCGTGCGCCCGCTGGTGCTGGGCAAGATCGGATCGGCCTGGGTGATGACCTCCGAGACCGTGGCGCTCGACATCATCGGCGCCGAGTTCGTGCGCGATGTCGAACCGGGCGAGATCGTGCTGGTCAGCGAATCCGGCATTCAGAGCTTCCGACCATTCGGCAGCATGCCGCGCCGCTTCTGCATCTTCGAGTATATTTATTTCTCCCGCCCCGACAGCATCGTCGAGGGGACGGATGTCTATGAGGTACGGAAGCGCATCGGCGCCGAGTTGGCGCGCGAGAACCCGGTCGATGCCGACATCGTCATCCCGGTGCCGGATTCGGGCGTGCCGGCGGCCTTGGGCTATGCCGCCGAAAGCGGGGCACCCTTCGAGCTCGGCATCGTGCGCAATCATTATGTCGGCCGCACCTTCATCGAGCCGACCGATCAGATCCGCCATCTGGGCGTGAAGCTGAAGCACAACGCCAATCGCCGCGCCATCGAGGGCAAGCGCGTCATACTGGTCGATGATTCGATCGTGCGCGGCACGACCTCGCTCAAGATCGTCGAGATGGTCCGGCAGGCGGGAGCCGCCGAGGTGCATATGCGCATCTCGAGCCCGCCCACGAGCCATTCCTGCTTCTACGGCATCGCCACGCCGGAGCGCGACAAGCTCTTGGCGTCGCACATGAATGTCGAAGAGATGGCGAAATTCATCAAGGCCGACAGCCTGGCCTTCATCTCGCTCGACGGGCTCTATCGCGCGCTCGGCCAAACTCAGCGCGATCCGACCAATCCGAGATATTGCGATGCCTGCTTCACCGGCGATTATCCGATCCCGCTGAGCGACTTCACCCAGGGCAAGCTGCCGCTGTCCCTCTCCGAAATGGCCGAGTTCACCACTGCATGAGTGATCGGAGACTTGCGGGCAAGGTAGCGCTCGTCACCGGCGCCTCGCGCGGCATCGGTGCCGCGGTGGCACGGGGCCTCGCGGCCGAGGGCGCCCATCTGATCCTGGTCGCGCGCACGGTCGGCGGTCTCGAGGAGACCGACGATGCGATTCGTCGCGCGGGTGGGGAGGCCGCGACGCTAGTGCCGCTCGATCTGGCCGATTTCGCCAAGCTCGACCAAATGGCGGCGGCCATCTACGAGCGCTTCGGCAAGCTCGATATCCTGGTCGGCGCCGCCGGCATCCTGGGCACGCTCGGACCGCTCGGCCATATCGACCCCGATCTCTTTCAGCGTGTCATCGACGTCAATCTCACCGCCAATTGGCGGCTCATCCGCAATTTCGACCCGCTGCTGCGCCAGGCGCCGTCGGGCCGCGTGCTGCTGGCCGGCTGTGCCGCCGGGCGCGAGCCCGTGGCATATTGGAACGCTTATGCCATCGCCAAGGCCGGGCTCGAGATGATGGCTGGGATCTATGCGGCCGAGCTCGGCGAGACCAGGCTCAAGGTCGAAATGATCGATCCCGGTCCGGTCGCGACCAAGCTCCGGCGCGAAGCCTTCCCGGGCGAGGATCAGACGAAGCTGCCGTCTCCGGACGAGGCGGCACGGCGCTTCATCGAGCGGATAGACGCCTAGAGCGGGATCGCGATCAGATGGGATCATCTGATCGCGTGAATCCGCTCTAGATTCAAATATTTAGAGACCGATTCAGCGATCAGACTGAGTCAGTCTGATCGCATCGGGCTCTAGCGGGAGATCACGGACCAGAAAGGACAACAACAATGATCAAGCTGGTCTATTGCATCCGTAAGAAGGAAGGCCTTTCGAGTAGCGAGTTCGAAGATTATTGGCGCGACGTGCACGGCCCCAAGGTGAAGGCGCTCGCAGCTTCGATCAAAGCAGTGCGATATGTCCAAAGCCATCGAAGAATGCCGGCCTTGAACGATGCATTGCGGCAATCCCGCAATCTGGCTGAGTCTTATGACGGCGTGACGGAATTTTGGTGGGAAAGCGAAGAAGATTTGATGCGGACGCTTGCTTCGCCCGAAGGCGAGAAAGCCGGCGCGCTGTTGATCGAGGATGAGGGCAAGTTCATCGATTTCAGCCGGTCCTGCATGTTCCTGACCGAGGAAATCGAGATCTTCTGAGCCGGCTCCTCAATCCTTATCCGCGTAGGGATTGGCGCCCTTCCGCAGCATCACGCGGATCGGCACCCCCGGCAGGCCGAAATCGGCCCGGAGCAGATTGACGAGATAGCGCCGGTAGGCATCGGGCAGATCGCCCGGCTTGGAGGCGAACAGCGCAAAGGTGGGCGGGCGGATATTCGCCTGGGTCATGTAGCGCAAGCGCAAGCGCCGGCCGCTGACGAGCGGCGGCGGATGGCGCTCCTGCACCGCAGCGAGCCAGCGATTGAGTTTCGGCGTCGGGATGCGCTTGTTCCAGACCTCGCCGGCGGCGAACACCGCCGCCATCAGCTTGTCGAGCGAGGCGCCGGTCGCGGCCGAGATCGGGATCGCGGCAATGCCGGCGAGCTGCGGCAGCGAGATCTCCAGCCGGTCGCGGAGCTTCTCGAGCGCCTTGGGCTTGTCCTCGATGAGATCCCATTTATTCACGGCGAGGACGATCGCCCGGCCCTCATCCTCGATCATGCGGCCGATGGCGAGGTCCTGCTTTTCCAGCATCACCTCGGCGTCGATCACCAGGATCACGAGCTCGGCGAAACGGATGGCGCGCAGCGTGTCGCCGACCGACAGTTTCTCGAGCTTGGCCTCGATGGTCGATTTCCGGCGCAGGCCCGCCGTGTCGATCAGCTTGATCGGCCGCCCCTTCCATTGCCAATCGACTGCGATGGCGTCGCGCGTGATGCCGGCCTCGGGCCCGGTCAGCAGCCGATCTTCGCCGATCAGCCGATTGACGAGGGTCGATTTCCCGACATTCGGCCGGCCGACGATGGCAAGCTGCAGCGGCTTTTCCGGTTCGATCGCCGCCTCGTCCTCGGCTTCGTCGCTTTCCGCATCCGCCGGCTCGTCCGCATAGGGCAGCAACGCCTCGAACAGATCGCCCATGCCTTCGCCATGCTCGGCCGAGATCGCGATCGGATCGCCGAGGCCGAGCTCGAACGCCTCATAGGCGCCGGCGAGGCCGGATTTGCCCTCGGACTTGTTGGCGACGAGGATGACCGGCACATCGGCACGGCGGCGCAACAGCTCGGCAAAGTGGCGGTCGAGCGGCGTGATGCCGGCACGGGCATCGATCACCATCAGCACGACATCGGCCTCGGCGATGGCGCGCTCGGTTTGAGCCTGCATGCGCGCCGCCAGGCTGTCGTCATGGATCTCCTCGAGACCGGCGGTGTCGATCACCTGGAATTCGAGGCCGGCCAAGCGCGCCTTGCCCTCGCGCCGATCGCGCGTAACGCCCGGCAAATCGTCGACCAACGCCAGCCGCTGACCGACCAGGCGATTGAACAGGGTCGACTTGCCGACATTGGGCCGGCCGATGATAGCGGCCGTGAAGCTCATCCCGGTCTCCTGACCTAGAGCCCGATGCGATCAGGTCCTCTCGACCTGATCGCATCGGGCTCTACATATTTAAATTAGCGAAGGATTCAGATTTCAGGTCAAACAGACCTGAAATCATCCTGCGCTAGCATCAGCGCAGCGCCGTCAGGCTCGCATCGTTGGTCATCATATACAAGCTGTCGTCGGCCACGACCGGCGGCAGGAAGCTGCCGGCCGGCAGGTCGATCTGGCCCAGCACCTGGCCCGTATAGGGCGAGACCGACCAGGCCGTGCCGTTGGACGCGACCACGATCAGGCGATCACCGGCCAGCAGCGGTCCCGCCCAATGGAGCGGCCCCCTCAAGTCCTCCATATCTTCCCAACTGTCGAGCTGGGTGATCCAGCGGATCCGCCCGTCGGCCCGGGTCAGGCAGAAGAGCTGATTGCTGACCGACAGCACATAGACATAGTCGCCAACCGGCCAGGGCGCGTAGAGGCCGCCGATATCCTGCTCCCAGACGCGCTCGCCGCTGCGAATGTCGAGCGCCGCCATACGGCCGCTATGGCTGACCGCATAGACGCGGCCGCGATCGATGACCGGGCGGCCGCGAATATCGGCGAGCGTCGAGATCGCGTCGAAGCGGCGCGTCGCGGCCAGGCTGTCGGTCCAGAGCACGCGGCCATTCTCGACGCGCAGCGCCGTGATCTCGCCCGACGAGAATGTGGCGACCACGACACCGGCTTCGACCGCCGGGCTGGCGCTGCCGGCGATCTGCGCCGGCTCCGAGATCGCGTCGTAGGACCAGAGCTTGTGGCCGTCATCGGTCGAAAGTGCCATCAGCGAATTATCGACGGTAATCACGAAGACGCGATTATCCGCAATAGTGGGCGAGCCGCGCAGCGGGCTGCCGACATTGACGCGCCACAGGATCTTGCCGTCCTGGGCATCGAGCGCCAACACCTGGGAGAAGCCGGTCGCGACATAGACATGACCGTGATCGAAGCCGATACCGCCGCCCCAGGCCTGGCTCTCGTCATCCTCCGGCGTGATATCGGTCTGCCAGACCTGCTTGCCGTCATCCGCACCCAAGGCCGTCACCAGCGACTTCGCATCCATCGCATAGACGACGCCGCCGGCCACGACCGGTCCGGCCAGCACCTCGGCAAAGCGCGAGGCCCCGACGCCGAGCTCGGCCGTCCAAGCCACGCTGAGATCGTCGCCGAGTGCCGGGTGGCCGAGATCGTGGCTGGGCACGCCGCCGGCCTGCGGCCAGTCGCGATTGGCCACCGGGCGTGGCAACGCCACGGGCCTGCGGACGAGGTCCGGATCGGGCTCGAGGTCCTTTTCCTGTGACAGCACCGCGATGCGCTCGCCCGGCAGCTTCACTTTGGCGCTCTTGAACAGGTCCTCGCATCCGGACAGGCCAAACGCCGCGACCAGCAGCAGCGGCACCAGCACGCGCAATTTTCTCACTGATACTTCCTAATGGCTGAGGGCTGCGGCGATCTCGGCGGCACGGGCGCGCACGCTGGGCGGGGCGGCCAGATCGTCGGAGAGCTGTTGGTAGGATTTGAGTGCTGTGGCCTTGTCGCCGGATTTGAGCTGGGCGAGTGCCGACAATTCAAGAGCGCTGAAGCGCCACGGGTTCGCGGCATCGGTCAGCGGCTTCAAGCGCTGGATGAGATCGGCCGGCGGCTCGTCATCCGCACCAAGCGAGACCGAGAGCAGGAGCGCCAGATCGCGATAGGGCTGGCCGACATTGCTATCGGCCGCGATTGCCTTCAGTGCCGCGGCACCGCCGGCCCGGTCGCTGCCCTTGGCCTTGAGCACGGCCGCCTGAAGGCGCGCCAGGATGGCATAGCCGGACCCGTCGGCATCCGCTGCCAGCGCCTCGAGTGCCGAGACTGCCTTGGCAGGGTCGGCCTGCGCCGCGATCTCCGCCTCGGCATAGCGCTGCCCCAGAGCCTCGTTCTGATGCTGACGGTGCTCGTCCCAAAACACGTAGCCCGCCGTGGCAGCGACGATCAGAGCCGCCCCAGCATAGAGGTGCCGACTGTGGCGCTTCCACAGTGCCGCCATTCTGTCGCGGCGCACATCCTCTTCGACCTCGCGAAAAATATCGGCCAACGCGCTACCTCGAAACCTTGATATCCGAACGCGCCGGACCATAGCGGGTCACGCCGCCGGACGCAAATCCGCGCTCGCGTCGCCCCTTCGGATGGTCGCCATCCTCGATCCCGTCGGTCTCAACATTGACACGAAAGGAGGGGATAGTAACGCAATCCGCTACTCTATATATTACGACAAGCATTTAGCGGATGGCAGTAGAGCTTGGGTTTTGACAGTAATTTTATGAAAACCACAGCCCATTCTCACCCGACAAGAGCGGAACCGGCCGAGCCGGTGTTATTGGATTTCGTTTGTACGAGCCGATAAAGATTGGCGGCAGAGATTGGGCGCATGCTGAACTCACCTTCATTCGACCAGCCTTCCACACCACGCCCGAGCATCGCGAGCGTTCTCATCATCGAGGACGAGGCGCTGGTCGCGACATTGATTGCCGATGTGCTGGCGGAATCCGGATTCCATGTCGTCGGAGTTGCCTCGACCGGCACCGAGGCGCTGTCGATCGCGCGCGAGCATGGCGCCGACGTGGCGCTCGTCGACATCAAGCTGTCCGGTCCGATGGACGGCATCGAGGTGGCGCGTCAGATCCGCCAACAGCACGGCATCGGCACGATCTTCATCTCCGGTACCGACGATCCGGAGGTGATCGAGCGCGCCGCCGTGGCGCAGCCTTACAGCTTCCTGCCGAAGCCCTTTCTGCCGAGCCAGGTCTATAAGGCGCTCGATCGCGCCCTCAAGCTGCGGGAAGCGGGCGGTTCGAGCGACAAAGGCCAAGCCTGAGCCCACGGCACTCACGCGGAGAGGATGGATGGCCGATATCGCGGCATTGACCTTTGATGTGTTCGGCACGGTCGTCGATTGGCGCGCGAGCGTTATTCGCGAGGGGCAAAAGCTGCAGCAGGCAACCGGCCTCGCCGCCGATTGGGGCGCCTTTGCCGATGCCTGGCGCGGTCTCTATCAGCCGATGATGAGCGAGGTGCGCGACGGGCGCATGCCCTGGACCCGGCTCGACGATCTGCACCGGATGGCGCTTGACCAGCTGCTGCCACGGTTCGGCCTCGAAAGCTTGAGCGAAACGCAGCGCCAGGATCTCAATCTCGCCTGGCACCGGCTCGACCCCTGGCCCGATTCGGTCGCAGGCCTCCAGCGCCTCAAGCCGCATTTCATCCTGGCCCCGCTGTCGAACGGCAATGTCCGCCTGCTCGTCGATATGGCGAAACAGGCGGGCCTGCCCTGGGACGTGATTCTGGGGGCGGAGGTCGCGCGCGCCTACAAGCCGCAGCCGGCGGCATATCTGACCGCGGCCGACCTGCTGTGCCTGCCGCCCGAGCGCTGCATGCTCGTGGCCGCGCATTACAATGATCTCGTCGCCGCGCGGAATTGCGGGTTCCGGACCTGTTATGTCTGGCGGCGCGAAGAATTCGGGCCGCGGCAGAAGGATGATCTGCCCGCCGATCACGGGCTCGACTATGTGGTCGAGGATTTCCTGGAGCTGGCCGGTCGGCTCGGCTGCTGACCCGACCCAACGGGCCGAAAGTAAGACGGCCAGAGCATAGGCCCTGGCCGCCGAAACGAGCTGGCTTGAACGAAAACGACCGTCAGCGGGATTGACGGCGACGCGACACGCCCGCGAGACCCAGCAGGCCGCCTCCGACAAGAGCGACACTCATCGGCTCCGGCACGGCGGTCAGTGAATTGCTGACGTTGGTCAAGGTGCTGCCGTCACCCTCTTCTCCGAGGCCGCCGAGCGCGCTGAAGGTGATCTCCTCCGAGAGCGAGAAAGGCGAATTGCCGACGATTTCCGCGATCGAGCTGGCAGCTGCGGACAGCGAGCCGTCGGACGCCAGCGCATTGAAGCAGGGCTCCTGCTTGTTGGCCATCTTCGGCCCGTTATTCGGATCGAAGCAGGTCATGCGGTTGAGCGTGACGCCGGTGCCGTTACCAGTGATCGACCCGAACAGGGAGGCGAATTGCAGCACCTGCGCGGCACTGGTCAGATTGTTCTCGGTCACCGTCAGCGTGACCGACCCGGCACCGTTCGCCGTGAAGGTCAGGCCTTGGCTGACCAAGCCCTGCGTATTGCCGCCGCTGACGGCGGAAATCATGTCATTAACGAGGAAATTGCCGATCGAGCCTTGGAAATCGAACTCACCGGCGCTGCTTTGCTGAAACACCGGCGTATCGTTGGCGGCATCGCTCATAAAGACGAATATGTCCGCCTTGGCCGGCGAAGCCAACGCAGCAAGCCCTAACGCGGCAACAGCGAACGACCCCTTGAGCGTGTACATGACGGACCCCTTAGTAACGTAGAGTGCCTTTTGAACAACGACTGAGCAATTTCCGTTCCATCCAAATTGCTCAGGTTTTTCAATGGCTTATAAAGCCAGCACTCGAAAAACGACAGTCAAATTGCGAAACGCAATCCGCGTCCATCGTCAAAACATGTAAATGTGAAAGTACTTTTCGCAACATTCAATCGTTAACAAAGTATTAACGACCGAGACCCGATGACGCAAAGTGCGGCTGAGGGAAACCGGTGATCCCTTGAAATAAAGGGATCACCGAAACGCTCGGGACTCGTAAAACTTTCTTACAATTACTTGCGGCGACGGATAAGACCGAGGCCGAGAAGACCGCCGCCGACCAACGCCAGCGACATAGGCTCAGGAACGGAGATCTGATCATCGCCACTGAGCGTGGCGCCGCCCGACAGGGCAGTCAGATCGATTTCCTCGATGAGTGCATAAGTACCGTCGAAATCGAACGGCACGTTGGTGACCGAGTCATTCGTTCCGGTCGAGGTCAGCAACAAATCGCTTTCGACGCCAGTGTCGGTCGGATCGAAGAAGATCGACCGGCTCACCGTGATGCCATTGAAAGGTGCCGCCGAGAACGAGGCGCTGAGAACAGCGGGGCTCGTACCGGTCAGACCCGTCTCGATAAAGAACAGGCTCAGGCTGCCCGAACCCGTCGTGGATACATCGAATGTGCCCACATCCATCAGCAGGCCATTGCCGCCGAACAGGTTCACACCTCCGAGAGAGGTGAGATTCATATTGAACCCGTTCATGCTGAAGATGGCGTCGGTGCTCGTGTTGGTCGGATCCGTGGCTTCCACCGTAGCGCCGGTGATCACGCCGCCGGCGCCAACGTTGCCACCGGCCTCGATGAGCAGCGTGGCATGCGCTTGAGGAGCAACTGCGGCCGCGATCCCGAAAGCGGCCGCCGCCGCCATAGTGCGTACATTGAACATAATGATCGACCCCAATACGTTTTAACGACTTACTAATCCCGTCCACAACTTAGCAATAGCCGTGCCAACTAAAAATTATCGTTGAAACTTAGATAGTTACAAGATTTGCCTCAATTTGCGACCACAAGCTGTGTAAGCATTTTTGACAATCGGCGCATCGTGCCCCTGTATTTGTCGACGAACCGATGCCGGGATTGCGCTTGATCGGCATGCCAGCCTCCTCTTCGATGCTCTCGCGGTTACGGGAGACGGGAATGCCGTTCATCGAGCGTCAGGGCATCAAGCTTCACTATGAGGAAGCGGGACAGGGCCATCCCCTGCTCTTCGTTCATGAATTCGGCTCGGATGCGCGCGAGTGGGAGCAGCAGGTGCGCGCGCTGGCGCGCCATTATCGCTGCATCACCTTCAATGCCCGGGGCTATCCGCCGTCCGACGTGCCCGACGATGCCGCTCTCTATGGCTGGCAATTCGCGCGCGACGACATAGCGGCGGTGATGGATGGGCTGGGCCTCGCCAAGGCTCATCTCGTCGGGCTCAGCATGGGCGCTTATGCCGTGCTGACCTTCGGCCTGGCCTATCCCGAGCGGGCGACGGCGCTCGTCGTCGCCGGCTGCGGCTCCGGCGCCCCGCCGAGCCTGCGCGACGGATTCATCAGGGACAGCCGGAACAATGCCAGGCTCTTCCTCGAGCACGGCGTGGCGGCCGTGGCCGACACGATGGGACACGGGCCCACGCGCATCCAGCTGAAGCACAAGGATCCGCGCGGCTGGGCGGAGTTCATGGCGCATCTGCGCCAGCATTCGGCCACCGGCTCCGGCAATACGATGCGGCACTATCAGGCCGAGCGGCCCTCGCTCTGGGAATTCGACGCCCAGCTCCGGCAATTGCACCTGCCGGTTCTGCTGGCGATCGGCGACGAGGACGAGCCCTGCATCGAGGCCAATCTCTATCTCAAGCGCCTTCTGCCCAATGCCGGGCTGTGGGTCGCCCCCAATACCGGCCATGCGATCAATCTCGAAGAGCCGGCCGCCTTCAACCAGGCCGTGGCGGACTTCCTCGCCGCCGTCGAGCGCGGCAGCTGGCGGCGCGGGTTTGCGGCGAAGGAGTAGGCGCTAGCTAGCTGCCCGATGTGATCAGGTCTGCTCGACCTGATCACTGAATCGGTCTCAAGCTATGGGCGGTCGCGCCCGTCTCCCCGAGGAAGATAGTGCTGAAGGTCGGAGCTTTCTTGTGGCCTTTGCTTCATGAAACCGAGGCGGAGCCTAAAGACGCTCGCGTCATGATCTCGCGGATCGCTTCGGCTCAAGCGGCACTTATGCACAGCCCGCGCCGCATCCCGTCTTGACCCGCCGGGCTCCATAGTGTTCCTTATTCGTTCACTATTCATGGAACAGGGAGGTGGCGCGGTGGAGACGGATCGGGATCGCGAGATCCTCGAAGAGCTGGCCGAGCTTGGGCTTGCGGTCGCGAAGACGCTCAAGGAGCGGATCGCGGCTGCGGGCGATGCCGGCTGCGCCGATCTCAGCCTCGCCTTCACCCGCGTCAGCCGCTCGATCCGCCAGACGCTGGCCTTCAAGGCGAAGCTTGCCGATGTAAAGGCCAAGAGCGCCGAGAAGCGTCAGGCGAAGGAGCGCGATCACGCGATAGAGACGACACGTCTGCGCGCCAAGAAGCACCAGGTCGCCCGTGATGTCGCCCTGATGGTCGAGGCCACATCGGAACCCGAGAGCCTGTTGACCGACCTGCATGAGCGTCTGATGGACCCGGATATCGAGGACGAGCTCCTCACCATCCGGGTCGGCGATGTCATCATCGGCCTCTGCGACGAGCTCGGCATCCCTGTCGAGCTGTCGGTCTGGCAGGACAAGGGCTGGTTCTTGAATGAGGACCGGGAAGCGCCGGAGCCGCCGCCGCCGACAAAGCCTCAGCCGGGGCCGCAGCCGTTCCGAGGCCAAGGCATGCCGCTCTATGAAGGGAACCGGCTGCGCTATCACACGCCGCCGGATGGCCTGCGCGCTCCGACGTCGCGCGCGGTCGATGACGGGTGAGCGGCAGTGATCCGGGATTGGCGCCCCTCTCACCCCGCTCGCGCTGAGGCGCACTCTCTTCCGCTCGGCGGGAGAGAGCTAGCCGTGCTTGCACGGAGGCAACGCCCTTGGACGCCCTAGCCCAGCGCCCCCGCATACGCCTCCGGCTTGAATCCCACCAGCCGCCGGTTGCCGAGATCGAGCACCGGGCGTTTGATCATCGAAGGCTGGTCCAGCATCAGTGCCAGCGCTTTCGCCTCGGTCAGCCCGTCCCGATCGGCATCGGGCAGCTTGCGGAAGGTGGTGCCGGCGCGGTTGAGGAGCGTCTCCCAGCCCACCTCGCGCGCCCAGCCTTCGAGCCGGGTGCGGTCGATGCCGGCAGTCTTGTAGTCATGAAAATCATAGCCCACGCCGTGCGCGTCGAGCCAGGCGCGCGCCTTCTTCATCGTGTCGCAATTCTTGATGCCATAGATCGTGACCGCCGCCATTCGCTTGGCCCCCTCGCCTCACGGCCGTTTCGGAATCTCCACCCCGCGCTGCACGGCCGGCCGCGCCAAGGCGCGCTCGAGCCAGGCCGGCACGGATTTGAGCTTGTCGTAATGCACCAGCTCGCCAGCGCCGTAGAAGCCCACGAGACCCCGCACCCAGCCGATCGTCGCGACATCGGCGATGGTGTAATCCTCGCCCATGATCCAGTTCCGCCCCGCGAGCCGCGCCTCGAGCACACCCAGGAGACGCTCCGTTTCGGCGCGATAGCGCTCGAACGGCCGCTTGTCCTCGTACTCGCGGCCGGCGAATTTGTGAAAGAAGCCCAGCTGCCCGAACATCGGCCCGATCGACGCCATCTGGAAGAACACCCATTCGATGGTCTCGTAGCGCCGCACCGGATCGGCCGGCAGCAGCTTGCCGGTCTTCTCGGCCAGATAGAGCAGGATGGCGCCGGATTCAAACAGGCCAATCGGGGCGCCGCCCGGCCCGTCCGGATCGATGATCGCGGGAATCTTGCCGTTGGGATTGAGCGACAGGAATTCGGGCGTCCAGGTCTCGTTGACGCCGATATTGATCGTGTGCGGCTCATAGGGCAGCCCGATCTCTTCCAGCATGATCGAGACCTTGACGCCGTTGGGCGTCGGCAGCGAGTAGAGCTGGAGCCGGTCGGGATGCTCAGCCGGCCAGCGCTTGGTGATCGGAAAATCGGCGAGAGACGGCATGTCGAGCTCCTTGATGCGGCGATCGTCGCCCTTTCTTAGCGCGGCTTCCGCCCGCCGTCGAACCGCCCGATCGGCCGGGCGCTATTCTTGCGGAAAAGTCGCGGCCTCGATCCGATGACCGTCGAGATCCTCGATGAAGGCGGCATAATAGGGGGTCATCGCGGCTTGGCGCGGGCCGGGTTCGCCGGCGCTCTTGCCGCCGGCGGCGATGGCATTCTCGAAGAACCGCTGCACTGCGGCCTGCTCGCGCGCCCTGAGGCAGATATGCGCCCCGTCGGCCGCGTCCGAGGGAGTCCGGCCCGGCCGGTGATTGAGCCAGAGCTCGGGATAGCGCTTGCCGAAGCCGATCGAGGCATCGCGTTCGACCAGCTTCACCATGCCGAGCGGCACCAGCACCGCCGCATAGAAGCGAGCGCTCGCGTCCAGATCGCGCACGGGGACTGAAACATGGTCGATCATTCGAGAGTCCGTCCGTCAAGACATCGTGTTCGGTACATTATAGTCTTGAACGCAGCATCCAAAGGAAAGCTCGGCTAGGAGGACCTTATGATCGCTCGTCTCGCCCTCAGGGCTCATCTGCTCGATGCCTGGCTGCACGAGCATGTCGGCCGCATCTATACGGCCATCCTCGCCTGGGGGCTGGTGCTCACCATCATCGAAAGCGTGCGGGCGCTGAGCCACGAGTTCGGTTCGGGCGGCGACGGCAATGTGCTGAAGCTCGGCTTCGCCGTGGCGTTCCAGCTGGCGCTGCTGGTCAATCAGCTGGCCCAATGGCACGAGCTGCACGAGCGGCGCCGCAATCGCAACGCCGCTCGAAAGTCGTCTGCTCAGATCGACGCGTAGATCGCGTTGCGCACGGCATCCGGAAACGGGCCCATCATGCCGGCGATGGCGGTGTTGCTCAGCATCACGACCGACAATTCCCTGGCCGGATCGACGAACCAGCTATTGCCGTAGACGCCGCCCCAGAGCCAGGTGCCCGGCGTCTGCGGCGTGAAGGTCTGGCTCGGATCCTCGAGCACGGCCCAGCCAAGCGGCCAGCGCCAACCGGGCAGCAGCACCTCGAAATCGCCCGGCTTGATGGTGGCGAGCTGCTGGACAGAGCGCTCGCTCAGGATCGGGGCGCCGCCCTGCCGCACGGCTTCGAGGAAACGCAGGAAATCGCCGGCCGTGCCGCTCATGCCGCCGCCGCCCGAAGGATATGACGCGGGATCGAACATCCGATCCGGTGCGAAGGACAGCTTGCCCTCGAAGAACGACACCAGATGATGCGTCCCCATGCGTGCGGGCTCGGGCAAGCCATCGCCATAGGGCGTCGCCAACCGGGCGCGGTCGGTCACGACGAAGCCGCTGTCGGACATGCCGAGCGGCCCGGTCACGAGATCCTGGATCAGCGCCGGCAGCGTCTTACCGGCGGCGCGCGCGAGGACCGCGCCCACGACATCGGTGCCGACCGAATAAGCCCAGCCGCTGCCGGGCGTGCGCGCCAGCGGCACCGACAGGATGCGCCGCAGATTCTCCTCGATCGACAGGCCCGGCCGATCCATCCCGTCCGAGACATTGGCAAGGTGATAGGGTCCGTCGCCCGGCTCGAAGAAGCCATAGGCAAGGCCGGACGTATGGGTGATGAGATGGCGGATGGTGATGACCGGCATCTCGCCATTCTCGAGCTTCGGCCGGAAATCCGGCAGGAACCGCGTGACTGGATCATCGAGCGAGATCAAGCCCTTCTCCGCGAGCGCCAGAGTCGCCACCGCCACCAGCGGCTTGGTGAGCGATGCCCAGCGGAAGATCGTGTCGAGCGCCATCGGCCGGCCCGCTTCGCGATCGGCGAAGCCCGCCGCCCGCGCATAGACGCGCTGCCCGGCCCGTGAAACCAGCACCACCGAACCGACGATCTGCTTGGCGCGGACCGCTTCGTCGAGCACCGCATCCAAGGTGTTTTGAAGCTTATCGTTCATCTTATCCTCTCCATGCGCACTCAGGCGGCCCTGAAGTTGGCGGCACCGCGTTCGAGCGCCTCGTAGTGAAACAGTTTCGAGATCGGCGGCAAGCCATCGATGATCTTGCTCCAGCGACGGCCACCTTCGCCGCTGCAATAGATTTCGCCGTCGGTCGTCCCGGCGAAGACGCGATAGCCGTCGCCCCAGACCTCCATCGCCATGGCTTCGACATTGCCGCGCAGATGATCCGGGAAGCCTTCGGTCAGGATCTCCCAGCTCTCTCCGCCATCCTGGCTGCGCGCCACACGGGCATTGGCCGTGCCGTCGCGATGGAACGACCAAGGATCCTCGACGGCACCGGCCATGAAGAGCAGCTTAGGCTGGCGCGGATGCTGGACCAGGGCATCGGGGTAGCCCACCCGCATCGACCGATTGCTGAGATGCGTCCAGCTTCTGCCCGCATCCCGGCTGCCATAGAGCCCGTCACCGCCGGTCACATAGAAGCGGTTCGGGTCCGTGGGGTCGATGACCAGGCGATGGACATCGCGATGGATGTCGCGCGACAGCCACTGCCAGCTTTTACCGCTATCGTCGCTGCGATAGAGGCCGCCCTGCTCGACGCAGACGAACAGCACATGCGGGTCCCACGGATCCGAGATCACATGCTTCACATGCGCCAGATGCGGCGGCGGCGGATAGGTCCAGTCGCGTGCGGCATTGGGCACGTCGCGCAGCGCCGGCAGCTCGTGCCAGCTTTGGCCGAGGTCATCGCTCTCATAGAGATGCGCCGGCTCGGTCCCGGCATAGAGAATCCGCCTGCCTTCGACCCGGGCCTGGCCCAGCGTGTAGACATGCTGCTGCTCGATGCCCTTGTCCTTGACCGTCCAGCTGCGGCCGTTGTCGCGGCTCGCATGCACGGTCCCGCCATTCACGCCGGCGAACACCAGCCCTTCGGCCGGGACCGGCATCACCGCGCTGATGTAGTAATCCACCAAGCTATGATCGGCGACCTGCCAGCGCCCGGCTTCGTGAATGAGGCGGACGATACCTTTCGCGGTGCCGACAAGCAGCTCCTGCGAGGGTGCATCGACCTCGAATTGGGTGGTTCCGTTGGGTGACAGGGAGATCATGCGAGCCTCTCGATACCGAGGTGATTAGGTCGGGCTTGAATATCAGCCCATCGCATGGCTTGATAAACTTGTATCTGTTTCGAATACTAGAAAGCAAAACTTTATAATGGACCGCCTCACCAGCATGGAGGTCTTCGTCACGGCCGTGGAGCGCGGCGGCTTCGCGGCCGCCGCCGCCGAGTTCGGCATCTCGGCGACGATGGTCGGGCTGCATGTCCGGGCGCTCGAGGACCGGCTCGGCAGCCGGCTCCTCAACCGGACGACGCGGCGCCAGAGCCTGACCGAGGTTGGGCGCGTCTATTACGAGCGCTGCAAGCAGATCCTGGCGGATGTCGATGCGGCCGAGGCGAGCGCCGACGAGCTGCGCGCCGCCCCGCGTGGGCGGCTCCGGGTCGCGGCTCCCGTTTCCTTCGGCGTCCATGCGCTGGCCCCGGCGATCGCCGATTACTTAGCACTCCATCCGGAGGTGCAGATCGAGCTTGCCGTCAATGACCGCGTCGTCGATCTGGTCGAGGAAGGATACGAGATCGCCATCCGGGTCGGGACGCTGGCCGATTCAGGCCTGATCGCCCGCGCGCTGGCGCCCTATCGGCTGGTCGCCTGCGCCGCCCCGGCCTATCTAGAGCAGTACGGCGCGCCGCATGAGCCGGCCGATCTCGTTGGCCATAATTGCTTGAGCTTCGCCTTCTCCGGCCTCAAGGATGAATGGTTTTTCGAGGGGCCGGGCGGCACCGTCTCGGCACAGGTCCGCGGCACGCTGCATGCCAACAATAGCGGCGCGCTCAGGATGGCCGCCCTCGCCGGCCTCGGTATCACGCTGCAGCCTGAAGTGGCTGTACGGGACGATATCGCCGCCGGCCGGCTGGTCGCCCTTCTCGACGGCTATAGCCTGGCGGCGCGGCCGATGCATCTCGTCTATCTGCCCGATCGCCGCCCGACGCCGAAACTGCGAACCTTCATCGACTTTGTCGCAGCTCGCTTCGGGAGGCATCATGATTAAGCCCGTGCTGGAATTCTGGTTCGAGTTCGCCAGCACCTATTCCTACCCGGCCGCCATGCGGATCGAGGCGGCGGCATCGGCCGCCGGCATCGAGATCCGCTGGCGCCCGTTCCTGCTCGGGCCGATCTTCTTTCGGCAGCAAGGCCTCAAGGACTCGGTCTTTAACGTCGTGCCGGTCAAGGGCGCCTATATGTGGCGCGATCTCGAACGGATCTGCGCCGGCAGCAGCCTCGCCTTCACGCGGCCTTCCGCCTTTCCGCGCAACAGCCTGAAGGCGGCGCGAACGGCCGTGGCAGTGGCATCCGAAAGCTGGGCGCCTGCCTTCGTCCGCGCTGTCTATCGCGCCAATTTCGCGCGCGATCTCGATATCGCCGATCCAGCCGTGCTCGCCCGCTGCGTCGAGGAGGCCGGCGGCGATCCGGCCACGGCCCTGGCAGCGGCCGAGACCGAAGCCGTGAAGCAGGCGCTGCGCGCGGCCACAGAAGAGGCGGCCGACAAAGGCATTTTCGGTGCCCCCAGTTTCGTCGCCGCAGATGGCGAGCTCTTCTGGGGCAATGACCGGCTCGACGACGCGATCGCCTGGGCCGCGGGACGGCAGATCTTTTAATCTTCCGCCGCGATCGCGGCCGAGAGCCGGTCCATGAGGCCGGTGGCGAGCCGCAACAGGCCCAGCTCGGCCGGCGTCAGCGTCGCCGCCATCGCGCGCGCCAGTGCCTGGCGGCGCGCTCGCACATCGCCGCCGAGGGCGACCGCCCCCTGCGGCGTGATCGCGATCCAGCTCTGCCGCCGATCGGCATCGTCGGTCTGCCGCGCAATCAGCCCGCGCCGCTCGAGTTCGGCCAGGAGACGGGTCAAGGATTGCGGCTGGATGCGCAGATATGCTGCGAGCGAGGTGGCCGTCCGCGGACCCTCCTCCTGAAGCCTGCCCAGCACGGCGAGCTTCGAGACGCTCAACCCCTCCGGCGCCCGCGCGGCCAGCAGCCGGCGCGACAGCGAGGAGGCGCTGCGGTGAAGCGCTCGGGCCGTCTCGAGCAAAATGTCAGAATCGCTCATATCAGGAAGCTTAGCTTAGGACTGATCGACACGAAAGATAGGAATATAAGCGACATGGAGACCGATATATACTAAGCTGATCTTACCATCTGTGACATGAGGCGGGACCATGCAGCCGGGATTGGTGATCGTGGCACTCTGGGTCGGTTTCGCCATCTCCTGGTTTGCGGCGGCGGCATGGCGCAGCCGGCCGGAAAAGCGGATCGCGACGCGCACGGTGCTCGTCTATCGGCTGCTTCTGTTGCTCGGCGGCATCCTGCTGGCGATCCCGGCGCACAATAATTTCGGGCCGCTTCGGCTCTGGTATCCGACGCTGTTCGACGCGTGGCTGTCGATCGCGCTGATGGCGCTGGGCTTCGCCTTCTGCTGGTGGGCGCGGCTGCATCTGGGCGCCCTCTGGTCGGGCGAGATCACCAAGAAGCCGGACCACCACGTCGTCGACACCGGCCCCTACGGGCTGGTGCGTCATCCGATCTATAGCGGCATCCTGCTGGCCGTTTATGCCACGGTCGCCGTCAAGGGCCTCATCCCGGCGCTCATCGCCGCCCCGATCATCACGCTCGGCCTCTGGCTCAAAGCGCATCTGGAAGAAGGCTGGCTTCGTCAGGAACTGACACCCGATGCCTATGATTCCTATCGCCGCCGCGTGCCGATGCTGCTGCCCTTCATGCCGCGTTTCGGCTGAAGCGGCCCTTGAGCCAGGCGGCGGCGACGATCACCAGGCCGAGCCCGATGACCCAGGGCTCGCGCAGCCAGGCGCCGGCGACCATGGTGAGATCGCCGAGCAGGCGGGATGCCTCCATGGCCCGGGTCATGTGCTTCTCGACATAGCGGCCGAAGGATGACGCTTTGAACCGGTCGAAATCGGCCGACCGAATGACCCAGATCGTGGCGATGATCGGCGGCGGGAAATGAGCGGCAAGCCCGAGCCAGAGCTGATGGCGCCAGAGTAGATAGAGGGAGACCGGCTCCGTCAGGATATCGGTCGCCAGCTTGGCCGGATGGATCTGGTGGAAGAGCAGCTGCTCGCGGCGCGTCATCATCATGGTCGGCTCAAATGGCGGCATCAATCGAAGATCACCCGGCCCCTTGTCAAAAGGGTCGTTCTTCTGTCTCCCTAGCGCTGGGTGGGCCGAGCAGCAAGAGTGCGGCATGTCGGGCATTTTCGTGGGCCTGGTCACCGACGGAATCGCCTATGATTTCCATGACCACAAGATTTCCGGCATCGACCGCGCCGATACCACCTTCCGCAAGCTACCCGACGCCGATCGGGAGGGGCTGACCGAGGCGAAAGCGCTGGCGCTCATGCGGGATCAGCCCTTGATAATCAAGCGCCCGGTGGTCGATCTCGGCAGCCGGCGGCTGGCGGGCTTCAAGAGGGAGATATATACGGGGGCGCTGAAGAAATCATCTTGATGTGATCAAAACAAGAACGTATGTTGTAGCTGCTCGGTATCTCCGCGCCCATCCAATGATGGCCACCCCTAACAGGAGAGGACCTTGACGGTCGATATGGATGCAACGTTCTCCTTACGCATCTCCCCCACAAGCCTCATTTGCCGGTTTCGCGCCTTCTGGTCCACCGTCCAACCGGCTGTTCTTCGCGATCTTCCCGGAAACGGAAGCGGCAGTTGCGATCGCCGAAAAGACACGTCGTTTGATTGGCGAGCACGAGTTGAGGGGGAAGCCCCTGTCACCGGATCGGCTGCATGCAACGATCTTTCACCTGGGTGACTATCCGGACGTTCCTGCCTCGGTCGTCGATCGAGCTAAGGAAGCTGCCGCAACGCTGAGAATGGCGCCGTTCGAGGTCACTTTTGACATGGTCGAGAGTTTTGCCTCTAAGAAGCAGAATAATCCTTTTGTCCTGCGCGGCGGAAACGGCCTGACCTCGCTCGTTGCGTTCTACCAACGGCTCGGGCTTGAGCTCATGAGGGTAGGTCTAGGCAAATGGGTCAGGCCGGGTTTCACACCACATGTGACAATGCTCTACGACCAGCGCCGGGTGCCCGCACAGCCGACCGAGCCGATCGGCTGGCGCGTGACTAGCTTCGTGCTCGTGCACAGCTTGCTCGGCAAGACCGAGCATCGCCGACTTGGCGAGTGGGAGTTGAGTAGCTAGTGCCAGCTGGTGACTGCGAACCGTCGCCGCCAGCTGCCGCGCTCGACGGCGGCGAGGAAAGCGGCAGCTGTGGCGACGGCGGCGGCAGGAAATGGGCCACAAGCGCGAGCCAGAGCAGGTGGCGCCGAAGCAGATAGAGCGAGACCAGCTCCGTCAGGATATCGGTCGCCAGCTTGGCTGGATGGATCTGATGGAAGAGTAGCTGATCGCGCCGCGTCATTATCATGGTCGGTTCGCATGGGTAATTTCTACCTGACGCTGTTCGACAATTCGAAGACCATCCGGCCCCTTGTCAAAGGGACCATTCTTCTGTCTCCGTAACGCCGTGGGCGGAGCAGCAAGGGGGCGGCATGTCGGACATTTTCGTAAGCCTGGTCGCCGGCGCCGTCGGCGGCATTGCCGCGGCATGGACGCTCTATCGACGGAAGCCGGTTCCAGCCACCCTCTCGGTCATCGAGCCGATACCGAAAGAAACCGCGCTTGACCCCGAGCCCGCCCCTTTGCCCGAGCCGAGCCCCGAGCCCGAAGCCGGCCCCCCGGGGGACACGATCGCCGCGATCCTGCCGCCGCTGATCCGAGTGCTGACACCGCTCGCCGAGGAGGTCGGCCATCCGCGCGAACTCCTCGACATGCCTTCCTTTCAGGCCGTGCTCACTGCCTTCCGCCGCCCGGATGCAACGGCCGCCCTCATCGCCCAGCACGCCATGGGTGCGAATTGGGCGGTCGCCTGCGCCGCCTTCCTGGCATTGGCCGAGCGGCCGGAGCGGCAAGCCTACCTCGACGCGGTGCTGCGGTTCCTGCCCAATGCGCGGCCCTACGCGTTGATGTATCTGCTGCGCTATCTGACGGCACTCGCGGAGCGGCCGCCGGTCGGTGCCGTCATTCTGCCCGCCCCGCCCTGGTGGCAGAGCAATGCGGTCATCCCCGCCTTCATCCAGGAGTACTTCGCGCGCAGTGCCGAGCTAGGCGACCGGGCGAGCTTCGGCGAGCTGCTGCAAAGCCGGGCCTCGATCGACAATGTCGCCGTGTTCGGGTTGCTGCAGAAGATCCAGCACCCGTTCTCCGGCGCTCTGCTCGCCGCCTTGCGCAGCTGGCAGGATACAAGGATCGACCGGGAATTCCTGAGCACCGTCGGCACGCTCTGGGAGCCGGGCGACCAGGATCCGTTGCTGGTGCTGCCCGAGCCGTGGCAGACGGCGTTTAGAGGTGCCCAGGCCGCGATCGGCCAATCCCGTCCCCGCTCGGTACTGGTCTGCGGCGATCCCTGGGTCGGCAAGAGCGCCTTCGTTCGGCTGCTCGGCCAGCAGCTTCAGCAGGATGGCTGGCTGGTGTTCGAGGCGAGCGCCAATGAGCTGATGGCGGATCAGATGTATATCGGCCAGCTCGAAGGCCGGATCCGGAAGGTGGTCGAGGCGCTCCATGCCCGGCGCCGGATCGTGTGGTATGTGCGCGATCTCGGCCAGATCGCCGACAGCGGCACGCATAAGGGCCAGTCGGCCAGCATCCTCGACCAGATTCTGCCGGCCGTGGCCGGCGGCACGCTGATCCTGATCGGAGAGACCAGCCAGGCTGCCGCGACACGCCTGCTGCAGGCGCGGCCGTCGTTGCGCTCGCTGATGGAGGTGCTACCGCTCCAGCCGATGGATGAGGCGGAGACCTTGGCGCTCGCGATGAGGGTCGCCCAGCAGCTGACCGAACAAGGCGGTCTTTCGGTGCCGGAACCGACCGTCGAGGCCACCATGGATCTGGCCCAGCATTATCTGGGCTCGGGCTTCCTGCCGGGTGTCGTGCTCGAGCTGCTGAAGCGATCGGCCGACCGGTCGCTTGCAGCCGGCGAGACCGTGCTGACCGCCGAAAGCGTCGTCGCCACGCTGTCGCAGATCTCCGGCCTGCCTGCCGTCATCCTCAACTCCAATCAGAAGGCGGACCTGGCCGAGATCCGCACCTTCTTCACCCGCCGCGTCATGGGCCAGGACGAGGCAGTCGGCGCCATGGTCGACCGCATCGCGATGCTGAAGGCCGGTCTCACCGATCCCGGCCGGCCGATCGGCGTGTTCCTGTTCGCGGGGCCGACCGGCACCGGCAAGACCGAGCTCGCCAAGACGCTGGCCGAATTCCTGTTCGGCTCGCCCGACCGCATGATCCGGCTCGATATGAGCGAGTTCCAGGCGGTCGAGGCGACGGCGAAGATCCTGGGCCAGCGCGGCGATGGCGGCGTGGACTCGCTCATCGACCGGATCCGCAAGCAGCCTTTCTCGGTGATCCTGCTCGACGAGTTCGAAAAGGCGAATCCCAATTGCTGGGATCTGTTCCTGCAGATCTTCGATGACGGGCGGCTGAGCGACGCCAATGGCCGGGTCGCCGATTTCCGCCACAGCATCATCATCCTGACCTCAAATCTGGGCGCCACGGCCCATCGCGGCTCGGGCCTGGGTTTCCGGCCGGATCTCGACGCATTTACCGAGGAGCAGGTGATGCGGACGATCGCCCAGACCTTCCGGCCGGAATTCGTCAATCGGCTGGACAAGGTCATCGTGTTTCAGCCGCTCGCACGCGACCTGATGCGCGGCATCCTGCACAAGGAGCTGGCCCGCATCGAGGAGCGGCGCGGCCTGCGCGAGCGTGCCTGGGCCGTCGAATGGGAAAGCTCCGCCATCGAATTCCTGCTCGATCGCGGCTTCTCGCCGGAGATGGGTGCCCGGCCCTTGAAGCGCGCGATCGACCAGCTGCTGCTGGCGCCGCTCGCCGCCACGCTCGTCGAGCACCGCTTCCCGAAGGGCGACCAGTTCCTGTTCGTCCGCTCGAACGGCCAGGCAATCGAGGTCGAGTTCGTCGATCCCGATGCCGAGCCTGCGGGCGCCACGCCCGAAGAGCCGGAAGCCGAGGGCGTGCTGTCGCTGCCGGCGATCATCCTCAGCCAGAGCGGCTCCGCGGCAGAGCGTGCCTCCCTCGCCGCGGCCTGGACGGCGATCGAGGCGACGCTCGCCAGCGAAGAATGGCGCGCGCGGCTCGACCGGCATCGCCTGGCGCTGGCCGATCCCGCAATCTGGTCGCGCGACGACCGGCATCGCGTCTTCTCCACCCTCGAGCTGGCCGACCGCATTGCCGAGGGCGCGCGTACGGCCGAGCGGCTGTTTCAGCGCTACAGCCCAGCGAGCGAGCCTACCGCCCGCGCCTCGCGCGAGCTGGCCGGCCGGCTCGCGTTGCAGCTCCATAATCTCGAGCAAGGCATCGCGGATCTCGCCGCCGAGGCGCCGATCGATGTGCTGCTCCGCGTCGGCCCTGCCCTCGATGTCGGCGATGGCGACGCCGCCCCCTGGTGCCGCCGCCTCACCGACATGTATCGCGGCTGGGCCGCCAAGCGCCGGATGCAGATCAAGGAGATCCCGGCCGATGACGGCAAGCCCATGCCGATCCTGCTCGTCACCGGCTTCGGCGCCTTTCGCACGCTCAAGCCCGAGGCCGGGCTCCATGTGCTGGAGGAGGATGCGCCGGACGGCGCCCGCCGTATCGTCGCCCGCGTCACGATCGTTGGCGGCCCGGATCAGGGCCTGCCGGAGCATGGCGAACGCGCCGCCGCTTCCCGGCTCGTCGCGTCGGCGCCGGCCACGACCACCATCATCCGCCGCTATCGCGCGGAGCCGGCGCCGCTCGTTCGCGACATTGCTGGCGGTTGGCGGTCCGGCCGGCTCGATGCCGTGCTCGACGGCGATTTCGACCTGATCGGTGCTGTCAAGCGACCGCAAACCGTCGCGTAACGAGCAGCTTGACGAGCGGCAATCCTCATGGTTGTATGAACAAAAGAGGAACCCATACGCCTCTTCCCGAACCTTGACGGGCATACAGCCATGATTCTCCTGAAATCCTTGAACCCCTTCGCCGTGTTGATCGCGGCATTTATTCTTATCGCCGCCGGCCCGGCGCTCGCCGAAAGCGTTAGAAAGATGGAGGCGGCGATTGCCTCGATCCGGGCGCTCGAACGGCCTGGCCGCGACCTGCTCGCGACATTTTGGGACGGCAACAAATACGTCCAATGCCGGCGCATGGCGGACCAGACTCTGCGCTGCGAAGCGGGAGGCAGCCTGATGCAGCCGTCGCTCGAACGGGTGCTGACGCCGGAACGGATCGGCCGGCTGGCCGGCCTCGGCTGGACGCTCGATCCGAGCTTCGGCAATTACGTACACAGCTTTCCGCCCGATGTCCCTGCGAACGAGATCGCAGGCCAGATCCTTGCTGCCTTGAGCCAGGGCTATGACGCCGATCCGGCAGCACTTGAGCTCGAGACTGGATCGATCGCCCATGAGCGTTGCCCGCCGCGCCACGGGCCTGGGCAGAATCTCGCCGGCATGATCGATGATTCGCCGTCTATGGCGCTCGTCTCGATCGAAGGCTGCTCTTACAAGCGGGTTGATAATGCGCCTGCGCACAAGCTGGGTCCGGACAGCACGGTGGCCGATCTGGTCAAGCTCTATGGTCCCAAGGTGACGGCGGAGATCCAGCGCCTCACGCTCAACCGGAACCATCGCGTCTTCGCTCTTTTCGATACCGGGCTCGGCTATGTCCAGTGCGAGCCGGTGACCCAGCCCGACGGCCTCTATTGCGAGGCCCAGTCGGCCGATACCTTCCCTCCCTTGGCCGCCGTGCTGACGCCGGAGCGGATCGCCCGGCTGCATGCGGCCGGTTTCGCCGATCCCGGTCGGGCGCCGAACTACGCAAAGACCTATCCGGCCGAGAAGCTCGACGAAGCGAGCATGGCGGGCGAGCTGCTGGGCCTGCTCCACGATGCCTATGGCTATTACGGCGCCAGCAAGCTCGAGATCAAAACCGAGGAGGATGATTGACGATCAGGGCGTCGAGGTGCGCGAGATCGCCAGCGGCGCGAAGGACTGCGTCACCGGCATCAGCTCGATCGTGTTGATATTGACCCGCGCCGGCAGAGTCGCCGCCCAGAACACCGCCTCGGCGACATCGTCAGGGGTCAGCGCATCGGCGCCCTCATAGATCTTCGCGGCACGGCCGGCATCGCCGCCGAAGCGGACCGAGGAGAATTCCGTGCCGCCGACCAGGCCCGGCTCGATATCGGTGACCCGAACCTTGGTGCCGCTGAGATCGGCGCGCAGATTGAGCGAGAATTGCCGAACGAAGGCCTTGGTGGCACCGTAGACATTGCCGCCCGGATAGGGGTAGCTCGCCGCGGTCGAGCCGATATTGACCACATGGCCGCGATCGCGCGCGACCATGCCGGGCAGGACCGCGCGGGTGAGATACATCAACCCTTTGACGTTGGTGTCGACCATCGCGTCCCAATCGTCGAGATCGGCCGCGTGCGCCGGCGCCAACCCTTTGGCGAGGCCGGCATTGTTGACGAGGAGATCGATTTCGGCGAGCTCGGCCGGCAATCCTTCGATCGCCGCGGCGACCGCGTCGCGCTCGCGGACATCGAGAGTGAGCGGATGCATGACAGCCCGCCCGAGCTCGTCGGCCAGTTGCTCAAGCCGATCGGCCCGGCGGCCGGCCGCAATCACTCGATGCCCAGCTCCGGCAAAGCGTTTCGCGATGGCGGCGCCAAAGCCGGCCGTCGCCCCTGTAACAAGCACGATCATCGTCATTCTCTCCGGATGTGATTACGAAGGCTCGTCTGCCTTCACATAGGAGGCAAGCCCATTGCCGAACGACCATTCGTCGCGGGCATTCGGCGACAGGATTATCTGCACATCCTCGCGCCGGAGCCCCGGATTCTCGGCAAGCCGGTCTGCAATTGCCTTATAGAGCGCCTGCTTGACCGGCGTATCACGCCAATTGCCGGCGACGATGTGGATGAACACGACATCATCGGTGCGATGAATGCCGAGATAGTCGGCATCGTAGATGAAATCATCCTTGTCATATTGCTGGATGAGCTGAAACCGGTCGCCGGCCGGTGCATTGTAGGCCTCGACCAGCGCCTGATGGACGCCGTCCGCGACGGCCCGGATATGCGCCTTGGATTTGCCCTTGAGCAGCGAAATACGCACGAGCGGCATGATGGAACTCCTTGCTTCGAGAATGCCTTGACAACAGAGAGATAGGTGCCCAGCTCTATTCTGAAAATTTGAAACTTCGGAACAGACTCATCTAAGAAATCGAACCATGCCGCTTCGCACCAATCTCGATATGGATGTGCTCCGGACCTTCGTGACCGGGTTCGAGCTCGGCAGCTTCGCCCGCGCCGCCGACCGGCTGGGGCGGTCGCAATCGGCCGTCAGCACGCAGCTGCGCAAGCTCGAGGATCAGGTCGGCCAGCCGCTCGTGCAGAAATCCGGCCGCGGCCTGGCGCTGACGACGGCCGGCGAGAGCCTTTTGAGCTATGCGCGGCGGATCCTCGATCTGAATGACGAAGCGCTCGATCGCGTGCGCCTGGGCGAGGTCGAAGGCTGGGTGCGGCTGGGCTTGCCGCAGGATTTCGCCGAGACCTGGCTGCCCGGCGTGCTCGGCCGGTTCGCGCGCGCCCATCCCAAGGTGCGGGTCGAAGTGCGGACGGAGCGGAACGCCTCGCTCATCGACAAAACGATCCGCGGCGAGCTCGATCTGTCGCTGGTCTGGGGCGATGGCAGCGAAACCCCGCATGGCGAGCGGCTGGCCGAGCTGCCGATCGCCTGGATCGGCCGGCCGGATTGGGGCGGCCTTGCCAGCCTCGGCGCCGAGCCGCTGCCGCTGGTCGCGTTCGAGCCGCCCTGCGTGTTCCGCGATGCCGGTGTCGCGGCCTTGGACCACGCCGGGATCGCCTGGCGGCTCGCCTTCATCAGCCCCAGCCTCGCCGGTCTCTGGGCCGCCGCCGAGGCCGGTCTCGGCATCACGCTGCGCACAGCGATCGGCGTGCCCAAGGCGCTGGCGACGCTCGATCCTGCCGAGACGGGGCTACCGCCCCTCCCCGCCCTGTCGCTCTCGCTCCATTCAGCCGAGCAGGAGCCGACACCCGCCACCGCGCGCCTCGCGCAGATCCTGCGCGAGACGATCGCGGAAGAAATCGGCGCCGCTCAAAGATGATCGACGTCGACGATCGCCTCGGCGAATTCCTTTGGCGCCTCCTGCGGCAGATCATGGCCGATGCCGCCCTTGATCAGCCGGTGCGCGTACTTGCCTGAGAATTTCTTGGCATAGGCCGCCGGCTCCGGGTGCGGCGCGCCATTGGCGTCGCCTTCCATCGTGATGGTCGGCACAGCGATGACCGGTGCGGCCGCGAGCTTCGTTTCGATCTCGTCATATTTCGCCTCGCCGGGCGCCAGGCCGAGCCGCCAGCGATAATTATGGATGACGATCTCGACATGATCCGGATTGTCGAAGGCAGCCGCACTGCGGTCGAAGGTAGCATTGTCGAACTTCCATTTCGGCGAGGCCAGAGTCCAGATCAGCTTGTTGAAATCATGCCGGTTCTGGGCATAGCCCAGTCGCCCCCGCTCGGTCGCGAAGTAATATTGATACCACCATTGCAGCTCGGCCTTGGGCGGCAGCGGCTGCTCCCCGGCCTTCTGGCTGCCGATGAGATAGCCGCTGACGGCAACCAGCGCCTTGCAGCGCTGCGGCCAGAGTGCGGCGACGATATCGGCCGTGCGGCCGCCCCAATCATAGCCGCCCAGCACGGCCTTCTCGATCTTGAGCGCATCCATGAAGGCGATGAGGTCGATCGCCACGACCCCTTGCTGGCCGTTCCGGACCGTGTCGCTCGCGAGGAATTTGGTCGTGCCATAGCCGCGCAGATACGGCACCAGCACGCGATAGCCCTTCGCGGCGAGCAAGGGGGCCACATCGACATAGCTATAGATGTCATAGGGCCAGCCATGCAGCAGAATGACCGGCGGCCCATCGGCCGGGCCCGCTTCGGCATAGCCCACATCGAGCAAGCCCGCCTTGATCTGCTTCAGCGGGGCGAAGGATTTGCTGGTCCCGGCTGGCGCCGCTGCCCGTGCCGTACCGATCAGTGTGAGTTCGGCGGCCGCGAACGATGCGGCCGCCACGCCCAGCAGCCGGCGCCGGGTTTGGTCGATTTCATCCGGTGTTTTCACCTTGTCGGCCTGCAAGATCTGAGCTTGGGTCATGATCAGTCCTTCGCGAGATGGCGGGCTGCCCGTTGATCGCTATGCGAAGTAAGCGTTCCGCCGACACGCGCCTATAGGGCCGAAATGGAATCTTCGCGCCCGCGGGATGGAAAGGATCGATCCGGCGCCTGCAACCCATCGCTCAGCCGGGCAAACCGAGCGCGCAGCCGAGGGGCGGCGAAATCGACGAAGGCGCGAACCTTGGGCACCGACAGCCGGCCCGGCGGTGCGATGAGATGGACCGGATACGCCGGGTGCTCGTCGCCCGTCAGCACGAGTTCGAGCTCGCCCGCCCGCACTTCATCGGCGATGTGATAGGAAAAGAGCCGTGTGACACCGTGCCCTTCGACGGCAGACGCGATGGCACCCTGCACACTGCTCACGATCAGCCGAGGCGTGAAGTGCACCGTGCGCGGCACGGACGCGCCGTCGGGCTGCGGAAAGCTCCAGGAATTCGAGCCCGAAATGCGTCATCGCGATGATTTGATGCCGGGCGAGATCGCTGGGCTCGCGGATCGGCGGATGCGATCTCAGATAGCCGGGTGATGCCGCGACGACGCGCCGGACGGAGCCTAGGCGCAACGCCGTCAGGCTTGAATCCGCGAGATGCGAGATGCGCAGCGCCGCATCGATCCCCTCCTCGATCAGATTGACCTCTCGATCGAGCAGCAGCAGCCGGATCGAGACATGCGGATAGGCGTCGAGGAAGGCGTCGAGCACCGGCCGCAGGATCTCCTCGCCGGCCGCGACCGGTGCCGTCAGCGTCAGCATGCCTCGGGGCGCCGATTTTTCCCCCGCCGCCAGCATGTCGGCCTCGTCGAGATCGGTCAGCACCCGACGGCTGGCTGCGACATAGCGCTCGCCCGCCTCGCTCAGCCGGATCGACCGGGTCGTCCGATGCAGCAGCTGCGCGCCGACATGCTCCTCGAGAAAAGCGATGGCGCGCGAAACGGCGGCTGGCGAGCGGCCGAGCTTGCGGCTGGCGCCGACCAGGCTGCCCGCGTCGACGGCCGCGACCAGCACCTTCATCGCGTCGATCCGGTCCATGATCAATCCTCCACGGTCCGAGACGCCAGGACACCGACAGTGAGATCGATCGCCAGCGCCGCGACAAGGGCGGCACAGCCCAGGAGGAAGAGCAGCCGGTAATCGCCGCCGCTTTCGACGAAGAGGAAGGAGAGCCCGTAGGCGGCCACGGCCTGAAGCACGGCGAAGCTCGTCGTGGCCTTGCTCCACGCACTCTTGTGCGCGGCCGGATGATGCGCCAGCAGCTCATGGATGCGGCCTAGGACCAGCGGCACGATGCCCGGTACGAAGGCGCCGACCACGACGCTGGAGACGATCAGCCCCGGCGCACCCAGCCCCAGCAGCGGCAGCGCCACGCACAAGGCTTGAACGAGATAAGCGAGCCGCAAGGCGGGGCCGAAGCCGGTCCGGTCGGCCAGATGCCCGGTCAAGAGCGGTCCCACAACAGCGCCGATACCGAACAACACCCAATATTCCGAGCCCGTCTGCAGACCGTAGCCCAGACCGCGCGCGATGAAATCGACCAGGAAGACCATATGCGGCACGAGGCCGAAGGCATTGAGCCCATATTCGAGATAGAGCGCGCGCAGAGCCAGCCTGGGCAGGTGATGCGACGCGGCCTGGTGCTTGGCCGGATCATGCGGTATCGGCGCCGGCCAGCCGCCCCACGCCACCGCCGTCAGGCCCAGCGCCAGCACGCCGAGCCCGATCCAGGTCTGCATCAGCCCCTGCCGCAGCAGCAGCGGCACCAGCGTGCCCGACACGGCGATACCGAGCCCGACGCCCATGAAGATGGCACCGCCGGCAATGCCGCGCCGCGACGGCGGGATATGCGGCAGGATCGTCGGCGCCGCCAGCACCATCAACGCTCCGCCGGCGATACCGGAGAGAAAGCGCCAGGCGAAGAACCAGATGAAATCGATGGGCCAGGCGCAGGCGAAGAAGGCGATCGCCGCCAGCAGCATCATGGCGCGGATGACTGCCGGCGCCGGCACGCGCGCTGCCAGAGGACCAGCGAGCAGCGCGCCCGCGAGATAGCCGCCCAGATTGGCCGCCCCCAGATAAGCCGCTGTCGAGGCCGGGTACCAATGTGCGGCAATGATCGCCGGCAGCAGCGGCGTATAGGAAAAGCGCGCGAGGCCAATGCCGATCAGGCTTGCGCTGGCGCCGGAGAGCGTGGCGCGCCACGGGCTTGGGTCACCGGCGCGCCGGGCTGGATGATGCGCATCGAGAGCGTGCTGGGCAGAAGACATCGCGGGCTTCCTTCTGGCGTCTTGTCTGCTGCAATCATTTACTACTATCGTTCCTCGGAATAATCGGCGAGGTTGGCAACGCACCTCGCCGTTTTAAGCAATAATCCGACGTGCGAGGACACATGAGCGATCGCTTCGAGGTGATGCGGGCCTTCATCGCCGTGTGCGACGCCCAGGGTTTCTCCGCCGGTGCGCGCAAGCTCGATATATCGGCCTCGGTCGTGACCAGGCTGGTCGCGGGCCTGGAGGCCCGGCTGGGCGTGCGCCTGCTCCAGCGCACCACGCGCACCGTGCGGCTGACCGATGCGGGGGCCCGCTATCTCGAGCGGGCGCGCCGGATCGTGGCGGAGGTCGAGGAGGCCGAGCTCTCGGCGCAGCAGGAGCGCGGCGAGCCGACCGGCCGCCTGGTGGTGGCCGCCCCGGTCATGTTCGGGCGGCTCCATGCCACGCCGATCCTGACCCGCTATCTCGAGCTTTATCCCAAGGTCGATGTCGAGCTGCGCCTCGCCAACCATTATACGAACCTGGTCGAGGACGGGATCGATGTCGCGATCCGCGTCGGCGCGCTTGAGGATTCCGGTATCATCACCCGCAGCCTCGGGCAATCGCGGCGCGCGCTGGTCGCCAGCCCCGACTATCTCGCCAAGCACGGCGTCCCCAAAACACCGGCCGACCTATCCGACCACTGGCTGATCGCCTACTCGGGCCCGATCTCGCGTCGGGAATGGCTGTTCTGGAGCGACGGCAAGGAAATCGCCGTGCCCGTCTCGCTGCGCTTCTTCAGCAACAGCGGCGAGGCCGCAATCGATCACACGATTGCGGGCGGCGGCATCGCCTTGACCTTCGGTTTCCAAATCATCCATGCCTGCCGCGCCGGCCAGCTGGTCGAGGTGCTCCGGGATTTCGCCCCACCGCCGCTGCCGATCCATGCCGTGTTCCCGACCTCGCGGCTGCTGTCGCGCAAAGTCCGCGCCCTCGTAGACCTCGCCGTCAGCTTCGCGCCGGCCTGGCAGCTCGATGACGAGCCGCCAGTGTCCCGATCCTGAAGTTCGACGTATCGAACTTCAGGTGAATCGGCACACCAACTTATTGAATCTAGTGTGATTCAGCTTCTGAAATTGGCGATATGTAATATCGCGAATTTCAGAACCATCACGCTAGAGACCGGCGAGAGCAGCTGAACGGGTTCAAGCCCCGCCGGGCTTGGCGGCCCGTTGGCGCCGGAACGCCTCGACCGGCAATCCGCCCCAGCCCCAATTTTCGAGATCGACCTCCTCGATCACGACAAAGGTCGCGTCGAGCGGTTTGCCCAGCACGTCGCGCAGCAGCTCGCTGGCCCCTTTGATCAGGGCTGCCTTTTCCGCGGTAGTGACGGACGCGGCACCAGGCCTGGTGCCTTCCCGCGTCACCTGGATCGTCACGATCGGCATGACCCACCTCGCTCGCGAAGGATTGAGCGATCAGGTCGAGCAGACCTGATCGCATCTTGCTCCAGGATCAATGACCGGCGGCCTGGCCGCCATCGACATGCAGGGTCTCGCCGGTCACGAAGCCGGCACTCTCGAGATAGAGCACGGCCTCGACGATGTCGCGGATCTCGCCCATATGGCCGACCGGATGCAGGGCGCCCAGGGCGGCATAGGTCTCGGGCTTATGCATCGGCGTCTTGACGATGCCGGGCGCCACGGCATTCGCCCGGATGCCCCGTGTGGCATACTCGATAGCAAGCGACTTGATCACGGCAGCGAGCCCACCCTTGGTGAGCGAGGCCAGCACCGAAGGGACGTTCGAGTTGGCGTGATCGATCAGGCTGGTCGTAATGTTGACGATATGGCCGCCGCCCTGCTTCAGCATCTGCGCCACGGCGAGCTGGGAGATGCGGAAGAAGCCGTTGAGATTGACGGCGAGCATCGCCGTGTAATCCTCCGCCGTATAATCGGTGAAGGGCTTGGCGATGAAGATGCCGGCATTGTTGACCAGCGTGTCGATCCGGCCGAACCGGGCAATGCCCTGCGCGATCACCCGTTCTGCGGTCTTCGGATCGGCAATATCGCCGGCCACCATCAGAATGTCCGGATCGCTCGATTCCGTGACGGTCCGCGCCGTGCCGACGACGCGATAGTTCCGCTGGCGAAAGCCATCGACCAACGCAGCTCCGATACCTTGCGACGCGCCGGTAATGACGGCGACCTTTTGCTCCGAACCCATGACGAACCTCCATCTCTTCGGTGGCCGGCGATGCCGCGGCCCCGGTCAGACGTCAAATAGTCCGCAATCGACGAGTCCGAAGAGACGAGGTTCGATAGACACTCTTCCGCCACGCGGCGGAATGCGGCGGCGGTCAGAAGGCGCCGGCCCGGCCGATCGAATCGAGCGCCTCGAAAGCCTCGCTCGGCAAGGTCAATTCCGCGGCCTGCAAATTCTCACGCAGATGTGCCAGCGACGAGGTGCCCGGGATCAGCAGGATGTTGGGCGCGCGGTGGAGCAGCCAGGCGAGCGCCAGCTGCATCGGCGTGGCATCGTGCCGCGCCGCGAGCTCGGACAGGGACGAAGACTGGATCGGCGTAAAGCCGCCGAGCGGGAAGAAGGGCACATAGGCGATCCCCTGCCCGGCCAGCGCATCGATCAGCGCGTCATCCGCCCGATGGATGAGATTGTAGTGATTCTGCACGCAGACGATCTTCACGATCCGCTGCGCTTCGGCGATTTGCGCCGGCGTCGCGTTGCTGAGCCCGATATGGCGGACGAGCCCTTGGGCCTGGAGCTCGGCCAGCGCCGTGACCTGCCGCTCGATCGAGCCTTCGGCTGGCGCATGGATATCGCCGGTCAGCCTGAGATTGACGACATCCAGTGCCTCCAAGCCGAGATTGCGGAGATTGTCATGGACGCCCCGCTCGAGATCGGCCGGCGCTTGCGCCGGCAGCCACGACCCGTTGGCATCACGCACGGCGCCGAGCTTCGTGACGATGACGAGATCTTCCGGATAGGGATGCAACGCCTCGCGGATGATCTGATTAGTGACGTGGGGGCCATAGAAGTCGCTCGTATCGATATGGTCGACACGGGACGCCACCGCCTCGCGCAACACGGCGATGGCGGTCGCGCGATCCTTCGGCGGCCCGAACACGCCCGGCCCGGCCAGCTGCATCGCCCCATAGCCCATGCGCTTCACGGTACGGCCGGCGAGCGTGAACGTGCCCGCGGGATTGGTTTTCGACATGATGGTCTCCTTGCGCTCGAGCCCAATATGGCGAGGATTGTCGCGTTAGATAATTGCCTCTAATGTGCACGGGCTGTTCGAAATCCTGAACAATCGCTATGGAACTGAACGATCTCGCCGCTTTCATCGCCGTGGCACGCGCCCGCGGATTTCGCGATGCTGCGCGGGTCAGCGGCGTTTCCGCCTCAGGCTTGAGCGTCGCGGTCAGGCGGCTCGAGGCGAAGCTGGGGCTTCGGCTCCTCAACCGCACCACCCGCAGCGTGACGCCGACCGAGGCGGGCTTACGCCTCATCGAACGACTGACCCCGGCAATCGGCGAGATCGAGGCGGCGTTCGACGCCCTCAATGCCTTTCGCGACCGGCCGGCCGGCACGCTCAAGCTCAATGTGCCATCGGCCGCGGCCTGGACTGTGCTGCCGCCGATCGTGGCGCCTTTCCTCGAAGCCTATCCCGATATCCGCCTAGAGATCGTGGTCGAGGATAGTCTGGTCGATATGATCGCAGCGGGCTGTGATGCCGGCATCCGCTATGAGGAGCGGCTGGAGCAGGACATGATCGCCATCCCGATCGGGCCGCGCCGGCAAGGTCTCGCAACCGCCGCGGCCCCCGCCTATCTCGCGGCACGGGGCCGGCCCGAGCATCCGCGCGATCTCCTCGCCCATCCCTGCCTGCGCGGGCAGTTCAGCAATGGTGTCATGCCGACCTGGGATTTCGAGCGGGACGGTGAAATCGTCCGGGTCGATCCGCCGATCCGGCTCCTGGTCAAGCCTGCCGCCGCGATCGATCTTGCCATCGACGCCGCCATCGCCGGGCTTGGCATCATCCATCTCTGGGAAGGGCGGCTTGCTCCCTATTTCGCAAGCGGCGCGCTGGAGCCGATCCTGGAACCGTGGCTGCAGCGCTTTTCGGGACCGTTCCTCTACTATCCGGGACGGCGCCATGTGCCGGCGCCTCTGCGCGCCTTCATCGATTTCGTCAGGGATCAGCCCCCGCGCTGAGCGAGCCGCGTCGGGTTGCCGGCGCTGCCGGAAAGGCCGCCGTTACCAGAACGCTGACCAGGCATCCGAGCGCCACGGCCCCTGCCCGCTCGAACGCGATCGGCCAGGGCAGCGATCGTGCCGCGGATTGCGACAGCAGCAGCAGGGCCGAGGTCAGCGCCGAGCTCCAGGCTGGAAAAGTCGACGCCAGCACGCTCAAGGGCGCCACGACCAGCACGAGCCGGAGCACATCGCCCTGCCAGAGGCTCAAGAGCGGCAAGGTCGCGAGCACGGTCGCCAGCCCGACAGCGGTAGCGGCCAGCCGCGCCAGCCCGGTCTTGAAGGTGCTGCCTTTGCGCGCTCGCGCCATGATCAGCGCGCTGAGCACGACGCTGTAGCCGCTGCTCATGCCCAGCAGCACGGCCGCTTCGAAGGCAACAATCGCGGTCACGACCAACCGCGTCGCGGCACGCCCCTGCGCCCGAGTCCAGAACCGCCAGAGCGCTCGCCGCGAACGCTGCCACAACCCCATCAAGATCCTCGCGAACGCGCTGCATCGAGGTCGGGCAGAATAAGACAAGATTCTTGACCGTCAAGATAATTGACTATATCACTTCAGTCATGTCGCTTTGGACCCAGCTACGCAAGGCCCGAGCCGCCTATGCCGCCGCCATTCGGGCGGCCCTCACGGCAGCGGGCTATGCCGACCTGCCGAAGAACGGGGTCGCCGTGCTCGTGGCATTGGCGCGGTCGAACGCCCCCTTCAGTGAGATCATCAGCGATCTTCATGTTTCGAAGCAGGCGGCCGGCCAGTTGGTCGATGCGCTGGAGCAGCGCTTCTATCTCGAGCGCGGGACGGATGAGACCGACCGCCGCCGGGTGATCCTGTCACTCAGCGATCGCGGCCGCGCCGCCGCCGGCATCGCCAACGCCGTCAATCGACGGCTCGAAAGCGCGCTGATCGATAGCGTCGGACCCGGCGGCATTGCCGAGGCCGAACGGACGCTCGCCGCCATCGTCGATGTCGCCGGCCGCGCCTAGCCTTCGAGATAGAGCCCCGCTTCCAGATTGTTGCCGTCGGGGTCGATGAGGAACGCGCAATAGAAGGGCTTCCGCCGGACGCCGGGGTCGCCATTGTTCCTGGCACCCAGCCCGAGCCCGGCGGCATGGAACCGATCCACGCTGTCCTTCGACGGCGCGCGGAAGGAGAGATGCAGCGGGCTCTTCCCGGCTTCGTGCCCGTCAGTCCAGAAACTCGGCCGGCCGGCTGCGACCACGAAGAAAGGCGCGTTCGGCGCGCCGGTGCCGAAGACGAGCCAGCCAGTGCCGTCGGCTTGCGTATTATCCTGTAGAAGCCGAATGCCCAGCGGCCGGAGCACAGCCACGTAGAACCGCCGGCCTACGGCCAGATCGCTCACCACGATTCCGAGATGGTCGAACATCGTCCCTCCTATCGCCGTTTCGGCGCCGGCTGGGCGAGCTCATGCGCCGCGCGAAGCGCGGAGCTCAGCGTCGGTTCATCAACAGCCTTGAGATCGCACCGCGTCGCCCCTTTGCGTCCCCAGCCGCCGGGCACCGGCGCGAAGGCCTCGGGCGCCTGCTCGCAGTAAAAGTCGCGCAAATCCGGATTGAACATGAGATTGAGGTCCGGCACGGCCGGATCGAGCGTCGCGAAGATCTTGCGGGGCGTGCGGAAGGCCAGCCGATGAAAATGCGGCGCCTCGCTCGCCTCCGGCAATGCCAAGGCCAGTTTTCGCGCCCGCTCCGGATCGACGGCCATGCGTCTCGCTCACTGCCGGCCGGAGATGAGCTTCAGCCAAGGCGCCGAGTGAAACGCGCTCATCAGCAGATACATCGGGGTCATCCCGTTCAGCGGCGACGCATCGATCGCCAGCCCACAAAGACTATCCGAAGCGCCGCCTTGGGGGAAACCCGTCAGCAGCGCCATGAGCGCGAAGCTCGGTGCCGCCGCCAACGACAGCCAGGCGGCGGCACCTTCGGCGTGCACGCGTACGATCACGATCAACGCCCGTCATATTCGTCGTGACGGCGCCACCAGACGCCACCCGCCTCGTTCCGCCCCTTGGGTGCCCGGTCAAGCCATTGATAAGCGCCCCAGAGACCATCCAGCCCGCGCGCATAAGTCGAGTATGTGTGATAGACGGCGTCCTCCTCGACTGCGAAGGCGCTCATGCCTGGGCGATCGCGCACATAGGTCGGCGTGTCGGTCCCGCACATCGCGGCGAACTGAGCTTCGGCGCCAGCACCGCCGCCCTCCTGGCCTGCGCGCCATTCGCGCGCCGCCTCATGCCGGTAGTTATAGTCGATGCCGCCCTGACGCTGCTGCGCCTCGCTGAACCAGACATTGAAGTCGGCGTTGAAATCGGCGCCGAAGGAGGAGGCCCAGGGAAAGCTCCAGCCCATGCGCTGCTTATAAGCCTGCAATTTTGCGAGCGGCGCCCGGGAGACTGCCCACAACATCACATCATGGTTCGCGAGATGGGTGGCAAAGCCGTTGAAGCCGTCCGCGATCATGGAGCAGGAAGGACAGCCCGCCTGGTAGTCCGGACCGAACATGAAGTGATAGACGAGCAGCTGCGACCGGCCGCGGAAAAGGGCGGCAAGCGAAGCGTTGCCCTCATCCGTCTCGAACCGATAGGGCTTGTCGATGCGCACCCAGGGCAATGTCTGTCGCTGCTGCGCCAGCGCGTCGCTCTGCTGCGTGAGCGCCTTCTCTGCGGCGAGGAGTCCGATCCGCGCGGCCAGCCATTCCTCACGGGTTCCGGTTCTATGGTCGGTCATCATCCGTCTCCTCTGATCAATCCGCCGGCTCGCCGGACAGGGCACCGACCCGGCCGACAACCGTCCGCCAGCCTTCGCCGAGATTGCGGATCGCCGTGTCGTTCCGCGGCAGCACGAAGCCCGAATGGACGAGACGCAGCCGCGTGCCGCCCTCGAACCGGGTGAGCGTCCAGGTCACCACCGTATCGAGCCGCGAGCCGTAGCCGGTGTTGCCGTCATGACCGCCGCGCCAAGCGTAGACCAGGCGCTCATGGGGCACGACTTCCAGCACCTCGCAGCGAATAAGGCCGTCCCAGATGCCGGCCGGGCTGGTCTGAAGCGTGAAGTGCGTGCCCTTCACCGCCGCGAACCCGGTCGACTTCATCAGCCAGCGATCAATCAGCGCGCCGGTGGTCAGCGTCCTCCAGATCGTCTCGGGCGTATGGGGCACCATCTCCTCGACTAGGATCTCATCGGATGCGGCAACGCTCACGGCTCGATCTCCTTCAACAGGGCGCGAAGATTGGCGAAGCGCTCGCGCCAGAACACGCCGTAATGGCCCATCCAATCGACGAGCGGTGCCAGGCCCTGAGGCTCGGCGCGATAATGGACGTTGCGCCCTTCCGGCCGATCGGCGATCAGGCCCGCCTGCTTCAGCGACCGGAGATGTTGCGAGATCGCCGATTGGGTGACGCCGCTGCCGCGCGTCAGCTCGGCCACGGTGATCTCCTCGGCCAACACGATCCGCTCAAACACCGCCCGGCGGGTCGGATCGGCAAGGGTTCGCATCACGGCATCGATCGGGTTCGTCTGCATCATATGAATACATTAGTAATTACTAATTCATTAGTCAATGCTAATTTGATCGCAGAAGCAACCAAACTGTTGCGCCTTTCCAGCCGGCGACCTAGCGACCGTGCCGGCCGCGACCGCGCCTGGCGGATCGATGCGCAGCAGCTGGCACTGATGCGGACCTATCTCGAGCGAATCTCGGCGCAATGGGATGCGCGCCTTGCCCGGCTCAAGGCGCTGGTCGAGGACGACGGATAGACCGGACTCGCTCCAATCCGCTTGACAAGATACATGTTGACCGTAATGTATTTATTTATTACGATCGTCATGAATATGCTGAGAAAACGGAACCACACCCAACGGGAGATTGCGCATGAAGACGATAGGATGGGCGCTGGCTTTGTCAGCGCTCCTCGCTGGCCCTGCCGCCGCAGCCCCTGCCGAGCCGCTGAACGTCCAGGCTCTGGATACGATCAAGCAGCATTTCAGCACGCTGACGGAGCTTGCGAACCGCCACGACCTCAAGGCCTTGCATGCGATGTTCTGGCAATCGCCCTCGGCCCTTCTCGTTGCCAAAAGCGCCGTTCCAGCCGATGGCAACTGGGCCGGGTTCTGGGGCAATGAGGCAATCGACCAGAAGCTGCATGACATTGCGACTTCCGGACCGGTCGTGCTCAAGCCCGACTTCGCACGCTTCAAGGCGGTCGGCCTCACGCGCGACGTGGCTGAATCCTATGCGCCGGTGGAGATCACCGTGTCCTATGCCGGCCAGGACGGCAGGCCGAAGCCATTCCTGCTGATCATCGACTGGATCAAGGTCGCGAAAGATTGGAAGATCGCGTCCGAGATCCTCCTGCCGGTGCCGCCCGCCCCGGCAAGCAAGGGCTGAAAGCCAAATTGATCACGCTCATCAATGTTTTCACCGTGGCACCTGCCGATCAGGAGCGGCTGATCGAGATCCTGACGCAGGCGACGGAGCTTTTTGTCCGGCACGCCCCGGGCTTCATCGCCGCCACGCTGAATTGGAGCCTCGACGGCACGAAGGTCACCATGCACGCGCAATGGCGGAGCCCGGCGGACTATCAGGCCATGCGCGAGGATCCGAGACCCCGCCCCTTCCTCGAGGAGGCGCTCTCGATCGCCACATTTGAGCCGGGCATGTACGAGGTGGCCCGCAGTTTCGCGCCGGACGTGGCCGTTTAGACCGTCAGCCGGTCACGGCTTCTCCGCCGCGGCCCGTGTGGCGCGGAGCAGGTTGTCGCGCAGCCGGGCCACCGTCTTCTGCACGATCGGAAACTCGTCGCCGAGGCCAGTCGCGTCGAACAGCGAGGCGCCGGGATTCTGCTCGATCAGACCGCGGCCTTCCGGGGTCAAGCTCACCCGCACCTGCCGTTCATCGGCCGGATCGCGCTGGCGCCGGACATAGCCCATCTGCTCGAGCTTCTTGAGGATCGGCGTCAGCGTGTTCGATTCGAGAAACATCTTGTCGCCGAGCAATCCCACGGTCTGATCGTCCCCATCCGACAGCGCCACGAGCGTGATATATTGCGTATAGGTCAGGCCAAGCGGATCCAGCAGCGGCTTGTAGGCGCGGCCGAAGGCCAGATTCGCCGAATAGATCGCAAAGCAGAGATAGCTCGAAAGCTTGCTGCCTTCGCTGTCGGTTTGGGGTGCAACGGGTTTGGACATAGCCGAGCTCTTCGCTGGTTGATGTCCCCTATATAAATCGTATGCGATTAAATCGGAAGGGCTTGACACGGGCTTTATGGTCATCCTATATCAATCGTATCCGATCAATTCGGATACGATCTAACTTCAGCAGGAGGGTTTTCACCATGTCCACCACTGCAAAAGTCCTCTTCACCGGCAAGACCCACGTCAAGGGCGGTCCCGACGGTTTCGCGCGTTCGACCGGCGGTATCGTCGATCTCAAGCTGCCGGAGCCGCATCCCGCCGCCGAGGAACTGTTCGGCGCCGCCTGGTCGGCTTGCTATATCGGCGCGCTCCAGCTTGCCGCCTCTCGCCAGAAGGTGGCCTTGCCGCAAGCCCCGGAAGTCGATGCCGAGATCAAGCTCAATCTGGATGTCAGCAGCTTCTTTCTCAGCGCGAAGCTGGATGTCAGCCTGCCCGGCGTCGACCGTGCTGTCGCCAAGCAGCTGATCGAGGCGGCGCATGGCATCTGCCCCTACTCCAAGGCAGTGCATGGCAATATCGACGTGACAACCACGCTGGTCTGAACGCGACCGGTCGGGCCTGCCTCTCCGCCAGGCAGGCCCGGTTGCCTTAGATCATATGGCCGGTACCGCGCTTCAGCTGCACGACGTTGCGCCAGAAACGCCGCAGACTGTCGACACCACCCGCCGTAGAGCTCCAGATCGTCGTATCGCAGATCAGCACGCGGCCAGGGGACAGTCCCGGCCTCGTTTGCAGCAAGCCATCGAAATCGCGCCGCCCGTCATCAGTGAAGGGATGCGGCGGCGCATCGAGATCGATCGGCTGGCGAGCCAGCACATTCAGCTTCGCGACACTATCGCCCAGCCTTTCGAGATGCGGCAGATGCGGATGGAGATTGAAGGTCGTGACCCCGTCCAGGAGACCGTCCCGATCGAGCTCGCCAGCGATCTCGAGCGGTGCCGGCGAACCGTCGGGCAATCTCGCGGGCCGGAGGCCGAAGCGGTTCCTGACCTCGAGACCCAGCCCTTTCAGCAGCGAAAGGCCGAAATCGCCGAAACGCTGCTGTGCCGGGATGGCGGGATCGCCGTGATGATGAAATTCGAGCTCCTGCCGCGCCAGCCTGTCGCCGTCCGGCAGCCTGTCGGTATCGCCGATATCGTGATGCGGGCAGACGAAGAGCGTGTGATCGGGATCGTCGAGAAACGACCGGATGGCGGCGATTTCCGCATCGCTCGGCTGCTGCGCCGTCCGGGATGAGTTGAAGCTCATGATGATGAGCGTATCGACCCCGGAAAGATATTCGGCATCGAGGGTGCGCAGGCCGGCCGCCGTCCCGCGCTCGGCGAAGCGGACGGGATTTCCCGTCCATGAGGCGGTCAACTCGGTGAACAGCTTGAAATTCGCCAGCTGAATATGATCGAGGAAACCCTCGATGCCCTGGCTATATTCAACCGGATCGGCGAATTGTTCGAGCCGCGGCCACAGCACGCGGCGCAGCTCGAACAAGGCCGGGAACCGATGTTCCAATATCTCGAGCGGCGCCGCGATTTCATCCGGACGGCTCCAAGCGAAGTACAAGGCAACTTGCCGACCTGTCATCGCGGCGCTCCGATCGTCGAGGACCCTGCTTTATATATTAGTTGCCTCGACCCGTTCACGCGGCATCAGGTTGACCCGACCACTCGTTCGACCGCGATCCGGTCGCCCTGCCGGCTGATGCGCAGGCTGGGCGAGGCCGAGCCAAGGGTGGCCGGCACCGAGATCAGCTGAGACTGGCCCGGCAGCAGCACGGCGGCAAAGCGCACGATCGCGTGCCCTTCGCCCTTGTCCTGAGCCGTCACCGTATCGACGGTGGTCACGACCTGCCAGCCATCCGCCTCGGACACCCAGTATGTGAGTGCGGAGGCGTTGTCGCCGAGCGCGGTCAGCACCGGCTGGCTTTCGCCGAGCGCATCGCCCGCGGGAGCGGCAGCCAATGTCGCCGTCGCAAGGCCCGCCGCGAGAAGTGCGGACAAGCCGGTGGCTTTGAGAAGATTTTTCATTTCAAGCCTCCACTCATTCGTTCTGGCTGACGGCATAGCGGGCCGCCGGCACGGCATTCGACAGCCGCCCGGACATGGCGCGGCGTGCCGATTCATAGGCATCCCACTCCGCCTTCTCGGGCAGCGCCGGGATGGTGACGATCTCGCCCTGGTCAAAGCCGGCCAGCGAGGCATCCACCATGGCCTCCGCCGACATTACGATCGCCTGCGGCAGGTTATGGATCGGCAGGCCGGCGATATCCCAGAACTCGGTCGCGGTGGCACCCGGCAGCACTGCCTGGACGCGCACACCCTTGGAGCCGAGCTCGTGCTGCAGCGACTGGCTGAAGGCCAGGACGAAGGCCTTGCTGCCGCCATAGACGCCGTTCAGCGTTTCCGGCGAGATCGCGACGGTGGACGCGATGTTGATGAAGGCGCCGCCGCGCGCCACGAAACCAGGGGCCGCCGCATAGGTCAGGCGGGTCAGCGCCCGCACATTGAGCGCGATCATTTCCTCCATCTTGTCGATATCGGAAGCAAGTAACGGTGCCGCCGCTCCGACGCCGGCATTGTTGACCAACAGGGTGATGTCGCTGTCGGTCTTGAGGAGGGCCTCGACCGTGGCGAGGTCCGCCTTGTCATTGAGGTCGGCAACGACGGTCTCGACAGTCCGCCCGGTCTCGCGCCGGAGCCGCTCGGCAGTCTTGGCGAGGCGGTCGGCGCTGCGGGCGACCAGGATCAGATCGTAGCCGCGCTTGGCCAGACGATCGGCATAGACCGCACCGATGCCCGACGAGGCGCCGGTGATCAGCGCCGTGCCCTTCCTGTCCTTCGTGCTCATCTTCCAACTCCCTGTGATGCCGGCAGGGCGCCGGCCTGTCAGAGAGATGGGCTTGTCATCCGATATCCCAAATGTCATATATGCAGCGTTTTAGGACATAGAGCGAGACGGCCATGCAGCAGATCGGCTTCGTCGTGTTTCCGGGCTTCCAGGTCATGAGCTTCGGACTGATCTCGGCCTTCGAGGTCGCCAACACCCTCGTCGACCGCACCGTCTATGAGGTGCGGCTCCTCTCCGAGACGGGCGGCCCCGTTCGCGCGTCCAGCGGCATCGCGGTCGAGACCGCCGCCTTCGACGAGACGGCCTATGACACGCTGATCTTCAGCGGCGGGACTGAAGTCGAGCCCTCGAGCCCGGGCATGATCCGCTTCGCGCGCTCAGCACTGGACCGCTCTCGCCGGGTCGCCGGGCCGTGCACCGGCGCTTATGTGCTGGCCGAGGCCGGCCTCCTAGACGGCAGGCGCGCCACGACGCATTGGTTCTTCGCGCGCGCCCTTCAGGCACAATTCCCCAAAGTGAAGATGGAGGAGGACCGCATCTTCATCAGCGACGGCCCGATCTGGACCTCGGCAGGCATGACCGCGGGAATCGATCTGGCGCTTGCCATGGTCGAGGAGGATCTCGGGCCGGAGCTCGCCCGTGCGGTCGCCAAGAAGCTCGTCGTCTATCACCGGCGCGCCGGCGGCCAGTCGCAATTCTCGACGCTGCTCGAGCTCGAGCCGAAATCCGACCGTATCCAGAGCGCGCTTACCTATGCCAGGCGCCATCTCCAGGACAAGCTGTCGGTCAAGGAATTGGCGGCGGCGGCGCATCTGAGCCCGCGCCAGTTCAGCCGCGCCTTCCAAGCCGAGACCGGCCAATCGCCGGCGAAGGCGGTCGAGCATTTGCGGGTCGAGGCGGCGCGGCTGATGATGGAGCAGAGCCGCCACCCGATCGACGTGATCGCGCGCGAGACCGGTTTCGCCGATCGCGAGCGCATGCGCCGAGCCTTCCTGCGCAATTTCGGCCAGCCGCCGCAAGCGATCAGGCGCAATGTGCGGGCGGAGGCGGCGACCGGCGGCTGATCATCGACCCGCGTCTTGATGAGCCAAGTCGGTCCAATTCTCGGAAATCTTCTGGGCTATCTGGGCGGCCAGATCGTCCAGGGAATTGGTTCTCTCGACATCCTTGATCACGAGCCGGGCGCCGATGACGTAGGGGTTCCAACCGATGGGCGCCCCCCGGCCTTTGATCACGGCATCGGTACCGATGACCGCAAAGGGTGTCGCCGGATCCTTGGCGCAGTCGGCGATCGTCACCGACACTTCGACGTTCGGTGATTTATGCGAATTGAGGAACGGAAGCGACAGAAGATGCCCGCCGCTATCCAGCGAATAGAACACGCCGCGCACGAGCCAGCCGGACGCCGGCAACGGCCCGTCCGGGGCAAGCTTCTGCGCCGCGATCTGCCGGTTCTGCAGGGCTCTGACCACCGCCAGCGATAACGCCGTAGCCTCCTTGTCGACGCTGCGGTCATGCAGCCCTGAGGTCAGGGCGTGCAGCGGACCGAACCCGCTTGAAGGCTGCTCGACCGGTTGGAACTCGCCCACATAAATCGGCGGCGCAGCCGAGCCGTTAGCCTCTTCCGCAAAGCCGGCCCGAGTAGCGAGGCAGAGCAGAACGGCAACTAAAAGCACCTTCATCGCGACACTCCCTCGACGTTGGGGGAACTGAGGTCAATCGGTGGCGCGGCGAGCCGCTCGGTAGCGGCCAGGCGACAGGCCGTAATGCCGATGGAACAGCTTCGAGAACGCAGTTGCGGTCTCGTAGCCGACGCGGCTCGCGATCCGGGCGATCCCCTCGTCGCTTGATTCGAGCAGAAACGCCGCCTCCGCCATCCGGCGTGCGATCAGGTAGCGGCGCATGGGCTGGCCGACGAGCTCGGTGAAGCGAGCCGAAAACGCCGAGCGCCCAAGCCCCACGCGCTGCCCTAGATCGCTCAGTGTCCAGGGCCGGTCCGGTTGTTCGTGGATCAACTGAAGCGCCGGTCCGATATGCGGGTCCGCCATCGCGCCGAGCCACCCGCCTTCTCCCGGACGGAGAGATTTGATCCAGCTTCGCAACACCTCGACGAAGAGCACTTCCGTCATTCTTGAGAGTGCCACGCGCTGGCCGGGACGCTCGACCGCCGACTCGCTCACCATGCGTCGCAGGATTGCCTCGAGCCAACCACTATCCGCCGCCGGTTTCAAAAGGAGCACAGGCGGAAGCAATTCCAACACGCTGCCGCGCGAAGGCCGCGACACGGTGAAATTGCCACAGATCATCGTCGCGAACGGCTCCCCGTCCCCGCCATGACGAACGACGCCAAGGCGGGCCGGCGGCCGGTCGAGATCGATAATCAGCAATGGCTCCGTCTGGCGATCCGAATAGATCACATGGGGCTCGCCGCGTGTGAAAACGACGAAGTCGCCCTCGGTCATGTGGAGCTCGCGCCCCTCCTCGAGTGCCAGGGTCGCCGAGCCGCGGCTGAGATAATGGAACAGCGCATAGGGGCGCGCCGGCAAGGCCAGGTTCCAGGGATGACCGAGCTCGAAGTGGAACAGCAGCGTTCCACCAAGACTAACGCGATCGAGTACGTCGGCGAGGACATCCATGCCCGACATTAATCCCACGGACGATCGGACACAATATTCGGACGATTGGGCCCTACCGTCTGAGCTACCCTCCGACTAGGTCATGTCGCGGCGGGCCGCCCTGCCCCTCCCGGGACCCGCCTCGTCCGACATCCCAAGGAACTCTCAATGCGAAATCTTCTCGTTTCCGCCGCCACCGTGCTCATGGCCGGAACAGCCGCTGCCGCTCAATCCGCGCCTCTGCCTAAGGGGGCCGCGCACAATATCGTGCTGGTGCATGGCGCTTTCGTGGACCAGACGAGCTGGCAACCCGTTGCCGATATTCTTCGGAAGAAGGGCTACAACGTCACGCTCGTCGAAAACCCGCTCACTTCTCTCGCCGCCGACGTCGCAGCCACCAAAGAGGCGCTGGCGAAGCAGGACGGCAAGACCGTTCTCGTCGGCCACTCCTGGGCCGGCGTGGTCATCACTGAAGCGGGCGACGATCCCAAGGTCTCGGCCCTCGTCTACGTCTCCGCCTTCGCGCCCGACGTGGGCGAATCCCTGGCGTCGCTCGCCAATGGCGGGCCGGCAACCGAAGGCACAGCGGCCATTCATCCGGACGCCAAGGGCAACCTCTACATCGATCCCAAGGTGTTTCCCTCGGCGGTCGCGGCCGACCTGCCGCCAAAAATCGCCGAATCCCTGGCAAACTCCCAGCTTCCGCTGAACCACACGGCGTACGAGGCTCCCGTCGATACGGCAGCCTGGCACGACAAGCCGACCTTCTATGTGCTCACCACGAAGGACAAGGTCATCGCGCCCGAGGCCCAGAAGCTGTTCGCCGCCAGGATCAAGGCCCAGACGACGGAAGTCGCCGGCAGTCACGCCTCCCTCGTCGTCCACGCGGCGGAAGTCGCGGCGGTGATCGAGAAGGCGGCACTTGTGAAATGACGTTGCGGCTCCCGGTGCGGAAGCGCCGGGAGCCTAACGTTTGCGGTGAGGTCACGCGGCTTGGTCGCACTCGGCGTCCGGCCGCTTCAAGGGCGGGGCCATGAAGGCGGGCGAGACCGGGCTCTTGATGCAGCGCGCGAGAATCGCATCGATCTGGCGCTTGCTCTCCTCGTCGATCCGCCAGCCATCGATCTGGCCGATCGGGTCGAGCTGATCCGGATGGCGCGCGCCCCAGAGCGCGATGGTCGGACCCTGGTCCAGCACCCAGCGCACGGCGAGTGCCAGTACGGACTTGCCGAAGCGCTCGCGCGCGAGTGCGGCGAACTCATCCACGGCGGCCAGATAGCCGGGAAGGCGATCGGGCTGGAACTTCGGATCGACCTTGCGCAGATCGTCGCCGTCGAACCGCGTGGACGTGGTCATCCTGCCCGAGAGAAGTCCGCGACAGAGCGCGCCATAGCTCAGCACGGTGAGATTCGCCTTGCTGGCATAGGGCAGCACATCCGCCTCCATCTCCCGCTCGAACAGATTATAGGGCGGCTGCACGGCGTCGAGCCGGGCGCCGGCGCGGAATGCCTCCATCTGCACGGGTGAGAAATTGCTGACGCCGATCGTCCGGATCTTGCCCGCTAGGCGCAGCTTCTCGATGGCGAGTGCGGTTTCCTCGAACGGCGTCTCGAGATCCGGCCAATGAATCTGGTAAAGGTCGATGACGTCGGTACCGAGCCGCCGCAGCGAATCCTCGATCTCTCGAGCGAGGCGCGCGGGGCGGGAATCGCGATAGACCTTGCCGTCCTTCCAGGCCAGCCCGGCCTTGGTCGCGATCTGCACCTTGTCCCGCAATCCGCCCGCGAGCGCTTTGCCCACGATCTCCTCGGAACGCCCGAAGCCATAGACGGGCGCGGTGTCGATCAGCGTCACCCCCCGCTCCACGGCCGAGCGGATGGTGGCGATGGCCTGCCGCTCGTCGGCGCCGCCCCACATCCATCCGCCGATCGCCCATGTGCCGAGCCCGATGCGCGACGTTTTCAGGCCCGACGAGCCTATTTCGATCTGTTCCATTCTAGAGCCTCCAAAACCTGCGCATTGGGATCTGGTGTGACGGAATTGATCTTTGAAATTGAAAATTATGATCATATTAATCTGTTACACAGCTCAATCTCAACGAACGGAACGGCCATGGAACTGAGGCAATTGCAGCATTTTGTGGCGGTTGCCGAAGAGCAGCACTTCACCCGGGCCGCGCAGCGCATCCACATCGTGCAATCGGCCCTCTCGAGCTCGATCCGCGCGCTTGAGGAGGAGCTCGATGCAAGGCTCTTCGTGCGCACCACGCGGCAGGTTCGTCTCACCGCAGCCGGAAAAGCCTTTCTCGATAAGGCGAGAACGGCGCTTGATACCGTCCGCGAGGCGCGCGAGGCCGTTGCGGCGGTCTCATCCCTGGAGCGGGGCACCCTCTCCATCGGCACCGTGCAAAGCCTGCCGGCCTTTCTCGATCTGCCGGCACTGCTGGCGCTGTTTCATTCTCAGCACCCGGCCATCGAGGTTCGGCTCTGCCAGGGCGGCTCGTCGCTTTTGGTCGAGAAATTGCGCGCCGGCCAGCTCGACCTCGCGATATTGCCGCTATTCGACCCGCCGGCCGATATCGCGACCACGCTGATCGCCTGCGACGCGCTCGTGCTGGTCTGCTCGCCCGACCATGTGCTGGCCGGACGCACCAACCTGCCCCTCGCCGCGGCGGCCGATGAGCCGTTCGTGGATTTCGAGCCGGCCTGGGGCACGCGCCGCCTGATCGATCGCGGTTTCGACGAGGCCGGTGTCGAGCGGCGCACCGCATTCGAAGTCAGCGATCTCAACACGCTCCTGGATCTGGTTGCCCACGGGCTGGGAGTCGCCCTCGTTCCCGAGGCGATCGCGAAGGCACGGCGGCCATCGCTCGGTATCGTCCAGCTGGCGGAGCCGGAGATCTGTTGGGAGCTCGTGGTTGCCCATGCCGTCCAGAGAAAGAATCAGACGGACGTGCTGGACGACGCCCCCAAGGCGTTTCTGGAGCTGTTGATGGGCGAATGGGGTGCTTCGAACGCCGCCAATGAGTTTTCCTCGTCGGTCGGCTGAGGTGCCGACGAGGCTTCTAGAACGGCTTCGAGATCAGGGGTTACGGGTCTGTTCCCAGCTTTTGATTTTTCGGTTTTCTCGCCTCAGAGCTCGGCCAAGCTCGCCGTCTTTGGATCGACCCGCATCAGCGCGTCGAGCCTCTGGATGCGAGGCTCCGACCCGTAGAGCGAGGCGGCCATGCGGCGGTAAACCTCGCCGTGCCAGCGCTCGGCCGCCGCTCGGCTCGGCCAGAAATAGACGCCGCCGCCGAGGCCCGCCGCTTCGTCGAAGAAATAACACTTCTCGATCAGGTCCGGGTTGGCGAGCCACCCGCCGGCGGATTGCCGATAGAGCGCCAGGGCGGCGGCACGGTCCGTCCCGGGCGGCAAATCGATGAAGACGATCTCGACGATCATCGCCCGGCCGCCGGATGGTGGAAATTGTACTCCTGCGTAAGGCCGCCATAGCCGTAGCCCGTCGCGCGGGCATCGATGACGTAGATATTCGAGACCGGGTGAATATTTCCGATCAGCCCGGCGAGCAGCTCGAACGCGGCCTTTTGATACTCGGCTTTCTCAGCCTTGCTGTTCGTCTCGTCCGTGATGGTGACCCACAGGCGGAAGGCATTCTTGCCGTGCTCGACCAGCGAGCGACCGTCGATGAACCAGTTCTCACGGGGCTCATAGTGAACAATCGCCCAGGTCAGGTCGTGCGGCTTCTTCAGCACCCGGCTGGTGAGGTCGGTGATTTCCGTGGCGAGGCGACGGGTCAGGGCCTCATCGGCCGGTCCTGAGACGGTGAGCGCGATACCGGGCATGTCTGCTCCTTGCAGGTTTGGTCGTTGTGTCGAGCAGGAGGATGCCGCGCTTCTTGTCACCGGGAAATCAGGAAGATATGATATTATCCATCGGTAAATTGGATGGATAAATGAACCGTCTCCTCGATCTCGATCTGCTCAATACGCTTGTCGTGATTGCCGAGGCAGGTAGCCTATCGGCGGCGGCGCCGCTCCTGTTCCGGTCGCAATCGGCGATCAGCGAGCAGGTCCGCAAGCTCGAGGAGATGTGCGGGGTGCAGCTGCTGCTGCGCGGCAAGACCGGCGCCAGCCTGACGCCGGCGGGCGAGCGCCTGGCCGGGCATGCGCGGGAGCTGCTGGCGATGAGCCGTGCCGCCTATCGGGACATGCAGGGCATGCAGCTGGCCGGCGACCTGCGCCTTGCCATTACCGACTATTTCAGGCCGCGGGCCCTGCCCGCCATCTTACGGCACGTGCGCGACCAGTTTCCGCGCCTGCGCCTGCATGTCTCGGTGCGCGCAAGCGCCACCATCGAAGCCGCGGCGAACACGGGGGATTTCGACATCGGGCTGGCGATGGCCCTCGTGGACAAGCCGCCCGTCAAGATCGTCGAGCAGCGCATCGGGCTGCGCCGCGAGCCGCTCGCCTGGGTCGCGGACAAGTCCTTCGCCATGCCGGAGACCGATGTGCTGCCGCTGGTCGTTCTGCCGGAAACCTGCTTTCTGCACCGTCTGATCGTCAGGACCCTCGACGCGCGCGGCATTCCCTACACGATCGCGCATTCGGCGTCCGGCGTCGGCGGTTTGCATCTGGCGCTCGCTGCCGGTCTGGGCGTGACCTGCCTCAACGCCTCCGCCGTTCCCGACGGCGCCGTCGCCTTCCCCGGCATCCCTCGGCTTCCGGCGATGCCGGACGTCGAGTTCAGCCTGGTTTCCCCGCGCGCCGGAGAACCGCCCATCGTGGCGGAGGTGCGGAACATGCTGGCGGAGCAGCTCAGTTGAAGGATGCCGAGTCCGTGATGCTGATTCCGCGACGGGGCGTCTTCCCAGCGAAACGCCCCTCTCAACCCGTGGAGTAGGGCGACACTGCATCACGTCACGTCGCAGGATCCAGTCGGAAAGGTAAATTCACTCCCCGCCGAGCAACCTCGACCCGGCGGCGCCTCAACTGGCGCAGCGACAGCGCGTGCAGCAGGATCGAGGCTGGCACCACGAAAGCGGGGGTCAGCACGCCGGGATAAGCGCCGGCGCCGATGCTCGTCACAGTCGGAACGATCAACTGGAACCGGCCGGGCGTCGTCATCATCCCCAGGGCGATCGCAACGGCGAAGTCAGCCAGGCCGAAGATATTCCACATCATCGCCGCCCTTCGCCCCTGAGCCGTACCACTCGCCACGGCGATTGCCGCCGGCACGGCGAAGAGGCCCGTCAGCACATCGCCAATTCCCGCCGGCAACGCGAACACGCCGGGCAGCGCCCCATGCAGCCAAGCCGCGAGAGCCCAGCCGCCGAAGATGCGGTAAATCTGAAGTGCCACGAGCCAGCTCGCTGGCATCGCGTCGAGCACCGGGCCCATACGCTTCGACAACAGCAGCAGGGGTGCTCCGATAATCACCGGCAGGAAGATCGCCAGCGGCAGCAACGGTAAGGATGAGGCGCCGCTGACGAAGACGCCGTTGATCGCCGCACTCCAGGCGACAGCGAACCAAAGCGTATCTGTAGCCATGATAGCCAGCCAGATCGTGCGGCGTTGGCTCGGCGTCAGGTCGGTGCGCTCGAGGCCGAGCCACAAACCGAGCGCGATAAACCCATGCGCCATCAATTGGTGTGCCGTGGTCTGAACGCCGCTAGCCCAGATACTCGGTTGCCAGATGATCAACAATATCCAGAGCAGAGTGAGCGGCACGATCCAAAGCAGGCTGCGCCAAGCAGGATGCAGCAGAATAGGACCAGCGGGAACAGGGGTGGCGGTCATCAGCGGTTCTCCCGGTAAGCGCTCAGAATGTAAGAGCCCCGAAGGCCGCTTGCAGTGGCCGTCTGTTCACAGGCATTGTTCATTAATGAACAGATCTGCCGGAACCTGGCTGTGGGATGACGTGCGCTTCTTTCTTGCTGTGGCGCGCGCGGGAAGCTTATCGGGCGCTGCCCGCGCTCTGGGTGTCGGGCACGTCACGGTCGGACGGCGCATTGCGCTTTTCGAGAAGCGTCTGGGCGTCACGTTGCTCAACCGCACCCCGGATGGCTTTACGGTCACCGCGGCCGGAGACGCGATCCTGCGCCAATGCATGGCGATGGAAAATGCGGCCTTGGACCTGGAGCGGATCGCCGCAGGGCGCGATTCACTTGTGGCGGGCTCCGTTCGGGTGACCACGACCGAGGCGCTCGCCGACCAACTGATCACCCCTGCCGTCGCCTCGCTGCGGCAGGCCCATCCAGGCCTGCAGGTCGATCTGGTTGTCGGTGTCCGCTCGCTCGACATTGCGCGGCGCGATGCCGATCTCGCCGTCAGATTCGCGCGCGCATCGGCTCCTGATCTCATCTGCCGCAAGCTCGGAGAGGTGGCCTTTACGCTCTATGCGTCGAAAAATTACCTCGCTCGCGCGAGTGTTCCGACGCGCGGCCAGGGCTTGGCCGGCCACGACCTGATCACCTTCACGGGCGCGCCGGCTGCGGTCAGCCCCTTCTTTATGGGCGAGTCGATGGAGGATGCGCGCATAGCGCTGCGCTGCGACAATCCCCTGATCCAGCGGACGGCCGCGGCCAACGATATGGGTATTGCCGAGCTCGCCTGCTTCCTCGGCGACGGCTCTCCTGATGTCGTCCGGGTTTGGCCGGATGAGGCGCCAGCCCGTCGCCCTGTATGGCTGATCCTGCACGAAGAGATGCGCCGCTCAGCGCGGATCAGGGCCGTGTCGGCCGCGATCACCGAAGCGTTTCGCCGTCAGCGCGATGTTCTGGCGGAGGGGGTTCGGAGCAAGTCGGGGGCACATTGATCTGGAAACGACTGTTTCCTCGTTGTCCCCCTCCGCCATCATCCCGCCGGTCGACGTCACGGCCTAAGCGCATAGGCATAGTCGTAGCCGACATCGACAAGAGCGTTGTTCGGACAGCTTTCGAACGCTGGCGATACCATCGTCCCATTGCCGATTTTCGGAACCGGCCGACATTCGACAATGAAGGCGCCGCAGATCCGTGTCTGAGCGCAGTCGAATGCCGGTGGAGAAAGAAAATGGGCAAATTCAGCGGCTACGAGTACAGAAAACTACCCGGCTTCGACATGAAAAGCTTCGAGGGCGCGAACCAGGCGATCCCGATGAAGACGCTTGTGATTCACTGCCTCGACCCGCGTGCCGTCGAAATCCCACAGGCCGTCGCCGAATATTTCGGGGACGAGGTCTATCCGGAAGAAATCATCACCGACGAAAATGGCACGCGGGTCGGATCCACGCGAACATTGTTCGTCGCGACCAACGCGGGGGGACGCGCCGCCTTCGCTCTACAGTCCGTGGCCGCCATGGATTATATATTCGATGTCAAAAACGTCGTCGTGGTTCACCACTCTTTCTGCGGAACGACGACCCTGACGCCGGAGCTGATGATCGGGGAGTTTCATGATCATCATCATGCCGATATCTCGACATTGTTTGATCATGACAGCCTCGCCATCATGGATTTCGAGGAGTCGCTCAACTATGACATCAAGCTGCTTCGTGCGAGCCCGGCAGTGCCGAAGCACATCAAGCTCTACGGCTTCTTCTACGAAATCAGTTCCGGCAAATTGACTGAGGTGGTGCGGGACATTCCGGCATAGAGTACGGTGTGAACGATCGCGTCATAGAGGGGGCAAGCTCGTGCAGCGATATAGATTTGGACTGACCGTCATCACGGTGCTGACGCTCACGGCCTGCGTGTCCGAAAGCCAACGCGTGGCCGACAAGGAGGACGCCTTAGCGGCGGCAGGGTTCATTGTCCGGCCGGCCAACAGCCCTGAGCGGGTTGCTATGCTCAAACAGTTGCCGCCGCATCAATTCGTTCAGCGCGTCAATGGGGACGCGGTCCATTATGTCTATGCCGATCCGCTTGTCTGCGGATGCCTCTATGTCGGCACGCAAAACTCTTACAATCAGTACAAATTGCACCAGCAGCAGCAGCGTCTTGCCGATGAGCAGCTGATGGCCGCGCAAACCTACTCGAATGCCGCCTGGAATTGGAACGCTTGGGGTCCCTGGGGCCCAGGACCGGGCGTACCCTACGGATTCGTCTACGGGCCCGTGGGGTGGTGACTCGCAAACCAGGGCCGTCCTACGCATCGAACTCTCCGGCACAAAAACGGAGCGAGCGGGAAGTAGTCCGGTCGTATCTTGAGTGACCGAGCGCGGGCGCACCGTTTAGCCCTTTGAGTCCAACGAGGGGGAGTCTTCATGCCAAAGAAGAATCAAGTCTCGAAGGCGCTGTCGCTGATGCTGCCCGCGGGTCCATTGGGTGCGTCGCTTTTATTGGCGCTATCGTCCGCGCAAGCGGCCACGCCGTCGGCAGATATCGCAAACGAGCGACCGAGCGTAGCAGCCCGCCTGCAGGCTATCCGTGCCGGCATCGGCGACATTGGGGCACAGGCCGCCCCGGGCTCAGCCAAGCTCGAACAGACCGAAGGCGGGCACCTTATCCCCACATGGTGGGGCAACGGCGGCTGGGGTCGCTGGCATCCAGGTTGGGGGAATGGCGGCTGGCGCTGGGGCTGGCATAATGGCGGTTGGGGGCCGGGCTGGGGAAATGGCGGGTGGCCCAATTGGCATAACGGCTGGAACAACTGGCACAACGGCTGGAGCAATTTCTGGCACAACGCCTAAGCCCTGAAACAGGGAGAGAGTCGTGACGGAAGCTGTCGACAAGCTGCGCGAACCCGCAATCTCGGTGGTGGTCGTACAACCAACGCCGTTCTGCAACATCAACTGCAACTATTGCTATCTTCCGGACCGGAAAAACAAAGGCAGGATGTCATCCGGGGTCTTGCGAGCGCTTTTTGAGAAGCTGTTCGCTTCGAGGTGGGCGTCCGAACAGATGACGGTGATTTGGCATGCCGGCGAGCCCTTGGCGATGCCGGTAGGTTACTATGAAGAGGCATTCACCCTTATCGAATCGCTGCGGCCGCGGGAAATTCAGATCCGCCACTCGTTTCAAACGAACGGCATGCTCCTCTCCCAGGCTTGGTGCGAGTTCTTCAAGAAGTGGCAGACAGGTATTGGCGTCAGCATCGATGGGCCGCGCCACCTCAATGATGCCCATCGCATTGCCCGCGACGGGCGCAGCACCTTCGACGAAGCCATCGCCGGCATTCGCCTGCTGCGCCGCGAGGGGATCCCGTTTCATGTCATCTCGGTATTGACGGACCAGAGTCTCGACCTGCCCGACGAAATGCTCGAATTCTATCGGGCGGAGGGCATTGCGGATGTGTGCTTCAACGTCGAGGAGTCCGAGGGCGATCACACCTCCGAACTGTTTGCAAGCCAAGCGCCCCAGGAGCGCTACCGTCGCTTCCTCGGTCATTTCTGGCGCGAGGCGAGGCGAGACGATCGCATCCACATGATCCGCGAGATCGACGGGCTCATTCCTCGAATATTCCGTCCGGAGCACGATAAGTTGGGAAATGTTCAGGTCGAACCGCTCGCGATGCTGAACGTCGATTGGCGCGGAAATGTCTCGAGCTTTTCCCCCGAACTTTTGGGTTTGAAGAACGCCACCTATAACGACTTCATCATCGGCAATGTTCTGGCGGATTCGCTTGAGGACATGCAAGCCAGCGCCGCCATGCAAGCCATGACGCGCGACATTCGCGCGGGCGTTGCCCGATGCCAGGCCTCTTGTGGATATTTCTCGATTTGCGGTGGCGGCGCACCAATCAACAAGCTCAGCGAAAACGGCTCATTCGACAGCGGCCGCACGGGATTTTGTACTCTGACGCAGATGGTGCCGACCGACCTCATCCTGGAAGCTTTCGACCAGCTCGAGCGGGGCATCGACGCGCAATCAATTCAGCCTATACTCCAAGACTTGGCACGGCGCTCAGAGTCCATACGGCTAGAAATGAGGGTCTGACAATCCCTTCCACTGCCCGTCACAGCTTTCAAAAGTGGAGAGTAACGACGATGAACAACATCGATCTGGTCGCAGCCTTTGCAGCTGGAATCCTCCTCGTCGGCTCGGGCAGCAACACTTTGGCAGAAAGCCAGCCGGCGCCCGGACAGCATTCGAGTCAGCCCGCCGCAGAAGCAGCGCCCAACAATACCGGGACTTCGAACGACAGCCAGACGCATGCCGTATTGCGTATCACCAGTATCGAAGTCATGCGCAGCACACACGAACCAGCCCTCGACATCATTCGCGTCAGAGGTCTGGCGAGCAGCGCGGGGTGGGAGGAAGCTGAATTGGTTCCTCTCACACGCGGCGTTCCCGCCGACGGGGTTCTTCATCTCATCCTCGTGGCGCGGCCGCCGGAAGCCGCAGCGGAAGCCACGGGCTATGAGGCCATTGAAGCGATTTTTCCCTTGGAGCCCGGCCATCCCTTCAAGGGCATCAATGTTCATGCGGCGACCAACGCCGTCAGCGTGAACAACATGCCCGGCTATGCGGAGAGTCAGTCGCCTCTGGAAGACTGCGGCACGTGTGTTGGCAAGAAGTTCCTCCCGAAAGGCAGCTCCGGCTCCGGCAGCAATGTTGTCCATGAGGAGCAGGTGCCCCCGGAAACGCGCATCGTTCGCCCGTCCGATGGGATCGCATCAGCAGACTCGAATCCCAACCGCCTGACTCTCATTCTGGATAACGAGAACCGGATCCTGACAGCGGTTTGGGAGTGACTGCTCTTTAAAGTAAAAGGCCGGAAATAGGAGAACATCACATGGGCAGGTATTCGTGTGCATTACTCTTGGGTCTTCTACTGGCGTGTGGCGTCGGCGGGTGTTCCGCGGCAACCCAGATCACGAGTGGTGAAACGAATATGTGCATTAACGTGGTAAATCATGGTTCGCCCGAACCTGGCGCACCCGTCATCATGAAGATGTGCGACCCCTGGAAGAATCAGGAGTGGTCGTTCAGCGGAAATGGACAGATTACCGGTGTTGGTGGCTTCTGCGTCGATGTTCAGGGAAGCGCACCAAATAACGGAGCGGCCGTCATCTACACACCCTGCAGTGGATCGCCCAGCCAGAACTGGACGGCGAATAACGGCGCGATCGTCGGAATCGGCGGGAAATGCCTCGATATTGGCGGCGGTGATCCTGCCGAGCGCGCGCCCCTGATCATCAATGACTGTAACGCTTCGCCGAGCCAGCAGTGGGTCTCCCACTAACCGCCTGGGTGAAGACCCGGCGCCTCCTGGCCCGTTCGTGCCACATATTCGGTGTAGCCACCGCTGAACTGATGAACGCCGTCGGTCGTCAGCTCCAGCACGCGGTTCGAGAGTGCTGACAGGAAGTGGCGGTCATGCGAAACGAACAGCATGGTGCCTTCGAATTCCGCCAGTGCGGCTACAAGCATCTCCTTCGTCGCCATGTCCAGATGATTCGTCGGTTCGTCGAGAACCAAGAAGTTCGGCGGGTCGAACAGCATCTTGGCCATCACCAGGCGCGCCTTCTCGCCGCCGGACAACACACGGCAGGGCTTCTCGACATCGTCGCCGGAGAAGCCGAAGCATCCGGCCAGCGAGCGTAGCGCCCCCTGCCCGGCCTGCGGAAATGACTCGTCCAGCGACTCGAAAACCGTATCGTCGCCGTCCAGCAAATCCATGGAGTGCTGGGCGAAATAGCCCATCCTGACATTGGCGCCGACGGTCACCGTGCCCTGGTCCGGCTCGGCCGCACCAGCCACCAGCTTCAGCAGCGTGGATTTCCCAGCACCATTGGCGCCCAGAACGCACCAGCGTTCGTTGCGCCGTACCCGGAAATCGAGTCCGGCATAGATCGGCTGGCTGCCATAGCCCTTGTGAACGTTCCGGAAGCTCGCCACGTCATCGCCCGAGCGCGGCGGGGTGCGGAACTCGAACTGGACGGACTGGCGGCGGCGGGGCGGTTCCACGCGTTCGATCTTGTCCAGCTTCTTCACGCGGCTCTGGACCTGGGCCGCATGAGAGGCGCGCGCCTTGAAGCGCTCGATGAACTTGATCTCTTTGGCGAGCATCGCCTGCTGGCGCTCGAATTGCGCCTGGCGCTGCGCCTCGCCCAGCGCGCGCTGCTGCTCGTAGAAATCGTAATTGCCCGAATAGGTGATGAGCGAACCGCCGTCGATCTCCACGACCTTGCCGATGATCCGGTTCATGAACTCGCGGTCATGCGACGTCATCAGCAGCGCGCCGTCATAGCTCTTGAGGAAAGCCTCCAGCCAGATCAGGCTTTCGAGGTCGAGATGGTTGCTCGGCTCGTCCAGCAGCATGCCGTCGGGCCGCATCAGCAGGATGCGGGCGAGCGCCACGCGCATCTTCCAACCGCCGGAGAGCAGGCCGACATCGCCGTCCATTCGTTCCTGGCTGAAGCTGAGGCCAGCCAGCACCTCGCGCGCCCGCGCATCCAGCGCATAGCCGTCGAGCTCCTCGAAGCGCCCCTGCACCTCGCCATAGCGCTCGATGATGGCGTCCATGTCGCCGGCTTGGTCGGGATCGACCATGGCGGCCTCGAGCTTGGCCATCTCGGTGGCCAGCGCGCTTACCGGCCCGACCCCATCCATCACCGCGGCCACGGCGCTCTGGCCCGACATCTCGCCGACATCCTGGCTGAAATAGCCGATCGTCATGCCGGGATCGATCGACACCTGGCCATCGTCGGGCCGATCCTCGCCCGCAATCATCCGGAACAGCGTCGTCTTACCGGCGCCGTTCGGCCCGACCAGTCCCACCTTCTCGCCCTTCTGAATGCCCATCGACGCGTCGATGAATAGGAGCTGATGGCCGTTCTGCTTGCTGATGTTATCGAGGCGAATCATGAGGTCCGTGGTGGTTGGAAAAGGCTGATGCGACCCGGGAAATCCCAAGGAAACGACCACAGCAGGATAGCTAGGCGCACTGCAATCATAAATCCTAATATGGGTTTATTGTCGCCGCCAAGCACGATCAAAAGCACTGATAAACTGCTCCCCCCACTCGTCTGGAAGATCAAGAACAATACTGATACTGTGAGTGCCAGATTTTTGTTCTTCTGAAAATATTCTAGACATTTCAAGTGGAAATTTTCGAACTTGATCAAGAATTCTACCACCAATCCCGAACAACAGATTGTGAACCTCCTCAAAATCGCGAGGAACAACAGTAAATCGAATATTTTCTTCCCAATTCAAAATCTGTTGACACACTTCCCCGAACAAATCACACGCAGCTAAAATAGCTTCAGGAGAACCTGATTCTCCCGGAGCACCCCAGGCGTCTCTGAACTCGTTGTTAATGATCCCTGTCAGAGCCGGAACAAAAAGACCTATTTCGGTTGTCCGATCTTGAAACCAATCTGCTGCGCCTTCCGCCGAGAGACGGATTATAGGCCTCGCGTACAGTCCGCGATTCAAGGCATTCCATCTTGACCAGAGCGGTGTAAACTTCGAGCGAAGCAACTCTAAAGTCAGCCGGTATTCCCAATCACTCGGCTTATCGATAACGATCTGGCGTGCCATATAACTTGTGCCGTCGAAGCCGATCAACTGGCGGTCGACTAGGTTACGCTTAAGCCGATCGCTCGTCCGTCCGAGCCCCTCTGACACGACCCGCTCATGTTCGCGTCGCCACTCGTATAGCAGATCGGGATGAAATTGATCCGGGTCAGAATCGATCATCTTATGGCAATTACAGCATAGCCAAATCGCATTGGTAATAGCGCCGCGCTCAGCAGCCGTCATTTGATCATCGTAACGAGCCGCGCCAAGTTTCGCGCCGTATATGTGCGCCGCCTCACCTACCGTAATAGATCGACTTTCATCCTCCGCAGGGCCACTCGTAATCGCGTTGCAATCCGGGTTGGAACAATGATTATTGGCTCTCTTCGCAAGAGTTTCGATGACGGCCCGTGGAAAACGATCCAGATCAGAAGTCAAATCAACCCCCGCTCTTCACAGTCACATTAGACGGATCGCAACCGATTCGACAATTATCGCTCGATCCGCGCGCAGAGCTGTCAAATTCCCACCCTCACTCCCACTCGATGGTCAACAGGTTTGATATAGAATTGTAGTTATTGGACTTTTCGCCCCAAAAATAGCCCAATAACAACGGCGATACCATCAAGCCAAGGAGGCTGGATTCGCGGATCCTATATGGCGGCAGTTCCTGCCATAAGCGTGCGCGTATCGCAAACAAGCTTCGGAAGAATGCGCCCCTCTCCCATCTCATTGATGCAGGCCCGCCTCGGAAATCGTCCAGAAAGCCTTGGGTCGATTGCCATGTTGTCATCCGCTAATGACCAAGGACTCATGGAGATGACAATTGCCATCCTGGTCGGCCAGTAACGCCAGCGAAACACATTTTTCCCTCGCCACGAACCGTGTGTGGTTCGCCTCTGATGGCAGCATATAGAGCAAGTGCAGTGGCAAGCTCTCGCCCGCCAAATCTAACTCACATTTGAGTTTGGTCAGCGGTTCGCCACCTGGGCCAACGACGAGGATATCTATGTCCTGCCCAACACCGCTGAGTGCGGAGCCGAACATGTAAGACTCGAAACCTGCCAGGGATTTGCAAGACCCCAAAAGATAGGCTGCAACCTCGCGCGCCGTCATCAGACCTTCTTCAGGTGCTCCTTCAGCTCGTCCCATTTCATCACCTCACATCCGAGTTCACGTCCCGCCTCCAACGCCTCGGGCGACGGCGTTCCGTTTGGATTGATGTTCCAAGCAATGTCGACTGGGCCAAATCGCTCCCAGAGGCTCCGAACAGCATCAGCGGTAGGCTCGTAGTCCGCAACCATCCCAATCCGGAGCGTAGTTCCGGTCCTGAGCGAAACACGGTGAACCCGATCGAACTCCCGGACAACGTCCGCCACAGGGCCAAATTGCCGGAGGAGCCTGTCTGAGAATTTGTAGACCTTGTGAGACGCAGTATTTGCATCGCCGTCCAAAGCAGCGGAGCCGAGCGTGCCAAAACTTCCCCAACCCACGCCATTCTCTTCAAGGTAACGGATCGCGCCACCTTCCCAGACGCAATTCGTGCGATAACCACACAGGAAGTCTAACCTTTCGAACTGCTCTCGATAGCCAGTCGCCGCGTCTAAATTAATGGTCTCATTCGCAGAAATTGCGGCGAAGACATCAGGTTGGTTCGGGGTAGTGATATTGAGCAGGTCGCCCACTACATGCTCTGCCTTTGAGCGTTCGCTCGGCTTAGAGAAATTGGCGAGAGCGTATTTTACCTGCCAGTTCACCCGAAAATGCCTCCCATCGCCGCCGGAAACCGAATAGCGCGACCAGCGACACCGCAAACGTGTCGTTCTGATAGTCCGCGAACGTGTTCTTGATAGTCCGCGAATGCGCGTCGCTCCTCGTCGGTCGCAAGCTTCAGATTTGCCTCGATGATCGCCTGGACCCGGTAGTGGTTCGGCAGGATGACGCTTCTCATACGCTGGCTCCACGCCGCCGCCGCCTCAAACTCCGGATCGTACTCGAACTTCGCCCCATCGACGGGAGCATAGCGTTCCCAGATTGCTCTATTTTCCGCCAGTATGCCGGTCACGGCATCCCGAACCTGAGCGCGCTCGTCATACGACCTGATGCCTTGCTTAAGCGCCAAATTCGCGAGGTGGCTCCGCTTCCAATCGAGCAGGACGTTGCGTGGGTAGGCCTCTGGGTCCTTGTCGATTTTCGTATGACATGTCGGGCAAAGTAGGATCAGGTTCTCAAACGAGTCCGCGTCGAAATCGCCAGCCGGCCGGTCCTCGAAGCGCGGTCCGGCGTCGCCGTGCGGGATAACGTGCGCCATTTCGGCGATGTGCTTGTCGCCGCCCATTTCGACGGGGAACAAAGCATCAAGGCAGTCCGGTTTCTGACAATGCCCTGATGCGGCTGCAAACAATCGCAGTCGTGTTCCAGCGGGTATCGCCTTACGCTCTGCCATCGAGACACCCCATTTTCTTGCGCTCCGCCGACATTCTATTGCTCGAAGGCCTTTACCGGGCCAGCCTGCACTTGGCCTACCCAGCATTGAATAGAGATGCGGAGGGACTCGTTACCTCGGGTGAAGTCTGAGCGATGTCGGGCTGTTTGAGTTTGTCCTCAATCGAGTTCATTCGTCTTCCTCCCCCGCGCCCTCATCCCAACTGGGCCGAACGTCAACGAAGAGTTCCCGCACCGTCTGCCTTCCCATCCCGCTGGACTGGAGCACGCTCTCTCCAAATTTTCTCATCCGCCCGTCATGCACGACCAGAAACCCCAGATGGACGCCCCGACTTTGCATGTAGTGGCGGATTTGCTTCTCGCCCGCGGCGGCATAATTGCTGCTGTAGCCAAACCCGCACATCTTCAACTCGACAATCACCTGCGTGCCGCCGGCGAGCTGCAACAGCAGGTCAAGCCTGCCGGCTCCAGCGGAAATCTCCTCGATGATCGTCACGCGCTCGCCGAAGGCGGCGTCCAGCCATATGCGGAGCTGCGTCTGGGCCCTTCGTTCGGGCTGGGACACCCAGGCATGTTTCTTCGCGCCACGGGGCTTTTCCCAAAATTCCATGCGGTAGTCCGCGGACGTGCGCGTGGCGTAGCGCTGCATTTCCGCGTCGAGTTCGCTTGTGGTGACTGGCGCCACCACCGGGCCCTGCTGGTCGGAAGCAAAGCTGGGGCCCTGCGCCAGAGCCTTCTCGACAAGCTCCCTTGCCCGAGCACGCTCGGCTTCATTTCCAGCCAGTGCCTCGGCACGGTAGGCCGCCTTGAAGGCCGTTTCCTTGCTTCCTGCGGATAGCGCAAGTTCGGCCACGACGATCACCCGGTCGAAATTCTCGCCCTTGAGCGACACTTCGCGCGTCGCGACCGAAAGGGCGGCCTCCCACCGTTTTTCCGCCCGCAGCAGTTCCAGAAGCATGCGCGCGATGCCCTCGGCGAGCGGGGCGTCCAACAGGATCTTCTCCAGCCAGGGGATAGCGCGGTCGGATCGCCCGCTGTCGCGCAATACCCCTGCAAGCGCAAGGCGAATGGGCGTCAACAGAGGGCCAGCGGCGCCTTCGGCCACCATGCTCTCATGCAAGGCTTCGAGCCGGGCAAGACGATGCTCGCTCGTCAACGCCGGGTCGTTCGCGATCAGCAAGGTTCCGGCTGCGATCCGGCTGACCATGTCGCCGGACGCTTGGGACGCCTGACGCAGTTGATCAGCGGCCGAGTCGTCCCACGCATCCATGAGCGCATCGATCCTGGCGCCCATCACAAATCTAGGACTAGGGACCGCCTGCAAAAGAGCCTCGGACTCCTGCCGGAGGGTCGCGGCCCGATCGTCGCCGAGGCGCTCGGCGAGTGTGAGCGTCAATGCCAGCGAGGCGAGCAATTCCTCTTCCTGTCCGATGAGACCACGGCGCGCTTCGACTGACGCCAGGGCGGCATCGAACGCCTCCTGCGTGCGCTCGAGCGCCACGAGCCGCTTCGCACGCGCATATTGCAGCGCGGCCCGCAGCGCTTCGCCGATGAGGCTGGGTTCGTCGAGCAACGGGTCGGCCTTCGCCAACATGGTGATCGCCTGGTCGCCGCTGTGATGTTCCGAAGCGTCGCCGAGATAGATGAGGCTGATCGCGGCGTCGCGCCGATCGCCTGCCTGCAAAAATGCGTCCGACAACTCTTCGAACTGGCGCAGGGTCTGGGGATCGGTCGCGGGCGATATGGACGCGAGGTTACGCAGCACCTGGCCGCGCGAACTCGGAGCGATGCCGGCGGTGTGGTAGGCGAGCGAGGACCAGATCGCGGCGGCTGCTTCGAACCGTCCGGCCCTGGCGTGCGCGATCCCTTCGATGTTGCGATATTCTGCGGCGCCGGCAGGCGGCAGATCCGTCCACCTATCCAACAGAGCGCGCGCATCGACCGCCGCGCGCTCAAAATCCTCCAGGCGCGCCGCGATCGCCGTGCGCGCTTCCAGGAATTTGCGAGCCACATGGGGTTCGAGAGCAGCGGCGTCGACCCCCGCCAGAGCGTCGCCCAGTGCGCGCGACGGCTCGAACGCGAACAGACCTTCGCCCCTCGCTACCTCAAGCGCGGCGGCCGCCTGGGCGGCGGCATCTGCGCTGCCCGTCAAGGCAGTGATCCGCGCGGCCAGCCGATCCGCGCCCATTCGCATCGCGCGAGCGACGCTGTCGTTTATGCCCCTCAGCACGTCAGGTGCAAACGACTCCACGCCGTCTTCGACGTGCGATCGACCGACGACGTTGCCGCTGTCAGCATCCCACAGCGCGTTGACAGTGATGTCTCCCGCCGGAATTGGCTTCACCGTCAGGCCAAAGCCGGCGACCGCCGGTTCGAGAAGGCTGGTGAGTTGCGCGTCCGGATCGACGCCGTCCTGCGGACGAAAGTCCTGCAGCGCCTGCGCGAGGCTTGATCGCAGGTCTGGCGCCCCTGGCGCGCTCTTTCCGACGATCTGGCTATTAGCGAGATCGAACGTCAGCGTCGCGACGCGCTCATTCGATGCAGGGTCGAACACGCCGTAGCGCAAGGACCGCGACTTGTCCGTCTTTCCGCTCATTGCACAGACGCCGGCGCCGGGACGGCAGGGAGCACCGCCAGCTCGTGAATGTCGCCGGCTGAAAACAACCCTCGGGCCTCGATCGCCCTGTGCGCGGCGGCGACGTCCGGCACGAACAGGATCACGGCAAGATCTTGAACCGCGCGGGAGCAGCACACATAGAACAGGCGGCGGGTCCGCCCCAGAACGGAGTCCGCCCTCTCCGCCAGGTTCTTCTCGTCGGTCGCCGACAGCGGCGTGATCCCGAAATATTTGCCGTAGGAAAAAAGGTTGTAGTCGCCCTCCTCGTCATCGAGGATCACCAGCACTCGGTCAAATTCCGCGCCCTTGACGCCTTGCTGCGTGGAGAAGGGCGATTGGTCCTCGATATAGTCCCGATAGCCCCAGCATTCAGTCGCCTCGCAGGCCAGGAAGGCGGTGACGGCTTGCGTTTCGGCATGCTCTGCGTCGCCATCCGCTTCGACCTGCCCATCGGCGAGATAGGCAGTGAAGCGATCATCCAGGCTGGCCAGCTCATGCTGGCGGACAAACGCCAGCACCTCGCCTATCGTCGTCGCTGCGGCTTGGTCCATCATAGCCACGAGCTGGGGCACATCCTGACGAAGCTGAGCCAGCAGCTCGGCCGTATTCAGCCCCGAAAGTCGCTCTTTGACGAGCAGCGGGCAATGGGCCCGCAACAAGGTCATCACATCGAAATCATGGCCGGCGCGTGCCGCGATCACCAGCGGGAGGATGAAGGTCATGAACGGCCGCAATACCCACGCCGTGCCGTCGAGCAGGCCATCCTTCAGGCTGGGCGGCGCCTGGTCGTTCAGCGCGGCGTAGAGATTGGGGAAGCCGAGCCGCCGGGCCGCCATACGGTGGACGAGGACCAGAACCCGCACGTCGGCGGCTTCGTCGTCGCTCTGCCAGGCAGGATCACCGCCGGTGTCCGCCAGCCAACGACGAACCTGGGCGACCCGCTCGGTCCGCCCTTCGTCTGCCGGAAGGATGAACAAGCGGGCGGTTCCTACGACGGACTCGATCACGCCATCGCGTGTGATGGTTCGGCCGCGGGTTTGCTGCAGTCCGTCGTCTTCCGCACGGATGCGGTTGACGACGCCGAGCACCTGGGTCGGACATCGAAAGTTCTCCGGCTTGGTGATCTCGTTCCAGCCCGCTTCCAGTGCGATCGGCCCTGCCCCCGTCGTGTAGATCTTCTGCATCGGGTCGCCGAAGAACCCCAGGCAAAAGCCCGCGCCCACCGTGTCGGCGATCTGTTTGAGAGCCGCGACAAAGATGGGGCTGGTGTCCTGGCTCTCGTCGACAAAGATGAAGGGAAAGCGGTTGGCCACCAGCGCCCGCAACAACGGACGCTCCCCGATCAAGGCGGGGCCGATCTTCAGGATGTCGTCGTGCCCGAGAATGCCCTTGGCGTAGTCGCTGCCCGTTCCGTAGTTGAAGCGGGCGACGGCCGCGAGCGCCTCGCTCTGGCGCTGATAGCGTTCGATATCCCGAGCCGCCGTCTCCTTGGTGTTGGCCCTGGTCCTCGGATTATCGAGCTTCTCCTGGGCGGCCGCGATCTTCTCCTCAATGCGCCCGGCGACCCATCGCCGAAGATCCTGCTGGAACGGACGCACGATCGTCCATAGGAAGCTGTGGATCGTGGAGACATGAAAGAGCGTGTCGTTGCCAACATCGCCCCAGATTTCCCCGACCGCGACCTCCGTGTAGGTGATGCAGGCAATCTGCTGTCCACGTCGCCGCAGTTCGGTTGACCGGGTGCGGGACAGGTGGGCGAGCGCCTTCACCAACGAGGTGGTTTTGCCAGATCCGGCCCCGGCCACCATGACGAAGCTGGTGAGCGGATTTTGGTCCAGACATCCACGCAATAGCAGGTCCGCTTCGGTGTCGGGCTGTCCGATCCGGCTCGTCACGCCGCTACCCCCGCAGCAGCCAGGGGCGCGACCGGCGCTGGAACGGGCGTGATCTCGCCCTCCAGCCACCGGAGCCCGTCGGCGATATATCGGGGCACGGTCCAGGCTGCCGGATCCTGGGCCAAGAGCGCCAAAGCGAAGTCGGTCTTGTTGAACCCTGAGCTTTTGATGCGGTTGTGCAGCCGTTCGGCGAGCCCGGCAACGTCCATTCCCGCGTTTCCCCGGACCCGAAGTTTGAGGTCAGCACGGTCCGCATCCTGACACCAGGTGAGGTTCTCGAAGGCGAAGGCCTCCTCCAGCGTTCGGCCGGTCATCGGCACGCTCACACCACGCCACTCGACATCGACCTGGCTCTGGTAGGTGACGCGGATCAAGGCGTGGCCTTCCTCAAGCCGCGCCTGGGTCCGTCTTTCCGAGGTCGCGGCCAGCAGGTCGGCGATCGTCCGGTGGGTGGGCAGCCATTGGATCAGCGTCTGGTTGGAGGTCACCGCGTCGGCGACATGAACCATGCAGGCGCTGCCGGCCACGACGTCGTCATCGTCGCCATCGCCGCCTTCCCCTTCCGCGGCCTGATCGGCCGGCGCGAGGACACTGTCGATGTCGGTCACGATCAGAGCGGTGATGCCCAGAAACTCGATGAGGGTGCGGAAGCGGTGGCCGAAGGCGCCGCCGATTTCGAGGATGCTCAGATAGGCCGACTGCAGGCGGGGCGCCGCCGTCGCGATCATCTGCGGAAGCAGGAGCCGCTCGACATTGCCTTCGACCAGGACGGCTGCATCGGCGAAGAATAGGTCGCAATGGGTGAGCTTGAGATAGCGCTCAAGGAAGTCGCGGGTCGGATTGGCCGTCTGAGCATAGAAGGCCGAAAGGTTGAGCACTTCGGAGGATTGTCCGACGGCCGTCGACGAGCGCCGAAAGTAGCGGATCGGCCGGAATCCGCGTTCGTAGAGGATGTGCGGCGAATGGGTGGTGACGACCAGTTGGCTCGAATAATGGGCGCAGTCATCGCCCTCGATGGCCAGGATGTCGAGCACCTTGCGGATGAAGACCTGCTGGAGCTGTGCATGCAGGTGTGCCTCCGGCTCCTCGATAAAGACGAGGTGCAGGGGCGGCCGGCTCTCCTCGATGTCCATCCATTGCGCGTGGAGGTCGAGCAATTCGACGACCATGTAGATGAGGTTCTTGAAGCCAAGGCCGTTGTAGCGATCGGGTAGCGTCGGTGGCTCTATACCGTCCTGCGGATCGCCCAGCGCATAGTGGACCCGGGCGCCATCGTGACTGCCCATGATGGTGGCGGGGTTCAGGGCGGACTTGATGAGCAGGCGCGGGTTGGAGAGGCCTGGATAGCCGAGCGCCCCCAGCCGGCTCAATGTCGGTTCGAACACGCGGCTGAGGTGATCGTTGAGCATCGCCTCGGAATCCGCCAGCGCACGAATGGCGTCATAGTCCTCGCCGCGCTTCTCCAGATTCCGCTCGTAGAAGCGGCTCAGGCAGCGCGACAGGTCCTCGGCCCGGCTTCCGCCCGCCGCATCCGAAAGATGGCGCTGGGCGTGCAGGAAATCGACCCGCAGGAGCGAACTCAAGATGTCCTTGCCGCCGCGCCCCTTTTCCGGGGTCAGCAGAAGGGGGACGTACCCAGCCACCGGCTGAAAGGCGGGGTCGAACTGCGCCCGATCGAGAACATAGTAGCGCAGCTCATATTCGCGCCGGAGCTTGTCGCCCTGGTTGTCGGTGAGATAGTCGCGCAGGGTGCGGGGCGATGGATGGTAGTCCGCGCCACCATTGGCGCCTGGCCGAATATTCGCCTGCGCCCGTGCCCGCGCGTCGCGAAAATTGGCGAGCAGCATCGTGGGATCGGATGCCGCGAATTCTATGCGCATGCCGACAAGGTTGCCTTCCCAGGCGAGACTGGGGAGCAGGTCGACGACACGGTGGAGATCCGGCACTTCGACCTGAAACCAGATGTCGAGAGAGATGGCGGGCAAGACCGCGCCGTCTTGGCCTTCGCCGAAGGCATCCATGGCCGCCCAGGACTTGGCGCTGAAGTCGTGGATCGAAAACCGCTCGCGCGAAGCGGACATGAAGAGTTGGATCGCGTGAGACGCCGATGTCTTGCCGCTGTTGTTGGCCCCAACAAAGATGGAGATGTCGGACGCAAGGTCGATGCGGACGTCTCTCAGCCGTCGGAAGTTCCGGATACGCAAGGTCTCGATGTGCATCGGCGTACGCCCCTCCCTTTTCACACAATGGCCTCGGAAATGGCCTGACGAGCGCTCTCGCTCCCCCCTTGTTCTAGTCAAGATCTGAAGGTTCAGCATCGCCGCTTCGCGGGAACTGGAATTTGCGCCCTTCGACTTCCCCGCCTATCTACATTCTTTCCCCAACGCCGTTAGCCCGCGCTTCAATTTCGGCACATCGCTCGATCAGCACCTCGAAGGGCTCGGCATCCTCGAGAAGCAAGCCATCCTCGACCATTTGGCCGTAGTCCTTGCTCAGCGCCGCCAGCCCTTCGCCCGCCGGCACCAAGCGCAGGCCGCCATGTACGGCCCTGTCGTAGTCGACCAGCGTACCGTCTGCCGCCTTCTCGGCGAAGAACATGCTCTTGTGGCGGGCGACGGCGCGGCCGAGCTGGCGATCCGCTAGGGCAGTGGCGGCGATTCCTGCCTCGTCGAGCCGAACGACATCATGCCAGTGTCGCGCGAAGCGTTCGCCGCGAAGCCTCTCGTGCAGGCAGAAGACGTGGATCGCCGTGGCCTTCTCCCAAAACGTCCGCTCCGCGTGCATGACGCGGGGGCGGGCCGATGGGAATTCAACGCCGTCGATGAATCCGGCGGCGTCGCAGGTCACGTCACGCAGACTTGCCGGCTCCCCCGTTGAGCGGGCGCCAAATTCCAGCATCACGCTGGGAGCGACGTAGCCGGAACCTGCCGACGTGGCCTCGTAGTCGATGTAGAGCCGATCGCCTTCCACTCTGAGGGTTGCTGCGAGCGATTGCGCGTCGATCGCGCTGGCGACGAGAGGCTGGACCGTCTCGGCTATCCATTCGGGAAGGCGGTGGCGCACAGCCTTGGACCACCGCCTTTCCTCGCTGCGGTTTTTTGGCAGCGACTTCGCCGTTCTCGCCGACAAGGTCGGGCGCGATGGCGCGAATGTCATAGGTCAGGTCCACGTCCTCGGAAAAGCGCCGGATGACGCCGTAAGCCTTGGACAGGGAGGTGCCGCCCTTGAACACCAGGTGCGCGCCGATGTCCGATCCGAACAAGGTCGCCAGCGCCCAGACGACCCACACATCCTTTTCAAGAAGATGCGCCGGGCGGCCGGATCGATCGGCGGCGACACGCAGGGCCTCACGGCGGTCCTCGACCGGCAGGGAAAGAAAGGCGTCAGCCATAGGCCGCCTTTCCCACGCTTCGCGCGAGCCACGTCGGAAGCTGCGGCGCGGCGGCGACCAGCTCGCCGAAGACCCCCGGCGGCATCTTCCGCTTCAGCGTCATGAGCGCTTCCTCGGCTTTCTCGGGACCCAGCCACGCGAGTGCGCGCACCGCTTCGCCCGCCGGCCGGCTTCCAAGAGTCAACTGCCAGCGCGGCGCGTGGCGCAGTTCCACGACCTGCTTGCCGAGGCTCATCTTTCGGCTGCGGCCCGAAGTCAGATAGACCGACCGAACCGGCACCTGCGTCGTCAGGCCAAGCGCGTTAGCCGCGGCCGCCCCATTCGAGACAATGACCTCGCCTCGCTGGGCGGCAAGCGCCTCCACAGCCTGTTCGACGGAAGGCGCGCGGGTGCCGAACCGGGACGTGACGGGACGAAGGTAGACCCCCCGCCCGGCGCGGATGAGCTGCCCACGCTCGGCCAGACGCGACAAGGCCTGGTCCACCGCAGCGCGATTGCCGAGGTGGAGCAAGCTCTTAGCGGATATGGGTGCCCCTTCGGACTGCCCCTCCGCATATGCCAGAATCTGTTCGCTCAGACGCGACATGGCCATTCTCCTGTTAGAAATGTAAGCGGTTTTCTGACAGTTTGCAACCTGATGTCTGGGGACGCCAAAGCTCTGGAGATTGGGAGACATAGGGACCAGCCGCATCTTGGTCTTGGGTAGGTTGGACGAAGCTGTCTCAGATCCGGGAACTGAGCTAAGGTTGCGGGCCTCCTTCGCCGGGTCTGGCGGCGAGGAACGAGACAGGTGGAGGCCCTGACATGCCGACGATCACCCTCTCCGCCACGCCCAAAGGCAATGGCTTTCAAGCAACGCTGATCTTCCCGGGCGACGGCGTTTCGATCAGCTCGGCCGAAACCTATCCGACGATCGCCGAAACCTTGACCGCCGCTGCGCTCAAACTGCTCGACATGCCCGAACGCCTGGAGGCGATGGATCGCCCGGAGTCTCTGGCAGCTCGGTAAATCGAAGCTGACCGCTCACCTGAAAGCCGGAAACCCACCCATAGGCGCCGAAAGGGCGCTTCGCCTTCGTGCCGGTCGAATCCGCCTTCGCCGCCTCACGGCCTTGCAGATCTAAATCTCCCTGGTTATATTACCGGCTATAGTCTGGAGAGCCCCAATGAGCAAGAGTCCTCAGCGCCGAGCGATCGATAACTACCGCAACCGGTTGACTGAGCGGGGGATGGCCCGCTTTGAGGTGATCGGGCGCGATGATGATCGCGAGCTGATCCGCTCCGTGGCCAAGCGGTTGGCCGAAGGTGGCGCTGACGCCGATCGACTGAGAGCAGCCGTCAACCAATCCATTTCCGGTGAGCCCCCCAAGAAAGGCGGCATCTTGAAGGCGCTGCTGGCTTCGCCCCTGATCGGCTCCGAACTCGACCTGACCCGTCCCCGTGAGGAAGGACGGAAGGTCGATCTTTGATGCGCTATCTCCTCGACACCAACATCATCAGCAACTTCACCAAGCCAGCGCCTTCGGAATCACTCATCGCCTGGATGGCGGAACAGTCCGACGAGGACCTGTTCATCGCGTCCCTCACCGTGGCGGAAATCCGCCGCGGCGTCCTTGAGAAGCCGGCCGGGAAGCGGCGGGATCAGCTCGACGCATGGTTCAGCGGCCCTCAAGGCCCCCAGGCGCTCTTCGCCGGCCGCATCCTCCCCTTCGACGAGAAGGCCGGGCTCGCTTGGGCGGAGCTGATGGCGGCCGGAAGATTGAGCGGCCGCCCCCGCAGCGGCCTGGATATGATCATTGCGGCGATCGCCACCGCCAACGACTGCATCGTGGTCACTGACAACGAGCGCGATTTCGCCGGCATCGAGGTCGTCAACCCTATCCGGGGGGCGCGCTGATGCGAGCGCAGCCCTTCACACGCCCGACCCTGATCGCCGCCGTTGAACTTCTCGAAGGCCATAGCCAGGCCCGCTTCAATCAGATGGTCCTGCGCCTGGGTCTGGAGGATGAAATCGGTTCGGGCACAGCGGTAAGCGTCGCCAAGAAGTGCGACATGCTCGGGCGCATCGTCGTCCAGCGCTCCGATCAGGTCCTCGACACGCTCGACGGCAGCATGAGATCCGTCACAAAGCGCTGAAGGTGGTCAGAGTCGCTCGGCTGCCAGTTCACGGCGCGATCAAACATCCGGGGAACGTATTTCTGAGGCACCAAGTCCGCGCCGAGACTGGGCCGTTCGTTCGCCACTAGGCGACGTGCGAGGTCGAGATCCGTTGTGCAGGTGATGTTCAAGGCAAACGAAACGACGGCCGCGAAGTCGTTGATCAGCGTTTCTCCGCCCGTCGCGATGAGTTCGCCGGAATACGGACCGCCGGGCAGCTTCTGGATGCGCTCAATGATCTCACAGGTGAGCGCTCCCAGGCCATGCACCCCGACGACGGGTTGAAGTGAGCCCACTTGCGTCTCGATTCGATCATCCCGAAAAGCTCGGTAGGCCCAGCGCGAGACGAGCATTTCAAGGCGCCGCCGCTGCTATTCGGCAAGACCGAAGGCTCCACGCCGTTCCGCTTGAGCCTTCATGTCGGCGACGTCGGACACACGTTGATCGTCGGTCCGACCGGCGCAGGCAAGTCGGTGCTGCTGTCGCTGATGGCGATGCAGTTCCGCCGCTATCGCAACAATCAAATCTTCGCCTTCGACTTCGGCGGCTCGATCCGCACCGCCGCGCTCGCCATGGGCGGCGACTGGCACGATCTCGGCGGCAGCCTGTCCGCGGGCTCGGAGCACTCCGTCTCCCTGCAACCGCTCGCGCGGATCGACGATCAGGCTGAGCGAGCCTGGGCGGCCGAGTGGGTGACGGCGATCCTCGCCAAGGAGGGCGTCACAATCGATCCGACCGCGAAGGAGCATGTGTGGTCGGCGCTGACGTCGCTCGCTTCCTCGCCAGTGGGTGAGCGCACCATCACGGGCCTCGCGGTCTTGCTCCAATCGACGGCGCTCAAGCAAGCGCTCCAGCCCTACTGCGTGGGGGGACCTTCCGGCCGGCTGCTCGACGCAGAGGCCGAACAGCTCGGCTCCGCTCCGGTGCAGGCGTTCGAGACCGAGGGCCTCATCGGGGCCGGCGCGGCGCCCGCCGTCCTGACCTATCTGTTCCACCGCATCGAGGGGCGGCTCGATGGCCGCCCCACCTTGCTCATCATCGACGAGGGCTGGCTGGTCCTCGACGATCCGGCCTTCGCGCAGCAGCTTCGCGAGTGGCTGAAGACGCTCCGCAAGAAGAACGCCTCCGTCGTGTTCGCCACGCAGTCGCTGTCGGATATCGACGGCAGCTACATCGCCCCGGCGATCGTCGAAAGCTGCCCGACGCGCATCTTCCTGCCGAACGAACGCGCGATCGAACCGCAGATCACGGCGATCTATCGGCGCTTCGGCCTTAACGACCGCCAGATCGAGATCCTCGCGCGCGCCACCCCCAAGCGCGACTACTACTGCCAATCTCGTCGTGGCAACCGTCTGTTCGAGCTGGGTCTCGGCCCGATCGCGCTCGCGTTCTGTGCCGCCTCTTCGAAGGCCGACCACGCGGCGATCGAACGCGTCGTCGCCGAATACGGCCGCGATGCTTTCACGCCGGCATGGCTGGCGGACCACGAACTCCTGTGGGCCGCCGATCTCATCCCCAATCTGACCAACCTGGAGACGTCATCATGATCAAGCTGCGCCATCTGGCGGCGGCGAGCGCCGTCGTGCTCACTCTGGCCGTCGCCGCGCCCCCCGCATCGGCGCAGTGGATCGTCTACGACCCGACCAACTTCAGCCAGAACGTGCTGACGGCTGCGCGTGAGCTGCAGCAGATCACCAACCAGATCACGATGCTGAACAACCAGGCCACGAGCCTGATCAATCAGGCGCGCAATCTCGCAAACCTGCCGATGTCGACGCTGACCCAGCTCCAGTCGTCGATCGCCCAGACCCAATCGCTGCTGAGCCAGGCACAGAACATCTCGTTCAATGTCCAACGCGTCCAGACGGCCTACTCTACGAGCTACGGGACCGCGGCCGGAACGGGGTCGACCGCCACCATGGTTGCTAACGCGCAGACCCGTTGGCAGAACTCCGTCGCCGCCTTCGAGGACAGCCTGAAAATACAGGCCGGCGTGGTCGGCAACATCCCGACCAACTCCAGCGCTATGACCTCGCTGGTCACTGCCAGCCAGAGCGCCACAGGCGCACTTCAGGCGGCGCAGGCCGGCAACCAGCTCCTGGCGCTGCAATCGCAGCAGCTCTCCGATCTGGTCGCCGTGCTGTCCGCCAAGAGCCGAGCCGACGCGCTAGAACAGGCGCGCACCGCCTCGGCGGAGGCGCAGGGCCAGCAGAACTACAAGACCTTCTCGACGCGCACCGGCTATCAGCCCGGCAACGTCACCATGTTCAGCGGCAACTGAGGCGCCGCGATGCTGGGCAGGTCGGACACCTTCCGCGTCGTCGCGATGATCGCGTTGATCGCCGTCGTGATCGTGAGCCTGGTCGCGATCCACCGCGGACCCGCGCCGTCGGTCATCGAGACCCCTTCGACGGCCACAACCCCAGCATCCGATGACCTCTCGGCCGAGCTGCGCCGCTGCAGCGCGCTCGGTCCGCAGGACGCCGATGATGCGCGATGCGTGGCGGTCTGGGAGGAGAACCGCCGGCGCTTCTTCGGCAGGCCGGCGCGGCCACTGCCGCCACAAATGCCCCCGGGCGCGGCTGCGCCGGCCACCAATGCTGCGGGAGATGCGCGATGAACAATGTCGGCGTCATCGACACCTTCCTCAACACCTTCACCACCTACATCGATTCCGGCTTCGGCCTGATCAAGGGCGAGGTCGGATACCTGTCCTCGACCCTGATCGTCATCGACATCACGCTGGCGGGCCTGTTCTGGGCGTGGGGCGCGGACGAGGACATTCTCCAGCGCCTCGTGAAGAAGACCCTCTACATCGGCTTCTTCGCCTTCATCATCACCAACTTCAACAACCTCTCGGCCATCGTCTTCAACAGCTTCGCAGGCATCGGTCTTAAGGCTGGCGGCTCCACGATCTCGACCGCCGATTTCCTTCGGCCAGGGCGGCTCGCTCAGACCGGCTTGGACGCCGCCCAGCCGCTGCTCGACGCGGCGAGCCAGATGATGGGCTTCACGAGCTTCTTCGCGAACTTCGTCCAGATCGCGGTGCTGATGGTGTCGTGGCTCCTGGTGCTGATCGCCTTCTTCGTCCTGGCGGTTCAGCTCTTCGTCACGCTGATCGAATTCAAGCTGACGACGCTCGCCGGCTTCATCCTCATTCCCTTCGCCCTCTTCAACAAGACCGCGTTCCTCGCCGAAAAGGTGCTCGGCAACATCGTGGCCTCCGGCGTGAAGGTCATGGTGCTCGCCGTCATCGTCGGGATCGGTTCGGGCCTGTTCTCGCAGTTCACCCAAACCTACGCCGGTGGCCAGCCGACGGTCGAACAAGCGCTCTCCGTGGTGCTCGCCGCGCTCGCGCTTCTTGGCCTCGGCATCTTCGGCCCAGGCATCGCCACTGGCCTGGTCTCCGGCGCGCCGCAGCTCGGCGCTGGCGCGGCGGTCGGGACCGGCCTCGCTGTCGCCGGCACGGCTATGGCCGGCGCCGGCGCGCTGGGCCTGGCCGGAAGGGGAGCGATGGCCGCGGCGTCCGGCTCGGCCGCCGCGGTGCGCGGGGGCGCGGCGACGGCAGGCGGCGCATCCTCGGCCTACAGCCTCGCGTCGGCCGGCCGATCCGGCGCATCGGGCGTCGCTGCCGGCCTTGGCGGCGTCGGGCGCGCTGCCGCCGCGAGCACCGCGGCTCCCTTCCGGCGCGCCGCCAGCCAGGCCGCCGGCTCAGTGAAGCAGAGCTTCGCGGCCGGCGCCAAATCGAGCTTTGCAGCAACGGGCGGTTCCTCAACCCAGGGAACCGTCGCCGGAGGGCAGAGCGCCGCCGCCAGCCGTGGCGGAACGGGTGCGGCCGAAACCGGGCCCCCGGCTTGGGCCCAGCGCATGCGGCGCAATCAGGCGATTCATCACGGCGCGACGGCCGCCGCAAACGCCCTCAGGTCCGGCGACAGCCACGGCGGCGGCCATTCCGTCGATCTCTCGGGAGGAAAATGAGCATGGCGATCTTCCGCCGCGCGTCGGTCCGCTATGGCCGCACACCTGAACCGGAAACCCCTTACCAGCGCGCCGCCCAGGCCTGGGATGAGCGCATCGGCTCCGCGCGGGTGCAGGCCAAGAATTGGCGGCTGATGGCTTTCGGCTCGCTCGCCCTTTCCATGGGGCTCGCCGGTGGGCTCGTCTCGCAGTCGACCCACGGCAGCATCGTCCCTTGGGTCGTGCAGGTCGACAAGCTTGGCCAAGCCCAGGCCGTAGCGCCCGCCGCCGCGGACTACACGCCGAGCGATCCGCAGGTCGCCTGGTATCTCGAGCACTTCATCTCTTTGGTTCGCTCGTTACCGGCCGACCCCATCATTGTGCGGCAGAACTGGCTCGACGCCTACGACTTCACCAGCACTTCGGGGTCTCAGGCGCTTAACGACTATGCGCGCGCCAACGACCCCTTCGCCAAGCTCGGCAAGCAGCAGATCGCCATCGACGTCTCCAGCGTCATCCGCGCCTCGCCGTCGAGCTTTCGCGTCGAATGGGTGGAGCACCGCTATCAGGACGGCGCTCTCGCCGACACCTCGCGCTGGACCGCGATCCTCACCGTCGCGATCCAGACGCCAACCTCCGCCGACGTGCTCCGCAAGAACCCGCTCGGCATCTACGTCACCGCAATCAACTGGTCGAAGGAGCTGGGACAATGATCCTGCCGATTTCCATGGAAGCCGGCGGTCCGGCTTCGCGCTACTCTGCCTTTCAACGATCCCGGAAAGGAGGGACTGCGCCTTTCCGTAAAGCCGACTTCACGGCATTACTGCTTTCCGTCACCATGCTCGGCGGCTGCGCGCATCCGTTCATCCCGCCGGACATCAATTACGACAGCGCCGTGCCGGCGAAACTCACCGCGGACCCACCGGCGCCGATAAAGATCGTCGAGTTGCCCAAGCCCTTGCCGCTGCCAGGGCAGTTGAAACCGCTCGATGGTGGAAAGCCCACGCCGGAGGCGGCCGATCCAGCTATCCGCGTCAACCAGGCCAATGCGGCGGCGCGCGTGCAGCCGGTGCGCAACGGCTTCATTAACGCGGTGCAGGTCTATCCCTACTCGGCAGGCGCGCTCTATCAGGCCTACACCGCCCCGGGAGAGATCACCGACATCGCCTTGCAGGAGGGCGAGCAACTCGCGGGCACGGGTCCGGTTGCGGCCGGCGACACCGTGCGCTGGATCATCGGCGACACTGAGAGCGGCGCGGGTCCGAGTAAGAAGGTCCATATTCTGGTCAAGCCGACCCGGCCCGAGCTGATGACGAACCTGGTCATCAACACTGATCGGCGCACCTACTTCCTCGAGCTTCGTTCGACTGAGAAGACCTACATGGCGTCGGTCTCCTGGCAGTATCCGGAAGACCAGCTCATCGCGCTGCGACAGCAGAACCAGACCGCCGAGGCGGCCGCGCCGATCGCCACCGGGGTCGATCTCGCCGCGATCAATTTCCGCTACGCGATCCAAGGCGACACGCCGGCGTGGCGGCCGCTGCGCGCGTTCGACGACGGGCAGAAGGTTTACATCGAATTCCCGTCCGGCATCCGCCAGGGCGAAATGCCGCCGCTCTTCGTCATCGGCCCGTCCGGCGGTTCGGAGCTGGTCAATTACCGGGTCAACCGCAACTACTACATTGTCGACCGGCTATTCGCCGCCGCCGAGCTTCGCCTCGGCGACAAGGACAGCGAGCGGCGGGTCCGCATCGTCCGCACCGATGGAAGGCCGCGGTCATGACGGCGGAAGGTCCCGAAGAGCAACCCGCGCCGCCCCCGTCGCCCGTCGCGGCGGCGCCTGATCTTCGGCTGAGAGGCGAGCGGCCGCACGTCATGCGGCTATCCCGCAAGGTCCTGATCACGCTAGGCGCGGTGTCGGCGCTCGCGATCGCGGGCGCGCTCGGCTACGCGCTCCAGACCCACAACAAATCGCAGTCCGGCCAGGAGCTGCTCAGCACCCAAAACCGACCTTCGGCCGAGGGTCTGGCGGGATTGCCCAAGGACTACACCGGCCTCCCCCGACAGGCGCCTCAGCTTGGTCCGCCGCTGCCTGGTGATCTCGGCAAGCCGATCTTGAACGCCGGCGCGGCGCCGAACACCGTCACCCCCGGTGCTACGCCCGACCCGGAGGCCCAGCGCAGAGCCCAAGAGCTTGAGGCCGCGCGGGTTAGTCGGCTCTTCACCCAGACCAACCAGCAATCGCCGGCAGCCGGGCAGGCTCTTCCCGGCTCATCTTTCGGCACGACCACGGCTACCGCGGCGACGCCGCCAGTCGACGCCGGCTCCGCCCAGAACATGCAGGATCGTAAGACCGCTTTTCTCACCGCCTCGACGGACAAGCGCACGGTGAGCGCCGATCGGCTCGAGGCCAAGGCCTCGCCCTATGTGGTGCAGGCAGGAACGGTCATCCCAGCCGCTCTCATCACAGGCATCCGCTCCGATCTTCCGGGCCAGATCACGGCTCAGGTCACAGAGGCCGTCTACGACAGCCCGTCGGGCAAGTACCTGCTGATCCCGCAGGGCGCGAAGCTGATCGGTCAATACGACAGCTCCGTCGCTTTCGGGCAGTCGCGCGTCCTGCTGGTTTGGACCCGGATCATCATGCCGGATGGCGGCTCGATCGTGCTGGAGCGTCAGCCTGGCGCCGACACGCAGGGCTATGCCGGGCTCGAGGACGAGGTCGACAACCATTGGGGCATGCTGTTCAAGGCTGCCGTCCTCTCGACGCTGCTCAGCGTGGGCGCGGAAGCCGGCACGAGCCAGGACGAGAACAATCTCGTTCAGGCGATCCGGAGCGGCGCTTCCAACAGCATCAGCCAGACCGGCCAGCAGATCGTCCAGCGCCAGCTCAACATCCAGCCGACGCTGACCATCCGGCCGGGTTTCCCCGTCCGTGTGATCGTTACGCGCGACCTAATGCTGGCGCCCTACGGCCAGGGAGGAACACCGTGACGAAGCTCAAGCTCGGCCCACTCGCTGACGATAAGCCGGTAAAAGTCAGCATCGAACTGCCCGCCGAGGTGCATCGCGATTTAATCGCTTATGCCGAGATCCTCGGCCGGACCACTGGCCAGTCCGTGCCCGATCCGGCCAAGCTGATCGCGCCGATGATCGAACGGTTCATGGTGACGGATCGGGCGTTCGCTAAGGCGCGACGAGCCCCTGCTCAGCTCGGAGCAAGAGCACCTGAGAAATCCGGATAGCGCTCTCGGAGGATATCGAGAAAGGGTGGCAACGAAGGATTGCAGTTCGTTTGGCGCCAGTAGGCGCGGAAAGCGAGGCGAGTTGGCCCGTCCGTGTCATGTACCTCCCGATACGTAACGCCCGGATAGGCCGCTCCGGTCCCGCCCTCCAGTGCGAGCAGGATACCCCATCCCGCGCCGACCAACGTGAGAAGCCGATCGAGTCCGACATCGTGCCGAAGAAAGTGGCAAGGATCAGAATGTCCCACTCTAGTAGCGAGCAGCTTTACGAGTTCCTGGCCGGGACCGCGTTGCGGCAAAAGCAGTGCCTCATGTTTAAGGTCGCTCCAGTGAACAACATCGTGGCTTGCGAGTGGATGATCTTCCGGTAACGCGACAACGACCCGCTCGCTCCACACCGAAAGTGACTTGTCAGTTCGCCCGGGGTGGTTCTCGGCCACAAAAGCAACATCGATGGTGGAGCTCCCGACGTCGGACATCAAATGATCGCTCGATCCATCGACAAGATGCATTTCGACGTCCGGAAATGTGCGGCGGTGCTCCATCAGCGTGGCCTTGAGATTGCCAGCCGAAAGCGACGCATGAACGCCAATGGTTAGGCGGCCGCTTTCACCTCTCGACCGGGTTTTCAGGCGAGCGATGATGGTCTCTGTTTCCTCGACTATACGCCGAGCAGCTTCGAGGAATTCTTGCCCAACCACCGTTGGCCGAGTGCCACCATTCGTACGCTCAAAGAGCGTCGCCCCTAACTTAAACTCAAGGTCACGTAGGCTGCGGCTTAGCGTCGATTGTCGAATCTCCAGCTCCTCGGCCGCCTGGCGAAGGCTTCGATGTTGGGCTGTCGTAATAGCCCATCGTAGATCTCGAAGCTCGACACTCACAATTCAGCTCCCTGTCCCGGGAGGCAGCGCGATGGCGATAGCCGATGACCGGACTGAGCCCGCTTCTGGCTGCCGACTTGGACATCGTAGGGTCACTGCACGAAAGTGAGCTCTACCTACGCTGTCCGAACGAACTGGCGAACGGCAAGGATTGGTGGAGAACAACGGGCCGGCAGCTTTCGGATATGTTGGCCAGAATAGCTGCCGAAACGCACGCTTCAACCTTTGACACACCCGCCGAAGTTCGATGGCTTTGACCGGTATTTCCCTCTTCAGGGGAGACGCACCACCATTTCGATCTCGACCTTTATTTCCGGCCTGTAGAGCGCCTGGACGCCAATGGTGGTGATGCTGGGCATCGCGTCCTCGAACAGTTCACGTAGAGGGGTCGCGGCCTGCCCAAACGCTTCGCTGGTCGCGTTCACGACATAGACGCGAAGCAGGACAATGTCTTGCGCCGTCGCCCCCAGGTCCTTGAGCGCGGCGGCGAGGCTGGCGGTCGCGAGCTTCGCTTGGCCAGCGACGTCTTCGGGCAACGGCTCATTGCTCGGCGCCGTTGCGATCTGACCAGACAGAAAGGCGAGCCGGCCGGGTTCGGCGATACTGATGTGCGAATACCCGAGCGACGCCATATCCCACATCGTTTGCGGGTTGCGGCGGCTCACCGACGCCGATGTGCGAGACGGAATGCGTGCGATCACCTTGATTTCGAAGTCGAAGCCCGCAAGCCAGTTGACTCCAAGTCCCGTCAAGCTCGGGTAAGGAGGGCTTTTGAAGAATTCGCTTCTCACTGCGGCAGCCGTGGCGAGCTGCTTCTCGGGATCGGTATAAAACGTCGTGATATCGACGATATCGTCGAACCCGCACCCGCCGGCGAGCAGCGTGGCTTCTAGATTGGCGAAGGCTCGGCGAACCTGAGCCTCGAAATCGGGTTCGGGCGAACCATCGGGGCGGCTGCCGACCTGGCCCGATACGAATAAGAGATCGCCCGACCGCACTGCGGCGGAATATCCATGCTTCTCGTAGAGGGCATGCCGGTCGGCGGGAAACACGGCTTCACGCTGGGCCATATCGTCATCCTTATTAATGTCGGGTCAAGCGCACCCAACCAGCTTTGCTGGACATTTCAGCCAAGCCACGGTAGCAACATACGCTGCGTATGTGAAAGCACAGATATGGACTGGCCGTCAACCCCATATACGCACCGTATGCAAAATAGGAGGTTCCTTTGGCTGGAAAGCGTCGCGCCGAAACGATGGAGGAAAACCGCGTCAAGCTGATCGGCGCCGCGCGAAAGGCCTTCGCCGCATCGGGTTTCGCCGCCGCGTCGATGGACGACCTTACCGCGTCCGTCGGGCTCACCCGCGGCGCACTCTATCACGGCTTCGGCGACAAGAAGGGGCTGCTGGCTGCCGTCGTCGCCCAAGTCGATAGCGAGATGGCCGCGCTCGCCCGACAGGCAGGAGCAACTGCGGCAAACCCATGGGAAAGGCTGCTGGCTGTAGCTGACGCGCATATCGCGATGGCGCTGGACCCGGAGGTTCGACGAATCGTCTTGTTGGACGGGCCTACATTCTTGGGCGACCCTTCGAGGTGGCCGAGCCAAAATGCCTGTCTCGGCATCACGATGCAGACGGTCACCGATTTGATCGCCCTAGGAGTGATGAAGCCAGTCGATATCGAGGCCGCGGCACGCCTCTTGAACGGCACGGCTTTTAATGCCGCTCTATGGATAGCCGCCAGCGACGAGCCGAACGTCGTCTTGCCGAAGGCGATCGAGGCGTTCCGGCTGATGGCCAGCGGATTTCTGGCAAGTCGAGGCTGATCGTAATCAGGGTCTGTATCGCTGACCTGCCATTCTAGGGCGATAGCGGCGCTTTCAAGGGAAGTCGGCACTCCCAGCAGCGGCGAAGCAAGGGCGGTTCGGGCTTACGTCTATCGTCTCGGTGCAACTCGGCTTCACCACACCAGACCCTCACCCCTCATATACGACGCGTATTTGAATTGACGATCTCGCACAGACCGCTTACATACGCAGCGTATCCCGATGTGTGCGCGCGGACGTGCTGTCCAGCCGGAGAGGTTGGAGCCAACGATTTTTTTGGAGGCCGATGAGCGGGGACCGGCTACGACGGAGAGATGGATCGTGACGCAAAGGACAGTCCTGGTAACCGGCGCCAACGGCTACGTCGGAAACGCCGTTGCAAAGGCGTTCGCTCGGGCCGGCTGGCGGACCTATGGGGTGGTGCGCCGCGAGGGGGCGGTCGGCGATCTCGCGCGTAACGAGATACAGCCGCTCGTCGGCCCCTGTGACGGGGGGCTGCTCGACGGTCTCGGCGATCTGACATTCGATGTGGTGGTGTCCAACACCGAGGACCGGACCGATCCCTCCGGCCACTTGGCGGCGGTGCGCCTCATGTTGGACAAGGCTGTCGCCCAGAGCGAGGCCGCGGGACGTCGGCCGCTGGTCATCTTCTCGAGCGGCTGCAAGGACTATGGTGCGATGAAGCAGAAGCACGGTGATCCCGCGCTGGCGCCGCACACTGAAGAGAGCCCGCTCGTTCCCGCGTCCGCCTCCGCCATCCTGGTCCCACGCTGCATGTTCGGGGCGCGCCTCCTCGACAAGGCCGAGACGCCATATGACGCGGTCGTGTTGCGACCGACGGTCGTCTACGGGCTGTCGTCAAGTTTATATGGCTCCCTGTTCGACCTCGCGGCGCGCAGCCGCGACGTCATGACGATCGTCGGTGATCCTGACGCCGTCATGCATTCTTGCCACGTCGATGATTGCGCAGACGCCTATGTGGCTTTAGCCGAGCATCCGGACCGGAGTGCGATCGCGAACCAGGCCTACAACATCTCTAACCAACGCTATGAGACGGCGCGCGAGATCGGAGAAGCGCTCGCCCGCTCCTACGGGTTAGATCTGGCGTTCGAGGCGCCGGATCGCGAATTTAAGTACGGCGACGTCAATTGGCTCTTCAATTACTGGCAGTGGGTCGGCTCGGACAAGATCAGGGCGGCGACAGCATGGCGCGAGAGACGTGCGACGTTCGTCGACGGCATCCATCAATACCGCATTGCTTACGAGGCCAGCCGATCAACTGCACAGCCTCAATGAACGGACGTAACCTGGGAGATATTCGATGACCCTTCAGGAAACCCTCGCCTCAATCGCAAAATCCGGCTTGCCGCTGCAAGGCAAGCTCGATGCGCTGAAATTCGAATTCGAGGCCGCCGTCCCGCCCGCGGTCAGCGAAGCGCTGCATCGCGGGACCAAGGAACTGATCGCGTCGGGCGCGCAGAACCTGGCGCTGAAAGCCGGGGACATCGCCCCCGAGTTCACCCTTCCTGACGCCGACGGCACTCCCATCTCGTCCAAGGCGCTGCTCGCCACGCGGCCCCTCGTAGTCACTTTCTATCGAGGCGTCTGGTGTCCTTACTGCAACTTCGACCTGAGCGCGTTGGAAGAGGCCCGGTCAGAAATCGAGTCGCGTGGTGCGAGCCTCGTCGCGATCTCGGAACAGACGGCGCCTAATAGCCGCAAGTCGCAGCGGCAGAACGGACTCGGGTTCCCGATCCTCGGCGACCATGGCGGGGAAATTGCAGCTCAATTCGGCGTGCGCTGGACTTTGCCGGACTATCTGCGTGAGGTCCACAAGATGCTCGGTGCGGACCTGACAAAGTTCAACGGGGAGGATAGCTGGACCCTCCCGATGCCCGCCCGGTACGTCATCGCGAAGGATGGCGCGATCGCTTATGCCGAAGTCAACGCCGACTACTCGCGTCGGCCCGAGCCTTCGGCCCTCTTCCCGGTCCTTGAGCAACTGGGGTGCCGGCAGGTCGCCTGAATTCTTTCGATAAGCCCCTCCAATCGGATCTTCGGCGGGCTATCTCAGCTCCATGGACTTCAAAAAGCAGGCGATTGTAGCTGAACTTCGCGTCCACAAGACCGGGGGCAGCTCAGCCACGCCCTGGGCGCGGTAAAAAGGAGTTTGTTAACAATGCGGCAACGCGACAACCTTGGCGCCCTGATTTTCGCCCTATGTTCGGCTGCATCGCTACCGGCACGCGCCGCATCGGCGGAGCCCTCGCGGACGTTGTACACCATGACAGCAGAGTTGTGGCAGGGCGAAAAGGTTACGTTCGAGGCTGTGGAGGGGTTTCCGAACGGTCGCATGACCGTCGTCGACGGGTTCGCGACACTGAAGGGCGCCACGTTCGCCGAAGGCACGATCGAGTTCGACATGAAGCCACTCGCATTCAGCGATACAGGTATTCAAATCCATCGACGGGATTCAGATACAGCCGAATTTATTAACCTGCGCGCAGACCCGGATTGCCCTGCGGCGAACGATTGCGTCCAGTACGCGCCGATTACGCACGGCCGCATGCAATGGAACATTTATCCTCAGTACCAGAACAGCGCGCCGATCTCCGAGAAGGGATGGAATCATATGCGGATCGTGGTGACGGGCGCGCGCTTGCGTCTTTTCATCAACCGCGAAAACCAACCATCGATCGACGTGCCTCGACTTCAGGGGCTGGCCGGGACAGGCGGCATCGCCGTTAAGGGGCCAGCGGCGTTCGCCAATTTGATCATTCGGCCAGGCGAGCGGGGCGAACCCGCTGCGCCGCCGCTTCAAGTCGATCAGCATGGCCTTGTGCGTCACTGGCTGCTGGCTCCGCTTACCTTGGCGCCGGCCGATCGTGCTCCGACCATCGAGGACGCTCCATCAATCGGTTGGCGACCGCTTGAAACGGAGGCCGATGGCATGGCCAATATGAGTTCGTGCGATGCCCCACGATGCGGCACCGGCCTTGACCCTGGCTTGGCTGAAGCTGGCGATCAACGCCGCTACGGCTGGGGAGAAGGTCGTTGATCTAGGCTTCTCCACCCGTGCATGGCTCTTCCTCAACGGGAGGCAGGTCTATGCCGGCGCCAGAACGGCCTCGGCTTCCCGATCCTGGGCGACCATGGCGGCGTAGTCGCCGCCCAGTTCAACCTGCGCTGGACGTTGCCGGAGTATCTGCGCGTGGCCCACAAGACGCTCGGCGCCGACCTGACGCAGTTCAACGGCGAGGAAAGCTGGACCCTGCCGATGAACGCCCGCTACGTCATCGCGCAGGACGGAGTGATCGCCTACGCAGAGGTGAACGCCGATTACACCCGGCGCCCCGAGCCTTCAGCCATCTTCCCCGTCCTGGAGCAACTGGGGCTTCGGCAGGTCGCCTGAATTCTCAATACGCAGCTCTAACCGGGCCTTCGGCGTATAAAGCCGCCGAAGGCGCGGACGTTCTCGAATCCTGAGGTAGTAGAATGGCCGCTTGGGGTGCCACGCGGCCGTCTACAAACGCAACCAAGGGGGGACACGCAGCTTTAGCGGTTCGCCGCGTTAGGGCGCACGTAGACGACCGCGCCAGTGGCGAGCCGATCGACGTTCCGACCGTATCTCGTATCTCCGACAGGTGGAGAGGCTGTCAGCAACTAGATGAACATCCGCGTCGCGAACATCGTGGAATGCTAAGAATATTGGAAGGGTCTGGGTGCGGAGCTCCTCACGGAGCCGAAGGTTCACTTGGCCGATATGCGGTGCTACATGCGCGATCCGACGTTGACCTCATCAGGTAGGCGAGGCGAAGATATGGTGGCGAATCCTGAAACCACGCCAAAGCCGGGGACGCCTAACCAGCCTCCAAGGTTCGGTTGGGGGGCTCATTCCCCGAGGCGCTGACCGGCGCCAGCACCGCTGGCTGCTAGTGCCCCCCGCTGTGGCGCTCATAATGAAGATCTTGCGAAGCAGATAATTCGATGGGAAGCGGATCAACTTGACACGAGCCTTCACCCCGCCGGAGGTCTGGTCCAAGCGCAAGGTCGCCGTCATCGCGACCGCAGGCGCCTGGACCCTCTACCTGGCGCTCGTCGGCGTCCGCCTTGCTGTGCTTGGCCTATCCAATATGCGCGAGGTTGCGCTCCGCCATGTTCTCACCGCCGCTATCGGAGCGATACTGACCGCCGCCTTGTTCTGGGCGCTTGATCGCCTGGACCGTCGCGCGCCTCTGGTGCAAATCGGCGCCGCCCTGCTGCTGGCCGCGCCCGCGGCGGCCCTTCTAGCGGTCGCCAACTATGACGTCATGTTCGTCTTCGCCCCGTCTGGCGTGTGGTCGATTGCTGAACGGGTGGGCAACAACCTGCCCCGAGTGTTCGTGCAGACGATCGCGGAGAACGACTTTCTCTTCACCGCGCTGGGGGTTCTCTACGTCGCCATGGCGAGCATAATCGACAGCCGCGACGCCCTGCAGCGCGCGACCTTCGCCGAGTCGCAGGCGCAGAAGGCGCAGCTGCAAGCGCTGAGATACCAGCTCGACCCCCATTTCCTCTTCAATGCGTTGAACACGATCTCGGCGCTGGTGATGGAAGGCGAGGCCGAGAAGGCCGAACAGGCCCTTTCGTCCCTGTCGGCCGTCCTCCGCACGACGCTTGCGAGCGACGCCCTCGTTGACACGACGTTACGCCAGGAGTTCCGCCTCCATCAGACCTATCTTGGCATCGAGGGGCTCCGATTTGGCGCGCGACTACAGGTGTCGCTGGAGCTTCCCGATGAGCTGGCGGATGTGCTCATCCCCCCTCTCCTGCTTCAGCCGTTGGTGGAGAACGTGATCAAACACGCTGTCGGAGTTTCCGAAACGCCGATTCATATGTCCGTGCGCGCTCTGGGCACGGGCGACCACGTCGTCGTCGCTGTCGAAGATGATGGTCCCGGCTCGCAAAAGGCGGGCTTTGGCCTTGGCCTTCGCAACGTCGCCGAACGCCTAGCTCTGCGCTTTGGCGACCGCGCAACCTTCGAACATGGGACCCTCGCCGACGGGGGATATCGCGCCGTTCTTAGCCTTCCCCTCAAACAGCCCCAGCCTGAATGACTGGCGCGCTTCGCATCCTGATCGTGGATGACGAGCCTTTGGCCGCAAGCCGCCTGAAACGACTGTGTCTGCGCGCCATGCCAGACGCGAAGCCGACGAGCGAGACGAGCGGGCGCGCGGCCTTGGCCAGCCTCGGCCGAAGTCCGCCGGACGTCATGTTGCTCGACATCGACATGCCCGGTCTGAGCGGTCTCGCCACGGCGGAGTTGGCGTCGCGCGCGGCCTCCCCGCCCCGCATCGTCTTCACCACGGCGCACGAGCGGTTCGCCGTGGAGGCGTTCGCGCTCGGCGCGGTCGACTATCTGCTGAAGCCGGTCAGCCTTGATCGGCTACGCCAGGCCCTCGAGCGGGTACAAGACCGGCAAGCCACGCCCTCGCCCAGGAGGACCGGGTTTCGATCAGAGTTCTGGGTGCGCGACGGCGGCGATATGGTGCGTATCGACGCTGATAGGATCGACTATATCTTGGCGGAGGGCGACTATATGCGGCTGCATGTAGGCGGTCGCTCCTATCTGCTTCATTCTACCCTATCCCAACTCGAGCGCGAGCTCGACACCGCGGCCTTCCTGCGGGTTCACCGCTCGGCCTTGGTGGCGAAACGGAGCGTTGAGGCCGTCGGCCGCGATGGCTCCGGAAAGTGGATCCTTCGTCTGCGCGGCAGCGGCGAGGTCGGCATCGGGGAAAGCTATCTGGCGAGTGTCCGAGCTCTCGTGAGGGGCTAACGACGCCGATCAGCGAGACGTGCGACTCACCACGCCGGCTTCATCGAAAAGATCCGGGGTTTCGGCGAAAAGCGGTCGTTCCCGAAGCGTCGATCCTTCAAAGGCGGAACACACCTTCATGCCCGTCGGAACGTCCTTCCTTGAAAATGCTCAGTTCATCGCTCGCCCTCGGGCGTCTGTCACGCCTTGCGCCTCGCGCCTTCGGAGGCTCCGTCATCGGCATGGTGTGCAGCGCCGCGGCCCTGCTGGGCGTGAGCTCGGCCTCAGCCCAACCCCTCTTCGAATCGCCCCCCAGCCCCACGGCCCCCGCCATCGCTGACGAAGTGCGGCAGTTCGTGGCCTTCGATGCGTCGCACGCCGAGCTGAAGCTGATCCATATTCGCGTGATCGACGGCACGGGCGCCGCGCCCCTCGAAGATCGCACCGTGACGATCAGAAACGGCCGCATCGCTTCGATTGCGCCGTCCGACGCCTCCGAACAGGCCGACGGCAAGCAAACGCTCGACATGGCGGGGCGAACCCTCCTGCCGGGCTTGGTCGGCATGCACGAGCACCTGTTCTATGTCGCGCGTCCCGGTACGGACTTCGCAAACTCGCAGAGAGTGCCGCTGCTGCTCCCGCAGATGACCTACACGTCGCCGCCGCTCTATCTAGCCGGCGGCGTCACCACGATCAGAACCGCGGGCTCGATGGAGCCCTATGCGGACCTGAACCTCAAACAGGCCATCGAGACCAACCAACTGCCAGGGCCCCACATGGACGTCACCGGCCCCTATCTGCAGGGCGCGGGGAACATCTTCCTGCAGATGCATACCCTGAGCGGCCCGGAAGACGCGCGCAACACCGTCAACTATTGGGCGGCGGAGGGCGCGACGAGCTTCAAGGCTTATGATCACATTACGCAAGCCGAACTGAAAGCCGCCATTGATGCGGCGCATAGCCATGGGCTGAAGATTACCGGCCACCTGTGTTCGGTGACCTATCCCGAGGCGGCTGAACTCGGAATCGACAACATCGAACACGGATTTTCGGTCAATACTCAGCTCGACCCGGATAAGAAGCCCGACCTCTGTTCGGACTCGCAGGGGTCCGCGACCACGAAGGCGATGGATCCGGATGGCCCGCAGGCCAAGGCGCTCTACGCGCTGTTGATCGCCAAGCATGTCGCCATCACGAGCACCTTGCCGGTCGAGGATGTGGAGGAAACCGGCGTACCGCCGCTGCGACAGGCGGAGCTGGACGTTCTGACGCCCCAGGCTAGGGAAGCGTATCTCTATGCGCGCAATGCTCAGAGCGCCGCCAGCACCGATCGGAAGGCGCGCCGGTACGCCTATCTGAAGCGGCTGGAGGCGTTCGAGCGGAACTTCGCCCTGGCCGGGGGAACGCTGATGGCTGGCTGCGACCCGACGGGCGATGGGCATATCATCCCAGGCTTCGCCGACCAGCGTGAGATGGAGCTCCTGGTCGACGCCGGCTTCTCGCCGCCAGAGGCGATCAAGATCGGCACCCTGAACGGGGCGACCTACCTCGGCCAAGCCAAGGACATCGGTAGCGTGACCGTTGGCAAGCGCGCCGACCTGATGATCGTGAAGGGAGACCCAAGCCGGCGCATTAGAGACATTGAAAACGTCCAACTCGTCTTCCGCGACGGGATCGGCTTCGATTCCGCCAAGCTCCTGGCCTCGGTCCAGGGCCTCTACGGCCTCTACTGAGCTGCACGAGGATCATGAGCATGAATGCAGTCGGCTATGCATCGCGAAGACACCTGCTGATGGGCGGCGCCCTGCTGGCTTCTTCCGGCGTCGCCCTGGCGCCGTCCGCGGCGCAAGCCCCGGCGCGGCGTCCCCTCTACGCGCCGGTCCCCACTGGCGAAGAGCGTGGGCCGCCGATCCGGCAGCGCACCACAACGACGCGCAAAGTGTTCAAATGCCCCGCGGGGTACCCCAACGCCCTTTCCAGCGGCCCAGACGGGCTGTGGATCGCTGAGCAGCGCGTCGACAATGGACGAGAGCGGATCTGGCGCGTCGATGGCGCCGGCTCTGTCTTGCAGACCACCTCGTCGGACGCGACCGACACCAGTGGCATCGCCCATGGCGACGGCGTGCTGTGGGTCTGCGCGAACAGCGAGACCAATCAGGGCGTCTACGAAACCAGCCTCGACGGGCGCACCTTGTCCCATCGCCAGATTCCGCTTGGCCCCTCGCAGATGGCGGGGGGGTGCCACGGGGCGACCTGGCACGACGGGTTTCTCTGGGTCACCGCCAATCGCCCGCGTGCGATCCTGCGCATCGAGCCCAAGAGCTGGACGGTGAACTACCTCATCCCCTTCGGATTGCCCGAGGGACTCACGCGCTACCATGGCTGCGCCGTCCTCGGGGACTCCATGTACATGGTCTCGGGCGGCGAAAGCCGGACCTATGCGGACGGCCAGACAAACCTGATCCGGTATGATCTTGCGACCGGGGTCATCCGCGAGATTTTCAACTTCGCGCCGGGCAGCTGCGACCCCCACGGGTTGGCGGTGCACGAGGGACGGTTGATCGCCTGCGACTCGGGCCTGCATCCGGGCTGGGACAGCCGCTACGACGTTCCCGGTCTTGGAAAGCGCACAAGCCCGAGCGCCGGCTGGGTCTTCGAAATCGAGCTGGGAACCTAGACGTGCGCTCGGGACCGGAGCGTGGGCGGCGAAATAACGGAAAGAAACATGCGAAACGTTCTCTTGACGATCCTTGCGTCGGTTAGCTTAGGGGTTCTCCCCGCGACAGACGCAGCCATTCGGCACGCCATCGCCTCGCCTTCGCGGGACCAAAAGCTTGTCGCCCGCGATGTCGTTCGACATCCTGCTGAGGAATTGAGCTTCTTTGGCGTGCGCCCCACCTCGACGGTCGTGGAAATCTGGCCAGGCGGTGGATATTGGACCCAGATCCTGGCCCCGCTCCTGCATGATCACGGCGTCTATTACGCCGCTTTTGGACCCGCGGATGGGGACAGGGAAGAGCGCGGCTTCGCCATCGGACCCGACTTCCAACGTATGCTTCAACAAGACCCGTCGATCTACGGCAAAGTGCGGATGACCGAAGTCGGCGCCCGTCATCCTGAGATGGCGCCCCCGGGAAGCGCCGACTTCGTCCTGACATTCCGCAACCTCCACAATTGGATGACCGAAGGGGACGCCGCGACGATGCTCGCCGCCATCCATCGCGCGCTCAAGCCCGGCGGCATCCTCGGCATTGAGGATCACCGCAGCCGTCTATCCATCCCGCAAGATCCGAAGGCCGCCTCCGGCTATGTGCGCCAGGATTACGCGATCCGGCTGGTCGAGCAGGCCGGCTTCAAGCTCGTGGCGTCATCGGAGGTAGACGCCAATCCCCGCGACACGACCGACTGGCCGCAAGGCGTCTGGACCCTCCCGCCCGTTCTCGCGCTTGGAGCCCAGGACCGTGAAAAGTACGTAGCGATCGGCGAAGCCGACAACTTCGTCCTCAAATTTCGCAAGGTCCACAACTAAGCCGCCCGGCGCCCCAGGCACGCGACCTGAATCCGGCCCAAGAGACGCAAAGGCGTTTACCTCATGAAACACAAGACCGTGGCGCTTTGCGCCTTCGCTGCTAGCTTGGCCACTATAGCGGCAAGCGCCCAGACCCTGGGGCCGGCTTCGGCGGTCATCTCCCCTCCGCCTGGCGCGCCCGCCTCCTTCGCCGACCTGGTGCAACGGGTCGCGCCAGCGGTGGTCTCCATTGAGGTGACGTCTCAGACTCCGGTAAAGGATCTCCTGGCCGGCGCCGAAGATCCCTTCTCTCCAAGGCCCGAGAACCCCTCGCCGGGCGAACCCACCGCCAAGGGCAAGGCCTTGTGTTCCGGCTTCTTTATCGCAGCGGACGGTTATCTCGTGACCAACAATCACTGCGTCCGCAACGCTACCGAGGTGAAGGTGACGTTGAAGGACGGCCGCGAGTTGGCGGCTAAGCTGGTCGGTGTCGATGCACCCACCGACTTGGCGGTGCTGAAGGTCGACGGCGCGGGCTTCCCCTTCATCAGCTTCGCCAGCGCCTCTCGACCGCGAGTTGGTGACTGGGCGATCGCCATCGGCAATCCATTTGGCCTGAGCGGAACGGCGACGGCCGGCATCGTCTCGGCCAGCGGACGCGAGATCGGCGCCAACTTCAACGACTTCATCCAGATCGACACCCCGATCAACCGCGGCAACTCCGGCGGCCCGACCTTTGACGCCTCCGGCCGGGTCATCGGGGTGAACACCATCATCTTTTCCGAGAGCGGAGACTCCGTCGGCATAGGCTTCGCCATTCCGTCTGACACCGCACAGGCGGTGACCCACCAACTGATCGCCCGGGGCAGTGTCACGCGCGGTTTTCTGGGCGCGACCGTCCAGGACCTCACGCCCGAGATCGCGGACAGCCTGGCGTTGGTCGGGCGCAAGGGGGCGGTGATTGCCGAACTGACGCCTGCCGGCCCCGCAGCACGCGCGGGCCTGCGTCCAGGCGATGTGGCGGTGGCGCTGGACGGGCGGCCCCTCACGAGCTCCACCGACCTCACCCGCCGCGTCGCCCGGGCGGCGGTCGGCCAAAGCCTATCGCTGGACATCGTCCGGGAAGGTCGAGTTGAAACGTTGCGCGTCGTCTCCGGTGAACGTACCTCCGACCAGCAGCTGGCGTCGGCGAAGACCCCTGCGGACGGGCCGGCCGACACGTCTTCAGCGGCGCATGGCGTCTCCTCGCTCGGCATGACCTTCGGCGCACTGGATGAGTCCACCCGTCGACGGTATGGTCTGGACGACCAGAGCGGGGCGGTGATCGAAGGCGTGGAGGCGGACTCCGAAGCGGCGCAGAAGGGCCTCCAGCAGGGCGTCGTCGTATTCCGCGCGGGGGACCGGGTGGTTCATGCCCCCGGCGACATCAAGGGCGCGGTTGCCCGCTCCCTGCAGCAAGGGCGCGCCAGCATACTGCTGGGCGTAAGAGCCGGACGACGATCCGCTTTTCTCACCCTGAAGCTCACGCGGGAGGGCTGACCGCGTTGCGTCAGACCCGAGGAAAGAAGGCTCACCTCAATGTATCTACGATCCGCCGCTCTCGCCGCGCCCCCGCTTGCCGTGGCCTCGCAGCCTGCTCGCTTCACCAAGCCGGAGATCAAATCCCAAAAGACGACAACCAGCCGAAAAACTTCCGCTTCGATCGCCATGGCCGCTTCGATTGCGGCCTTATCTTTCGCTCACGCGGCGCCGGCGTTCGCCGACCCCATTCCTGCACAGTTCACCAGCACCGGTGAGGACCGTCGCGCGATTGAAGCGCTGCTTACGAGCTATACTAGGGCCGTATCCACCAAGAACCAGGCCCTGTTCGAGAGCCTGCTCTTAGACAAGACCATCCCCTTTTCAGGCATCGGCGCAACCGATCGGTCCAATGGCGCAACGGTTAAGATCGCCAACTACGATGACTTCTGCAAAAGCGTCTTCCATGGACCGCCGTTCACGCAGCGATTCCAGGATATCCATATTGACCAGGACGGGCGGCTGGCGATCGCGTCGCTCGTATTTGTCAACACGGACGCCGATGGTGCCAGTTGGGGCTGGAAAACACTTCAGCTTCTGAAGGTCAGCGGCCGATGGAAGATTGCTAGCGAATTCTACACCGGGCACTCTGGCTCAACTCCGAAAGAACATTGATGATCTCTCGTGTTTTGATCGCCGCCGCTTTCTCGGCTACTGTGAGTATGGCAACGGCGCAGAGCCTGCCTCCGGTCCCTGTCCTGACCGAGAGCCCTTGGAACGGCGACTGGGTCCTCAGCCAAACGCGCAATACGGAAGAGATCAAGGCGGCAGCGGCGGACGGTTATCGCTTTCACCTGCAGCCGGACGGTCGCATCCGCTGGGAAATCCCCTCCTTGAATGAGGTGGTGGAGGGCAGGGTCGATGGCCAGCCCATGCCTATCCGGCGGCTTAAGCCAACGACCTTGACCTTGGCGGTTTCGGCCGAGGGTCCCCGCGTGCTCGTCTACCATGTGGCCAGAAATGGAAAGCCGGAGGGCGAGGGGCGCATGACGCTGGTGGACCAGGGCAAAGCCTGGGTTGATATATCCGAGCCTGTCGGCCGGCCCGACCTTGCTGGCGTTGTCATCTACGTACGCCCTGACGCGGCGACCCGCTGAGGCTGCGTTTTCAAGTCGCCCGTCTCGCTGTGTTGGTGAAATGATAAAATCGATGAACGAGGATTTACCAAGTGTCATTATCACCAGCGAGACACCGGCCTTTTTGCGCAGAACGGTGCTGCAGGTTGGGCTAGGCCTCGGTGCGCTCGACTTTGGGTCAGTGAGGGCGGCGGCGCAAACCTCGATCGTGCCTTCGTTAGGGGTCGATCTCCCACCCGTCACTGAGGTGGTGAGCGCCTTCCGCGTCGCAATCGCGCCAGATGAAATCGAGGATCTTCGGCAGCGACTCAAAATGACACGTTGGCCCGAGCGGGAGACCGTGAGCGACGGGTCGCAAGGCGTGCAGCTGATGAGAGCGCGGGTTCTTATTGAGTATTGGCGGGATAACTACGACATGGGGCGGCTCGAGCGAAGGCTCAATGCGTTTCCGCAATTCCGGACCTCGGTCGACGGCCTGGGTATCCACTTTATCCATGTGCGGTCCAGGCACGCAAATGCCCTGCCGATCATCCTCACGCACGGATGGCCGGGCTCGGTCATCGAGTTTCTTGACGTCATCGGTCCGCTGACCGACCCGCAAGCGCATGGTGGGCGAGCCGAGGACGCGTTCCACGTCGTTATCCCTTCTCTCCCGGGCTACGGCTTCTCGGATAAGCCGAGACAGACTGGCTGGGACGTCCCGAGGATCGCCACCGCGTGGAGCACGCTGATGAAGCGGCTCGGTTATGAGCGTTGGGTCGCGCAGGGCGGTGACTGGGGCGCTCATGTGACCACATGGCTCGGCGTGCAAAAGCCTGAAGGGCTGGCGGCAATTCACCTCAACCTTCCGACCCTCTCCCCGCCGCCGCTCAAGGGTGAGCCGACCGCCGAAGAGCAGGCTGCAATCGCCGAGCTTAAGGCGTTCTTCCGTACGATGACAGGCTATGGGAGCATCCAGGAAACGCGGCCGCAGACACTTGGCTACGGCCTCGTCGATTCCCCGGTGGGGCAAGCCATGTGGATCTACGAGAAGTTCACGGATTGGACCGACAGCAACCGGAACCCCGAATCCGTAATCTCGCGCGACGCCATGCTCGACGACATCATGCTCTACTGGCTCACAGCAACCGGGGCCTCGTCGGCAAGGCTATATGCCGAAAACTCAGGCGACCAGACCTCGCGCCAGGTGGTGGACATCCCTGTCGGCGTCAGTGTGTTTCCGGGAGAAATCTACCGGCCGCCGCGGATCTGGGGTGAGCGAACCTACCCCAAGCTGTTTTACTGGAACCGGGTGCCAAAAGGAGGCCATTTCGCGGCGTTCGAGCAACCAGCGCTGTTCGCCTTAGAATTGCGGGCGTGTTTCGCTAGTATCCGGACTTAGAGCAGATTCCGATCCCCGTGCATCGTAGCCGGCGGCGGCGAAGTAGTTGGCGCACTCGGGTGGCGTGAAGACGTCAAGGCTCTGGCCGATGACGGCCCAGAGGTCGTCGACGGTGCGGGCAGCGGCTTTGCGCAGATACGCTTTGGGCTTGGAGAAGGCGTTCTCGATCGAATTGACGTCGGGACTGTGGGGCGGGAGGAACGGGAGCTGGGCTCCGGCCGCCTTGATCGCCTCGCTGGCGGCGGCGCCCTTGTGGGCCGGCGGGTTGTCCAAGATCACGACGTCGCAAGGCGTAAGCGTCGGGACCAAGACCTGCTCGACGTAGCTGTGGAACCAAGCTCCGTTCATCGGCCCGTCCAGCACCATCGGCGCGGTCATGCCGGTGAGCCGCAGAGCGCCGTTGAAGGTGGTGGTTTTGGCTTCGCCGCCCTTCGGGGCCAATGTCCGTAAGGGATCGAGCCCCTCAGGCGCTGGCCGCGAGGAGCCCGCCCGAGCATGCGCGCCATCTTGGTGGAGGCGCCCGTCTCGTCGATGAAGACCAGGCGCTGGGGGTCCAGTTCGATCTGGCCCTTGAACTGGGCGCAGCACGCGGCGACGCCTCAGGACGTAGGGACGGTCCAGCTCCGCCGCACGCCCGGACTTTTTTCGCGTGATCTTTCGGCGGGCGAAGAAGTGCCACAGCGTCGAGATCGCCACAGCCACGCCTTGCTGGGCAAGAAGATCGCGCAGCTCGGCCAAGGTGATGTCCGCCTTCTTCTCGACCGCCGCCAAGATCACCGGCGCGAAGGCCTCGATCCGCTTGGACCGCTTGCCCCCGCCGACCCTCCGAGACCGCACGTCGCCCGTTCGACGCACCATCGCCGTCCAGCGGAGGGCGCTCTAGATGCCCACCCCCGGACCGCTCCGCCGCCTTGCGGCGCGACAGACCGCCATCAACTGCGGCCACCACCCGCTCCCGAAGATCCACCGACAGCGGCTTGCTCACGCCAGCCCGCCTGCTCACCGGCAGGCAGTTTGAATCAAACTCGCAGCACCACGTGATGCTCCTCCCGAGTCAGCCAGCTCGGAAAGTGCTCTAGCACTTCTCCGCCACGAACGGACTTCAAGATGCCGGGAAGAAGACGTGGTTAGTTCTGGTGCTTGAAATGTTGTGATGGCGCACCCGACACGATCTTCGAACGTGTGGCCTCCACCTTCGGAGGCCGACGCTCTATCTAACGGGTGACGGGTGTATCGCTCCCTCCGGCCGCCGCGCTAACCGCTTCGTGGCACGCTGGCGCGAACTCGGCCAAGCCAGCCAGCGCCAGTGTCAGGCGGGCAACATTTTTGGTTGCAGTCTGCGCGGTCGGCGATGCGCAATCTGCCGAAGAGCCTCGAACGAGACCCGCTGTTTGAAACCACGCTCGGAGGCAGCAGGCAAGACGCCGATATCACGATCAAGTCGCGCCGCAGTCTTCATCCAGAATTCGTGTTCAGCCACGGCACCAACACCGGCATTTTTTACCTCCGCCACGCCACACTACTACGACGGCCAAATATCTATTGCACAACAACAAATCGTCGCCCTGTCTGGTCTCTGCAATGTCAAAAGCATCCAGCAGGAGGCAGCATGACCATGCTCGTAGCAAGCCGTATCGTCCGCTTGAAAACCGTTCTCGCACGCACCGGCCTCAGCCGCTCCACAATCTACCGGAAAATCGCCGAGGGCACGTTCCCAGCCCAGCTGAAAATCAGCATGAATGGCTCTGGTTGGCACGAATCCGATATCGATCGTTGGATCGCCAACCCGGCCGGCTGGCGACCACCGGAAGCGTTGACGGAGAGAATGCGCGCGAACCACGTGTAGTTCAAAGATCGTCGTCCAGCTCATCGTCGTGGACCTCTGCGGCGCGCTGCTTCGCGTCGGCGATCAGCTCCTTCGCAGATTCGCCCTTCACCCAGGCGTCGAGCATGTCAGCCCAGCACTGAAGCATGATCTTCCGTTCGGCCAGGTAGCGGTTTACGTTGTAGACAGCCGCGATCCGGTTCCGGGGCGAATGAGCCAGGCTCATCTCGATCCAGCGATCGTCAAACTTGGCACGGTTCAAGCCTGTCGAAAACGTGCGGCGCAAGTCGTGAACACCGAGGCTCTGAAACTCCGGGTCATTTTCGCGGATGCGCTCCACTGCCGTGTCGATCACGCGGTTGAGCGTAGCGTTGCTGATAGGCACATCGCCATCGTACCGGCCGGGGTGCAGGTATCGGCTGGCACCGAACATGGTGCGGAACGCCGTCAGAATATCGAGCGCCTGATCGCTTAGCGGGACGACATGCGGCTTACCAGCCTTCATGCGCTCGGCCGGAATCGTCCAGCGCGCAGCGGCGAAGTCGATTTCCTTCCAAGTGGCGTCGATGAACTCCGATTTGCGAACACCAGTCATCAGGACAAACTTCACTGCCGAGCGCAGCGTGGGCGCCGCGGTCACGTGATCCAGAGCCGTCAAGACCGCACGGACCTCCGATGGAGACAGGGCGCGATCGCGCGGCTCAAAAGTGGCGATGGCGCTCGTGCGGATCGACTCGGCCGGGTTGCTCACATCCAGCCCGCTTCCCTGCGCATGGCGAAATACTAGCAACACGACTTCGCGGACATGCACGGCAACGGCCGGCCCGCGCTTCTCCTTGACCTCGTCGCATAGACGTTTGAGACGCTGCGGCGTCACCTCTCCCATCTTGAGCTTCGAGAACTCGCCCGCAATGGCGCGATCATAAATGGATCGGCGCATCGCTAGGGTGCTGTCGGCTAGCCTCTCGGCCCCGGACTTGGGATCGGCTTTGTGCTTGAAGTAAGCTTCCGCCCATCCGCCGAACGTCACCGCCTCGGCTAACGCCGTGCGCTTCTCCACCTTGGCTTTAGACGGCGACTCGCCCCGCTCGACCTGACGCCGGGCGCGCACGAGCAGCGACCTCGCCTCCGCAAGCGACACCTCCATTCCGTATTCCAGCGCGTCGGGCGCTCGTGACAACCCACGTGCCGCCTCGGCGCTGTAGCGGCCGATGGTCAACACTTCCTGCCTCCCGCTCACTCGATACTGGTATCGGAACGAGACGACGCCCGTCGGCGTGACGGCCGCATACATCCCGTCGCGATCGGTGACCTTGTAGAGCTTGGCCTTCGGCTTCAGGTTTTTCAGTTCTTTATCAGTGAGATCGCTCATAGTCCGCATCCGGTCAGAGGGGCGATCGAATACCATCAAGAGGGGTGCTGGTACCGAAAGCCCGTTTCTCGACCATCCTGCGCCATACCAACATCGCTACCAACAAAGTGGCCGGGCTGGGGTGACATGCAGCGATACGGGGTGGGAAAAATAATCCTTGTCAGTCAGAGTGTTCGTGCGATTTCTGGGACGGCGCGGGATGGTCTGAAACCACCCTAGTTCATTCCCACTCGATCGTCCCCGGCGGCTTCGACGTCACGTCATACACTACCCGGTTGATCCCCTTCACCTCGTTCACGATCCGCGTCGCCACGCGGCCGAGGAAATCGTGCGGGAACGGGAAGTAGTCCGCCGTCATCCCGTCGGTCGAGGTCACGGCCCTAAGCGCGCAGACATGGTCGTATGTGCGGTAATCGCCCATCACGCCGACGGTCTTCACCGGCAGCAGCACGGCGAAGGCCTGCCAGATCGCGTCATAGAGGCCGGCGCGGCGGATCTCGTCGAGATAGACGGCGTCGGCCTTGCGCAGGATCTCGAGCCGTTCCTCGGTGATCTCGCCCGGGATGCGGATGGCGAGGCCGGGGCCCGGGAAGGGGTGGCGGCCGACCATGCGCTCGGCCATGCCGAGCTCGCGGCCAAGGTGCCGCACCTCGTCCTTGAAGAGCTCGCGCAGCGGCTCGACCAGCTTCAGCTTCATCCGCGCCGGCAGCCCGCCGACATTGTGGTGCGACTTGATCGTGACGCTGGGGCCGCCGGTGAAGGAGACGCTTTCGATCACGTCGGGATAAAGCGTGCCCTGGGCCAGGAAATCCGCACCGCCCAGCTTGGCCGCCTCGGCATCGAACACATCGATGAATGTGGCGCCGATGATCTTGCGCTTCTGCTCCGGGTCGGTGACGCCCTTGAGGCGCTCGAGGAAGATCGGCCCGGCCTCGACATGGACGAGCGGGATGTTGAAATGGTCGTGGAATGTCGAGACGACATCTTCCGCCTCGTCGCCGCGCAGGAGGCCGGTATCGACGAAGATGCAGGTCAGCTGCGAACCGATCGCCTCATGCAGCAGCACGGCCGCCACCGCTGAATCGACGCCACCCGAAAGGCCGCAGATCACCCTGCCCCCGCCCACCTGAGCGCGGATGCGCCGGATCGCCTCGGTCCGGAATGCCGCCATGGTCCAGTCGCCGCGGCAGCCCGCGATGTCATGCGTGAAGGTGCTGAGCATGGCCGCCCCGCGCGGCGTGTGCGCCACTTCCGGATGGAACATCACGCCATAGAAGCGCCGCGCCTCGTCGGCGATGACGGCGAAGGGCGCGTTCTCGCTCGCCGCCACGATCTTGAATCCCGAGGGCATGGCGTCGATCCGGTCGCCATGGCTCATCCAGACCTGCTCGCGGTCGCCCGGCTCGAGCATGCCGTCGAGGAGGGCGGAGTGCTCCTTCACCTCGATGAAGGCGCGGCCGAACTCGCGATGGAGGCCGCCCACCACGCTGCCGCCCAGCTGCGCGCACAGCGCCATCTGGCCATAGCAGATGCCGAGCACCGGCACCCCCAGCTCGAACACTTTCTGCGGTGCCCTGGGGCTCGCTTCCTCGGTCACGGAATCGGGCCCGCCGCTCAGGATGATCGCCTTGGGCGCGAATTCGACGAGCTTCTCCTCTGGCATTGAGAAGGGATGGATCTCGCAATAGACGCCGCTTTCGCGCACCCGGCGCGCGATCAGCTGCGTCACTTGACTGCCGAAATCGAGGATCAGGACCCGGTCATGGCTGGAATTGGGGGTCGTGTCGGTCATGGCAACGCTCTTCGAGGGTGGGGCGGAAAGGAAGGGACGGGCTTACGCCGCATCGGCAGCATCCGCACCGGCAACGCGGCGCTCTAGGATGGCGACGAAGAAACCGTCGGTGCCGTGACGCGCCGGCGTCAGATGCAGCATCGGGCCCTGCTCCGGGCAAGGCTGGCCGGTCGCTTCCTGCCACACGCCGGCGACGGGGACGAGCGCGAATTCGGGATGAAGGCCAAGGAATTTCTCGATCTGCCCGTCATTCTCGGGCGGCAACATCGAGCAGGTGGCATAGACGAGGCGCCCACCCGGCTTCACCAACCGTGCCGCACTTTCGAGAATGCGTCCCTGCAGCTCGGTCAGCTCGTCGAGATCCCGCGGCGTCAGCCGCCATTTCGCATCGGGATTGCGCCGCCAGGTGCCGGTGCCGGTGCAAGGCGCATCGACGAAGACGCGGTCGAAGCTCTCGGCATGGCGCTTGACCCATTTGTCGCGCTCGGTCGAGAGCGCGCGCCGCTCGACATTGGAGACGCCGGCACGCCGCAGCCGCTGGCCCGAGCGCTGGAGGCGCGTTTCGGAAATGTCGCAGGCGACGAGATGCCCGCGATTATGCATCTCGGCCGCAAGCGCCAGCGTCTTGCCGCCGGCCCCAGCGCAGAAATCGACGACCCGCATGCCGGGCTTGGCCCGCGCCATCAGCGCCGCCAGCTGCGAGCCTTCATCCTGAACCTCGATCGCCCCGCTCTTGAAGGTTTCGAGAGTCGAGAGCGGCACGCGCTCATAGATGCGCAGGCCGGTGGGGGCGAAGGGCGTCGGCATGGCCGACACCCCTTCGGCGGCAAGGGCACCGCGCGCATCGGCCCGGTTCGACTTCAGATGATTGACCCTGAGATCGAGCGGTGCCGAGCCATTCATCGCCGACATCTCGGCACCCAGCTTCGAGCCGAAGATCTGGCCCAGCATCTCCTCGAGCCAGGCCGGGAAATTCAGCCGCACGGCACGCGGCATCTCCTGATGCTCGACATTCTTGCCGGCCAGCGCCTGGATCAGCGTCAGCTCGGCCGGGCCAAGCGGCGCCGGGCGGAACCGGTCGCCGTCGCAGGCCCGCTCGATATCGGCCGGATGCCAGTTCTCGACCAGCAGCAGCGCCGCGAACACCCTGAGCCGCGGCGTCGGGGCGTGGCCGGGCATCACGCGCTCGATATACCAATCGATCGCGGCCCGCCGCCTCAGCACGGCGTAGATATGCTCGGAAATCGCGGCCCGATCTTTCGAGCCCGCGAAACGATGCCGGCGGAAATAGCCACCGACCACATCGTCAGCGGCTGCCCTGCCCTGCCCGATCTCGGCGATCAGCTCGACGGCGGCTTGGATCCTGGCACCGGGGGTCATGGCTGGCCCACCTCACCCAACCCTCTCCCCCCTGAAGGGCGGAGAGGGCTCAGTTCTTCATTCCCTCTCCGCCCCATTGGGGGAGAGAGGGCTAGGGTGAGGTGGGGCACGCTCCGCTCCATCAACCACCCTGCCGATAGTTCGGCGCCTCGCGCGTGATCGACACGTCATGGACGTGGCTTTCAGCGAGACCGGCATTGGTGATGCGCACGAACTGGCAGTTTCGCTGCATCTCGGCGATCGATTTGGCGCCGGTATAGCCCATCGCCGCGCGCAAGCCGCCGACCAGCTGGTGGATCACCTGGGCCACCGGCCCCTTGTGCGGCACCCTGCCCTCGACCCCTTCCGGCACCAGCTTCAGGCTGTTCGACACTTCCTGCTGGAAATACCGGTCGGCCGAGCCGCGCGCCATGGCGCCGACCGAACCCATGCCGCGATAGGATTTATAGGTGCGGCCTTGGAACAGGAACACCTCGCCCGGCGCCTCGTCAGTGCCGGCGAAGAGCGAGCCCAGCATGGCGACATCGGCCCCGGCCGCGATCGCCTTGGCGAGATCGCCCGAGAATTTGATGCCGCCATCGGCCACGACCGGTACATCGGATTTCCGGCATTCCTCGACGCAATCCATGATCGCGGTCAGCTGCGGCACGCCGACACCGGCCACGATTCGGGTAGTGCAGATCGAGCCCGGCCCAATGCCGACCTTGATCGCATCGGCACCCGCCTCGATGAGCGCGCGGGCACCGGCTGCGGTCGCGACATTGCCGGCGATTATCTGGGTATAGTTCGAGAGCTTGCGGATCTCGCCGACCGCCTCGATGACGCGCGAGGAATGGCCGTGCGCCGTGTCGACCACCAGCACATCGACGCCGGCATCGAAGAGGGCGGCCGCCCGCTCGATCCCGTCGCGCCCGGTACCGGTCGCCGCCGCCACGCGGAGCCGCCCCTGCTCGTCCTTGGACGCGTTCGGGAATTGCTGCGCCTTCTCGATATCCTTGACGGTGATGAGGCCGACGCAGCGGTAATCGGCATCGACGACCAGCAACTTCTCGATCCGGTACTGATGGAGAAGCCGCCGCGCCTCCTCGCGATCGACATTGTCGCGCACGGTGACGAGCCGGTCCTTGGTCATCAACTCCGAGACCGGCACCTTGGGATCATCGGCGAAACGGACATCGCGGTTGGTGAGGATACCCAGAAGCCGCTTGGTGCCGCGCTCGACCACGGGGAATCCCGAGATCCGGTTCGCCGCCATGATCTGCAGCGCATCTTCCAGACGCTGATCGGGATATATGGTCAGTGGGTCGACCACCATGCCGGCTTCGAATTTCTTGACCTTGCGGACCTCGCCGGCCTGTTTCTCGACGTCCATATTTTTGTGGATGGTGCCGAGCCCGCCGGCCTGGGCCATGGCGATGGCAAGCGGCGCCTCGGTCACGGTATCCATCGCGGCCGAGATGAGCGGAATGCCGAGTTCGATTTCCCGCGTCAGCCGCGAGCGCGTGCTGACCTCGGTCGGGATGACGCTCGACGCGCCCGGCATCAGCAGGACGTCATCGAATGTAAAAGCTTCACGGAGTTGCATGCCGCCTCCTAAATCGGGAGTGGCAGCGCAATATACACAATATGTGGAAGGAAGGAAGCACTGAGCCCCATGGATTGGGGCGGGTCAGCCTTCCGATTTACGCAAGGGCGCGTCACTTGCAACCGCCGGCCGAAATCCCGTCGCCACGACATAGCTTTCGGCCGAATCCTGCCGGCTCGCCGCGGGCTTGGCGTGGCGCACGCTCACGAAATGCTGCTTCAAAAGCTCGAGCAGCGAGCGCTCCGTGCCGCCTTGGAACACCTTGGCGACAAAGGCGCCGCCCGGCGTCAGCACCTCGCGGGCGAAGTCGAAAGCGGTCTCGGCCAGCGCCATGACTCTGATATGATCGGTCGCGGCATGGCCCGTCGTGGGTGCCGCCATATCCGACAGCACGATGTCCGCCGGCCCGTCGAGTGCTGCCTTCAATCGGTCGGGAGCCGCCGGATCGAGGAAATCGAGCTCCAGGATCTCGGCCCCCGCGACCGGGTCCATCGCCAGATAATCGATGCCGACGATCTTGCCCTTGGGACCCACTCGCTCGACCGCGATCTGGCACCAGCCGCCAGGGGCGCAGCCGAGATCGACGACGCGCTTGCCCGGCCCCAGGAGATGAAACCGCTCGTCGAGCTGAATCAGCTTGAACGCCGCCCGCGAGCGATAGCCCAGCCGCTTCGCCTCCGCGACATAGGGATCGTTGAGCTGGCGCTGCAGCCAGAGGGTCGAGGAAAGCGACCGCTTGTGGGCGGTCTTGACGCGCACGCCGGACGACCGGCCGGCGCCGGTGACGGGCTTCCGGGTCATGATGACGAGAGATTAGATCAGTGCCGGCGCTTTGCCATAGGAATTGTCGGGATCGAAGGATTCATCGGGCGCCGCTGCCCGGCGCCGCGCCTCGGCCCGCCGCGCTTCCGTCATCAGCCCCGCCAGGATGCCCTCGCGCACGCCGCGGTCGGCGACGCGCAGCCGACCGACCGGCCAGAGCGTGCAGATCGCCTTCAAGATGGCGCAGCCGGCCAGCATCAGATCGGCCCGCCCGACACCGACGCAGGGCTGCGCCGCACGCGCCACGCCATCCATCGCGACGAGATCGGCCGTGACGCCGGCGATGTCGCGGAAATCGAGCATGCCGCCATCGACCTGCGAACGATCGTAGCGCGGCAGGCCGAGCTTGATGCCGGCGAGCGTCGTCACCGTGCCGGAGCTGCCCAGCATCTGGACGCCGCCGCGCGCAATCTGCTCGCGGATGCCCCAAGCCGCATCGAATTCGAGAAAATGCCGCCGCATCTCCTCGACCATCTGCGTGAAGATCTCGGGCGCCGGGCCGCCGCACTGAAACCGCTCGGTCAACGCCACCACGCCGAACGGCACCGAGATGACGCCGCGCACCTCGGTCCGCGGCCGGCCATGGCGGCCGGGCCGGACACGCACCCACAGGATCTCGGTCGAGCCGCCACCGATATCGAAGACGACGGCATGCGGCCGGCGCGGATCGAGCAGCGGCGCGCAGCCGGCCAGCGCCAGCCGCGCCTCCTCTCCGGTCTCGATCACCTCGAGCTCGAGGCCGGTGGCGCCGCGCACGCGGCCCAGGAAATCCGCGCCATTCGTGGCGCGCCGGCAGGCTTCGGTCGCAACCAGCCTGGCATGGGTGACGCGGCGGTGAGCAAGCTTGGCGGAGCAGATGCCGAGCGCCTCGATCGCGCGCTCCATGGCCGCTTCGGACAGCAGGCCCGAGGCTTCGAGCCCTTCGCCCAGCCGGACGATGCGCGAAAAGGAATCGATGACCCGCATGCCGTCCCCGGCCGGGCGAGCCACCAGCAGGCGGCAATTCGTTGTCCCGAGGTCGAGGGCGGCAAACACCCCGCCTCGTTCGAAAAAGCTCATCCCGCTCCTCCCGATCCGGCGCCCGACGCACCGAAAACGGAGCCACGCATCCCTGACCTTCGCTGTGGCGCCAATCGCCGGAACAGCGCGCCGAATGGCGCCTCCACCGCCCCTTTGAATCATCAGCATGCCTGCGGATTCGCCGAAGCGCAATGGAGTGCCGCCCAGCCCCGCCTGCGGCGGATCGGCCCGAATGCAGGCAAGCCTCGTATCGAAGCCTCTTCCCTCGCTAATTTCATCGTGCTAGACCCCCGCCCTGTCAGCGTACCGGCGCCGCGCGAGCGAAGCGTTGGGGGATCGTCTAATGGTAGGACAGCGGATTCTGACTCCGTCAATCGAGGTTCGAGTCCTCGTCCCCCAGCCAGCGTTTTATCCGTTTGCCCCGACCCGCGCTAAACGACGATCATGAGCAGCACTCGCAAGACCGGCCGCAAGGTCGGCGGTCGCTCCTGGTGCGTTACCGGGGGCAATCCGCTTCGGACCGAGCTTTATTTCATTGCCCGTCGCAGGACGGAACAAGCCGAACGGCTGCGCGTCCATGAGCTGGCACTCGACGACGGTCGCTTCCGCCCCCGCGATTTTCCGCTGACCATCAGTCCGGCGGAAGGCCGCCAGTGATCGCACGGCGCAACGCAGCCATGCTTCGGCGGCCAGGTCCGATTGATCCAGATCAATGCCACCGTATGCGAAATGATGCTTCCATGCAGCGGTAGAGCAGCCTTTAGGTCATCACGAAGCCGCCGCCGCTACCAACGCGATCGAAGGGACGATTTGATGCTGCTTAGCTGCCGCCAGGACCCGATCGCGACGTTGGAGGCATGGTGGGAGGAGCAGCGCGGTGCGCGGCCGATGCCACGTCGAAGCGAGCTCGATCCGGGAGCATTGCGGCACATCCTGCCCGACCTCATGCTGATCGATGTCGCGGATGACGAGCAGTTCGGCAAAGACTTCACGGCGCGTCTGATCGGCACCCGGATCGACAGCCATCTGGGACAGAGATTCACCGGTCGCTCGACCGAGCCGGCGCTCGGGAGCAACGTCGCCGGCGCAGTGCGCGCGCAATACCAGGCCGTGATCGATCGGCAGCGCCCGATCCGGTCGCAGAACCAGCTGGTCCTGGGTGATCGCTATCTCGATTACGACCGGCTGATCATGCCGCTCTCGAACGAGGATGGGACCGAAATCATAGCGCTGGTCGCGGCAGTGGAGTTCGCCTGCACCTATGCGCTCGAGATCGGCCGGCCGATGAACTGCCCGGGCGCACAATGCTGCGCTCAGCAGGATCAATGCGTGCAGAAGGCGAACCGGCCGCGGCCGGATCCGACCGCGCAGATGCCGCTATTCGGCCTTGACCAGCGCCGCCATCTGCCGCGCCGTGCGCAGGATGTGGCGGCCCTTGATCGGTGCGTCGAGGAACCGGCTTAACGCCCCCGCCAGCAAGGCCGCATGCTCGGGGCAGGCACGCATGAGCGCCGTCCCGGCCAGCAGCGTCTTTTGCAGATGGGCCGAGATGATGAAGCGGTCGCGCCCGTGATCGAGGAGTGCTGCGGTCTCGGTCGCCAGGAAGCGCTCGACATCCGCGACCGCCCAGCGTCCCACATCCAGATCCCGGTCGAGATATCCCGAATTGCGGCCGATGAAGCAGGCGAGCTGCAGCAGCACGGCCGGCCAGAGTGCCGCTGAGCTGCGAGCCGAGATGAGCCCGGCCTCGGCGAAGGTCAGCGCATGCGTGAAATCGAGCCAGCCGACATTCTCGGCGAGCTTGCCGTCGGTGCGGGTGAAAAACCGCTCATCGGCCCGCAGCAGCGACGCCGCCGCCGCGGCAACCAGCACTAAAAAGATCGCTTCGGGCGGATGGTCCGCACCCCAGCCGGCCACGATGCGCATCGCCTGGCTCGCGGTCACCCGGTCGAGCACAGCTGGATCGAGCGGTTCGGCCGATCCGGTACCCCGCCCCCATGCGTGGCGCTCCGCGGCATAGTCGCGGAACTCCGGGATGAGATCCTCGCGCGTCGCATAGATCAGGCTGCGGCCGAGCAGGAGCAGCAGCGGCAAGGCGGAACCCGGCCCAAGCGCCTCGATGAGCTCGAAGCTCTTCACGGCATAGATCAGCGAATGGCCGAAATCGGCGTAGTGCGCAAGCGCGGCCGCGATGAGCGTGGGCTCGAGTGCGGCGGGTGCCAGCCCGGCCTCGAGCGCGCCGCGCAGCAGGCCGAGCGCCGCCGCCTCGTCCTGACGCTCGAACGCGGCCAGGAACGCGGCCTCGTCCCAACGGCTCGTCTCCCCCGGAAACGGAAAATGCCGGCCGCTCCGCGCATCGTCGGCGAGATGGCCGAGGATCTCGCCCAGCGCGGCCAGCCCTTCGGCCGTAGCTGGATTCTGGCGCCAGAGCATGAGCCAGCCGGAGGCGGCCGCCACGGCATGAGTGGTGCCGAACTCAAGCCGCTCGGCCGCCCAATCGATGGCCGTGCGCACCGCGTCGAGCGGATCGAAACCCAGCCGCATCAACCGCGCCGTCTCGCGCACCAGCCGCTGCTCATCCTGGTCGTCGAGTGCTGCCCGCACGGATTGGAGGATCGCCCGGTGCCGCTCGGCCGGATCCGGCGGCGTCAGATCGAGCCGGATGCGCCCATCCATCACCTCGACCGGATAGCGCGGCAGCAGGTCGCCGCCGACCAGCGTCTCGCCCGAGGCGAGGTCGAATTGCCAATTGTGCCAGTTGCAGGTCAGCACGCAGCCCGCGAGCGTGCCTTCACTCAAGGGATAGCCTTCATGCGGACAGCGATTGGCGCAGGCGACGATGCCGTCTTGGGTCGCCAACAGCAGGATCTGCCGGCCGTCATGCCGTACGACCAGCTTGCGCTTGGCGTCCAGTGCCTCCAGCGATGCCACGTCGGTCCAGGCCATCTCGCGTCTCCTTCACCGCACGTAGGGGCCGGCCTCCTTGGGATCACCGGCGCGGGTCGGCCCGGCGAGCAGCGTCCAGGTCACGCCGCCCGTCTCGATCTTCTGAAAGGTCGGTGCGGGCGCGCCATCGCAAACCGGCTGCGCTTGCGTCACGGCCGGCGTCAGATTGTAGGCGTTGCGCGCCGCCACTTTGAGGTCCTCCTCGAGGATCGGTCCGGTGATGCCATGGACCTCGAACAACGGCTTGCCCTTCTTGCGGCCGGCGAAAAGGGCGTTCTCGCCGTTCGAATCCCCGCCCGGATGCCAGGTCTCGTAATCGGGCGGATTGCTGAGATAAGCATAATCGCCCGGCACCATGTCCTCGGCCACGATCGGCCGCTGATTGAAGGCGAGATTGCCGGTGACCTGGCGGATCGGCGGGCCATGCGGATTGCACGGGTTGAGCGGCAGGAACATCACCGGCACCATGTGGAACCCGAAGGCGGTGTCGCGATTGGCGTTCGCGCGCGCCGTGATGCTGTTGCCCGACGTGACCGTGACGCTCACGGCGGTGAGCGGAATGCCGAGACCGGTCAGCGCATTGGGATGCGATGCGCTCTGCGGATGCAGCTGGTCGAACTGCGCGTCGAGCGCCCGGCGGATCGCGGCCAGCATCGAGGCCTCGACACCGAGCTGACAATCCAGCACCGAATTCCTGGTGATGACCGCGTCGATCGCCTGGGTCGCCTGGACGCCATCGATCGAGCGGAACGCGACATGCTCGACGCCGCCGCTGAGCAGATTGCCGAAGGGGTTGGAGTTTTTGAGCTGCCCGGGCGGCACGCGCTCCAGCAGGCTGGCGCGCGGATCGCTATAGGATTCCCAATCGCCGCCGGCCAGGTTCGGGGCTTGGTTGTATGCCGGGAAGCCGCAAGTCGTCGCGGTCGTGCCGAGCGCCACCACGGCATTGGCGCGAATCAGGATATTGATCTCGAGATCCTTCGTCGTGCGGAACTCGAACCGGCGATGCGGATGGCACGACATGGCGATGAAGATCTGCTCGCGCAGCCAGAGATGCGAGGGCTGGTAGCTACCAGTCGTATTGGCCCCGCCCAGGAACAGCATCATGCCGCGCAGCTGCTTCGGACTCGAGATCTGGGCGCCGCCGACCCAGAGTCCCTGCGGTCCCGACATACCGCCGGCCTGGACCGGGATCAGCAGATCGCGTCCCTCGCCGCCGTCGCGGCCGGGCCGGTAAGCGGCATAGTGGAAGGCCGCATCCCCCTTCGTCATTGTAGCTTTGCGGGCGATGGCAGACGGTGCCGCTCGGCATGCGGAAGGCCTGTTGGCAGGCCGGGCGCGTGAGATCCGACAGCATGCCCAGGAAGGCGCTGCTGCCGGGTCCCGCCCAGGCCTGACCTTCGAGCGCGTTCATGCCGCAAGGCAACGGCGGCAGCGGATAGTTCCCGCCGCTGCTCGGATTGCCGTCCGGCGTACCGTTCGAGCTGAAGATGTCCGGACCTGGACCGCTGTCGTCGCCGTCATCGCCGTTGGACGCGAAGACATCGCCGTAATCATCACCGCCACTGGAGGCGAAGACATCCTGCGCCTCAGCACTGCCGGCAAGCGACAGGGCTACAGCAACAAGAAGGATCCGAACGCAATGCCCGAGCCGACCCATGACCGCCTCCATGGACCTCGAAAGGCCAAGCTTATGGCTTGGCCGGCCGCGGTCAATGGCGGAGTCAGTTTCCGGCGAAGCTCTCGGCCGCCGCCTTCTGCCCTTGGAGTGTCGCGCGCATCATCGCGGCATATTGCCGATCGAGAAACGTGACCCGGAACAGGAAGTTGCCCAACCCGCCGAGATAGCCCGGAAACCGGTTGCGCTTGAGCTTGAAGGCATAGGTCCAGCGCACCTTGGTGCGATTGCCCGGCAATGACGTCCGCTCGAACAGGCCGACGCCATACTCGATCGGGCGCGCCACCGGCGAGCTGTAGTTCCAGACGACATAGCGGAACCGCGGGTCGCTCTGTTCGAGCACCTCCTCCAGCAGCGTCGAGCCATCCGTCAGCGAACCTGCCGGCGCGAGCCTTCGGCACCGAACTCGCCCGCGGTCAGCACGCGCGTACCGGCGACCGACGGCAGCGACGAGGTGTTCGCCACCGCGTCTTCGAGCTTGGTCCGGGCCGCCGACGCGATGACGATGTCGAGCGGCCGGTCGATGACGATCTCCTCGACCCGCGCCACCAGCTCGTGCATCGGGGCGACCACTGGATGCGGCATGTCGAGGAGCGGGTCGGCCGCAGTGGCGTTAACGGACATGGCGCGTCCTTTCCGAGGAAAGTCGACAACGTCAACCTAGACGAAGTCCGGCTCGATGCCGAGGCCCTTCGACGATCTGACGCATTCCGCCTGAGCGCTCATTCCGCTTTGCAAGTCAAGTTGCGGGACTCGGCACTTCGCGGCGCCAATGCCGCCCATTAAGTTCTTGATAAAGCAAGAGTGTCATCGTTGGCCCGGGGCTTGCGAAGCTATCCCTGTATGGTTCACCCCGTTTGCCGGATGCAAAATGTCTGTTCTCAGGTCCGCCCTCTTCACTGCCTCCTGCGTCGCCCTGTTCGGAGCCGCCTCGACCGAGGCGCGCGCCGATTTCGTGATGGGCGACAGCGTCACCTATACCTATGAGGGTGCTGCCTACGGCTATGATTCGTCGACCATCAACATCATGGGCGGCAACCCGTCCCTGACCGGCGCGACGCTGGCCAACGGCGCCCAGGTGTCGCAGAGCGGCCGGACCAGCTTCGATGTCCTCGATGGCGCCGATCTGCTGCAGGCGACGGACACGACGAACGGCTCGAGCGCCAGCCTGGTCGCCTGGTGCGTCGACATCCTGCACTACACCGGCAGCGGCAGCTTCACGATCGGCGATGTCAGCCATCTGAGCGACGGTGTGACGCTCGACGCCGCCCGCACGAATGAGATCGCGGCCCTCGTCGTCAACGGCACCAACGATCTGGCGGCGGGCATCACCGGCGGCGCCTCCAAGCAGCAATTCTCCGCCGCCATCCAGCTCGCCATCTGGACCGTGGCTTATCAGTCGGCCAAGAACGACACCGGCTACGATGCCGGCAGCACGGCCGCCGATTTCTATCTGTCGAATGCGACATCGGGCGACATCGCGTTGGCCGACACGTTCCTCACAGATGTGACGAATGGCAGCTGGACCACCAACGGCGAGACGGTCTATCAGCTTGACAATGTTGCGGGCCAGGGCGATCAGCAGCTGGTCTTCGCCCAGGCCTCGAAGGTGCCCGAGCCGGCATCCATAGCGCTCTTCGGTGCCGGATTTCTCGGCCTCGGCCTCACGCGTCGTTTTCGTCGCCGCTGACGCATCCCCCCGGTTCGGGGCGGCGACAAGGGCCGGAGCAATCCGGCCCTCTTTTTTGTCTTCGGCCCACCGTCGCCGCGGCCTTGCCCGGGGCCCGCTTTGTGGCTAGCGTCGCGCGGGATATCTGATCAAGGGATTACCACCTTGCGCCGTTCGACGATCCTCTTCGCCCTCCCTTTCCTGGCTTTCACCATGACCGCAGAAGCAGCCGATCCGCCGTCGGCGGACCCCAATGACCCCTATGTCTGGCTCGAGGAGCTGCACAGCCCGCGCGTCGATCAATGGGTCAAGGACGAGAACGCCAAGACCACCGACGTGCTGGAGAAGGATCCGCGCTTCCAGAAGCTCTATGACGAGGCGCTCGCCATCGCCGAGGCCAAGGACCGCATTCCGGCCCCGCGCTTCCTCGCCGGCTCGATCTATAATTTCTGGCAGGATGCCGACCATGTCCGCGGCATCTGGCGCAAGGTGACACTCGACAGCTATCGGACACCGGAGCCCGCCTGGTCGACCGTGCTCGATCTCGATGCGCTGTCCAAGGACGAGAAGGCCAACTGGGTCTGGCATGGCGCCAATTGCCTCGAGCCCGATCAGCGTCTGTGTCTCATCGGCCTGTCCGATGGCGGCGAGGATGCCGACACCGTCCGCGAGTTCGATCTCGAAACGGGCAAGTTCGTCAAGGGCGGCTTCAACCTGCCCAAGAGCAAGCAGACCGTCGCCTGGGTCAGCCATGACGAGCTGCTGGTCGCGCGCGACTGGGGCAAGGGCTCGCTGACTGAATCGGGATATCCCTATATCGTCAAGAGCCTGAAGCGCGGCCAGAAGCTCGAGGCGGCGCACGAGATCTTCCGCGGCACGCCCAAGGACACCGGCGTCAACCCGTCGACGCTGCGTGACGGCGAGGGTCATCAGGTCAGCATCATCGACCGCTCCGTCAGCTTCTTCGAGAGCGAGACCTATCTCGTGAAGAACGGCAAGCCCGAGAAGCTGGCGCTGCCGCTCAAATCCGGCATCCAAGATCTCGTCGCCGGCCGGTTGCTGGTCGAGCTCAGGCAGGATTGGAGTGTGGACGGCAAGAGCTTCCCGCAAGGCTCGCTCGTCTCGCTCGATCTCGCGGCCACGCTGGCCGCACCCCAGGCGCTGAAGCCCACCCTCGTTTACGCGCCGGGCCCGCGCGAATCGCTCGACCATGTGGCGTCCACCAAATCGCATCTCATCGTCACCAGCTTCGAGAATGTGAAGGGCCGGGCCGCGATCTACTCGCCGACGGCCGATGGCGGCTGGACGAAGCGCAGCCTGGATCTGCCGGATTCGAGCTCGATCGGTATCGTCGATGCCGACAGCCGGGGCGAGGACGCGTTCCTCAGCATCCAGGGCTTCCTGACGCCGTCGAGCGTCGTGCTGGCCGATGCCCCGACCGGCGCCATCACGCCCGAAAAATCGCTGCCGGCCAAGTTCGATGCCTCGAAGCTCGTCGTCGAGCAGCATGAGGCGACCTCGAAGGACGGCACCAAGATCCCCTATTTCATCGTCCATCCGGCCGGCATGCAGCTGGACGGCAACAATCCGACGATCCTCTATGCCTATGGCGGCTTCCAGGCCTCGCTGACGCCGGTCTATTCGGCCAATATCGGCAAGCTGTGGCTGGAGAATGGCGGCGTCTATGTGCTGGCCAATATCCGCGGCGGCGGCGAGTTCGGGCCGGCCTGGCACGAGGCCGGGCTGAAGACCAAGCGCCAGGTGATCTATGATGATTTCGCTTCCGTGGCCGAGGATCTGATCAATCGCAAGATCACCAGCCCGCGCCGGCTCGGCATCGAGGGCGGCTCCAATGGCGGCCTCCTGATGGGCGTCGAGATGACCCAGCGGCCGGATCTCTGGAACGCGGTCGACATCCAGGTGCCGCTCTTGGACATGCTGCGCTTCGAGAAGATCGCGGCCGGCCCGTCCTGGGTCGGCGAGTATGGCACGGTCGAGAATCCCGACGGAGCGCGCCTTCCTCGCCTCGATCTCGCCCTACAACAACCTCAAGCCTGATGCCAAATATCCCGAGCCCTTCGTCTGGACCACGACCAAGGACGACCGCGTGGGCCCGCAACATGCGCGCAAATTCGCGGCACGCCTCGCCGAGCAGAAGCATCCCTACCTCTTCTACGAGGTCACCGAAGGCGGCCACGGTGCGGGCGCCAATCTCAAGGAAAAGGCGCGGACGACGGCGATGGAGATCACCTATTTCAGCCGCAAGCTGATGGATTGAATCGGCATTCCCTCTCGTCCGGGTGAGCGGAATCAACCCTCTCCCGCCTGGCGGGAGCGCGCGCCAAAGCGCGGCGCTCCGTTCGCGAGGCGAGCCGTGCGCTAAGCGCACGGAAGAGGGTGGCGAGTGGAACGAGCCGGGTGAGGGTCTGCGCGAGGTGATGGCCACACCCTCACCCTCCCGCTGACGCGGGCCCCTCCCTCTCCCGCAAGCGGTAGAGGGGTTTTCTCCCTCTCCCGTGATGCGGGAGAGGGTTGGGGTGAGGGTAGACCGGCTCCGGCCGCGGCCGATCCTCGTTGATGAACCAGCCCTTGTCCTGCCAGACCGAGAGTTCGACCGGGATGCCGAGCTCGTCGCACAGGCCGATGATCACGTCGCCGACCCGGATGGTGAGGAGCTCATCCTCGATATCCGGGTCCATGAGACGCTCGTGCAGATCGGTCAGCAGGCTCTCGGGTTCCGATGTGGCCTCGACCATCAGGGCGACATCACGGGCGACCTGGTGCTTCTTGACGCGGAGTCGTGACGTCTCGATCGCCTGATCGCGTTCCTTCGCCTGACGCTTCTCGGCACTCTTCGCCTTCATCTCGGCAAGCTTCGCCCTGAAGGCCAGGGTCTGGCGGATCGAGCGGCTGACGCGGGTGAAGGCGAGGCTCAGGCGATCAGCACTTTCGGCCTCCTCGGCAGCGATGATCCGCTGCTTGAGGGCAGAAGCGACCTCGAGACCCAGCTCGGCCAGCGCCTCAAGAATCTCGCGATCCCGATCCGTGGCCTCCATCTCCCGTGTCCTCCTTATCCGTTATGACGAACAAATAAAGAACATGACGACCTCTACTCCGTCAAGGCCTGGCGGAATCCTGTGGATAAGTTCGCCCCGATCGCGAAAATTTAGGTCAACACTTTCAGCGTCTCGACCGCGAACGGCTCGAGTTCCTCGAGCCGTCCGTCGCGGATCTTGGCCGCCCAGGCCGGGTCGGCCAGCAGCGCGCGGCCGACGGCGACGAGATCGACCTCGTCATGCTCGACCATCTCGATCAGCCGATCGATGCTGGCGATGCCCGCACCCTGCCCGCCGAACGTCGAGAACATATCGTTGTCGAGGCCGATCGAGCCCACGGTCATGACCGGCTTGCCGATGAGCCGCTTGGTCCAGCCGGCGAGGTTGAGCGTCGAGCCTTCGAATTCCGGCTCCCAGAAGCGCCTTGTCGAGCAATGGAAGATATCGACACCGGCATCGGCGAGCGGCGCCAGGAACTGGGCGAGTGCCTCCGGCGTCGGTGCCAGCCTGGCCGTGTAATCCTGCTGCTTCCATTGCGAGAAGCGCAGCACGATCGGGAAGTCCGGCCCGACGGCGATTCTGCAAGCCCGCGTGATCTCGGCCGCGAATCGGGTGCGGGCGACCATGTCGCCGCCGAATCGGTCAGTGCGCTGATTGGTGCCGTCCCAGAAGAACTGGTCGATGAGATAGCCGTGGGCGCCATGGAGCTCGATGCCGTCGAAGCCCAGGCGCTGCGCGTCCTTGGCACCCTGGGCATAGGCCGCGATGAGACCATCGATCTCAAATTCGTTCAACGGCTCGGTCACGGTGACGCCAGGCTTGGCGATGCCCGACGGGCCGACCGGTGGCTGCTCGGGATTGGGCGACTGGCCCATCCGGCGCATCGTGCCGACATGCCAAAGCTGCGGCATGATCCGCCCGCCGGCCGCATGGACTTCTTTCACCACCGCAGCCCAGCCGGCGAGCGCATCCTCGCCGTGGAAACGCGGCACCTTCGGATCGTTGCCGGCGGCCGGATGATCGATCAGCGTGCCTTCGGTCAGGATCAATCCCACGCCATTCTCGGCCCGGCGGCGGTAATAGGCGGCGACATCGGGGCCCGGCACGCCCCCCGGCGAATGGCTGCGCGTCATCGGCGCCATGACGATGCGGTTGGCGAGCGAGAGGTTCTTGCTGACGAAGGGCCGGAAGAGCGGCTCGATCAAGGCGGCCATGGAATATCCCGTTAGGTTGCAGTGGCGCGGCAGCTTGGCGCGAATTCAGCTGCAAGGCTAGAGTCGCTCATCGGGTTGCCCGGATCCCACGCTCTTTCAACCCGTCGGGCGCTATGCGTTCGCTGGTCCTTGACGAGATTGTCGGATATTTTAAAAGACCAAGCGGTAAGTTCGTTAGCCGTCACTTTTCACACCGGCGCCATAAGGAAAATCATGCGCAAACTTATTCTCGTCGCCTTTGCCAGCCTGGTAGCACTCGTCTCCGTCGCCGACGCTCAGGCGGCCGTCCATCATCGCCACCATCATCATCGCCACCATCACCATCACCATCCATAGAGCCCGATGCGATCAGGTCGAACGATCTGGTCGCTGAATCGGTCTCTAGATGTTTGGGCGAGGCCCGGTCCTGAGATCGGGCCTCTTTCCTCTGCCTCTCCAATTTGATCACTGGCGTTCGATCACGTCCTTCGGCAAGATAGTAGCAACAGCAACTATCCGGGCGGGAGGAACCGGCAGAGATGAAATTCGGTATTTTCTACGAGCATCAGCTGCCGCGGCCTTGGAACGAGGGCGACGAGCATCGCCTGATTCAGGACGCGCTCGACCAGGTCGAACTGGCCGATCGCCTGGGCATCGATCATGCCTGGGAGGTCGAGCATCATTTCCTCGAGGAATATTCGCATTCCTCGGCCCCCGAAGTGTTCCTCGCCGCCTGCTCGCAGCGGACCAAGAACATCCGGCTGGGCCACGGCATCGTGCTGATGGCGCCGGGCTACAATCACCCGGCCCGCGTCGCCGAGCGGATCGCGACACTCGATCTCGTTTCGGGCGGCCGCGTCGAGTTCGGCACCGGCGAATCCTCCTCGATCATGGAGCTGGGCGGCTTCAACATCACGGTCGCCGAGAAGCGCGCCGCCTGGGCCGAGGGCGTCGAGCAATGCTGCAACATGATGGCGATGAACCCCTATCCGGGATTCGAGGGGAAATATTTCTCGATGCCGTGCCGGAACGTCGTGCCGAAGCCGATGCAGAAGCCGCATCCCCCGCTCTGGGTCGCCTGCTCCAACCGCGAGACGATCAAGCTGGCCGCGCGCAACGGTATGGGCGCCTTGACCTTCGCCTTCGTCGATCCGGCCGAGGCCAAGCAATGGGTCGATGATTACTATCGCATCTTCAAGGAAGAATGCGTGCCGATCGGCCATGCCGTGAACCCGAACATCGCGATGGTCACGGGCTTTTCCGTGCATCCGGACGAGGAAGAGGCGAAGCGCCGCGGCCAGGACGGCTTCCGCTTCTTCGGCTATGCGCTGGCGCATCACTACGTCTTCGGCGCCCACAAGCCCGGCTATACCGACATCTGGGCCCAATTCGAGAAGGCGCGGCCGACCATGCCGGAAGCGGGCCCGACCCGCGGTATCGGCACGCCGGCGCAGCTGCGCGAGCATCTGAAGGGCTTCGAGGATGCCGGCGTCGACCAGGTCGCCTTCATCCAGCAGGGCGGCCGGAACAGCCACGAGCATATCTGCCAATCGCTCGAGCTCTTCGCCCGCGAGGTGATGCCCGAGTTCAAGGAGCGCGCGGCGGCCCGCCGCCAGGCCCGGCTCGACGAACTCGCTCCCTTCATCGAGCAGGCGATGGCGCGCAAGCAGAAGATGCAGGCGCTCAAGGAAGAAGACGTGCCGACCTTCCTCGCCCTCAATCGCCAGATCGCCGAGCAAGCCAAGGACGGCCAGTTGACGGACGCCCAGCGCCAGAATCAGGAGAGATGGCGCCAGGCGACGGGCGGCGGCTCGGACTAGCTGGTGGGGCGGGCATCCTGCCCGCCGGCGGGCGGGACGCCTGCCCCACTTAGGAATAGCTAACGGTCAGCGTCTGGGGCGGTTGGTATAACAGGCCTAGAGCCCGATGGCCGCAGCCTCGATGCCGTCATCGAGGCGCACCAGCCGCTTCGACCCGATCACTCCCGACCACAACATCCAAGCCCGAGACCGGTTTGGGCTGATCGAGCGCCTGCCGCTCGGCCGTGAGCGTATGACGCAGCAGCTGGGCGGCCAGCCCTGGCGCCGGCGCCAGGGCCGTCAGCACGAATCCCATCAAAAAGATCTTGAGCCAGCCGCCCATGAAGCCGGCCTGCAACACCGAGAACGTGAACTCTTCCATCGCTATGAACCTTTCCGCCATCCGAGCGCACATCTATGAGCACGCCCGGTTACGGACTTGTTCCGGATCCTATCGCGATGGTTTCAATCGTAGCAAAGCGCCGCCGCCAGATTGCGTGCTTCAGCCGCGCCGCACCCGCCGCCGCGCCAATCCCGCGAGCGCTGCGAGCCCAGCACCGGTCAGCAACAGCGTGCCCGGCTCCGGCACGTTCATCGGTGGTGGTGGCGGGGGCGGCGGCGGCGGTGGAGGCGGCGGTGGTGGTGGTGGCGGAGGCGGTCCGCCGCCGGTGCCGCATAGCGGATCGTCGGTGTTCTGGTCGGTCGCGACGAAGCAGGCCTCGAAGGCGAGGCTGTCGAGATCGGGACCGCTGGTGAGATCGACGATATTGCCGCCCATGCAGGAAAAGCCCGTGCCGCCCTGGCATTGGAAGAGATCGTCCAAGCCGGGACTGTTCTGGCTCGCCTGGTTGCCGCCCAAAAGCTCGACATTGCCGGGCAGATCGACGAACAGCAGGAAATCGGCGCCGGGCGAGATCGAGGCGAGGCCGAGTGCGCTCGCATCGAAGAATTCGCCGCCATTCCCGACCGCCACACCGCTCGAAGGCGTGAGCGTGAAGAATTGCGGCGTGTCGCCGGCGAAGGCCAGGCCCTGATCGATGACGATGCCGAGCGTGATCGGCGCCGTGACGCCGAAGAGCTCGATGCCCGCCAGCGCGCCGCCGTCATTGGCGGTCACGACCTGCTCGATGGCGCCCGCCGTGCCGAGAGAGATGGCCGTGCCGCCATTGGTGCCGGGCGAGTTGTCGGCATCGAGCACGGAATTATTGAAATCACCGATCGGATCCGCGAAGGCGCGCGTGACCGAGGTGCCGAGCAGCAGCGCAAGCGCCGCCACACTGTAATGTCCCCGCATCCGAGCCTCCGGGATCAGTTGATCACCCGCACCTAAGCAATGCCGGTGCCAGACCCGACTTTATTCATGCGATCAGTATGTTAGATAAAATTGACCGAACCAAATGAACGAATGTCGTATCCTTAAGGACCATGCACGATTTAAACAATGAACTGTATTGCGCTCGTCGATGTATTGGCAAAATCGAATCAGTCTATTGCCGTAGAACAGGTCAGTTATTTGTAAGATATTTTTACAAAAGGCAAGAATCCAGTATCGAGCGCATGAATATCGGCATACCTGGATATTGCCCCAGCGCTTATTCGATCGCAGCCGCTTTCGGCAGATCGTCCGCGCGCCAGCCGCCGCCCAGCGCCTCGATCAGCGTGACACTGGCGACGAGCCGGCTCGAGCGGATATTGAGGGCGTTCTCCTCCTCGCTCAGCGCGGTCGCCTGGGCCGTCACCACCGTCGTATAGGCGACCGTGCCGGCCTTGTACTCGTTGAGCGTGAGCTTCACCGCCTCCTTGGCCGAGCTGACCGTCGAATCCTCGACCGCCGCCTGCTCCTTGAGAATGCGCAGTGCGGCCAGCTCGTCCTCGACCTGCTGAAAGGCGCTCAGCACGGTCTGGCGGTAATTCGCGACATCCTGCTCGTAAGTGGCGCGCGCGGCCTGGACCGCGGCGTCGCGGGCGCCCCAATCGAACACCGTCTCGGCCGCGGTCGAGCCGAAGGACCAGATGACGCTGGAGGCCCGGAACAAAGCCGGCAGGGTGGAGGCGGTGAAGCCGTAGGAGCCCGAGAGCGAGATGTCCGGATAATACGCGGCAACGGCGACGCCGATCTGCGCATTGGCCGCCGCCATGGTGCGCTCGGAAGCGGCGATGTCGGGCCGCCTTTCGAGCAATGTGGAGGGCAGGCCCGCCGGTGTGACCGGGATACCTTCCGCGTACTTGATCGGCTCGATCGTGAAATCGGCCGGCGGCTTGCCGATCAGCACGGCGATCGCATGCTCGAGCTGGGCGCGCTGCACGCCGACCGAGATCTGCTGCGACTGGGCCGATTGCAGCTGGGTGAGCGCCGTGATCACGTCGGATTTGGCGGCCGTGCCGGCCTTGTACTGGTTCAGCGTGATCTGGTACGAGCGGTTGAAGGCGTCGACCGTGTCGTCGAACAGGCGCTTCAGATCGTCCTGCACCCGGAGCTGGAAATAGTCGCTCGCCAGCGTCGCCTGGGCCGACAGCTTGGCATTGGCGATGTCGGCGGCACTCGCCTGGGCGGTCGCGACATCACCCTCGACCTCGCGGCGGATCTTGCCCCAGAGATCGAGCGTCCAACTGACCTCGGCATTGGCGTTGAGCTGGTTCGAGGCCGAGCCGCCGCCACCGCTGCCGCCGCCGATCACCTGCCCGCCCGACACCACGGCCGAGCCGCCCTTGCCCGATCCCGGGCCGCGGCCGGTCCTTGTACCGCTGCCATTGACGGACAGCGTCGGAAACAGCCCGGCCTGCGTCTCGGCGACGATGGCAGTCGCCTGGCTGTACGCCGCCTCGGCCGCCTTCAGAGTTTGGTTCGAGATCTCGATCTGGCTTTCCAAGCCGTCGAGCACCGGATCCTGGTAGATCGACCACCATTTGCCGCGATCGGCCTCGTCCTCCGGCGTCGCGGCCTTCCAGCCATCCTGCGCTTCCTTGAAGCTGTCGCTCTTGGGCGTGGGCGTGTCCGGCCGATCGTAATCCGGGCCGACCAGGCAGCCCGAGAGGAGCACCGGGCCGAGGAGCGCTGCCAGCAGGCCGGATGGACGCGGTCGAAAACGGAAAATCATATCGGTGCTGTCCCCTCGCGGCCGGTCACTCGCCGGCGGCGTGGCTCGTGAGCGTGGCAGGATAGGCCCGGCGCCAGCCCCGGAGCGCCCAGAGCCGGAACCGGTCGAGATAGAGGTAAACGACCGGCGTGGTATAGAGCGTCAACGCCTGGCTGACGATTAGTCCGCCAACGATCGAGATGCCGAGCGGCTGGCGGAACTCGGCCCCTGCCCCGCTATCGATCGCGAGCGGCAAGGCGCCCAATGCGGCCGCCATCGTCGTCATCATGATCGGGCGGAAGCGCTTCAGCGCCGCCTGGAAGATCGCGTCGCGCGAATCGAGCCCGAGCGTGCGTTCGGCATCGAGCGCGAAATCGATCATCATGATCGCGTTCTTTTTGACGATCCCGATCAGCAGCAGCACGCCGATCAGCGCGATGATGGTGAACTCGGTATTGCGGGCGAGCAGCGCCAGGAGTGCGCCCACGCCGGCCGACGGCAAGGTCGAGAGGATGGTCAGCGGGTGGATATAGCTCTCATAGAGCACGCCCAGCACGATATAAACCGCGATCAGCGCCGCCAGGATCAGCATGAGCATGTTGTTGAGCGAATCCTGGAACAGCTTGGCGGAGCCCGCGAAACTGCCCTGCACCGAAGTCGGCACATGGATCTCGTTCATGGTGCGGTAGATCGCATCCGTCGCCGCGCCCAGCGACACGCCCGGCGCCAGGTTGAACGAGACCGTCGTGGCGACGAAATGGCCTTGGTGATTGACCTGGATCGGCGTGGTGCCCGGCCCGTAATGGCTGAATGCCGCGAGCGGGACCATCTGCTCGCCGGTCGTGCTGACCGCCGCCCCGGTGGAAGCACTGCCATGGCCGGTATTGGCCAGGCTGTTGCTCGCCTGATTGCGCGCGGCATCGGTCGAGATGCTGGCTTGGCTCGTGGCGCTGGCATTGCTCGCGGCCACTACCGTGCCGACCACGGCATTGCTCGACGCGGTCCCGTTCACCGCGCCGCCCGAGGTGCTGACATAGAGCTGCTTCAGCGTCTCCGGGCTCTGCCAATATTGCGGCGCCACCTCCATGATGACGTGATACTGGTTGAGCGCATTGTAGATGGTCGAGACTTGGCGCTGGCCGAACGCGTCGTAGAGCGTGTTGTCGATGCCCGATTGCGTCAGATTGAGCCGGCTCGCCGTGTCGCGATCGACGATGAGATCGACCTCGAGCCCGCCCTGCTGCTGGTCGGAATCGACATCCGTGATTTCCGGCACCTTCTTCAGCGCCTCGGTCAGCTTCGGCCCCCAATTATAGAGCTCGGCCAGATCGTCGCTTTGCAGCGTGAACTGATATTGCGAGTTGCTCTGCCGGCCGCCGGCCCGGATATCCTGGACCGATTGCAGGAAGAGCTGCGCGCCCGGCACGTCGCCCAGCTTCGGCCGCAGCCGGGCACTCACCTGGTCGGCCGTCAGCTTGCGCTCCCCGAGCGGCTTCAAGGCGACATAGACGAAGCCGCCATTGGTCGAGCCGCCGCCCGTGAAGCCCACCGCCGTCTGCACGGCCGGATCGTCGCTGACGATCTGGATGAAGCGCGTCACCTTGTCCTTCATCAGCTGGAACGAGATGCTCTGATCGGCCCGGATGCCGCCGACGAGCGCGCCCGTATCCTGCTGCGGGAACAGGCCTTTCGGCACGATGATGAAGAGATAGACATTGAGGCAGATGGTGAGGAACAGCACGAACATGGTCAGCAGCGACCATCTGAGCGTCCAGGCGAGCGTCACCTCGTAGAAGCTCAGCATCCGGTCGAAGATCCCCTCGACCTTGCGGAAGAACCAGCCTTGCTTCTCGGGCTCGGGCGGCCGCACCAGGAAGGCGCACATCATCGGCGTGGTCGTCAGCGAGACCACCATCGAGATCAGGATCGCGACGGAAAGCGTCACCGCGAACTCGCGGAAGAGCCGCCCGATGAGGCCGCCCATCAACAGGATCGGGATGAAGACGGCGACGAGCGAGAGGCTCATCGAGACGATGGTGAAGCCGACCTCGCGGGCACCGACGAGGGCCGCCTGGAAGCGTGGCATACCTTCCTCGACATGGCGCGAGATGTTCTCGAGCATGACGATGGCATCGTCGACCACGAACCCGGTCGCGATGGTGAGCGCCATCAGCGACAGATTGTCGAGGCTGTAGCCCAGGAGATACATGGCGCCGAAGGTGCCGATCAGCGACACCGGCACGGCCACGCTGGGGATCAGCGTGGCGCGCCCGTTCCGCAAGAACAGGAATACGACGAGGACGACGAGCACCACCGCGATGACGAGCGTGCGCTCGGTATCCTGCAGCGAGGCGCGGATCGTGGCCGTGCGCTCATTCGCGACGGCGAGATCGATATCGGCCGGGATCGAGGCCTGCAGCTCCGGCATCATGGCGCGGATGCGGTCGCACACATCGATGATGTTGGCTCCGGGCTGCCGGCTGATGATCAGCAGGACCGCGGGCTTGGCATTGTAGAGGCCGAGATTGCGGACATTCTCGACCCCGTCGGTCACCTCGCCGACATCGGTGATCCGGACCGGCGAGCCCTTGCGGTAGGCCACGACCAGCCCGCGATACTGGTCGGCGACGCGCGCCTGGTCGTTGGTATAGATCTGGAAGTGCCGGTCGCCCTCGTCGATGACGCCCTTCGGGCTGTTGGCGTTGGCGGCCGAGAGTGCGGCCCGCACATCCTCGAGCCCGATGCCGTATTTGAAGAGCGCGTTGGGATTGAGCTCGACCCGCACGGCCGGCAGCGAGCTGCCGCTGACCTGGACCTGGCCCACGCCATCGACCTGCGACAGCTTCTGCTGCAACACCGAGGCGGCCGAATCATAGAGCTGTCCCGGGCTGCGCGTCTTCGAGGTTAAAGCCAGGATCATGATCGGCGCGTCGGCCGGATTGACCTTGCGATAGGTGGGATTGCTGCGGAGGCTGGTCGGCAGATCGGCGCGGGCGGCGTTGATCGCCGCCTCGACATCGCGTGCCGCCCCGTCGATGTTGCGGTTGAGCGCGAATTGCAGGGTGATGCGGACAGAGCCGACCGAGCTTTGCGAGGTCATCTCGTCGACATCGGCGATGGCGCCCAGATGCCGCTCGAGCGGGGTGGCCACACTGGTGGCAACCGTCTCCGGGCTGGCGCCGGGCAACGTCGCCTGGACCGAGATGGTCGGGAAATCGACCTGCGGCAGCGGCGACACCGGCAGCTTGAAGAACGCGATGGCGCCGGCCAGCGCGATCGCGATCGTCAAGAGCATGGTGGCGACCGGCCGCCGGATGAAAGTCTCGGACGGGTTCATTCCGCCGGCTGCTCTTGCCCGTGCCCGCTCGTTCCGTGCCGGCTGAAGCGTGCCGCCAAGCGGTCGAAATAGAGATAGATCACCGGCGTGGTGAAGAGTGTCAGCACCTGGCTGACGATGAGGCCGCCGACGATGGCGACGCCGAGCGGGCGGCGGAGCTCCGAGCCCACGCCCGAGCCGATCATCAGCGGCAAGGCGCCGAGCAATGCTGCCATGGTCGTCATCAGGATCGGCCGGAAGCGCAACAGACAGGCCTGGAAGATCGCGTCGCGCGGCGCCAGCCCATGATTGCGTTCGGCATCGAGGGCGAAATCGATCATCATGATTGCGTTCTTCTTGACGATGCCGATCAAGAGAATGATGCCGATGATGCCGATCACGCCCAGATCGCTGCCCGCGATCATCAGCGCCAGCAGCGCCCCGATGCCGGCGGACGGCAGGGTCGACAGGATCGTGATCGGGTGGATGTAGCTCTCATAGAGCACGCCCAGCACGATATACATCGTCACGATCGCGGCCAGCAGCAGGAACACCTCGTTGCTGAGCGAGGCCTGGAACGCCAGCGTGGCGCCCTCGAACACGGTGATGACGCTGGCCGGCATGCCGATCTCATGCTCGGCTTGCGTGATCGTCTCGACCGCTTCGCCGAGCGACTGGCCGGCCGCCAGGTTGAAGGAGATCGTCGTGGCCGGGAACTGGCCCAGATGGTTGATCGCCAGCGGCACGTTGGTTTGGGTCACCTTGGCGATGGCCGAAAGCGGCACCTGGCCCGTGGCCGCGACCGAGGACGGCAGATAGATCGCGTTGAGCGAATCCAGCGTCGATTGCAGGCTCGGATCGGCCTGCAGGATGACGCGCTTCTGCGTCGTCTGGGTGAAGACGGTCGAGACGATGCGCTGGCCGAACGCGTCATAGAGCGCATTGTCGACCGTGGCCGGCGTGATGCCGAACCGGCCGGCCGTGTCGCGATCGATCGTGATATAGGCGGCGAGGCCGTTGACCTGGCTGTCGCTCGAGACATCCTCGAGCGCCGGCAAGGCCGTCAGCTTGTCGATCAGCTTCGGGACCCACCGCCCGAGCTCGTCCGGATCGGCATCCTCGACGATGAACTGATATTGCGCCTTGCTGACGGTCGCATCGATCGAGAGATCCTGCACCGGCTGCATATAGAGCGAGACGTCGGCGAGGCTCGCGGTCTCATGCGTCAGGCGCCGGATCACGTCGCTGACGCTGTGCACGCGGTCCTCGAGCGGCTTCAGATTGATCAGCATGCGGCCGGTATTGGTCGTCGTGTTGGTACCGTCGATGCCGATATAGGAGGACACGCTCTCGACATCGGGATCCTTGAGCACGAGGGCTGCCAGCTTCTGCTGGCGCTCGGCCATGCCGGCATAGGAGACCGACTGGGCCCCCTGGGTGATGCCCTGGATGAGGCCCGTATCTTGGACCGGGAAGAACCCCTTGGGGATGACAATATAAAGGAAGATCGTGGCGCCCAGCGTCGCCAGCGCCACCAGCAGCGTCAGCCATTGATGGTCGAGCACCCAGTTGAGCCGGCGGCCGTAGAAATCGATGATCGCCTGGAACCACGCATTGCCGCGCCGGGCGGCCGCACTCTTCTCGTGCTCCGGCTGATGGCGCAGGAGCTTGGCGCACAGCATCGGCACGAGCGTCAGCGACACCACGGCCGAGATGACGATGGTGACGGCGAGCGTGATCGCGAATTCGTGGAACAGCCTTCCCACGACATCGCCCATGAACAGGAGCGGGATCAGCACCGCGATCAGCGACACGGTCAGCGAGATGATGGTGAAGCCGATCTGCTGCGAGCCCTTGAGGGCCGCCTGCAGCGGCGGCTCGCCTGCCTCGATGTAGCGCGCGATATTCTCGATCATGACGATCGCATCATCGACGACGAAGCCGGTCGCCACCGTGAGCGCCATGAGCGACAGATTGTTGAGGCTGAAGCCCAGCTCATACATGGCCGCCAGCGTGCCGACGATCGACAGCGGTACCGACAGGCTGGGGATGATCGTGGCCGGGATGTTGCGCAGGAACAGGAACATGACGGCGACGACGAGGACGACCGCGAGCGTCAGCTCGAACTCGACATCGCGCACCGAGGCGCGGATCGTCACGGTCCGGTCGGTCAGCACCTCGACATCGACCGCCGACGGCAGGGTTGCCTCCAGGCTCGGCAGCAGCTTCTTGATGCCGTCGACCACGGCGATGACATTGGCACCGGGCTGACGCTGGACATTGACGATGATCGCCGGCGTCGTATTGGACCAGCCGCCGAGGAAGACATTCTCGGCATCGTCGACGATGTCGGCGACATCGGTGAGGCGAACCGGCGCCCCGTTCTTGTAGGCGACGACGATCTTGCCGTAATCGGCGGCACTGCCGATCTGGTCGTTGGCATTGATCGTGTAGGCGCGCGCCGGCCCGTCGAAATTGCCCTTGGGCGTGTTGACATTGGCGTTGGCGATCGTGGTCCGGAGATCGTCGATATTGAGCCCGTAGGCGGCGAGCGCCTTCAAATTGGCGCGCACGCGCACGGCCGGGCGATGGCCGCCCGAGAGATTGACGACACCCACGCCCGAAAGCTGCGAGATCTTCTCGGCGATGCGCGTATCGGCCAGATCCTCGAGCTGGGTCAGCGGCAGCGTCTTGGAGGTGACGCCCAAGGTCAGCACGGGTGCGTCGGCCGGATTGACCTTGGCATAGATCGGCGGCGCCGGCAGGTCGGACGGCAGCAGATTGCCGGCGGCATTGATCGCGGCCTGGACCTCCTGCTCGGCGACATCGAGCGGCAGGCTGAGGCTGAATTGCAGCGTGATGACCGACGCACCGCCCGAGCTGACCGAGGTCATCTGGTTGAGGCTCGGCATCTGGCCGAACTGAACCTCGAGCGGTGCCGTCACCGACGAGGTCATCACATCGGGGCTGGCGCCCGGATAGAAGGTCTGGACCTGGATGGTCGGGTAATCGACCTGCGGCAAGGCCGCCAGCGGCAGAAAGCCGTAGGCCACGAAGCCCACGACCATCACGGCGACCATCAGCAGCGAGGTCGCGACCGGCCGAAGGACGAACAGCTCGGACGGATTCATGCTCGTTCCCAATCTTCGCTCGGCTTGCCAGCGCGCCGGCAGCTCATTCGGCGGGTGCGGCGTTGCGGTGGCGGCGCTGGTGCTCGGGTGGCTGCTGTTGCTGCTGGTCGTCGGCGCCCTTTTCCTGCGGCAGCGTCACCTGCGCCCCGTCCTTGAGCTTGTCCGCACCGTCGACCACCACCTTGGTGCCGAGATCGAGCCCCTTGAGGATGGCCACATTGTTGCTGTCGTTGGGGCCGATCGTGACCGGCTGCACCGCCACCGTATCGTCGCTCTTGATGACATAGACGAAGGTGCCGGGAGCACCCCGCTGGATCGCGGCCACCGGGATCAGCACGGCGTCATGCAGCACGTCGAGCTGCAGCTGCGCATTCACGAACTGGTTCGGGAACAGGCTCAGATCCTCGTTCGGGAACAGCGCCTTGATCTTGACCGTGCCGGTCGTGGTGTCGATCTGGTTGTCGACGGTGGCAAAATTGCCGGTGGCCAGCTTGCGCGTCTGGCTGCGATCGAAGGCCACGACCGGCAGCGACGCCCCGGCCGTCACCTTCTTCATCAGGTCCGGCAGATTATCCTCGGGCAGCGTGAACAGCACGTCGATCGGCTGCAGCTGGGTGATGACGACGATGCCGTTGGCGTCGCCCGGCGTCACGTAGTTGCCCTGATCGACCTGCCTCAAGCCGACCCGGCCGGTGACCGGTGCCGTGATATGGCAATAGATCAGATTGACCTTGGCCTGATCGACCTGGCCCTGATCGGCCTTGACCGTGCCGTCGAGCTGCTGGACGAGGGCCGCCTGGGTTGCGAGCGTCTGCTCCGCCACGGAATCCTGGGTGAACAGCCTCTTGTAGCGGGCGAGGTCGATATGGGCGTTGGCCAGCGTCGCCTGATCCTTGGCGAGATTGCCTTCGGCCTGCTCGAGGGCGGCCTGATAGGGGCGCGGATCGATCTGGGCCAGGAAATCGCCGGCCTTGACCATCTGCCCTTCCTGGAAGGCCACCTGCATCAGCAGGCCGGAAATCTGCGTCTTGACCGTGACCGTCGCGAGCGGCGTCACGGTGCCCAACTGATTGAGCAGCACCGGCATGTCGCCCTTGGCCGCGACGGATGCCGCGACCGGCAGTGGTCCGTTCGCGGCGAAGCGGCCGCCGCGCGGCCCCGCGGGACGCGTCGCCGGGCGGGTGTACCACACCGCGGCGCCAATCGCTGCGATCACCAAGAGGATCACGAGCAGCCGGCGCAGCCAGGAGCCGCGCCGCGGTTTCGCTGCCGCAGCGGGCCGGATCAGCCGTTCGGGGGCCCTGACCCTAGGTTCGAGATCGTCCATAATGCTCGCTACTCTCACCCGACATGCCGATCCCCCGGGACCGGCGCCTCACCCCACGCATCCGATTTCATCGGCGCGCTTGGTCGCGGTCCCGTTCGGCACGGCACCGTCATACTCGGCGCGGCACGCTAATGCACCTCTGTTTCAGGCCATCGACGCGTCAGGCACCAAACTGTAACAACTGATTTCGGCTTATGACCTTCGCGTGTGCCGTCCGCCGTCTTTATCAACGACCGCGTTCGAGACAACGCACCAAATATTCGCCATAGCCCGATTTGATGAGCGGGATGGCGAGTGTCGCCAGTGCTGCATCGTCGATATAGCCCATCACCCAGGCAACTTCCTCGACACAGGCGATCTTCAGCCCCTGCCGCTCCTCGACCGTGCGCACGAAGTTGGACGCATCGAGCAAGGCCGCATGCGTGCCGGTATCGAGCCAGGCGAAGCCGCGGCCGAACCGTTCGACATGAAGCTCGCCGAGCTCGAGATAGGCGTTGTTGACATCGGTGATCTCGAGCTCGCCCCGGGCGCTCGGCATCACCTTCGCCGCGATGTCGAGCACCTGGTTGTCATAGAAATAGAGCCCGGTGACCGCCCAGTTCGAGCGGGGTGCCGCCGGCTTCTCCTCGATCGAGAGCGCCCTGCCCGCCTCGTCGAATTGCACCACGCCATAGCGCTCGGGATCGCGCACCTGATAGCCGAAGACGGTGGCGCCCGCTTCGCGACTGGCCGCGTTCCTGAGGGTGGCGCCCAGCCCTTCGCCGTGGAAAAGATTGTCGCCCAGCACCAGCGCCACCCGATCATCGCCGACGAAATCCCGGCCGATGATGAAGGCCTGCGCCAGCCCTTCGGGCCGCGGCTGCACGGCATAGGAGAGATTGATGCCCCAGCGGTTGCCGTCGCCCAGCAGCGCCTGGAAGATCGGGCTGTCGTCCGGTGTCGTGATGATCAGGATATCGCGGATGCCGGCCAGCATCAGCGTCGACAGCGGATAGAAGATCATCGGCTTGTCATAGACCGGCAGCAGCTGCTTCGAGACGGCGCGCGTGATCGGGTAGAGCCGGGTGCCGGAACCGCCGGCGAGCACGATGCCCTTCATGGCACCACTCCCAGCCGGGTCTGGCGGTAATGGCCGATGCCTTCCCACCAGTCGCGATGATCGAGATACCAGCGGATGGTCGCCTCGAGCCCGGCTTCGAAGCTGACGCTCGGCCGCCAGCCGAGCTCCGAAGTGAGCTTCGCGCAATCGACCGCATAGCGCAGATCATGGCCCGGCCGGTCGGTCACGAACCGGATGAGATCGCGATGCCGGCGCGCTGGATTGAGCGCGTCCATGATGCGGCAGATGGCCTCGACGACATCGAGATTCTTCCGCTCGGCACCACCGCCGACATTGTAGCTCTCGCCGAGGCGCCCGCGCGTCAGGATCAGCCAGAGGGCGCGCGCATGATCGCCGACCTCGAGCCAGTCGCGCACATTCTCGCCCGTGCCATAGACCGGCATGCCCTCGCCGCGCACCGCTTTCACGACCATCAGCGGGATGAATTTCTCGGGAAACTGCCAGGGCCCGTAATTATTCGAGCAGTTCGACAGCACGACCGGCAGGCCGTAAGTGTGCGCCCAGGCGCCGACCAGGTGGTCCGACGCCGCCTTGGACGCCGAATAGGGCGAGTTCGGACGATAAGCCGTCGTCTCGGTGAAGGCGCCGCCTGCGGCCGGAAGCGAGCCGAACACCTCGTCGGTCGAGACGTGATGGAAGCGGAACTGCCGCGCCGCCTCGGGGTCGAGGGACCGCCAATATTCCAGTGCCGCCTCAAGCAGCGTGTAGGTGCCGACGATATTGGTGCGCATGAACTCCGCCGGCCCGTCGATCGAGCGGTCGACATGGGTCTCCGCTGCGAGATGCATGATCGCATCCGGCCGGTGCTTGGCCAGGATCGCCCGCACGGCAGCACCGTCGGCGATGTCGGCCTGCTCGAACCGATAGCGCGGATTGCCGTCAGCCCCGTCGAGGGCGGCGAGATTGGCGGCATAGGTCAGCTTGTCGAGATTGACGATTTCGACGCCGGTCTCGCGTAGCAGATACCGAATGACGGCCGATCCGATGAACCCGGCGCCGCCCGTCACCAACACTTTTCCGATCGTCAAGGCCGACCCGCTTTCCCCTCGGCCGCCGCCCTTCGCGCCAGCGCCAAACGCACCCTTCTAAGCCGTGCTTGGCTAAGTTTTCAACAATCTGCGGCGATGGGGCCTTTCCGGATCAGGACACCAGCCGATCGAGCGTTGCTTTCATCACCGCCATCCCCTGCTCCATCCCGGCATCCATCTGCGGCGCCGCCGCATCCGGCAGCACATCCGCCGTCCAGACGACCCGGGTCCCGCCCGTCGCATCGGTCAGCACCTGCGCCACCCCATTGTGATGCGTGAGCGCCGTGCCGACGATCGTCCAGACGACGCGGTGCCGCGCCTCGTCGATCGACACGATCACCTCGCGCAGGACCCGGCCATTGCCGAAGGTGACCATGCGCGCCTCGGGCGGGCCGCCCGGATAGGCGGGCGGCTCGAGCGTGGTGTCGATGACGAAGCCCGGCACCAGCCGAGTGTGGAGGGCGCCCACGTCGCGCAGCGCGTCCCAGGCGGCCTCGGCCGATGCGGATGTCGTGATCTCCTTGCGGATCGTCGCCATGTCACTCGGCCTTGTTGCAATAGGCTTCGATCCGATAACCTTCGGGATCGCTGACGAAGGCGGCATAGTAATTATCGCCGTAATCGGCCCGGAGGCCCGGCTCGCCGTTGCAGCTGCCGCCTTCCGCCGTGGCTGAGCGATGGAACGCATCGACGCTCCGCCGGTCGGGGGCGGTGAAGCAGAAATGCAGCCCGGAATTGGCATCGGCCGGCACGGGGCTTGTCACTGCATAGACCCAGAATTGGGCACTTTCCTGGCCGTAGCCCAGTGACGTTTCGGACGGGCTCAAGCAGCGATAGCCCAGCGGGCGCAGGGCGGCATCATAGAACAGCTTCGCCTTGGCGAGATCGCGCACGCCGATGGACACATGATCGAGCATTTTGGTCTCCATGAGATCGTTGGGCCCCGACCATGCCGCTCGGGGCGGTATCGCCGCTTGGGTAAGATTGCTAATTTCACGAGCATGAACCGCCCCGATTGGAGCATCCGGCAATATCGCTGCACGCGCGGTCCGCATGACCGCCCGTTCGAGGAGCAGCATGACCGCATCTCGATCGCGGCCGTGATCGAGGGCACCTTCAATTATCGCGGCGAGACCGGTCGCGCGATCCTCCATCCGGGCGCCGTCCTGCTCGGCAATACCGGCGCCTGCTACGAATGCGGGCATGATCACAGCACGGGCGATCGCTGCATCGTGGTCGATATCGAGCCCGATTATTTCGCCGAGGTCGCTTCCCGCGTCGCCGGATCGGGCCGGTTCCGATTCCCCACTGCCATGCTGCCGGCCCTGCCTCAGATGCTGCCCTTGCTCGCCCGGATCGAGGTGCAGGCGGACGCGGATCGCCTGGCGCTCGACGAGACCCCGGCCCGGCTGATGGAAGCCGTCATCGGCAGCTTCATGGGTGCCAAAGCACCGGGCATCGCCCCTTCCGCCCGCGACGAGCGGCGGATCGGCGATGCGCTGCGCCATATCGAGCTCAATGCCGCGGACCCGCTCGATCTCGACACGCTCGCCGGCATCGCGCGCATGAGCAAATACCATTTCCTGCGTGTGTTCCGGCAGAGCGTCGGCTTGACGCCCTATCAATGCCTGCTCGGCGTGCGTCTGCGCCACGCCGCGCTGCGGCTGGCGCGCACGGCCGAGCCGGTTTCCGCGATCGCCTTCGATGCGGGCTTCGGCGACCTCTCGACCTTCAACGGCCGGTTCCGCGAGGTGTTCGGGGTGAGCCCGTCGGTTTGGCGGCGGCAGGAGCGGACCGCACAATGACGCTGAATATCAAAACCGATGAATGACAATGCTGTCCTGGTTAGGGCCAACATTCGGCTCTTGCCTACCGCTGAGAGCGGCCGTACCGCGCCGATCCGAGGAAGCTATCGCCCGAACCATAATTTTTTTGGGGCGAATGACTTCAACATGACCATGGGTTTTATTGACCTGCCCACCGGTACCGAATTGCGCCCCGGCGAAAGCATCGAGATTTCGATCCGATTTTGGGGCTGGCCCGGCCTCGAAGATCAAATCTATCCCGGCCGTGAGTGGCGGATTCAGGAAGGTGCCAAGCTTGTTGGGATCGGCATCGTCCTTGAGGTTTTGGCCAAGCCGTAATCGATTGGGCAGGCCCGACCGTATAACCGTGCAAGCCGTCCAGATAGACGACGTGGATCAGCTCGGGATCGACCGGATTATAAGCTTCGAGCAAAGACTCCGGCGCGCCGTCGCCTCGCCCGGCGTCCGTGCTCTTGCACGACCTACTCCACATAGTTTCGAAGGCCTGAGCTGGTTCGCTATCATCCTCAAAGTTTTATCCGCAGCCATTCCACAACCTCGCCTGGAATGGCGACCGGCGCGATAATTGGGCATTCAGCCCGACAGCATCGAGGAACGGATCATGCCATTCACCGGCCCGGAGCTCTTCGAAATCTGGTTTGAAGAAGTTTGGAACAAAGCCGACCCGGCCGCGATCGACAAATACGCCGCCGCCGACTGGGTCGGCCATGGCCTCAGCCTCCCGGGCCGTCCCGACCAGCCTCGGCGCGAGCGGTTCAAGCTGGTCCATGCCGCCTTCCGTTCGGCCTTCCCGGACATTTCATTCACGATGGAGCGCACCGTCTCCGAAGGCGATCTCGTTGCCGCTCACCTCACGGTTCGCGGCACGCACACGGGCGACGGGCTCGATATTCCGGCCACGGGACGACCGGTCGAGTTCAGCGGCACCGTCATCGCGCGCGTCAGGAACGACCAGCTGGTCGAGACATGGGAAAGCTGGAACTTGTTGGAGATGTACGAGCAGCTCGGCTGGAGTCCGGCGGGCCAACCAACGCGGTAATTGCCGTGCCGAGCGGGATTACCGCCCGACCGCGTAACCCTGCATCCCCCGCGGATTGGCGCCCGCCTTCAGCAGCCGGCGGTCGCCATCCATCTCCTGCCCGCAGGCGCACAGCCTGCCTTCGCTCCAGGCATCGCCGATTTCGACCTTGTGCCCGCGCTTTTCGAGCTCGGAGACGGTCTCGGCCGGGAAGCGGTTTTCCAGCATGAGCGCGCCGAGCTTGTCCTTCCGCGGATAGAAGGAGTTCCACATATGCTCGGTATGGAAGGAGGGCGCGTCGATCGTCTCCTGCAGATTCATGCCGTGATGGACGTGGCGCAGGAACATGATGAGCGACCATTGCTCCTGCTGATCGCCGCCCGGCGTGCCGAAGGCGAGCCGCGGCTCGCCATTCTGGAGCGCCATCGAGGGGGTCAGCGTCGTGCGCGGGCGCTTGCCCGGCTCGAGCGAGGCCGGTACGGAGGGATCGAGCCAGAACATCTGGCCGCGCGTGCCGAGGCAGACGCCGAGATCCGGGATCACCGGCGAGCTTTGCAGCCAGCCGCCGCTCGGCGTCGCCGCCACCATATTGCCCCAGCGATCGATGACATCGACATGGCAGGTGTCGCCGCGGGTGGCGCCATTGCGCGCGGTCGCCACCTCGCCCATGCGCGCCGTGGTCGGCTCGCCGGCCAGGCCGAAAAGCTTGGCGTCGCGGATCGCCATGAGATCCGGCCGCTCCGGCATGCGCGCATTGCGGCCGCCCGGGCTGCCATGGCGATGTTCGAGGATCGCGGTGGCCCCGATCTCGGCGCGGCGCTGGGCCAGATAGCCGTCGGACAGCAGTGCTGCGAGCGGCACATCGAAGAAATCCGGGTCGCTGAGCCAGGCGTCGCGGTCATCGAGCGCCAGCTTCAAGGCCTCGGCCACGTGATGCACGAAATCGGCGCCGAGCGGATCCATCGAGGCGAGATCGAAGCCGTCGAGGATGCCGAGGCTTTCCAGGAACACCGGCCCCTGGCTCCAAGGCCCGCATTTCAGCACGGTCCAGCCGTGATAATCGCGGCTGATCGGCGCCTCGGCCTTCGCACGCCACTTGGCCATATCCTGGCCGGTGAGAAGGCCCTTGTGCCGCTGCCCGGACGTGTCCATCACGGCCTCGGTCCGGCAGAAAAGGTCGATCGCGTCGGCCACGAACCCTTCGGCCCAGACTTTGCGCGCCCGCTCGATCTCGGCCTCGCGCCCGCCGCCGCCGGCCTCCGCTTCCTCGACCAGGCGGCGATAGAAGCCCGCCAGCGCCGGATTGCGGAAGAATTTCCCCGGCACCGGCAGGTCGCCGTGCGGCAGATAGACGGCGGCCGAGCTTTTCCATTCGGTCTCGAACAGCGGCTTCACCGTCTCGATCGTCTTGACGATGCGCGGCACCATCGGGTGGCCGTTGGCGGCATACGAGATCGCGAACTCCAGCACGTCGCGCACGCGCCAGGTGCCATGCTCGAGCAGCAGCAGCATCCAGGCATCGAAGGCGCCGGGCACGGTCGCCGGCAACAGGCCGCTGCCTGGAATGAGATCGATGCCGAGGCCCTTCATGGCCTCGATCGTGGCCGCCTGCGGCGAGACACCCTGACCGCAGATCGCCTGCGGCTTTTGGTCCTTGGCGTCCCAGAGCAGGATCGGCACTTCGCCGAGCGGCCCGTTGAGATGCGGTTCCACCACCTGCAGCGTGAAGGCCGCGGCCGCCGCGGCATCGAAGGCGTTGCCGCCACGCTCCAGCACGGCCATGCCGGCGCCCGACGCCAGCCAATGGGTCGAGGCGACGACGCCGAAGCTGCCCCTGATCTCAGGACGGGTGGTGAACATGCGGTCGCACTCCTCGCTCCAAGTACCCGGCACGATAGACACGCGCCGGTCGCACTGATAGAGCAGCTGGCCCAGGACGTGCAAGCTGCCGGAACGCCATGCGCCCATGTGTCAGGTCCCTGGCTGGGGGCCTCACCGAATCGTGAGGGATGAGGCGGCGGCAGCATTCGACGAGTGATCTTCGGGTGCCTAATGTCTGAATCGCTCTCTAACGAAGACGGAGTGGAGCGGGCATCCTGCCCGCCAGCGGGCGAGACGCCCGCTCCACTCAAGGAGTTTCATTCAGGGAACTAGTCAATATGTTGAGAGACAGATTGAGCGGCTGCAAGGATGAGCTTGTTGCCTGATTCGTCGCTTCCCGCCGATCGCTCCGCGACCGCGCCGCTTTTGGCCGTGTCGGGCCTCGTCGTCGAGTTCGAGACCGAGCATGGGCTGGTCCGCGCCGTCGACGGCGTCAGCCTGTCGCTCGCAGCCGGACGCACGCTCGGCATCGTCGGTGAATCGGGCTGCGGCAAGAGCGTTACTTCGCTTGCGATCATGGGCCTGCTGCCGACGCGCGGCGTGCGCGTCTCTGGTGCCGAGATCTCCTTCGAAGGCCGCGATCTCCTGAAGCTTTCGCGCACCGAGCTCTCCGCACTCCGCGGCGACCGGCTCGCCATGATCTTTCAGGAGCCGATGACCTCGCTCAACCCGTCGCTCACCATCGGCGACCAGATCGGCGAGGTGCTGGAGCGGCATCGCGGCCTCTCTCATGCCGACGCGATCGCGCGCGCCACCGATCTGCTGCGCCAGGTCGGCATCCCCTCTCCCGAGCGGCGCGTCCATGAATATCCGCACCGGCTGTCGGGCGGCATGCGCCAGCGTGTCATGATCGCCATGGCGCTCGCCTGCCAGCCCAAGCTGCTGATTGCCGACGAGCCCACCACGGCGCTCGATGTCACGGTCCAGGCGCAGATCCTCGACCTGCTGCGCCGGTTGCGCGACGAAACCGGCACGGCGGTCGTGCTCATCACCCATGATCTCGGCGTCATCGCCGAGCTCGCCGACGAGGTCGCCGTCATGTATGCCGGCCGCGTCGTCGAGCGGGCGCCGGTCGCACGCCTCTTCGCCGAGCCGCAGCATCCCTACACGATCGGCCTGCTGGGTTCGGTGCCCCGGCTCGACGCCGTGTCGCAGCGCTTGGCCGTGATCGAGGGCACGGTGCCGAGCCCGCTCTCGGCCCCCGCAGGCTGCCGCTTCCATCCGCGCTGCCCCTTCGCCGTCGCCCGCTGCCGCGCCGAGGCGCCGCCCTTGGCCGAGCTCGCCCCCGGGCATGAGGCCGCCTGCTGGCAGGCACCCTTGGAGGACGCGGCATGAGCGCCCTCGTCACGGCCACGGGCCTCGCCAAGCATTTCCCGCAGCGCGGCGGCGGCGCCCTCATCCGCGCCGTAGACGGTGTCGATTTCACGCTCGACAGCAGCGAGACGCTGGCCCTCGTCGGCGAGTCCGGCTGCGGCAAATCGACGACCGGAAGGCTGCTCTTGCGGCTGCTCGAGCCCACCGCCGGCACCGTCACGATCGACGGGCGCGAGATCTATAAGCTCAGCTCGACCTCGCTCCGCGCGATGCGGCGCGACATGCAGATCGTCTTCCAGGACCCCTACGCGTCGCTCAATCCGCGCATGACCGTGGGTGCGATGCTGGAAGAGCCGCTCCGGCTGCACAAGCTGGCGCGCGGGCCCGCGGTCAAGCGCCGGGTCGAGCAGCTCCTGGCCGCCGTCGGCCTGCTGCCCGAGCATGCGCGCCGCTATCCGCACGAATTCTCCGGCGGCCAACGCCAGCGCATCGGCATTGCCCGAGCCTTGGCGGTCGAGCCGCGGCTGATCGTGTGCGACGAGGCGGTTTCGGCCCTCGATGTCTCGATCCAGGCGCAGATCGTCAATCTGCTGCTCGATCTTCAGCGCCAGCGCGAGCTTGCCTATCTTTTCATCGCCCATGACCTCGCCGTGGTCAGGCACATCGCCGACCGCGTCGCGGTGATGTATCTGGGCCGGATCGTCGAGCTGGCGCCGACCGAAGCTTTGTTCAACGCGCCGCGCCATCCCTACACGCGGGCGCTGCTGTCGGCGGTGCCGGTGCCCGATCCGACCGTCAAGCCCGAGCGCATGGCGCTCCAGGGCGAGCCGCCAAGCCCGGCCGCCATTCCGGCCGGCTGCCGCTTCCATACGCGCTGCCCCTATGCCCAGGAAATGTGCCGCCGCGAGGATCCTATGCTCGCCAACGATGGCGGCCACGCTACCGCCTGCCATCTCTGGCGCGAGCTGCCGCCGGCCGCGGCGGCCCGGGAAGCAGCGGCCGACAATGCGTCGATGGCACGCTTGCATCGGCTGCAGGCGCGCTTCCACGCCGCCGGCTGAGCGCCAGGACGAAAGGAGAGGCATGAAACGCATCCATCAGGCCTGGATCGGTCTCGCATCGGTCCTCTTGGCGGCGGCAAGCCCGGCGCTGGCCGAGACCACGCTCAAGATCGGCATCGCCGAGGATCCGGACCCGCTCGATCCCGTGACCGGGCGCACTTTCGTCGGCCGTATCGTCTTCGCGTCGCTGTGCGACAAGCTGGTCGATATCGCGCCGGACCTGAAACTGGTGCCGCAGCTCGCCACATCCTGGGCCTGGTCCGAGGACGGCAAGCAGCTGACCTTCCATCTACGCGATGGCGTGCTGTTCCAGGACGGCACGGTATTCGACGCCGCTGCGGTGAAGTTCAATATCGAGCGCTCGGCATCCATGCCGGGCTCGAACCGCAAGAGCGAGTTTCCGCCCTTGGACGGCGTCACGGTCACCGATCCGCTGACCGTGCGCATCGATCTCAAAGCGCCCTTCGTGCCCTTGCTCGCCGCACTCAGCGACCGCGCCGGGATGATGGTCTCGCCCAAGGCGGTCGAGGCCGAGGGCGCCGATTTCGCCAATCACCCGGTCTGCGCCGGCCCGTTCAAATTCGTCGAGCGCGTGCCGCAGGACCGGATCGTGGTCGAGAAGTTCGACCGCTATTGGAACAAGGACCATATCAAGCTCGACCGCATCATCTATCAGCCGCTGACCGATACCTCGGTGCGCGTCGCCAATCTGCGTTCGGGCGATCTCGACATGATCGAGCGCACGCTCCCCGCCGATTTCAAGACGCTCGAGAGCGACGACAAATTCGCCACGGCCTCGATCCCGGCGCTGGGCTATCAGGGCATCACGATCAACCTCGCCAACGGCCCGCAATCGGCCGGGCCGTTCAGCCGCGATGCGCGCGTGCGCCAGGCCTTCGATCTTGCGATCGATCGCGACGCCATCAACGAGGTAGTGAATGAGGGGCTGTTCGTGCCGGACGACCAGCTGGTCTCGCCGACCAGCCCCTATCACGATGCGGGCCTGGCGCCGCCCAAGCGCGACATCGCGAAGGCCAAGGCGCTCTTGGCCGAGGCCGGCGTGCCGAAACCGTCCTTCACGCTCATGGTGCCGTCGAACAGCCCGGCGCTGGCCCAGCTCGCCCAGATGCTGCAGGACATGACGCGCGAGGCGGGCTTCGATGTGAAGCTGCAGGCGACCGAACTCGCAACCGCGCTCGCCGCTGCCCATAACGGCGCCTTCGAGGCGTTCCTGCTCGAATGGAGCGGCCGGACCGATCCGGACGGCAATTCCTATTCCTTCCTGCACACGGGCAGCGCCTTGAATGACGGGCATTATTCGAACGCGGAGCTCGATCGCCTGCTCGACGAGTCCCGGACCGCCCCGGACGAGGCCGCGCGCAAGGCGGATTTCGCCCAGATCCATGCGATCCTCCAGAAGGATTTGCCGATCTTCTACCTCTACCATCAACGCTGGCTTTGGGCCTTTTCGAAGAAGCTCAAAGGCTTCACCCCCACGCCGGACGGCATCATCCGCGTGACGGATCTGGTCAAGGAATAGGATGGCAAGCATGCGCATTCCGTCATCCCCACTCCGCCCCACTCTCGCCGTCATGGCCGGGCTTGTCCCGGCCATCCACGTCGGGAGGCTGCCGCTGGCCTTGCCGCGCCGACACGCCGTCATGAGCGCCACGGGAACAGCTGGGACGATCTCCGACGTGGATGGCCGGGACAAGCCCGGCCATGACGAATGGAGGCACTGTGTAAATTTAGGGGGCGGCCGACGGCGGAGAGGCGCTTTTGCTGCTGCCCTTCTCCTCCTCGCCGCCCCGGCACACGCCGAGAGCCTCAAGATCGGGCTTGCCGCCGATCCCAACATCCTCGATCCCGTGCTCGACCGCACGCTCGACGGGCGCATCGTGTTCGAGGCGATGTGCGACAAGCTGGTCGATCTGTCGCCCGATCTTCAGATCGTGCCGCAGTTGGCCACATCCTGGTCCTGGAACGCGGATCTGACCGAGATCACTTTCAAGCTCCGCGACGGCGTGCTGTTCCAGGACGGCACGAAGTTCGACGCCGAAGCGGTCAAATACAATCTCGAGCGCGACCTCAATTTCCCGGGCACCAACCGCAAGGGCGAGCTGCCGCCCTTGAAATCCATCACGGTCGTCGATCCGCTCACGGTCAAGGTGACGCTGGAGAAACCTTTCGCCCCGCTTTTGAACGTGCTGACCGACCGAGCCGGCATGATGGTCTCGCCCAAGGCCGCGGAAGCGGAAGGGGCCGATTTCGGCAATCACCCGGTCTGCGCCGGCGCCTTCAAATTCGTCGAGCGGGTGGCGCAGGACCGCATCGTGCTCGAGCGCTTCGACCAGTATTGGAACAAGGATCACATCAAGTTCGATAAGCTCACTTATCTACCGATTCCGGATGGCACGGTCCGCCTCGCCAATCTGAGTGCTGGCGATCTCGATCTCATCGAAGGCGTGCAATCGACCGACTGGCCTGCAGTCGAGACCGATCCCAAGCTTGGCCATGCGGATGCCCCGAACCTCGGATATATCAGTCTCATCATCAACACCAACAACGGCTCGCGCGCCAAGAACCCACTGGGCGCCGACGCGCGCGTGCGCCAGGCGCTCGAGCTGACGATCGATCGCGATGCGATAACGCAGGTCATCACCAACGGCCTCGCCAAACCCGACAATCAGTTCGTGCCGCTGGGCAGCCCCTATCACGACGCCAACCTGCCGGTACCGAAGCGCGATGTCGCCAAGGCCAAGGCGCTGCTGGCCGAGGCTGGCGCTCCCCATCCCGCCCTCACCATGACGATCGGCGTCTCGCCGGTGGCGTCCCAGCTCGGCCAGATGGTCCAGGCAATGGCGGCCGAGGCGGGCTTCGAGATCTCGCTGCAAGCGACCGATTTCGGCACCTTCCTCGATTTGAGCAAGCGCGGCGGCTTCGAGCTCGAATTCGGCGGCTGGAGCGGCAGGACCGATCCGGACGGCAATGCCTACATCTTCCTGCATTCGAACACGCCCTTGAATGACGGGCATTACAGCAATCCGGAGGTCGACGACCTCCTCGACCGCGCCCGGGCGCTGGGCAGCGAGGCCGAGCGCAAGCCGCTCTACGACAAGGTCCAGGAGATCGCGGCGCGGGACCTGCCGATCATCTATCTCTACCACCCGGAAAATCTCTGGGCCTTCGCCAAGACCGTCCATGGCTTCCAGCCTTCGGCCGATGGCGTTATCCGCATTGCCGATGTGACGAAGGGCTAGCGCGTGTCGATCCGGCAGCCTCACAAACGCCCTCGCCCGCTTGGCGGGAGAGGGAGGGACCCGCGAAAGCGGAAGGGTGAGGGTATACGCCCGACCCTCACCCCGACCCTCTCCCGCCAAGCGGGCGAGGGAGTACGCGCGCCAACCGAGCTACGCCAAGCGCCCCACTCTGCTCGCCCGGGATCTGCCGATCCTCTATCGTGGCCACAGCCCCACTATCCGCTTCAAAAACCTGACCAAATCGTGAGCCGATCATGAGCGCCATCCGCCCGATCCTCGCCGCCCTGCTTCTCCTGCTGCCTGCCGTGGCACAGGCCCAGACGCTCAAGATCGGCATCGCCGAGGATCCGGACGTGCTCGATCCGGTCTCGGACCGCACCTTCGTCGGCGGCATGGTGCTGAACGCCATGTGCGACCGGCTGTTCGCGGTCACGGCCGACAACAAGATCGTGCCCAACCTGGCGACCGATTACGGCCTCAGCGAGGATGGCAGGCATCTCACCATCAAGCTGCGCGAAGGGATGAAATTCTCCGACGGCGAGCCGCTCGATGCGGATGCGGTGAAATTCACCATCGACCGCAACATCAATTTCCCCGGCTCCTTCCGCAAGAGCGAGTTCCCGACGCTCGACGGCGTCGTCGCGGTCGATGCCCAGACGGTGCGCATCGATCTGCCCGCCCCGTTCCCGCCGCTGCTCGAGGTACTGGCCGGCCGGTCGGGTATCGTGCTGGCGCCCAAAGCGACGGCGGCGTTCGGCGACAAGGGGGTGGGCAATGCGCCGCCCTGCATCGGCGCCTTCAAGGTGGTCGAGCGGGTGGCGCAGGACCGCATCGTGCTGGAGCGCACGCCCGATTACTGGAACGCCCAGCACATCAAGCTCGACAAGATCATCTATCAGCCGCTGCCCGACAACACGGTGCGCATCGCCAATCTGAGATCCGGCGATCTCGACATGATCGAGCGCATCCAGCCGACCGATTTCACCGAGCTCGAGAAAGATCCGAAGCTCGCGACCGCGACCGCCCCGGCGCAGGGCTATCAGGGCATCACGATCAATGTCGCCAACCAGAAGTCCCCGCTGGGCCAGGATGTGCGGGTGCGCAAGGCGCTCGAGCTGTCGATCGACCGCGACGCGATCAACCAGGTCATCGCCAACGGCCTCTATTTTCCGGACGATCAGTTCCAGCCGCCGCAGAGCCCGTTCCACGACAATGATCTGCCCGTGCCGAAGCGTGACGTCGACGCGGCCAAGAAGCTGCTTGCCGAAGCCGGCGCACCCCATCCTTCCATCACGATGATGGCCGTCAACTCGCCGCTCACGGTCCAGCTGGCGCAGATGATCCAGGCGATGGCGGCCGACGCCGGCTTCGAGATCAAGATCCAGCAGGTCGATTTCACGACCATGCTCGATGCCGCCCATCGCGGTGATTTCGAGGCCTTTATCGTGGGATGGAGCGGCTTCATCGATCCCGACGGCAACAGCCTGACGCTGCTCAGGACCGGCGGCGCCAATAATTTCGCGAAATACAGCAATCCCGAGGTCGACAAGCTGTTCGATCTCGGCCGCAGCACCGAGGGGGTCGAGGCGCGCAAGCCGATCTACGACAAGATCTCCGCATCGCTCGAGCGCGACCTGCCGATCATCTATCTCTACCATTCGCGCCTGCTCTGGGCCTTCTCGAAGTCGGTGCATGGCTTCCAGCCGGCCTCCGACGGGCTCATCCGCATCAAAGACCTGACGAAGGCGCCATAAGATGCGCCGCTTCATCCTTCATCGCCTGGCGCTGCTGATCCCGACGCTGATCCTGATCTCGATGATGGTGTTCGGGCTGCAGCAGCTCCTGCCGGGCGATCCGGCACTGGCGCTCGCGGGCGAGCAGCAAGACCCTGACGTCATCGCCTTCATCCGCCACCGCTATCACCTCGACGAGCCGCTGCCGGTCCGCTACCTGCTCTGGGTCGAAGGCGTGTTCCATGGCGATCTCGGCGAATCGATCCGCATCCAGCGTCCGGTGCTGGAGCTGGTCGCCGAGAAGTTCCCGGTGACGCTCGAGCTTACCGTGTTCGCCATGATCGTGGCGCTGGGCATCGGCATCCCGGCCGGCGTCATCGCCGCGGTGAAACGCGGTACCGCCTGGGATGTCGCCGCCAATGCCGTGGCGCTCTGGGGCCTCTCCACGCCCAATTTCTGGCTCGGCATCCTGATGATCCTGTTCTTCTCGGTGCAGCTGGGATGGCTGCCGGCCTCGGGCTTCGTCAGCCCGTGGGAGAGTTTGCGCGGCAATCTCGCCACGCTCATCATGCCGGCCTTCGTGCTGGGCAACGCCATTGCCGCCGTGATCATGCGCCACACCAGATCGGCGATGCTGCAGGCGCTGCGCTCCGACTATGTCCGCACGGCGCGCGCCAAGGGCCTCTCCGAGCGGCAAGTGATCATCCGCCACGCGCTCCGCAACGCGCTTCAGCCGGTGATCACGCTGGGCGCCCTTGAATTCGGTGGCCTGCTGTCGGGGGCGGTGCTGACCGAGCAGATCTTCACCATTCCGGGCTTCGGCAAGCTCGTCGTCGATGCCGTGTTCAACCGCGACTATGCGGTGGTCCAGGGCGTGGTGCTGGTGACCTCGACCTTCTATGTGCTGCTGAACCTCGCGGCCGACCTGCTCTATGCGGTCGTCAATCCGAGGCTCCGGTCATGACCGAGCAAGCGCTGCCGCTCGCCCGCGAGTTGGCACCGGCCCATCCGGCCTGGGTCGAGACGGTCCGCTTCTTCCGCCGCGTGACCCGGCGCAAGACGGCCCTCTTCGGCCTTATCGTCGTGCTGCTCTTCGTCGCCGTGGCCATCCTGGCGCCGCTCATCGCCCCTTACGACCCGATCCAGGGCAATTGGGGCGCCATCCGCAAGGCGCCGTCCGCCGCTCATTGGCTCGGCACCGACGAGCTCGGGCGGGACCAGCTGAGCCGCGTCGTCTGGGGGGCGCGCGCCTCGCTGCTGGCCGGCGTGGTCTCGGTCATGATCGCGCTGGCGCTGGGCGTGCCGGTCGGGCTGCTGGCGGGCTATGCCGGCGGCTGGGTCGAGGCCGCGATCATGCGCCTGGTCGATGCCCAGCTGTCGATCCCGTTCCTGATCCTCGCCATCGCCATGGCGACCTTCCTCGGCCCCAGCCTCATGAACGCGATGATCGCGATCGGCTTCGCCGCCATGCCGGCCTATGTGCGGCTGACGCGCGGCCAGGTCATTTCGGCGATGCATGAGGATTACGTCGAGGCGGCACGCGCGCTGGGCAACCCACCGCTCCGCATCGCCGTGCGCCACATCCTGCCCAACGTCATGCCGCCGATCCTGGTGCAGGCGAGCCTGACCATCGCCGGCGCCATCATCGCCGAGGCCGCGCTGTCCTTCCTGGGCTTGGGCCAACAGCCGCCGCAACCGAGCTGGGGCAGCATGCTGAACTCGGCCCGGAGCTTCCTGTCGCAGGCGCCGTGGATGGCTCTGTCGCCGGGGGCCGCGATCTTCTTCGTGGTCCTGGCGTTCAACATGCTGGGGGACGGGTTGCGGGACGCGCTCGATCCCAGGGATTGAGGGTGGCGGTTCGCCCGATCCTGATCGGCCTGCTCGTCGCCTTGGCGGCCGGCTTGGCACTGCGCGTCGCCTCGGCTGGACCTCCGACCGATATTGAGGCCGCTGCCTCAGCACTTCATCGGATCGTCGAGCCGGCGAAAGTAATGCCGAATTTCGTCGCCTGCGTGAGCTTCGACGGCCCCCTCGGACCGCTGGATTTTCCTCCAGCGCTCATCAGCGATCTGACCGATCGCGACGTTTGGCTTCAGCCGGGCTCGTCCTGCGACTATGAGCCCGCGAAGCTCGCCTATTTCCTAAAGCAGGGCCACAAGCGGGCGACCTTCGTCCATTGCGGGCGTAGCGGGGGATCATCGGCGGGCTCGGGCTCGGTCGAGATTGACTGCGACATCGTTCCCGGCGCCGGTCTTGGCGCCACCGGCTGGGGCTTCGTGATTCATCGCTCCTTCTGGGGCGGCCTGATCATCGAGGATCTCGGGAACCGCTGGATTTCCTGAGGCTGACCGACCTCGCCCCAGCCGTAATCGATCCGCTACCGGCGAAGAATAGTCTTGAACCAAATATCCCTATGGTTGAAAGATCCGATAGTCCGCTCGGACCGAACCTGCCAACACCATAGAGTTCCCGATGCGCCCGCACCTTCTCCTCTGCTCGCTCCCGTTCCTCGCCCTGGCCACCTGTGCGGCACCGCCGCCATCAATGACCGGTGCGCCCGCCGCGTCGAGCGAAGCGGCCAAACCGGCGTTAGGCGCGGTGGCAGATCGGGCCCGCTACGGAGGCAAGCCCTGGCTTGAGCAGAACAGAGTGGTGATGCGTGCCGCGGGCCTCGGCGAGGGCATGCCCGACGACCATACGATCGTCGAAGCCTATCGCCGGCTCGCCGATCAAGGCGATGCGCTGGCCCAGGCCGATCTCGGTCTATTCTATGGGGCGGGCCTCGCCGGCCTGACCAGAGATGCGCAGGAGGCTGCCCGCCTTTTCCAGCTCTCCGCCGCGCAGGGGAATAGCTGGGGTCAGGCTTATCTCGGCAGTCTCTATGAGCAGGGGCAAGGCGGCCTGGCCAAGGATGAGCCCGAGGCGGCGCGGCTCTACCGGCTCTCGGCCGATCAAGGCAACGCCGCCGGCCAGATCTATCTCGCCTTCCTCTATCGGGACGGTAAGGGCGGGCTCACACATGATGACAAGGAGGCAGCGCGCTTCTTCCGTCTTTCCGCCGATCAGGGTAATGCCGCTGCCCAGAGCGAGCTGTACGTATTCTATCGAGATGGACGGGGCGGCTTGCCGCAAGATGATCGCGAGGCGGTACGGTTCGCCGAGCTTGCGGTCGAACAGGGCAACCCTGACGGGCAGGTAGAGCTCGGCCGTTTCTACGAGGCCGGCCGGGGCGGCCTCACACGCGACGATCGCGAGGCGGCGCGCCTCTACAAGCTGGCGGCCGATCGGGGCAACGCTTTTGCCCAGACCGATCTCGCCCTTCTCTACCGGGCCGGAAAGGGCGGTCTGCTTCAAGATGATCATGAGGCTGTCCGGCTGTTACGGCTGGCTGCAGATCAGGGGAATGCCGGCGCCGAGATGGAGCTGGGCTTTTTCTACGAGACCGCGCGCGGCGGGCTGCCGCAGGACTATCGGGAGGCGACCCGGCTCTATCGTTTGGCGGCCGATCAAGGACATGCGCAGGCTCAAGCCAATCTCGGTTCGCTCTACGCGCGCGGCCGGGGCGACCCGGCGCAGGACGATCATGAGGCGGCGCGTCTGTTCGAGCTGTCGGCAGCGCAAGGCAATGGCTGGGGTGAGGTGAATCTCGGCGTTTTTTATCGCGACGGCAAAGGCGGCTTGTCCAAGGATGATCGCGAGGCCTTGCGCCTCTTTCGCCTGTCGGCGGATCATGGCAATGCGGCTGGCCAGGAAAATCTGGGATTCTTCTATCAAATCGGGCGGGGCGGCTTAGCGCGCGACGACAAGGAGGCAGCACGCCTCTATCGACTGGCGGCCGACCAGGGCAACTCACGCGCTCAAGCAAATCTCGGCACGTTCTACGCTCAAGGCCGAGGCGGCCTCCCACAAGACGATTTCGAAGCCGTCCGGCTCTTCAAACTCGCGGCCGATCAAGGCGATGCGTGGGGCCAGGACAACCTCGGCTTCTTCTATGAGACCGGCCGAGGCGGGCTTTGGCGCGACGACGAGGCGGCGGTGCATTATTTTCGTCTATCGGCGGCCCAGGGCAGCGCGGCCGGTGAGACCAATCTCGCCCTCTTCTATTCCGCCGGTCGAGGCGGCTTGCCGCAGCAGCAGGATGAGGCGGTCCGCCTCCTCAAGCTCTCGGCCGATCAGGGTTACAGCTTGGGGCAGGCCAATCTCGGCCTGCTCTATCTTACCGGCAAGGGCGGCCTCGCCCAGAGCGATGTCGAGGCAGTGCGGCTGATCCGGCTTTCTGCCGAGCAGGGCAGCGCCTGGGGCCAGTATAATCTCGCCGTTCTCTACGAGCATGGCGCGGCCGGCCTGCCGCAGGATCTTCACGAGGCGAAACGGCTCTATCATTTGGCCGCGGACCAGAAACGGCAGGATGCGATCGACGCCCTCGCCCGGCTCGAGCCGCAGGCGGCGAGCTAGCTGCGCCTGCCCCATCCGAGGCAATCGGCCGCGCCCTTAAACCCGCCGGCAGAGATGGAGCCTGCTATCGCGACCCGGCATGATGCGGCCACCCCATCATCCGCCCGGAGAGCCGTCCGACATGCGCCACTTGCCCGCCCTGCCCCTCGCCTTCCTGCCGCCGGCGCGCCAGCGCTCGGGGCCGCCCCCAGCGAGGCAGAGCTGACGCAGGCGGCGACCGAGCTCGGCCATCAATATGACAGCCATTACGCCGCCAAGGACCCGGCCGGCATGGCAGCGCTCTATGCCAAGGATGGGCTGCTCGTCTCGCCCGCGGGCGCTCTCGTGCGCGGGCGAGCCGCCCTCCAGGATTATTACGCCAAGCGCTTCGCCTCGGGCGCCCATGGCCACGCCATCAAGGTCACGGAAGTGCATGTGCAGGGCGATGGCGGCTACAGTGTCGCGCAATTCTCGGTATCCGTGCCGAAGCCGGGCGGCGAGACCGAGGAGGTCCATGGCAGCATCGTCGCGGTGTATCAGCACGACCCCGACGGCTGGCATCTGAGCCTGGTCCAGCCGAGCGTGCCGGAGCCGCCGGCGAAATAGCTCCTCCTACCCCCCCAGCAACCCCCGCGCCGCGAGATTGGCCATCAGTGCCTGGATGCCGAAGCGCCAGGGCTCGATCCGGTCCGAATGATCGACCCGATTAACCAGCATGCCGAGCTCGGGGGAGCCGATCGCGACGATGTCGCCCGGCTTGTGCGTGAAGCCGCCGCCGGCCCCGTCACGATCCTTGGTCGGCGCGAACATGGTGCCGAGATAAAGCGCCAGCCCGTCCGGATATTGATGGTTCGGCCCGATCGTGGCGGCGACCAGCTCCGCGGGATCTCGGCTGATCTCGCTCAGCGACGAGACGCCGTCGAGCGTGAACCCATCCTCGCCCGCGATATGCAGCCCGACGGTGGTCTTGCGCACATCGTCGAGCGTGAAGCTGTCGTCGAACAGCCGGATGAACGGCCCGATCGCGGCCGACGCGTTATTGTCCTTGGCTTTCGACAGGAGAAGCGCGCTGCGCCCCTCGAAATCGCGCAGATTGACGTCATTGCCGAGGGTCGCACCGACGATCCGCCCGGTGCTCGACACGACCAGCACGATCTCGGGCTCGGGATTGTTCCAGCTCGACTTCGGATGGATGCCGATCATGGCGCCATAACCGACCGCCGAAAGCGGCTGCGCCTTGGTGAAGATCTCCGGGTCGGGTCCGATACCGACCTCGAGATATTGCGACCAGAGGCCGCGTGCCATGAGGGCGGCCCGGAGCGCCTCCGCCTCGGCCGAGCCCGGCTTCACGCGGGCGAGATCGGTGCCGATCTCCGCCACCAAGGCTGAGCGCACCGATTGCGCCGCCGCCGGATCGCCCTTCGCCTGCTCCTCGACCACGCGCTCGAGCAGGCTCGCGGCAAAGGTGACGCCGGCCGCCTTCACGGCCTGGAGATCGATCGGCGCCAGGAGAGAGGGCCGCGCCGGGTCGCGCAGCAACGCATCGCTGTTCTCGAGCAAAGCCTCGACCGAGCCGAGACGCTGCCCGGTCGCCGCTCGGACAAAACCCGCCGGGTCGGCAAGATCGGCCAGGGCCGAGACGGTCGAGACCGAAGCCGTGATGTCGAACACCCCGTCCGGCCGGATCGCCACCACCGCCGGCCCGCAGGGCGATCCCGGGACCCAGGCCCGCCCGACCCAGCTGCCGCTATAGCGATCGACCGGCGCGGAATAATGATCGATGAGCCTGCTCGCCATGACGCCTCCCCGGATGTGCGGACGCGCAGGCTAGCGCCGATTTTGGGGGTCGGCCAGAGTCGAACCGTCGGCCGCCCCCACCCTTTCCTGTTGCAGTGCGGCTGCCGGGACGGTATGGGCTCCGGCGTTGTCACCCGGAACTCCCTCGATGGCCCTCGCCGACCGGTCCGACCTGAAACAGCTGGCAGCGCTCGGCAGCGTGGGGGCCAGCGCCGTCATGACCGTGGGCAAGCTCGTGGTCGGGCTCATGACCGGCAGCATCGGCGTGCTGTCGGAGGCGGCTCATAGCGGGCTCGATTTGGGCGCCGCCCTCATCACCTATATGGCGGTCCGGGTCAGCGACAAGCCGCCCGACGAGGACCATCCCTACGGCCACGGCAAGATCGAGAGCGTGGCCGCCTTGAGCGAGACCGCCCTCCTCTTCGCCACCAGCATCATGATCGTGTGGGAGGCGATCCGCCGCCTGCGCTCCGGCGGCACCGAGGTCGAGGCGACCTGGTGGTCGGTCGGCGTCATCGTCGCCTCGATCGCGATCGATATCACTCGCGCGCGCGGACTGTCCAAGGTCGCCAAGGCGACGCGCAGCCAGGCGCTGGAGGCGGACGCGCTGCATTTCTCGTCCGACATCATCAGCTCGACGGTGGTGCTGATCGGTCTCGGCCTCGTCTGGGCGGGCTATCAAGCCGCCGATTCACTGGCGGCCATCGGTGTCGCCTTCTTCGTCTGCATCGCCGGCTGGCGTCTCGGCCGGCGCACCATCGACACGCTGATCGACACGGCCCCGGCCGGCGTCGCCCCGCGCGTCCATGAGATCGCACGCCGTACGCCCGGCGTGGTCGGCATCGACCGGGTGCGCGCGCGGCCGATCGGCAGCACGCTGCAGATCGATCTCGGCGTCGGCGTCAGCCGCACCCTTTCGCTCGAGCGCGTGGCCGAGCTCAAGACCGAGCTGACGAAGCGCATCCATTCGGCACTGCCGGACGCCGATATCGCCGTCACCACCTCGGCCGTGGCCCTCAACGACGAATCCCTGCGCGAGCGCATCCTGATGATCGCGGCCTACCACGGCCTCGCGATCCATCACGTGACCGTGCAGCATCTCGATGAGAAGCTGTCGATCAGCGTCGATCTCGAGGTCGAGGGCCGCCAGAGCCTGGCCGACGCGCATGTGACCGCGACGGCACTTGAAGCCGCGATCGTCGCCGCGTTCGGCGAGGCGGTCGAGGTCGACACGCATATCGAGCCGCTGATGCCCGACGAGACCGGCTCGGTCGATGCCGAGATCGATCTCACCGCCCGCATCGCCCAATCGATCGCCGAGATCGCGTCGGGCCATGACGCCGTCATCGACACCCACGATGTCCGCGTCCGGCGTGGGGCGGAAGGCCTCTTCATCAGCTTCCACTGCACCTTTCCGCCCGACCGCTCGGTCGATTTCGTGCATGACACGGTGAGCGAGATCGAGACGGCGTTGCGCGAGCGCTGGCCCGAGGCCAGGCGGATCATGACCCATGCGGAGCCGCCGGAGGCGGCGGCGTAGCAAGCGCCTCCTTCCTTTCAGCCATGGCCGGGCTTGTCCCGGCCATCCACGTCGCGACGTAGGCGCATCTTCTTCAAGCAGAATCTGCGTCGGCCCGACGTGGATCACCGGGACGAAGCCCGGTGATGACGGTAGTGGGGGAACTAGCGGCTACCGGTTCACCGTCCGCCCGAGGAAATCGCCCACCAGCTCCGCTATCTCCTCCGGCTTTTCGTCGAGCGCGAAATGGCCGGCCTCGATGACATGGATCTCGGCCTTGGGCAGGTCGCGCCGGTAGGCTTCGGCTTCGGCCGTCTGGAAGGACGGGTCGTATTTGCCCCAAACCACGAGCGTTGCCGGCTGGTGCTCGTGGAGCCATGCCTGCCAGGCAGGGTAGCTCGCGACATTGGTGCGGTAATCATAGAAGAGGTCGGTCTGGATGTCGGCCTGGCCCGGTTGGCTCAAGAACGCGAATTCGTCGGTCCAGAGGTCGGGGTCGTAGCGGTCTGGATTGGGGCTCGAGCCCAGATGCCGCTGCTTCGCGGCCGCGAGCGACAGGAAATTCGCGCGCAGCGCCGGCTCGTATGTCGCCCGGTCGGCCCAGAATTTCCGCCGCGTCTCCCAGAGCGGCCCCAGCCCATCCTCGTGTGCCACCGCATTCTGGATGATGAGCGCCGTCACCCGTTCCGGATGCGCCAGCATCAGGCGGAAGCCCACCGGCCCGCCATAATCCTGAAGATAGAGCGCATAATGCTGGAGCCCGAGCGCCTCGGCGAAATGCCCCGTCACCTCGGCCAGATGGTCGAATGTATAGGCGAAGTCCCTGGCATCGGGCGCCGCACTATGGCCGAAGCCCGGATAGTCGGGCGCCACCAGATGGTACTGGTCGGCCAGCCGCCGGAGCAGCGGTTCGTACATCCGCGATGAGGACGGGAAACCGTGCAGCAGGAGCAGCGTCGGCGCCTCGGGCCGGCCGGCTTCGCGATAGAAGATGTCGAGCCCATCGACCTTGACGGTGCGATAGGAGACCGGCTCGGAAGCGCTGCTCGGAGAGGTCATGATCGTCACCAATGCCGTTGCGAGGAGCGGAAGAAATCTGCGCACGAGAGCATCTCCTGTTGAGTGCTCATAGGTATGAGCCCGACAGCTTCGCGCGAAAATCCCTCATGATCTCACCGAGCTTGTGCGATTATGCACAGATGCTCGATTGGCAGGATCTCCATCATTTCCTGGCGCTCGCCCGCGCCGGATCGCTCTCGGCCGCGGCACGGGCACTCAAGCTCGATCATGCCACGATCGGGCGACGCGTGGCGGCACTCGAGGCCGATCTCAGCCTGCGGCTGATCGACCGGCTGCCGCGGCGCTGCCCGCTGACCGAGGATGGCGTCGCGATCGCAGCACTGGCCGAGGAGATGGAACGCGCCGCCCAAGCAATCGAGCGGCGTGCCCGCGGTGCGGCACCCGGCCTTGGCGGGACCGTGCGCGTCAGCGTTCCGGTCTCGCTGGCAGCCCCCTGCATCGCCCCGCGCATCGCCCACTTCCGGCAGGCTCATCCCAATCTCAAGCTCGTGCTGACGGCATCGCCCTTCTTCGCGGCCCTCGATCGCGGCGAGGCCGAGGTGGCGGTCCGCATGGCCCGGCCGGAGCCGAGCGAGGCGGTCGCCCGCAAGATCGGGACGATGCGGTTTGCCGCCTATGCCGCGAAAGGCTATGCGGTGCTGCCGCCCGAGAGCTGGGAATTCATCGCCTTCAGCCCCGCTCTCGCCCATGTGCCGGAGCAGCTCTGGCTCCGCCGCATCCTGGCTGGCCGACCGATCGCCCTCGAGGCGAGCGATCATTTCAACACCCAGGCGGCGGCCCGCGCCGGCGCCGGCATCGCCGTCCTGCCCTGCCTGATGGGCGATCCCGATCAGGATCTCGAACGCGTGCCGATCGAGCCGGCACCCCCCGCCCGCGATCTTTGGCTGATGACCTATCCGGATCTGCGCCGCTCGCCTGCGATCCGCGCGGTGATGGAGTTCCTGGCGGGCTGCATCAGCGAGACTGCGGCGCTCTAACCCGCTGCGAATATTCGGGCTCTGCTCGGCGCGGATACCAGATCCGCGTCGGTGGCAGCGTCCGGACCGGATCACTACTTCGATAAGCGCCGTGCGGCGAGAATCGAGGAAGAGGATGATCCGGCCTATCGACTATGCCGCCCTTTTGCTGGGCCTGCTGATGCTGATTGCCGCTCTGGTCGCGGCACCGGCGCGCGCTGCGCAACCGCCCGCCGTGCTCGGCGCGTGGCTGACGCCCGATGGCGACGGCGTCGTGGCGATCGAGCCGTGCGGCGACGCGCTGTGCGGCCGGATCGTCGGCGTCACCCGCGATCCGGGCGACCCTGAGCCGACCGATGTGCATGGGGCGCCCCAATGCGGCCTCACCATCATCAGCGACGAACACCCGGACGGCGACGGCACCTGGCTCGGCGACATCACCGACCCGCGCAGCGGCAACACCTATGGCGCCAAGCTGTGGCTTGGCCAAGACGGCAATCTCCGGCTGCGTGGCTTCGTCGGGCTGCCGTTTCTGGGCGAGACCCAGACCTGGCACCCGTTCAAGGGCCGGCTGGCGCAGCATTGCGAGATCGTTTGATCAGACCCAGCGTAACGCGGCAACGTCGGAATCGTCCGGCTGGGTATTGAAAGCCAGCTTCGCCAGCGGCGCTTTCTGGCGGAGCACATTCATCAGGCGTTCGAACTGAAGCATCAGGGGCGGCAAGGTCCGCAGGCCGGCGCCGATGACGATCACGTCATACGGCACCTTCGCGAGCGCCTCCGTGACCTGCCGCTCGACGGTCTCGGCATCCTTCGTCAGCAGCAGCGCCACAGCGTGACCCGCGGCTTTGAGGCGCGCCACCGATCCCTCCAGGCCGTCCATGATCTTGCCGGCCGACAGGCCCTTCGGGACATCCGGCGCGTCGAAATCGATTTGGGCCGGGTCCTCGCCGATGATAAGGATCGACTTTCCCATGTCGGGCTCTCCTGATTGCTCGTTCCACCGAGCAACACGGCAGCGGCCGTTGGGTTCCGCCCCCTCACCCGCCCTCGTTCCGTGCCCATTCGCGCTTCTTGCGGTAGATCGTGGACGCGTCGATCTCCAGCATCGCGGCCGCCCGGCCGATATTGCCGGCGCAGGCCTCGATCGCCCGCTCGATCGCGTCCTTCTCGATCCGCCAGAGCGGCACGATCGGCCCGGTCTGCGCTGGCGGCGACGTGATGGGCGCCGTGGCCGGCCGTTCCATCGCGGGCGTCTCGAGATAGGACGCCGGCAGCATATCCGGCGTCACCAGTCCGCCCGAGCTCAGCACCACGATGTTGCGGATTACATTCATCAGCTGGCGGACATTGCCGGGCCAGGAGCAGCTTTGCAGCAGCCGCTCGGTCTCTGGATCGAAGCCGTTGAAATGCTTGCCTTCCTCCTGCGCGAAGAGCTCGAGGAAATGCCGCGCGATCAGCAGGATGTCGGGCCCGCGCTCCTTGAGCGCCGGCAGCCGGATCGGCACGACATTCAAGCGGTAATAGAGATCCTCGCGGAACCTGCCGTTGCGGATCTCGGTCAAGGGATCGCGGTTGGTGGCGCAGACGAAGCGGACATCGACCATGCGCGTCTGGTCGCCGCCGACCGGCGCATAGCTGCCGGTCTGGATGAAGCGCAGCAGCTTCGCCTGCAGCGGCAGATCCATCTCGCCGATCTCGTCGAGGAAGAGCGTCCCGCCATCGGCCCGTGCGGCAATGCCTTCGCGATGGCCGACCGCCCCGGTGAAGGCGCCTTTGACATGGCCGAAGAGCTCGCTTTCAACGAGGTCGCGCGGGATCGCCGAGCAATTCATCGCGACGAAGGCGCGGTCGGCGCGCGGGCTCAGCCGATGGATCGCCTCCGCCACCAGCTCCTTGCCGGTGCCGCTCTCGCCGGTGACGAAGATCGGCGCGCGGCTGGGGGCGGCATCGCGGATGGTGCGATAGACCGCCATCATGGAAGGCGACTGGCCGATGAAGCTTTCGAAGCGCTCGGTCGGCGCCCGCACGAGCTTGCGTTCGAGCCGCTTCAGGCGCCGGAGCTCGAGCGCGTTGGTGAGCGTCACTTCGAGCCGCTCGGCGCTGAACGGCTTAACCAGGAAATCATAGGCGCCGGCCCGCATCGATTCGACCGCCATGGCGATCGAGCCGGCCGAGGTGATGATGATCACCGGCGCATCCGAGCCCCCGCCGCGCAGCTGGCGCAGCACCTCATAGCCATGACCATCGGGCAGGATCAGATCGAGCAGCACGACCGAGGGCGGCGTGGCCGCCAGCGCCTCCTTGGCGGCACGCACCGAGGCGGCGTGGATCGCCGAAACGCCCAGCCGGTCGAGATACGCCATATAGAGACGCCACAGGGTCTGGTCATCCTCGACCAGCAGCACCGTTGGGCGCTCGTCGCTGCTGCTGCCCGCCTGCATGGACTGCTCCCACTCGGTTCCGAGTGTGACAGCTCCAAGACAAAACGGGCAACGGGCAACCGATCACGATGTTGGCATTGGTAGAGTTTCAGTCCACCCAGAACTCTATTTTGGTGGAAATCGAAGCCTACTGCATGGTTTTGGAAGAGGGCGACACCGACCGTGCCGTCGAACAGCCCGTCGGGCTGATGGACTCCGGGTGTCGGAAAGAAGATCGGCGCCTCAGTCAGCAAGGGAATCGCCTCGAAACCCTCGCGTGCTGCCCGGCCCTCGATCATCTCGACTCCGCCATCGGTGTAGGGAAATTCCTGCTTCTGCGCCGAGGACGCGGCCGCCTTGAGATCGAGCTTCTCGATCGATGCCTCATAGATCAGAAGCGAGCCCGCATAGAGGCTGTCGATCTGCACAATGATCGGCTTGCCATTCACCTGGAATCCCGCAGCCGCCACGATCGGCGGTCCCTTCTCGCCGAAGGTCGGATAAGTCATGGCGCTGCAGGTGGCGGGACACGGCACCTCGACCCCGGGATCCGAGAGATCGAGCTGATGGCGGCGGAAATCCAGCACCAGGCGCCGATCCTTGAAGGCCGGATAGGCGAGCGTGCCCTGGATCTCCTTATAAAGGCCCTTGGCGTGCTCGTCCGTGAGGTCGGTCACCAGCACCTTGATGTCGCCGAGTGTCTCGGCACCCACGCGGACATCCTTCAAGCTCGCGACCTGATAGTCCGCGACCGGCTTGCCGTCCTTGCCAATATAGGGCGTCACGGCGAGCCCCATCGCCTTGGCCTGGTCGAGGGCGATCGTGGAGGTCACGTCCCCGGTGTCGATCGCGAATTTGGCGCTCTTGCCGCCCTCGACGCGGAGCTCGACGCAGGGAAACCCGTCGCAGCTTAGAAGCGGCACCGTCTCCGCCAGCGCTGACGCCCCGGCAAGGCCGCAGAGGCCGGCTAGAACGAGGATCATGTGCTTCATCCGCCTCTCCCTGATCGCGACATCGCGCCCGAGTGAATAGCGATCGGCGAGGAACGGCATCGTTCTGCCGACCAACAGCAGCGATTATTCGACGAACGACGGCGGATCGAGGCTGATAAATTTTCCCGGCCGCTGTCGATCTGGCCCATGCTCGCGCGTCATGACGGTGCAGGGGCCGCGACGGCGCGGTTTCGGGAAACGGAGACCATCATGAAATACGCCTTCCTGATCTATGAGAACGAAAGCGTCTACAATGCCGACAAAGACCATCCGGCGGTCCGCGACATCACCGCCCGCCACATGGCCTTCGCGGAAAGCCTGGGCTCGACCCGCCTCGGCGGCGCTGGTCTCCAGAATGTCCGGACCGCGACCACGGTGCGCGGCCAGGACCACGCCACCACCGCGGCCGACCGCACCATCCATGACGGCCCCTTCGCCGAGACCAAGGAGCAGCTGGGCGGCTTCTACCTCGTCGACGTGCCCGATCTCGACGCTGCCATCAAGCTGGCCCGGCAAGTGCCGTTCCGCACCGCCGGCGGCTCGATCGAGATCCGCCCGCTCTTGAACTACGATTGACCGACGCGCTCGAGCTGGCGTTCCGGGCGGCGGGGCGGCAAGTGATTGCCGCCATCGCCGCCCGCTATCGCGATCTGGACATTGCGGAGGATGCCTTCGCCGAAGCCTGCGCCCGCGCCGTCGAGGCCTGGGCGCGCGGCGGCGCCCCCTCGAACGCCGCTGCCTGGCTCTATCGCACGGCCGACCGCGTGGCCTTGGACGCGCTCAGGCGTCGCGGCACAAGGCGGCGCCTCATCCCCGAGCCGCCTCCGCCCGAGCCCAACGCGGAGGATGTCATGACCGACGACCGCAATTTGATCCCGGACGAGCGGCTGCGCCTTATCTTCGTCTGCTGCCACCCCGCGGTGGCGCCCGATGCGCGCGCGGCGCTGACGCTCCGCCTCGTCTGCGGCCTTGCCACATCCGAAATCGCCAGCGCCTTCCTCGTCGCCGAGCCGACGCTGGCCCAGCGCCTGGTGCGGGCCAAGCGCAAGATCGCAGAGGCCGGCGTGCCCTTCGAGATCCCGGCACCGGAATTCTGGGCCGAGCGGCTCGAAGCCGTGCTGTCGACGCTCGAAGTGGCCTATGCCAAGGCGCATGAGGACGCGGCGCTAGCCGGCCCTCACGCCGGTTACGCCGTGGAGATGCTGGAGCTCACGCGCGTGCTGGCCGAGTTGTTGCCGCGCGAGGCGGAGGTGCTCTCACTTGCCGCCACCGTCCGCTATGCCGAGGCGAGGCGCCCAGCCCGGCTCGACGAGAGCGGCGCCATGGTGCCACTCGCCGAGCAGGATCCCGCTCTTTGGGACAAGCCCCTGATCGGGGCCGCCGAGACCTATCTCCGCCGCGCCGCCGTCCTCGAGCCGTCAGGCCGCCGCTCGCTCGAAGCCGCCATCCACAGCGCCTGGTGCGCCCGCCCGAGCCTGGGCTACCCGCCGCCCTGGCCGACCGTGCTCGGGCTCTATGAGGCGCTCCTGACCCTGCGCGACGACCCCATCGTCCGCCTCAACCGCGCCGTGGCGCTGGCCGAGGTGGCGGGCGTCGAGACGGCGCTGGCGGAGGTGGAAGCGCTCGACGCGAAGGGGTTGGCGGCGTTTCCGCCGTTCCATGCGGTGCGGGCGGATCTGTTGCGGCGCGCAGGGCGGACGGAAGAGGCGCGCGCGGCTTATCGAGCCGTGCTGGCGCTCGGGCCGGGGCCGGCGGAACGACTGTGGCTGGAGCGGCGGGTGGTGGCGGGTTGAGCGATCTCTATGCGGGTCGGGGATGGGCGTGAAGCTGGCTTACTTATAGTGTTCGGCAGCGAAGGCTAGCGCATCGATCTGCGCTCTGGAGAGTTTGGGATCGCGCATTGGATTGTTCGGATCAAATTTGTGATCCAGCTCAAGCATCAGAGCGTGAATGCTGTCCGGCAGCGGCTTTGTCGAGGTCACGATAAAACCTCCTCCTTCGCTGCCTTTCTGGCGGCCTGTGAGAGTTTTTCGATCAAAATCCACAGTCATTTGGGTCGTCACGGTTCGAGCTGTCACGGTGGTAACACAGGTCTCGATGACCAAGCAGATCGCGCGACCTTCGCCGACCATCGCGGGGTACCGCGCATAAAAAATGTCGCCCGGCTTCAGCTTCCCGAACTCGTCTTGCAGAGACATGGCGATGTACCGTTTGGGTTGAAAGAGCCCAGTACCATCATGACAGCATAGTGTTGCGCGGCCAGGTCCGCAAAAGACCGAGGCGGAGCGGCTGTGGCTCGAGCGGCGGATGTCCGCAAGCTGAAAGCCCGACTGCCTCTAGCGGTCGCTGATCATCTCCCGGAGGCGGCGAGCCAGGGCTTCCATCGTGAACGGCTTCGTCATCGCATGCATCCCCCGCTCAAGATGCCCGTGATTTAGCAGGGCATTCTCGGCATATCCGGTAATGAACAGAACTTTGAGGTCGGGGCGCAGCTGGCGCGCCGCATCGGCGAGCTGGCGGCCATTCATCCCGTGCGGCAGTCCCACGTCGGTGATCAGCAAATCGATCCGAGCGCTGGTTTCCAGGATTTTCAGGCCGCCCTGGGCATCCGCCGCCTCGAGCGAGGAATAGCCCAGCTCCTCGAGCACCTCGGTGACGAGCAGGCGCACGAGCGGCTCGTCATCGACGACAAGCACGGTATGGCCCGCCGTGGAAACATGCGGCGCCTCTGTGGCGGCCGGGCCGGAAACGGGCTCGTCCATGTCGCCGAGATGCCGCGGCAGGTAGATGCAAACCATCGTCCCTACACCGAGCTCGGTGTAGATGCGGACCTGTCCGCCGGACTGGCGGGCGAAGCCATAGACCATCGAGAGGCCGAGGCCAGTTCCCTGGCCGATGGGCTTCGTCGTGAAGAAAGGATCGAACGCGCGCGCCACCACGTCCGGCGGCATGCCGCTGCCGGTATCGCTGACGCACAGCGATACGTACTGGCCGGGCGGCAGATCGCGCTCGCGCGCCGCCCGGTCGTCGAGCCAGCGATTGCAGGTCTCGATGGTGAGCTGCCCGCCATCGGGCATGGCGTCGCGCGCATTGAGGCAAAGGTTCAAGAGCGAATTCTCGAGCTGGCCCGCATCGACCAGCGTGTTCCACAGCCCGCCGGCCGCAACCGTCTCGATCGCAATCTCCGGCCCGACCGATCGGCGGATCAGTTCCTCCATCCCCGAAACGAGGCGATTGATATTGGTGGGCTTCGGATCGAGGGTTTGGCGCCGGGAGAACGCCAAGAGGCGATGCGTCAGTGCCGCCGCCCGCCGCGTGGCGCCACTGGCGGCGGTGAGATAGCGATCAAGATCGCCGATGCGGCCTTGGACCAGCCTCGTCTGCATCAATTCGAGGCTGCCGCTGATCCCCGCCAGGATGTTGTTGAAATCATGGGCGAGGCCGCCGGTGAGCTGGCCGACCGCCTCCATCTTCTGCGCTTGGCGAAGCGCTTCCTCCGAGATAGCGAGCGCATCGGCCGCCTCCTTTTCGGCCGTGATGTCGCGCCCGCTGGCGTAGACCAGATCCTGGTCGGGGGCGGCCACCCACGAGATCCAGCGAAAGCCACCGCCCTTGTGCCGATGGCGGTTCTGAAAGGTCGGGAGCGCCTCGCGCCGGGCGCGCTCGAACGCTTGCCTGGTGTCGCCCAGATCATCGGGCAGGATGAAATCGAACAAGGAGCGGCCGAGCATTTCGCCTTCGGACCAGCCGAGAATGGTCGTCGTCGCCGGATTGACGGCAACGAACCTGCCCTCCGCGTCGATGACGACGCTCAAATCCTGGGTATTCTTCCAGACCCGGTCGCGCTCGCGCGTCCGTTGCTCGACCTGGGTTTCCAGCAATTCGGCGAGATCCTGAAACTTTCGTTCAGCACGCCGGCGCTCGATCGCCGTGCGGGTTCTGGCCGCGACCTCCCGGATCAGGCTGCGCTCCTCCGCCGGCCAGTCGCGAACCTGGGCATCGTTGACGTAAAAGACGGCGACCGCCTCGTTCTGCTCGACAACCGCGACATTGACGAAGGAACGGGCACTGCGCGCGATGAGCGCATCCGCAGCACTCACCGTTCTCGGGTCGAGCGTTACATCGCCGATGGCGATGAATTTCCCGAGCTTGAGATCCTCCACGAAGCTGCCGAAGTCGCGGAGATTGAGCGTGCCGGCGATCGACTCGACACCTGGGGCATTCCAATCCTTCGCCACCGTCAGCGAATCATCCATCGGATCGACCGTGCCGTATCCGACGCGGCTGACGCCGAGGGTTTCACCCAGGATCCGGGAGCCGGCAAAGGCGATATCGACCGGGTCGTCCAGCCGCTGGATCTCTTCCGTCAGGCGAACGAGAGCCTCGCGCCGGGCTTCGGCCCGCCGCTGCTCGGTGACATCGGTTGCAGCACCGAACCACTCGACGATCTCGCCCTGTTCATCGATCAGCGGAACGGCTCGCGAGAACATCCATCCGGTCGACCCATCCGTGCGGCGAACGCGATGCTCCAGCTGGAAGACGGTTTTCGTCCGCATGGCCTCCTGGATAACGGCAAGAACATAAGGCTGGTCTTCCGCAAGGATATATTCGTCGAGCCAAGCGATGCTCGGGCTCTCCCTGTCGGCGAGGAGGCCGCGGCCGGCGAGCGCGCGCATCTCCTTCCAGTCGGCACTCATCCGGTAGACGATGTCGGAGGTGGCATTGGTGAGTGCGCGAAAGCGCGCCTCGCTGTCGCGCAGACGGCGATCGGTGAGCACCCGTTCGGTCGTATCGACCACGATTGCCATAACCCCGGCGGGACGGCCGCTTTCGTCCAGGACGGGTGAATAATCGAGATTCATCCAGACCTGTTCCGGCCGGCCATGGCGAAAGAGCGTGAGCTCCTGGTCCTTATAGGCCAGCGTGCCGCCCGCGAGCCCGACCTTCATGACGTTGTCGTTGAAGTCGGCGACCTCGGCCCAGCCCTCGCGCACCTTGGATCCGAGGAGCTGGGGATGACGACTGCCCGCGAAGACCGAGTAGGCGTCGTTGTAGATCATGATGCCGTCATTCCCCCACAGGAGGACGATCGGCACGGGTGACAGCAGCAGCATGTTGGTGGTCGTCTTCAGGCTCTGCGGCCAGCCCGCAATGGGCCCAAGGCTCGTCGCAGCCCAGTCGAAACCGCGGATCAGATCGCCCAGCTCGCCACCGCCCGTCGGAAACACGGCGCCCGGCTTGCCGCTTCCTGAACGCGCCTCGCTCAAAGCGGTCTCCTCCCGATCGATCCCCGCTGGCAGCAACGATGGCGGGCCCGAATTGTGCTCAACTCCGCAAAAAAGTCGGCCCGCATCGTACTCTCGATCGCGCTCGCTCTCATCCGCCCGGTGACGCGCGGCCGGCCACGGTATAAGCCTTTAGCCGCAAGACCCGACATCCCGAGTGCCCCCGCCATGCCCCAGCAGCCCAAACGGCTCGATGCGCTCGACCTCAAGATCCTCGTGGCCCTCCAGCGCGAGGGGCGGATCACCAACCAGCGTCTGTCGGAGCTGGTCGGGCTGTCGCCGCGGCCTTGTCTCGAGCGGGTGCGGCGGCTCGAGGCGTCGGGTTATATCGCGGGCTACCGCGCGATCCTGAGCCTCGAGGCATTGCCCGACCTCACCGTGGTCTTCGCCGAGATCACGCTCAAGAACCAGGCGACGCAGGCGCTTGCCGTGTTTGAACGGCGCCTGCTCGACTGTCCGGAGGTGGTCGAATGCTATCTCGTCACGGGCCGGTTCGATTATTTGGCGCAGATCGTCTGCCTGAGCCGGGAGCGCTACAATCAGCTCACCACGGAATGGATCGACGATCCCGACCTGCCGGTCGCCCGCATCGTCTCGAACTTCATCCTGAAGCCGGTGCGGCAATTCCAGGGCTATGCGCTCGATCCGTCCATGGCCGGCGCCTAGCGGGATTCACCGGCTGGGTCGCTAACCCAGCCGGATCTTGACGAGTGCTTAGTTGGTATCGACGGCGACACTGGTAGCACCATGCGAGACGCCGCTCGCATCCAGGAAGCGCATGAAGATGCGCGACGCGGCCGCGTTGAACGGGACAGCGGCGCTGGCAGTGATGAAGAGCGAGAAGGTCGGCTCGGCCCCCGCCATGAAGTCGAGCGTCACCGAGGCTGCCGGGGCCGCCATGCACTGGCCCGTCGCGGGGACCGTCTCGCACACCGTGATGCTGAGCGGCAGCGTGGCGCTGCCCGTATCGGCGGTCGCCGTGATCATGCCGTCGACACCGAAATTATCGGTGGCCACGGCGAACGCCCCGGCGCCGCCGGTCGAAAACGGTATGGTCACGATGCCGTTGTTGCTGACCGTGGCGGCGAGCGCGATCACATCCGGAATCGCTGTCACCGAGAACAGCAGATCGACCGTATTGACCCCCACGATCGTGGCCACCGGATCGACCCCGGTGCACACGAAATTGAGCGCCAGACCGGGTGCCGAGGCCGCCACCGTGCTGCTGAAGGCCAGGAGGAAGGTCTGCACGCCGTCATTGCCGGCGATCGTGGCCGGCGTATTCACCGTACCGGTCGGGTTATTGGTCGCGGGGTCGGTGGTCTGATAGGTCATCGTCAGGCCGGCCGGCGCCGAGGCGGGCAAGCCGATCTGGCAGCCGGACAGCGACGTCGTGCCGGCATTGATCATGGTCGCGAAGACTGTGGCCACCGTCCCGACTTGGACCGTGCGGCCACCCGGCAGCACGGATGCGACGAGCGGCGAGGCCGCGCTGGCGGCCGTGGGTAGCAATGCCGTGAATGCGGCAACGATCAGCATGGAAGCGCAACTGCGTGCGCTCGTCCGGAACAGGTTCTGGTGAGTCATGCCATCCTCGATATAATTTGTGCCCCATTTATGCGCTGCCCGCGGCTATGGGAACTCTATTACTGTCCGCCAGCAGGCCGCCTGCGGCAAGATCTATTTCTGAAGAAAATACAGTCGCCCGCAGATCATGTTGCGACGCGAAAGTAATGCCGCCCATTATATTTGGATAATCCGGGTACAGCCGAATCGCGCTCTGCGTGAGCCGCCCACAGCAGATTCGGCTGTGCGCTCCCACCCCTTCGGCCGCCTCTGCCGGGCGCTTGGGGCTACACTGGCGCTTCCATTGGGAGGTGCTTCATGTCCGCTCTCGAGCTTGAAAACCGCTATGGCGCCGCCAATTACCGGCCGCTGCCGATCGTGCTGGCGCGAGGCCAAGGCGTCTGGCTCTGGGACGAGGCGGGCAAGAAATATCTCGACATGATGAGCGCCTATTCGGCGGTCAGCACCGGTCATTCCCACCCCCGCTTGCTCAAACGCCTGGCCGAGCAGGCCGAGCGCCTGGCCGTGCCGTCCCGCGCCTTCCATAGCGACCGCCTCGGGCCGCTGGTGGCGCGGTTGGCCGCCCTCACCGGCCTCGATCGGGCACTGCCGATGAACACCGGTGCCGAGGCGGTCGAGACCGCGATCAAGGCCGCGCGCCGCTGGGCCTACAAGGTGAAGGGTGTGGCATCCGACCAGGCACAGATCATCGTCGCCGAGGGCAATTTCCACGGCCGCACCACCACGATCGTGGGCTTTTCCTCGGAGGCGGCATATCGCGACGGCTTCGGCCCCTTCACGCCGGGCTTCGTCACAGTGCCCTTCGGCGATGCGGAAGCCGTCGAGGCCGCGATCAACCCCAATACCGCCGCGATCCTGGTCGAGCCGATCCAGGGCGAGGCCGGCATCATCCTGCCGCCCAAGGGCTACCTCAAGGCGCTGCGCGCGATCTGCGACCGCCACAACGTGCTCCTGGTGCTCGACGAGGTGCAGTCCGGGCTTGGCCGCACCGGCCGCTGGTTCGCCTATGAGCATGAGGGCATCCGCCCCGATCTCGTCATCCTGGGCAAGGCGCTGGGTGGCGGGCTGCTGCCCGTCTCGGCCCTCGTCGGCACCGAGGCGGTCATGGCGCTGTTCACGCCGGGCAGCCATGGCTCGACCTTCGGCGGCAACCCGCTCGCGGCCGCGGTGGCGCTGGAGTCGCTCGACATCATCGCCGAGGAACAGCTGGTTCAGCGCTCTGCGGTGCTCGGCCGGCACCTGCTCGAGGGGCTCCGAAAGATCCGCTCGCCGATCGTCAAAACCGTGCGCGGTCAAGGGCTTTGGGTGGGTTTCGAGCTCGATCCCGCGAAAGCCTCCGCCGCCGAACTCTGCGCGAAGTTGGCCGAACGCGGTATCCTCACCAAGGAAACGCATGAAACGGTGCTGCGCTTCGCCCCGCCGCTCATCATCACCCGAGCCGAGCTCGATTGGGCGCTCGGCATCATCGAAGAGGTTGTGCAGGACATGACGCCCACGCTCGTCTCAGACCGCCCCGATGCCGTCCGTAGCGAGAGGGCCGCGCACGCCGCGGCACCTCAGCTCGTGATGTGCCCGCCCGAGCATTTCGCCGTCTCCTACCGCATCAATCCCTGGATGGATCCGGATGCCTGGTCGGCCGATGCCGAGACGCTGGCGCGCGACGCGCGGGAAGGCTGGCAGAAGCTCTACGAGACCTATCGCGACCTCGGCGCCCATATCGAGATCATGCCGGCGCAGCCGGGCCTGCCCGACCTCGTCTTCACCGCCAACTCGGCCGTGGTGCTCGACCGCAAGCTGCTGCTCGCCCGCTATAAATGCCCGGAGCGCCAAGGCGAGGAGCCCTATGGCCGCGCCTTCTTCGAGGCGCTCCGCAACAAGGGCCTGGTCGACGAGATCCATGAGATGCCGGACGGCATCGCCTTCGAGGGTGCCGGCGACTGTTATTGGGACATGCATCGCCGCGTGCTCTGGACCGGCTGGGGCCAGCGTTCCGACCGTGCGGCGAGCGAGGTCATCGAGCGCGTCTTCGGCATGCCCGCCGTGGCGCTCCAGCTCGTCGATCCGCGCTTCTATCATCTCGACACCGCCTTCTGCGTGCTCTCGGGCGGCGACGTGCTCTATGTGCCCTGCGCCTTCACCGCGGACGGCATCGACACGATCCGCAACCTGGTCGGCCCCGAGCATATGATCGCCGTCTCCGATGCCGATGCCGAATGCCTCGCCGCCAACTCCGTCTCGGTCGGCCGCGACGTGGTGTTCGGCCATTGCGGCCCCGCCTTGAAGGCGACCCTCACCCAGCGCGGCTACCGCGTCCACACGGTTCCCCTGGGCTCGTTCGGCCGCAGCGGCGGCTCGGCCTATTGTTTGACGCTCCGGCTCGACAATCTGGCGCTGGCGAGCTGAGGCGGCTCAGCAGATCCGGAAATGAGCCGCGCGATCCGCGGGTCCCGTTACGACGGTAATGCTATGGCCGGCGCACCGAAATCGGCCGGTAATACGGCATCCCGATGCTCCCCGTCGGCGCGACACGGATTTGCGCCGATCGAGAGGAGTGTTCGATGGCCGACACCTATAGCGGGCCAATCCCGTTGAGCAGGAGCGATGCAACGATATGGTCGGTCGCAGCGATCAGATGGACACGACGCAGGCTGAGTAACGGCAACAGCAATCCGTGGCCGGACATTCCGGGCTCCACGCTTCGGGTCAGCAACCCGGCCATCATGACCGAAGAAGTCCTGGCCAAGCGGGCCTTTCCGAACAATGAGGATCGGCAGGCCACGCCGGACCTTTTTCGCCGCACGCTCAACGACGCCAAGATCGCCTCCGCCTTCAAATGCGGCAATTGCGACGAGCATGCCTCGGTGGCTTTCGCCCAGCTCTACCGGTTCGGCGTGGCACCGGTGGTCAAATGGGTTGTCCCGCCGCCCTATGACCATTGCTGGGTCACGATCGAAACTTCCGATGGCCAGGGCCTGATCTGCGATCCTTGGGCCGACCGCACGTTTCCGGGCGCGCAATTAGAACAGTGGAAGACCTGTATTTGGGGAAATGATGGCAAGCCGGCTAATACTCTGTTTCAGCAAGTTGCGCGCTTCAACAAGCCAGGCAGCATCGAGAACTATAAACTCTTCACCTGCTCACAGGCCGTTCCCGAGGAAAAAAAGATGGAGATGAGCTGACCCCGCGTGCGGCGCGCCGCGATTACCAGATCCCGGGAATGAGCCGCGCCGTCCGCGCGCGATAGGCTTCGTACTCCGCCCCGAACCGGGCCGAGAGCAGTGCCTCCTCGGCGCGGATCCGGGCGACGGTCGGCACGATGATAAGCGCGGTGATGAGAACACCAACCCCGGAGCGGAACACGAGCGCCCAGCCGAGCGCGGTCAGCAGCAGCCCCACATAGCTCGGATGGCGGATCACGCCGTAGAGGCCGTCGGTCACCAGCCGATGGTCGCGCTGGATCGATGCCAGGCCGCTGAAGCGGTGGCCCAGCACGAATACGGGCCAGAGTTGGAGCACGCAGCCGATCGCGAAGAGAGCGACGCCGACCCAGCGCGTGGCGTTCCCGTCGATCACCCAGAGATCCGCCCGATCGGTCCACGCCGGCATATAAGCGAGCAGGAGCGAGAGCACGGCGAAGGCGGGAAGCACCCAACGGTTGTTGCGAGGCTCGCTTTCGCCGGCGCTGAGATTGGCGCTGGTGAAGAATGAGGCGATGGTCGCCACCGCGGTTACCGCGATGAGCGCCAGGAAGGCCGGCCGGCAGAAGAAATCCGCGGCATCGCCCCAGCCGAGCACGGCCAGCCCGAACTGGACTGCGACGCCGACCACCGAGGCGACGGCAAGCTTCGGTGTCACCATGAGAGGTGCCTCCCTTTCTCGCGGGAAGCTTACGCCATCATGGCTGCGCCGGCACGAAGTCGCCGGCCGGGCACGATCGTCCCGGCCGGCTACTCACCCGAACCTGCTCAGTCGGTGCCGAAGGAGGCGTAATACTCCTGGAGCGCGCTTGTCTTCTGCTTGACGGTGGGATTGCCCACGCTCGACTGGATCGCATTCAGGATGCTCTGCGCCGCATCGGGCTGCTCGATCCAGCCGGCGCCGACGGCGGTATTGGCGGCTTTGATCACCTTGTTCACATAGTTGTTGTAGCTGGGATAAACGGCATCCAGCTCGTCCTCGCTGAAATATTCGTGATAGCCCCAGCGGACGCAGGCGCCGGGACCGGCATTGACGCCGACATTGAGCGCCGTCGGCACCGCCGCCTCAGGCAGCTGCACGCCGCCCTCGGCCAGGCCCAGGCTGGTACGCTGGAGCGTCGAATAGGTCGGCGGCGTGCCGAGCGTGGCGATCTTGATATAGGGTGCTGCCGGCGGTGCCTCGCCGAACTGGAGCCATGTCACCATCTTGTCGACGGCCGAGTTCACCACCGCACCGGTCGGCGGCAACGTGCCAAGCGTCGGATCCTGGCAGGTCGGCGCCAGCTGCGCCTCGCTGGACGTGCCGGTGTTGAGCGGGTTGTCCCTGAGCTCCAGCGGCTCGCGGCTGTCCCTGAGATGCTGATCGACGTGGCTTGAGCCGGCGATCTCCCACTCCACGAACCGCTCGGTGTTGGGCTGACGCGCCGTCGCCTCGACCTGCGACACGTCATATTCGGTCGACAGCTTGAACACCGGCTGGGTCAAGTCGGTGCGGAACTTGACGCCCAATGTCGAGAGCAGCACGAAGCCGTCATAGACATTGCCGAGCGGGTTCACGCTGTTGACGTAGGTGGACAGCCGGTTGGCCGACTGGGATTCGCCGACCGCCAGGATCTGCTTCACCTTGAGGCCGTTCAGCACGTTGACGCTGCCCGGATGCCGGATCGCCGCGCCCGCCTGCGAGAAGATGTCGTAGGAGAGCGAGTCGTCATTGACGGTGCCACCGTCGGTTACATCGAGCGAGCCGTAGCGGGTGGCATTCCAGGTCTTGAGCTGATTGACGCCGATACGCTGCGCCGAGATACCGACCCAGGCATAGCCTTCGCTCAGGATATGCTCCCAATCGAAGAACCAGAAATTGTCGGCATCGAAATTGTTGGTCACGTTGAACCATTCGACCAGCACGGTGCCGTTGAATTTCCGCGCGTCGGCGGGAGCCCGCACGACCATGCGCGTCGTATAGGCATAAGGCCCGCCGGCGATCACGCTGCCGGTAGCGCCGGACGGGGTGGTGTAGCGATTGGCCATGCCGCTATAGAAATACTCGCTCTCGGTAAAGCCATTGGCCGCCAGCGGATGGTTGGACGCGAAGAACGTGTAATTATGCGTCGTCTCGCCGGGAATGTCGGTCGAGGCGATCGGCCCGGTGACGGTGGGCGTGGGGATTTGCGCGGCAATGGCATTCGCCGACAGCGAAAGCATTGTCGCAGCGCACAGCGCAAACAAGCCGCGCCATGGCATCTGCATGGTCTTGGACGGCATACAGTTCCTCCCTGGGACAGTTTTCTTGAAAACAGGCTTCGTTATCTTTCAAAGCCTGACGCAGAGATATACGCCGCCGAAGCCCGTGGAGATCTCATGAACTCAGCATGAAAATCGAGTATTCCACATCGTGGAAATCGTCTTAATTCAATATCATCAGGTAGAAATTGAATGATGGATAAAGCACCCACTGGTAGGATATCAACGGGTGTGGCGTGCGAAAGCAATGAACACTTTCAAACCATAGGATCCTTCGTCACGACGACGATGGCCACCTCTGCTTGCTTTTAGACAATACGATCCACCTGCGATTGCGACAGAAGCATCCCCACAAGCGAGCTGCCAGCCGGCCATCCTCCCATTGGTCGAGCTGGCTGGTTCAGTGACAAGCTGCGAGGCTCCCTTTCCTGTTTCCGCGGTAACAGCGAGGTTCGATCGCGACACGCAGGTGAAATTTGGCACGCGGATCATTCGCGGCACAGATGACAAGATGGTGTGCCGTGGATACCTCCAAAATTCGCGCGTTCTTCAGCTGCACGCCCGACGTGGTCAGAGCGGTTCAAGACTCGGCGGACCGCTTTAACGGAAAATGCTCCTGGCGGTTCTCTCAGGGCTCCTGTTCCGTGCGGGTGGCCTCACTGTTCTCCGCCGCGACCAGGAAGGGAATATGCAGCATCCTGGCGGCGGACTGGCTCCGCCATTCGACCGAGGGCGCGCTGAGCGGGCTGTGCAACTCGCTCGAGACCGAGAATGGCTGGACCAATTTGAGCGAACTGTGGGAGCTCGTGAAGGTGGTCAAAAATAAGGCTGCCGAGAGGGTGGATTTCGAGACATGGAGCGAGGAGCGGCTGCTGAATGCGGCGACGCCGTTGAGGTTGGTGGTGACCGAATCAACCGGCTCACCCGACCCCAGCGCCTCCCAGATACCGATCGCGCAGGAAATCCTGGCCGAGATAAATCGCCGGCGGCATGGCACCACCGTGCTGCCGCCGCTCTTCGCGCTGATCAAAATCGGCGGTGCCGGCCAATCCATCATGCACGCCACCGCGCTCTGCTCGTGGCCGCACGGCTGGACCCGCTATTTCGACCCGAATTTCGGGGAGTTTTCCTTCGAAAGGTGGCAGGATTTTCGAGACTGGCTGCCCGTGTATTATGTCGTCTCGGGATACAACAGGCTCTACAACCGATACCTCTATCTCAGCCTCTTCAAAAGCGACGTGAACAATAACCTGCTGTCCAACGAGATCCCGGCCGGTGCTTTTGCCGTAAATTTCTGAGCGGCCGCGTCGCTGAAGGCGAGCGCCCCCGCCTCTGCTGATTTCGTTCCTACGGGTACTGCCGCAACCCCGCTCTGCAGCGCGACCAGCGTCGCGGTCGCAACTCGACAGCCCCGATCGCAACAAACTCGCCTCAAGGGAATCTCAACCGGCTCGCATCGCCACGGGCTGGTTGAACGCGGCGTTTTTTTCCGCTCTTTCCGATTGACAACTCACGCGCGCGGCGTCAGCTTGCGACCAACACTCACGGTTTAAGTACGGCGTACTTATAAGATCTCACGTTGTAGTAATATAGCAACAATCGTTCGAGCGAAGGAAACGATGAGCAAACTTGCATTCGGCCTAAGCCTGCTGCTGCTCGGCGCGGCGCTGCTGCCCGGAACGGCGCAGGCGCAATATGCCTATATTACGAACGAGCTCGGCAGCACGGTGACGATGATCGACACTGCGAGCAACAAAGCCGCTGCAACCGTCAACTTTCCAGGGTTCATCGATCCGATCGGCATTGCCGTCTCGCCCGACGGCTCGATCGCCTATGTATCCAATCTTCTGGCCAATCAGGTCACCGTCTTCGACACGCGCACGACCAACCTTATCGGCTTTATTCCGACCGGCATCCGGCCCGTCGGGATTGCGGTCACCCCCGACGGTTCGCGACTTTATATCGCCAATCAGGGCGACAATCTGACGGGCACCACGGTCACGGCCGTCGACACGACGACCAACTCCGTCATTAATACCATCACCGTCGATGAGGGGCCGACGAGCCTCGTCATCAGCCCGGATGGGCAACGCGTCTATGTCGCCAATCAGACAACCAACGACGTTTCGGTGATCAGTACCGCCACCAACCAGGTGATCACCAGCTCGATCCCGGTCGGCCGGGACCCACTTGCCGTACAAGTATCGCCGGACGGATCGCGGCTCTACGTCGCGAATGGGGTCGACGCCACGATCTCGGTCATCGACAGGGCGAGCTTCTCGACCATCGGCCAGCCGATCGCCGTCAGCGCCACGCCACGCTTCATCGCGATCACGCCGGATGGCGCGCACGCTTATGTCTCCCATGAGACGGACGCCGACCCGACCAGCCCCTCGGTCATGGAGGTGATCAGCACGGCGTCGAACAGCGTGACGGCGACAATCCCCTTCCCCAGCTCGACCTTCGGCCTGTCCTTCACGCCGGACGGATCGAAGCTCTTTGTGACGAGCCAGGGCGGCAATTTCACCGCGATCGTCTCGCCAGCGACCAATCAGATCGTTCAGACGATCGACGGCTTCGATATGCCCTCGTCGCGCGGTAGCTTCATCGGTCCATTCCCCTCGATCGCCTCGGCCATCCTGCCGGGCGCCCGATCGGTCCAAGCGGGCACAACGGCTACCGTGTTCGCGACCCTGATCAACGCTGGTCCTGACAGCCTGTCGAACTGCGCGCCGACGATCCCCAACAACCTCCTCTTCACCACGCCCAGCCTGGATTTCCAGACGACCGACCCCATGACGAATATGCCCACAGGCCGGCTCGACACACCTGTCACCGTCGCGGGCAATGGCGGGCGCCAGACTTTTGTGCTGTTCTTTTCGTCGCCTTCCGGCGCCCTCTCCCCCCTTGCCGACCTTCCCATCTTCTTCGGCTGCGATGGCACGGCGCCGACGGCATACACACCGGACGTAAACACGGTCAGCCTGACCTTCTCCGCGACGCCGGTGCCGGATGTCATCGCCGTAGTCGGCACGGCCCAGAATGACGGCATCGTCCATGTGCCCCTCAACGGCGCCGGCGCTTTCTCGCTCGCTACGGACAATATCGGCGCACCCGCCTCGATCACGGCCACGGTCGATACCGGCGGCGTCACCTTGCCCGTCACCCCGGCGATCTGCCAGACCGTGCCCAGCACCGGCCAGTGCATGGCCCCGCCAGCCGCCGCCGTCACGATGTCGAGCTTCGACACCAACACCACGCCAACCTTCTCGGTCTTCGTGACGGCGAAAGCGCCGGTACCGCTCAACGCCGCGGCGTCACGGCTGTTCGTGCGTTTCCTCGACTCGAGCAGCGGCTTGCATGGCGAGACCAGCGTCGCGGTCGAAACTCAATAACATGCGCCAATAAGCGCCCGCGAAAGCGGTTGCCGTCGGCGCCCCATGTGGCAGGATCGCGCCCGCCATCGGGCCAGTCTCGCGAGGAGTCATTATGGAAATTCGGAATTTGGGAAAGTCGGGCCTGCGCGTCTCGCTGGTCGGGCTCGGCTGCAACAATTTCGGCATGCGCATCGGGCTCGAGGATACGCGCAAGGTCATCGACAAGGCGATCGAGCTCGGCATCACCCTCTTCGACACGGCCGATGTCTATGGCAATCGCGGCGGCTCCGAGACGCTGATGGGCGAGGTGCTGGGCGAGCGCCGCAAGGACATCGTGCTCGCCTCCAAATTCTGCGCGCCGATGAATGATGCGGGCACGCTCAAGGGCGGCTCGCGCCGCTATATCATGAGCGCCGTCGAGGCGAGCCTGACCCGGCTCAAGACCGACTGGCTCGATCTCTACCAGCTCCATCAGCCCGATCCCTTGACCCCGATCGAGGAGACGCTACGCGCGCTCGACGATCTCGTCCGCCAGGGCAAGGTCCGCTATATCGGCTGCTCCAACCTGGCCGCCTGGCAGGTGGTCGAGGCGCATTGGACCGCCGAGCTGCATAACCTCACGGGCTTCGTCAGCTGCCAGGACGAGTACAGCCTCGTCTTCCGCAAGCCCGATGCCGAGCTCATTCCCGCGATGCAGGCCTATGGGCTTGGGCTCTTGCCCTATTTCCCGCTCGCGAGCGGCCTCCTCACCGGCAAATACAAGCGCAACGAAGCCAAGCCCGAAGGCACGCGCCTGGCGCTGACTCAGCGGCTGGCCGACCGCTACATGACAGAGCGCAACTGGGATATCGTCGAGCAGCTCGAGAGCTTCTGCGCCGAGCGCGAGCGCTCGATGCTGGAGCTCGCCTTCTCCTGGCTGGCATCCCGGCCTTGCGTGTCGAGCGTGATCGCCGGCGCCACCAAGCCCGAGCAGCTCGAGCTCAATGTCAAGGCGGCCGATTGGAAGCTCTCGGCCGAGGATCTGGCCAAGCTCGACAAGATCACGTCGTCCGACCAGCCCGGCTGACGCGAGAGGAGCGCCCGCACCATCGGCATCGCAGCCCGAATCTTCACCCGCGCCGCCTCGCCCGCGGCGCGGATGACGCTGCATGCCGCCCTCGTGGCCGCGGCGCAGCAGGTGGCGGGTGCCTTCTTCGGCGCCTTTCTCCTGAAGAATGGCGTCGGGCTGGCGCTCACCATCCTGGCCTATGCCGGTGCGCTGGGCATCCGCTTCTTCCTGCGGTTCCTCGTCCTGGTCCTGGTGCGGCGCTTCGGGCTTCGGCCGACCGTGATGCTGGGCACGATCTTCGAGGCCGTGCAGTTCCTCATGCTGGCCCATGCGGGCGAGCCGGGCGGGCTCGTGCCCTGGATGCTGTCGCTCGCCATCGCCGATGCGCTCTATTGGCCGGTCTTCCACGCGCTCATGGCGGCCTCGGCCGATGCCGACCGGCGCGGTGCCCAGCTGGGGGTGCTCGAAGCGATGCGCGCGCTCGCCGGCATCGTGGGGCCGGCCATCGGCGGCTGGCTGCTGGCCCATGCCGGCGGCGATGCCACCTTCGGCCTCGGCGCCCTGGTCGAGCTCGCCTCGCTCATCCCGATCTGGAACCTGCCGGACCTGCCGGCCGGCCCGGTGCCCAGTTTCCGCAAAGCGCTGGCCGGCGATCGCCTGGGCTTCCTGCTCGCCGCATCGGACGGCTGGCTCACCATGGGCTGGTGGTATGTCTGGACGCTGGCGCTCTTCCTCACGCTCGATGCCAACTTCACCGTCTATGGCGGAGCGCTGGCGCTGTCGGGCCTGGTCGCGGCCGGCCTCGGCCTTGGCGCCGGGCGGCTCCTGGATCTCGGCCATGGCAGCCGGATGCTGATGCTGGTCTCGACCGTGATGGTGGCCGCGATAGCCGCTCGCGCCCTGTCAGTCGGGCATCCCACCCTCGCCTTCCTGGTCAATGCGGTGAGCGCCATGGCCTCCCCGCTCTACACCACGACCTATATGCGCACCCTCTATAACCGCTCGAAAGAGCATGGCGCCTTCGCCTTCGCCTTCTTCGCCGAGGCCGGCTGGGATGCGGGTGCCGGCTTGGGTTGCGTGGCCGCCAGCCTGATCGTGGCCAGCGGCTTGCCGCTGGGATTCGCCATCCTGCCGGCCCTCCTCGGCATGGCCGGCCTCCACCTCACCATCCTCGCGACGGAGCGGCATCCGCCCCGGCTCGCGTCGGAATGATGCGATATGCCTAAAAATTAGCCACTGCATCGAGTGTGGCGACCGCTGCGACGCCGATATTCGCTTGGCCCGCCGCTTGCGTGATAAGCTTAACAAGGGAGTCGGCAGCGGGAGCGCCTTATGGATCAGGCAGCCGGCAAGGCACGGGGAAGAACGGCCGCCTTCGACGAGATGGGATCGCCGGAGCGTTGCCGCGTCCAATATGAGGCGATCCGCGACTGGATCGCCGCGACCGATCCGGCACTGCTCAATCTGAAGCAGCGCGAGGCGGAGCTGTTGTTCCGCCGCATCGGCATCACCTTCGCGGTCTATACCGAGGGCGGCGATCCCGAGCGGCTCATCCCGTTCGACATCGTGCCGCGCGTGCTCGACGGGGCCGAATGGGACCTTCTCTCGCGCGGACTGACCCAGCGGGTGCAGGCCTTGAACGCCTTCCTGCGCGATGTCTATGGCGAGCGCGAGATCATCCGCGCCGGCCGCATTCCCGAGACGCTGGTGTTGCACAATGAGGGGTTCCGGCCCGAGATGCAGGATTTCGAGCCGGCGCAGGGCATCTACACCCATGTCGCCGGCATCGACATCGTCCGCGTCGGACCGACCGAGTTCTATGTGCTCGAGGATAATTGCCGCACACCCTCGGGCGTCTCCTACATGCTCGAAGGCCGCGAGGCGATGGTGCGGCTCTTCCCCGACCTCTTCGCGCGCCATTGCATCGCCCCCGTGGCGCATTATCCGGAGGAGCTGCTCGACACGCTGAAATCGGTGGCGCCCATTCATTGCGAGCGCGACCCGCGCGTCGTGCTGCTGACGCCCGGCAGCTACAACAGCGCCTATTACGAGCACTCCTTCCTCGCCGACGAGATGGGCATCGAGCTGGTCGAAGGGGCGGATCTCTTCGTCGAGGACAATATCGCCTATATGCGCACGACCGAGGGGCCGAAGCGCGTCGATGTCGTCTATCGCCGGATCGACGACGATTATCTCGACCCCCTGACATTCCGGCCCAACTCCGCACTCGGCACGCCCGGCCTCTTCAACGCCTATCGCTCCGGCAATGTCACGCTGGCGAACGGGGTGGGCGCCGGCATCGCCGATGACAAGTCGGTCTATCCCTATGTGCCGGAGATGATCCGCTTCTATCTGGGCGAGGTGCCGATCCTCAACAACGTGCCGACCCATTTCTGTGGCGAGGCGGATTCCCTGGGCTATGTGCTCGACAATATCGCGGATCTCGTGATCAAGGAGGCGCGCGGCTCCGGCGGCTACGGCATGCTGATCGGACCGCAGGCGAGCCAGGCCGAGCTCGAGCTCTTCCGCGCCAAGCTCAAGGCGAGCCCGGCCAACTACATCGCCCAGCCGACGCTGGCACTGTCGACCTGCCCGACCCTGGTCGATAGCGGGATCGCGCCCCGCCATGTCGATCTCCGCCCGTTCGTGCTGGTCGGCAAGGAGGTCCGGATCGTGCCCGGCGGCTTGACCCGCGTGGCACTCAAGGACGGCTCGCTCGTGGTGAATTCGAGCCAGGGCGGGGGCACCAAGGACACTTGGGTGCTCGAGGGCTAGGCATGCTCAGCCGCACCGCGAACAGCCTGTTCTGGCTCGCCCGCTATATCGAGCGGGCCGAGAACATCGCTCGCCTCATCACGGTCGGCCATCGCATGGCCAGCATGGCGCGCTCGCTCGAAAACCCGGGCAATGAGTGGCATTCGACCCTGCTCGCGACCGGCTGCCAGCCGGACTTCTTCGTCAAGCATGGCGAGGCGACGGCGACCGCCGCGATCGACTTCCTGGTCCGCGACCCGGACAATCCGTCGAGCATCTTCGCCTGCCTCGACACCGCACGGCGCAATGCGCGCGCGGTGCGCACGGCGCTGACGGTCGATATGTGGGACGCGCTCAACGAGACGTGGCTTAGGACCCACGGCGCCGATCGCGGCCTGTTCGAGCCCGACCGGCTGATCGAGCTGCTGGAATGGGTCAAGGAGCGCTCGCTTCTCTTCAGCGGCGCCTATGCCAACACGATGCTGCGCAACGACGCCTATTACTTCACCTGTCTCGGCACCTTCGTCGAGCGGGCCGACAACACGGCGCGCATCCTCGACGTGAAATATCATGTGCTGCTGCCGGGTGATGAAAGCGTGGGCGGTGCCCTCGATTACTATCACTGGCAGGCGATGCTGCGCTCGGTCTCCGCCCTCAGGAGCTATCACTGGGTCTATCAGGACCGGCTCAAGCCCTGGCTCGTCGCCGAGCTCATGATCCTCCGGCCGGAGATGCCGCGCTCGCTCTTGAGCTGCTACGACCAGATCACGCATAATCTCGAGCTGCTGGCCGAGGCCTATGGCGGCAAGCGCGGCGAATGTCACCGCATCGCCGGCGAGCTCCATGCCCGGCTGCGCTATGGCCGCATCCGCGACATCTTCCAGGCCGGCCTTCACGAGTTCCTCGTCGATTTCATCGATCGATCGCGCATGCTGGGCGATGAGATCAGCGCGCTCTATCTGACTTGACGACGATGCGCCTCCGCGTCCGCCACCAGACCGCGTATCACTATGACACGCCCATCGCGGCGGCGATCCAGACGCTTCGGCTGACGCCGCGGTCGCATGAAGGGCTGGCCGTGCTGCGCTGGAAGGTGCGCAGCGAGACCAGGCGCGAGCTGCCGAGCTTCGTCGACGGCTATGGCAACCTCACCCATTGCCACTCGGTCAATCATCCGCATTCGACCGCCGCCATCTTCGTCGAGGGCGAGGTCGAAACCACCAACACCCATGGCGTCGTGCGCGGCACGGTCGAGCGCTTTCCGCCCGCCTTCTATCTGCGCGAGACGGCGTTGACGGCGCATCATCCGGCGATCGAGGCGCTCGTCGACGCGGTCCCGCGCAACGGCTCGCCGCTCAAATTCCTGCATACGCTGCTGAACATCGTGCGCGACCGGCTCGATTACCGGCTGGGGGCGACCGATTCGGCGACGACGGCGATCGAAGCGCTCGAGGCCGGGGCCGGCGTGTGCCAGGACCATGCCCATCTCTTCATCACGGCGGCCCGCATCAGCGGCATTCCGGCACGCTATGTCGGCGGTTACCTCTGGACAGGCGAAGAGTCGCGTGAGTATCAAGCGAGCCATGCCTGGGCCGAGGCCTATGTCGCGGATCTGGGTTGGGTGGGCTTCGATTCCGCCAATCGGATCTGCCCGACCGAGGCCTATATCCGCACCAGCATCGGGCTCGATTACTGGTCGGCGGCCCCGGTGCGCGGCGTCCGCCGGGGCATGGCGGAGGAAACCCTCGCCGTCAAGGTCCGCGTGACAAGGGCCGGCGCCGAGCAATAACGGAGGAAGCAGCGCATGACCTATTGCGTCGGGCTCGACCTAAAGGACGGGCTCGTCATGCTGTCGGACACCCGCACCAACGCCGGAGTCGACAATATTTCGACCTTTTCCAAGATGTATAATTTCGGCGTCGACGGCGAGCGGCAGATGGTCCTGCTGGCGGCCGGCAATCTGGGCCTCACCCAATCGGTCGTGAATCTGCTGCAGGAAGGGATCGAACTCGAGGACGGCTCGGTCGAGACGCCGCTCACGGTCAAGAGCATGTTCCGCGCGGCCCAGCTTGTCGGCGAGGCGGTGCGGCGGGTGTTTCGCATCGATGGCGAGGCGATGCAGGCCCAGAACGTCACGTTCGACGTATCGCTGCTGCTGGGCGGCCAGATCAAGGGCCGCAACATGCGGCTGTTCCAGATCTACTCGGCCGGCAATTTCATCGAGGCGACGCCGGACACGCCGTTCCTGCAGATCGGCGAGCACAAATATGGCAAGCCGATCCTCGACCGCGCCACGACATACGACATGGATCTCTATGAGGGGGTGAAGCTCGCCCTCGTCTCGATGGATTCGACGCTCAGGAGCAATCTCACGGTCGGTATGCCGGTCGATCTGCTGGTCTATCGCCGCGACCGGATGGTGATCGAGCTGCGCCGGCGGCTGACCGAGGATGACGAATATTTCCGCATGATCCGCGAGCGATGGTCCGTGGCCTTGCGCGAGGCCTATCGCGCGATCCCCCGTCCCGACTGGGCCGCCGACGCCCCCACGGCATCCATTTAGTGCGGCTTGGGGTCGAAACCCAATCAGGATTGGCGGCCAGGCTGTTCTGATACGCGCCGGAAGGCTTTGTTGCGCCAGGGAGAGCTCTTTCATCAGCCGCAAGTTTCAATCGAGGGAGGAGCTCCCTCTCCCTCGTGGGCTATAGCATTCACACAATTCAATTAGGAAAATCAGAGAGTTCATCAGTTTTCGTCATGGCCGGGCTTCTCCCGGCCATCCACGTCGGGACGTGGGAACATCGTCTTCAAGCAAAATCGGCGTCGGCCCGACGTGGATCACCGGGACAAGCCCGGTGATGACAGTGAGGTAAAGGCATTTCATTTAAACGCCGCAATAAGATGTGTGAACGCCTTAGCCCCTAGTGGGAGAGGGAGCCGTATGGAGCACGCCGGAACGTCCGCCTTGGATCCATCGCCGCCAATTCTCGACCCTAGTG
>CAVXLN010000005.1:0-73876 GCA_963762435.1 uncultured Alphaproteobacteria bacterium | reverse complement strand
GCCAAGTCGCACCGTTCTTCTAAATAAAATCAAAAGGAGAACGGCAGGTCCCGCCAAGATTGGCCTTTGAAAGAGGCCGGCAGGGTGGTAAAAAGCTTTTTGTGTTAGCATGCTGTCCCCGAAGCGACATTCTTTATCGAGGTCTTTTTGTGCGGCATCGCCGGTTATACGGGTCTGAACCCGCCGTTTCCATCCTGCTCAATGGCTTGGCCAAATTGGAATACCGTGGCTATGATTCCGCCGGGTTGGCTCTGTTGGACTCTTCCGGAAAAATGAAGATCCTCAAAAAAGCCGGCAAAATCGGGAACCTGGTGGTGGTGCTCGCGACGTAGGCGGGGAAATCGGCGACGTAGAGGCGGCCCGGATACAGATGGTCGCCGGTGAGCAGGATGCCGGTTTTACGGTCGTAATAGGCGACGTGAGCGGCGTGATGGCCGGGGATCGCCAGGACGTCGAGGACACGGTCGCCCAGGTCGATGGCGCCCTGGTTATCGACGATGCCGAAGGCCTTTTGTTGGGCTTCGACGGTGGCAGGAATGAGCGTCACGTTGGCCATTCCGGCGAAACCTTTGTCGCCCGCTACGTGGTCGCCGTGGCCGTGGGTGTGGACCACGGTCAGAGGCAGCTTCGTTAATCTTTGCACGAAGGACGCGGTGTCGACGGGGCCTGCGCCGGTGTCGACCAGCAGCGCTCGGTCGCGGCCGAGGAACAGAAAGAGAAAAGGCTTTTCGTAATTCGTGCAGCCCGATTCGCGGAGGATGAAGAAGGTCGGGTTGTATTGATGGACCTGCCAGTCTTGGCATCCTGGATCCAGAAATACTCGGCGCCTTTGTCGCCATAGCGCATCGTCTTGAGCGCCGATTTGGCCATGCTTTGGGCCTGCGCCTCGGTAAGGGCGCCCGATTTCTCCTGGGCCTCGAAATAGGCCACCGTGCCGGTCACCGCCTCGACGATGTGCTGCACCTTGGTCTGGCGGTCCGCCAGCATGCGGTCGCGCAGCCCGAGCGCGGAGACCGCGGCCATGCCGGCCAGGCAGAGGAGTGCCGCGACGGTCAGCGCCTGCAGCTTCCAGGAAATTTTGAGATCGTGTGGCCGCATGCCTATGTCCTCAAGGGTTTGGCCGACCATGCCCGGGAATGACCAAGAAACCCTTACTTTTGCCGCCGGCAGCCCGGCCGCAACCGCTCTCCAAGTGAGAAAATTATCAGGATTAAATCGCTATCTGGTTGTTGTCCGTTATTGACTCCGGGCGCGGCCTTCCCTTCCATGAACTCGGCCAAGGCAGAGTTTTATTAAAATTCTGCGGGATCAGCGTGAGCGTCGCCCGGAAAGCGCAGAGAAATCCGAGATCTACTGCCTCGCCAAAACGGCCAGGATCAGCGTATGATTGCGCGCGGGATGGGCATTTCGGCGGGAGACGGGATTCGGCCTCGAGAGCGGCTGGCCGCCTTCATTGCCTGAAACTCGAGGGCGAAGCGGTGGCAAGTCGCGAAACCCAGCCGATGCAATGGACGGCCGAAACGAAATCGGCACCGGCCTCGCTTTTCCCGCGCGTCGTGGCCGCCATGTTGCCGCTCATTCTGCTCGCGGCCGGGCTCGCGGCGTGCCTTTTCGACATCGACCGCCATGTCCTTCCGGCCATCCTGCTCGCCGGCGTCGCGGCGCTCGGCCTCAGCCTCTGGGCCGCCATCCAGCTTGGCCGGCAAATCGAGGCGGAGCGGCAGACCCTCCTGGCAGCCCTCGCCCAGCGCAGTGCGGAACGGAACGCTGCCTTGTCCGAAAGCGAGGAGCGCTATCGCCTGCTCGCCGAGAACAGCATGGACATCATCGTGCGCGGCGGCCTCGACGGCATCCGCGACTATGTCTCGCCGGCCTGCCATCGCTTGTTCGGCTATGATGCCGGCGAGCTGCTCGGCACCTCGATCGACAGCGTGTTGCATCCCGACGACGTGCCGGGCGTGCATGAAGTGCTGGGCCGGCTGCGCGGCGCGCAGGAGGATATTCTGGCGACCTTCCGCGTGCAGCGGAAGGAGGGCGCCTATGTCTGGTGCGAGGGTGCCTTCCGCCTCTTCCATGAGGAACCCGGCGATGCGCCGAACCGCTTCATGGCGACCGTGCGCGACATCACTGCGCGCAAGGAGGCGGAGGAGGCGGCGCTTGCCGCCATGCACGAGGCCAATCGCGCCAACCGGACGAAATCCCTCTTCCTCGCCAGCATGAGCCACGAGCTCCGCACACCCTTGAACGCCATCATCGGCTTCAGCGAGATGCTCGACGCCAAGCTTGCCGGTGCCCTCAATCCCAAGCAGTCCGAATATGTCGGCTACATCCTCAGGAGCGGCAACAACCTCCTGATGCTGGTGCAGGATTTGCTCGCCTTCGCCAGCCTCGAGGCAGCACCGCTCCAGGTCAAGATCGAGCCGATCGAGCTCGACGAAGTGCTGGAGGAGATCGAGCCGGTGGTGGCGCAGATGGCGCTGGCACGCTCGATCGGCCTGTCGATCGGACGCGCGGGCTGTGCCGCACCGCGCCTCATGGCCAATCATCACCGGCTGGTCCAGGTGCTGACCAATCTCTGTTCGAATGCCGTGAAATATAATCGGCCAGGCGGCTCGGTCGAGCTCACGGTCCGGATCGCCGGCCCGGGCCGCATGGAAATCGCCATCGCCGATACCGGTATCGGCATCGCGCCCGATAAGCATGCCGCCCTCTTCGAGCCCTTCAACCGGCTCGGCGCCGAGAGCGGCGTGGTCGAGGGCACCGGCGTCGGCCTCGCCATCTGCAAGCGCCTGACCGATGCGATGGGCGGCGAGATCGGCTTGTCGAGCAAGCCCGGCATGGGCAGCCGCTTCACCGTCACGCTCAGGACCTGCGGCGCCGGCGCCAAGGCGATCAACGCCGACCTCGAGCCTCTCTCCTCGAGCAGCGACTTCCGCTGAGATCATCAATTTTGGTCATGGCCGGGCTTGTCCCGGCCATCCACGTCGGGACGTGGGGAACATCTTCTTCAAGCAAAACCAGTGTCGGCCCGACGTGGCCCCGGGACAAGCCGGGGATGACGATTAGGGGTTCTATCGCTCTTTCCGCTGCTTCTCGTCGCCCGTAACCGACTGGCGCGGGGCCGCGGGTGCCACCGGGTCGCTCGCCGGGAAGCTGTCGGCAAGGGCATCGTCGAGCGGATCGTGTTGGCGCGGCGGCGGCTTCACGGCCGGGTCGTGCTCAGGCGTCCGGTTCTTTTCGGTATTCATGATGGATCTCCTCCGTTCTGTCCTTTCAAGAACAGGCGGAGGAGATCCGGGTTGCCTTCTTACCTGGTCAGGAGCGCCAGGTTGGCCACATTCAGCACGCCGAGGCCGGCGGCAGGCGCGTAGCCGTTGCGGGCGACATAGAACCAATTGTCGCCGGCCGTGATCGTATTGATCGCCGCCAGCGGCCCGCGCGAGAAGCCCAGAAGCTGCAAGGCATAGAGCGTCGGGTTCAAGAGCCCCATGCGATGTCCGGCATTCTGGTCGAGGAGCGCCGTCACGCCATTGAGCTGCGGCGCCACGAAGCTGGTCCCGCCGCCGCCAGTCTCGACGCGGAAGCCATGCACGTCGGAGGTATAGTCGAGGATATAGCCGGTTTCGGGATCGGCGTTGAACGAGATGTCAGGCACGTTGCGGCCGAGGAAATGCGACGGCAGAGCGAAATCGACCGTCGGCGGTGTCGTGCTCGTGTCCTCGAACAATTGGCCCGGCTGGCTCGCCTGGATGCCGGGCGTCAGGAACTGATAGAAGGGCAGGCTGAAGAATACGCTGACGCCGCCGCCGCCGCCGACCGGGAAGATGCCGCAGGTGACCGGATCCTCGTTTTCGGCATTGCACAGCGGCTCGAGATAGTCCCAACCCCAGACCCGCTCTTGCGGCACATTGATCGTGACCGTCTGGCCGGTCTTGCGGATCTTGAAGTTGAGCGTGACCGGCAGCGTGGTGCCGCCGGCCGACGTGATCGCCGTATCCGAGCCCGGGTTGTCGACGCTGAGCGGGGTCGTGAAGTTGGCGGCAACCTCGTCGAACACGTCGAAGGCACCGCAATCGCCGGCTGCCGCGAAGAAGCTCTGGCCTTCGAGTGCTGCCAGCACCAGGAGCTCATGCAGCGCCTGGAGCGAACTCACCGTCTCGCTCGAGAACGGGTCGGTCACCGGGCCTTGCGCCAGATCGTCGAAGAATTCCCACTCGCCCCAGCTGGTCGAGACGGAATCCGCCTTGTTCGAACTCGATCGCCGCCGCGAAGGCGTCGAGGAAGCCCTGATTGGTGTTGGGCGCCTGATAGACGATGATCTTGGCGCCGGGTGCGATGCCGCCCGACTGCTCGACATCGAGCGTGGTCTCGTCCGAGCCCGAAGCGTCGCTGGGCGCGCCCGGCCCGCCATCGATATTGACCACGGTCAGGCGGTTCGCATCGACCTTGAGACCGAGCGAGCTCCAATAGGTGAAGGCATCGCTGGGCGTGAAATTGGCCAGCGTCACGATGCCGACCGTCCGGCCCTTGCCGGTGACACCGGCATTGTAAAGCGGAGTCACGTTATAATGGGCCGCGAAATCGAGCACGGTCAGCTGGCCCGGCGGATTGCCCGACGCGGCGTTGGGCGCCACCGCCTGGATCGCGCCGCCGGCGAAGCTGTCCGGCGCATAATGCAGGTGCGGATGGAAGGTGGGCTGGGTGCTGAATCCCACCAAGGCGCTGACGGCCGGCGCGATCCCGGCCGGCACGACCGGTTTCCCCACGGCGGCGCGGAAGGTCGCGAGCGGCCCCTGCGCGGTGTCCGCCGGCTGGAATAGATGCAGGCTGGTCTGGAAGACGCGCTCCAGCGTCGAGGCTTTGCCGGTGACGCTCAGCGTCGTGCCGCTCGCCCGCTCGACCGATAGCCCGGCGAGACGTAGCTGCGAGGTCACTGTATCGACGGTCGCCTGGCTCGGGCCGAACTTGGCCAGCGCCTGGTCCGGCGACAGGAATTGCTGGAACAACGGATCGCCCCGGGTGCTCATCCGGCGCATCATGTCCTCGGCACCGGCCAGGTCGTTGAGCTTCAAGGCGAGAGTGACCGTGATGGTCTGATCGCCGGCATTGGCCGCGAGCGTGCCCAGATCGACCGCGCGCGACTGTGCGGCGTCGGCAGTGCCCAAGGGCGGCAAGGCGCCTATAAAGCCCAGCGCCACGGCGGCGGTGCTTAGTCTTGTCCATGAATTAATCATTTGAGCCTCCCCCAAAGCGAGATTTCAGGCGGTTACAGCAGCAGATACGGATGCGCTGAACGGCCGGCGGATTGACGCAACGCGTTGATTATACAGGGTATATTGCAGCTGGGCCTGGAATAGCCCGAGCACGAGGGCAAAGCGCTTCTTGCCGGCTGAGGCTGATGGTAGCCCTTTGGGGTTGTATGTCAATGATGGTTGAGCACGCGCTATGATTTAATACGCGCAGTGGTAACACCCCTGTTACGCGCTCAGCTTCGCTGCGGCGTCTCGGCCGGCAGCGCGAATTCCGGCGCCTCAACGTCAGCCGCCGCTTCCGGCGCCGTGGCATCGGCCCGGCCGCTCGGCCAGTGATCCGGCCAATCATCCGGCGGAAACCCGCCATCCTCGAAATAGGATTTGTCGAGCCCGACGACATAGGCATCCTCTTCCGGCCGATAGCGCAGGATCGCCCAGGGCAGCGGATAGAGCTTGCCGCCGAAGCCCAGGATCGAATCATGACGCAGCACGACATAGAGGACGCGCCCGTCCAGCCGATCGAGCACCAGATCCTCGACGGTGCCGAGCCGCTCGCCCTCCATGTTCTTGACCGACGTGTTCTGCACGGCAGAGGCCCGAATCAGCCGGGAGCCTTCGGGGGTCGGAATGTCCGTCGTCATGGCTCGAGCTCCTTGGTCGGGGCCGCTTCGATCAGCGCCATCAATGCTGCTTCCTCGGTCGAGAGTCCGTCATGCGGCCGGCGCTCGAAGCGGTGGCAAAGCGCCTGATAGTACTGCGCCAGCGTGCCGGTCATATGGGCGTCGAGCACGGCCGGGTGGATGTAGCATTTGCGGCAGATGGCGGGCGTGTTGCCGAGCTCGGCCGCGACCGTCTCGATCGCGGCCAGCAGCCGCCGCTTGCGCGCCGCTTCCGTCTCCTCGGCCTCCGCTTCGGTCGCGTCGCCCGCGCCGGCAAGGGCGGCCAGCGCCAGATAGCTGCCGGCCCAGGTCCGGAAATCCTTGGCCGTGATCTCCGCCTCGGTCGCTTCGCGCAGATACTCATTGACGTCGGCGGATCCGATCGAATGAAGCTCGCCTTCGGCATCGACATATTGGAACAGCTCCTGCCCCGGCAGCTCGCGCAGGCGGCGGACGAGCCCGACCAGCTGGCGGTTGCGCACCACGACCTGCCGCTTGATGCCGGACTTGGCCTGGAACGACAGCAGGGCCCGGGACCCCATGATGCGGGCATGCCGGCGCCTCAGCGTGGTCAGGCCGAAACTCTTGTTTTGGCGGGCATATTCGGGGTTGCCAATGCGAATGAAGGTCACCTCCATCAGCCGCACGATGACGGCCAGCACCTTGTCGCGCGGCAGCCCATGCAAGGCCAGATCGGCCGCCACCCGCGCCCGAAGCCGCGGCAAGGCGCGGATGAAGGTCGCGACCCGATCATATTTCGCCTCGTCGCGAAAATCGCGCCAGGCCGGGTGATAGCGATATTGCTTGCGCCCACGCGCATCCCGCCCGCTCGCCTGGATATGGCCGTTCGGATCGGGACAGATCCAGACATCGCGATAGGCCGGCGGCACGGCCAGCGCCCGGATGCGCGCCAGCGTGGCGGCATCGCGGATGACGGCACCGTCCGCCGCCCGATAGCACCAGCCGCTACCGCTGCGCCGCCGCGTGATGCCGGGCTCCTGGTCGCTGACATAGAGCAGCTTGACCGTGGTCGCGACGATCTCGACCGGTGCGGGCTGAGGCTTCGGCAGGGCGGACATAGCACCGGATCGCTGTTCCCGACGCAGCATCAACCCGCGGAAGAGGTGAGCGGTTCCACTTATCCACAAGCCTGAGTCCAAGAAGGCTTGACCCGCCGCCCGCCACCATGTTCCTTATTCGTTCATGTTCATGGATGAGGAGGTAGCGAGGTGGAGACGGATCGGGATCGCGAAATCCTCGAAGAGCTGGCCGAGCTCGGCTTGGCGGTGGCGGCGACGCTCAAGGAGCGTATCGCGGCTGCCGGCGATGCCGATTGCGCGGAGCTCAGCCTCGCCTTCACCCGTGTCGCCCGCTCGATCCGCCAGACTCTGGCCTTCAAGGCAAAGCTTGCCGAGATGAAGGCGAAGGCCACTGAGAAACGCCACGCCAAGGAACGCGAGCAGGCGATCGAGACGTTGCGACTCCGGATCAAGAAGCATCAGGTCGCCCGTGATGTCGCCCAGATGGTCGAGGCCACATCGGAACCCGAAAGCCTGCTTGGCGATCTTCATGAGCGTCTCATGGATCCGGATATCGAGGACGAGCTCCTCACCATCCGGGTCGGCGACGTCATCATCGGCCTCTGCGACGAACTCGGCATTCCCGTCGAGCTCTCGGTCTGGCAGGACAAAGGCTGGTTCATCAACGAGGGCAGGGAAGCGCCGGAGCCGCCGCGGCCAGTGCCAAAGCCGGGGCCGCAGCCGTTCCGCGGTCAAGGCATCCCGCCCCATGAGTGGAACCGGATGCGCTATCACACGCCGCCGGACGGATGAGGCGGCGCGCGCGCTATGTCTTCGTCATCCCCGGGCTTTGTCCCGGGGATCCACGTCGTGCCGCAGCGCGGATTTCGCGCACAAGAACGCGGCGGCGGCCCGACGTGGATGACCGGGACAAGCCCGGTCATGACAGGTGAAAAGAAGCCAACTTTCTCCTCTGCGCCCTTGGGCGGAGAGGAAGGGGCCCATTGCGTCAGCAATGGGAAGATGAGGTGCTGCGCGCGACGTCCCTACCCCAGCTTCTCCCGATCCTTCAGCCCGCTGACGGTGACATTGAGGTCGGTCACATGCCCATTGGCGATCGAATAGATCCAGCCATGGACGGACAAATCTTGCCCGCGCGCCCAGGCATCCTGGACGAACACATCGGCGGCGACATTCTGGACCTGGCGGATGACATTGAGCTCGCACAGCCGGTTGAGCCGCGCCTTCTGGTCGGGGAGTGCCTCGAGCTCGTGCCGATGCGCCTCCTCGACCTCGCGGATCGGATGCAGCCAGTGATCGACCAGCCCGCGCCGCTGGCCGTCGACCGCGGCCGCGACACCGCCGCAGCCATAATGGCCGACCAGCAATATATGCTGCACCTTCAGCACATCGACGGCGAATTGCAGCACCGACAAATAGTTGGCGTCCTGCGGCGGCGCCAGATTGGCGACATTGCGATGGACGAACAGCTCGCCCGGATCGAGATCGACGATCTCGTTCGCCGGCACCCGGCTGTCGGAACAGCCGATCCAGAGATAGGCCGGCGCCTGCTGCCCTTCCAGGCGCTTGAAGAAGGTGGGATCGGCCGCGACCTTGCGCGCCGCCCAATCCCGGTTCTTTTTCTTGAGCTCGTCCAGCATGGCGAAGCCCTTAGGCCGAATTGCGCTGCACTGCAAGCGCCCGCATCACGCTTTCCGCCCATCGACCTCGACACCGGCCCAGCCTTCGACCAGCTGGATCATGCGCGTGCAGTCGGAATCGCCGCCATAGACGGCGTTGGTCATGGCCAGCATCTGGCGCACCGCCGCCCCCACCATCATCGGCACGCCCAGCGCCTCGGCCTCGTCCACGCACAGCCGGACATCCTTGTAGGAAAGCCCGGTCGCGAAGCCGAAATCGAAGCTCCTGGGCAGCACGGCGCGCGGAATCTTGTCGTCGATGGCGCTGCTGCGGCCGCTCGAGACCTTGATCACATCGATCATGATCTGCGGATCGAGCCCCGCCTTGACGCCCATCACCATCCCTTCCGACGCGATGGCGAGCGAGGCCGCCGACAGGAGATTGTTGACGAGCTTCAGCGTCTGGCCAAGCCCCGGCTTCTCGCCGACGAAGAAGAGCTTCCCCAGATGCTTGAGGATCGGCTCGATTTCGGCAAAGAGCGGCTTGGGACAGGAGACCATGAGGGCGAGCGTGCCCTTCTCAGCGCCGGCAACACCGCCCGACACCGGCGAATCGACCAGCGTGATGCGGCCCTCGCCCGCGAGCGCCGCCGCGATGGCGCCTGCCATGCGCGGCCCGGTCGTCGACAGATCGATCACCATGCGCGCCCGGCCGCCTTTGACGATGCCGTCGGACCCCAGCACCGCCCGCTGCACGACGTTGGGGGTCGGCAGGCTCGTCAGCACGATATCGGCGGCATCCGCGACCTCGGCCGGGCTTTTCGCCGGCTTGGCCCCGCGCTGGACCGCGACATCCATCGCCGTCTCGACCGGATCATAGACATGGATGCTGTAGCCCGCCTCGAGCAGGCGGACGAGCATGGGATTGCCCATGCGGCCGAGGCCGAGAAAGCCCAGCTCGAGATCACTCATGACGGCATTTCCTTTGCTGTGACGGTTGGCTCATTGCCTAGGGCGGCGCCCGCCCATAGGGTTCGAAGATTCACCAGCAGCAGGGAGCGGAACATGTCGGAAGAAGACAAGGCGTTGTTCGACAAAGGCTTGCCGATCCGCCGGGAAGTCCTGGGCGCCGATTATGTCGATGCCTCGATCGCGAGGGCGGATGATTTCATGATGGCGTTCCAGCGCGCCACGACATCCTGGGCGTGGGGCTGGGCCTGGGGCGACCCGACGCTCGACCGCAAGACGCGGAGCCTGATCAATCTCGCCATGCTGACGGCCCTGGACAAGGCGCCGGAAATCAAGCTTCACGTCAAAGGCGCCTTGAACAACGGCGTCACGGTCGAGGAGATCAAGGCCGTGCTGCTGCATGCGACCGCCTATTGCGGCATTCCCGCGGGCCTCGATGCCTTCAAGGCGGCGCATGAGGTGCTGGTGCAGGAAGGCGTGCTGACGGGCAAGGCGGGCTAACCCTCAGCTGGCTTTGCGGAAGAGGTTGATGCGGCTCGCCATATAGAAGCGGTAGCCGTCATCGACCTTCTCCGCATTCGCCTCGAACAGGTGGGCGAGCTCGTCACGCCGGGCCGCGAGGGCGTCGCTTCGGCTCGGATCGACCGCCATCATGCGCGCCTCGAACTGAGCGAAATCCTTCATGGTCAAGGGATTGCGATAGAAATCCTCGGCCTCATCCGTGAAGCCATGCGCGGCCGCCTGGCCCAGCGCCCGATAGGCGGCGGCCCGCACCTCGGTCTCATCCTCGACCACGCGGGTGAGCTCGAAATAAGGGCCGGTCGCGAGCGGTTCCAGCACGAAGAGCCGGCCGTCCGGCACCAGCACCCGCGCCGCCTCGTCGAGGGCGGCCGCGAGCAGCGGCACCGGCACATGATGGAGGCTGTTGAAGAAGACGACCGTATCGACCGAGCCATCGGGCAACGGCAAGGCCTCCGCCCTGCCTTCGAGATAGGTCTCGCCGCCCGCCTTCTCGGCGGCGAGTGCCGGGGCGAGCGCCCGCTCATCGATCTCGATGCCGGTGACATGGCCGCCGCGACGGGTGAGCGCCCGGACCAGCGCGCCGTCGCCGCAGCCGACATCGACGAGACGCCTGCCCTGGATCTCGATGAGGGCCGAAAGCCGGTCGAGATGCTGGGCGATCGGGTATGTCGTGGGATCGGACATGGGTCTCCCTCCTACATCCTGAGGAGATGCGGCAGCGTGATCGAGAGCGCCGGCACGTAAGTGATGAGCAGCAGGAACGCCAGCATGACCGCGAGCCAGGGCAGCACGGCAATGGTCAATTCGGAGATGCCCATGCGCGCGATGCCGGAGGCCACATAGAGGTTCAGGCCCACCGGCGGATGGCAGAGACCCACCTCCATATTGACCGCCATCAGGATGCCGAAATGCACCGGATCGACCCCGAGGCTGGTCGCGATCGGGAACAGGATCGGCGCCATGATGAGGAGGATCGAGCTCGGCTCCATCACATTGCCGGCGGCCAGCAGCACGATGTTGACCACGAGCAGGAAGGTCCAGAGGCTGAAATGCTGCGCCACGATCCAGGCGGCCATGTTCTGCGGAATGTGCTCGTTGGTCATGAGGAACGAGAACAGCACCGCATTGGTGATGATGTAGAGCAGCATCGAGCTGGTGTTGGCCGCACTCAGCAGTGCCTTCGGCACCTCACGGAGCTTGAGGTCGCGATAGACGAAGACGGTGATGATAAAGGCATAGACGGCCGCGATCGCCGCCGCCTCGGTCGGCGTGAAGATGCCGCCATAGATGCCGCCCATCACGATGAAGATGAGCGCCAGGCCCCAGACCGATTCCCGGAAGGCGCGCCAGCGCTGCCGCCAGGTCGCCCGCTCCATCCGCGGATAGCCGCGCCGCCAGGCGAGGATGAAGGTGAGGCCGGTCAAAAGGATGGCGAGCAGGATGCCCGGCACCACGCCGGCCATGAAGAGCGCGCCGATCGAGGTGTTGGTCGAGACGCCGAACAGCACCAGGATGACCGAGGGCGGCAGCAGGATGCCGAGCGCCCCCGAGGTGGTGATGACGCCGGCGCCGAAGCGCTTCGGATACCCCTCCTCGACCATCGCCGGCAGGATGATCGAGCCGATCGCGACGACGGTGGCGACGCTCGAGCCCGACACGGCGGCGAAGAGGGCCGAAGCGCCGACACCGGCGATGCCGAGGCCGCCCGGCAAATGGCCGACCAGCGAGGAGGTGAAGGCGATCATCCGCCGCGCCACCCCGCCGCGCGTCAGGAAGGTCCCCGCCAGGATGAAGAACGGGATCGCCATGATCGAGAAATTGTCGAGGCCGGTGAAGAGCTTGAGGCCGACGCTCTCGATCGGCACCGTGGTCATGGTGAAAAGGAAGCTCAGCACCGTGAGGCCGAGCGCGATCGAGATCGGCATGCCGGTCAGCATCAGCGCCAGCAGCAGGCCGAAGATGATGGCCGCACTCATGGCTGGTGCCCTCCGCCGAGGCGGTGGATCGTATCGGGGTCGTCCGGATCCGGCAGGCCTTCGACATGGGTGGCGTCATGATGCGGCAGCTCGCCCGTGCGGACGAAGTGCCAGGCCACCTGCAGGAAGCGGAAGCACATGAGGTAGGAGCCGAGCGGGATGCAGAGATAGACGATCCAGCTCGGCCATTCGAGGTCGGGCGTGGTCTGGTCGGTGCCCATCAGGCCATAGACGAAGACGGCGCCCATGGTGCCGATGACGCCGGTGAAGAGGGCCCCGCAGAAGAGGCCGAACAGGATGACGCTTTTCTGTCCCCGGGGCCGCAGCTTCTTCACCAGCACATCGACGCCGACATGGATGCCGGTCCGCACGCCATAAGCGGCGCCGAACTTCGCCATCCAGATGAACATGAAGATGCACAGCTCCTGCGACCAGGACATGTCGATCCAGCCGACGAACGGGTAGAGCACACGGACACCCGCCGCGAAGCGCTGGGCGACGGCGAGGAAGATGACCAGCGTGGCGCCGCCGATCATGATCGCGATCAGGGTTTCTTCGAGCCGGTCGAGGATCCGGAGGAGCATCGGGCTGGCCTTCCGCCAAGGCGACATGAGGAAGGCCCGGCGGAACGATGCCGCCGGGCCGTTGAAAGAGGCCGAAAGCCTCTAGTTGGCCCCCGCAACCTCCTTGCGGAACGCCTCGATCGTGTCCTTGCCGATGCGCGGCGCCATCTCGTCCGCGACCGGCTCGAGCGCCTTGTGCCAGGCGGCCTTCTCTGCGTCGGTGAGCTCGATGAACTCGATCTTGCCGGACGCCTTCATCGCCGCCAGCGCGTCGTCATTCTCCTTCTGTGCCAGCTCGTTGGTATAGGCGGTCGTCTCATCCATCGCCTTGGTCAGCTCGTCGCGGATATCGGCCGGCAGCCCGTCCCAGAACTTCTTGTTTACGATGACGGCATAGCCGATATAGCCGTGATAGGAGAGCGTGCCGTACTTCTGCACCTCATAGTGCTTCTGCGTGTACATGTTCGACGCCGTATTCTCCGACCCGTCGACCACGCCGGTCTGCAGCCCCTGATAGACGTCCGAGAAGGGCAGCACCTGCGGCAGCGCGCCAAGGGCCCGGAACTGCGCCTCCAGCACCTTGGACGACTGGATACGCATCTTCAGCCCCTGGAAATCGGCCGGCATCCTGAGCGGCTTGTTGGCGCTCATGATCTTGAAGCCATTGTCCCAGTAGGCGAGGCCGGTGATGCCCTTGCTCGACAGCTTCTCGAACAGGCTCTTGCCGAGCGCCCCCTGGGTCACGCGCCGCAGCGCCGCCTTGTCGGGCAGGATATAGGGCAGGTCGAAGACCTCGAACTCCTTGACGCCGAGCGGCCCGAACTTGGCGAGCGACGGCGCCAGCATCTGGACCGCACCCAGCTGCAGCGCTTCGACCTCCTCCTTGTCCTTGTAGAGCTGGGAGTTGGGATAGACCTCGATGCGGACCTTGCCGTTCGTGTATTTCTCGGCCAGCTCCTTGAACTTGTCGGCCCCCTTGCCCTTGGGCGTGTCCGGCGCCACGACATGGCTGAACTTGATGACGATCGGCTCGTCGGCGCGGGCCGCGAAAGGTGTCGCGGCGAAGGCGACCGCGGCCGCCAGGATGCTTGCTGCCAGAGTGATCTTCATAATGTCCCCTCCCCTCGTTTCATTTTTCCCCAGCCTCTTTTAGCGGCCTCTCGCTTCCTTGCGCCAGCGTTCCGGCCCGGTCCGGTGAATCGAGCCGCCTTCGGTGTCGACCGCGACCGTGACCGGCATGTCGACCACCTCGAACTCGTGGATCGCCTCCATGCCGAGATCGGCAAAAGCCAGCACCCGCGCACTGCGGATCGCCTTGGAGACAAGATAGGCCGCCCCGCCGACCGCGATGAGGTAGGCGGCACCATGATGGCGGATCGCGTCCACTGCCGCCGGCCCGCGCTCGGCCTTGCCGATCATGACGAGGAGCCCGGTCCGGGCCAGCATCGTCTCGGTGAACCGGTCCATCCGCGTTGCAGTCGTGGGGCCGGCCGGCCCGACCGCCTCGCCGCCGACCGCATCGACCGGGCCGACGTAATAGATCGCCCGGTCGCGGAAATCGACGGGCAGCGGCTCGCCCGCCGCCAGCATCCGGGTGAGCCGGAGATGGGCCGCATCGCGTCCGGTCAGAAGCTTGCCCGAGAGCAGCAACGTCTCGCCGGCGCGCCAGCTCGCGACCTCGGCGCGGGTGAGCCCATCGAGATCGACCCTCCGCGCGCCCGCGCTCATCCCGTCAAGCGCGATCTCGGGCCAGAGATCGAGGCTCGGCGGCACGAGCTCGGCCGGACCGGAGCCGTCGAGCGTGAAATGGACATGCCGGTCGGCCGCACATTGCGGCACCAGCCCGACCGGCAGAGAAGCCGCATGGCTCGGGAATGTCTTGATCTTGACATCGAGCACGGTGGTGAGCCCGCCCAACCCCTGGGCGCCGATGCCGAGCGCGTTGATCTTGTCATGGAGCTCGATCCGCATCTCCTCGAGCTTGGAGGCCGGCCCGCGCGCCTTGAGCTCGGTCATGTCGATCGGCTCGAGCAGCGCCTGTTTCGCCATGAGCATGGCGCGCTCGGCGCTGCCGCCGACGCCGAGGCCGATGAGGCCTGGCGGGCACCAGCCGGCGCCCAGCGTCTCGACTGTACGCAGCACCCAGTCGACGACGGACTCGCTGGGTTCCAGCACGACGAAGCGCGCCTTGTTCTCGGAGCCGCCGCCCTTGGCCGCCACATGCACCTCGACCGTATCGCCCGCCACCATCTCGACCTGGAGCATCGCCGGCGTGTTGTCCCGCGTGTTGCGCCGGTCGAACAGCGGATCGCCGACCATGGAAGCACGCAACGGATTGGACTCGAGCAGCCAGGCGCGGCGCACGCCTTCATTCACCAGCTCGTCGAGCGGGCGGGACGTGGCGAAACGGGCGCCCATGCCGATCTTCATGAAGACATGGGCGATGCCGGTATCCTGGCAGATCGGGCGGTGCCCGAACGCGGCCATGCGCGAATTGACCAGGATCTGGGCCATGGCATTGCGCGCGGCCGGGCTCTCCTCGCGCCGATAGCTCTCGGCCAGATGCTGAACATAGTCCGCCGGATGGTAGTAGGAGACGAATTGCAGCGCGTCGGCGATGCTGGCGACAAGGTCTTCCTCGGCAATGGGCGTGCTCATGCCGTGAACTCCGCCCGGATCTGCCGGTCATGCTCGCCGATCGCCGGCACCTTGCCGAGGTGCCACGCCTGGCCGTCGCGGATCGCTGGTGGGGCGATGATCGAGGCGAGGCCGGCCGAGGTTTCCACAGCGGCGCGCCGCAGCGCCGGATGATTGACGAGCTCCGCCAGCCCGTTGACGAAGCCATAGGCGGTGCGCGCCGCATCGAGCCGTCTGGCCGCCTCGTCACGGCTCATGGTGCCGAAGGCGGCGGCGACACGCCCATCGACCTCGGCCCGGTTGGCGACGCGGGCACTATTGGTTTCATAGCCGGGCCGCGTCGGCAAGGCCGGTTCGTCCAGCACCTTGGCGCAGAAATTGGCCCATTCCCGCTCGTTCTGGATCGAGATCAGGACGAGCTTGCCATCCTCGGTCGCAAACGCGCCATAGGGGCAGATCGACGGATGGGCGAGGCCGATGCGCTCGGGTGCCTTGCCGGTCGCCTCGTAATGGAGGAGCGGCACATTCATCCAATCGGCCATGCCGTCGAAGAGGCTGACCTCCAAGCGGCTGCCTTCGCCGGTGCGCGCGCGGCCGATCAGCGCCTCGAGCACGGCGGAATGGGCCGCCATGCCGCAGGCGATGTCGCAGACCGAGACCCCGACGCGGCCGGGCCCGGCCGGATGGCCAGTGATCGAGCAGAGCCCGCTCTCGGCCTGGATCAGCAGATCGTAGGCCTTCATCTCGGTATAGACATTGCCGGCGCCATAGCCCGAGATATCGACGGTCACGAGCCGGGGGTAGCGCCAGCGCAGCTCGACCGAACCGAAGCCCGCGCGATCCGCCGCCCCCGGCGCCAGATTCTGGATGAAGACATCGGCCTGCGCCAGGATGCGATGAAGGAGGGCGACGTCGCCGGGGTCCTTGATGTCGGCGACGAGGCTCTCCTTGCCGCGATTGAGCCAGACGAAGTAGGCGGAAAGGCCGTTTACGACCGTGTCGTAGCCGCGCGCGAAATCGCCTTCAGGCCGCTCGATCTTGATCACGCGCGCGCCGGCATCGGCGAGTCGCCCGCTGCAATAGGGGGCGGCAACGGCCTGCTCCAGCGCCACCACCAAAAGCCCGTCGAGCGGCCTTGCGCGCTCGGCCGCTCCATCGGCCATTTGCTCCCCCACCCCGCACCGCCTCATGCGCGCAATATAAAGCCTTCGGATAGCGCCCGGGAAAGATATGCTGTCGCACGGGGTCAGGGCAATTCCGGCCCGGCCGCCCCTGGCCTATGACTTAGCGCCGCAGGAGAGCTTTGTCTCCGCCAGTGGATTTTTCGCGCTGGAAAGATTACAGACGCTGGCTATGGGAGATGCAACAGGATCGACGACGCCGGGTTCTCTGGTTCCACAGAAGCGCGTTCGCAACGCCCGCGCTACACGTGAGGCGATATTAAAGTCAGCGCTGATCGCCTTTTCAAAATTCGGTTATGACGGGATCGGCGTCCGCGAAATCGCGCGGGAAGCCGGCGTTACGGCGATGTTGGTCAACCGCTATTTCGGTTCCAAAGAGAAACTCTTCGCCGTCGCGGTCGAAACCATCTTTGCCGAGGGCACGCTGCTGAGCGGGGATGCCGCCAGCTTGAGCCGGCAAGCGGCCCGTGCCCTTCTGGAAGAGGCTCCGCCCGGTACACCGGTAATCGACCCCTTTCTGTTGATGCTGCATTCGGCGCCAAATCCGCGGGCCGCTGAAATCTTGTGCGACAATCTGGAGCGTTACTTGCAACGGCCGCTCTCGGCGGCACTTCCCGGTGGTCAGGCGCGCGAACGTGCCATGCTGTTCCTGGGTCTCATCGCCGGATTTCGGCTGATGTATACGGTTATCCGCGCCCGTCCGCTGGTCGAAGCCGATCGCGAGAGCCTCGCCAGACGGCTTGAAGCGCTGTTCCAGCTGCTGGTTTTGCCCGAGCTGCCGGAAAAAAAATAGGAGCCGCCGTTTTCGACGGCTCCCGTCCAGTAACCTCGATCAGAACTTGATCGCGAGCTTCGTGAAGATAAACCGGCCGACTGTGTCGTAGCCGGCGCCGGTAACAGTCTGCGAGACCGACACGCCGCCCGCCAGGAAGGGCGGCTGGCGATCGAACAAATTGTCGACGCCGACCGTGGCCGTCATGTTCTTGTAATTGTAGGTCGCCGACACATCGGTGAAGAATTGACCCGCCGCGTGGCAGCCGAAAATGTCGATCTCGGGGCCGCATTCGGAAGCCTGCACCGCCGAATCCGGCTTGACACCGCCATAGTAACGCTCGGTCAGCGTGGTCGACCAATTATCCTGGCTGTAGGTCGCGCCGAGCTGGGCCTTCCAGCGCGGCTCGGCACTATCGCCGCCGAGATCGTAGGTACCGGCCTGCTGGGTCACGACACCGCCGGTGATCGAGTTGTCCGACAGAAGGTATGTCGCCTGGCCATCGATCGAGATCCGGCCGCCCAGCTGCGGCAGGCCGATCTTGTCGGTGCCGAAGGCGTAGCTCAACCCGAAATCGATACCGTCGGTGTTCTCCGCACCGAAGTTGATGAGCGGATCGGCGACCGAGACGAGGATGCCGGTGCCCTGGGCGCGGACGATGCCGGCGCAGGGATTGGAAAGGCCCGAAGGCGAGGAGCCTGGGGTTTCGCAGGCATCGAGCGGATCGTTCGCCGTGGCGATCGCGTTACGAACCAGCACGCTATAGTAATCGACCGTCGCCGACAGGCCCGGAACCCAGCGCGGCGTGATCACGCCGCCGAAGGTCCATTCCTGCGACCGCTCCGGCTTCAGCGCTGGATTGCCACCCTGAATGGTCTGGACCTGGTTGATCTTGTCCGAGAAGGTCGCGATCTGCGCCGGCGTCAGGCCGGCCTTGGTCAGATCGATCACGCATTGCGCCGACGGCGTGTTGCCACCGCTGGTGTCGCAAGGATCGGTACCAGCCGGATTGTTCAGGAACGAGCCGCCGAACAGCTCCTCGGCCTGGGGTGCCCGGAAGCCGGTCGAGTTCGAGCCGCGGAAGCGGAAATCTTCCGTGACCGCGTAATCGACGCCGAACTTGTAGGTCAGCGCCCGGCCGAAGTCGGAGTAGTAATCGTACCGGGTCGAGAGATCGAGGGTCAGCGACTTGGCGAAGGGCAGGTCCTTCAAGACCGGCACGTTCACCTCGATGTAAGCCGATCCCACATTGTAGGAGCCCGAGGTCGGCGAGGCGTTCGAGTTGGCATCGCCCTGCACTTCGGTCGAGTCCGGATCGCTGAACGCGCTTTCATTGCGATACTCGAAGCCGATCGAGGCCTGGAGCGCGCCGGCCGGCAGCTGATAGATCGGGCCGGTGATGTTGCCGTAGTAATAGGCTTCCTCGAGATCGCTGGTGCGCGTGTTCGTGAACAGCAGATAGTTGGCCTGGGCCGGGCTCAGCGAGTTGAAGCCGAAGAAATTGGCCAAGCACGGATCCGAGGCCGGGCCGGTCAGGCCGGCATTCTTCGCCACGATCGGATTACAGGCCGCTTCGCCGAGCTCTTCGGCGGCATGCTCGAAATTGACCTCGTTGAACGTCCGCGAGGTCACATCCGACTTGCCGTAGACATAGCCCGTTTCCCAGTCGAATTTGTCGAGGATCTCGCCCTGCAGCGCGAAATGCAGGCGATAGGTGTCGACATCCTGGGTGAAGATACGGTCGCCGGCCTCGAAGCGGCGGGTCAGGAACGTGCTGATGTTCTGCGGGTCGGAACCCTCGATGACCGCGCCGTTCGGCAGCACGATATTACCGGGATTGGTCGGGTTGGCGAGGTTGGGGATATTCCCCGGGATCACCACACCGCCATTCTGGAGGAACTCGGGCACGAACAGGCCATTCGGGAACTTGGTCGTGGCCACGTTAAAGCCGAGCGGCTCGGGGTTCAGCTGCTGCTGCGAGGTCCGGTTGGTGTAGAACGCATCCACCACCGCCGTCACATGCGGCAGGATGTCGTAATGAGCCGCGAAATTGATCTGGTTGCGGTCGAACTCGCCCTGCAGCAGCTGCTGCTGCGTGATGTCGAAGAACGGCTCCGTGCCGAGGACGTTCGGCTCGAACAAGAGGCCCGGCGGCAGGATCGAGTTGACGTTGGTCGGCGGGTTGTTCGTCGCGAAGAACTGGCCGTCATTGCCGAAATAGAAGCGCGTGTTGTTGCCATTGACGACGATCTTGGCATCGACGCCGGGCACGCGCGACGAGATCGCCGGGAAGGCGAAATCCGAATCAACCTGCTGGTTCGACGAGAACTCGCGGTCGCGCTGGAAGATCGGGTCGACATGATCGTGGCTGACATTGATGATGATGTTGCCGCGATCGAAGTCGGAGCCGACCGTCGACGACACGCCGTAGGTCATCCCGTCATTCTTGTCGGTGATGCCGAAATTGCCGTCGAACTCGATGCCGTTGAAATGCTTCTTCAACACGATGTTGATGACGCCGCCGATGGCATCCGCGCCATAAATCGACGAGGCGCCGTCGCGCAGCACGTCGATATGGTCGATCATCTGAACCGGGATGTTGTTCAGGTCGACGTTGGCGACACTGGTATCGTTGTCGGTCGACACCATGCGCAGACCGTCGATCAGCACCAGGGTGCGCTGGGCGCCGAGGTTGCGCAGGCCAACGACGGAATCGCCGTTGCCGCCATTGGTCTGGGACGAGGAGACACCACCCGCGAAGTCGACCGCCGGCAGCTTCTTCAGCACTTCTTCGACCGTGGTCGCACTGGTCTTGGCAATGTCGTCACTGGAGACGACGGTGATCGGGTTGGCGCTCGCGGCGTCGGCATTCTTGATGCGCGTGCCGGTCACTTCGATCGTCTCGGTCTGCGGGGCCGCCTGCGCCGTTTGTGCGCTCTGGGCCATCGCTGGCGCCACGGCCAGCCATGGCATCAGAGCTACAACGGCAACCGAACCCGCGAGCCGAGCGGGAAGCGCCAAAGGCCCTGCCCCCTTCTTGAATTCACTCATGAACCACCCCCTGTCGCAAGCACGCCGTTCCTGCGAGTTCCGGCGCTCTAATCAAGATTCGACTGGTAACCTCGCCGTTACTTTCCGCCCGCACTCCGACGATCGAAAACTCCTCTGCTCGCCCCGGGAAAAGTTCCGGGATCGGCGGAGGTCGACCGCGATGGAGAGCACGCAGGCAGCCATATCGACGTCTGTAGACTTGGATTTGGTCGAAGTCTACGTTTGACAACTTCGTGACGGCCGGTTTGCGCGGATGCTGCAGGGCCGTTTCATTTTTGCCACTGAATTGGCTGGTCCGGGCTCGCCCGGACCAGCCGACGTTGAAAATAAGCGAGATTATTAAAGGGGTGGCTAGCCAGCCGGGTGCGCCTCCTGCTCGGTGAGGGCGAACAAATCCTCTACCGTCGAATTGAGAGCACGCGCGAGCTGCAGCGCCACGCGCGTCGATGGGACGAAGACCGCATTCTCGACCGTGTTCACGGTCTTGCGGGAAACTCCGATCCGCCTGGCCAGCTCGACCTGGGTAAGCCCGGCCGCTAGGCGATACTCCTTGATCCGCACTTTCAGACGTTGATCAGCCATGACACTGGGTACCGCTCAGAAAAGGGTTGCGTGCATCGATCGTTGACGAAGGGCGCCCCAAAACCCTTGTCTACATATGTATACAACTGGGATAAACGAGTTCAACCGGAAAGCATCGCTTGCATGCCGGGATGACTATTCGAGCAGCGTTTGCAGGAGCGCTGCCATCCGATCGGCCGGCAGACGCAGGCCGTCCTGAGAGCGCCCAGAACCGGCCAGAATCCCTTGCATGAGCTGAACGCCGGTCAGGAGCGCGATATAGAGTGCCGCCCGCTGGTCGCTGTCCGGCCCGATCAGAGCCGCCGCGAGCGGCCCGTGCACATGACGCTCGACATGCTCACGCAGAATCCCGGCGATGCGGGAATCCCGGGCCGAGCGCAAGATCAGCATCAGGAGATCGGCAGGCCACATGGCGGTGGTACCCTCGGTCGGCTCATGCCGATGGGGAATGCCACCCCCCAGCGACGCCGACACTGTGGCAAGAGCCTTGTCGATAGCGGCGGCAAACAGCTCTTCTTTCGTTCCGAAACACTCCAGGATAAAGGCCTCGGACGCACCTGCTTGCGCGGCAATCGCAGCAAGATCGACGGCATCGAAACCCTGCTCCGAAAACGCCCGCAGTGCAGACGGCAAGAGCGTTTCGCGCAACGGAGCGCAATCCGGGCTGCTCAGCGGATCGAGCAGCATTTTTGGGAAGGTTTGAGCCATACGTTCAATACCGATCCAATCGCCCGGATATTTCCGCGCAAAGAGCGTTAAGACAAAAATTCGCAAGCAAGCGTTGTGCCGACTTGGCGATCTTCGTGAGCTTTACGTCGGAAATCGTAATTTGGATGCCCCGCCTGAGCGAATAAGCTAAAGCGGGATCCGCGCCTTGGATGCAGGAAGCTGGGGTGGGGTGATCGGCCGCTCAGATGCCGCGAGCGATCGCAATCAGCTGATCGATGTCGGCCTCGCTGCCATCGAAGCGGGTGACAAGCCGAACGACATTGTCGCCGCGCAACCCGATCTTGACGCCGGCGGCGGTAAGGGCCGCGATCATGGCAGGCGGCATGGTCGCGAAGACGAGATTCGCCTCGACCGGCGCCATGAGCGACACGCCCGGCAAGCCCGAAATCGCCTCGGCGAGACGGGATGCCAATGCATTGGCGCGCCCGGCCAGCCGCCGATAAAGCCCGTCCTCGACATAGGCGATCAACTGAGCCGCCGCGAACCGCATCTTCGACCAAGTCTGCCCGGCACGCCGCAGCCGGTAGGAGAGCGGCTCGACAAGCGACGGATCGAACACGACGATCGCCTCGGTGCTCATGCCGCCGTTCTTGGTGGCACCGAAGGATAGGATATCGACGCCGGACCGCCAGCTCATCTCCGCCGGGCTGGCGCCGAGCTTGGCCAGCGCATTGGCGAAGCGCGCCCCGTCCACATGGAATTTGAGGCCGGCGGACCGGGCGAGCGCCCCCAACTCCGCGATCTCATCGAGCCGATAGATCGTGCCATGCTCGCTCGCCTGAGTGATCGATAGCGCTTGCGGCTGCGGCTTGTTGCGCACCCCGCGTTCGGCGCGGGCGAGCGCCCGTTCGAGGCTCTCGGCCGCGAGGCGGAAATCGGCGCCGGGCAGCGGCAGAAGCTTCGCCCCGCCGGTGAAGGCCTCGGTGGCGCCGCCCTCGGACGTGTGGATATGCGCCTGCTCATGACAATAGATGGCACCATAAGGCTCGACGCAGGCGGCCAGCGACAGCGCATTGGCGGCCGTGCCGGTCGCGACCGGGAAAACGGTGACGCGCATTTCGAACAGCGCCGAAAAGGCGTCGTTGAGCGCCGCACTCCACTCATCCTCGCCATAGGAGGCGGCGGGGCCGTGATTGGCCGCTTCCAACGCCTTCAGGATCTCGGGCGCCGCGGTGGCGACGTTGTCGCTTCTGAAGCTGATCGTCATTCGGTCCCCCGTTCCGGCTGTCACAGCATCGAGCCGTCCTCGCGACCGAGCAAGCGATAGACGAGCAGCAGCGGCAAGCCGGTGAAAAGGATGAGAAGGGCGGCCGCGGCGGCGGCCTGACCTGGTGCCGTGCCTTCGAGCGCCTGGAACATCCGCACGGTCATGGTCGCCCAGCGGCTGCTGTAGAGCACGATGGTCGAGCTCAGCTCGCCCGCCACCGTCACCCAGACCAGCACCATGCCGCCGGTCAAGCCGCCCGCCATCATCGGCACGGTGAGGGTGGCGAAGGTCTTGAGCGGCGAGACGCCGAGATTGATCGAGGCCTCTTCGAGGCTGGGATCGATCTGATGGGTGATGGCGCTGGCCGAGCGGATGCTGAAAGGCAGCTTGCGCACGACATATGCCAAGACGAGGATCAGCGAGCCGCCGGTCAACACCAAGGGGCCGCTGTTGAAGGCGATGACCAGGCCGACGCCGAGAACCGTACCGGAGACCGCGAAGGGCACGGTCGAAACGAGCTCGAGCACGGTCGAGAGCCGGCTGCGATGACGGACCAGCACATAGCCGATGGGTGCGCCGAAGAGCGTCGCGATGAGGGCTGCCGCGGTTGCGAGGATGAGAGTGCTGTAGAGCGGCGCGTAGGAACCGCCGAGGAGTGCCGCGTAATTCGCCAATCCCAGCTGCCAGCTGAGCACCGGCCCGCGGAATTGCAGGAACGAGATCAGCAGAACGGCGCCGAAGGGCAGCAGAGAGAGCAGGACGATGCCCCAGCTGAACGCCGCGGCAACCCGCCGCCATAAGGGCGAGAGCGCCACGCTCGGCGGGGTGCCGCGGGCGCCGGTCGCGAACCGGCGGCGTGCCAGATAATGGCGCTGCAGCAGCAGGATGCCGAGGCTGATGCCGACCAGCAGCATGCTGAGAGCACCCGCGGCAGCGGGGTTGGAATCCGATTCGCCGGCGAAGAGCTTGAAGATGTCGATCGAGAGGAATGGCCGATCCTCGGCCAGCACCGACGGCACGCCGAAATTCTCTAGCGTCTCGATGAAGACCAGTAGCGCGCCAGCCAGCACCGACGGCACCACGATCGGCAGCAGGACGGTCCGGAACACGCGCCAGCGCGAGGCGCCGAGATTGCACGCGGCCTCCTCGACCGAGATGTCGATCGCCCGGAACCCGGCGATGGTCGGCATCAACACATAGGGATAGAGGGTCAGCGCGAACACGATGACGATGCCGGCCGTGCCGTAGATGTCGCCAATCGGCAGGCCGATCGCGCGCAGCGCCAGCGTGACGACACCGGCATGGCCGAACAGCAGCACCAGCGCATAGGCGCTGACGAAGGAAGGCAGCACGAGCGGCAGCGAAGCGAGCGTCACCAGCACCGTCTTGCCGGGGATGTCGATGCGCGCCAGGCAGAAGGCGAGCGGCACGCCGATCGCCGTGGCTGCCAGCATCGAGAACAGGCCCGCGAACAGGCTGTTGCCCAGGCTGTTGAGATAGTAGCGGCTGGCCAGAAGCTTGAGATAGGGCGCCAGCGTGACGGCGCCGGCCGCCGGATCGCCGAGGCTGGCGCCCAGCACGGCCAACAGTGGATAGATCAGGAACAGCGCCAGGAAAGCGAGGGCCGCCAGGCTGATGCCGGTGCGGAAAGCCGAGATGCCCATCACGGTGCCGGGAAGGCGATGATCTGGGCCGGATCATAGCCGAGCGCCAGCATGCCGTCTGCTGCCGGCGGCAGCATCTGCCCGCCCAGTGCGGCGATGCGGATCATGGTACCGTCCGGCAGCGTTGCGTGGAGACGCTGGATGGGGCCTAGGAACTCTCGCAGCGTGAGCCGTACCGCGACCCTCGCGCCCGCCTCGTCGCCGGCCAGGAGCCGCAGAGTCTCGGGCCGGATCGACAGCAGGACGCGGTCGCCGGCGGACCCGGCGCAGCCCTCTACACGCCAATCGGCCCCACCAGCGCGGATCGTGGTGAAAGCCCCGTCGACGGCACCGACGACACCCGCCAGCATGTTGGTGGCACCCATGAAGGAGCCCACGAAAGCGGTCGCCGGCGTGCGATAGATCGCCTCCGGTGGGCCCATCTGCTCGATCTTGCCGCCGCGGAGCACGGCGATGCGGTCCGAGATGGCAAGCGCCTCTTCCTGGTCGTGTGTCACATAGATCGCGGTCAACCCCAGCGATTTCTGCAGCTGCCGAATCTCGACCCGCATATGGGTGCGCAGCTGGGCGTCGAGATTGGACAAGGGCTCGTCGAACAGCAGCACGGCCGGCTCGATGACCAGGCTGCGCGCGATCGCTACGCGCTGCAGCTGGCCGCCCGACATCTCGTGCGGTCGGCGCGCATGATGGCCGCCGAGCTGCACCATCTCGAGCGCCCGGGCCACGCGGCGCTCGATCTCGCGCCGCTCGATCTTCCGCGCCCGCAAGCCATAGGCGACGTTCTGCGCTACCGTCAGGTTCGGGAAGATCGCGTAGTTCTGGAACACCATGCCGATATTGCGCCGATGCGCCGGCAGCCGGTCGATCCGCTTATCATCGAACCAGATGCTGCCGCTCTCGATTTCCGAGAAGCCGGCGATCATGCGTAAAAGCGTGGTCTTGCCGCAGCCCGAGGGGCCGAGCAGCGTGAAGAGCTCGCCATCGGCAACCGTCAGCGAGATGTCGTCGACTGCCCTGACCTCGCCGAAGGTCCTGGTCAGCCCGTCCAGCCGGATCGAGGTCATGGCGACGCGTCAGCGCGTGTCCTGGATGAGCGTCTTCAAGCGATCGAGCGTGTCGTGCCGGGCCGCATCCCATTTCGCATCGTCGTACGGCAGCACCTTGATCGCGGCCAGAGCCGGCATGTGTGGGCCGAGATCGACATCCTGGCGCGCCGGACGCCGGAACGTCGCCTGCAGCAGCTGCGCCTGGAGCGCCTTGCTGTTGACGAAATCGACGAAGGCACGGGCAGCCTCCGCGTCGGGGCCGCCGGCAACGATCGCGATGCCTTCCGGCACCACCACCGTCCCGTCCGCAGGATAGATCACCTCGAGCGGCGCCCCATTATGCGCCCACAGATTGCCGGCATATTCGAGCGAGATGCCGAGCGGATACTCGCCGCTGCCATTGCCGTCGAAGACGAGCGTCGAACGGTTCAGCACCTTGGCGTTGGCGAGAAGCTTGCCAAGCTTGGTCCAGGCCGCGTCATTCTCGCCCCAAAGCGAGATGAGGAAGGTCGCGGTCACATAGGCCGAGCCCGAATTGCCGGGATCGGTGAAGGCGATCCTGCCGTGCCATTTGGGATCCACGAGATCGTCCCAGCTTTTCGGCCCTTGGCCTGACGGCACGGCATTGGTGTTCTGGCTGAGCGTGACGACCTGGAGGTTGGTGCCGAGCCAGAGATCGCCAGGATCGCGATAGGAAGCCGGCACGGCCTCCTTCTCCTTGGCCGCATAGGGCTGGAACAGCGCCTTGTTCTGGGTGAGCAGTGCCGCACTGGTGCCCCAGATGACATCGGCCTGCGGATTGGCCTTCTCCGAGGCAAGCCGCCGATAGAGCACGCCCGAGCCGGCCGACACGACATCGACCTTGATGCCGCTTGCCGCCGTGAAGGCGTTGGCGACCATCGTGTTCACGGTGTCGTCATTGGCCGAGTAGAGCACCAGATGCTGCTCGGCGAGGGCTGGCATCGTCCAGGCGATCAGCCATGCCAGCCCGATGAATCGGAACACCCTGCGCATGCCGGCTCTCCCTGCTTATCGTTGATTGAGAACGGCATTCGCCGCGGCGAGCCCGGCGCCCGGCGGCGCTTTCACGCCCAAGCCCGCGAGCACGGACTCGAGATGCAGGAGATCCGTCAGGATCGTGCCTTCATCGATCGCCCCCATCGTCCCGATGCGGATGACCCGGCCGGCGAGGCGATTGCGCGAGCCGGCGATGACGGTGCCGTGCTGCTCGTAAAGTGCGCGCACGATCTGGCCGCCTTCGAGACCATCCGGCACCTCGAACGCCACGACCGTGCTCGACGAGATCGGCGCGCGGCCGAAGAGCGGCAGCCCGAGGGCGACGCCTCCTGCGCGAAGGGCCGAGGACAAGCGGCGATGCCGGGCGAGCACGGCGTCGAGCCCTTCCTCATGCATCATGGCGAGCGCCTCGGCGAGGCCGGCGATCAGGCTGACCGGTGCCGTAAAGCTGGTCTCCGACTTCTCGATCGAGGCTTGCGCCTTGGCGAAGCTCCAATAGAAGCCGGGCCGGCGGTCCGAGCGGTTGACGATCTCCCAGGCCTTGCCGCTGACGCTGGCGATGCCGAGGCCGGGCGGGCACATCAGCGCCTTCTGCGAGGCCGAGACGACGATATCGACGCCCCATTCATCCTGTCGCAGCTCGACGCCGCCGAGGCCGCTGACGGAGTCAGCGACCAGCAGCGCCGAACTGTCCTTGAGCACCGCGCCCAAGCCCTTGAGATCCGTGACGGCACCCGTCGAGCTTTCGTTATGGACCACCACGACGGCGCGATAGCTCGCCTGCTTGACGCGCGCGGCGACCGCGGCCGGGTCGACCGCCTGGCCCCACGGCACCTCCAGGAGCTCGATCTCGGCACCGATTGTCTGGGCGATCGCGGCGAAACGCTCGCCGAACTGGCCCTGCGCCACGATCAGCAACCGCTCGCCCGGGATCACGATGTTGGCGAGCGCCGCCTCCATCATACCGGTGCCGGTCGCCGCGAAGAACAGCATGCGGTTCTTGGTGCCGAACACGGGCTGCAGCAGCGTCTCCGCGCGGGTGAGCTCGGCCTTGAACTCGGGCCCGCGGTGATTGAGCACAGGCCGTGCCGTGGCCTGGCGCACGCGCTCCGGCACCTCGGTCGGGCCCGGCAAGCGCAGACGGTAAGGATGCTTCATCGGAGCACGAAGCCGCCTTCGCGGCGCATATAGGGGACGAGCCCGCCGGCGTCGAGGATGTCCTGCATGATCGGCGGCAGCGTTTCGGGCACCAGCGTTTCTCCCGTCGTTTCATTCTCGATGATCATGCCGGCGGCGCCGATCGACAGCCGGTCGCCTTCCGAAATCCGGCTCGTGTCGCAGATGAGCGGCAGCAGCCCGTTATTGATGGCGTTGCGATAATAGGTGCGCGAGAAGCTCCGGGCGAGCACGGCCCGGATGCCGGCGCCAAGGACGGCCGTGACCGCGACCTCCATGGCGGAGCCGCAGCCGAAATTGCGCCCGGCGACGAGAAGATCGCCCGGTGCCACCGAGGTCGCGAAACCCGGGTCGACATGCTCGAAGAGATAATGGCGCAGCACTTCGGGATCGAGGCTATCGCGCTTGCGGGTCGAGCTGATGATGTAGTCGGTGTTGATATCGTCGCCGAAGCGGCGGGCGCGGCCCTTGAGCGGGTTCATGCCGTCAAATCCCGGGGATCCGCCAGCACGCCGCGCACGGCGGCGGCCGCACAGCTGGCCGGCGAGGCCAGATAGATCGACGCGCTGGCATTGCCCATCCGCCCCTTGAAATTGCGGTTGGCGGTCGAGACGACGTTGATCCCGTCGCCGGGGATGACGCCGCAAGTACCGCAGCAGGCGCCGCAGCCGGGCGGCACGATGACGGCACCCATCCGGGCGAGGTCGGCGAGCGTGCCATCCGCCTCCATCGCCGCCAGCACGGTGCGCGAGGCCGGCGTCACCACCAGCTGCACGCCGGGGGCGACACCGCCGCCGGCCACCAGCACGTCGCGCGCCTGATGGAAATCCTTGAGCCGGCCGCCGGTGCAGGTACCGAGGAACACCATCTGCACCGGCGTGCGCTCGGCCGTATCGATCGGCACGACCCGATCGACCAGATGCGGCAGCGCCACTTGCGGTGCAAGTGCTGAAAGATCGAGCGCGATCTCACGCGCATAGGCGGCGTCGGCGTCGGCCGCGACCGGTGCGAACGGGCCGGTCGCGCGGGCCGCGAGATAGGCTTCAGTCTCGAGATCGCACGGAAAGATGCCGTTCTTGGCGCCCATCTCGACGGCAAGGTTGCTCAGCACCAGCCGATCCTCGAGATCGAGCGAGGCGATACCGGCGCCGGCGAATTCGAGCGCCAGATAGGCCGCCCCGTCGGCGCCGAGCATCCCGGCCAATGCCAGAGCGATGTCCTTGGGATAGACGCCATCCGGCAGCGCGCCCGAGAGCGTCACCCGGATCGAGGCAGGCACCTTGAGCCAGATCTGGCCGCACAGCATGATGGCGGCGAGATCGGACGAGCCGATGCCGGTGGCGAAGCTGTTGAGGGCGCCATATGTGGTGGCATGGCTGTCGGCGCCGACGACCAGGCTGCCCGGCAGCGCGCGGCCGGCCTCGACGATCAGCTGATGCCCGATCCCCTCGCCCGCCGCATGGAGCTTGATGCCTTGCGCCGCGGCGAATTTCTGCATCAGGCGATGCAGCGCGCGCGTCTTGGCGCTGTTGGGCGGGACATAGTGATCGAGTGCGAAGACGATGCGGTCGGGATGGCGGACCGCCGTTCCACCCATCTCCCGGAAATAATCGAGCGCCATCGGCGTCGAGCCGTCGGTGCCGAGCGCGCAATCGACCCCGCAGACGACGAGATCGCCGGCGCGTGCATCGGTCTGCGACTTTGCCGACAAGATCTTTTCGCTGATGGTTTTCCCAGTCACGGCACGGTCTCGACATCGCCGCACGGCATGGAAGTTTCCTTAATATTACGGGCAGATAGCCCGACAGACCGACGGCGGCATCGTGGTCCAGCGGCCCGATCCCCGTCAAGCCGCAGCGGCCGGAGGCCGCGCGCCAAAGTGACGAGGTGCGATGCGGCGCGCTCCGTCCGATATTCCCGATCGTGAAAGTTGGGGTACTATCCGAGTAAGGTCGGCCGGGAGAGCCGTACTTTGCGGGCGAGGAGCGGGCGCGTTTGAGAATCTTGGTCTGGTATTGGGGACGTCGGGGCGGAGGCCCGCGTTATGCGCTGGAGTTACTGCGCGCGCTGACCGAACGGACCGATGTCGATCTGGCTGTCAGCCTGTCCAGCGGCAACGAGGCGCTCGAAGAGTTCGAGGCCCTTGCCTGCGCGCTCGACGTGGTCGAGACCTATTCGGGTGTCACCTCCTTCGTCACAGCCTCGCTGCAGCTGCCGTTGATCCGCCACCGATTTCAGGCCGCGATCGCGCGGAGCGGTGCCGATGCCGTCGTCTCGATCATGCCGCATCCCTGGTCCTGGTACTTGGCACCCGCCGTGCCGAGCGCCGGAAGCCGGCTGATCTCCATCATCCACGACGCCTACACCCATCCGGGCGAGGCCAATCCCCTGTGGAAATGGCGGATCGGGCGCGAGCTCCATGCTGCGGCGGGTGTCGTGGCGCTGAGCCAGCATGTCAAGCGCCAGCTGGTCGAGGGCTATGGCTACCCGACCGACCGGATCGCCGTCATGCCGCTCGGCCCCTTCGCTTATGCCGAGGCCGGCCCGGTGCGCCGCTTTCCGCGCGGCCGGCCGTTCCGGTTCCTCTTCTTCGGCCGTCTCATGGCCTATAAGGGTCTGCAGCTGCTGCTCGAGGCATTTCGCCAACTGGCGGCCCTCAGGCCCGATGTCGAGCTCCATATCGTCGGCAGCGGCGACCTCAGCGCCTATCGCGCTCAGCTGGCGACCGTGCCGCGCGTCACCGTCATCAATCGCTGGATCGAGGATCGCGAGATCCCCGCACTTTTCGCCGGCGCCGACGCGCTGGTGGCAGCCTATACCGAAGCCAGCCAGTCGGCCGCGATCGCGACCGCCCATGGCAGCGGCCTGCCGGTCGTGGTGACGCCGGTCGGCGGCCTGGTCGAGCAGGTGATGGCCGACGAGACCGGCATCGTCGCGACCTCGCCTTCGCCCGGTGCCGTGGCCGACGCCATGCTGGGCCTGCTCGATCCCGGCCTCTATGAGCGCTGCGCCAGTGCCACGACGAGCCAGGCGAGCGGCACCGGCGGTTGGCGCCGGACCGCGGGCGATCTCGTCGAATATTGCCGGCGCGTCATCGAAAGCGAGACAAGGGGCCCGTGATGGCCCGGCTGCATCGGCGGGTCTGGCAGCGCCTGCCACGGCGTTGGCGCCGGCGCGCGCTGTTTGCGCTGGCGGCCTTGCTGGCGCCGCGCCCCGGGCCGCGGCCCGAGCCTGCGGCAGGGCCGATCTATGTCGCTGGTGCGCTTACCACGCCGAGCGGCCTCGGTGAATCCGCCCGCCTGGCGATCACAGCACTCGAGGCTGCGGGCTATCGGGTGCATGGCCTCGATCTCAGCAGCGCTTTGATGCAGGACGAGACGCTCGGCGATGGCCGCTATCGCGCGGCGGCACCGGCGCCCGGGCCTGGCATCGTCATTCTCCATGTCAGCGGCTTCCTGATGGCGCTGGCGATGCTGCGGCTCGGCCGGCGCTTCCTGCGTGGCAAGACGATCATCGGCTATTGGGCTTGGGAGCTGCCGGACCTGACGGAGGATTGGCTCGGCGGCCTCGCTTTCGCCCATGAGATCTGGGTGCCGTCGCGCTTCGTCGCCGAGTCGGTGCGGCGGCACACGAATCTGCCCGTGCGTATCGTCCCGCACCCGGTGCCGCCGCAGCCCGAGCCGGCAGCGAGAGATCCGGAACGGCTCACCGTGCTGGTCGTATTCGATATGCGCTCGAGCTTCGCCCGCAAGAATCCGCTGGCGGCGATCGAGGCGTTCCGACGCGCCTTCGGCACGGCCGAGGACCGCCGCCTGATCGTCAAGCTCACCGGCGGCTCCTTCTACCCTCCAGGGCGAGAGGCCCTCCTGGCCGCGATCGAGGGGCTGCCGAACGCCTCGCTCGATGAGCGCGTGATGAATGGCGATGAGATGGCGAAGCTGCTGGATGCCTGCGACATTCTCCTGTCGCTGCATCGCGCTGAGGGCTTCGGCCTCGTCCTGGCCGAGGCCATGCAGCGCGGCAAGCCAGTGGTGGCAACCGGCTGGTCCGGCAACACCGATTTCATGACCGTCGAAAATAGCTGTCCGGTGGCCTACCGGCTGGTGCCGGCAATCGATCCGCAGGGGACCTATCACCATCCCGCGCAGTGCTGGGCGGATCCCGATATCGAGGATGCCGCTCGGCAGCTCAGGCGCCTGGAAGGCTTAGCGGAACGTCGCCGCATCGGCGCGCGGGCGCGACAGGATGCCAGCACTTGCTTTGCACTTGAACGCTATCCAATCGCATTCGTTGAATATCTGCAGCTGAGCAACCCTTGACGGACCGTCACCAAATGGTAACGCTGGAGGACCGGTCCGGGCTCAAGTCGCCGATGCCAACAGGCGATACCGCGTGGACCGTTGGGGGATAGGCAGAGACGATGACCTCGCCGCACATTGCGCTGATCTTCGGCATTTCCGGACAGGACGGCGCCTATCTGGCCCATTTGCTGCTGAGCAAGGGCTATGAGGTGCATGGCGTGTCGCGCGATGCCGGCGTCAACTCGTTCGACCGGCTGGTTCGGCTGGGCGTACGCAACCGGGTGACGCTCCATACCGGCAATCTCGACGAGGCCGGCAACATCGTCGAGCTGATGACCAAGGTCCAGCCGGATGAAATCTACAACCTATCCGGGCAGTCCTCGGTCGCGCTGTCCTTCGAACTGCCGGTCGCGACCTTCAACAGCGTCGCCGTCGGAACGATCAATCTCTTGGAATATCTGCGCATCCTGAAACAGCCGGCGCGCCTGTTCCAGGCGGTCTCGACCGAGTGTTTCGGCAATACCGGCAAGATCATGACCGAGACCGACGCATTCCGGCCGCGCAGCCCCTACGCCGTCGCCAAGGCGGCCTCCTTCTGGGCCAGCTCGCTCTATCGCGAGGCCTATGGCGTGCATGTCTGCTGCGGCATCCTGTCGAACCATGAATCGCCGCTCCGGCCGCGCCGGTTCGTAACCAGCAAGGTCGTGCGCGCCGCCATCGATATCGCGCTCGGCCAGGGCGAACGCCTGTCGCTCGGCAATGTCGCGATCGAGCGCGATTGGGGCTGGGCGCCCGAATATGTGGATGCGATGTGGCGCATCCTGCAGCATGACCAGCCCGACGACTACATCATCGCGACCGGCGAGACCCGCCCGCTCAGCCATCTGGTGGCGAGCGTCTTCGCCTGTCTCGGGCTCGATTGGCGCGATCATGTCGATATCGACGAGACGCTGTTCCGGCCGACCGAGCTGGACCGGGTCGAGCTCAATCCGACGCGGGCGCGCGAGCAGCTCGGCTGGTCGGCGCAGAGCCGGATGCAGAACATGGTGAACCATCTGGTCAAGGGCGCCATGACCGAAACGCTCGGCCCCGTGCCCTGGGCCAGCGGAATACTGCCCGATCTCGCCGCCGCCGCGGCCGACCCCGAAAGCCGGGGCGAGCCGGCATTGCGCCCAATGCGGCCGCGGCTGGTTTCCTAACCGGAGCCCAACACCTCCTCGTAGAGCGCGATCGTCTGCTCAATGCAGCGCTCCCAGGCGAAGCGTGTGCGAAACCCCTCTGCCGCGGCGCGGGCGGCGGGACCGAGCGTTTCATCCTCGAGCAGCTGTTGCAGACCTTGGCGCAGCGCCACGGGATCGCGCGGCTCGACCAGCAGCGCGTGCTCGCCCAGCACCTCCTCCATCGGCGTGTTGCGGGCACTCAGCACCGGGACGCCGCTCGCCGCGGCCTCCAGCGCGGGCAGACCGAACCCTTCATAGATCGACGGAAAGGCGAAGCCGCGCGCGCCGGCATAGAGTGCGGGCAGATCCGCCGCGGGTACATAGCCCAGTGTGCGCACCACGCCCCGGGCGGCGAGCGACTTCAAGTGATCGAGCAGCGCCTCGTCGCGCCAGCCCTTGCCGCCGGCAACCACGAGCGGGAAGCGCGTCCGGAGCTGGGCCGGCAAGCCTTCATAGGCACCAAGCAATGCCGCCAAATTCTTGCGGGGCTCGAGCGTGCCGACGGCAAGCAGATAGGATCCCGCGGCGAGCCCGTGGCGGCTCAGCACCGGCATCAGCTCGGCCGTCGCCATCGGGCGGAAGGCCGGGCCGACGCCGTCATGGATCGTGACGATACGCTCGGGCGCGACACCCAACCGGTCGATGATCTCGGCCCGGATGATCTCGCTGCCGGTCACGAGGCGCGATGCCCGTTCGACCGTGTCGGCCAGATGCCGGGTCATGTACTCGACCCGCTCGACCGGATGGAATTCGGGAAAGCGCAGGACCGACAGATCGTGAATATTGGCGATACGCCGGACATATCGCAGGGCCTCCTCGCCCAGCGTCTCGATCACAGCGACGTTTCGAGCGCCGTACGTCTCGTGCTCGCGGCCCGTCGCCAGGCTCTTCAGCTTGATCGCATAGCGCGCGATGTTGATGCCGTCGCGCACGCTGTAGCGCTCATCGGCGGCGTGCGCCTGCTCGCAGAAAATCGGTGACGTATTGCAGAATGCGATCTTCGGCGAAGGGCAGATTCTCTTTCAGGATCTGGTACTCTTCGTCCTTCTCGGGAAAGTCGATCAGGATCTGCGGCTGCAGGCGCGAGTGAATGTATTCGGGCAGTTCGAAGGTGGAAGCGTCGTCGTTCATCGTCGTGACGAGGCGGAAATTCGGATGCGCCTTGATCTTGACGCCGGCGACGATGCTTTCCACATAGCGGCGATTGTCGAGCAGCGGCGCGAGGCTCGCCCAGCTCTTCTCGCTCATGCGGTTGCCTTCGTCCAGAATCACGATGCCGCCCAGTAATCATCGCGCTCACCAGCGGCGACGCCACGTAGCGCAGCTGGCCCGCGCCTTCGATCACCGGCGTGACCAGCAGATCTTCGGGACGCGTATCGAGCGTGGCCTGCATGATGAAGACGTCGCGGCCCATGCGCTTGGCGGCGGCATAGGCCAGCGTTGTTTTGCCGACGCCCGGCTTGCCGATCAGCCGCGGATTCATCGGCATGTCGCTGTTCGGTCACGACCATCCACGCGGCCAGCAACTGCCGCATCAGCTCTTCCTGCCCCACCCAGCGGACGGTGAGTTCGTCGGGATGGGCGAGGTGCAGAGTGACGCCTTCGATCTCGACTGTCATTGGTAATTCTATTGTAGCGGCGGGCCGACGGTCATGCCCGGACTTCATTGCAGCCGCATGAGCGGATCGCCGATCACGACGTTCATCCAGCTCAGGCCCGGGATTCCCATATAAAAGCTCTCCGCCAGATTGCGCCCGGCAAAATACGCCGGCAGAACGAAGTCGGGGCGCGGGCAGAACGTCAGATAGGGCTCGGAGACCTGGCCGGACGCGCCGGACGCGCCTTCATGGATATAATCGCCCGTCATTGTCTGCGGCGCGCCGGAGAACCAGGTCGCCGATCGCTCCAGTTGCCAATGCTGCCAGGTATCGGGCGGGCGCTTGAAAGTGCGCCCGTCCGTGGAGACGAACTCGGTCGCGATGGCGCCCGGCAGCCACTGGAAATGCAGGAAAGCGGTCGTTCCGGTCGGAATCGTTCGATCCCCAGGAAGCGTAGCCGATCACGTCTTTTCTGGTTCATCAGGACGGCTTGGGGAATCGTCCAGAATCACGCGGTCTTTTGGCAGCAGCAGAGCGGCGGCCGCAGCCACTGGTTGCCGGGCGTGGCGTTATCGGCGCGCGCGTCGATGACAAATTTGCCGTGTTGCGCGCGAGCAATGCGCTGTCCACCAGCCCTTTCATTTCGGCCATGTCGTAGCCGGCAAGCCGGGTCACCATGTACATGGGAATCTGCGGATGGCGGAAAGGCGCATCGCGCTGCTGGAAGAATGGATTATTCAGCGGGCCGGGCAGCGGAATGGTGACGCCGTGCAGCTTCTGGTAAAGCAGCGTAGTTCGGAATCGACCGAAGCGCCGGTGTCCATACATGCCGTTCAGATCGCCGAGAACCCACAACGGAACGCCGCCGGTCGTCACGATATAGAGGATCTTTTCGACAAGCTTGCGCTTCTGCAGAAAGTCCCCGACAGGCCCGCGCACGTCCTTGTCGTAGGCCTCACGCGTGATTTTCTCGCTCGGCGGCGTGTCGATCGTGCAAAGATTCGCCAGGGGCACGCCGCGTTTTTTCAGGTAATATTCGCCAATCTCCTGCGAATCGCGAGATCGTTTGTTAATGACAATCAGAACCTGGTCGGGGGTCTGGGCATGCAATGCGGTCGTAAATAGTACGAAACCAGACAACGCGAAAGCGAGGAGTCGGGTTACCAAATTCCACTTTACCCCGGTACACGCGACTTCAAAGTTGCGTTTTCCCGGGGCGCCGTCCCGCGCTCTGATAAAATAAGAGGATAATCAATTAGGAGCCGGGTCCCTTCAAAGGCGGTTCCCCTTTTCGCCGCTTGCGGTAGTGTATGGATTTTGATCAGCTGCACACGTTCCTCGAAATCGTCCGCCTGAAGAGTTTCTCCAAGGCTGCGCAGACGTGTTACCGCACGCAGCCCGCCATCAGCGCCCAGATCCGCCAGCTGGAACACGAGCTGAAAGCCGAGCTTTTTGAGCGCTTTGGCAGCCGCATTTCCCTGACCACCGCCGGCAAAATTTTCGCCGAGTATGCCGAGCGCATGCTCGATCTTGCGCCGCCAGGCGCAGAATTCGCTCAACGAACTGGAGACCTCGCCGCGCGGCGAGTTGGTGATCGCGGCAAACGAAGCGACCTGCATTTACGTGCTGCCGTAGGTCTTCGCCGAATACAAGACTCAGTTTCCGGGCGTGCAGTTGCAGGTGAACCGCTCCTACGGTTCGCGCGTGGTCGAAGCCGTGATGGAGAATGTCGCCGATTTCGGGCTTACGCAGCTCCCGGTTGTGGAAAAGCGCGTACAGGTCGTCGACATGCATCGCGACGAGGTGCGCGCGGTCGTTCCGGCCGATCATCCGCTGGCCGCCATGGAGAAGGTTCGTTGCGAAGACGTGATTCGCCTGGCCTCTCCTTCTGCCCCAGACCGGAATGACCCGCAGCCGCCTGAATGCCTGGTTTGAAAACGTTGAGGACGAGCTTCAGGTTTCGATGGAACTGGATTCGTCGGAAACGATGAAGCGCTTTGTCATGGCGGGACTGGGGATCACCTTCCTCGCTGCGTCGAACTGCCAGGAAGAGGTCGATGCGGGGGCGCTCAAGACCATTCCGCTTGCTCCGGAGCCCATGATCCGGAAGCTGGGACTGATTTATCGCAAGGACAAGGCTCTACCCAAGGCCGCTCTGGGGTTCATTCAGGTGATCCTCGGCCAGTTCGGCTCCCAGAATCCTGCAATCCGCGAACCGCGGCTGTCGGCCGTGGTCAACGGGTAATGGTGGTTAGCGGGAACAACGGGTAAAATGACAACGGGCGTAAAATGACCTGTCCCCGGTGCCATTCCGAGTTCGAAACCAGGGGCAGTTCCTGTCCCGAATGCGGCGTTACGTCTGCTGCGCAATGTATCCGGTGTCATGAAGACCTCCGCGGTCATGATCGCCGCCCGCGGCGAACGCGGCTTCTATCATTCCGTCAGGACGTTCCCGAGCCGCTCCGCACGCAATTGCTCGAAACCACCGCCAGCCGGAATTCCGGGACCATCGTCATTGCCGACCGCGCCGGAAAAGAGCAACTCACGCAGGTCGATCGCACGGCGCGAAGCAGCCCGCGACGGCAGCCCCAGACCGCCCATGGAAGACGCGGCCCCGGAGATTCCGGACCCCGGCCGGCTCCCGCGGCGGCTCTCTCGCCCTCAATGGCTCGCATGGGCCGGCGTTGTTCTGGTCCTCTGTGCTGGCCGCGGTCGTCTTCGGCATTTTTCTACCTGCACTGGTAAAATCGGCGCTTGGCGAAAAGAATCGTTGTATTGGGATGCTCCGGCCAGCTGGGAGTTGAGTTGTGCGCGGAACTGACGCGGCGCGGCTACGAGGTCCGCGGGTTTCGAACGCGCCGCGCTCGACATCTGCGACGGCGAAAAGCTGGAGCGCGCCCTCGCCGAATTCGATCCGCTCGCGGTTTTCAACGCCGCGGCTTACAACCAGGTGGACGTGGCCGAACGCGAGCCGCTCGCCGCCTTTGAAGCGAACGCGCCTCGGCGTGCGCAATCTGGCGCTCGCCTGCCGCCAGAACGACGCGCGGCTGATCCATTTCTCCACCGATTACGTTTTTGACGGAAATCTGGGCCGGCCTTATATCGAGACCGACGCGACCCATCCGCTGGGCGCCTATGCGGTTTCGAAACTGGCCGGCGAGCTATATGCCCAGGCTTATCTCGAACGGCCGCTGATCGTCAGCGACCTCCGGGGTCTTCGGGCCCGGCGGCCTGCGCACGGCGCGCGGCAACTTCCCCGAATTGATGCTGCGCCTGGCGCGCGAAGGCAAACCGATCCGCGTGGTGGAGGATCACTTCGCTTCGCCGACTTACGCCCCCGCGCTTGCCAGCCGCGTCCATCGATCTGCTGGAACGCGATCTCGATGGCATCTTCCATGTCGGCGGGGGCCAGCCGATTTCCTGGTTCGAGTTCGCGAGGCTGATTTTCGAAAAGGCCGGCATCGCGGCCAATCTCACGCCGACCAACGAACGCGAATACCGCACCGCGGCGAGCCGCCCGAAATTTTCGGCTCTGGAAAACGCCCGCATGCGCGTTCGGCATTGCGCCGATGCCCCCGCTGGCTCAGGCGGTCGAAGAGTATCTGGTCGCCCGCAAACATTTCGCAAACTGACTGATTACTGCGCGTTAGGCATCGCGTAATAGCCCTTGCGCACCTGGACCTTCAGATCTTTATTTGCCGTGCGCAGATCGATCTTGCGGAACGAACCGTCCTTTTTGCCGTTCGTCGGCGTATAGCCGATCGCATACTGCGTCCGCATCTCCTGCTGGATCTGGTCGAAAATCGACTCCAGCGTGTTCTTCCCGTCCACCTGGAACAGCCGCCCGCCGGTCTCTTCCGCCATCTGCTTCAGCACGCTTTCGCCGCTGTAGCCCACGCTGAAGCCGCCGTAAAACTGCCGGTCGACGTAAAGAATTCCGTAAATGATCGCGTCGGCTTTCTGCGCCGCTTCGATGGCGGCTTTTTCGGTCAGCTGGCTGCCCTCGTCTTCGCCGTCCGTGATCAGCACGATGGCCTTGCGCCCCACTTCCTTCGCCAGCATGTCGTTCGCCGCCAGATAAACGGCGTCGTAAAGAACCGTGCCGCGCGGCTTGCTCATCGTCGGCACCGGGCCCGAGTTGATGCCCGGAGAACCCGCCGTTCAGCTTCATCCGGCTCGAGCCCGTCCTGCAGCAGCGCGCGGCGAACCGGTGATGTCCTGCAGCAGTTCCGAATCGGCGCCGAAGCTGATCAGGAACGCCACGTCCTTCTTCCTCAGCACGCTGGAGAAAAACGAGGACGCCGCCCGCCGTTCGATTTCGATCAGATTGCGCTGGCTGTCTGAAACGTCGACCAGCAGCCCGATCGTGAGCGGCAGATCGGTTTCGCGCGTGAAGTATTTGATGGTCTGCGGCTGCGCCGTCCTCGGCCAGGTCGAAATCGCCCTTTTCGAGATTGCCGATCAGGGCATTTTGTTTGTTCCGCACCGCGCAATAAAGGTTGACGACATCCACGTCCACCTTGATCGGCGCGCCCGCGTCGTCTTCGACCTTTGGGCTGCGCGCCGGACTGCTGCGCGTCCAGACGAATCAGAACAGCGGCAAAATCAACAGAGGCTGCCAGAGCAAGCCAATGATTTTCATAAAATCGGATACGATCGTGGAATGCAGCCTGTCAGACTGTGACGCTGCGCCGATTATGAACTCTGTTTCGACATCATGCGCCCCGCCCTTAAGCATCTCAAAAAATCGGACCCGGTGATGGCCGCCATCATCCAGCGCGTCGGCCCGTTCGCCATGGAGTACCGCGAGCCGATCTTCGAAACGCTCGTCCGATCCATTGTCTATCAGCAGCTGAGCGGCAGGGTAGCCAGTGTGATCTTCGGCCGCCTGCACGCCGCCGCCGGAGAAGAACAGCTGACGCCCGCAGGCATCATGAAGCTGCGCCCGGAGAGGATGCGCAAACTGGGGCTCTCCGCCCAGAAAACGCTCTATATCCGCGAACTGGCGAAACACACGAAAAAGGGCATCGTCGTTTTCGAGAACCTTCCCGACCTCGGACGACGCCGACCGTGATCGAGCACCTGACGCGGTCAAAGGTATCGGCGTCTGGACCGCGCAGATGTTCCTGATGTTCGCCCTGCGCCGCCCGGATGTGCTGCCTGTCGGCGATCTCGGCATCCGCACCGCCATGAAGAAGGCCTACGGCCTGGACGATCTTGCCAAAACCGGCGGAAATGGAAAAGATCGCCGCGCCGCTGGAAGCCTTATACTTCGGTCGCGTGCTGGTATTTTTGGCGCAGCCTGGACAACGTGGCAGCTCTTTAGCCGCGTGGCGCACGCTCCCAGCGTGCCGTGTCGAGACTCTTCTCGACACAGTTTGCCGCTCTTTAATGAACCGTATACCGGGCTTTCAATGCGAACGGCGCGATCTCAATGTCGAACTGTTTGCCCTGCGCATTGATCATCTGATAGGTGCCGCGCATCATACCCGTAGGTGTCTTGAGCGGGCACCACGATGAGTATTTGAACGACTCGCCCGGCGCCAGCACCGGCTGCTTGCCCACCACGCCAGGACCCTTCACCTCTTCGGTAAGATCCATACCATCCGTGATGATCCAGTGCCGGCTGATCAGTTGCACCGTCTCCGGTCCCTGATTCGTGATGCGCACCGTGTACTCGAAAACCCATTCTCCCTGCAGCGGCCGGGAGTTCTCGCTCGAATGGCGCGCAAGAACCTCGACCCGCACGCCGTTGGTTACGGCGTCGGACATCGGCGCGTGTTCCGATCGCAGATCAGTCATACGGAACCTTCATGGTATCAAGTTGCGGGAACATCGCCGTGGCCTTTCACCGCTTGACCGGCTCCGCCTTGGCTTTCTGCTGCACCGCCCAGGCCAGATTGTTCTTCGCCAGCTGATTATTCGGACCCAGCCGGACCGCTTCCGCCGCGGCCTGAATCCCTTCATCCCAGCTCCGCCTGCGCATTATACGCGGCGGCGATATTGTTCCACGCGTCCGAATAACCCGGGCGCAGCTTCAGCGCCTCGCGCGCCGCCGCGATCGAATCCGCAAACTTACCCTGCTGGTAAAGCGTGAGCGACTGGTTGAGATAGCTCTCGGGAGACGGAGACGGCTTGATCCCCGGGCCGCGCGCCAGCCAGGCTTTCGCCGCGGGATCGGACGGATACACCACCAGAGTCTGTTGTGCCACCGTCCGCAACCCCTCCGTGTTTCCCTGCTGCGCATATAGGTCCATCAAAAGATGCTGGGCATCCAGATAGGCGGGATTCGCGGCGATCGCCGCATTCAGGTTTGTACCGCTTCGCCCAGCCGCCCTTTGCCGCTCAACCAGCTCGCGTAGTAATAATGCGGAACGGCGTCGTTGGGCGCCAGTTGGATTCGCCCGCGCGAAATGCCTTTCCGCCTCCACGTCGTTATGCAGCGCGCCATTTACCACACCGCAGGTTTACTTCGAGCACGTAATAGTTCGGATCGTAAACGAGCGCCCTCTGAAAATAGCCGAGCGCCCCCGGATAATCTCCTTTCGCCATCTGGCTCAGCCCGTAATTCATCAGCCCCCTGCCGTTGTGGGGGCTCTTCAACGTCACGTCGATACCACAGCGATTCCTCCGTTCGCCAGACCTTGTTTCGCTGCCACGTCCCCGCACGCGAACGTGGCCAGCATAAGCCCGCAGACCGTGACGATTGCAGCCCGCGGCCAGGGGGCTCCGGAATCTGCCCGGGAGTAAAGCCACAGAGCCGCCGCCCATACTGCCGCGAGCGCCAGACCCACAAAAGGAAAAAACATCCGGTGGTCGTTTTCCACTTCCGCCAGAGGGAAGACCGAAGTGGGAAGCAAGGTCACGAGAAACCAGAACAACCCGAATGCGATGGGCCGGGTTTCCCGCCGCCGCATAGTCCGGATCGCAATAACGATCAGTGCGATCGCGAACAGGAAACCGGCCAATGCATCGTCCTCGAAAATGCTGTTGAAGGGAACACGGTCCGTGTCCGCCGTCAATCCAGTCGGAATGAAGAAGGTCCGGAAGTAGCGGAATATCACGACCGGCTGTGTGATCCTGTAACCCCACGGAGATGCCGATCCGGGCACAAACGAGGCCGGCAGCATCGCCGCGCCGATGTACCCCATCACGGCCACAACGGCGATCGCTGGCGCCGACCGCATCAGCGCGGCCTTCGGTTGCTCATCCTCAAACAGCCAGACGTAGAGAAACAGCAGAACAGGAAAAACCAGCGCCGGCGCTTTACTCATCATTGCGGCCGCCACCGGCAAAAGGTACAACCCGTATTTCCGCAGCCCCGGCAGGTATTGATACATCACCAGACCGGCGATTACACCCAGCGTCGAATAAATCTCCGCGCGCTGGACGATGTAGTTGACTGTTTCTGCGTTGGCTGGATGCACTCCATAAAGAGCCGTTCCAAACAGCGCCGCCCACGCATTCCGCGGATCCGGCCGGGCATAGTCGAAAATCTTCTGGAACAGCGCAAACATCAGCGCCAGTTGCACCAGAAACCAGAACATCGTGGAAACGTGAAAATAGAACGGCTTTAGCCCATGTCCCAGCCAATAATCGAAAGCGAGCGAGGCGGTCACGAGCGGCCTCCAGACGCGGTTCGCGGGAAACACTGTCGACGTTTCTATATTGGTGAAAAACGCAGGAAGGTTACTCAGATCCCGGATGTAAGGGTTCTGCACGACGGAATGCGAATCGTCAAAGTGGAAATCGTTTTGGAAGTGGTTGGCATACGCCAGGAGGACGAGTGCGGCAATCGCCAGCAACCCTCCCTGAATCCTGCGGCTAGGGGACATTTTTTCTTACTACCATCACACGTTGCGTTCGATCGTGCCACCCGGCGGTGGTCTCAAAGTCATTTGACCGACCACGGATGGCGAGGGTGCAGTGCGTTGTGCCGCTTGACGGCCCAGAGGTAGAGGGCCAGGGCGGCGACGATCATGGCCACCGGGACGAAGGGGAACTGCGTGTCCAAGAGCTGCCTGCTGTCGAGCGGAGGCAGTTGCCCGTCGTAGAGCGCGGCGATCACTCCGCTGACCGTACTGCTGGGGTCAGCCGTGCTGCCAAACGCGCTGTGAGATCTTCCGGAGCCCGTAGAGGGCGGCCGCGTCGAGTTGGGCCACGTCCTGGTCGCTCATACGCCAGCCCAGTGCACCGGCATTCTGCTCCGCCTGGCTGCGGTTCTTGGCCCCCGGGATGGGCAACGCACCCTTGGCGATCAGCCAGGCCAGGGCCACCTGGCTGGGTGTTCGACCCCCGTTGCGCTCGCCGATCGTCCGCAGCAGCGCCACCACGGCATCCACCTTCTCCATCGGATGGGCCGAGAACGTGCGGGACCCCGGCGGTGGGTTCTGCGCGGTGTACTTGCCGGTCAGGCGCCCCTGGCCGATCGGCGAGTACGCCAGGGGCACGACCCCGAGATCCCGGCAGGAGCTGATGAGGCCGACGCGGAAGGGCATGGCACGCAGGAGCGAGAATTCGATCTGGTTGCTCGCCAGTGGAAGGCCGCGCGAACGCAGCGCGCCCTCGATGGACTTCATCTCCTTGGCCGAATAGTTCGAGACGCCGACCGCCTTGACCAGGCCCTCGCCGTGCGCCGCGGCCAGGGCCTCGGCCAAGGCCCCATGGGATCGCAGCGAGATCGGGCCGTGGATCTGATAGAGGTCGATCTGCTCCACCCCCAGCCTGTCGCGGCGACTTGCGCGCCGCCGACAGCAACGCGGTGTGCACGTTGAGCTTCCACGGAGTGGGCATGAACTTCGAGGCGATCACCAGGCGCGGGCGCACCGAGGGGTCTTCGGCGAGCAAGCGGCCGATGATGCGCTCGCTCTCGCCTCCGCCGTACACCTCGGCGGTGTCGAAGAGGACCACGCCGGCCTCGATGCTGGCCTCCCAGGCGTCGCGGATACTCGACTCCGTGAGCGACTGGTCGTAGCCGCCCATGCCCCAGGTCCCTTTGTCGCCCCAGGCCCAGGTCCCGACGCCGAGAGGCGGGATCGGCGTGTCGAGGCCGGGAAGCACGATCGGGTCGCCGGCTCGTGGCGGCGCGGCATCACTCATGCGCCGACCCGCTCGAGATGCGCTTCGACGGCGGCCCGCCATTGGTCGGGGTGGGTCAGCTGCGGCGAGTGGTACCCACCCTCGATGATGGTGAGCCGCCCGTCGGACACTGCGGCGGCCAGAGCCGGCGCCTGGTCGACCAGCGGATGGTCGTGCTGCCCGACGATCACGGTCACCGGAACGGTGATGGAGGACAGCCGGCTGCGCAACGACCCCGGGCCCTCGTCCCCATCAGACCAGAGCTCCACTCCGAGGCCCTTGACCGCATACGCGTCCATGCCGTCGCGAATGGCGTTCTTCTCCTCGCTCCACGCTGCGGGCACGGTTGCCGCGACAAGCGTCTCCTCGGGCCCCTCGATGGTGAAGCCGCTGGGCATCCCGCCCGCCGGGTCGAAAGCCGTGATGAAGTCGCGCACCATGGTGCGGACTTCGTCGTCCGGTGGCTGAAACGACCAGGCGCTGGTGTCCATGAGGATCAGCGACCGCACGAGCTCGGGATGCTCGAGGGCCATCAGCATGATGACGCGGCCGCCCATGGAGTGACCGAGAAGGTCGACGGGACCTTCCGCCACCGCCTCGAGGAACGAGGCCAGGTCGGCCGCCAGCTGGGCCATGGTGTAGCCACCGAGCGCACCGACCTTGGTGGAGTGACCGTGGCCGCGGTGGTCGAAGGTCACGACGCGGCGTCGCTGCGCCAGCTGGTCGACCTGGAGCGCCCAGTCGTGCGACGAACCGGTGTACCCGTGACACAGGACGAGGTTCGGCGTACCCCGTCCCCATTCGGACCAGGCCAGATCGACGTCGTGCGTATGGAACGTCCGTGACTCTGCAGTGAGCGTCATGCACTCTGTCTAGCGGAAACCCGCTGTGACGTCGCTCCCTATGAGCTCGGGTCGACCGAGAGGGTCTGCACGGCGGAGGCGGGTGCGGGCGAGGTCTCGGTCTCGGTGGTGGCGATCGGGGTGCCGGCGGTGGGCGAGACGTTCGTGCACGAACGGGCGGCGTTCCAGGCGGCCAGGGCGCTGGTGGCGGCGTCGCCGCTCAGCGGCTGGGGGAGGTCGTCGACGATGACCGCCGGTCGCCAGGTCACGGCGTCGATATGGCGGCCCGTGGCCGTGATCACGAGAGACCCACTGGCATTCTCGGGAGGCGAGTTGTCGTAGAAGGCGAAATTGCCGAGGCCGTAGTCCACGTAGGCCGAACCCAGATAGCCGCCGCCCAGCAGCACGTGGGCGTGGGTCCCGACAATGATGTCGGCACCCGCCTGGACCAGCACCTGGGCCAAAGGCTCCTGGAGCGGATTGGGGCAGGCATCGAGCTCGGTGCCCCAGTGCAGGTAGACGATCACGGTGTCGGCCGTCTTGCGCGCCGCCTCGACCGCGGCGACGAGATCGTTGACGTCGTAGGCCGAGGCCAGCCCAGGTTGGGTCGTCGTGGCCGTCCACGCCGTCTGCAAATCGGAATCGATGACCTGGGTCGCCGCGATGATCGCAATGTGCTCCCCGTCGATGGTCGTGGTGTAGGGAGTGAACGCCTGGGCGGCGTTCTGCCCGATGCCCAAGATCGTGTAACCGGTCGACGCCTTGGTGGCCAGGGCGGTCTGGAGCCCGGCGAGGCCACAGTCCTCGCCGTGATTGTTCGCTTCGGTGATGAGGCTCACGCCCGCCCCCTTGAAGGCGTCGATCACCGTCGGTGGGGCGTAGAACACGTACTGCTTGGGCTGGGGGTCAGGACAGGTCCCGTCAGTCAGCGCCGACTCGAAATTGCACCATGGAGAGGTCGACGCCAGAGAGGAGCTGGGGCACGGTCGGACCGAGCGCGGTCGGACGGATCAGCAGCGAGCCGATCGCCCAAGTTCGTTCCGGCGGGGAAATGCACGTCTCCCCCGAAGGCGAACGTGACCGGCTTCCCGTTGCCCTCCCAGTCGGGATCGAGCCGCGGATTGCCCGCGGGGCGGGCCGGCGGCGTCGGCTGGTGACCCGAGGAGGCGTGGCTGTCACCCGCGGCCGACGGGTGCCCGCCGCCGCGACCGGTGAGCAACACGAGCATCAACGCGAGCAGTGCGAGGCCGGCCAGCCAGATGAACCGGTTCCGTTTCACCCGACGCGAGGTCAGGGTCGGGAATTCGGCCGGCGGGCGCGGCGCCCCGGTCTCAGGTGCCGGGCGAACGAGGAGATCGGTAGGAGGCGTGGCGAAAGACTAAACAGCCTTGGCCCAGGTGGTGTTGACCACCCGGGCCGTCGCAGCGAGCCTCAGTGACGGAGCGGGCTCAGTGGGCGTGCGGCATGCAGAGATCGTCGTATTCGGCGATCACGATCTCGCCGGCCTCGGGCCCACAGGCCGGGCACGCCGGATCCCGACGCACCTTGAAGGTGCGGAAGGACTGCTCGAGGGCGTCGTAGGCCAACAGACGGCCTACCAACGGATCCCCCAGGCGCAGGAGCATCTTGATGGCCTCGATGGCCTGGATGGACCCGATGATGCCCGGCAGCACGCCGAGCACTCCCGCCTCTGCGCAGGAAGGGGCCAGTTCGGCCGGCGGTGGCTCGGGAATGAGGCAGCGGTAGCAGGGTCCGTTGTAGGGGTCGAAGACCGTGGCCTGCCCCTCGAAGCGGAAGATCGATCCGTGGACGACCGGGATCCGCTTGAGCAGCGCGGCGTCGTTGACCAGGTAACGGGTCGGGAAGTTGTCGGTGCCGTCGACGATGACGTCGTAGCCGTCGATGATGTCGAGGATGTTGTCGGCTCCGAGGCGGACGTCGTAGGTCACCACGTTCACATCGGGGTTGAGCTCGGTCAGCGTCTTCTTGGCCGAGTCGACCTTGCGCTCGCCGATCCGATCCATGTTGTGCAGAATCTGGCGCTGCAGGTTCGACTCGTCGACCACGTCCATGTCGATGATCCCCAGAGTGCCGACTCCGGCCGCCGCCAGGTACAGGGCCGCCGGCGACCCCAGTCCTCCGGCCCCCAACAGCAGGACCTTGGAGTCGAGCAACTTCAGCTGCCCCACTTCTCCGACCTCTGGAAGAAGGAGGTGGCGCTGGTAGCGGTTGCGCTGGGCCGGGGTCAGCGTCTTGGGCGACACCCAGGGTCGGCCGTCGTCCTTCCACTTGTTGAACCCCCCGACGAGCGACTGCACGTCGGAGTACCCGAGTTCGCCCATCGTCTTGGCCGCGAAGGCGGAGCGGACGCCGCCGGCGCAGTAGACGACGATCGGGGCTGCCTTGTCCGGAAGCTTCCCCTCCACCTGGAACTCCAGGTGGCCACGGGGCAGGTGGACGGCATTGGGCAGTGCTCCCTGCTCGTACTCATCAGGCTCGCGGACGTCGAGGAACGTGACACCGCCTCCGGTCAGGAGCGTTTCGGCTTCGGGCGGCTCCACCTCGCGGATGGACGCCTTCGCCTCGTTCAAAAGGTCTCGGGGAGTAGGCACACGCAACCTCCGGGTCGCGGCCGGCTGTTTTACCGGCATCGAACCGTTAAACACTACCAGCGAGGTCAACATTCCCGATGAGGACCAGCCGCAGGCGCCCGATGTGGCGGGTGCCACGTCGCCGCCGCCCGGCCGCACCAGGATGCCAAACTGCGCTTCCTATGGAGCTGCACGAGGCCATCACGAAACGGAGGATGGTCAGGAGTTTCGACCCTGAACCGCTGGCACCCGGCGTCCTCGACCGCATCCTCCTCGACGCCCTCCGGTCCCCGACCGCCGGCAATACCCGAGGGGTGGCGTGGGTCGCCCTGGAGGGCCCGGCACAGACCTCGCTCTACTGGGACTCCACGACCGACGAAGAGTGGCGGAGCACCTTCTCTTCGTGGTCGAGCGGCCTGCAGCGGGCCCCGGTCGTGTTGCTGGCGTACACCTCGGCCAGCGCCTACGTGGCCCGCTACGCCGAGGAGGACAAGGCGGCATCCGGCCTGGGCCGCCACAGCGAGGCCTGGTCGGTCCCCTACTGGTACGGGGATGCGGCGTTCGCGGTCATGACCGTCCTCCTCGGCGCCGTCGACCAGGGTCTCGGCGCCTGCGTGCTGGGCAACTTCCGGGGGGAGGAGGAGCTGGCGGCCAGGCTGGCGGTCCCGCCGGATTGGCGCCTGTTCTGTGCGGTGCCGCTCGGGCGGGCCGACGTCGAAGACCACCGCTCGGGCTCGCTCGATCGCCCCGGACCGACTCGCGCGAACGCATTCACCGCGGACGTTGGTGAGACTGCCGACGACGGCTGGGCGCGCGGCCGCCCTATTTCTTCGAGAGCGTGTGCTCCGGTCCTTCCTGCCAGCGGGCCATGGCCCACAGCAGGTCGGACAGGCGATTGAGATACGGCACGACGTAGGAACCCTCCTGGGCTGGGCCACCGCCAGCCGCTCGGCCCGGCGGACCACGGTCGGGCCAGGTCGAGGGCGGCGGCCGTGCGGTTCTCGCCGGGGATGGTGAAATCGGCTCGGCATGTCGAAGCGCTCGAGCAGCTCGTCGATCTTCACCTCGAGGCGCTGACCATGTCGGCGGTCACCAGGCTTGACCCTGGCTTCAACTTGATGCGGTTCTCCGGGGACGTCGCCACCTCGGCCATCAGCACGTAGAGATCCCGGGCCAGCGAGGTCAGGCGCTCGTTGATCCTCCGAGCCCGGCACGGTCTCGGCCCTGGCCACACCCATGGCCGACTGCGCCTCGTCGATGTCCCCGTTGAGCTCAATGCGCCGAGTCCTTGCGCACCCGGCCCCCGAAGAGCAGCCCGGTCGTCCCGTTGTCGCCCGTCTTGGTATAGATCCTAGGCTTCACTAGGCGGGATGCTACCGGCCCGTCGCGACCCGGGGGCCCAGTATCCTGTTCCGAACATGTCGCCCTCGCCCGAACTTCTCGGTCGTCTCGACCCAGACCGATCGTCCTACCTGCAGGCCCTGCGTGAGCGTGTCCTCATCTTCGACGGCGCCATGGGGACCAACCTGCAGATCCTCGGCCTGAGCCCCGAGGACTTCGGCGGACCCGAGCTCGAGGGCTGCAACGAGTAGCTGATCAAGACCCGTCCCGACCTGGTCGCACAGGTGCACCGGTCGTTCTATGAAGTCGGCTGCGACGTGGTCGAGACCGACACCTTCGGCTCGTCGTCGGTGGTGCTGGTCGAGTACGGGCTGCAGGATCAGGCCCGGGAGATCAGCCGCCCGGGCGCCGAACTGGCCGGAGCGGTGGCCGCCGAGTTCTCCACGCCCGACCGGCCACGATGGGTGGCCGGCAGCATGGGCCCGGGCACGAAGTTCCCGACGCTGGGTCACATCTCCTACGCCGACCTGCGAGACGCCTACGAAGAGCAGGCCCTCGGCCTGCTCGAGGGCGGCGTCGACCTCCTCCTGATCGAGACCGTCTTCGACCTGCTGTCGGCCAAGTCGGCCATCAACGGCGCCCGCCGAGCCATGGTGGCGCTCGACCGCATTGTGCCGCTCCAGGTGCAGGTCACCATTGAGCTGACCGGCCGCATGCTGCCCGGCACCGAGATCGCCGCCGCCCTGACCGTGCTCGATGCCATGCAGGTCGACGTCGTCGGCCTCAACTGCGCCACCGGACCGGTCGAGATGAGCGAGGCGCTGCGCCACCTGTCGGGCGCCAGCCGCATGCCCATCGCCTGCCTGCCCAATGCCGGCCTGCCCTCGGTGGTCGACGGCAAAATGCACTACGACCTCACGCCAGCCCAGCTGGCCGACCACCTGCACCGCTTCGTCACCGAATTCGGCGTGTCGGTCGTCGGCGGTTGCTGCGGCACGACGCCCGAGCACCTGGCGGCTGTGGTCGAGCGCTGTGCCGACGCCACGCCCGGCCGCACGGACCCCGGTGTTTGAGCCGTCGGCCGCCTCCATCTACACCTCGGTGCCCTTCCAACAGGACACCTCGTTCCTGGCCGTCGGCGAGCGCACCAACGCCAACGGGTCCAAGCGCTTCCGCGAAGCCATGCTCGAAGCCGACTGGGACACCTGCGTCGCCATGGCCCGGGACCAGGTCACCGAGGGCTCGCATCTGATCGATGTCTGCGTCGACTACACCGGCGCCGACGGCGTGGCCGACATGACAGGAGATGGCCAGCCGCTTCGCCACCCAGTCCAGCGTGCCCCTCATGGTCGACTCCACCGAGGGTCCGGTGGTCGCGCGCCGCCCTGGAGTGGATCGGTGGCCGGCCCATCCTCAACTCGGTCAACCTCGAGGAAGGCGACGAGCCCGGCACGCGGCTCGACACGTTCCTGCGACTGGCCCGCGAGTTCGGCGCGGCCGTGGTCTGCACCTGCATCGACGAAGAGGGCCAGGCCCGCACCGCGGAATGGAAGCTGCGGGCCGCTCGCAACATCCGCGACATCGCCGTCAATCGCTACGGCCTGGAGCCGGAGGACCTGCTCTTCGATCCGCTGGCCCTGCCGCTGTCCACCGGCATGGAGGAGAGCCGGCTCGACGGCATCGAGACCATCGAGGGCATCCGGGCCATCAAGGCCGAGCTGCCCGGCGTGTCCACCATTCTCGGGCTGTCCAACGTCTCGTTCGGCCTCAACCCGGCCGCCCGCCAGGCGCTCAACTCGGTCTTCCTGCATGAGTGCGTGGAGGCCGGCCTCGACTCGGCCATCGTGCACGTGTCGAAGATCCTGCCGCTGGCCCGGATTGACGAGCGGGCCAAGGAGCTCTGCCTCGACCTGGTCTACAACCGGCGGACCGATGACTACGACCCGCTGCAGGAACTGCTGGCGCTGTTCGACGGGGTCAAGGTCAACACCGGCGCCCAGGACGACCATGCCGACTGGCCGGTGGATCAGCGCCTGTCCCAGCGGATCATCGACGGGAACCGCACCGGCCTGGAGGCCGACCTGACCGAGGCACTGGACTCGGGCTTGGCGGCCCTCGACCGAACCGATGAGGAAAATGGTGATCGCCGTGAAAAAGAGCGGCTTGCGCCCATACACATGTCACTGAGCTTGCCGTAGAGCGGCGTGCTGATGGTCGAAGTAACCATGAACGCCGTGACCACCCACGAGAGGTGCGCCAACCCGCCCAGGTCGCTGACAATGCGCGGCAGCGCGGTGCTGACGATGTTTTGGTCCAGTGAGGCCAGGGTTAGCGCGAGCATCAGCCCGGCGAAGACGGTGTAGAGTTCGCGCTTGGAGGCAGGCGCCTGGGGGTGGGGAAGCAGGGTCATGGGCCGTAAAATTCAAGCCTAGCGCAAAGTGGGCGGGATGGCGAATCCCGCGCGATGGTCCGCGATTAAGTTGGCATCGCCATCCGCACCATCTTCGGTAATCTCGGGCGACCCATGGCCAAATCGGAAGTCCTGCCCTTCATCGCGCCGTTTTTCCTGTTCGCGGTTTTTCTCACGGCGCAGGGCTTCTTCCCGGAGCAGCACTACGCGCTTTACCCGGTGATCACGGTCGCGGAGGCTGGGATGATCGCCTGGTATTGGCGCGCGCTTCCATCGCTCCGGCCCGGGGCGCCGATTATCAGCGCCTGCATCGGCGCGGTGGGCGTGGTCCTCTGGATCGGGCTGGACCCGTACCTCGTCCACTACGGCCAGCCGCTCATCGGCCGCAATCCCTTCGCGCTCTATCCGCCCGCCGTGGCATGGGTCCTCTTCGGCTTTCGCGTGGCCGGCATCGCGGTCTGCATCCCGATCATGGAGGAGCTCTTCTGGCGGGGCTTTCTCATGCGCTGGCTGATCAAGGAGGATTTCGCCTCCGTCCCCCTGGGGACCTACCAGCCGTTTTCTTTCTGGGTGACAACGGCGTGCTTTGCCAGCGTGCATGGCTCGGAATGGCCGCTGGGCCTTATCGTGGGAGTGCTTTACGGCGCTTGGTTTATCCGCACGAAACGCCTCGGCGACATCATGCTCGCGCATGGGGTGACGAATCTGCTCCTCGCCCTCTACAGCCTGGCCGCCAACGATTGGCATTTTCTCTCCATCGTCACGCCCACGCCGACGCATAAATAATTCAGCGACGGCAAGTTAAATGGGCACTCCCCGACAGCCGTGTCTTGTCTTCCTGCATCGCATCGGCTATTAGCGCTAGAATGGATCGCGCCAATTTACGTACCCAAGTTATCCCCGGCCACGCCAAACATCATATTCTTCACATCGAGGACGATCCCGAAGTAGCCGAGTCGATCAGTGCCCTGCTGGAGTCCAACGGCTACGAGGCCGCCCATGCCGCGGACGGTCTCTCCGGCTTGATCGCCTTCAACCAGAACCCGGAGCAATGGGCCATGGTGCTCGTCGATTTAACCCTGCCGCACGTTTCGGGCAACGCCCTGTTCAAGGAGATGCACCGCATCCGCCCCAGCCTGCCGTTGATCGTCCTGACCGGCGCGAACCCGGCACCAATCTGGAAGTCTACGAACAGGGCGCGGTTATTCTCTGGCACAAGCCGGTCTCCTCCGCGGAGATTCTCGAGAACCTCAAGGCGCTGATTCACATTCAGACTTAGGCGCGCCCTTCTTCCCGTCAGGGACGACCGACAGTAGCCCGGCGATCTAGCGCCGGGTTTTACCACGTACGAAGGAAAGATTTTTTGGCTGTGGCAAGGAGTCGAGCGAGGAGCATAGCCGTGGCTACGTGACGAGCGAGCGACGCCGCCCCAGACAAAAAAGACTTGGCCCGAAGGGTGGCGCCGGAAAGGGGCCGAACTCTTTGTTGCTCCCTCCTCCCGTAGCGCTGCGGCTACGCTCGTCGCTCGCGCCTCGATTTCGGCCCCTTTCCGGCGCCACGCGACCCATGCCTATTTTTCGGATAGCCTCTAATTAAAAACCGGCTTCTGCTTCAGCGCCGTGCGGCCCTTGGCCGGGACCTTCGACTTGGGCAGCTTGGTCACCACGTCTTGCGGAATCGGTTCGGCCTTAGGCTCGACCTTGGGCTTCGACGCTTCCCCGGTATAAAGAATCGTGCCTTTGACCGTCGCCAGATCGACATCATGGATTTCGCGCACGAGGTCCTTGTTGATCCAGTAGGCATCCCCATCGGTCTCCGGCGCGGAAGGATTGCCCGGCCGGAAAGCCTGGACTTGGAGAAATCCCATCGCATCGACGCCGGTCAGGCGGAAGGCATACGACGCTTCGGGATTGAACTGGGTCTTGGCAGCGTCGGAGAACTTGATGATCACGCTTCTGTGAACGAGGTGGAGTAGACTCATAGTGGTCCCAATCTAAATTCGGCGGCCAGCGTGGGAAAGGAAATTTCCGGCGCGGACACTTGCATCGGCCTTTAGGGCAGATCACGCGCGAAGCTGACGCCCCAAGTCCCGAAGACGGCGTCGCGACAAGGGGCCGATGTTTCCGGGCTCCCACGGCATCCGCCGTTTCATTGATGGTAAAATAGTTCTCGTTGACCAGGCAGTTGTGGTTGCAGAAAATCGCTTCAATGCCGTCCTGGTTTAAGATGTCGGCGACGAACTGTTCGTTGCAGAGCATGACCATCCGGTGCTTAGGGTAGCGCCCGAGATGTTTTTTGATTCGCTGCGCCAGCCCGGGCACGTCTTTCGGAAAGATCCAGATCAAGAACACGTAAAGAGCAGCAGCCGACGGTCTTTCGTTTTGTCGTGCAGCGCAGTGCGGTTCCCTCTCCACGTGAGGCAAACTGACGCTCTTTTTTCTGATAGAGCGTATGCCGGATATTTCTCGGCAGGTAGGGTCGTAACGAATCTCGGAGTTCCTTGAACATGGTGCTAGTAAACAAAGCCGGTTTTACGTTTAAAGTAGAGCTGCGTTTCGGGTAGGGCCTTGATTGGTTTCGCGGGAACGCCGCCGTAGAGAAAATAGCGCTCCGTCTGTGCGCGATTGAGCAGCGACTTCGCCCCAAGGACGGAGTAATCCGGCAAAGCGCTACCACCCAGCAGAACGCAATTGGTGCCGACAAAGCAGTAGTCGCCGATAGTGATCGGATACGCCTCCTGCCGGTTGGTCTGGAGGTTGATGCTGTGGGTGAGCAACTGGCTGGCAAACCCCGCGAAGGTCGCGAATGCCCCGATATGAATGCTAGCCGTGCAATCGACCAGATGGCGATTCGTGATCGCGGAATGGCGGCCGAGAATCAATTCGGGCCGGCGATCCTTCTGGTGCTCGAAATGGTCCGGCAGGTCGGAAGGATAGCCGGTGATCCAGTTGAGGTTGCCGATGGAAGACTCCTCACTGATCTGAAGCAAATCGATGCCTTTGCAGACCGTCAGATGGCCGATCCGAGCGCCGTCTTTCATCACGAGCTTCTTCGGGCAAATCCATGACAGCCCGATCCGGCTCGTAGCCGCAATCTCGTAGCCGAAAAAACTACGCAGGATCGCTCGCGGGATCGGCCAGGGCAGGAGGATGATCAAAAGCGAGAGAAAGTGTTTCATTCAATACGGCGATAAATGTCCTCGTACGCGCCCATCATCCGCTCGTTCGAATAATTCCGAGCATTTTTGAAGCCCGCCTGCGATCAGCGGCCCGCGCAACCCGGCGACTTGCAAGCGCTGGATGTCCCCGGCGATCCCGGCGTAGTCGTCCGGTTCATGGATCATGGCCCCCTCCCCCGCGACTTCCGGCACCGAGGTCCGATTGCTGCAAATGACCGGGCAACCCGACGTTTGCGCCTCCAGGATGGGCCAGCCGAAGCCCTCGAAGCGCGACATGAAGATCAGCGCATGCGCGGCGGCATAAAGCGCTAGCAGCGTCTCGTTATCGGGCCGGAAAATCTCCCGCACGCGATCTCCCACGCCGAGCGATCCGGCCAGCGCGCGCTCCGCCGCCGAGAGCGGCTCCCCGGCGAAAACGATCTAGTCCTGGCCAGGTTTCCCTGATTTCGCGCCACCGACTGCAGCAGCGCTTCGCGATTTTTCCGCCGCAGCCCCGAGCCGACATGGAGGACGTAACCGTGGAAAGGCAAGTCAATTCCCGCGCGCGAGAATTGCGCCAGCGCTTCTTCGCGGGAAAGCGCGCGATAGGGATAATTTAGCGCGAGTGGAACGACTTCCGAACGCCCGGCCATCTCCGGCCCGAGCAGGCGAATCAGATCCCCCTGCGTGGCGCGGGAGATGCACGCGACGTAGCTCGCCCGCCCCAGCCCGCGCAGAATCGCCGACTGGAGGCGCTTGCCGAATCCGCTGGCGGGACAATCCGTGTCCTCGCCCAGCGCGCCGCGCACGGCGAGCAGATCGTGGCAGCTCACGAGGACAGGATACTGTTTCCGGGCCAGCCCGGCGTAAACCGCGTTGGAATGATCGCAAATGTGAACGACGATTTTTCGGCCCGGATATTTCCTTTTGATCGCCGCCAACTGCCCCGGCAATCCGCCGGGAAACAGGATGTATTTGTCGACGTAGCCCAGCCACTTCGCCAGCGGCCCCTTTTTCACCGTGCCGACGCAGCCCCGCGGAAAAATCGACTCGGTGGCATAATCCGCCCGCCTCCAGCCGCGCCTGGACCAGGTTCCGGAATCGCAACATGCTTTCCTGCCGATCGACCGGATAATTTCCGAGCAGGACGATGACGGGTTTTTCCGACCCCGGCGACGCGCTCATGAGGGCGAATTGCGGGCCACCGGGTCGACCTCCGCTGAATGGTCCGATTCCGTCGCCGTCGTGATCTTCGTGCTCTTCGTCGTGGTAGTCGTCTTCGTCGTGGGGAACGACACAGGCGGCCAGCGTCAGCCCCGAACCAAAAATCGCGAAGCCGAGCGTCGTGGGCACGCCCCATTGGCCATTGAGGACCAGGAGACCGCAGGAGGAATAGATGAGAACGGGTAGGATGTTGTCCTCGCAAAACGCATCATACGCGAACTTCGCAATGGCCAGGGTCAGCGCCACGCGAAAGATGATCAAAAGCAGGCCGAAAATCGGGCCGCACTCAAAAAAGAGGCGGCCCCACTCGTCCTCGGACCCGATAAACTCGCGGTCACCCCGCAGCAGACCGGAGGCCGCATTGGTTCCCGAACCGAGGCCATTGCCGAACATCGGTGCGGAGCCGGCGGCGGCCAGCGGCCCGACCATGGTATTCGCGTAGCGATCCACAAAGCCCTTCGTGTCCTCGCCATTGGCCGCCGCATCCTCAAACCGACGCGTCAATTGATCGGCGCCGTCGGTGAACACCTTTGAGGTCGAAAGGACCGGGATGGAAAGGGCGATCAACACGGCGGCGATCGTAATGCCCGCACCGCCTTTTCCTCGCACCACGACGCAAAGAATTGCCACGCCGATTACGATGCCGACGGAGACAATGCAACTCCTGCTCCCCGAGCAGGCCATGACCAACAAGAGAGCGCACGTGGTCGCGGCGACCAGCCAGATCTTGTAGACGCGGGGCTCGAGGTAGCCATAAAAAAGGTAAGAGGCCACCATCGCGTAGTAACTGACCAAGCCGGCGATGTAGCTGAATGTTCCCGACGGCCGCACCGTCCCGTACCACGTATGCAGGGCACCTTTGTTCACCAGGCTGTCCGGATCCGACCGGAATTGGAAAATGACCAGCGCCGCCATGGGAATCGAGGCGTAAAGCATGAACTTCCCCATGGCGATGACGTCGTCGCGGTTAAGAATCTGCGGCATGAGAAAGATCAGGGGAATCTGAAGATAATCGGCATGGACCCCGTAAAAAACGATCAGCGGGTTGGCGAGTCCAAAGAGCAGGGTGAAAAGCGTCGTCAACGCCGCCAGCACGAGGTTTGGGATGAAGAAGGCATTCCTGAAGGAGATCCGAAGCCGGAGTGCCTCGAGATAAATCAGGACAACCAGTGGATCGCGGATGATTAGCAGAGGCGCATCCAACTGCGGCACAATCCATTTTCGCAACGCGCCCTCAAAGACCAGAAGCAGCAGGTAAACCCAAATCAGGATACGCAGATTACGCATGGCGCAGGCCCCCTGGTTGTGCAACACCGGTCAGCGAGGACGCGATGGCCGCCTCGATGCGGTCGGTGTAGCGTTGCCACGGATATTCGTCGGCCTGCCGGATGGCGGCGTGGCGCATGTCGGGCAGGCGCTCGCGATGGTCCGCCAGCCAGGCGATTTTCTCCGCGATGGCCTCGGGGCTGCGGATCGGCACGAGGAACCCGGTCTCGCCCGGCACGATCAGGTCCTCGCCGCCCGTGTTTTTCGTCACGATCAGCGGCAGGCCGTTGGCGAGCGCCTCCTGCTGCACCAGCGCGCGTCCCTCCACAATGGATGGCAGCACGAGGACGTCGCAGCTTTGCATCAGCTTGAGGACTTCGTGATGAGGCCGGGTGCTCATGTAGGTGAAATCTCGGTATTGGCTGCGATAAAATTCCATGGGCGCGATCGGGCTGCCCATCACTATCAGTTCCACATCATGCCTCTTTAGCAACTTCATCGCAGTAAAAACATCCGCCAATCCTTTTCGCTGGGTCAGCGAGCCGGCGAAAAGCACGCGCAACTTCTCCGATTTCGAGGCCCTCTGCGCCGCGTCCGGGCTGCGCGGCGGCGACCCGAAAACCGCGACCAGGCAATGTTTCTCCGTCCGCACCGATGCGGGCAATGAATCGAGCACGAACAGGCTCGGGCAGATCACCACATCCGCCAGGTCGAGCTCTTCCGTTTTCCGTAACAGCTTTTCGCGCGAGTCCCGTGTCCCGACCAAGGTCGGCTCCCATTCCGGCAACCGCTCGCGCTCCTCCTCGAGCAGCTTGCGCACGGTCTCCCAGTAGGCTATCGGCAAATCGTAGAAGCACTTGAGCCCCTTCTTCCTCGCCGCGCGGAATGTCTCCAGGCAGCCGTCCTCGTAACCGTAGACGCCCCTCACCGCCGACCCCAGGCCGCGGAAATCGATGTCCCGCGCCACGGCCCGATCGAGGTCCTGGTAGACTTGGTCGACGCTGGCCCAGCCGACCTCGTGCCGGATCAATGATGACCAGCGCAATTTCTGCCCGGCCAGCCGCGCGATCTCCCGCAACGGCCGAGCCCGCAGCTTGTCCGGCGGCAGCGGGTAAGTCCGGCGCACGCATTCGGCGCGGATCGGATTCGGTAAATGGCGTGTCCAGGTCGACGCGGGAAAGCCGAGCGTCGTGTGATAGGTGCCGAGCCGGCCCGATGCCTCCAGTCCCGCCAGCAAATGCCGCACGAACTGGTTTCCCGTGGGATGAACCAAGTCAACGGTCATTTGTTCAGGCTCCATACGCGCGAGGTCAGGACTTCACCAGATCCTCGAGGAATTGTCCCGCGACCGTGGCCAGCAGACTCTGCGGCTCGAACCGCTTGATTCCGGCCAGGTCGAAATGGCGGACGACATTGGGCATGCCCTCGAGCAGGACTTCTTCCGGACAATGGCGATAACGTGCCGACGGCCGGCTCACGATGATCGGAAGCCCGTGCTCCGTCATCGCCGCGGCGGTCCCGCTTTTGAAGATGTTTTCAGGCGGCACGGTCGACACTCCGAAATCGGCCGAGAGCAGACACTGCGATATGTCCTCCTCCGACTGCGGCCCGAGGCTGAGCACGACCCACGTATTGCCCTCGTGCTGGCGTAGCGCCCGCAGGACCCGCTCGCCCGTTCCGCCCGGACGGCCAATTGAAATCAGGAGGCACTTCTTCCCTGGCCGCCGCGCGGCTTCCATCGCCCTGACGCGGAAGTCTTCCGCATCCCATTCCGGATGGATGCTGCCGAACAGGACGAAGACCCACCATTTCGCCCGGTTGGAACTCCGGGCCTGCAACCCGCCTTCTGGCCATTTTTCCTTCAGCCAATCCGACCGGAAGCGGTAGGCCAGCGGGATATTCCCGAAGAGGGGCAGGATTTTCGCCCGGCAACCGATCCGGCCCAAAAGATACTGGTAGAGCGGCGTGTGCGTGTGAACGACCCGGGGCCGCAGTTTCTTGATCAAATCGCGGATGATCCGCTTCTGCACTTTGCCCACGATTTTGTGCCTCAACGGCGACTGATCCGGTTCGCCTATCCATATCTCGTGGAACATGATATGGGTCTTGTAGTGGCCCGAGACTTCCCGCAGCCGGCGCCCCAGGCCTATGCTCAATCCTCGCGGATCGAAACCGTAGAGCACGATCTGCCAGCTTACCCAATCGGGGCCGAAATCCTGGCAATAGCTCATCGCCCGCCGAAGCCGCACCGGCCACGTATCCCGCGCCGGGAGCCGGAGGTAGGGAATCGCCCCGGAAACATCGCCAAAGTCGCCGTTCGTCGGTTTGCGGACGTGGTGGTCGGCCATCGAGAGGAGGGCGCAGTGGACCCCGCCCACGGTAAGACTCGCCGCCAAAAGCCGGGTGTAGTCACCCACGCCGTCCACGCCGGGCTCAAGGCAACTGCAGACGAAAAGTATTTTCAAGACGTTAAGACCGAGGCGGCCCTCGCATTGATCATAACTTCAGCCTGCACATCCCTTTTTTCAATTCAATGGAAAATGAATCGGGCGAAGTGGTTCCGCTTGCTGCCCGTTCGATAAATGTGTTTATCTAAGCAATGTGAATTACGGAAGCGCGCCCATAAATAACGACTGGCCCATTCGAATCACATGAACAATCCCTCCCGCGTTGCCTGGGTCAGCGCCTTTATCTTTGCGGTGGCATTGTTTTACGCCCCGCTGGCCTACGGTTGCACGCGCCCGGAAATGCTACCGCCGCTCTACTGGCTTTTGAGCGCATTCATGGCCACCGGGGTCATCAGTTTTATGGCTGAGCAGCGCTGGCCCTTCGTACCCAAGCTCGCGCTCTTCTGCATCGTCGCGCTGCTCGCCCAGGGTTGGTGGCTGACGTGGAACCCGGTCTTTCCCAACCTCGTCTCGTCCAACGGCGGCCTCGTCGATACGACGTTGGATAATATCCACAAGCTTTCCTTCAACTCGATGGTGCTGACGAGTTTTACGCTTGGCTCTTTCGTGGTGCTCTGCGGCCTCTTCGGCCACCAGACGTTGCGGAGGTTCATCCTCTTCGCCGCCGCGCTGTCCGGCGCGCTGATCTGCATCTTCGGCGACGTGCTCAAGATCGCGGGGGAGCCGCTGATGCGCTACTTCTGGAATCCGCTCGATATTTACTGGAACGACTTTGCCCTCTACCGCTACCAGGGCAATGCGGGTGCGTTTCTCAATCTCGTCTGGCCGCTGATCCTCGTCTTCACCCGCCGCGCCTACACGCCGATCAAAAGCACCACGCGGAAAATCGCCTGGACGATCTTCTCCGTGGCTTGCGGCACCGCCCTCTTTCTCAATGCCTCGAAGGCCGCGCTGGTCGTTGGCCTGCTCATCCTGCCGTGGCCGTTTCTCAGCCGCTTGATGCGCCTGAAGCAAAGGACGCTCGGTTTCGTCGTGGCCGGAGTGCTGGTGCTCATCGCGGTCGGCCTCGTCGTTTCATCCCACTTTTTGCAAGAGACCGCGTTTCAGCGCATGACCAATTCGACGGAGGTCTCGGAGTCGTTCGGCGGACGGGTGGAGGCCTACCGGCAGTACATCAACGCCTTGCCCGATGTTGGCTGGGTTGGGTTCGGCCCCGGCCTGTTCCAACTCGCGTTCCCCTACCAGACGAGTCCGCTCGGAAACATTACGATCGGGTTGCGCGAATACGCCCACGAGGATTATCTCCAAACGACCCTGGAATGGGGATGGTTAGGCGCTTTTTTCTGGACCCTGCTGGTCGGCGGCGGGCTTTACCGGGCCTTCAAGTGCTACTGGCAGAAGGTGCTCTTCACAAGCAAGACCGAGCGGCATTTGATCCTGGCCGCGATCCTCGGCGTCCTCGGGACACTGGCGGAATCGCTGATCGACTTCCCGCTCCAGATCGCCTCCATCCGGCTCTTCTTTTTCGTGCTGCTGGCGCTTTGCTGGGTCTCGCCACTGCTGCTGACGAGACCGCGGGAGGAGCCGCGCCTGCGCTATCGCCTGCCCGTCCCGATGGACGAAGCCGAGGAGGAAGAAGCGGTTACCACCAGCTCTCGTTGACCTTGATCACGTCGCCGGGCAGGACCTCGAACGGGGCCACGTCGGACGAATCAGCCATCGCACCCGCCTTGACTTTGAAGACGACCGCCTTGCCCTTGACCATGCGCTTGACCTTCACGCCGTTCTGCGCGGCGAGCCGGGTGAATCCGCCGGCCATGAGAATGGCATCGACGATGCTCATGTGCGTGCCTTCGGGAATTTCATAGATGCCGGGCTTCATGACCTGACCCAAAATCGAGAAGGTGCTCTTCCGATACTCCAGCACGGTGAGGAGGACGTGCGGATCCTTCACAAAACCCTGGGCGTATTTATCGCGGATCAGGTCGTTGGCTTCCACCACGGTTTTGCCGCCAAGATTGACCGTCCCGATCAGGGGCAGCAGGACGGTGCCATCGGAACCGAGACGCGTTCGGGTATGGAGGTCTTCCTCATTGTAGACCGACACGTCGATGACGTCGTAGGGGCAAAGCGTGTAGGTGCTCGAGACCGTGCTCGCCATCACATCGCTGCCCCCCATGCTTGCGCCGGTCTGCGCCGCGCCCAAGCCCATCCCGCCGGCGAGCATCGCGGCCACGAGGGCCAGAATCCGATAGGGGTAAGTCAACCAGCCGGAGAATTGGGGTCTACTTTGCATTTTTGTCTTTGGGTGGTTTTTGTCCGTAGGAATAGCCGTAAGCATAGGATTTAAGAGTATGGGCAGCCAGATAATTCAGAATCAGGCCCAATGGTTTCATGTTGCTGCTGGCAATCTTTTGCAACGCCGCCTTGCACTCGCTCGCCGGGGTCTGCGCGGCCCGGATGACGAGCAGGATCGCGTCCGCCTTCTGCATGATGAGCATGGTATCGCTTACCGCATTGAGCGGCGCGCTGTCGATCACCACGCGATCATAGGCCTGCGCGGCCTCATCGAGCAGAATCGGGAGGCGGATACCGGAAAGCAGCTCGGCCGGGGCGTCGGCCGCGGTTACCGTCAGCAAAAGCTTCAGTGTGGGGATCTTCGATTGAACGACCGCCGACTCGAGCGTCATGCGTCCGGTAAGCACCTCGGTAAAGCCGCTCTTGGCCTCGCTCTCGGGCACGTTGAAGTAGGTATGGGCGGTCGGCAGTCGAAGATCGGCGTCGACGAGCAGCGTCTTCAGCCCGGCCTGGGCGAACGCCACCGCGAGGTTCGCGGCGCAAAAGCTCTTGCCCTCGCCCGGGATGGCGCTGACGACCAGCACGGTCTTGAGCGGATGTTGCCGGTCGTGAAGAATGAGCGAGGCCCGCAGCCCGCGAAATGATTCCGCCACGAAGGAATGGGGATCCGAGTAGGTCGGGAGCACCGTCCGCCCTTCCGTCTCGGTGAGAATCGGCACGGCGGCGATCACCGGGAGGCTCAGCGTACTTTCGGCCTGCCCCACCGTCCGGATCGAGCTATCCATGAAATAGAGGGCCAGAATGAATCCCATTCCGCAGACCAGCCCGATGAAACCGCCCATGGCGGTCAGCTTCGGCTTATTGGGGCGGACGGGGGCCCAAGGGTACGCGGCCTCTTCAGCCACCGCGATCGGGGCAATTTCCACCACCGTGTTCGCCTGGGCGTCGTGGAGTTCCTTGAGCATGGTGGTCAATTGCGTCTGATAAGAATCGACCGTGCTTTTGAGCGACGAGTATTCCGAGCTGTCGTCGCTCTGGTCCGCCGCTGTTGCCTGGACCTTGCTCAACTGGGTCTTCAATTCATCGACCAGCGCCTTGGCGGCAATCAGCTTGGGATGTTCCGGGCCGTAACGCTCCTCGAGCAAGGTCACCTGCTCCTGCGCTTCGCTGTACTGTTTGTTTAAATCCGCCATTTGCTGATCGGTGGGATCAAGCGCGTCCGCGCCCTTCGGCAAAATGTTGTTCTTGTTTTCGTAGACCTTGAGCGCGGTCTCCGAGGCGGTCAACTGCTGCCGGAGTTGATCGACTTCCTTTTGCAGGTAGTCGGCCAGAACGGTGCCGCTGCCGGCGTGCTGATCGAGATATTGGGCCACGGCTTCATGCGCCAACTGATTGGCGAGCATTTGCGCCATGTGCGGATCGCGGTGTTCCACCGAAATATCGATCAGCCGGGTCAGCGGCCGGATGCGGATGTTCATGCTGCCGGCCAGCATTCCCGTTGCCGTATCCGGGGAAATGGGGCCAGCGGCGCCCGCGGGGATAAAGCTGGGATTGGACTCCAGGTGCTGGCTGTTGACCACCCGCTGCGCGAGGTCCTTGGTCTGGAGGAGTTGCTCGTACGTTTTGATCATGTCGTCGCTGATGCCGTCCTGCGGGCTGATGTCACCGGTGGCGCTGCTGGTCTTGCTATTCACGACAATGCTCGATTGGGCCGCGTAGATGGGGACCTGCGACATCGCGTAGAGGTAACCGGAAGCCGCCCCGAGGACCACGCCGCCCACCAGCCAGGGCCAGTACTTGAGGCAGAGCCGGCCGAGATGAGCATAATCGAGCGAAAGGGGCGCGGCTTCCTTCTCCTGGGAGCTGCGGCTCGAGGATGATTTACGGGCTGGATTCATATGGGACAATTACGACAGGAGCGGGCACAAGCCTATGGAAGCCATCGGAACAACAAAAGAAAGTATGAGCGATTTCCAAGGGTTTACGACTAAAATTGGGCTGAAAGCGAGAGCCCTACCTGATTGTCGTTATAAGTGGATCCGGGGTCGTTCGACTGGTTGGACTGATACTGGTAATAGAGCGCGACGGACGTCCATCCCGTCGGGGCGAACTGGAGCGAAGGCCGGTAGGTCATGGTATTCTGGCTCGTCGTGGCGGCGGTGGTGCCACCCGTGCCACCTTCGTTATCGTTGTGGGAGTATTCGAAGTCGAAGCCGAGGAAAAAGCGTTGCGCAATCCGCTGGGTGACGGAGGCCCCGACCGAGGTGTTGACCACGGTCTGGTTCATCACCGCGGTGCTGGCACTATTGTTGTCGTTGATGTCCGTGTGGACGCTTTGGCTGGCATTCACCATGATGCTCGTGGAATCGAAGGGGGTATAGCCCACGCCCACGCCGAAGATCGGGTTCACGTTACTGCCGGCGCCTTCATACTGGCGGATTTCGGCGCCACCCTGGGCGTAGACACCGATTTTCTCCGTCGGCGCATAGTTGATGCCCACCGTGCCCTGCTCGAACGTCTGCTGCCCGGTATCGTCGGGTTTGTCGATGCCGATATTGAAGTTGGGACCGATGGTCAGCTTGTCCGATAACCGATACGTGGCGGTATTGTTGAGCGAGGTGATGGTCTCCCCCTCCCCCCCGCTCAACTGCCCGCTCGAGCCCTCAAAGCTGTTGATCACTTCCTGGGCCTGGCTGGAGAGTGAGATCTTGTCGTCGACTTCGTAGGTCGCCCCGACATTGGTGAAGCTGGTGGTTTGCGAGGTGCGGAGAGTGGAATCGGTGTTGACGCCCGTGGTCTGCGAGTAGGTCTGGGTCAGGTTCAGTGTCAGCCGCTGGAAGGGGTAGGCGGCATTGAGCGCGACGTTCTGATACTCGTCGGTATTTTCGTCCGAGTGGTGAACGTAGCGCGTGAAGGTGGGGGAATAAAGCACCGTGGCGAAGCCTTTCTGCCCGTCGTGGTCGCCATATTGGAGCAGGATCGCCGGGGTGACGGCATAAGTGACGTCGCCTTTCGATCCCCCATCCGCGCCGCCGCTCGGTCCGTCGCCCGTCCGCAAATTATCGTCGCCGACCACGCTCGTCACGACCGCGGCCTTGAGATCGAACGGCCCCAGGCGAATCCGCTCGATCGGCGGCGCCTCGTTTTCCAGTATGGGCTCGTTGTAGAAGCCACTGGCCCCCACCTCGCTAAAGGCCTGTGACAGGGCGCTGGTGGTTCCGATTTGGGATAAGTCGTTCGCGCCCGTGACGTAAAGGGACGGCGCCGTCAATTGCGGCGACTGCGGATTGGCCGACGAGGACGTGTAGGGCGAGATCGGATTGGCCGGCGCCGCCGGAAACTGCGGAATCGTGGTGTTGGGCGGGTTGAACGGGCTTTGCGAAACGGTTGGAACCTGCGCCCGGCTCTGGTCGGCGGGGTTCTGGTCGGGCGAATTTGGATTGGCCGGGTTCTGGTCCGGGGCGTTCTGGTCCGGGGGATTTCCAGTCGTATCGGTCGAATCGGCCGGAGGGGGAGGCGTCGTCACCTGCGCGGCAAGGTGGCCCGGCCACGCGAGGATGATTAATCCGGCCAGCCCGATCGCGACCAGTGAATTAAACGGGGCAGGCATACTCTTCGCGTTTTGCCTGGTCGTCGATAAGTGGTTGCCGTTTAATCGCATTTCATCATTCCCCAAGGTCCAGCGCCTTCTTATAGCCAACCACAAGCACTTGGAAAGGACGATTCGACTGCCGCGGAGGCAGGTTTTAAAGGCTATCCAGCGTCTGTTTCATCTTGGCCACGAGCGCCGGGGTGTATTTGGTGATGCAGGTGTGGTGGTCGCCGGGCAGGAACTCGACGGTGAATTGCGCCGGGGCCCGTTCACTGGCGCGGCGAACCCACGTGAGGCGCGCCGGGGGAGTTTCCTCCGGAAAATAGAGCGTGGCCGGGGCGGTCAACGGCTTCGAACGATAGAGCCGGTAGGCCAGGAAATAGACCGCGTAATCGAGATGGGTCAGAATCTCGATGCCTTCGCCGGCTTCGCGTCCCGCTTTGATCGGGCTGACCGGAACCGAGGTCGAGATGCCGAGTCGACGCAGCAACGTCGTGATCTTGCTCTGCAAGGGCTTCTTCACCCAGCGCGCAAATGAGACAGCATAGCGATCGAAGACGTGAATCTTCTTCTGCACATTCCACTTCCGCAGGTTGCCCACGGCGTTGAAAAAGGGCCACGTCAGCCGCAGCCACGGCGTCCCCAAAAGCGGGTCGATGAGCAGCAGGTGCGTCACCTTTTCGCCCTGCGCCACCAGTTGCCGCGCCATCTCGATCGCGATGGTCGCGCCGATGCAGTAGCCGCCGAGCAAATAGGGTCCGTGCGGCGTATGCGCCCGCATGGCGGCGATGTGATACGCCGCCATGTCCTCCAGCGTGAAGACGTTCTCGTTGCCCGAGCGATACGGTGGCAGGACGTAGAATGGCTGGTCCTCGCCCAGTTGCTGCGAAAGCCGTCCGCAATAGAAACCGCCGCCCGCCCAATCGCCATGCAGGAAGAAGAGGGGCTGTTTCTTTCCCTTTGACTGGATGGCGACCAGCGGCGCCGCCGACTCGTTGTTGGCCTGGACGATGTAGTGGGCCAGGTTTGCGATCGTCGCGCCCGTGAGCAAGAGCGAGAGCGGCAGAGGCCGTCCGCAAAGCTTCTCGATCTGCGTCATCATCCGCAGCGCCAAAAGCGAACTGCCGCCCAGCGCGAAGAAATTGTCCTCGATGGTGAGGCTCGGCACTTTCAGGATTTCCATCCAGATCTCGATGAGCTGGTGATAGAGAATCGCCTCGAGCGGGATTTTCTCGTCCTGGGACTTGGCGGGAAGGACCGGCTCGGGCAGCATCCCGGCCACCACCTCTCCGCTGGCGTCTTTGGGCAGGGCGGGAACCGTCACGATATGCGCAGGCAGGGTGAAATCGCTGATCTTGCCCTTCAGAAAAAGCCGCAGATCCTTTTCGGTCGGGGTAGTGCCCGGCTTGAGCACGACGTAACATGTCATTTGAAATTCCCCGGATGCCTGCTTGAACGCCGCGGCCGCGACCTCCGCGACATCCGGGTGACGGGCCAGGAAAGCCTCGACTTGCCGCAGATTGACGCGAAAGCCGTTGATGGTCGCAAAATCGTCCGCGGTCCCCAGCAACTCGATTTTTCCGTCGCCGCTGTTGCGTCCGATGAACTCCGTCCGCAGGAGCGGCACCGGCGTCGGCACATCGGTCGGGCCCGAGACGAGCGTGTACTCGCCCGTCAATCCCTGCGCGATACCGCCCAGGTAGACTTCGCCGGGAATCCCCGCCGGCAGGAGGCGCAGATGGCCGTCGAGCGCAACGAGGATTTCACCCGGCAGCGGCTCGATGGCGATGCCGTGCGGGTAGACGGCCTCGCGGAAATGCTTCTTGAGCTGCGCGCGGAATTGCGGCAGCAGCACCTTCGGGTCGACGCCCGGGCGCGTGCCGTCGGCCAGTGGCTTGGGGAGCGTCCAGAGCGGCTCCAGCGTGGCGCGCTCTTCCTCGGTCAGGAGGGCCAGTTCGCTCACGGGCATGTCCGGGTTGTCGACGGCGGCCTCGAGCATCCGCTCGAAGTGCCGCAACATCCGGCGGATGGTCGCCTTCTTGTAAAGCGCGGTGTGGTACTCCATCTGCAGGCGGATGCCTTCCTCGCGCTCGACGATGCCATACGTCAGCTCGAAGGTTGAGCCCGGGCTGACGGAGCGGAGCGGGCGAATGGTCAGGTCGCCATACGTGGCGGGCTCCATGAACGCTTTCTGGTAAAGAAAATGGGACTGGATGAGCGGCTTGCGCGCCACCTTCTTCTTTTCCTGCAGGGCTTCCAGCACCTTCTCGAACGGAACTTCCTGGTGCGCGAAGGAAATGAGCGAATGGTCCCGCAGGCCCACCGCCAGTTCGCGGAAGGACATTTCACCCGAAACCGTCGGCCGCAGGATCAGCGGATTGGCGAAGAGCCCGATAAGATGCTCCAGCTCCGGACGGTTGCGATTTGCCGCCGTGGTCCCGATCATGAACTCGGTCTGTCCGGTGTACCGGTGGAGGAGCGCCACGTAGGTAGCGAAGAGCACCATGAAGAGCGTGACGTCCAGCTCGAGGCAAAGCCGCCGGAGATCGTCGCCCAGCCTTTGTGGCAAGAGCAGGCTCTCGATGAACGCAGTGTAAGCCGGGCCCAGCTCGCGCGGATAATCGGTCGGCAGGTCGAGCACCGGCGGATCGCCGTCGAGCGTCTCGGACCAGTAGGCGAGCTGCTTTTGGAATTGCGGCGACGTAAGCCATTCTTCCTGCCAGAGCGCGTAATCGGCGTAATGCACTTGCAGCGGCGGCAGATCGACCGGCTTGCCCTTCAGGAAGGCATGATAGAAAAGCCCGACTTCGCGGACGAGCAAGCCGTTCGACCACCCGTCACCCACGATGTGGTGGATGGTCAGCATGAGCACGTTCTCATCCGGCGACAGCCGCAACAGCGTGGTGCGGAGGATCGGCGCCTGCGTCAGCGAAAGCGGCCGCACCGCCTCGGCGATCATCTCCTGCTCGATCCGGGGCTGGCGCCTGTCCGGCGGAACATCGGTCAAATCGATCTGCCCGAGTTCCAGCTTCGCCTCCGGCTTGATCACCTGCTTCGGCGCGCCCTCGACCAGCGTAAAGCTTGTCCGCAAGACCTCGTGCCGGTGCACGATCGCATTTAGCGCCCGCTCCAGAATCGCGATGTCGAGCGGCCCGCTCAGTTGCACCGCCAGCGGGATGTTCAGCGCCGTGTTGCCGGGGGAAAGTTGTTCGAGCAGCCAGTAGCGTTGCTGGCTGATCGAGCAGGGCATGACGTAGACGTCCGCTTCCGGCGCGGGAGGCGTCTCTTTAGCCCGAGGCAGGGCCAGGCCCGTGGGGTTCTCGGTCATGCGGTCATCTCGTCGCCGTGGTGGGCTTGTGCGTGGAGGCGCCGGGGCGGCGATAGGCGTCGCGGGAAACCGCCCGGATCGCGCTCACCTGCGGCAAAGACTGGCTCTTGGTTGAGCCCGGGTTGGCCAGCATCTCGGCAATGGTCCGATGCAGGAAAAACTGGCGGATGCTGATCGGCAAACCGGCCTCGTTGGCGCGCGCCGCGATGCGGAAGATCAGCAGCGAATCGCCGCCGATCTCGAAAATATTGTCCTCGATGCCCACCTTGTCCCGGCCCAGCACCTCGGCCCAGATTTCGGCGAGCTTTGTCCTCGGTCGGGTTGCGTGCGGCGCGACGTAGGGCCGGTTGGCAGCGGGCCCTGCGATTTTCGGCGCGGGCAGCGCCTTGCGGTTGATCTTGCCGTTGGGCGTGAGCGAGGCAGGGCATCGAGCACCTCGAAGAAAGCCGGGACCATGTAATCGGGCAGCTTCTGCTCGAGGAAAGCGCGCATGTCCGCCGGCGGCCATGCCGTCCGGCGAGCGCGATCGCGCAGGACGAGATAGGCGACGAGTTGCTTGCGGCCCGGCGCGATCCTCGCGCGCGGTGACGACGACTTCCTTCACCATGGGATGCTCGCCGACGCGCGCCTCGATTTCGCCGAGCTCGATCCGGAACCCGCGAATCTTGACCTGGTGATCGAGCGGCCCAGCACTTCGATTTGTCCCTTCGCCCGCAGCCGCGCGACGTCGCCGGTTTTATAAAGCCGCGCGCCCGGCTCGCCGGAAAAGGGATCGGGGATGAATTTCTCCGCCGTCAGCTCGGGCCGGTTGCGGTAACCGCGCGCGAGGCCCAGCCCGCCGATGTGAAGCTCGCCGGCGACGCCCGATCGGGACGGGCTGCAGATTCGGATCGAGAATGTAGAGCTGCGTGTTGGCGATCGGCTGGCCGATGGTGATGGAGGCGTCGCTCGCCCGTCGATCACGGCCGCGGACGACCAGATCGTCGTCTCGGTCGGGCCGTACATGTTCCAAAGTTCGCCGCCCTTGGCCAGTAATTGGGTCGGCCAGGTCGCGCGGCAACGCCTCGCCGCCGCAGAGCATTTTCAGCTGCGGATTGCCCGGCCATTTCGCGTCGAGCAGCATGCGCCAGGTCGAGGGCGTGGCCTGCAGCACGGTCGCCTGGTTCACGGTCGAGATGATGCAGGATGCGGAAGCCGTCGGCGGCATCGTCGCGGCTGAGGAAGATCAAGCTGCGCGCCGGTCACGAGCGGCAGGAAAATTTCGAGGCCCGCGATGTCGAAGGAGAACGTCGTGATGGCGACGAGCACATCCTCCGGCCGTCAGTCCCGGCCGCTCCTGCATCGAGGCGAGGAAATTCACCAGCGCGTCGTGCGGAATCTCGACGCCCTTCGGCACTGCCGGTCGAGCCGGAGGTGTAAATCACGTAGGCGAGATTTTCACCGGTCACGCGGTGCGGGCAGGTCGGCGTCGCTCTCGCCGTCGAGGCTCGCGCGCTCCTGCGTCGATGACGAAGAGAGCCGCGGCGACCGGGGGCAATTCAGCGCTGGAGCAGCTTGCTCGGTGATCAGGACGAGCGGCTGCGCATCCTCGCAGCATGCAGGCCTGGCGCTCGCGCGGCAGGTCGCGGTCGATCGGCAGGTAGGCGCCGCCGGCCTTCAGGATCGCGAGCAGCGACGACGATCAGATCGAGCGAGCGCTCCAGGCAGACCGCGACGACCTTGTCCGGCCCGACGCCGAGTTTTTCCAGGCGCCGCGCGAGTCGATTCGCGCGCCGGTTGAGTTCGCGCGTAAGTGATCTGCCTTCTCGTCGAAGACAACGGCGATCGCATCGGGCGTGGCGCGGACCTGGTGCTCGAACCATTCCGGCACCGAGATGTAAGGCGAGAGTGATCCATGTTCCAAATTATGCGGCTGGCGAAGCAGCGGCAGTCGCCTTCCCCGCGACAACCAGTTCCTGTTGTTCCTCGGCCGACATCAGCGGGATCAGCGCCGCGAGTTGGTTCGGATCGGCCGCGATGCCGTGCAGCAGCGTCTTGTAATGGCCGCAGCCAGCGCTGCATCGTTTCCGGTGGCGATCAGGTCGGTGTTGTAATCGCATTGGACGAAGATTTCGCCGTTCTTTTTTTCCGCCGCGTTCAGGTAAAGCTCGAACATCGCGGTGCCGCGCGGGCTGCGGTAGGGCACGTCCTGCGTTTCGAGCGCCATCTCCAGTCCCGGCAACGATTCGGTGGAACTCGCCCGATTCGAGATTGAAGATGACGTTGAAAAACGGCGAGCGCGACGGATCGCGCGGCAGGTTCGAGTTTGCCGATGAGATTGCCGAAGAAATAATCCTGGTGCTCCGACGCCGCGATGACGAGCGCCTTGATCTGCTGCAGGTAATCGAGGAAGCTGCTGCCGTCGTAAAGGATGCTGCGCAGCGGCAGCATGTTGGTCGTGTTGGCGAAAAGGTTGCGGCCCTCGACCTCCATGCGGATCGGGCTGTCGAACGGCACGCCGATGAGAGTCGTCCTGGCCCGAGAGCCGGTGCAGCAGCACGCCGTAGGCGCTGAGCAGCACCATGAACAGCGAGCAGCGGTGCGCCGCGCCGATCTTTTTCAGCGCCGCGGTCAGCTCCGGCTCCAGCACGATTTCCTCGCGCGCGCCGACGTAGGTCAGCTCCGGCGGGCAGCGGGTGATCGAGCGGCAGGTCGAGCATCGGCACGCCGCCTTCCATTTGCTTGAGCCAGAACGCCTCGGCTTCGCGCTTTTCCGCGCGATGTCTCGTAACGTCTGCGCGCTGCTCGACGAATTCGGAGAAGGGCACGGCGGGCGGCAACTGCGCCGCGCCGCCAGTCGCGTAAGCCTTATAGAGCGCGGCGAGTTCGTCGAGGAAAACCCAGTAGGACGGCCCGTTGCCGACGACATGATGGAAGACGAGCAGCAGCAGATGCTTTGCGTCGCCGAGCTTGAGCAGGTCAGCCGAAGAGGAAAGGCCCGCGCATCCCGGTGAAGATTTCGTTTTCCAGCTCGGCGAGTTTTTCGCGGCCTCGGCTTCGCGCCGCGGACTTCTGCGGCAGATCGGAGAAATCGATGCAGTCGAGCTCGAAGGCTGCGGCGTGGACCGTCTGCGTCTGGCCGTCGGGATCGATCGTCGTGCGCAAGCGCGCCGTGCCGGTCGACCAGCGTCTGCAGCGTCCGCTCCAGGCGATCGCGGTCGAGGTCGCCGGTGAGACTCAGCGTGATCGATTCGTGGTAGGCGCGCCCGGCGTCTTCGTTCAGGCTCGCAGAGCAGCCACAGGCCCTGTTCCGCCTCGGGCAGCGGCAGTACCTGGTCGGCCTTCGCCGCGGCGGCCTTCTCCGCTTCCATCAGATGCCGTCACGTGCTTCAGGCTTTGCAGCGACGTGAGCCGGCTCGACGCCGAAATCGACGAAGCAGCCGATCTCGTCCACGCCGATTTTCTTCAAGCGCTCGACCACGGCAGCGCACGACTCGGCCGTGCCGATGAGCGACTTGCCGTTGAAGTAATCGTCGCACGAGCGGTTGGTCAGGTAATCGACGTCCTCCTGGTCGACTTCCATCTCGCCGACCTGCTTTTCGATCTTCTTCTGGCTGTTGTCGAGGTAGGAGCGGAGATAATCGCAGAGCGGCTCGCGCGCGACTTCCCGCGCCTTTTCCACGCTCTCGTCGAGATAGGTGAAGAGCAGCGTCGTGACGTGGCCGCCGGCCGGATCGAGCCCGGCCGACGCGGCGGCCTTCGCGATAGGCGGCGATTTTTTCGGCCAGTTCGTCCACCGTCTGGTTCATCAGATAGCCGAGGACGTTCAGGCCCTTGCGGCCCGGCTTCGGCGTACGATTCCTTGTGAATGCACGTCAGCCAGACCGGCAACTCGCGCCTGCTTCGGCAGCGGGATAAAGTTTCACCGGCAGCTGCGTCGCCGCCGGGCGTGGGCATCTCGACCGCCTCGCCGCGCCAAAGCCGCTGGATGATCTCGAGATTTTGCAGGCAGATGTTGCGGCGGTCCTCGAAAGCTTCCGGCGCGAAGACGAAATCGTTCGGATGCCAGCCCGATCGCGATGGAAATGCGCGACCCGCCCCTGCGAAAGATTATCGACGACCGACCACTCCTCCGCCACGCGCACCGGATGATGCAGCGGCAGGACCACGCTGCCGCCGCGCAACTGCAGCTGCTTCGTCTCCCGCGCCAGCGCGCAGGCCAGCAGCGACGAGTTCGGCGAGAAACCGCCCACGGCGTGAAAATGGCGCTCCGGCAGCCAGACGGCGGTGAAGCCGTTCGCGTCGGCGAATTTCGCGGCCTCCATGCAGCAGCGCGTACTTGTCCTCGCGATAGGCCGCGTCGTAATTGCCGAAGAAATAGAGGCTGAACTGCATCGGCTTGGTCGACGGCTGGCGTCTCGATCGGCGCGGACGCGGCAGGCGCCACCGGCTTGCGCCACCGGCACCGGCGCCGAAGCTTCCGGCCTCGGGCAGGAAACCGCCCGCGCGCAATTCCTCGATGCTCTCCTTGAAGGCGCGGATGATGAACGCGACGTCCTCGTCGGTGTGAGCGGTGGAAAGAAACACGGGCCGGCCTTCCCAGATGTGCAGTCCGCTCAGGCGCAGGTGGAAAAAGAGCAGGCTCGAATATTTGAATTCCTCCTGGAAAACGGAAATACATCATCGAGCGGAAGCAGGTCATGCGCATCGGCACGCTGCTCCTGCTCGAAATAGGCGTTGAGCGTATCGACCAGACGTCGCGGCGCGCTCGCTGACGCGCTCCTGCAAGCGCCGGGCCCTCGCGCTTGATCTGCGTCAGCACGGAAAGCGCGGAGCGCACCGCCAGCGGATGCCGCACGAACGTGCCCGCGAAAAAGGTCACGCCGACTTCGGGGAACGACTCGTCGCCGTACTGCCAGCCGCCGCCGTCGAGCGCGTCCATGTACTTCGCCTTGCCGCAAAGCGCGCCGATCGGCATGCCGCCGCCGATGACCTTGCCGTAGGTGGCCATGTCGGCCTTGATGCCCCACAGCGCCTGGCATGCCGCCGGGATGGACGCGAAAGCCGGTGACCATTTCGTCGAAGATCAGCGCGGTTTCGGACTGCTCGGTGATCTTGCGCACCTCGCGCAGAAATTCGACCGGCTGCGAGATCGGGCTGGCGGCTCTGCACCGGCTCGACCAGCACGGCGGCGAGTTCATGCGCGTGCTGCCGCAAAAGCTCCAGCGCTCGGGCGAGCCGTAGTCGAGCACCAGCACTTCGTCGACGATGTGCTGCGGAATTCCCGGCGCGATCGGCACCGTCTTGCGGCTGGCCATCGACGATCGTGCCGCGCACCAGCACTTCGTCGTTGATGCCGTGATAGGCGCCTGACATCGTCGCGATCTTGACGCGGCCGGTGACCGTGCGCGCCAGGCGCACCGCGGCGAGCACCGCCTCCGAGCCGGTGTTGCAGAAGGCGACGCGCTCCATGCCGGTCAGCTCGCACATCAGTTCGGCGACCTTGCCGACGAGCGGCGATTGCGGCCCGACCTCGATGCCCTTGAGCAATACGATGCTTGAAGTGTAGGCATGCAGATAA
>CAVXLN010000004.1:0-25599 GCA_963762435.1 uncultured Alphaproteobacteria bacterium | reverse complement strand
GCTGCAGGAGTTGTTCCCGCAGCGCTTCTGGCCGTTGCTCTGGACCGTCGTCTCGGCGATCTGGGGCGGCTCGGCCTTGTGCGGGCCGCTGATCGGCGGCGTCTTTGCGGCAGCGGGGCATTGGCGCTGGGCCTTCTGGGCCTTTGCCGCTCAGGCCGGAATTGTGCTCGCCGCCGCCGCCTTCCTGCCCAGCCGTCGGCCGAGTGCCGTGCGGGGCTGGTCGCTGGCACCCTTGATGCTGCTGGCGCTGGGCACGATCGGCATCGCGTCGGCCGGCGCCTTCGCGGGGGTGGGCGAGGGGGCTCTGCGGCCGGCGCTGTGCGGTCTCGCGGGGCTGGCCTCGCTTTACGGTTTTGCCCGGCTCGACGCGCGGGCGCCGCGGCATCTGCTGCCGAGAATGACACTCGACTTGGCGCGGCCGGCCGGCAACGGCCTGCTGATGATCCTGACGCTTGGCGCGGCCACCACGCCGTTCGCCGCCTATGGGCCGTTGTTGCTGAAGCTGCTGCGCGGCACCGATCCGCTGACGGCGGGGTATCTCGTCGCGGTCGAGGCGGTCGCCTGGACGCTCGCTTCCTTCGTGACGGCGAGCGTGCCGGCGGCTTTCGAGCGGCGCCTCATCCTGCTGGGTGCAGCACTGATCGCGACTGGGGCGGCGATCCATGCCCTCGCCGTGCCGGCCGGGTCGATCCCGGGCATTCTGTGCGGCCTCGTCGCCCAGGGCAGCGGCTTCGGCCTTGCCTGGGCCTATATGGTGAAATGGCTCGTGGCGGCCGTGCCGGATGCGGAGCGGAGTGCCGCGGCAGGTGCGGCCTCGACCATGTCGCAGATCGGCTATGCCGTGGGTTTCGCCGCGAGCGGCATCGCCGTTAATGCGTCGGGCTTGGCGGCGAGCGCCACGCCGGCGACCGCGCAGATGGCGGCCAGCCTGCTCTTCGCCGGTTTCATCCCGCTCGGACTCGTGGGATTGTGGTTCGCTTACCGGCTGACCCGTCGGCATGCATGAAAAACCCCGCCGGATCGCTCCGGCGGGGTCGTTTCGACGTAAGGTCCGATCAGACCGAGTAGTACATCTGGAACTCGATCGGGTGCGGCGTGTGCTCGAAGGCGTAGACCTCTTCCCACTTCAGCTCGAGATAGGCTTCGATCTGATCGCGGCTGAAGACATCGCCCTTCAAGAGGAAGTCGTGATCGGCGGTCAGCGCGCCGATCGCTTCGCGTAGCGAGCCGCACACGGTCGGCACGTTCTTCAGCTCTTCCGGCGGCAAATCGTAGAGGTTCTTGTCCATCGCCTCGCCCGGATGGATCTTGTTCTGAATGCCGTCGAGGCCGGCCATCAGCATCGCGGCGTAGGCGAGATAGGGATTGGCGGCCGGATCCGGGAACCGCACCTCGACGCGCTTGCCCTTGGGGCTCGAGACATAGGGGATGCGGCACGAGGCCGAGCGGTTGCGCGAGGAATAGGCCAGCAGCACCGGCGCCTCGAAGCCGGGAATCAGGCGCTTGTAGCTGTTGGTCGTGGGGTTGGTGAAGGCGTTGAGCGCCTTGGCATGGCGGATGATGCCGCCGATGTAGTAGAGCGCCGTGTCGGAGAGATCGGCATAACCCGAGCCGGCGAAGGCCGGCTTGCCTTCCTTCCAGATCGACTGATGCACATGCATGCCCGAGCCGTTGTCGCCCTTGATCGGCTTCGGCATGAAGGTCGCCGTCTTGCCGTACTGGTGGGCCACGTTGTGCACGACATATTTGTAGATCTGCATGTCGTCGGCAGAGCGGACCAGCGTATTGAACTTGCAGCCGAGCTCATGCTGCGAGGGCGCCACCTCGTGGTGATGCTTCTCGACATCGAGGCCCATGTCTTCCATCACCGATAGCATCTCGGCGCGCAGATCGCCGGCACTGTCGACCGGGGCCACCGGGAAATAGCCGCCCTTGATCACCGGGCGATGGCCGGTATTGCCGTCCGGATACTCGGTGAAGGAGTTGTAGGGGCCTTCCTCGCTGTCGATCTCATAGCCGGCGCTGTTCATGCCGGTCTTGAAGCGGACATCGTCGAACACGAAGAATTCGGCTTCCGGACCGAAGAACGCCGTGTCGCCGATGCCGGTCGAGCCAAGGTACGCCTCGGCCTTCTTTGCGGTCGAGCGCGGGTCGCGGCCATAGGCCTGGCCGGTGCCGGGTTCGGCGATGTCGCAGAAGATGATGAGCTGGGTCTGGGCCGCGAACGGGTCGAGCACCGCGGTCGCAAGGTCCGGCATCAGCACCATGTCCGACTCATTGATGGCCTTCCAGCCGGCGATCGACGAGCCGTCGAACATCACGCCGTCGGTCAAGAGATCGGAATCGACCGTCCGGACAGCATGTGACAGATGCTGCCACTTGCCGCGCGGGTCGGTGAAGCGGAAGTCGACATATTTGACCTCGTGCTCCTTGATCATTTCCAGGACTTTTTCGACCGTCGACATCTCGTAGGTTCCTTCGTTGACAAAGCTGGTTCGGCTCTAACGGCCTGCAAGTGCCGGCACCTAGCCGGCGCTGATCCTATTAAGGCAGGAGTGTTGCGCAAAAAATGCGCACATTGCCGCTTTTATAATCAGATCGCGTCGTTTCCGCGCTCACCCGTGCGGATGCGGATGATGTCCTCGACCGGGCTCACGAAGATCTTGCCGTCGCCGATGCGGCCGGTATGGGCGGCCTGCTGGATCGCCTCGACCGCGCGCTCGACGAGCGCGTCTTCCATGATGACCTCGATCTTCACCTTGGGCAGGAAGTCGACGACATATTCAGCACCGCGATAGAGCTCGGTGTGGCCCTTCTGGCGGCCGAAGCCCTTTGCTTCCGTGACGGTGATGCCTTTGATCCCGACCTCATGCAGCGCTTCCTTCACCTCGTCGAGTTTAAAGGGCTTGATGACGGCTTCGACCTTTTTCATGAGCGGCTCCCTCGGGGCTCGGATCGTTTCGGCGTAGGATGCGTGTCGCGACGCAAAGCACGCACCGTGCCAGCTCGCACCGGGTCTTTATATTTTCTTTATAAAATCATCGATACGCGACACTGCCGTCTCGATCTGGTCCATCGAGGCGGCGTAGCTGAGGCGCAGAAAGCCTTCGCCCTCGGCGCCGAAGCTGGTGCCGGCGACGGTGGCGACGCCGGCTTCGTCAAGGAGACGAGTCTGCAGCGTCCGGCTGTCGAGTTCGGTGCCCGTAATGTTGGGGAAGACATAGAAGGCGCCCCCCGGCGACAGGCAATGCACGCCGGCCAAGCGATTGAGGGCGGCCACGATCCGCTCGCGCCGATGGGCGAAGGCCTCGACCATGCGCCGGCAGGGCTCGCGCGGGCCTTCGAGAGCGGCGATGCCGGCGAATTGGGCGGCCGCATTGACGCAGGAATGGCTGTTGACGGCGAGCCGCTCGGCGAGCGGCAGGAGGGAAGCCGGCCAGACCGCGTAGCCCAGGCGCCAGCCGGTCATCGCATAAGTCTTGGAGAAGCCGTCGAGCAGGATCAGCCGGTCGCGGATCTCGGGATATGTCAGCAGGCTCGTCGGCGCCTCGGTGCCATAGCTGATCTCGCTATAGATCTCGTCCGACAGCACGGCCACCTGCGGATGGCGCTCGAGCCCGGCGACGAGCCGATCGAGCTCGGCTTTGGGCACCACGCCGCCGGTCGGATTGGCTGGGCTGTTGAGGATGAGAAGCCGGGTCCGGGGCGTGATCCGCGCCAGCACATCCTCGGCCCGGAAGGCGAAGCCGTTCGCCTCCTTGAGCGGGATGGCGACCGGCGTGGCGCCGGAATAGCGGATGACGCTCTCATAGATCGGGAAGCCCGGATTGGGGTAGAGGATCTCGGCCCCCGGCTCGCCGAACATCAGGATGGCGAAGAACATCGTCACCTTGCCGCCGGGCACCACCAGCACTTGGGCCGGATCGACCGCGACACGGTAGCGCCGGTCGAAATCGGCGGCGATCGCTTGGCGCAGCGGAGCGATGCCGGATGCCGGCGTATAGCCGTGATGGCCGTCGGCCAAAGCCTTGCGTCCGGCCTCGACGATATGCTCGGGCGTCGGGAAATCCGGTTGGCCGATGCCGAGATTGATGATGCTGCGGCCCTGCGCCTCGAGCGCCTTGGCACGGGCCAGCACCTCGAACGCCGTTTCGGTGCCGAGCCGACTGATGCCGTCGGCCAATTGCAGCGCCGCTTGCCCCATCTTTTCCGTCTCCCGCTTCTTCCGGATTTTTATAGGCTGCCCGCAGCTTGGGGTGCAATGCCGTCACGCGGCTTGACGGTCGCTAAGAGGGTGCGGTACGAACCCGCTCTCTGCGGCGGGTGTAGCTCAGTTGGTTAGAGCGCCAGATTGTGATTCTGGATGTCGCCGGTTCAAGTCCGGTCACTCGCCCCACTCCCCCCTCGATCCAGATCACAGCACCGCCAGCCGATCATTCGGCAGGTCCGTCACCAGCATCTTGCCGGGCGCATGCGTGATGGCGAAGGGCGGCTTGGCCGCCGCGATGATCGCCTGGGGTGTCACGCCGCAGGCCCAGAAGACCGGCAGCTCGCCGGCCCGGATCTCGACCGGGTCGCCATAGTCGGGATGGGCGAGGTCGGTGACGCCGATCGCGTCCGGAAAGCCCAGATGCACGGGCGCCCCATGCACGGCGGGGAAACGCGATGTGATCTGCACGGCGCGGATCGCGTCCGCCGGTAGAAGAGGCCGCATCGAGACGACCATCGGTCCCTGGAATGGGCCGGCCGGCTCGCACATGATGTTGGTGCGGTACATCGGCACGTTGGTGCCAGCATCGATATGGCGGATCCGGATCCCGTCCGCCATCAGCGCCGCCTCGAAGGAGAAAGAGCAGCCGAGCACGAAGCCTACCAGATCCTGGCGCCACCAGCGCTCGAGATCGGCGGGCTCGTCGACGAGCTCGCCATGCCGCCAGACGCGATAGGCGGGGAGGTCGGTCCGGAGATCGAGATCCTGGCCCAAGGCCGGCAGGCGCGGATCGCCCGGCTCGCTGACACCGATGAGCGGGCAGGGCCGGGGATTGCGTTGGCAGAAACGCAGGAAATCGCCGGCAAGGTCGGCCGGCAGGATGGCGAGATTGCCTTGCACGAGATCAGGCGCCAAGCCGGCCGTCGGGCCGCTCCATTGGCCCGACCGGCAGGCCTGGCGTACCGCCTGGCCGGTACGAAGCTCGGCTGGTGCGATCGGCACCCGGACCTCCTCATGCCGCAGGGTTGGAGAACTCCGTATAGCGAGTTTCTCCGACCCTGGTCACGAGAGATCGGTCACTTGCTGAGGCGCAGCTGGTTCAGCGAGTTGGCGACTTCCTGGAAGGCGGTGCTCAGCGAGGCCGATGTCGGGGCGGGATAAAAGGCGCCGGGGGCCGGTCCGGCGCAATTTTGGAGCTGCTTGTTGGTCTCACCCGTGGGTCCGAGGCCGATCGTGTAGACGATAATGCCGGCAGCTTTGATGTTGTTGCACAGCGTCGTCAGGCGGTTTTCGAGATAGTAATTGGCCGTGCCGGGCGTCGGGCTGGTGACGTTCGGCGGGTATAGGCCCGCCGTGCTGGAGCCGAGCTTCTGATCGCCGGTCAGCGAGTTGATATAGCCGTAGCCCGTGTAGTCGGCACCATTGGGCGGTCCCAGCACCTCGGCATTGCCGTCGGTCTCGAGCACGATCGCCTTGATCCAGCCCGGCGTCTTGTAGGGAACGCCGTCGCCGAAGGGTGGGTTGGGCGAGAGGGTGCGCCAGCCCCACACCATGCCGACCGTGATCGCCGTGCCGCTGTTGGCGCGGGACTTCATGGCCTGCACGTCCGCGTCGAGCGTTGTCTGGCTGTTGGTCAGTCGGACCAGCGGCGTCGGGCAGCCGAGATTGGGGCCATAGGATTGATAGATGGCGCCGTTCGTATCGTTCGAATAATCGCCATTATCGACTTCGACATACTGGGCGCTCGGATGCTGCGTCACCACGCCCTTGCTGCTCGTCGTCGGGATATTCCAAGTGTTGTAATAGACACCGTTCGAGTTCGAGGCGAAGCCCTGATTCTGCGTATAGTTGCTGCCGTGAGACGGGGCAGTGCCATCAGCGCCGCTGCCGCTCTGCCACCAATAGGGCGTCCAAGGACCAATCCAGCCGCCGGACGGCTCGGTGATGTCGGGACCGATGCCGGTCGTGTCCTCGTTCGCCGCGGTCGGCTCGACGACGCAGCCGATCCATTCGAGCGAGGTCGGGCTCTGCGATGAATCATAGGTGATGGCATTGCCGAAGGCGTCCAGGATCTTGTTACCGTTATAATCGACGTAAGCGCCGTTCACGGTCGGCACATAGGTGCCGAGAAGCGAGCCTTGCGACAGCGCCGGACCGACATTGACCGAGGTGACATAAGGCACCACCGAGATCGCGAGCTTGGTCGGATCGGCCGTCGCTGCGAACAGCGTATCGACGATGTTCTTCGCATCCGTCCGAAGCGTGTCCATATGGCTCGGCGGCACGCTCTCGGAGCAATTGCTCGGATAGCCGTCACCGCACATCATCGAGCCGGTATTGTCGAGCACCAGCGCCACCTCGAGGCCGGTGACGCCGCGCGTCACCTGGTTGCTGACGTTGACGGTCATATTCTTGACGTTGATGATCCGCATGAAGGTAGTGGGGATCGTTGCGGTGGCGGTCAGGTTGATGACGTTGTTGCCCGTGCCCTGATAGGTCATGACGGGCACCGTCGGCGTGCCGAGCGCGTTGCTGGGATAGTTGGCGTTGAAATAATTCTGCATGCGCGTCTGCAGCTGCGCCTGGGTGAAGGCGATCGGATTGGTCGAGCCGACGGCGAGGGCGGCCGCGTCGAGGGCCGCACCCAGGCGCACGCGCATAGCGTAGGCGCGCGCCATGTCAACGCCGATGCCGGCCGCGAGGACGAGCGGAATGGCGGCAAGCGCGAAGATCATGCCGACATTGCCGTCGCGCGATCGCCACCAGCGCGCAAGGCTCGTGGTCGAATTGGAACGGCGAAGGAATGAGAAGATGCGCATGGGCTCTGGCTCCGGCAGGCGTCAACCGGTGACGGCGATCGAGGTCACCAGGCGAGGTCTTGTGTAGACCCGCTCGGTCATGGGAATGCCTGTCTTCAGGACGTATTTGAGGAGAGAGGTGTAGGTGTAGGTCGCCTGGGCCACGATCACCGTGTCGCCGGCACTGCCGAGGCCGACCGTCGAGGTGGTGAGGTTGGTCATCTGCGACGCTCCGCCGAACTCCTGATGCCAGGTGACCGAAGGGGTGCCGTTGGAGCTGAAGGTGACGCTGGCGATCGCGAGGCCGAGCGTGTTCGTGGTGAGCGGCGACATGACCAGCTGCTCGGCCGTATAGAAATCATTGAGCGTGGCGGTGGTGATCGAGCTCTGCTGGGCGACGAGGTCACCGACCGTGTCGCAGGCGGCAGTCAGCTTCATATAGGCGACCAGCGCATTGGTCAGTTCGTAGGTGCCCATCAGCAGGAGCACGGCGACCGGCGCCAGGATGCCGAATTCGATCGCGGCAGCGCCCGATCTGTCGCGGAAAAGCCGCCCGAGACCGATCATGACGAACCTGTCGGGAAGGGTTCGTTGCGGAAGATGACGGTCGATGTCAGGAACGCCGACCGAGAGCTGCCGCCCAGATACTGGCCAATCATCTGAGTTATGAAGGGGCGGTTGTAGATGACCTCGACCAGCATGTCCGAGCCGGGATTGCCGCCGTTGAAGGTCGGCACCGGATTGCCGTTCTTGTCCTTGGGCGGCGCCAGCGTGTAGGTCGAGAAAGTGCCGAAGGGCTGGACATTGAAGATCAGCTTCGAGCAGCCGACGATGACGGCCATCTCGTTGCACAGCAGAGTCTGGAAAGTCGCTTGCGGGCTGGTCGAGCTGGCGACCTGGCCGGTGCGGATCAGCCGTGCCGCGTCGCGCGCGCAGCCATCGAGCACGGATTGTACGAACACCATGAAGCCCAGCTCGAAGATGCCGAGCAGCAGCAGCAGGAAGACCGGGGCGGCAAAGGCCATCTCGATCGCGGCCGCGCCGTCTTCGCCCAGACGAAACCAGCGACGCCGCCGAGGAGGGGCAGTCTTGCTGGTCAAAAGCGCTGCTGTTTCAAGATTTATTGACATTCCTAAAATACAATATAAGTCTAATTCAAATCGCGGTGCCGGTTAGCTTGGCACTTGCGAGATGTTATAGAGGACCGATTAACCAAGCGTTAGAAAATAGCTCGGCATCCGCTGGCCTATTATTCTGGAATTAGATCTATTTCTGACAGATCAATGCGCTGGGTCAGCGGGTGGCGAAGCGGTTGTCGGCGACACGGCCCGCGATCTCCTTGATCAGCTTGGTCTGGATCGCGCGGGCGAAATTCTCGAAGCTCGAGGTCGGCACCAGGAAGGCGCCGGGCCCGCCGATGACATTCTCCTGATAGTAGCTGTCGAGCGTCGCCTCGATGGTCAGGATCGGCAGGCCGTTGATGGTGATGCCGGCTCCCACGGCATCGTCGCGCGCATCGAGGATCGGGCGGCCGTTATTGTTCGAGCCGTCGCCCGAAACGTCGATGACATGCCGGCGGGCCTGAAATCTTCTGGTCGCGCAGCAGGGCTGCGGAGAAATCGACGGCGGCGCTGATCGAGGTCCAGCCGGCGAAGCGCCGCTCGGCCTCGCCGACGGTGGCGGCGAAGGCTTCGCTGGATGCGCGGTCGGTGATGATGGTCCACGGCACGACCTGGCTCTGCTCGCCCACACCCGACCATTCGACGAAGGTGACGGCGACGCCGTGCTGTGCATTGTCGGTGATCGCCGCGATCACCGCCGGATCGCGGAAAGCCTGGGCATAGCCGTCGCGCTGCAAATCGTAGCGCGTGTCGTTGACCGAGCGCGACACATCGACCGCAAGCACCAGGGCCAGATCGTAAGGCTCAGCCGAGGCCGTGCCGGGAATCGCTGCCAGCAGGAGGGTCGCGCAAGCCGCCAATCCGAGACGCCGCATTCCATGCTCCGCAAAGACGATGCTTCGAAGATGCGTTTTCCCGTGCCCGGCGTTTAGACTAGCGCAACTGGAGTCGGGATCGGAAGGAGGACCAATGTACCGGTCGAACTCGGTCAAGGCGCGGCTTATGGCCGGGCGGGGGGCATTCGGCATCTTCAACAACCTGGCAAGCCCGATGGTGGCCGAGCTGAGCGGACTTGCCGGCTATGATTTCGTGCTGATCGATGGCGAGCACGGCGCCGGCGGCCTCGCGGATCATCGCGCCATGATCCAGGCGGTGCAGACGACTCCGGCCGCCGCCTTCATCCGCGTTGCCCGGAACGATCCGACCATGCTGAAGCGCGTGCTCGATCTGGGCGTCGAGGGCGTCATGATCCCCGCCGTATCGAGCGCTGCCGAGGCCAAGGAGGCGGTGGCATCCTGCCTCTATCCGCCGCAGGGCCGGCGGGGCTATGCCGCACCCGTGGTGCGCGCCTCGGAATTCGGCCTGCGCGGCGATTATGTCGCACGCGGCGGCGGCGGCAGCGAGCTCGTCATCATGCTGCAGATCGAGACCGTCGAGGGCGCCGCGAATGCCGCGGAGATCTGCGCCGTCCCGGGCTTCGATGTGGTGTTCCTGGGACCGGGCGATCTTTCGGGCGATCTAGGCGTGCTCGGCCAGTTCGATCATCCCGATTTCCTCAAATCGGTCGCAATCGTCGAAGCGGCGGCCAAGGCCCATGGCAAGGTGCTGGGCTGCCTGCCCTTTCCGGGTGCAGGCATCGACGAGTTGTGGCGGCGCGGCTATCGCGTGCTGACGCCCGGCTCCGACGTGGCCATGCTGCGCGAGGCGATGCTGCAGCAGGTAAAGGGATTCGAGCGGCCATGATTCCAGCCTCCGCCCTCCTCACCGTCGCCCAGATGGGCGAGGCCGACCGGCGCACCATCGCCGCCGGCACGCCGGGTGCGGAGCTGATGGAGCGGGCGGGTGCCGCCGTGGCAGCCGAGATCATGCGCCGCTTTCCACGCCAGCCCGCGGTGGTGCTGTGCGGGCCGGGCAATAATGGCGGCGACGGCTTCGTCGCGGCGCGGCATCTCGCCGAGGCGGGCTGGCCGGTGCGACTCGGGCTGTTGGGCTCCCGCGCGGCGCTCAAAGGTGATGCCGCAATCCATGCCGCGCGCTGGCCGGGGCCGCTCATGGACCTCACGCCGGATCTCCTCGACGGCGCCGGCCTCGCGATCGATGCCCTCTTCGGCGCCGGCCTCGGCCGGCCGATCGACGGGGCCGCGGCAATTATGCTCAAGGCGGTAGCCGAGCGTGGCATCGCTCTGGTCGGAGTCGATCTGCCGTCGGGCGTTCAGGGCGATACGGGCGCCGATCTCGGCGCCGTGCGGGCCGCCCTGACCGTCACTTTCGAGCGCAAGAAGCCGGGGCATCTTCTGCTGCCGGGCCGCGATCTTTGCGGCGAGACGGTCGTGGCGCCGATCGGGCTCGATTCGGCCGCCCTCGATGCGATCGCACCCGCCTGCTGGGAAAACGGGCCTTCGCTTTGGGGCGCGGCATTGCCTCGGCCGGCAGCGGCGGCGCACAAATATGGCCGCGGCCATGCGCTGGTGCTGGGCGGGTACCCGATGACCGGTGCTGCCCGGCTGGCCGCCCGCGGTGCTGCCCGGATCGGGGCCGGCCTCGTCTCGGTCGCGGTGCCGGCAGCGGCCCTGCCGGTCTATGCCGCTTCGCTCTTGAGCATCATGGTCCGCCCGCTCGACGAGCCGGCCGATCTCGATCGGCTGCTCGCCGACGGCCGGTTCAACGCGCTGCTGATCGGGCCGGGTGCCGGGGCGAGCGAGGCGACGCGCGAGACGGTGCTCAAGCTGCTCGGAACCGGTCGCGCCACCGTGCTCGATGCCGATGCGCTCAGCATTTTCGCCGGCCGGGTGCCGACGTTGCAGGCGGCGATCCATGGACCCGTCGTGCTGACGCCGCATGAGGGCGAGTTCGCGCGGCTGTTCGATCTTGCCGGCGACAAGCTCGCCCGCGCCCGGGCGGCCGCGCAGGCGACGGGGGCCGTCATCCTGCTCAAAGGTTCCGACACGATCGTGGCGGCACCGGACGGGCGCGCCGTCATCAATGCGAATGCGCCGCCCTATCTCGCGACGGCCGGTGCCGGCGATGTGCTGGCGGGCTTTATCCAGGGATTGCTGGCCCAAGGCGTGCCGGCCTTCGAGGCGGCGGCAGCCGCTTCCTGGATCCATGGCGCTGCCGCAGCCGAGTTCGGCCCGGGCCTGATCGCGGAGGATCTGCCGGAGCAGGTGCCCGCCGTCCTGCGCGCACTCGGCTTCTGATCCGCGTAGCCCAGGCTGGATCGCGGCTGCCGGAGCCGGTATCTAAGGGCCAGATAAGAAATCCCTCCGGGAGAACCGCCTTGGCCAGCGTTCCTGCGCCGATTGCCCTCACACCGCCTGCGACATTGCCTGACCGGATCCGCTGCCTCGAGACGCTCGCCGAGAAAGTGCTCTGGCTCGCCTCCTGGACGATCCATAACGCCAATCATCTGCGGCCGAGCCGCGACGGGCTTAAGGTCGGCGGCCATCAGGCCTCGTCCGCCTCGCTCGTCACACTCATGACGGCGCTCTATTTCGATGTGCTGCAGGTGCAGGACCGGGTCGCGGTCAAGCCGCATGCCTCGCCGGTCTATCATGCGATCCAGTATCTCCTGGGCAAGCAGACGCGCGAAAAGCTCGAGCGTTTCCGCGCCTTGGGCGGTGCTCAATCCTATCCGTCGCGCACCAAGGATACGGACGATGTCGATTTCTCGACCGGCTCCGTCGGGTTGGGTGTCGCGATCACGCTCTTCGCCTCGATCGCCCAGGATTTCGTGCGGTTGAAGGGGCTCACTGCGAGCGACCGGCCGCCGGGCCGCATGGTGGCGCTCGTCGGCGATGCCGAGCTCGACGAGGGCAATGTCTTCGAGGCGCTGCTCGAAGGCTGGAAGCATGACGTGAAGAATCTCTGGTGGGTGATCGATTATAACCGCCAGAGCCTCGACAGCATCGTCAACGACCGGCTGTTCAATCGCATCGACACGCTGTTCGAGATGATGGGCTGGCACGTCGTCGTGCTGAAATACGGCAAGCGGCTCGAGGCCGCCTTCGCCCGTCCCGACGGTGAGCATCTCAGAGAATGGATCGATGCCTGCCCGAACTCGCTCTATTCGGCACTGGTCTATAAGGGCGGGCTCGGCTGGCGCGAGCATCTGCAGCGCGATCTCAATCGCTATCCCGGCATCCGGCACATTCTCGACGATCACGATGACGAGTCGCTGCATGCGCTGATGACGAACCTCGCCGGGCACGACATGGCGGCCGTGCTGGAGGCGTTCCACGGCATCAAGGACGATGTGCCGACTTGTTTCATTGCCTACACGATCAAGGGCTTCGGTCTGCCCTTCGCTGGTCACAAGGACAATCACGCCGGCTTGATGAATCCCGAGCAGATGGCGCTGCTGAAGCAGCAGATGCGCGTCCCGGACGGGGCGGAGTGGGACCGCCATGCCGGCCTCGAGCTGCCGGCCGAGACGCTCGACGCGTTCCTGGCGACGGTACCCTTCGCTGCCGAGAAGAAGCGCCAGCAGGAGGCAGCACCCGTGCCGGTCGGGCCGCTGCCGGTGCCGACCGGTGCCCAGATGTCGACCCAGGAGGGCTTCGGCAAAATCCTCAACGATCTCGCCGGCGGCGACAGCGAGCTGGCCCGGCACATCGTCACGACCTCACCCGATGTCACGGTCTCGACCAATCTCGGCGGCTGGGTCAATCGGCGCGGCATCTTCCATGCGGCCGAGATCGCCGACGTGTTCCGCGACGAGAAGGTCGTCTCGGCCCAGCGCTGGGCCATGTCGCCCGCAGGCCAGCATGTCGAGCTCGGCATCGCCGAGCATAATCTGTTCCTGATGCTGGCGGCCTTGGGCTTGACCGCACCGCTGTTCGGCGCGCGCCTGCTGCCGATCGGCACGCTCTACGACCCCTTCATCAATCGCGGCCTCGATGCGCTCAATTACGGCTGCTACCAGGATGCCCGCTTCATGGTGGTGGCGACCCCGTCGGGCCTGACCCTGGCGCCGGAGGGCGGTGCGCATCAATCGATCAACACGCCGCTCATCGGCATGGGCCAGGATGGCCTCGCCTCCTACGAGCCGGCCTATGTCGACGAGCTCGCCGTGCTGATGGGCTGGGCCTTCGACTATATGCAGGCGCCGGGCAAGGCGGGCGGTTCGGTCTATCTTCGCCTCTCGACCCGGTCGTTGGCGCAGCCGGCGCGAACGATGTCGCAGGATCTCCGGGACGGCATCGTCGGCGGTGCCTATTGGCTGGTCGAGCCGGCACCGGGGGCGGAGCTCGCGATCGTCTCCTGCGGTGCCGTCATCGAGGAGGCGCGGGCCGCCCATGCCGATCTCGTCGAGGATATTCCGGGTGCCGGCCTTCTGGCCGTCACCTCGCCCGACCGGCTCTATGCCGATTGGCTATCGGGGAAGCGGAGCGGGGCGGGCGGCAGCCTGGTCGAGCGTCTTCTCAGGCCGATGGCGGCCGATGCGGCACTCGTCACCGTCCATGACGCGCATCCTGCGGCCTTGAGTTGGCTCGGATCCGCCGGCGGTTGCCGGGTCGAGCCCTTGGGCGTCGACCGGTTCGGCCAGTCGGGCGATATTCCCGATCTCTATCGCACCTACGGGCTCGATCGCGACGCCATTCTCGACGCGGCCGCCAGGGCCTGCCTCGGCCGGCCCTAGGCGACCACGGCCCTCGCATGCACATTTAAGGGTGTGAGCCAGAATCTCCTGTGCTATGTCAACCCGCTTCACGGGGCCGGCGCGGGCGTGGCGGAATTGGTAGACGCACTGGATTTAGGTTCCAGCGACGCAAGTCGTGGGGGTTCAAGTCCCTTCGCCCGCACCACCCGATCCGAATTCAATCCATAGGCTTGGCGTTCCATGCAAATCACCGAAACCAGCACCGACGGTCTGAAGCACGAATATAAAGTCGTGGTCGATGCCGCGGATATTCAGAACCGCCTGCGCACGCGGCTCACCGAGCTCTCGAAGAATGTCCGCCTGCCGGGCTTCCGCCCTGGCAAGGTGCCGATGAGCGTGATGCAGAAGCGCTACGGCCAGTCGGTGATGGGTGAGGTGCTGGAGGAGACGGTCAACAGCTCGTCCAGCGAGACCCTGCGCGAGCGCAATCTCAGGCCCGCGCTTCAGCCCAAGATCGCGATCGAATCCTTCGAGGACGGCAAGGATCTCGTCTACGCCATGAGCGTCGAGGTGCTGCCGGACGTGACTGCGCCGGATCTCACTACGATCGAGCTCGAGCGGCTGGAGCCCGAGATCGCGGATGACGAGATCGACGAGGCGCTGGGCCGCCTGGCCGAGCGCTATCGCAAGACCGAGCCGGTCGCGGACGGCGAGGCTGCCGCCGAGGGCGATATCGTCGTGTTCGACTTCAAGGGCTCGATCGATGGCGAGGAATTCGCCGGTGGCGCCGGCACCGACTACGAGCTCGAGCTCGGCTCGAATCGCTTCATCCCGGGCTTCGAGAGCCAGCTGGTGGGGGCGAAGGCGGGCGACAAGCCTCTGGTCAAGGTGAGTTTCCCGAGCGATTACGGTGCGGCGCACCTGGCCGGCAAGGAGGCCGAGTTCGCCTGCGAGATCAAGGCGGTCAAGCGCAAGCTGCCGGCCGTGATCGACGACGCGCTGGCCGACGAGGTCGGCATGGAGAACCTGGCCGCGCTCCGCGACGCGATCAAGAGCCAGATCGAGGCCGACTATGGCCGGCTCGCCCGCCAGAAGCTGAAACGCGACCTCTTGGACCGGCTCGCCGAGAAGAGCGATTTCGAGGTGCCGGTCGGCATGGTCGATATCGAGTTCGATTCGATCTGGAAGCAGTTCGACGATGAAAAGAAGCGGGCCGAGGAGGCCGGCACCTACGAGCCCGAGGAAGGCAAGACCGAGGACGACATCAAGGCCGAGTACCGCGACATTGCCGTCCGGCGCGTGCGGCTCGGACTCCTGCTTGCGGAAATCGGGATGAAGAACAACATTCAGGTGACCCAGGACGAGATCAACCGGGCCATCATGGCCCAGGCCCGTCAATATCCTGGTCAGGAGAAGGCGGTCGTCGACTATTATCGCAAGAATCCGGACGCGGCGCGCTCGCTCCACGCCCCCATCTACGAGGACAAGGTCGTCGATTTCATCGTCGGCACGGCCAAGGTAACGGCGAAGCCGGTGCCGGCCAAGGATCTGCCGGCGCTCGCCGGCCTCGAGGATGATGAGGACGAAGGTGGGGCCGGGGTCTGAGCCCGCGTCAGGACAGCCAAGGAAGCAGGAACAGATGGCCGACCCATTGGAAACCTACATGAACAACCTCGTTCCCATGGTGGTCGAGCAGACCAACCGGGGCGAGCGCGCCTACGACATCTATTCGCGTCTGCTCAAGGACCGGATCATCTTCCTGGTGGGACCGGTCTATGACACGGTCGCAAGCCTCATCTGTGCGCAGCTCTTGTTCCTCGAATCGGAAAACCCGGCCAAGGACATCTCGCTCTATATCAACTCGCCGGGCGGCGTGGTCTCGGCCGGGCTCGCGATCTACGACACGATGCAATATGTCCGCCCCGCGGTCTCGACCGTCTGCATCGGCCAGGCCGCCTCGATGGGCTCGCTGCTGCTCGCGGCAGGCGCCGACGGCAAGCGCTGGGCGACGCCCAATTCCCGCATCATGATTCACCAGCCTTCGGGCGGTGCGCAGGGTCAGGCGTCGGATATCGAGATCCAGGCGCGCGAGATCCTTGCGTTGCGGGCCCGACTCAATGAAATTTATGTGAAGCATACCGGCCAGTCGCTGGAGAGGGTCGCGAGTGCGGTCGAACGTGACTATTTCATGTCGCCGGAGGAAGCGAAGGAGTTTGGCCTCATCGATGGCGTTATCGTTAGCCACCCGCCGCGCGATCCGGCTGCCGAGGAGGCAAAGCGCTAAGAGGATAGGGCGCGCGCGCCGTCGTTAAGAGGATTTTGAGGTGCGGACGGTTACGGTTCTGAGAAAGGGCGGTAGTTGCCCGTGCCGGCTCGAATCTGCCAAGGTTTGCGGTTGTGTCCCAAGACCGCGGGCAGATAACATGGCCGAGGTCGTTCTCGGCGACTGACGGAGTGCCTATGACCAAGAACACCGGCGGTGACTCGAAGAACACGCTCTACTGCTCATTCTGCGGCAAGAGCCAGCACGAGGTCCGCAAGCTGATCGCCGGCCCCACGGTGTTCATCTGCGACGAGTGCGTCGAACTCTGCATGGATATCATCCGTGAAGAGCATAAGACTACGCTGGTGAAGTCGCGCGACGGCGTGCCCGGTCCGCGCGATATCTCCGCCGTGCTCGATGACTATGTGATCGGCCAGTTCCACGCGAAGCGCGTGCTCTCGGTGGCCGTCCATAACCACTACAAGCGCTTGGCCCATGGCGCCAAGAACAACGATGTCGAGCTTGCCAAGTCGAACATCCTGCTCGTCGGCCCGACCGGCTGCGGCAAGACGCTCTTGGCTCAGACGCTGGCCCGCATCATCGATGTGCCCTTCACCATGGCCGATGCCACGACGCTGACCGAGGCGGGCTATGTCGGCGAGGATGTTGAGAACATCATCCTGAAGCTGCTGCAGGCGGCCGACTACAATGTCGAGCGCGCGCAGCGCGGCATCGTCTATATCGACGAGGTCGACAAGATCAGCCGCAAATCCGACAACCCCTCGATCACCCGCGACGTGTCGGGCGAGGGCGTGCAGCAGGCGCTTCTGAAGATCATGGAGGGCACGGTTGCCTCGGTCCCGCCGCAGGGCGGGCGCAAGCATCCGCAGCAGGAATTCCTGCAGGTCGACACGACCAACATCCTCTTTATCTGCGGTGGCGCCTTCTCCGGCCTCGAGAAGATCATCGGGCAGCGCCGCCAAGGCACCTCGATCGGCTTCGGTGCCGATGTCAAGGGACCGGAGGAGCGCCAGACCGGCGAGATTCTGCGCGATGTCGAGCCGGAAGACCTTCTGAAATTCGGCCTCATCCCCGAATTCGTCGGCCGTCTGCCGGTCGTGGCGACGCTCGACGATCTTGACGAGAAGGCGCTCGTCGACATCCTGACCAAGCCCAAGAACGCGCTGGTGAAGCAGTATCAACGGCTGTTCGAGATGGAGGATGTCCGCCTCAGCTTCAACGAGGAAGCGCTGAAGGGCATCGCCAAGAAGGCGATCCAGCGGAAGACCGGCGCGCGCGGCCTGCGTTCCATCATGGAAGCGATCCTGCTCGATCCGATGTTCGAGCTGCCCGGCCTGGAATTGGTCGAGGAGATCGTCATCAATCGTGAAGTCGTAGAGGGGCGCGCCTCGCCGCTCTACATCCATTCAGACCGCCGGGGCGATGTCGGCACCGGCGGCTGACATACTGGCTGAAGCGTCCTCGACGGCCCGGCACGGCCGCATCTGATCTGCGCTCGGCCGATGGCTCTAGCCATTCGGCTACCTTGAACGAAACCCGTGCCGGGTTCATTTCCGTAAGACGCTTTGCAACGGTCGTCCTGCCGCGTGACGGGGGGCGGCCACAGGCAGAAGAGGCATGATCTTGAATACTCCCCGCGGTACTCTGTATCCCGTCCTGCCGCTCCGGGACATCGTCGTCTTCCCCCACATGATCGTTCCGCTCTTCGTCGGCCGCGAGAAGTCCGTGCGTGCGCTCGAGGATGTGATGCGCGAGGATAAGCAGATCCTGCTCGTCACCCAGAAGAACGCGCAGCAGGACGATCCGACCTCGGCCGACATCTATACGGTCGGCACGATCGGCACGGTCCTGCAGCTCCTGAAGCTGCCGGACGGCACGGTCAAGGTGCTGGTCGAGGGCGGTCAGCGGGCGCGCATCACGCGCTTCAGTGATAACGAGACCTTCTTTCAGGCCTATGCCGAGGCGATCGAGGAGCGGCCGACCGAGAAGCAGGAGCTCGAGGCGCTGGCGCGGACCGCGGTCTCGCAGTTCGAGCAATACATCAAGCTTAACAAGAAGATCCCGCCCGAGGTGCTGGTCTCGATCAACCAGATCGACGACGCGTCCAAGCTTGCCGACACGATCTCGTCGCATCTGGCACTGAAGATCCCCGAGAAGCAGGAGCTTCTGGAGACCGAGGGTTCCGGCGAGCGGCTCGAGAAAGTGTTCGCCTTCATGGAAGGCGAGATCGGCGTACTCCAGGTCGAGAAGCGCATCCGCAACCGCGTCAAGCGGCAGATGGAGAAGACCCAGCGCGAGTACTATCTGAACGAGCAGATGAAGGCCATTCAGAAGGAGCTGGGCGAGAGCGAGGACGGCAAGGACGAGCTGGCCGAGATCGAGGAGCGGGTCAACAAGACCAAGCTGTCGAAGGAGGCGCGCGACAAGGCCCTTGCCGAGGTCAAGAAGCTGCGCTCCATGAGCCCGATGTCGGCGGAAGCGACCGTCGTGCGCAACTATCTCGACTGGCTCCTGTCGATTCCGTGGGAGCAGCGGAGCAAGGTCAAGCGCGACATCAAGGTCGCCGAGAAAGTGCTGCACCAGGACCATTACGGCCTCGAGAAGGTCAAGGAACGCATCATCGAGTACCTCGCGGTCCAGCAGCGCATGAAGAAGGTGAAGGGCCCGATTCTGTGCCTGGTCGGCCCGCCCGGCGTCGGCAAGACCTCGCTCGGCAAGTCGATCGCCAAGGCGACCGGCCGCAACTTCGTGCGCATGTCGCTCGGCGGTGTGCGGGACGAGGCCGAGATCCGCGGCCATCGGCGCACCTATATCGGCTCGATGCCCGGCAAGGTCATCCAGGGCATGAAGAAGGCGAAGTCGTCCAATCCGCTGTTCCTGCTCGACGAGGTCGACAAGCTCGGCGCCGATTGGCGCGGCGATCCGTCCTCGGCCTTGCTCGAGGTGCTGGATCCGGAGCAGAACTCGACCTTCAACGATCATTACCTCGAGGTCGATTATGACCTCTCGGACGTGATGTTCGTGACGACGGCCAACAGCCTGCGCATGCCGCAGCCGTTGCTCGACCGCATGGAGATCATCCGCATCCCCGGCTACACCGAGGATGAAAAGCTCGAGATCGCGAAGCGCCATCTGATCCCGAAGCAGATGGAAGCGCACGGGCTCAAGAAGACCGAATGGGCGATCTCGGACGATGCGCTGCGCGACCTTATCCGCTACTACACGCGGGAAGCCGGCGTGCGTAATCTCGAGCGCGAGCTCGCTAACCTGACTCGCAAGGCGATCAAGGACATCCTGTCCTCGAAGAGCGTGACCAAGGTCGTGGTGACCCGGCGCAATCTCGAGAAATATGCCGGCATCAAGAAGTTCCGCTATGGCGAGGTGGAGTCCGAGGACCTGGTCGGCGTCGTCACCGGCCTGGCCTGGACCGAGGTTGGCGGCGAGCTTCTGTCGATCGAGGCGGTGACCGTGCCGGGCAAGGGCAAGGTGACGGCGACCGGCAAGCTCGGCGATGTCATGCGCGAATCGGTGCAGGCGGCGGAGAGCTACGTGAAGTCGCGTGGCGGTGCCTATGGCATCAAGCGCTCCGTGCTCGACCGGAAGGACATCCATGTCCATGTGCCGGAGGGTGCGACGCCGAAGGACGGCCCGTCGGCCGGCGTCGCCATGGTGACGGCGATCGTCTCCGTGCTGACTGGCATCCCGGTGCGCCGCGATGTCGCCATGACCGGCGAGATCACGCTCCGGGGCCGCGTCTTCCCGATCGGCGGCTTGAAGGAGAAGCTGCTGGCCGCACTCCGCGGCGGCATCAAGACCGTCCTGATCCCGAAGGAGAACGAGAAGGATCTCCCCGAGATTCCGGACAATGTGAAACGGCACATGAAGCTTATCCCCGTCGCCCATGTCGACGAGGTGCTGCTTCATGCGCTGAGCCAGCCGCTGGTGCCGGTGGAGTGGGCCGATGAAGAGCCGGTGGCGGCATCCGAAGCCACCCAGCGCGAGCAAAAGCCGGCGGCACCGACCGAGCCGGACCGGGTCACGCATTAGATCAAGATCCGGTTGGGTTGAATCAACCCAACCGGTGAATCTTGATCTGATTCAAATGAATAGAGACCGATTCACCGCTTAGGTCGGATCGACCTAAGCGGATCGGGCTCTAGAGCCGGATGCGATCAGGTCGGTCCGACCTGATCGCTCAATCCGTCTCTAAGCATATAAGTTAGAGGGCGATTCAGACATTCGGTCAACTCGACCCGATGTCACCGCCCTCTGTGGCCCAAAACCCCGCCGCCCGAGTCGTCGGGCGGCGGAATCGGGCCTGATCGCCACATCAGGCCGTCAGATCAACAGGATATAGTCGTATATCCGACCGGGCGTGGCGCATGCCTCTTTCCCTCGATGCCTGTCAAGCTTCCGTCATCATTAACGAATTACCTGTGATTTTTCGCGGAAATCCTTGAGATTCGGACCTTTAAGTCATTGACGCGAAAACATGGCGCGATCTAAGGTTCGGAAATTGAGCCGGTAAGACATCCACGCTCTTTTTTTGCGATACCGTTGGAGGGGGCAGCGTGAACAAGAACGAATTGGTCGATGCAGTAGCGACCGCAACTGAGCTTAAGAAGTCCGAAGCGACCAAAGCCGTCGATTCCGTGTTCGAGACGATCACGGCGGCGCTGAAAAAGGGGGACGATGTTCGCCTGGTGGGTTTCGGCACGTTCAGCGTGGCGTCGCGCGCGGCGAGCGAAGGCCGCAATCCGCGGACAGGCGTCAAGATCAAGATCGCCGCGTCGAAGCAGGCCAAGTTCAAGCCCGGCAAGACGCTGAAAGATTCGCTGAACTAGCCGACGGGTCAGGGCAGCCGCCCTGGCGGTTGGCTGCTTCCCTTTGGCGAGGCCGCCTATCCATTGCCCCGGTTCGGGCGTAGGGTGGGCGGCCTCCCTGTTTTGTGCCCGCCCGATTCCGGCGGGCCATCGGTTCGGGCGATTAGCTCAGCGGTAGAGCGTCTCGTTTACACCGAGAGGGTCGGCGGTTCGAAACCGTCATCGCCCACCATCCTGGCTGACCGGCTGGTAAGCGGCAGCATCTGAAGCAAGCGGCGCGTTCGTTCGGTTGGAAAGATGAGCGCCTCGATGGATCCCATAAGCCTTCGCTCGGCCCGCGCCTCGGACGCTGTCGCGATCGCTCACCTCCACATAGCGAGCTGGCGTGACGCCTATGCTTCGTTCCTCGATCCCGACTATCTGGCCGGCCCTATAGAGGCGGATCGCCTGGCGGTGTGGCGTGGGCAGATGCACGATCCGCAGGATAATCAGGTCGTCACGGTTGCCGAGACCGTGCTGGGTGAGATCGCAGGATTCGTCTGCAGCTATCGCGACGACGATCCCGATTGGGGCAGCCTCGTCGACAATCTGCACGTGTGGCCCGCGTTGCGGGGCCAGCATATCGGCGGGTGCTTGTTGCGCGCAGCGGCGGCGGACCTCGATGGACCGATGTATCTTTGGGTGTTCGAGGAGAACGGCGCGGCGCTCCGTTTCTATGAGCGGCTTGGCGGCCGCGTGGTCGAGCGCGGACCTTCCGAGATCGCGCCCGGCAAGCCCAGCTTGCGCGTCCATTGGACGACGAGTCGCGTACTGCTGTAGGTACGCCGGTAGGCATGAACGCAGGCATCAGTAGGCAAACCGTGCCTTTCATGTTAAGAAAGGCTTGAGCTTAAAGCTGCGCCTTCTAGCAAACGGATGGCATGATGAGCCAAGTAACCCTCAATCCCGCCCAAACTCAGGCGGTTATCGGCGATGCCGGCAACGCTGCCGGCAAGAATCAGGGCCAAACGGCCCCGACCACCGAAGCGGCACCCCAGACGAGTGCCGAGCCGACCGACAGTGTCGAGCTGAGCCCTGCCGCACAGGCCCCAGCGACCGCATCGACGACCGAGACGCTAAGCCCAGGCGATGCCCAGAACGCTTCCGTAAACCTGCGTCAGCAGATCGGACTGTACGGGCTGTCGGCCTCGCTTGCGCAGAATCAGTCGATTCTGTCGCTGCTGCGTCGTCCTGGCTGAGCTGCCGGTCAGGTTTACGAATCAGGTCCGAGGCCAGGTTTTGCGGCGGTTTTGCCCCGCACGGCTGCTCTGCATCGAAATTCGGCATTGGCCCTTGGCGGCGTGCTTGACTTGTCAGCGGGCGAGAGGGTAGCAATCGCGCCTCGGACGCGGAGGGGGTGTAGCTCAGTTGGTTAGAGCGCCGGCCTGTCACGCCGGAGGTCACGGGTTCGAGTCCCGCCACTCCCGCCATTCCCGCACTGCACCAAACAAAAAAATTCAGCGATTTAGGCTTTCACGCGTAGAAGCCAAGCGCTAGAACGATCGGATCGAGCACAGGGTGGCGTGCTGCCGCGAGGCGGCTTGCCGCGGCTCGCCAGCCCAGTCGGGACCAGGATCCATGTCGTCGCTAAACCTGCTCCGCGAATATCTGCCGATCGTTATCTTCCTTGGCGTTGCCATCGGCATCGCGCTCGCCATGGTGATGGGCTCCTTCATTGCGGCGCGGCAAAAGCCCGATTCGGAGAAGCTGTCGCCCTATGAATGCGGCTTCGAGCCGTTCGAGGATGCGCGCACGAAATTCGATGTGCGCTTCTATCTCGTCGCGATCCTGTTCATCATTTTCGATCTCGAGGTCGCGTTCCTGTTCCCCTGGGCAGTGACACTGGGCGAGATCGGCTTGTTTGGCTTCTGGTCGATGATCATCTTTCTCGGAATGCTCACCGTCGGCTTCATTTATGAATGGAAGAAGGGAGCGCTGGAATGGGAGTGACCGTTCCGCCCGATACCGGGCTCGCACCGATTCCGCCCGGCGCCACCCAGGATGCCCTGCTGGATGCGGTCGCCTCCGAGATCCAGGACAAGGGCTTCGTCGTCGCCTCGGTCGACAAGCTGGTCAATTGGGCGCGCACCGGCTCGATGTGGCCGATGACCTTCGGTCTCGCGTGTTGCGCCGTCGAGATGATGCATGCCTATGCGGCGCGCTACGATCTTGACCGATTCGGGATCTTCCCCCGGGCCAGCCCGCGCCAGTCCGACGTGATGATCGTCGCCGGCACGCTGACCAACAAGATGGCGCCGGCCTTGCGCAAGGTCTATGACCAGATGGCGGAGCCGCGCTGGGTCATCTCCATGGGCTCCTGCGCCAATGGCGGCGGCTACTATCACTACAGCTACAGCGTCGTGCGCGGCTGCGACCGCATCGTGCCGGTCGACATCTATGTTCCGGGCTGTCCGCCGACCGCGGAGGCGCTGGTCTACGGTATCCTGCAGCTCCAAAAGAAGATCCGCCGGACCGGCACTGTCTTCGCACGCTGACGGCAATCGAGGCATCATGACTCAAGCGCTTACCGAGTTCGGCTCGACCGTCTCGCAGGCTCTCGCCCAGAACGTCACCAAGGTGGAGATCATTCGCGGCGAGCTCATCGTCTGGGTGCCGCTCGCCGCCATCGTCCCGGCGTTGACCTTCCTGCGCGACGATGCGAACTGCCTCTTCAAATTCCTGGCCGACATCACCGCGGTCGACTATCCGGCCCGCAAGGAGCGTTTCGAGCTCGTCTATAACCTCTTGAGCCTGAAGCACAACCGGCGTATCCGGGTGAAGTCGACCACCGACGAGGAGACGCCGGTGCCGACGGTGACCGGAATCTTCAGCACGGCCGGCTGGTTCGAGCGCGAGGTCTGGGACATGTTCGGCGTGTTCTTCTCCGACCATCCCGATCTTCGCCGCATCATCACCGATTACGGCTTCGAGGGGCATCCGCTCCGCAAGGATTTCCCGCTCACGGGCTATGTCGAGATGCGCTACGACGAGGAGCAGAAGCGGGTCGTCTACGAGCCCGTCAAGCTCAAGCAGGAATTTCGCAATTTCGATTTCGTGTCGCCGTGGGAGGGCATGAGCACGCTCCTGCCCGGCGACGAGAAGGCGAAGGAGTCCTGAGCCATGGCTGATGCAGTCCAGCTGGCCGGTCCGGTCGACGAGGCGCCTCCGGGCGCCGACATCAAGAATTACAGCATCAATTTCGGCCCGCAGCATCCGGCCGCCCATGGCGTGTTGCGCCTGGTGCTGGAGATGGATGGCGAGACGGTCGAGCGGTGCGATCCGCATATCGGACTGTTGCATCGCGGCACCGAGAAGCTGATCGAGTACAAGACCTATCTCCAGGCGCTGCCTTACTTCGACCGCCTCGACTATGTCGCCCCCATGTCGCAGGAGCACGCCTTCGCGCTCGCGACCGAGAAGCTCCTGGGCATCGAAGCGCCGCCGCGCGCGCAATATATCCGTGTGCTCTTCGCCGAGATCAGCCGCATCGCCAATCATCTCCTCAACGTCACGACCTTCGCGTCGGATGTCGGTGCCTTGACGCCGATTCTCTGGGGTTTCGAGGATCGCGAGCGCTGCATGGAGTTCTATGAGCAGGTCTGCGGCGCCCGCCTGCACGCGAATTATTTCCGGCCCGGCGGCGTTCATGCCGATCTGCCGGTGGGTCTCGCCGACGAGCTCTATGGCTTCTGCGAGGAGTTCCTGCCGCGCATCGACGATCTCGAGACGCTTCTGACCGAGAACCGCATCTTCAAGCAGCGCACGGTCGATATCGGTATCCTGACTGCGGAGGATGCGATCGATTGGGGCTGTTCCGGCCCGATGCTGCGCGGCTCCGGCGTGCCGTGGGATCTCCGCAAATCGCAGCCTTACGACGCCTATGCCGACATGGATTTCGACATTCCGATCGGCAAGGACGGCGATTGCTGGAACCGCTTCCTGGTGCGCATCGAGGAGATGCGGCAGAGCGTCCGCATCATGAAACAGGCGCTCGACAAGATGCCGCCCGGCCCGATCAAGGTGAATGACCGCAAGGTGTCGCCGCCGCCGCGCGCTGAGATGAAGCAGTCGATGGAAGCCCTCATCCATCACTTCAAGCTCTATACCGAGGGTTATCACGTGCCGGCGGGCGAGACCTACACGGCGGTCGAGGCGCCTAAGGGCGAGTTCGGCGTCTATGTCGTCTCCGACGGCACGAACAAGCCCTATCGCTGCAAGATCCGGGCACCCAGCTTCGCCTTCCTGCAAGCGACGGATTTCATGGGCAAGGGCCACATGCTGGCCGATGTGGTGGCGATCATCGGCTCGATGGACATTGTTTTCGGCGAGATCGATCGATGAGTGCGGATACGGAAGATTTCGTCTTCGAGCAGCCGGCGAGCTTTGCGTTCACGCCGCCCAATCTCGAAGAGGCGAATCGGATCATCGCCAAATATCCGCCGGGGCGGCAGGCGAGTGCGGTCCTGCCCTTGCTCTATCTGGCCCAGCGCCAGCATGACAATTGGGTCCCGACCGCGGTTTCAGATTCTGGGTCACAAATTACACCCACAGCTCTCGAGCTTCTCATTAGCCTTCAAAAAATTGTAATCTCGCGATCCGAGCTTTAAATAAATAAAAATTGAGGATTCATCAACAAAAGTCCACAAGAACTACCGGAAAACAAAGCAACGGTCACGGCTAGAAGTGCTGCTGCAAAAACACGGCGGCGAACAACTGCATGGAGTC
>CAVXLN010000003.1:0-697270 GCA_963762435.1 uncultured Alphaproteobacteria bacterium | reverse complement strand
CTCGCCGGTCAGGAGGATAAGATCCTGGCAGGGCTCGGCGATGAATTGCTCGATCCAAGCCAGGATCGGGGCCGGGGCGGGCGCGTCGACGATCGCGACGAGGGGGCAGCGCAGTGCCGTGCCGCCCTCGGCCTCGATCATCTCGGCAAGCAGATCGAGCTCGCGCGTTTCCGGCACGACGATTCGGCAGCCCTTCAGTGATCCTGGCATCGCATCCCCGCTTTCTTGAGGGGGCCAGCTTCGCCAAAACCCACCTTCTTTGCCAGCAGATCCCGTCAGCCGAGTGGAATGCTGAGCGAGTTCAGCACCGTGAAGCGCGGCCCGAAGGCGGATTGGAAGATGCCGATGCCTTCGGACGGCCGGATCAGGTTGGTGCGGTCGAGGATGTTGTAGAGGATCACCCGGTCCGTCACCTTGCCGATGCCCGGCACCTCAAAGCTTCGCTCGGCATTGAGATTGACCTGCACGGTCGTCGGCAACCCCTCTTGGTCGGCGAAGCCGCCGCGCAGGCCGCTCGAATATGTCGCCTCGATGCCGAAGCTGTAGGGTTTCCAATCATAGGTCAGCCCGGCCGTGCCGCCGAACAGCGGCTGATGGTCGAGGATGATGTGATGCGCATCGATGAAGGCGAGCTCGTCCGGATCGAAATTGAACTGCCCCGTCGCCACACCCTTTTGCATGTTCCGTCCGACCGTCAGATTGGCATAGGCGGAGAAATTGTCCTCCTTGTATGAGGCCGAGAATTCGGTGCCCCAGATATAGCCGTGCTCGTAATTGAAGGGCGCGAAGATCGGCACGACGCCGAACTGTCCGGTGTCGAGGTAATGGATCGTCGTCTCGTAGAAATTATCGTTCGACAGCGTGATATGCGACGTCGGGTGATAGACGATTCCGGCATCCCATTCGTAGTCATCCTCGGTCAAGGGATTGGGATTGCCCGGCGGCGATGCCGCCGTGGTGCCGGCAAAATCCGTCGTCGCGGTGGCCGAGATGCCGCGGAAGCTCGGCACCTGCATATAGCGGGCGAAACCGGCATGGAGCGTCGCGTTCGAGGCCACGTCGTAACTGAGATTGATGGTCGGATCGAACTGGTTATGCCCGGTGAAGCCGGTCAGCTCGTCCCAGCGCAGGCCGACATTGAGTCGGAGATTGTCGGCTAGCTGCCACAAATCATTGAGATAGAGGCCCGAGACGATATTGGTCTCGTGCGTCACGCTGCCGATATGGACCGGCACGTCGCTCGTCTGGTTGCCGTCGTCATCGACCGGAAAGACCAGCGATGAATCCGAATTATTGACCTGGTAGACGCCCAGATAGAAGCCGGTGCTCAGGCTGTGCTTGCCCGTGTTCCAGGTGAAGTCGCCCTCGATGGAATTGTCGAAATCGTGATTGGATGCCGTCGAGGCGACGCCTTGGAAGGCGAGCTCGCCCTGATTGTCGGGCTTGAAGTTCTGGGCGATCCAATGGCTCGAATAAGCCAATTGATAGGTCGTGTCCGCGGTCGGCGCGCCGTTGAGCGCCAGGATGCCCAGATAATCGCGGAAATTCAGATAGGAATTGATATTGGCCGAGGACGGGTTGTTGAAGCCGGCCAGATTGAATTCGGGCGGCAGGCCCGGCACGTTCGGCAGTTGATTGTTGTTGCCGGCCGCCGAGGTGATCAGGCTGAGCTTGGTCGTGGTGTCGAGCTTGTCGGTGAAGACGCCGAAAAACTGGCCCTGATTGGTTTGATTGTGGATCGCATCGGGTCCGGGCGTCGCCGAGCTGAAGGCCGTATTGCCCTGGGTATATTGCCCGCTGACGAAGTAGCTGAACTGGTCGGCGCAGCCGGCATAGTTGATGCTGGGCTCGAACGTGCCGCGTTGCCCGCCCAGGATGGTGAGGTTGCCGCCGGGCTGAACACAGCCGTCCTTGGTTTCGATATTGACCACGCCGCCGGTCGCGTAGCCGTAGCGCGAGGGCAGGATGCCATCCATCAAATCCAGCGTCGAAACGAAGTTTGGATTGATCGACGAGATGAAGGGCGGGTTGGTGTTGATATCGAGCGGCACCAGGATGCCGTTGATCTGATACTGGAACTGCGGCCCTTCAGTATTGCGGATATGGATCTGCTGATTCTGGTCGAGTGCGACGCCCGGCATCTGAATCAGCACATCGGTGATGGTGGTGCTGGCACCGGCCGGTAGCGCCAGTATGTCGGTTGAATCGATGCTATACTGGTTGGCGCCGCTCGGTGACAGGGTGGGCCCGCTCGGCCGCTGGCCTTCGACGGTGATCGTTTCGACCGTCTGCCGCTGCGGCGGTGTTTGGGCGAGCTGAGTATCGGCCGGCGCAGATTGCGCCCAAACCGGTGCCGAGCCGAAGATGAGCAAGGTCGAGGCGAGGGAGCCTTCGAGTGCGAAGCGCTGCTTGGGCGATGCCATCGATCAACTTTCTTGGGATAGGCTTGGGGAAAGCCCGAGAAGGGATACGATTGCATATCATTCGCAATCGCACTCCTCTCGTACCGCAAGAGACTTGCTCGCGCAAGATGTAAATGATCATTATTCGCAGTTGCGATTGGCCGCGCGCATGGGCGTGGCGTTGAGGAACCGGCGACCCCATATGCAGTAAAGATCGTCAGTCCTCTGCCGGGATGAGCAGCTCTATGACCGAACCTGCCGGGTTTCACCTCTTCGACACCGCCATCGGACGCTGCGGCATCGCCTGGGACGCGCGCGGCACCCGGGCCGTGCAGCTGCCCGATTCGAAAGACGCCCGGCTTAAGGCGCGGCTTCTGCGTCGCTGCCCGGACGCCGTGGAGATGGCGCCGTCGCCGGAGATCGCCCGCGCGATCGAGGGCGTCACGAGGCTCTTGGCCGGCGAGAAGCCGGATCTGGATTCCGTCGAGCTCGATATGTCGGACCTGCCCGATTTCAATGTCCGCGTCTATGAGATCGCCCGCGCGATTCCGGCGGGCCAGACGCTGACCTATGGCGATATCGCGTTCCGGCTCGGCGATCTGACACTCAGCCGCGCGGTCGGCCAGGCGCTCGGCCAGAATCCGTTCCCGCCCGTGGTGCCCTGCCATCGCGTGCTGGCGGCCGGCGACAAGATGGGCGGCTTCTCGGCACCGGGCGGCACCGTGACCAAGCGGCGGATGCTCGAGATCGAGGGCGCCATCGCGGTCGAGCCGGAGCTGCCCTTTCTTTAAGCAGGGTCCTCAGTGACGGCGCCCACGCTCGCGACCGTGACGCTGAGAATGCCGAGCAATTGCAGCGGTGCCAGGACCTGGCCCAGCACCAGATAGCCCGCCAACGCCGAGAAGGCCGGCTCGACGCTCATCAGGATGCCGAAGGTCCGCATCGCCATGCGCCTGAGCGAGATCATCTCGAGCGAGAAGGTCGTGAGCGGCGCCAGGATGGCGAGCCCGGCTGTTTCCAGGATCGCCTTCGGCGTCAAGGCGGCCGCTTCGCTGAGGCCGAGCGGCGCCAGCGCCATTGCCGCCACGATCATCGCGATCGACAGCCCCTCCATGCCGGAAAAGAGGGCACCCACCTTCTTGGTCAGGATGATATAGCCGGCCCAGCCGACAGCGGAGAGCGCCGCACAGCCGGCGCCCACGGGATCGGCGGCCCAGCCGGTCTCGTTGCGCAGGACGAACAGCACGCCGACGAGCGCCAGCGCGGCCCAGAGCAGGTCACGGCCGCGGCGTAGCCCACCGATCGCGACGGCGAGCGGGCCCAGATAGTCGATCGCTGTGGCGAGCCCCATCGGCACTCGGTCGACTGCCGCGAAATAAGCGAGAGTCATGCCGGCGGTGATGAGGCCGAGTCCGATCGCGGCGCGCCATTGCGCGCGGCCATAGAGCCGGAGCTTCGGCCGCGCCAGGATCGCCAGGAACAACGCCGCCCAGGCGAGCCGGAGCCAGGCCGTGCCGACGACGCCGATCTCGTCCATGACCGGCCGCGACAAGGCTGTGCTCACGGTCACGCTCAGAATGGCGCCGAGCGGCCAAAGGCCGGTCGCGAGCCGGCTGCCGAAGCGCCGTGTCGGGATCGGTGCGGCCACTGATCAGGAGAGGGAGTGAATCATTCCGGGTGTGAGATTAGCGGGACCCGGACGGCCCGTGCAAATGCGGATTCGGGTCGGGCTTCTGTCTCTTACGCAACGCCCTCGCACAGCTCGTCGAGCGCGTTCCAGTCGCGGATGACCACGCGCTGGGCCGTCGGCAGCGCGATGACCCCGTCGCGGCGCAGCTTGGTGAAGAGGCGGCTCACCGTCTCGACCGTCAGGCCCAGATAGTCGGCAATGTCGAGCCGGCTCATCGGCAGATTGACTTGCGCATCGGGATGGCGCTCTTCCGCCTGCTTCCCGGCCTGGGCGGTGATAAAGCCCGCCAGCCGCTCCATCGCGGTCCGGCAACCCAACGAAAGCGCCTGCTGCTGGGACGAGGCGAGGCGGCGCAGCGTCAGCGTCAGCATCTGCTGCAGCATGCGCGGGCTCTCATCGGCGATACGGGCGAGCGAGGGCTTGGGATAGCGGCGCACCACGGTCTCGACGATCGCTTCCGCGGCGAAGCCGTGCTCGGTCTCGAGATCGAAGCCGATCAGGCTGCCGGGCAGGAAGAAATTGGTCACATGGCGGCGGCCGTCCGGCATCTGCTTCAAGAGACGCACGGCGCCGGAGATGATCTTGTAGCAATAATCGGCAGCATCGCCTTCCTGGAACAGCAGGCGATCGGTCTCGAGGCGGAGATTGCTGCCCTGCGCCTCGACCGGGGCGAGCCCGTCCGCCGTCTGGGCCGCGGTGGACCGTTGGCTGTTCTGATGGGTGCTACGCGTCGCTGTCGCTATATGGAGCATTTCGAGCCTCCGGCACCGCCTGACCCTTTTTGGGCCTCTTTGGATGTCCGCAGTATCGCGCGATGGCGCGAAGCCCGAAATTGGGTGATGTCCGTACGGGATGTTCCGGATGGGCCGCCGTCATCGGTGAACTCCCGATGATGTGGCTCGGCCTGACCGGGAGGGGCGCTTCGGAAGCCTGGACTTGCGTCCTATCCGGCGGCGGCTTGGGTGCGCACGGCGACGCTGGTGGCACCCCTGACGGTTCCGTCCGAGCCTTTGAACTGGACGAAGACGCGGTTGGCAGCAGGCTGGAACGGCACGCTGGCGTGGCCCTGGACGAAGACCGAGAAGGTAGGCGTGGCGTTGGTGGCGACCATCGTGGTGACGTTGGCGGATGGCGGGGCCATGCAGGCGCCGGTGGCGGCGACGGTCTGGCAGACGCCGATTGTGACCGGCAGGTTGGCGCCGCCGGTATTGGCGGTGACGGTGATGGTGTCGGTAGCACCGACATTGTCGGCGGCGAGTGCGAAGGCGCCGATGCCGGTCGGGCCGGGCAGGTCGAGGATGCCGTCATCGGTAGCGGTCTCGGAGATCGCCACGAGGTCGGGCGTGGGCGTCGCGGACGCGCTGAGCAGCAAGGTGTTGACGCCGGTGATGGTATCGGCGGCGGGGGAGTTGGCGCAGGTGAAGGTGAAGGCGACCTCAGTCGGCGCGAAGGTGGCGGTGGGCGTGAAGCCGATGACGAAGCTCTGTGCGGCGCCGGGCGCCACGGTGACCGTGGTGTTGACGGTGCCGGTCAGGCCGTTGGTGGCGGGATCGGTGGTCTGAAAGGAGAAGGCGGCCGGAATGCTGGTGGCGGGCTGCAGCTGGCAGAGGAATCCGGCGGTGTCGGGGCTGGTGTTGATGATGGTGGCGAAACTGGTGGCGGTGGCGCCGACCTGGACCGATCGGCTGGTCGGCAGCAGGGACGAGACCAGCGTGACGTTGCTCATGCTTCGGGCGAAGAAGGTGGCATTGACGACAGTGGCGGGAGGCGGGCTGGAGCCGGTGTTGGGCGGCGGGGCTGCGAGCTCGTTGAAGGTGACGGTGCAGGTCTCGACACCGCCGCAGCCGCCGCCGGACCAGCCGGAGAAGACGAAGCCCTGGGCTGGAGTGGCGTTCAAGGTCACAGTCGTGCCCAGCGCATAGCTGGCCATGCAAACGCCGGCGCCACTGCCGCAATTGATGCCGGAGGGCAGGCTGACGACGCCGCCGGAGCCGGTGGTGATCACTGCCAGGTTCTCGGTCGGGTTGGGGCTGAAGCTGGCGGTGACGGCGCTGTCCAAATTGCCGGTAAGCGGCACAGCGCAGGGTGCCGTGGTGGTGCAGCCGCCGGCGGTGGCGCCGGCGCCGCTCCAGCCGATGAAGTGCGAGCCTTGGGCCGCGGTCGCGGTCAGCGTGACGGTGGTGGCGTCGGCGAAGCTGACGCTGCACGCGTTGCTGCTGCCGCTGACACAGGTGATGGCGCCGCCGGCATTGGTGACGCCCGTCCCAACCATGCTCGTCACCTGGCCGGCGCCGGCGCCGCTAAGGCTGACGCTCAGAAGATCGGTCGGCGGGACGAGCCGGCCGATGGCGGAGCCGCTAGCGTTGTCCGTGAACCAGATATTGCCGTCCGGTCCGGCCGTGATGCCCAGGGGGTCGGCGCCGGAATTGATGCCCTGGGAGAATTCGGTGATGACGCCGGCCGTGGTGATCCGACCAATGGCGCCCTGTTGATCCGCGAACCAGAGATTGCCGTCCCGGCCGACCGTGATGCCGAAGGGCACGCCGCCGGCATTGAGGCCCGCGGAGAATTCGGTAATGACGCCGGCGGGGGTGATCCGGCCGATGGCGGGGGTCGAAGAATTTGCATTCACGAACCAGAGATTGCCGTCCGGGCCGGCTGTGATGCCGACGGGAATGGCGCTGGAACTGAGGCCCGAGGTGAATTCGGTGATGACGCCGGCCGTGGTGATCCGGCCGATGGCCGGGACTCCAAAATCCGTGAACCAGAGGTTGCCGTCCGGGCCGCTCGTGATGCCGAGGGGCTCGCTGGGATTGAGCCCTGTGGGGAATTCCGTGACGACGCCAACTGTGGTGATCCGGCCGACGCCGGCGTCGATATTCGTGAACCAGAGATTGCCGTCCGGGCCGGTCGTGATGCCGGCGGAGACTGCGGGCGCGGAGAATTCGGTGATCACGCCCGCTGTGGTGATCCGGCCGACGGTATTATTCTGATCCGTGAACCAGAGATTGCCGTCCGGGCCGGCGGTGATGCCTTGGGGGCCTATTGTCGACGAGAATTCGGTGATGACACCGGCCGTGGTGATCCGGTCGATGGCGCCGTTGATATCCGCGAACCAGAGATTGCCGTCCGGGCCCGCCGTGATGCCGGACGGGGATACTGGGCTGAAGCTAACGGAGAATTCGGTGATCACCGCCGGGGTCGCGGCCGCGGCCGGCAAGGCGACGCCGATCGCCAGGGCGAGGACGCAGGCGGCGGCAAGTTTTTCGAACGACGAGCGCACGAGGCCGATCCCTCTTGTTGATTGCACAAGGGCCGATGTTTTGCGCGGAATACCGGCCAGAATTCGTTCAATGTATTTCGGCTGTTGAACGAAATACTGTTAGAATCCTTAAGGCCCGGTGAAGGCGGCGCGCATCGCCGGAGCCCGGATCTTCAAGCTGAGCCGTCCGGGGCAGCTGCCCGTCCTACGCGGCGGGCTCGTCCGGGTGCTCGTAAACGTCCAGCACGTCCTCGATCGGGCCGAACTTGGCGATGCGGCCGCCCGCGAGGATCAGCCCCTTGTTGCAGAACCGGCGCAGCGTGTCGGCACTGTGGGATGCGATGACCAGGATATGCGTGTTGTCGATCAGCTTGTTGAGCCGCGCCTCGGCCTTGACCATGAAGGCCGCGTCGCCCGCGCCGATGATCTCGTCCATGATCAGGATCTGCGGCGTCACCGCCGTGCTGATGGCGAAGGCCAGGCGCAGCATCATGCCGCTCGAATAGGTCCGCATCGGCAGATGCAGGAAATCGCCGAGCTCGGTGAAGCTCTCGATATCGGCGATCGACCGGCGCGCCTGCTCGACCGAGACGCCCAGGAACACGCTCCGGAGCATGATGTTGTCGTAGCCGGTCGCCTCCTGGTCCATGCCCATGGTGAGGTCGGAGAGCGATGAGACCGTGCCTTCGATCGTGACCCGCCCGACCGGCGGCTCATAGACGCCCGACAGCACGCGCAGCAGGGTCGATTTGCCGGCCCCGTTATGGCCGATCACGGCGAGGCGGTCGCCTTCATCGAGCCGGAGGCTGAGATCACGCAAGGCCACGATCGAGACGCGGCTGTCGTCGCGCATCGCGATCTCGCCGCCGACGGCGCGGCGCATCAGCATGGTCTTGAGCGACCGGGCGCGGGCATTATAGATGGGAAAATCGACCGAGACGCGGTCGAGCACGATCTTGGTCATCAGAGCCAGTAGACGATGCGGGCGCGGAAACGCGCGAAGAGCGGCATGGTGACGGCGAATCCCAACATTGTGATCAAGCCGGTCATCACCCAGGCGCTGGTCGGCGGGGCGGCGCCCAGGAGCGGGTCGCGGATGATGGCGAGGAAGCTGGCAAAGGGGTTGAGGCCGATCAACCGGCCGAGCTCGGCCGGGATCTGGCCTGGCCGCCACATGATCGGCGTCACGAAGAAGACGATCTGCATCAGGCTGGCGATGATCTGCGGCAGGTCGCGAAAGCGGGCGCAGATCGTGCCGAGCAGCAGCCCGACCCAGACGCCGTTCAAGATGACGAGGACGAGACCGAGAAGCGCCAGCAGCAGCACCCAGCCGACGCCGACGCCGAACCACAGGAAGACGACCGGCAGGATGACGGCGTTATGGGCGAAATTGACGAGGTTGCGCACCAAGAGCCGGTGCACGAACACCGAGCGCGGCATCGGCACCTGCCGAAGATAGCCCTCGGCCGAGGTGAAGACCGTACAGGATTCGATGATGACCGCCTGGATCAGGCCCCACGCCACCAGGCTCGTCGCCAGGAACGGCATATACTGTTGCAGCGGGGTCTTGAAAAGATAGGCATAGACGAAACCCAGCGACAGGATCGTGATCGCCATGCTGAGCGTGATCCAGAACTGGCCCAGCCGCGAGCGGCGATAGCGCTGGCGGATGTCGTTCATGCCGAGCAGCAGCCATTTCCGCCAATCGCCGAGCCCGAGCCGGAGATCCTGGACGGCCAGCGCCAGATGCTCCCGCATGCCGAGCGGGGCGGGCGGGGGCAATTCCTCGGGCGCCGCCGTCCTTTGTCCGATTATGCTGTCCGTCATCATGCCTGGTTCAGATCGTTCGGCGCAGCAATAGCCTCCCGATCGGTTCCGGGTCCACGCCTATCTATCGTTCCGATCTTGGATCGAAGGCGTGCTGCAGCCCATCGCCGAGGAAATTGACGGCAATCACGGTCACGAAGATCAGGAGGCCCGGATATATCGCGAGCCCGGGATCGGTGGTCACGAACTCCTGCGCATTGTTCAGCATGTTGCCCCAGCTGGGCGTCGGCGGGACGATGCCGAATCCGAGGAAGCTCAGCACCGATTCGAACAGGATGACGCGCCCGATGGTGAGCGTGCCGGCCACGATGATCGGTGTCGTGACGTTGGGCAGGATGTGGGTGGCAATGATGTAGAGCGGACCGCCGCCGCTGGCCCGCGCCGCCAGCACGAAATCGCGTTCGCGCAGCGCCAGCGTGGCGGCGCGCACGAGCCGCGCCATCGCGGTCCAGTCGACCAGAGCGATGATGACGACGATGCGCCAGAAGCCCGCGGCACCCGAATGAGCGAATTCGCGCGAGAATCCGAGCTTGGTGAGGTCGACCGCACCAAGCACGATCAGGAGCGGCAGGAGCGGGAGGGCCACCACCTCGTCGGTCGCGCGCATCAGCACGGCATCGAGCTTGCCGCCGGCATAGCCCGCGACCAATCCAATGCCGAGGCCGAGCGTGCCGCCGATGAGGGTCGCGATGAAGCCCACGAGCAGCGACATCTGGCCGCCATACATGAGGCGGACGAGTTCGTCGCGCCCGGCCTCGTCGGTACCGAGCCAGTGGGTGGCGGAGGGCGCATCGTAGCGAGACAGCAGGTCGGCGGCGGCGGGATCGATACCGAGCAGCCGCGCCAGCGGCCAGGCCGACAGCACGAAGGCCAGCAGGGCCGCGATCATGACGAGGCTGGCCACGGCCGTGCGATGCTGCCGGAACCGCCGCCAGCGCAGTTGCCAGACCGATTGCGCGGCCTCGATCCCGGTGCTGTCGAGCTCGGCCAGGCTCATTTGAGCGAGATCCGCGGGTCGAGCCAGCCATAAAGGAGGTCGGCGGCGAGGTTGCTGGCGAGCGTCACGAGCGTGGCGAAGAGCAGGCCGACGAGGGCCAGGTTGAAGTCGTTCCCCAGGATCGCGTCATAGATCATCTTGCCCATGCCGAACTGCGCGAACATGGTCTCGGTGACGAGCGCTCCTGAGAAGAGCGTGCCGAAGCTGAGCGCCATGATGGTCACGACCGGGATGAGCGCGTTCCTGAGCGCGTGCGCGATCACGACCCGGCTTTCGCTCAGGCCCTTGGCGCGCGCCGTGCGGATGAAATCGAGCCGCATCGTCTCGATCATGGATGCCCGGACATAGCGGGTGAAGGTGCCGGTATTGGCGAGCGTCAGCGTCGCCACCGGCAGGGCCAGATGCCGCAGCTGATCGACGATGCCGGCATCATCGATCCCGGCCATGCCGCTCGCCGGCAGCCAGTGCAGCGTGACGGCGAAGACCAGCACCAGGATGAGCGCCAGCCAGAACACCGGCACCGAGATGCCGGCGAAGGTGAACAGCCCGATGGCGGTGTCGAGCGCCCCGCCCGGCTTCCGCGCCGACAAGGTGCCCAGGATGAAGGCGAACAGCACGCTCAGGCTCCAGCCGCTCAGCATCAGCTTGGCGGTCTGGCCCAAGGCCGGCAGCAGGATGTGCAGCACCGGCTGGGAATGGGTGCGCGAGAAGCCCAGATCGCCGGTGAGCGCTGCCGTCAGCCAATGCCAGTAGCGCACCGGCAGCGGCTGATCGAGCCCGTAGAGCTGCTTGAGGTGTGCTGCCATCTCGGGCGTCATGCCGGGATTGCCGGCGGTCATGACATCGATCGGATCGCCCGGCATCAGCCCGATCAGGCCATAGATCACGGCCGACATGATCAGCAGCACCAGGAGCGCTTGGAGGACACGGCGAAGGACGAAGCCCAGCATCCCGTCACTCCTTGAAATGGCAGGCGGCGAGATGCAGCGGGCGTCCGGGTGCCGGCGCCAGTTCCGGGCGCTCGCTCTTGCAGATCGCCTGCGCCTTGGGACAGCGCGGATGGAAGGCGCAGCCGGAGGGCGGCTTGAGCGCGCTCGGCATCTCGCCCGTGAGTGCTGAGCCCGGCCGGCGGCGCCCGCGGCCGACGCGGGGCACGGATCTGAGCAGCGCCTGGCTATAGGGATGGCTGGGGCGGGCGAAGAAATCGGCACGCTCGGCGAGCTCGACCAGCCGGCCCAGATAGAGCACCGCGACCCGGTCGGCCAGATGGTTCACCACACCCAGATCATGGCTGATGAAGAGGTAGGAAAGCCGCCTTTCCTCCTGGATCGATTTCAGGAGATTGAGGATCTGGCTTTGGATCGAGACATCGAGGGCCGAGAGCGGCTCGTCGGCGACGATGAGGGCGGGATCTGGCGCCAGCGCCCGGGCGATCGCGATGCGTTGGCGCTGGCCGCCGCTGAATTCATGGGGATAGCGGTTCAAGGCATCGCGCGGCAGCCCGACCTGCTCGACGAGGCGCGCCGCCCGCGCGCGCCGCTCAGTGGTGGTGCCGATGCGCTGGATGGCGAGCGGTTCGGCGATCAGGCTCGAAACCGGCATGCGCGGATCGAGGGCGGAGAACGGGTCCTGGAACACGATCTGGACGCCGCGCCGTGCCGCGATGCTGCTCATGGGCTGGCCGCGGAAGCTGAGCCGGCCCTCGGTCGGGGCGCGCAGCCCGGCGACCATCTGGCCGAGCGTGGTCTTGCCGCTGCCGCTCTCGCCGACGAGCGCCAGCGTCTCGCCTTCGCCGATGGCGAAACTCACCGCCTCGACCGCGCGCAGGATCTGCCGCCGGGCGAGCCAGCTGCCGCCGGACACGGGAAAATGGGCGCTGACGCCCGCAAGTTCGATCAGGCTCATGAGGCGGCCTTGAAGCAGGCGGCGAGGTGGCCGGCAGCGACCGGCTTGAGCGGCGGCTCGGCGGCGCGGCAACCCTCGTCGGCAAGCGGGCAGCGCGGCGCGAAGCGGCAGCCTTGGGCGCCACTGTCGAGATCCGGCACGCCGCCCGGGATCACCGGCAGCCGGTCGACCCGATGGTCGGGATCGGGCAGCGTTGCGATCAGTCCCTGCGTATAGGGATGGCGTGGGGCGGTCGAGCAGGGCATCGGCCGGCGCCTGCTCGACCACACGGCCGGCATAGATGACGATGATCTCGTCCGCGACTTCGGAAATGACCGCGAGATTGTGGCTGATGAATTGGATCGCCATGCCGATCTCGGCCTGGAGCGACAGCATCAGATCGAGGATCTGCGCCTGGATTGTGACATCGAGCGCCGTCGTCGGCTCGTCGGCGATGAGGAGCGCCGGGCGGCATGCTAGCGCCATCGCGATCATCGCTCGCTGTCGCATGCCGCCCGAGAGCTGATGCGGGAAGGAGCGCGCACGCTCGCGCGGCGACGGGATGCCGACCGCATCGAGGAGCTCGACGGCTCGTTCGCGCGCGGCTTGCCAGCCGAGATCCTGATGCAGCACCAGCACTTCGGCGATCTGGCGGCCCACATTCATGACGGGGTTGAGCGCCGTCATCGGCTCCTGGAACACCATGGCGATCCGGTCGCCGCGCAGCTGGCGCAGCGTCGCGGGATCGGCGCCCACCAGCTCCTGGCCCGCGAAACGGATCGAGCCCGAGACCAGGCCCGGCGCCGGCACCAGCCCGATCAGCGCCAGTGCCGTCAGCGACTTGCCCGAGCCGCTTTCGCCGACCACGCCCAGCGTGCGGCCCGGCTCGAGATGATAGGAGATGCCGGCGACCGGCCGGCGAACCCGGCCGTCGCGCGTGAACTCGACGCTGAGGCGTTCGACCGAGAGCAGCGGCCCGGTCATTCGCGGTGCCATCATTCGCGATGCCAATTCTCGGCCCAGAAGGTGCCGTAATCGGCATGGCCGGTCGGCTCGTAACCCTTGAGCCATTTCGGAATGACATGCGCGTCGGAGCGGAAGAAGAGCGGCAGGGCCGGCAAATTCTCGGCATAGATCCGCTGCATGTCGGCCCAGATCACCTTGCGCTTTTCAGGGTCGAGCTCGCCCTCGACCGCGTCGATATCGGCATCCATCGCGGCATTGGAGAAAGCGATGTAATTGACCCGCCGTAATTGTTCTTGGCATTCGGGATCATGTCCGAGCCGAGCGACAGCCGCGGCGAACCGGTGACGGTGAAGGAGTAGCCATACATGACCGCACCCGTATAGGCGCGCTTCTTCATCGTCTCGCCGAAGATGGTGCGCGGCGGCTCGTTCTTGATCTGGGTCTCGATGCAGGCAGCACGCCACCAGCTTTGCAGCACCTGCTCCTGCAGCTCGCGCAAACGGTTGCCGGAGGTCGTCATGAACTCGAAGCTCAAGCGTTCGCCCTTGGCATTGCGGCAGATGCCGTCCTCGCCGGGCGTCCAGCCGGCCGCGGCCAGCAGCGCCTTGGCCTTCGCCGGATCAAAGGGATATGTCGGCGTGTCGGCGCTGAAATTGGGGTTGAGCGGGTTGACCCAGCTGTTCGCGACCGGCTGCATACCCTGGAACAGCTTGTCGACCATCGTCTTGCGGTCGAGCGCGTAGAGCAGCGCCTGGCGCACCCGGACATCGGCCAGGATCGGGTTGTCCTTCTGCAGGTCGATATGCTCGTAGGTCAGGTTCGGCCGAAAGATGTAGGTGAACTCGTCGGGATGCTGCTTGCGGATCTGCAGCACCTGGTCGATCGAGAGGCCGACGCCCTCGCCCACCACCATATCGACATCGCCGGCCAAGAGGTTGGCCGCCAGTGCCGCCGTATTGTCGATGAGTTTCAGGATGATGCGCTTGAAGCCGGGCTTGGTGCCGGTCCAATAGGGGTTGGGCTCGAGGATGATCTCCGCGCCGGACTTATAGCCGGTAATGAGATACGGACCGTCATAGAGGCCGGGCGTGGTCGGTGCGCGGTTATAGACCGTCTGCTTGAGATAAGCGCCGGCATCCCCGGCCGCCGCCGCCTCGATATGCTCCGGCAGGATCTCGTCCCATTCGTCGAACGAGGTCAGGATCTTGTCGAGATGCAGGATCGCCGTCCGGTCATCGACGATCTCGATGCTGCTTGCCCGCTTCCAGGGATGGACGTTGCTGAAGCCCGAGCCGGGATCGCGGCCCAGCTTCCAGGTAAAGGCGAGGTCGCGGGTCGTGACCGGCACGCCGTCACCCCAGAAGAGTCCCGGTTTGAGCTTGATCGTGACGGCCATGCCGGTGCCGCCATCGGGCCGCTCCTCGAGCCGCACCAAGCCGTTCTCGAAGGAGGGCAGCTCGGTGCAGAGCAGGCAGCTATTATGCCAATCCTTGTCGAAGGCGGTGACGTGCCGGATGACGAAGCCCAGCGTGTAGGTTTTCACCACCTCGGCATCGATGTCGGCATGGAGGCTCGACGGGAATTGCGACATGCCGATGACGAGGTCGCCCTCGCGCGCCTGGGCCGGCAGGCTGGCGAGCAGCATCAGGATGGCAAGGAGCAGGCAGCGCATGGCGCTCATGAAATCGTCCGTGCTGCGCTGCGTCAATCACGGTAATGCGCCGAGGATCTCCGCAGCTGTGGTGACGGTGCAATATTCGCCGTTCAGATTGGCGAGCGACATGGCATGGACCTCCTCGGCGGACCGCAGCTTGCCGGCATGATCGCGCTTGGCGAAGGTGAAGCAGCCATCCTCGACGAGATATGTCGTGAAGCCGAGATTGCCGGCCATGCGCACCGTCGCCTCGACCGAATTGTTGGTGATGACGCCGGTCACCACCAGCGTATCGAAGCCCTGTGACTTGAGCCAATGCTCGAGATCGGTGCCGATGAAGGCGCTGTTGATGCGCTTGGCGATGATCCGTTCGCCCATGAGCGGCGCCGTGTCCGGCTTGAACGCGTTGCCCGGCTGGCCCGGCGCATAGGAGGAGCCGGGGTTGGCCGAATCATGGCGGATATGGACGATCGGCATCTCGCGGGTGCGCCAGGCGGCGAGCAATCCTGCGACCCTGCGCTCGGCATCGGGATTGTTGCGCGGCCCCTCGGCGGCCCAGCGCGGATGGTCGATCGCGTGCTGGATGTCGATGACGATGAGCGCGGTCTGGGCCGGCAAGGACTGCATCGGGCTCTCCTTCGCGCGAAACTATGCCACGGTTCTCTCCGTCCGAGGCGAGCCCAAATCGTTGGCACCTTTGCGGATTCCCGCTAGCTTCCGCACTTCCCTCTCCTGATCGGAGCGTCCGATGCCCCGCCTCATTCTCGGCCTCCTTTTAGCAATCCTCGCAGCACTGCCGATCGCGGCCTCGTCCGCGGCGCCGAAGGCCCATCGCATGGCGGTGCAAATCGATACCGGCGATGCCGCCGTGATGAATCTGGCGCTCGGCAATATCGGCAATGCCGCCGATTTCTATGCGAAACAGGGCGAGACGTTCGCGGTCGAGATCGTGGCGTATGGACCCGGCCTCGCCATGCTGCGCGACGATATCTCGCCGGTGAAGGATCGGCTTGCTGCGCTGCGGACCAAGGTTCCCGGTCTGGTGCTGTCGGCCTGCCACAACACCATTGCTGCGGTCGAATCGAACGAGGGCAAGAAGGTGGTGCTGGTGCCGGGTGCGGCCGAGGTGCCGTCGGGTGTCGTGCGCCTGATGGAATTGCAGGAGCAAGGTTGGAGCTACATCCGGCCATGATCCGGTCGCTGCTGCTGACAGCCTTGCTGTTTGCGGCGGGATCGGCCTCGGGTGCGGATCTCCGCATTGCGCTGCAGGACGATCCCGACACGCTCGATCCCGCGGTGAATTGGAGCTTCGTCGGACGGCATGTGCTGCAATCCGTCTGCGACAAGCTGGTCGATATCGATACCGAAGGCGCCATCGTGCCGATGCTGGCGACCAAGTGGGACTGGTCGGCGGATGGAAGGTCGCTGACGCTGGCGCTTCGCGCGGGCGTGCATTTTCAGGACGGCACGCCCTTCGATGCGGCGGCGGTGAAGTTCAATCTTGAGCGCGAGCTCACCCTGCCGGGCTCGCGCCGGCGCAGCGAGCTTGCCGCTCTCGACACGGTCGAGGTGACCGGGCCGCTGACGGTGGTGCTGCATCTCAAGGAACCGTCAGTACCGCTGCTGGCGCTCTTCACCGACCGCGCCGGCATGATGGTGAGCCCGAAGGCAGTGGAGGCGGAGGGCGAGCAGTTCGGTCAGCATCCGGTCTGCGCCGGCCCTTATCGCTTCGCCGAGCGCGTGTCGCAGGACCGGATCGTGCTGGAGCGCGATCCCGCTTATTGGCATGCGGCCGATTTCCATTTCGACCGCATCATCTTCCTGCCCATGCCGGACGGCACGGTGCGGTTGACCAATCTCAAGGCGGGCCAGGTCGATCTCGTCGACCGGCTGCCGCCGACCGCCGTGGCCGAGATCGGCGCCAACAAGGATCTGGCGCTCGCGGACGGGCCGAGCCTCAGCTATTCCGGCCTCACCTTCAATCTCGCCAACGGCTCGAAGGCGCTGCCGGCGATCGCGTCGAACCCTTTGGTGCGCCAGGCGATCAGCCTCGCGATCGATCGCCGCGCTCTCAATGAGGTCGCCTTCGACGGTAAGTACGAGGCCGGCAACCAGCCTTTCGCGCCGAGCTCGCCCTGGTACGACCAGGCGCTGCCGGTGCCGGCGGCCGACCCGGCGGCGGCCAAGGCCAAGCTCGCCGAGGCCGGCGTCACGCATCTGAGCTTCGAGCTTTTAGTGCCGAGCGATCCGCTGGCGCAGCAGGAAGCGCAGATGATCCAGGCGATGCTGGCCGAGATCGGGATCGAGGTGAAGCTGGTGGCGAGCGAGTTCATCACGCTGCTCGACCGCGCCCGGCGCGGCGATTTCGAGGCCGATATCGTGGGCTGGAGCGGGCGGGTCGATCCCGATCTCAATATCTCGCCGCTCTTGGCCTGCGGGGCCGCCGGCAATGACGGGCATTATTGCAGCGACCAACTGATGGCGATCCTGGCGGCAGCGCGGGCGACAGCCGATGTCGCGGCGCGCAAGGCCAAATATGACGAGGCGGTCGAGCTCTTGGCGCGGGACGTGCCGATCGTCTATCTCTACCATGCCCGCTCGATCTTCGGCATGACGCGCCGGCTTTCGGGACTCCACGTCTTTCCCGACGGCATCATCCGGCTCGACGGAACGAGTTTCGCGCAATAAGGAGTTTGAGACATGGCCGCGACCGGCATGGAACATTTCACGATCCTGACCGACGATCTCGACCGCACCGTCGATTTCTACGGCGATCTGCTCGGCCTCGAGGCCGGGCCGCGGCCGCCTTTCAATTTCCCCGGCGCGTGGCTCTATTGCGGCGGCCGTGCCGTGCTTCATGTCGTGGGTGGGCGCGCGCTGCCGGAGCAGCGCGCGGGCGTGCTCGACCATATGGCCTTCGCCGCCGCCGATCTCAAAGGCACGGTCGAGCGGCTGAAAGCGCGCGGCGTCGAGTATGATCTCAGGCAGCTGGCGGGCGGTGGTCTCTGGCAGATGTTCTTCTTCGATCCGAACGGCGCCAAGGTCGAGCTCGATTTCCCGGCGAGCGAGGCCGCGCCCGCCTGAGCCTCAGCTACGCGCCACCATCACCAGGTAGGTGCAGGGCGCGTCCGTCTCATTGATGAAGGCCGAGTCGGCCGGCGGCCCAAAGGCAAGGCAATCGCCCGCTTCCAGCAGGCGGCGCTCGCCCGCCTCCTCGATCACGAGCCGGCCGGATATGACCCAGACGAGCTGCCGGATGCGTCGGTATGAGGCGGCCGGGAAGCCCACCCGCGCACCAGGCGGCAGCTCGACGCGGACGAGTTCGAGGGGGTGATCGGCCCGCTCGAAGATCTGCCGGCGCAGATATCCCGTGGCCGGATCGCGCCAAAGCGGCTGGTCGGACGCGCGCGACAGACGATCGGCGCCATCCTCGGCGCGCGCGAGCAATCCGGCGAGCGTCAGATCGAAGGCGCCCGCGAGCCGCGACAGCACGATGGCGGTCGGGCTCGCCTCGCAGCGCTCGATCTTGCTGATGGTGGCGCGCGCGACGCCGGCGCGTTCGGCCAGATCCGTCAGCGTCCAAGCGCGCCGCTCCCGTTCGAGCCGGAGCCGGTCGGCGAGGCGCTCTGCCGCACGATCCATAGTTATGGACATAAATCTATTATTATGGATTCATGGGCTTTCGGCAAGGGGCAGCGGCATGGATGGTTCCGGGGTCCACGGCAAGATCGGTCACAATGGCGGTCCGGCATTGGAAGAGCCGCCGCTTGGAATCAGCTGGGTCCATTTCTGCTGGAAGAAGGCGCATCAGGCCGCCTGGAAAACGCCACCGCGCGAGATCGCGCTGGCCCGTCTCGCCCGGGCCGAGGCGCTCGGCATGACCTATCAGGAATACACGGCAATCCTGCTCGACAAGGGCGTGCACCTTTAGCCGGATCTCTCAGATCTCGAGCCGGAAGCCTACTTCCATCACCATCTTGGGCGGCAGGTTGAAATAGTCGGACGCGCGCAAGCCCATGCGGTGCATGATGTTGAACGCGAACCAGACCGGGCCCCAAAGCGCTGAATCCTTCGCTCGCCGCACCAGGCTCTCATGCGCGATGTAATAATGCAGATTGTCCTGGGCGAAGCTCAGCCCCAGGCGCGAGCAGCCGCGGAGCGCGGTCGGGATGTCGGGTCGCTGCATGAAGCCGATCCGGATCACGACGCGGTGGAAGCCGTTGCCGACCTCCTGGATCTCGAGACGCTCCGAGGCCGGCACGCGCGGGCGCTTGGTCGGCACGACGGTCAAGAGCACGACATCTTCATGGAGCACGCGGTTGGTCTCGACATGATGCAGGATCATGGGCGACGCGGTCTCCGCCATGCGGGTGACGAAGACGCCGGTGCCGGGCAGGCGGGCGACCAGGACATGGTCGATCTGGCCGATGAAATCCTCGAACGGGATGGAATTCTCGGCCAGCCGCTGCTGCACCTCGATATTGCCGATGCGCCACGAGATCATGGTGAAGGCGATGAAGCCGCCGATCGCCAGCGGCAGCCAGCCGCCCTCGACGATCTTGAGGCAATTCGCCGAGAAGAACGTACCGTCGATGGCGGCGAAGAGCACCGTGACCGGGATCGCGACATAGGCCGGCCAGTGCCATTGGTCGCGCATGATCCGATAGAGCAGGATCGTTGTGATCAGCATCGTGCCCGAGACCGCGATGCCGTAGGCCGCCGCCAGATTGTCCGAGGTTTTGAACATCACGACGACGGCCAATGTCGCCGCCATCAGCCCCCAATTCACCAGCGACACATAAATCTGGCCATAGGCGCGGCTGGAGGTCGGCACCACGACCATGCGCGGCGACAGGCGCATCTGGATCGCCTGGCGGGTCAGCGAGAAGACGCCGGAAATGAGCGCCTGGCTCGCGATCACGGTGGCCGCCGCGGCAAGCGCGATCATCGGTATCAGGAACCAAGCCGGCACCAGTTTGTAGAACGGGTTGTCGATCGCGTCGGGCTGCGAGATCATCAGCGCGCCCTGGCCGAAATAGTTCAAGAGCAGCGCCGGGAAAACCAGCCCGAACCAGGCGCGCCGGATCGAGGGCGCGCCGACATGGCCCATATCGGCATAGAGCGCCTCGCCGCCGGTGAGCGCCAGGAACACGGCGCCGAACACGCCGAACGAGACGGTCGGGTTGTTGATCATGTAGGCGATGCCGAGATGCGGGTCGATCGCCTCGATGATCATCGGCTCGCGGGCGATGCCGTAGAGCCCCGCGGCGCCGATGGTGATGAACCAGACCAGCATGATCGGCCCGAACCAGCGGCCGATCTCGGCCGTGCCGCGGCGCTGCACCAGGAACAGCGCGATCAGGATGACGAGTGTCACCGGCAGGACCCAGTGCTCGAAGCTCGGCGCGGCGACCTTGAGGCCTTCCATTGCCGACAGGACCGAGACGGCGGGCGTGATCACGCCATCGCCATAGAGCAGGCCTGCGCCGCAGATGCCGAGCAGCAAGAGGAAGGGCAGCTTGCGCGAGACATAGCGCGGTGCCGTCGCGACCAGCGACAAGAGCGCCAGGATGCCGCCCTCGCCCTCATTGTCGGCACGCAGCACGAGGATGACATATTTGAGCGCCACTACGATGGTCAGCGCCCAGACCAGCAGGCTGACCACGCCCAGCACATCGACCTGGGTCGGCGTGTCATGCCCTGTCGCGGCCAGCGCGATCTTGAGCGCGTAGAGCGGCGAGGTGCCGATATCGCCGAAGACGATGCCGAGGGCGGTGATCGAGGCGACCCACCACGGGCCATGATGCGGCTTCGGCTCCTCGACTGCGTGGGAGACGTAGTCCGCCGTGTCGGTTACGTTCATCGCTCAGCGCGGCCGGGCGAGCGTGAGCCCGTCGCCGAGCGAGACGAGGGCCATGTCGACGCGCTCATCGCTCTGGATCTTGGCATTGAGCGCCTTGAGCGCCAGCGTTTCGGGGCTGGTGTTCGCGGGATCGGCGACCGAACCGCTCCACAACACATTGTCGATCGCAATGAGGCCGCCCGGCCGCACCAGCTTGAGGCACGCCTCGTAATAAGCGTCGTAATTCGTCTTGTCGGCGTCGATGAAGGCGAAATCGAAGGAATGCGCCGCACCCTCGGCCAAGAGCTTCGACAGCGTCTCCGTCGCCGGCGCCAATCGGAGATCGATCTTCCCCTCGACGCCGGCCTCGCGCCAATGCGGGCGCCCGATCGAGGTCCAGCGCTCGCTGACATCGCAGCAGATGAGCGTGCCGTCCGCCGGCAAGGCGCTTGCCACAGCCAGTGCCGAATATCCCGTGAAGGTGCCGATCTCGAGCGCCCGGCGCGCCCCGGTCAGTTTGATCAGAAAGCCCAGGAACTGGCCCTGATCCGGGCCGATCTGCATCCCGGCCTCGGCGAGCGGCGCGGTCTTCTCGCGAAGATGCCGCATCGGTGCCGTTTCGCGCGCGCCCATGACGGCCAGATAGTCCTTTACCGCCTCGCTCCACGCTGTCGGTCGGTTCGCCATCTCTCGTCTCCCGCGCTGCAGCGGCGACACTATCAGGCTGCGCGCGCTTGACCAAGCGGCGGCAACCTATTCCCGCATTGGTCTCGCGGGGGCGTTGCGTCGGAGCCATCTGTGGCAATTCCGACACGGTCGCCACCGATCGCCGCCGCCACAATGTTGCCATGGTATTATCCTGATTCCGCCGTGGATTAGAGATAGCTTCTCATCCGTTGTCTCAGCATCCCCAAAGATCGATTCGGGGGCGGGCAAAGGGCGCGAGCAGGGCGGCGGTAATGGCACGGGTCAGGCGACGGTTCGAACGACTCCTTTCCACCTTCAGGATCTGGTGGACCTACCGGCCCGAGCGCCGCTACATGCGCGCCGGCCGCGGCTGATCCTCGAGGCAGCCCGTCGCGCGACAGCTGAAAAAGTTACATGCCTGCGCGGCAAGTCCGCACAGCGAAAATCCTCCATGGAGCGCATTCGGAAGGGCGGCTAAGATCCTGCCGCGCTTCGGAGGCAAGATGTCGGCTGCCGCCCCGCCTAAAATCCGCGACCCGCGCCTGGATTTCTTCCGGGGGCTGTCGCTCTTTATCATCCTGGTAAGCCACACGCGCGGCGATTGGCTCAGCGACTGGATCCCCGCGCGCTTCGGCTTCAGCGACGCGGCCAACATGTTCGTGTTCGTGTCGGGCTATGCCGTGGGCTTGGCATTCGGCGGCGTCTATCGCCGGCATGGCTGGCCGCTCGGCACGGCGCGCATCCTGCTGCGCATCTGGCAGCTCTATATCGCCCAGCTCGTCATCGTCGTGCTGATTGCGGCCCTCGCCGTCACCGCCGACATGGTGCTCGGCCCGACCGAGGATGGCAGCTATGTGACGATCTTCGCGCTCGATTACCTCTTCGGCTCGCCGCAGCCGGCGCTGCTCGGCATCGCGACACTCAGCTATGTGCCGCACTATCTCGACATTCTGCCGGTCTATATCGCGGTGCTGGCGATGGTGCCGATCGCGATGCCGCTATCGAAGCTGCATCCCTGGTGCGTGCCGGTGCTGTCGGTCCTGCTCTGGGGCCTCGCCAATCATTTCGGCTGGAACCTGCCGAACGAGCCGTCGGAGCCGCGCGGCTGGTTCTTCGACCCGTTCTGCTGGCAGCTTCTGTTCTTTTCCGGCTTCGCGCTCAGCAGCAAATGGGTGCGCCCGCCGCCGGCCGATCGGCGGATCTTCTGGGCGGCGGCCGGCGTTCTTGTTTTCGGTCTCGCCATGAGCGTGCCTGCGATCTTCCAGACCGTGCCGGGCTTCGACGTGATCGAGGCGTGGATCCTCGCCCATGCCGACAAGACCATGGTCGATCCGCTGCAATATCTGCATTTCATCGCACTGGCCTATGTCGCGGTATATCTGCTGCGCGGGCGGCTGCATTGGCTCGAAAGCCCGATCTCGATGCCGATCACGCGCTGCGGCCGGCAATCGCTCTCGATCTTCCTGTCGGGCATCGTGTTCGCTTATCTGGGAGCGCTCGCTTTCGACGTGCTCGGCGACGGTTTCTGGTCGCAGATCCTCGTCAACGCCGTCATGTTCGCGGCGACATTCGCTGTGGCCGAGCTCGTTGCGTGGTACAAATCGACCCCTTGGGCTCGCGCTTCCACCCCGCGCGGGCCAGGGCGCGAAGCGCAGGCGAGCGAACGCCGGACCGGTGGTTTGCCCGCCCGATGAAACGCGCTACTGTCGAGAGGCACCTCCGAGGGAGCCGGCGATGCAGGCAGCGACGCTGATTGTTGACGGCATCGAGCTCTATCTCGCGATCGGGCTGGTGCTGGCGCTCTGGTTCGTCACGGCCGGCATCGGCCGCGTCATGGCGCATCCCGGTCCCGTGACGATCGGCGCTCGGCTGCTCATCCTGCCCGCGGCGGCCGGGCTCTGGCCTTATATCCTGCTGCGCGGCATCGAGGGTCCGCGATGAGGCGGGCGCATCGGCGCTGGCATCGGCGCATCTGGGTCGTCCTGCCAGTGCTGGTGGCGCTGGGCTTCGCCATGGCCTTGCTGCTGCGGCCGCCGCCATCGCCCGAAATCGAGTCGAGTGCGCGATGAGCGTCGGCTTTCGGGCGGTCCAATGGAACCGGCACAAGCTGGCCTATGACGCCCTGCTCGCGGGCGGCTTGGCGCTCTATGTGGCCACATATCTTGCCCTGGCGCCGCTGCTGTTTCCGGCCGATCCGCCCGTCACCTGGGAAATCCAGCGTATCCGCGCCGCGGGCGGTGCGGCCTTCCTGATGGTCACCATCATCCTCTCGATCGGGCCGCTGGCGCGGCTCGACCGGCGCTTCCTGCCGCTGCTCTATAACCGCCGGCATTTCGGCGTGCTGACCTTCTGCGTGGCTCTGACCCACGCCTATCTCGTGCTCGACTGGTATCACGGCCAGGGCAAGCTCGACCCGCTCGTCTCGGTGCTGTTCAGCAACTGGCATTACCTGAGCTTCATCCGCTTTCCGTTCGAGGCGCTCGGTATCGCGGCGCTTGCCGTCCTCTTCGTGATGGCGGCGACCAGCCATGATTTCTGGCTGGCGCTGCTCGGGCCGCCGGTCTGGAAAGCGATCCATATGCTGGTCTATCCGGCCTATGCGCTGCTGATCATGCATGTGGCCTTGGGCGCCATGCAGAGCGACCGGACGGTGCTGCTGCCGCTGCTGCTGGGCGAAGCGGCGGCACTCGTGGGGTTTCTCCATCTCCTGGCTGCCGCGCGCGAACGGATGCGGGATCAGCGCATCGCCGAGCCGGGATTGGCCGGATGGCTCCGGGCCGGCACCGCCGCCGACATCCCGGAAGGCCAGGCGCGCATCGTGACGCCCGAGAAAGGCGAGCGGATCGCGATTTTCCGCCACGAGGGCCGGCTTTCGGCCGTGGTCAATGTCTGTGCGCATCAGAACGGCCCGCTCGGCGAAGGCCGCATCATCGATGGCTGCATCACCTGCCCCTGGCACGGTTTCCAGTTCCGGCCCGAGGATGGCTGCGCGCCGCCGCCCTTCACCGACAAGATCGCGACATACCGCCTGCGCGTCGAGGCCGGCATCGTGCTGGTCGATCCGACGCCCTTGCCGCCCGGTACCCGGGTCGAGCCGGTTCCGGTGGGGGCCTGAGCGATGGCGCCTTTCTATGTCGGATATCTGAAGCTGCCTCCGGGGCTGCGCGGTTTCCTCATCCTGGCGGTCGCGGCCTTGCTGCTGATCGATGTTGCGGCGGCACTCCTGCTCTTTCGCGCCCAACCGGCACGATCCTTCGGCCATTGGGGCGAGGAGGGCGAGGTGGCCTATGCCGGGCGCTTCGTGGCGCGGCCTTATCCGATCGTGCTGGGCGGCCCGACCGGTGCGGTGCTGCTCGTCGATGAAGGCAAGAATGGCGCGCCCGAAGGGCTGGATGGGCTCGACGGTGCACTCGTCGAGGTTCGGGGCTATCCGATCCTGCGCGGCTCGCTCACGGTGCTGCAGCTCGATCAGCCGCCGGCGCGCCAGGAGGGCGTGCTCCCCGCGCCTGCCGCCGCCCATGAGTCGGACGAGGTCGAGATGAGCGGCGAGGTGGTCGACACCAAATGCTATGCGGGTGCCATGAGCCCCGGCGACGGCAAGGTGCACAAGGCTTGCGCCTCGCTTTGCCTGTTCGGCGGCATTCCGCCGCTCTTCGTGGAACGCGGCACCGATGGTACCGTGCGCTGGTTCATCCTGGCCGACTCCGAAGGCGGCCCCATAAACAGACCCGCCGGACCGATCGCGGGCGATTGGCTGCGGCTCAAGGGCAAGGTAAGGGAGGGCGAGAGCGTGTCGTATTTTCTGGTGTCCCGCGACGCCTTGGTGGCGCTCGAATGAGGCTCGATTCCTGGCGCGGGGCGGTTTTCGCTCTCGGCGCTCTCTTCTTGTCGGGCCAGGCGCTGGCCGGGGCGAGCGAGGTCAAACGATCGGAAAGCTTCGTCAGCCGCGCGCTCGGCCATCCGGTGACCTATTCGATCTATCTGCCGGCCGATCTCGATCCGGCGATCCGCGTGCCGGTCGTCTATCTGCTGCACGGCGCCCTCGCCAGTTCCGCCGACTGGATCGATAGCGGGCACCTGCAATCGGTCGCGGACCGGCTGATCGAGGAGCACCGCATACCCAAGATGATCATCGTCATGCCGGATGCGGAGAATTCCTGGTATGTCGACTCGCCCGGCAGCGGGATGGGGGCCATGGCCACGGCGCTCGAGCGCGACCTGCCCGACTGGATCGAGGCGCACTATCCGGCTCTGCCGGCGCGCAGTGCCCGCGCCGTTGCGGGTTATTCGATGGGCGGGTTCGGGGCGTTCGACTTCGCCTTCTCGCATCCCAACCGCTATGTCGCGGTCGCGGCGTTGAGCGGCGCCTTCTGGACCTGGATGAAGCCCGACGCCACCTTCGATGCCGAGCATCTGGCGCATCTCGACAAGCTCTTCCAAGGCGCTTTCGGCGCGCCCTTCGATCCCAAGCGCTTCGTCGCCGAAAGCCCGGCGGAAGCGGTCGACCGTCTGCCAGGTACGGCGCTGCGCCCGGCCGTGCTGATGATCTGCGGCGATCATGACGAGTTTCATCTCGACAACGATCAACGCGTCATGGCGCAGCATCTCGAGGCAGCTCACATTCCGTTCGAGGCTCGCATGATCCCCGGCGGCCACGATTGGGGCACCTGGGCGCAGGCGCTGCCGATCGTGCTCGAATTCTTCGGCAAGCATCTGCACGAGCCGGTCACCGCCTCGGCCATCGCCCCGGCCGCCGGCAAGACGCGCTGAGCGGGCGATGTCCATCCTCGCTGCGCTCGTCGCCTACACGCTCGCCGCCGGGCTGCTGACGGTGACGCCGGGGCTCGATACGGCCCTCGTGCTGCGCACCGCCGCGGTCGAGGGGCCGCGGCGCGCAGCACTCGCCGGCGCCGGCATCATTTCCGGGACGGTCGTCTGGGCCTGCATCGTCGCCTTCGGTCTCGGTGCGCTGCTCGCCGCCTCGGAGCTGGCCTACACCATCCTGCGCTGGGCAGGGGCGGCCTATCTCTGCTGGCTCGGCATCGGCATGTTGCTGCGGCCTCGCCAGGATATCGCGGCAGGGTTGGAAAACCCGGCCGGCGGCCGTGGTTGGTATTTGCGCGGCCTCTTCTGCAACCTGCTCAATCCCAAGGTGGGCGTGTTCTACGTGACCTTCCTGCCGCAATTCGTGCCGGCCGGGGTCAGCGTGACACCCTTCATTCTGTTGCTGAACGCGATTCACGCCTTGGAAGGCGCCCTTTGGTTCGCGCTCCTCATCGGGGCGACCCGGCCGCTTGCGCGTTTCCTCCGCCGCCCGGCGGTCATCCGGTCGCTCGACCGGCTGACCGGAGCGGTTCTCCTCGGCTTCGGCCTCAGGCTGGCGGTCGAGCGGCGCTAAACCGCCGGCCTCCAATTGCCGTGGAAGCCGAAGGGCACGCGGTGTGGCAAATGGGCCGTCGCGATCGGCCCGTCGGCCACATTCTGCGCATCGAGCACCACGAGATCACTGTGTCCTTCGGCGGCACGCCAGATCACGGCCAGCAGCCAGCCATCGCCTTCCTCGGCCGTCTCCGAGCGCGGCACGAAGATCGGCTCCGAGGCGGCGTCGCCCGCGGGCAGCCGATAATCGGTGCGGCGGCCGGTGCGCGTATCGAAATGCGCGATCGTGTCGAACTCGCTGATCGAACGCGGGCTGCTGCGGCCGGCGAAATAGCCGTGCCGGTAAGCGAGGCCGGCCTGGCGCTCGTCGAAGCGCGGGAACTCGCCGGCCATATCGTCGATTGCCAGGCTGCTGTAGCGGTCGGTGGCGTCGGCGAGGTCGAAGCTCCAGCGGCAGAGCCGCGCCACGCTCGATTCCCGCGGCAGGGCAGAGCCGTCGGCACGCGGGAAGAGCGGCGGCGTCGGGTACTCCATGACATCGGCGAAGATCTTGCCGTCCGCTTCCCAGGCATTCATCGGATGGAACACGTAGGACGGATCGCCCTGGAACCAGCGGATCGTCTCGATCGGCTGGCCGCGCTCGAGGATGCCGACCCAGGAGCCCTTGTCCGGCTCCCAGGCGTAGGCCGGACCGCCTTGCATCGCGCGCGGCAAGCTGCCGGTGAGCGGCAGAATCGGGAACAGCACGTAATGCTCGGTCGCGATGAAGTCATGGACCATGCTGGCGAAGGGCGCCTTGAACCGGTCGAAGCGGGTGAGCTTGCCGTCGCGATCGAGCACGCCATAAACCATGCCGTCCGACAGCGGGCCGGTGGCGCCGTAGCCGAAGAACAGCATCTCGCCGGTGAGCGGATCGATCTTGGGATGGGCCGTGAAGGGGCTGCCGCCGAGATCGAGATAGCCCAGCGTTTCGAGGCTCACGGGATCGATCCGGGTCGGCGGATGCGCCTCTTCGAGCGCCAGCAGCCGTCCGGCATGCCAGACGATATTGGTGTTGGCGACACCGCCATCCTTGCCCATCGCGATAGGCTCCGCCTGGCGTGGATCGAAGCCGCCGAAGAGTGCCCGGCCGGCCTCCCGCTCGAGCTGCCATTTCGGCGTGCGCACCCAGCGGTTCCGATAGGAAACGCGGCCATTATCGAGCGTGAAGCCGTGCAGCATGCCGTCGCCGGTGAACCAATGATAATTCGCTTCCTTCGGCGAGAATTGGGGGTTCGGCCCGTTGCGATAGAGCGTGCCGGCAAGCTCGCTCGGCATGTCGCCGGTGACCGGCAGATCGGCCAAATCCTGCTCGATCCCGATCGGCGCGTAATTGCCCTGCAGGTAACGGTTGGTCGCCTCACTCATCGGACTTCCCTCCTCTCGCTCGCGTTCTCGGCCCGGATGCCGGCTTCCAGGAGCCGCATCAGCGTGTCGTGGATGATTCGAAAATCGACCGGGCCGTCGAGCTTGCCGGCCAGCTGCAAGGCGACGGCGCCATGCTTCGCCGCCCAAAAGAGATGGCCGATCAGCTGCGGATCGCCCTTGATCAGCCCAGCTGCCGCCATGGCCTCGAGATGGGCGGTCATGGTCCGGCGCGCGCGGTTGCCGGCGCGCACCAGCTCCGGATATTCGGACTCGTTCGGCTGGGCCAGGTCGAACATCAGCCGATAGGCGTTGGGTTCACGGAAGGCGAAGGCGATATAGGCGTTGCCGACCGCCTCGGCGCGCTCGACGAGATGGCCTGGGTGGCGGGCCGCCGCTTCCAATTCGGCAGCGAAACGATCGAAGGCGGCGGCGCGCGTAGCCGCCAGGATCTCGTCCTTGTCGCGGAAATAGCGATAGGGCGTCATCGGGCTGCAGCCGAGCTCCTCGGCGAGCTGGCGTATCGTGACGCCATCGACGCCGCGCTCGGCGAAGCGGCGTTCCGCCACGGCGCATAGGCGGGCGCGGAAAGCGTCGACGGCATCGGGGGTCAAAGGTTTCGGCATGTCACGTACACCGTAAATTTACGATGTAAATAACATACCTGCGGCGCGTCGGCAATCCCCCTACAGGTGATGCACAAAAGTGCTTATGTTAACCGCATGGAACAGACACTCGAGGGCCGCCGGCTCCTCCTGATCATCGCCGGTGGCATTGCCGCCTATAAGTCGCTCGACCTCATCCGCCGGCTGAAGGAGCGGGGGGCATCCGTGCGCGCGGTCATGACCAAGGCGGCCCAGGAATTCGCGACGCCGCTTTCAGTCGCAAGCCTGACCGAAGACAAGGTCTATACCGATCTCTGGTCGCTGACCGACGAGAGCGAGATGGGCCATATCCGGCTGTCGCGCGAGGCCGACCTGCTGATCGTGGCGCCGGCGACGGCCGATCTCATGGCCCGCATGGCGGCCGGGATGGCCGACGATCTTGCCGCTACGACGTTGCTGGCCACCGACAAGCCGGTGCTGGTGGCGCCGGCCATGAACATGATGATGTGGGCGCATGCGGCGACCCAGGCCAATATGGCGCTTTTGGAAGCTCGCGGCATCCGGCGTATCGGACCCAATGGCGGCGATCTCGCCTGCGGCGAGGTCGGTGCCGGCCGCATGGCGGAGCCGCTGGAGATCGTCGCCGCAGTCGAGGCGTTCTTTCGCGAAGGCGGCTCGCTCGCCGGCAAGACGGCGCTCGTCACCAGCGGGCCAACCTTCGAGCCGCTCGATCCCGTGCGCTATCTCGGCAATCGCTCCTCGGGCAAGCAGGGCCATGCCATTGCGGCCGCACTCGCCGCCCGCGGCGCCGCGGTGACGCTCGTCTCGGGTCCAAGCTACGAGCCGGTACCGGCCGGCGTCAAGCTGGTCCGGATCGAGACGGCGCGCGAGATGCTGGCGGCGTGCGAGGCGGCGCTGCCCGTCGATATCGCCGTCTGCGCTGCCGCGGTTGCCGATTGGCGTGCCGAGGCGCCGGCTGCCAACAAGCTCAAGAAGGAAGGCGGCGCCCCGCCGGTGCTTCGCCTGGTCGAGAATCCCGATATCCTAGCGACGCTGTCCCAGGCCGGGCCGCGCCGTCCGCGCCTGGTCATTGGCTTCGCGGCCGAGACCGAAGCGGTGGTCGAGCATGCCCAGGCCAAGCTTGCCCGCAAGGGCTGCGACTGGATCGTCGCCAATGATGTGGCGCCCGGGACCGGCACCTTCGGTGGCGATCTCAACACGGCCCATCTCGTCACGCGCGGCGGCGTCGATGATTGGCCGCAGATGCCGAAGCGGGAGCTCGCCGAGCGGCTGGCCGACCGCATCGCCGAGAGTTTTGCCCGATGAACGAGGCCGTTCCGGCGGTCGAGCTCAAGCTGATCGATCCGCGCCTCGCCGATTGGGGTTTTCCGCATTGGGGCTCGGATCTCGCGGCGGGGCTCGATCTTCATGCCTGCCTCAAGGAGCCGCTCCTGCTTGGGGCGCAGGCACCGGCCGTGCTGGTCCCGGCCGGTTTCGCGCTCTCGATCGGTGACGGCGATTGGGCGGCTCTGGTCTATCCGCGCTCCGGCATGGGGCATAAACGCGGGCTGGTGCTGGGCAATGGCGTCGGTGTCGTCGATGCCGACTATCAGGGCGAGCTCTTCGTCTCGGCCTGGAACCGCAATCCGCCAGGCTCGGCGCCGATCGAGATCGGGCCTGGCGAGCGGATCGCACAGTTGGTCTTTACCCGCGTGGTCCGGCCGCGCCTTGCGCTGGTCGAGCATTTCAGCGAAGCGAGCGCGCGCGGTGCCGGCGGCTATGGCTCGACCGGTACGGGGCCGCGCACGGCCGCGGGATAGGTCAGCCATGCTTGGTACGCGGCGGACGTAGTCCATAAAGGCGGCGCTGGCGTCGGCATTCCATGTAAAGTACGGATCAGTATCGTAGAAACTCAAAAGGAGCGGGAGATGGCGGACGAAATCAAGGCGCCGGAGTTCCGGGGCAAGATCTATGACAGCATCCTGGACACGATCGGCGCCACGCCGCTGATCCGGCTGCCGCGGCTCACGCAGCAATACGGCATCAAGGCCGACATCGTCGCCAAGTGCGAGTTCTTCAATCCGCTCTCGTCGGTGAAGGACCGTATCGGCCGCGCCATGATCGAGGCCGCCGAGCGCGATGGCAGGATCAAGCCCGGGGCCGTCATCATCGAGCCGACCTCCGGCAATACCGGTATCGCGTTGGCATTCGTCTGTGCCGCCAAGGGCTATCGGCTGATCCTGACCATGCCGGAAAGCATGTCGGTCGAGCGCCGCAAGATGCTGAAGCTTTTGGGCGCCGAGCTCGAGCTGACGCCGCCGGCCGGCGGCATGAAGGCGGCGATCGCCCGCGCGGAGGAGCTGCTGAAATCCGTTCCGGGCTCGATCATGCTTCAGCAATTCGAGAATCCGGCCAATCCGGCGATCCACCGGGCGACCACGGCCGAGGAGATCTGGAACGATACCGCGGGCAAGGTCGATGTCGTCATCTCCGGCGTCGGCACGGGCGGCACGCTCACGGGTATCGCCCATGTGATCCGGCCGCGCCGCCCCGGCTTCAAGATGGTCGCGGTCGAGCCCGAGGACAGCCCGGTCCTGTCGGGCGGCACACCCGGCCCGCACAAGATCCAGGGCATCGGTGCCGGATTCGTGCCGGGCAATCTCGACACCAAGGAGATCGACGAGGTCGTGCGCATCTCGAACGACCGCGCCTTCAAGCTGGCGCGCGAGGCGGCGCGGGTCGAAGGGCTGCCGGTCGGCATTTCCTCGGGTGCGGCGTTGGCGGCCGCGATCGAGATCGGCAGCCGGCCCGAGATGGAAGGCAAGCTCATCGTGGCCATCGTGCCCAGCTTCGCCGAGCGCTATCTCTCGACGGCCTTGTTCGAAGGCATGTAGTGGTCGAGCTCAGCGACGCGCAGTTTCACCGCTATGCCCGCCACCTGATCCTCGACGAGATCGGCGAGGAGGGGCAGGAAAGGCTGCTCGCGGCCAGGGTTCTGGTCGTGGGCGCCGGCGGGTTGGGCGCTCCCTTGCTGCTCTATCTGGCGGCTGCCGGGGTCGGCACGCTCGGCATCGTCGATGACGACCGGGTCGAGCTGTCCAACCTGCAGCGTCAAGTGATTCATGCGACGGCGGAGGTCGGCAATCTCAAGGTCGATAGTGCCGCCCGCACGCTCGAGGCGCTCGATCCCGCGATCCGGCTCGAGCTGCATCCGGAGCGGCTCACGGCCGAGAATGTCGAGCGTCTGATCGCTCCTTACGACGTCATCGCCGACGGGTCGGATAATTTCGCGACCCGCTATCTCGTCAACGACGCCTGCGTGCGCGCCGGCAAGACGCTGATTTCCGGAGCACTCTTGCGCTTCGAAGGACAGCTCTCGACCTTCAAGCCGCATGCCGGGCCGGAGCATCCCTGCTATCGCTGCCTGTTTCCCGAACCACCGCCGGCGGGATCCGTGCCGCGCTGCGAGGAGGCTGGCATCTTGGGGGCGGTCGCCGGCGTCATGGGCACGCTGCAGGCGGCGGAGGTGGTCAAGGAGATCCTGGCGCTGGGCGAGAGCCTCAGCGGCAGCCTGCTGATCTATGACGCGCTCAGGACCAGCTTCTACCGCGTCCGCATCCCGCGCGACCCGAATTGCCCGGGCTGCGGCCACTCGGAATAGAGATCAGAAACTCACCGGCTGCCCGTCGGCGTAGAACAGCACCGAGATGGCGAAGATGATGTCGACGGTACTGCCATCGGCGGCCAGCGGCACCATGCAATTCTCGACGATATGATGCTCGGAATCATGGTTCCAATTGACCGGGCCGCGGCGCCAGGTCGGTGCCTTCGTCTCGACCATGAACCGATACCGGTCATAGAGGGTCGGATCGGTCTGCATCTCCGGATGGACCTCGTCGAGCCACAGGCCGGTGACCTCGCGGCCAAGCGTACGAACCTCGGCCGTACCGACCAGCCGATAGCGAAAGCGCAGCGGATTGCGGTGCACATCCAGCATCCAGAGCCGGGGCAGCAGTGCTGCGAGATCGGTCGGTGCGACATGCTGCCGGCCCGGCAGCTGGTCCTTGGGGGCGATCCCATACCAATAATCGAGGAACTGACGGCATAGCGGATGCCAGCCGGACCGATCCTTCGGAATCCGGTGATTCGTCCAAGCGCCATAGCTAGGCAGCGAAATCTGGTTCAATCTCTGCTTCTCGCAAGGTTCCGAGGCCTCAAGCGCACCAGTGTCCCTACGATTCGAGCATAATATCCGATGCATCAAAACTTCGTTACTCCGGGATTCGATCCGATAAAATTTTATCGAAACCTGGGATGGCCAGGTAAATAAAGCCCGAAAAGCTCGGAAAATCCGGGCCGCTTCAAGACGAGCGCAGGATTCGAGCGGATAGAAACACGATCGCGTCCTTACGGACTCTGAAAATTGTGGCGAGGTCATTGCAACGGGGATGAACGGAAATTGCAGGCATCGACGAGCATCTTGACGGCGGCGGATGGGGTCCGGTTGTTCCTTCATCATTGGTTGCCGGCGCGAGAACCGCGCGGCGTGGTTCAGATCGCGCATGGCTTGAGCGAGCATGGCGGTCGTTACGCCCGGCTGGCCGAGGCGCTGACGGCGGAAGGCTGGGCCGTCCACGCGAATGATCATCGCGGCCATGGCCGGACCGCCGGCGCGCCGGACGCGTTGGGATTCTTCGCCGAGCGGGATGGCTGGCGCCGCTGCCTCGAGGATCTGTGGCAGATCAACCGCCATATCGCGGGCCTGCATCCGGGCCGGCCGATCATTCTCATCGGCCATTCCATGGGCTCCTTCATGGCGCAGCATTTCATTGCCGAGCATGGCGAGGCGCTCGCCGGTGCCGTGCTGTCGGCGTCGAACGGCAAGCCGCCGCCGATCCTGATGCTCGGCCGGTTGATCGCCCGGATCGAGCGGTTGCGGCTCGGCGCGCGTCGTTCGAGCAAGCTTCTCGATGCCATGGGATTCGGCGCCTTCAACAAACAGTTCGAGCCGGCGCGCACGCCGTTCGACTGGCTGTCGCGCGACGCCGTCGAGGTCGATCGCTATATCGCCGACCCGTTCTGTGGCGGGCCGGCCTCGACGCAGCTCTGGCTCGACCTCTTGGGCGGGCTCGAGGCGATTGCCCAGCCCTCGCTCCAGGTGCTGATCCCAAAACATTTACCGATCTATGTCATCGCCGGCGGCCAGGATCCGGTCAGCGCCAATACCAAGGGACTTGAGCAACTGCTCTCGGCCTATCGTGCCGCAGGACTGACCCAGGTCATGCACTGCTTCTATCCGGGTGCACGTCACGAGCTCTTCAACGAGACCAACCGCGACGAGGTCACGCGCGACCTACTCGCCTGGCTCGATCGGGCGCTTGCGTAGGAGGTATTTCTGCTCGCCCTCCAGCACGAGCTCGCGCGCCTGATTGTAGATAGTGGCGCGCATGGTCAGCACGCCGGTCGTGTTCTGCAGTTTGAGGGCCGACACCGTGAGCAGCGGATAGAGCGTGTCGCCGGGATAGACCGGCTTGCGGAAGGATGCCGATTGCTCGAGGAATGCCACCAGTGACTGATCGACCTGATGCGGGAACAGCCCGGCACCGGCGGCGGTGAAGCACAGCACCTGCAGCCCGTGGGCGAGCATGCCCTTGAGGCCGCGGGCGCGGCAGAATTCGACATCGTAATGGATCGGATGATTGTCGCCGGACAGCAGCTGGAAAGCCGCGAAATGGGCTTCGGTCACGGTGCGGCTGGGCAGCGGGAAAGGTTCGCCCACGGCGAAATCCTCGAACCAGCGGGTCGGCGCCAGCCCGTGCCGCGCCGGATCGAACGGCATATCACCCATCACGGCTCTCTCCTTGTCGATCGGCCGAACCATCCTATGATCCGAACATATTAGCCTTTCTGTTGGGATGGCCAGGCATGGATCAGGCGGCGAGCGAAACCGGGATCGAGGGCTGGCCTGCGGCCATCTTCGAGATCCTCAAGGCGAACCGGGTCCGGCATGTGGCTTACGTCCCCGATGCCGGCCATGCCGCCGTGATTCGCGCGGCCCGGCACGATCCCGACATGGTGGCGACGGTGCTGACGACCGAGGAGGAGGGGGTGGGATATCTCTTCGGCGCCTGGCTCGGCGGCGAGCGCGGCGTCCTCCTGATGCAGTCGAGCGGCGTCGGCAATTGCCTCAACACGCTGGCGCTTCAGGCGTGCTGCCGGTTTCCGCTCTTGATGCTGGTGACCATGCGCGGCGATTGGCACGAGTTCAACCCGTGGCAGAACCCGATGGGAGATGCCACGGAGGCGGCGCTGAAGCTGATGGGCATCCGCACCTGGCGGGCGGACGATCCGGCCGAGGTCGGGCCGCTGGTGGCGGGGGCCGCCGAGATGGCGTTCAACGGCGATGGCGGCATGGCGGTGCTGCTGGGCCAGCGCCTTATCGGCAAGAAGGAGTGGGTGAAGTGAGCGGTCTCGATCGGCGTGACGCGGTTGCCGCCCTTCTGGCCGATCGTCCGGCCGATCTCCTGGTCGTGAGCGGCCTGGGCTCGCCCAGCTACGATGTCATGGCGGCCGGCGATGACGCGCGGAATTTCTATCTCTGGGCCGCGATGGGGAGTGCGGCCACCGTCGGCCTCGGCCTGGCCCTGGCGCAGCCCGAGCGGCGCGTGCTGGTCGTGACCGGCGATGGCGAGCTCCTGATGGGCATGGGTGCCCTTGCCACGATCGGCGTGCATCGGCCGGCGAACCTCGCGATTGCAGTGCTCGACAATGGCCGCTATGGCGAGACCGGCATGCAGGAGAGCCATACGGCCTTTTCTGTCCGGCTCGAGGAGGTGGCGAAGGCCTGCGGCTTTGCCCATATCCTGCGCACGGCAGAACTCGACGGCGTGCGCGCCATTCGCACGCTCATCGACGATCGCGCCGGCCCAGTATGCGCGATCATCGAGATCCGGGCCGAGAATCCGCCGCGCGTCCTGCCGCCGCGCGACGGCGTCTATCTTAAGAACCGCTTCCGCGCGGCACTAGGTTTCCAGCCGCTTTAGGCGTCAATCCATCCGGATCTGGCCGAGGCTGGTGCCGATCAGCCGGACGAGATCCGATTGGCGCCGCGTGTCGGTCTTCTCGAAGACGCGCTGCAGATGGGTGCGCACGGTGGTCAGGCTGACGCCCAGCTCGTCGGCCGAGGCCTGAAGGCCGCCGCCGCGCGACACGGTGATCGCGACCTCGGCCTCGCGCGGGGTCAGGCGGAACAAGCGTTGCAGCGCTTCGGTATCCGTCTTTTCCCCGTTTTCCGGATCGTTGATGAAGAGGGCGGCGCAGGGCACCCGGCCGCTGTGCTGCCAGAAGGGCTGCACCCTGAGCGGCGACACGAGTACCGAATAGGACCGAAGCATCGAGGGCCGGGTGATCGACATATAGCCGCCCGAACCGCTGCCGGTGCCGCCGGTCTTGACCACGGCATCGCCGATCAGCTGGCGGAGCCGCGTCGTCTCGACCGCGGCGGCGGCGACCGGCCCGTTCGGGCCAAGGCCGAAGCCGTCATTCTCGGCGATGATCTCGCTGGCTCGGCGATTGTGCTGGACGACCTGTCCCTGCTCATCGACAAGGATGATGCCGGTCGCCAGGCGATCGATCGCTTCGCTGATGGCGCCGGTCCGCACACTTTCGGCCGACAGTTTCAGATGCAGCTGCAGCGCGCGGTTGAGATGGGGCAGCAGCCACTCGATCGCCTGCATATCCTCGGCATCGAAATCGCCAGCTCGTTCCGGGCGCGATAGCTGGGCAAAGCCCATGGTCCGATTGCCCAGCGTCTGTGTGATGCCCATGCTGTAATGTATGCCCATCGGCCGCAGCAGCTCGTTATAGATGGGTGTGCGCACCAGATCATCGCGCCGGATGAAGGCTTCCGAGGAGAGATAGATGCCGTCGGGGCGCGCGCTGCGCTGGGCCAGCTGGCGGAACTCGCCGGCATGAACCTCCTCATAGCGGCGGCAATGGTCGGTATCGACGTTGGTCGTGACGCCGAAGGCCAAAAGATCACGCTTGATGTCTTGAATGAAGCAGACCGCGTGATGGGCGCCGGCGACCTCGGTCACCGCCTGGATCGCACCGCCCCAGAAATCAGGGTGGGTCGCAGCTTCGTAAAGCTTGTCGATAGCGGACAGCACTTGATCATAGCGCGTCACGATCTTCTCCCCCATTTGAGAATGGTCGAAACGAAGATTGCAGGCCCAGAACCCCAAAGCAGCCCCGCAATCGATGTCCTAAGTTCTATCATAGGCGGTGAAGTGCAGCATCTTAAAATCAATGAAACTTCCTGAATTGTACGCCCGTTGGTTGATGACACCGAACATTGAACCTAGTAATGACCGGCCGTTCCGCGACCGCTGCAGAGTTGTTCCCGGGCCGGGGCTTGGTGTCGTAGGGCTTTGAAACAAGCGGATTCTTGGCGGTCGCTCGCCGTTTTGCGCCAAGTCGAGTACTCGCGCAAAGGAGCCGAATTCGCCATAGTCGAGCCGCGCCGATACCTAAATAGGCAGTATTGCGTTTTTATGACAATCCGGCCTTTCAGAGGCCGTCTTCAGACAGGGCGGTGGCGTTCAAGGGGGAGTTGGCAGCCGGTCGATAAAATTTGGTGGGAAAATTGATTCAGATCAAATTCGCATAATACGCATCATGCGTCTAAATAGAGCAAATGCTCTACACAAGTAATCGTTGTTTTGAATTCACCGGCAAGTCGATGTTCATTGCTCGGTAAGGGCATAATATTTATGGTGCTCGTGATTTCTGAAGAGCGCAAAGCGCGATCCCGCAAAGCGGGCGGAACAGGAGGGTTAGGGGCATCATGTATCTCGAGGTATCGGCACCAAGCCTTTCGGCCCTGATGGCGCCCCTGCCCAAGATCATTACCGGCGAGGCCGACGCTGTACATTGGCGCGGGCTGGAGCCGCCCCGGCATCTCGAGATCTTCACCTTCAGCATCGGCGACAGCCAGCGCGGCCGGCTGAAGCGGCTGCGCGAGACGGTGTCGGCCCCTGCGGCTCAGCTGCCCTATGCGCCCAATGCCTGCATGGCGCTCGTCTCGATGTCGGACGCCGCCGATCAGGAGCTTGCCCGCCTCGAGGATTGGTGGCGCCAGGTGGCGCCCGACGGTAGGCCGTCCTTCGGCAACCGCATCCAGATTCGCGACTGGGACAAGGATCAGGGCCGCTTCTTCGCCGGCCTGTGCGAGCGGCTGGTCGAGAGCCAGGCGGCCGATGCGCGCCGCATCGTCCAGCTGCAGAAGGAGCTGGTGGCGCTGCGCGCGATCCATGAGGAGGCGCAGATCACCTTCTCCCAGCTCTCCGACTATATCGCCCAGGTGCATCTGCCGGAGGAGCAACTGCTCTATGCGGCCGAACCCAGCCATATCGCGATCTATCCGCAGGGAAAGGACCGGTTCCAGGTCGAGCAGATCCTGCCGGTGCCGTCGCTCGGCCTGGCCGCCCTCGAGCTCCATGTCCACAGCGCCGGCGCGGGCGAGACCGGCCGTCTGCATGTCACGCTCCAGGCGCTCGAGGATGGCCAGCAGCTCGGTGCCTGGTCGCTCAAATCCGGCGGGCTGAAGCCCGGCTGGGTCCGGCTCGATCTCTCGCATGCCGTGACCGGGTCGCGCCGTTCGGTGCTCTTGTCGGTGCGCTGGGAAGGCGGGCCCAAATCGGCGCCCAGCCTGTCGCTCACCGATCAGCGGCTGGTCAAGGAATGTTGGCTCAAGGTCAACGACAATGCCGTGGTGCAGCGCACCCTCGCCCTCAAGGTCTGGTCGGGCCTGCCGGGTTTGCGCCGCACGCGCTCGGCGCGGCAGAAGGCGGATCCGGCAGTTGCGGGTGCTGGCCTCCATCTCGAGCGCCGGCCCGTGCCGGTTGCGGTGCGCCGGGCGGCGAAGCTCGTGAGCCCGGTCGAGAAGGTGGTCGATTACGACCTGCTCACGCCGATCAACGATCACGGCGTGTTCCAGCTTCATCCCGTCGAGAATCACGTCGCGGTCGCGCATATCCCCGGCGGCTGCCCGGCCGATGCGCGCCAGCTTTTCGCGACGGTCAAGACCAACCATCCTGACGCCCAGCCGATCGAATACGCCATGATGGTGCAGGCGCCGGGCAAGCCGTTCGAAGGTTTCCCCAATTCCGGCAGCGACGCCAAGACCGGCAATTTCTCGGGCTGGACCATGGTGGCGCCCAATACCGAAAGCGGCGTCACGGTCTTCCTCGACCACCCGTTCCCGGTCGATGCCGATGTCTATGTCGCGACCCGCGTGCCGGCCGGCAAGTCGAACGCGTTTGCCTGGGCCTGGTGGCTCGATTTCGCGGCTCTCGTCGGTTGAGGGGGGCCAGATGCCCGAAGGGTCGGTTCTCATCAAGCGGGACGACACCGTGGCGGCGGGCCGCGCCCCGGTCATCGCCGTCGTGGTGCCGCTGTTCAAGCACACCGAGCTCGTGACCGAGGCGATCCTGGCCGCGGTCGAGCAGCAGGGTCCGGTCGATCTCAGGATCGTCATCGTCAATGATGGCTGCCCGTTCCCTGGTTCCTATGACGCGGCACTCGCCTTCTCGCGCGCCGAGCCGGAGCGGATCGTGGTCATTCGGCAGCGCAATGGCGGCTTGAGTGCGGCGCGCAATACCGGCGTCGATTTCGCGCTCGCCTGCTGGCCCGAGCTGGACGCGATCTATTTCCTCGATGCCGACAATCGCCTGGCACCCGATTTCATCGTTAAGGCTTGGCGCGTACTGGCGGAGAATCCGTCGGCCGGCTGGGTCTATCCCGATATCGATATGTTCGGCGAGGTGAGCAACTACGATGTCGGCGGCGAGTATTCGTTGCTCCAGCATCTGCTCGAGAATACCTGCGAGGCGGGCAGCCTGGTGCGCCGCGACGTGTTCGATACCGGCATCCGCTATGACGAATCCATGCGGCTCGGTTTCGAGGATTGGGATTTTTGGCTGCAGGCGGCGGGTGCCGGTTTCCGCGGCATGCACGGTCCGGCACTGGGCTTCCGCTACCGCAAACGCCGCGAAAGCATGCTCCGGAACTCCGAGCGCGATCGGGCCGAGATCGTGGGCTATATGCGGCGCAAGCATAGGAAGCTTTATGCGCCGCCCAATCTGCTCAGGCTCGAGCAGGCAGAGGCGCCGCGCTACGCCATCATCCTGGCCGACCGCATGGTCGTGGCACTGACGTCGGATCCGACCCGGCTCGACCGCATCGTCGGCTGGGACGAGTTCCGCACCATGCTGCGCCTCTCCCGCATCGACAGCCGGCGCTATCCGTGCCCGTCCTACATCGCGGTCACGCACCCGACCTTCCTTTCATATCTCGACCGGCTCAAGCTTGGCAGCTGGGTGTTCTGGCGGCTCGAAGGGGCCTTGGCCCAGCATAATTTCGCCGTTGCCGAGGCGGTCAATGACGGCCAACAGCAGGCGCTGAGCTATGCGGTCGGCGGCCCCGGCCATCCGCTCGGGCTCCATAATCTTTCGGGTTTGGTCATGGTGTCGGCCGATCTCCTGACTCAGTGCTTGGCGGACCCCCACAAGGCCTGGACCCAATCGCTCGGCCGGCCGCAGCCCGATCCCAGGCTGTTCGAGCTCAGCATCGAGGCGGTCGTGCCGACGCATCTGGCCGAGATCTGGACCGCTGGCATGCATGAGTTCCAATCGTGCTTCGCCGATCTCCATGCTTGGTGGCAGGCTCAGCCCGACGAGCGCAGCTTCAGCTGGCGCGATGCGGTGGTGACACCGAAGCCGCGTCTTTCCGTCGCCGTGCGCGACATCCTCCAGGTCGGGCCGATCCATCCGATGCTGCCGCAGCCGGGCGAGCGGCATGTGGGTTTCATCTTGCCGGTGGCGCAGTTCGGCGGCGTCGAGAAGGTTGCCCGGGCGGTCGCGCGCGAGATGAGCGAAGCCGGCTGGATCCCGCATCTGTTCGTCTTCAATGCGGCCAATGTCGGCGATCTCGATGATCTGACCGACATCTTCCGCACGATCAATTTCCTTGACGATCCGGGCATCGGCGCCTGGACGCCCGACGGCAAGTATTTCGGCGCGGGCTTCCCGGCCTGGGCCGCCAATGGCGATCACGGCAGGGCGCTCGGGCTCCTGGGCGCCATGCAGGCGGTCGTCAACTGCCACTCGGCCGATGCGCATGGCATCATGGGCGAGCTCCGGCGGCTCGGCATCGCGTCGGTGGCGCATCTCCATCTGATCGATGCGTCGCGCCACGGTCAGCCGGTGGGATTCGTCTATCAGACGCTCGGCTACGAGCATTGCTACGACCAGATCCTGGTCATCTCGGAAAAGCTGCACGACACTTGCGTGGCGCTGGGCGTGCCGAGCGAGAAGCTGATGCATGTCCCGAACGCGCCCTCCTATGTCATGGAGCCCGAGGATGTCGCGGCCGTGCTGGCGGCGCGCCCGGGCTCGAAGGGCCGCAAGCTGCGCTGCCTCTATCTCGGCCGGTTCGACCGGCAGAAGGGGCTCTATCGCGTCGCCCAGCTGGCGCAGATCAGCCGCGAGGCCAAGCTGCCGGTGGAATGGCGCGTCGTCGGCGGCCAGATCCTGGCGCAGGACGGCGCCGATGCGGAGCTGGCGCCGATCGCCAATCTGGTCGAGCCGGCGATCCGCGATCCCGACCAGCTGACCGAGCTTTACGGCTGGGCCGATATTCTCGTGCTGCCGTCCCATTTCGAAGGCGTGCCGCTGACCGTGCTCGAGGCGATGCGCCTCGGCGTGGTCGTGCTTGCCACCGATGTCGGCGCCGTCAACGAAGCAGTCGATCACGAAGTCACCGGGTATCTTTTCGAGAACGGTGACGACCAAAGCTTGCTGCGCGAGATGCTCGCCACGCTGCAGCAACTGACGGCTGACCCCCGCCGGCTCGCAGCACTAAGTGCTGCCGCCGCCGATCGGGCCAGCCGATGGCAATGGCGGGAATCCTGTCAACCGCTCCTCGATTTCCTCGAGAGCAAGTGCCCGGCCGCTAAAGCCGGCTGTGTCACTTCATTCCAGAGCTAGGATCCGACCATGGGCAAACGCGTTCTGTTCATCTTCCCGCAGGGGCTCATCTACAATCGCGACAGCGTGCGCTATTGGGACGACGGCAATCCTGCCAAGGATGCCAAGTACGCCTATAATTCTGGCGACATGTTCGTGACCGAGGCGTCGCTCAAGCTGATGGATTTCGACCATGTCGAGAGCGTGCTCACCGACGTGAAGGTCACCGACGAGGCGATCGCCCGCTACAATGCGGAGTTCGACTATTGCATCTTCCGCGGCTCGAACTGCATCCATGAGAAGATGGTGTGGGGCAATGTCGGCACCTTCATCGAGAAGGTGAAGCTGCCGGTCATCGGCTTCTCGATCGGCGCCCAGGCGCCGCGCTATGAGCAGGTGCAGCTCAGCGACGAGACCAAGCGTGTCATGGCCTGCATGGCCGATCGCGCCGCCTCGGTCGGCGTGCGCGGCACCTTTACCGCCGAGGTGCTGAACGATCACGGCATCAAGAATGTCGATGTCATCGGCTGCCCCAGCTTCATGCGCCACAATAATCCGGATCTCCGGATCGATCTCGGCCCGCTCGATCGGGTCCGCAATGTGGGCTTCTCGCTGACGCGCGTGCTGAGCCGCCTCTATGCCGAGAACGTGGCGCGCGGCCTCCTGATCCAGCGCGAGGCGATTCTCGACCTCGCCAAGAAGTATAATCTGACGATCGTCAGCCAGTCCGAGGTCCAGGAGAAGATCTATTATCACAAGCTCTTGGATCGGCTGGACGAGGCCTACAAGAACCTGACCGAGACCGGCTGGTTCCAGGGCAAGGACGATCCGATGATCAAGCTCTACGAGAAGCGGATGTTCTTCGGCTCCTCGGCGCTCGATTACGAGGTGCTGATGCGCAATCTCGACCTCATGGTCGGCACGCGCCTCCATGGCAACGCCATGGCCGTCGCCAACGGCAAGCCCGCGATCTACATCACGCTCGACAGCCGCTTGCGCGAGCTGGTCGATCTGCTGGGATTGCCGCGCCACGACATCACCAGCGAGAAGCCGTTCCGCATCGAGGATTACTGGCACCAGGAGATCTTCGACCGGTTCAACACGCGCTATCGGCAGATGTACGCCAAGATGAAGCAGTTCCTGGATCTCAACGGGGTCGCCAACCGCATGGCCGATCTCGATTGGGCGGAACAGCGGAAGTCGGCCTGATGCCACGCCCGGCCCCATTCCTCCTGCTCCTGGCGCTCGCCATCCCGGCTTCGGCCGGGGCGGCGCTGCCGTCGGGTGTCATGGTCGATGGGGCCGGCGTCAATGTGCATTTCCTCGAAGGCCATGCGAACGACCTCGCCCGCATCCGCGCCATGGGCTTCCACATCGTGCGGACGGATCTGCGCTGGAGTGCGGTCGAGACGGCGCCGGGTGTCTATGACTGGTCGCACATCGACAAGTTCGTGGCCGAACTCGGCCAGGCGGGCTTGCGTCCCATGCTCATCCTCGACAGCTCGAACAAGAATTACGAGCCCGAGATCGAGGTGACGGAACATACCGGCAAGGTCGACAAGGTGCTGGCCTCGCCGGTGACGCCGGAAGCGGTTGCGGCCTATGCCAAGTTCGCGGCAACCGCGGCCCAGCACTTCGCCTCGGCGCATCCGATCTTCGAGATCTGGAACGAGCCCGATTGGGGGGCCTGGCGGCCGAAGCCCGATGCCGATGCCTATGGCAAGCTCGAAGCGGCCGCCTGCCACGCGATCCGCGCCGCAGTGCCCGATGCGACCGTGGTCGGCCCGGCGCTCGCTCAGCTGCCGAGCCAGGTTCATGGCGCCGAGACCTACATCAAGGCGATGCTGAAGGAAGGCGATTTCGACTGCGTCGATGGGCTGACGGTCCATCCCTATCGTTCAACGGATCCTTCGACCGTGGCCGCCGACGAGGCGACGCTGCGGCCGCTCATGGAGCAGGCGAGCCATAACGGCCATCTCGCCAAGGCGCCGATCATCTTCGGCGAATGGGGCTGGTCGACCTGGGAGAAGGGGCCAGACGCGGCGCATCAGGCGGAACTCGCCCAATCCATGCTGTTGACGGCGCTGCATGAGCATTCGCCCTTCGCCATCTGGTACGACTGGCGCGACGACGGCACCGACCATGCCGACAAGGAGCAGAATTTCGGCCTGCTCGATCATGATGGCGGCGAGAAGCCGGCGGCGAAGGCTGTGGCCTATCTGCTCCATCGCCTCGAAGCGAGCCATTACGAAGGCGAGGCGCCCGGCGCCGGCCCCGGCGAACGCGCCATGATTTTCAAGGGTTCGGACGGTCATCGCTGGCTCGCGGCTTGGAGCACCACCGCACCGCATAAAGTTTCGGTCACGCCTTCGGGTACGGCACCCCTGGCGCTCGATCTCACCTCGGCACCGCGTTTCCTCGAGCTTCAACAATAATTTGACGGAGGCAGCATATGGATCTGCAATTCCAATTGTCGCTGGGCGCCCAGACAAATCTCGCCGATCCCAGCGCGACCGGCTCGAATCTCATTCAATTCCTGACCGATCCGGCGACCAGCGCCACCAGCTTCACGCTCAGCGGCACCAGCGGCAGCGGCAATATTTCGAGTGCGCTGCCCACCGATTTGGACGGCAATCTGACCTTCGCCGGCACCAATAGCAGCACCGCCTTCTCGACGCTGCCGGCCAGCGATGTGATCTACAGCATCGCGTCCACCGAGCTGCCGGGCGGCGGCGGTGTCACGCAGAGCGATGTTACCTTCGATCTCGCCTCGGCCTGGAACACGGTCAAGAATGTCGTCGTCGACTCCTTCAACGGCACCTCGCTGACGATGAAGAACTGGGTCGATGTCGAGCTCAACGTCACCCATAATTCGGATGGCAGCGCCAACACGGCCGATCAGAGCTTCGATATCGAGGGGGCCAAGCGCGGCTCGATCACGGTCGGCGACGGCAACGACACGATCCATGTCGGGCTCGACAGCAACGGCGCCATCGATTCCAACACTTTCTCGATCAATGCCGGCAATGGCGACAACACGATCAGCGTTGGCGATGCGGACCATCACTATGCTGCGACCGGGCTCTATTTCGACCCGTCGGTGAATGCCACCGTGCCGGAGAACATCCCGGCCTATGACCAGGCCTGGTCCTCGGTCAATGTCGCGGTCGGCAACGGCAACAATTCGGTCGAGCTCGACGGCGTCTATGCCCATGCCAATGTCACGGCCGGCACGGGCGGCACCGATCTCACCATCACCGATCCGGGCAATCACTGGAACGGCATCACGACGAGCCTTACCGCCAATCTCGCCGGCGGGTCGAACACTGTCGACATGGTCGACGCCTATACGCACACCAGCATCACCACGGGCGATGGCGCCGACACGATCAATATCGATCAGAGCACGCGCGGCGATGCGCCCCAGGGCCAGACCATCGCGCTGGATCTCGGCGACGGCGCCAAGGACACGACGATCACCGGCAATTATCAGAGTGTCAGCTATCAGGCCGGCGACGGCGCCGACAGCTTCACTTATACCGGCCATGCCAACGTCACCGTCGATACCGGCAATGGCGACAACAATGTCATCGCCGGCTGGGGCAATGTCGATGTCAATCTCGGCAGCGGCGAGTCCAAGGTCGAGATCGGCGGCATCGCCGGCGAGCAGGGCGGCACCTACACGATCAATGCCGGCTCTGGCCAGGCCGATTTCGTGCTCTATCAGACCGACGCCCAAGGCCATGCCGCGACCTGGCAGAGCGCCACGATCAACAATTTCAGCCTAGGCAATGGCGACGAGCTGCTGGCCTTCGGTGCCACCAAGGGGGCCGAGAACCATATCGATTGGACCGCGGGGCCGGGCGGCGTCGATCGGGTCGGCAATGATCTGCAGATCGATTTCGACGGCACCAAAGGCAATTCAGTCGTGACGCTGAAGAACTTCTTCACGCTCAATGCCGCCCATCTCAGCCCTGACGAGCTCGCTGCCACCCTCACCAACCAGGCCGCGAACGAGATCATGCATCAGGTGCTGCATGACGGGTACAGCGACTCCAGCTGGGCCGACAGCGAGTTCGGCACGCCGCATGCGCATGTCGACCTCACGGCGGCGACGGCGCACGAATTCATGGGGTTCTGAGCAATCAGGGATGGGGTGCCTGCTAGTGCCCCATCCCTAAGAACTTCCGCGATGCGAAGTTGATGCCTTCGACATTCATCTCCTGCGATTCGAGCCCGCTGACCTGAGCTGCCTGGCTGAAGAGGCGGTTCATCATTGCTGCGAACTTCAACCCCTCGCCTTCAAGGTTGCGCGCTTCCGGTGCTACATCCTCGGGCTTGTGCACTGCGGTCTTGGTCAGCGTCACCGCTTTGGCACGGAGTGCCGGATCGGCCAGAATATATTGCCGAAGCGAGGCCCAGCGCAGCTCGGCATGGGCGTATTGCGCCTTCTCCTCGGGCGAGAGCGAGGCGAAGCGGCCGCCGAGCGACGCGGCGATCCCGGCGCGGCCTTGCGCCGACGGCTTCGGCTGGCCCGCGACTTCGGCGACCACATCCTCGCTGGTGAACATCGCTTCCAGCTCGGGCTTCGTCACGACCAGACCGTCGCCTTCGGCCAGGACCGTGCCATGGTGCCGCATCAAACCCAGTGAGTCGGCGGCGAAGCGATCGCTCGGCGCCGTCTTGATGAGACCTTCCCAAATGCGCTCGCGCTCGAACGCCTTCTCGACCGGCGAGGCCGACGCGAGGATCTGGGCCACATTGTGCATGCCGGCGAAGCCCTTGGTGACTTTCTCCGGATCGACATTGAACTGGGCGATGGCGATCGCGCGCAGCTGGTCGCGCTCCTCGATGCTGAGCGGTGATTCGAGCAGCCCTTCATAGACCGCGATCGTGTCGTCGAAGGAGGCGGCGGTGTAGGTGAAGCGGCCCGATTGGGCGATGGTGCCGGGGGCCGGATCGGCCGCCGCAGCTTGAGCCGCCAGCAGAGCCAGCGGCACGCAGAAGTTTGCCAGTCGTTTCAGCATGGATACCTCATGGCTGTCGTTCTGCCTTCTGCTCGCGATGCTAGCGAGGTCCCGCAGAATGCGCCACCCCGGCGGCGTCAGCCGTCCCGGATCGGAGCGGGACGGAGGTCGCCGCCCTAGAGGGAACGGAGACGGTCGAGCAGATGATCCATGGCTCGACATCGGCGATCGCCTGCGCTATCTCGGCGCGACCCACCGGCCATGAATTTCGATATCGCACTTCTTGATACGGTGGCTTTCGATGCCGCCATCCCCGATCTCGCCGAGCTGCTCCAAGCCTGCGTGCAGGATGGCGCCAGCGTCGGCTTCGTGCTGCCGCTTCCGATCGAGGAGGCGGCGAGCTTCTGGCGCGGTCTTGTGCCGTCGGTCGCCGAGGGCGGCCGCCTGTTGCTCGTCGCCCGCTTGGGCGGCCGGATCGCCGGCACGGTTCAGCTCGGCCTCGCCGCAATGCCGAACGGGCGGCACCGGGCGGAGATCAACAAGCTGCTCGTCCATCCCGAAAGCCGCCGCCGCGGCATCGCCCGGGCGCTGATGATCGAGGCCGAAGCGCTCGCGTGCCGCAATGGCCGCACCCTGCTCGTGCTCGACACGGCGAATGGCGATGCGGCGGAGCCGCTTTATCTCTCGCTCGGATATGAGCGCGCGGGCATCGTGCCCGACTATGCCGCGACACCCTGGGGCGTGCTGGAGGCGACGACGATCATGTACAAGCGGCTGACCTCGTCCCAGCCGGTCATCGAAGGTCGGAGAATGGTCGCGGGCAAGGACCCTATGTAGCGGGCGGCCGCTCATCGACGAGCCGCGCCCGCAGACGCTTGATCCGGTTATTGCTGCTCATCCGCTCCATGAACCAAACATATGCCAGCGAAGCTTCCAATAGAATGGCGGCTCCTGTCGCGTATAGGAACAAGAACGGCAATGTTGAAACAAAATTACTTGCCTCGGGCAGATAGAGCGTGTCGCTGATTTTGAATTTTTCGGAATAAAGCGAGGCTGAGATCAAGCCGGTGATCAGATCGAGGCCGAGAAGGACGAGAAATGCTATGGCGCCGATGCGGACGGCCGCGGTCAGGCTGAAGATCTCGTCCTTCGCGGCGAGCGTCGCGCGCATTCTGCTGATAAGCGAGATCCGGTCTCCTCGAAGTTCGATCGATGAATACCGGTTGGAGCGTTCGAGTGCCAGCACGTCACGATACAATTCCCCCAGCTCCTCGAACGAGCGATTGTGAAGATGAGTTTCGTTCGCCAGCAGCACGGAACGGATGATCGCCCTCTCCGACTCCTGGTCATCGCGGTGGATCGCGTCGCTCAGGCTTTCCAGCGCATCCAGGATCTCCTGACGGGTTTTGAGCTCGCGCGCTGCCGTCGCCGGCGCCGAAAGCTCGCGGGTCGAGCCGACGAACCGCTCGAATACTCGATCGAGCTCCGTCGCTCGCTTCGTCTCGATCTCGTCCAATCGTGATGTCAGCAGGGCGATGCTTCGGGCGAGCGCGTCATCCTGTTTGTCCTCATCGGGCCGGACGACGGCCGGCACGCCGCGCGCATTGACGGACGCGATCACCTGGGCGCGCAGCGTCCCCTCGAAATCGCGTTCGTCGAACACGATCGGCGCCACGAAGTTCAGCACTGAGCGAACTTCCGGGCTCGAGTAACCGACGGCAACGACGATCAGGGGAGGGTCGCGCCAATTCGCCCGCAGATACTTTTGAAGCCGCGTCACGCGGCGGGCGGAGTTGATCTCCTGAATCGCATCGGTCGCCTTGACGACGAAGAGAACGAGCAGGACGCCGAGATCATTGGTCAGGACACGATCGACCGTTTCGCCATCGACCGTAAGCTCTCGAGAAATGGCGCCGAAGCCTTGCAGCACGGCATCGGCAATCGTAAGGGCGAGCTCGGCACGGTCGGCGATGCTGCCGGAACGTTGCGCGCTCGCAAGCAGGACCTCTCGGTCTGCCAGAGACAGATTCCCGCTTGTCGCCTCGAAGGCCTCATGGGAGATGCGCAAGATTTCGCGCGGATTGCCCCCGGATAGTTCTTGGACGATGTCATAGGACCTGTCCGGCAGGGATTCTGCCTCCGGCAGATTCGACAGATAGGCCTTGATGAGAAGCCGTGTCTCATCGGCTGTAAGACCGCCGACCGCGACCGGTTCCCGGCGTTGAAACCGTGGCGGGATGTCCCGCGGCAGCTTGCTCCAGGCCGGAGGCGCCCCGGCGATCACGACCAGGACGCATTGCCGCGCGAGCAGCTCGATGAATTTCTTGAGGAGCGAACCAAGGGTGATGAAGTCGTTGGGGTCGGGCACGTTCAGCAGAACTTCGAGCTGATCCATCAGGATGAGCAGCGGCACGCCGGCGATGCGATGGAGTGCCGCGATAATTTCGAGTGCTGCGATCGCCGCCGTATCCGCGTCGGGACTGCTGGTGGTGCCGGGATTGGTCATGGAACGCGGCACGCCCAGCAGCTCGGGCTGCTCGATCTCCAAACCGCTGAGCCAGCGATAGGCATCGGCACCGAACCGGGAATCCGCGACGGCAAGAAGGAGGCGCGCCATTTCCATCGTTGCAGAGGAGCTCGAATCGAGCTGTTCCAGCAATTGCTGGCGCAATTCCTCGAGATCGATATTGCCCTCATCCTGCAGCTGCGAGAGCGCGCCGACGGTTTCTAGGCGATCGGCCAGTGCGGCCGTTATCTCGGCGGATCGGACCTTGCGGCGCGCGAGGTTGAGGAAGGCCAACTGGACGAGATCGATGAGCTGCTGGCGCGGCAGCTGCGCCATCAGCTGCTTGTAAAAGTCAAAGAAGCTGCTGGAATCGCACTTGCCGTACAATACCTCGCAGCGAATCGAGCGGGTGCCGCGCGCGAGCTCGCCAAGCCAGTTCAGGAGATGCGTCTTGCCGGCGCCGTGGCCGCCGCGCAGCCCGATGGCGCCGCCGAAACGCGTCTTCTCCCGAAGATGAGCGCCCAGATATTTGTGCAGCTCTTCTCCGACCGAGGACATGTACTCGAGCACCGCCGAGGTCGTCAGGCGGTTGCCAAATGTTGCGACCGCCTCGATCGGGAAGGGGTTAGCCTGCGGCAGCGGCTCGCTCGACATGGCTCTACCTGACCTGGTTCAGCTTCTGGCGGGCCCGCCTCACACCTTCCGGGCCGATATGAACCTCGGCCGCAGCGATGGCGGCCAAGGTCGCGGGGTCAGCGCCCGGATAGAGCTTGCCGATCTTCTGCACATGCTCCTTGACTGCTTCATTCAGCGTGCGGCGAAGCCATCCGACCGGGTGCTCGACCGCGGTGTTCCGGGTCAGAGTCGGGCCTGGCTCATAGAGCGCGCGGATGGCATCGGCTGTGAACGGGAACAGATCCTGCGCCGACGCCGCGTTAGCACCGGTGATCCGGGCATGCTTAAGCCGGCTCGCGACATATTTCCGTGCCGCCTCCTCCTTAAGGGGCACCGCCCGGATCCAGCAGACGTTCATGTTATTCTGCAGCATCGCATCGTAGCATGTTTTGGCATACGCATCTTCTTCGGTCAGAACTATGATGTAATAGCAGCAGCTGCCAACAAACTCATGTATTCGTGCCCAGCTGTCGTGATCTCCGCCCTTCGTAATCTTGATCACCAGCTCGCGACCGTGCGGCGTCAGCAGCTTCTCGAAGGCTGAGAAGATGTTGGTATATGAAGGATCCTTGTAGTCCTTCTGATCGCTACGAACTTCCTCGTATTTGTCGCGCATCCGCTTGCGCAGGACCTCCCAATTTTCAAATGGTTTGTGGTCGAATTCGACGGCATCCATGATCGCCGTGGCAACCGCCGCCGTGTTGCGCGACTTGTCGCGTCCCTCCAAGGGAAGCTCGCAAAGGAGAAGCCGCTTTCCAGTCTCCTCCCCGATCTTGTGCAGCAGAAGATTGGCGAGCGAATCGCGCCCAGTCTGGCGCGAGCCGGAGATGATGATCATCAGACGGGAATCGTTGACCAGCGTCGCCCGCGTCGGAAACGTGTCGAAGGCATTGTCCGCCGACAGGTCGCGCACCAAGAGGCTGTGGTCCCAATTATAGGAGTCGAAATAAAGCGGCAGGACTTTCCGATCCCGTGCCGGGTTCAGACAGGTTTCCAATGCGGCGCGTTCAATCTCCGAGCCGTCCTCGGCCGTTGCCGGATAAAATGGATCGGTGCGCAATTTCCAGAGGGGCCCGAAGATCATGCTTCCTCCTTGGCCAGCGGCGCCATGATCGCGTCTTTATGTTCCGGAAAGACGGCGGCGAGCTCTTCGGCGAGCTGCTTGCGATCATATCGTTGCATCGCTTTCATGACACGCGCCAGCGGTTCCGGCGGCAACGCGGCCAGGATACCCTCGTTGGTGAGTTCGCGGGTCATGTCGTCCCGGAATTTATCGTTATCTGCCGTCACTTTGATCGTATTCGCGTAGAGCCCCTTGAAGAAGGCGCCCAGGCGTTGGGCATTCTTTTGGCGCAGGATGCCAAGCTCTTGCTTGTCTGCGTTTCTGGTTTCACGAGCCTTCTGGAAGCTATAGAGCAGCGCGCCGATCACCCCCGTGATGGCCGCTGGCACAAAGATCCCGAGGAACCACAGCGCGGCCCGCGCGAACGGGGCGTAATCTTGCCGCTTGAGCGTGATCGGCGCTTCGACGGCCGGCATATCCGGCCGCAGCAGCAGGATCTTGCCCTTGGCGCCGGTCGCAAGCTCGGGAAAGGCGGCGGCGGGCAGCATCAGCCGAAACGCGTGCGCCGCCTCGTCGAGATTGGCGAGGTCGAGCTCGTCCGCACTTCGGGCGGTGCTGGAGCATGGTCGGTTCGGTTCGGGCTGGTCGACCAGCAGCGCACCCCCGATCCCGCTCGTCGCGATCCGCAGCTGCGGGGTCGGATGCCCGAAGCTGCTGAGGGAGAAATCTGCGCACATCGTGGAATTGTCGCCGAACAGCATCCCGAGCAGGGAGCGCGGCTCTTCGATGACCGAGGGCAAGCCAATGACGACCAGCGCTCCCGTATGCGGCGCGGCTGGCGCGCCGGTCGCCGCCGGGGCGGGGGTTGGTTGGGCAGGCACCGCTTGGATCGCGGATTGCGCGAACAAGGGAGTCCCCATTTCGGCAACCGGCAAGGTGATGGCGACAAGTAAAACAATGCGGCGCACCATTGGCTTCGGCCCCTTTGACCCCCGGTCCGCCAAGCGCTCTGCCGTCTATACTCCATGTAAAGTGGTGCTCGTCAAGCATCGGCTGCCGACGATGGGAACGTCCTATAACCCTTTGCCTTCGGCTGGTTGTAAGCCGAGAGGCAGCGGCGTTACAGCGTGACCGTCGCGACCGCGAAGGCGGCGGCCACCAGCGAACCCAGCGCCAGCACGCCGACAACCCAGACCATGCGCCTGAGATTGAGCTCGGTCGCCCGCGCGCGCTCGAACCGGCCGAGCTTGGTGTTGAGCTCGGCGATCGTCTGATCGAGCCGGATCGTCACCATCTCCAGCTGGCTGATCTGGGCGCTGGCCATCTTCTGGCTCGCCTCGATCTGCTGCATCGCCTTCGTGCTGGTCTCGTCGGGCTCGGCCTTGACGCTGGCGAGGCTCCTGAGCTCGCGGGCAAGCGCCTGCTGGCCCTGCATGATCTGGCGATTGCCGGCCACGGCTGCCTCGAGCAGCTCGGCAATGCGACCGATCGGTTGGGCCAGCGCATGGTCGGGCGGCACGCCGGCATTGACGCCGGGCTTGAGCGTGCCGGTATGGCCGGAGCCAGGAGCGGTCACGACCGCTTCAAGCCGGGCGAGCTCGACGGTCTCAGGCATGTCGATGAGATCGAGCACGAAGGCATGGTTGCCGATGCCGCCGGCGGTCAGATCCTCGCGCGTCTGATCGGCGAGGCCGGTCGCGACGATCCGGTCGCCGAGCTTGATCTCGACCTTGAGCTGATCATCGGGCCGCAACCGGTCCCAGGCCCAGCCATAGATCTTGCCATTCTCGACCGCATCGATGCGGCCTTCGATCTTGGTATCGGCGAGCTTGACCAGCCGGACGGTATCTCGCTGCATTTGGGCGCTCTCTTGTTTCATGAGTATCGGGGGGCGAGCGGGACGATGGAGCCGAGCCCGGCATCGGCGGCCCGGTCGGCAACATGATCGGGCAGTGCGGGTAGAGTGGGCACGAGCGGCGGCCGCAAGGCGCCGTAAAGCTGCATATGCTGCTCGGCGCATTGCGCGATGGTCGGCACGGGCGGGATGCATGCTGCGAGCTTGGACTGGAGGCCGGGCTCGTCGATGGCGCGGGCCATCAGGCGGGCGAGGTCGACTGGGTCCCCGACGCGGAAATGCAGGCCGTTGACCCCGTCGGTCACCGCCTCGGCCATGCCGCCAATATCGCTGCACAGCACCGGCTTCCCGGCCTGGAATGCTTCCGCGATGACGAGCGGGGCATTCTCCCACCAGATCGATGGCACGACGACCCAATCGACGCCGGCAAGGAAACCGGGCAGCGCCGCGGACTCATAGGCGCCGAGGTGGCGGACGGCCGGTGCGGCCACCTGGAGTGCCGCATCGACCTTGACCTTGAACGCGTCGGTCTGGAACGGCATGCCGCCATGGATCCGGAGCTCGAAGCCCTTGCGGCCCTCGCGCACGAGCCGGGCGGCGGCCTCGAGCGCCACCAGCGTGCCCTTGAACGGGCTGACATTGCCGAAGGTGCCGAAGACGATATTGCCCTCACCGGCGCGACGCGACGCGGCCTTGAGCGGTGGGCGGCCGTTGCGCATGACCCGGATGCGGTCGGGCGCCAAGCCCCATTCGACATAGCGCTGCTCAAGGAACCGGCTCGGCGCCAGGAACTGGTCGACCATCCGGAACATGTTCTTGATGTGTGTCTCGCGCAGCACGAACTTGTCCGGCGTCGCCTTGGGGAAGCAGCGATGGCAGGCATCGGGCGAGGCGCCGCGGCAGAGCGCGTTGTCCTGCACCGTCACCATCTGGCCTTCATGGGCGCAGATCGGGAAATAATCATGCAGCGTATAGACGATGCGCGCCGTCGGCACGACCCGGCGGATCAGGAACAGCATCTCCATGCCCAAGAGCTGGGTATGGTGGACATGCACGATGTCCGGCTTGAACTGGCGCAGGAAGGATGAAAGCTCCGGCACCACGCCATAGAGATCGACCTGGCTTTGATAGAATTGGTCATAATGGCCCGACCAGAGCAGGATCTCGTCGCCATTATGGCCGATCGCCTGCAGTCTGGTGCCGGGCTTCGGATCGCGATGAAGACTGCTGACGCAGGCGAGAAAGGCGGAGGTGACGCCGGGGACCGATTTCAGCGCGGTGAAGAGGTCGTGCGCGAAGATCTCGGTGCCGCCCGGATGCAAGCTCGGATGATTGTGGCAGACCTGTAGGATCCTGAGCTCGCTCACGGTGCCCTCTTCTGAAATACGACGATGTCCTGATAGGTCTCTGCGTGACGGCCGGACCAGGCGCCGTATCGCACGCGGACCGCGGGCAGGAACCCCGCGGCACCGAAAGCGGCGAGCACGAAGCCTTCGTCCTGCGCCACGGCGGCGCTCGGATGGGCGGGATCGGCGAGATATTCGGGGCCGGCACCGTCGACCGGGAAGGCAAGCCGCGCACCGCCCGTCCCGAGCCCGCGCCGCGCCGCCTCGTTCATCAGAAAGAATGTCGCGAAGCAGCGGCCGCCGGGCTTGAGCACGCGCGCGATCTCGCCGGCATAACGGGCGAGGAAATCGGCGCGCAAATGCGTGAAGACCGAGGTCAAAAAGACGAAGTCCTGAGTGCCGGGCTCGACCGGCAGTTCGAGCGCCGCCGGATCGATCGTGCCCGCGGGGTTATAGACATCGCTTCGGACGTTGAGATGGTCGAAGCGGACATTGGGATAGGTGGGCGTGATCGCCTGCCGGCACCAATCGATACCGGCCAGAACCGGATCGAGGCCGCGATAGAAGCCGCAGGTTGGGTCGAGATATTGCGTCAGCGGCACGGCCATGCGACCGACGCCGCAGCCGATCTCCAGTACCTGATCGCCCGGCTTCAAACCGCCGAGACCGATGAACCAGCCCAGGAACTCGGCGCCGATCAGACGGAAATCGCCATCGCCCTGGAAATGCAGCTCGGGCGGCGGCACCGGCAGGAAGCGGCAGCGCGCCACGAAATCGGTGAGCGCCATGCCCTCGGCCGGTGGCGTCTGCGGCAGCGCGCTCACATGGCGCTCCCGAACCGGTCGGTGAGATCGGCCATGGCGTCGCCCCAGCGCTTGCCATGCAGCCAGGCATTGTATTCGGACGCCAGGCTGGTCGTGTAGCCCTCATGCTGGCGGATCGATTGCCGCTCGAGATGATAGAGCTCGGCGCGCGGCTCGTAGAGAATGCGGCCGCCCTCGCGCCGGAGCTTGAGGCATAGGTCGCTATCCTCGTAGTCGCCGATGACATAATCCTCGGTGAAGCCCGCGACGGCGCGGAACCGGTCGGCCTTGACCAGGAAGCAGGCGCCGGTGACACCCGGCACCTCGCGCCGCTTCTGCGCTGCCGGCCAGAGCCGCGGGTAGCCTTTGAAATAATGCTGGTTCATCCAGCCGCCGCCGGGGCGCCGGCCGAAGCAGAGCCCGGCATGCTGCAGCGAGCCGTCCTCGAACATCAGCTTCGGGCCGACGGCGCTGATCTCGTCACGGCTCTCGAGCGCCGTCGCCAGCGTATCGAGCCAGCCCGGCCGCTCCGGCACCACGTCCGAATTCAACAGCAGCAGATGGCGGCCCGTGGCGAAAGCAGCACCGGCATTGTTGGCGGCGGCATAGCCGTAATTCGCGGCATTGACGACGAGCTTGATCGGCAGATCGTAGAGCAGATGCAGGCCGCGCAGCAGATGCTCGACATCGGCGCGCTGCTCCGGGCTGTCGAGCACATAGATGAGCTCGACCTCCTGAAAGGCCGGGTCGACCGCGAAGGCGCCCAGCTGGAAGCGCAGGAAATCGAGATTGCGATAGAGCGGGACGATCACGCTGATCCAGGGATCGGCGATTGGACGGCCGATCTCGATCAGCTCGGGCGCCTGGCGTGCCGCCATGATGGCGGCCTGGAGCGGGCCGACGGCCGGGGCGATCGCTCGCTCGATGATGGTGGCGTCGGCATAGCGGGCCGGTACTGCGGCCAGCAGCCGGCGGCGCGCCTCGGCGAGATCGGAGGGCTGGGGTGGGGCGACGAGCTCGACCCGGGCGCCCGAGCGCAGCAGCAGCTCGAAGCGGAATTGAAGGCGCGGGATGGAGGGTGCCTCCTTCCATTCCTCGAACAGCACGAAGCCGGTGGCGTCAGGCTTCGGCGGCTCCTTCGGCTTCGGCTGATAGGGAAAGCGCAGCGGATGGCTGTTGAGCGGCCGGACCTCGCCGGTCACATCGATGGCCCGGACGCCGGCGACCAGCCGATGCGGATCGGCAACCCAGCCGGCAGCGAAGAGACCGGGCATCGGAAAGCCCATCGCGAGCTCGATCTCGGCTGAAAGCGGCCGGCCGGCGGCGGCGGCCGACCGGACCGGCAGCGGTGTCAGCAATTGCAGCTCGGCCAGGATCGCAGGGGCGGCGGCCGCACCCTCTGCGACGGCGCGGGCGGCATAGTCGCGGACGGCGGTGGCGACCCGGCCATTCTCCAGCCATTCGACCAGGCTCGGCCGCGCTTGCGCACGGCCCGGCGCCAGCTTTCGGCAGGTCATGCCGCCGCGACCGGCCATCAGCACCAGCACACCGTTCAAAAGCTGTCGGCGTGGCACGGCCAGATGAAGCTTCTCGCCGTGCTGGCCGGTACTGCGCTGTGGCCGGCCGGGCAGGCGGCGAACCCAGTCCTGGCCGACCAGCATGACGGTGCTGACCGCACCGAAGCTCGCATCGACGCCGGTCTCGCACAGCACCAGCTCGGGCGACAGATCGACGATCGGCGCCATCGGGCGCGGCTGCGGCGTCAGCTGCAGCGCTGCCTCGCGGCAGGCCGAGGCCACGGCCGGATCGTCGCGCAGGATCGGCGCATTCTGTGCCGCCTCGACCATCAGCGTGATGACGCGGATGCGGGCGCCGGCATCGAGACCGGCCAGCAATGCCACGGGATCGAACGGCTCGATGCCGTGGCGTGCGGGCGAGGCTTGGGCGACGGTCCGGCCGGCATCGTCATGGAAACTCAGGAGGCTCGTCGAATAGGCCGCATTAGGCCACATCACCACGGCCACGATTCGCTTGCGACCGCGCAGCGTCGGCACCAACAAGCGGCTATAGGGGCGGGGCACTGGATTGCCGTCGAGGCGGGCGGTGACCCGGCCGGCGAAATCCGTCGGCACGTCCCAGCTGGCCAGCACCGCGGCCGGACCGATGGCATGGAGCCGGGCCGTGGCGGCGGCATCGGCGACGACGAGCATATCTTCGGGCATGCGGCCTTCTTTCGGACGCTAGAGCAAGATGATTTTAGGTCGACCTAAAATCTGAATCTTGCTCTACCTCAATAAGTTAGAGACCGATTCAGCAGCCAGGCCGTTTCGACCTGACCGCATCGGGCTCTAGCCTAGCCCTGGGACGCGGACGGGACGGGCTGCCATCGGCGGCAACCCGTCCCGGAAATCCACGCGACCCGAAGGATCGGCGCGTCAGTGGACGGTGAAGAACTGATGCGGACTATGTTCGATTTCACTGACCGTGACGTTGTTGAGCGTAATCGAGTCGCCATGGCCCAGATCGAGCACCGCATTGCCATGCGAGTCGGTCGAGAGATGGCTGAGGAGATCATGCACGTTGTTGATATCCAGGCCGTTAATATGCTTGGCGATAACGAGCAGATCTTCGCCCTGCTTGAAGTCCATGATCACGTCCTTGCCGCCGCCGCCGCCGAACATGAAGGTGTCCTGGCCGCTGCCGGCCGTCAGCACCTCGTTGCCGGTCCCGACATGGATCGTGGCATCGCCCGATCCCAGTGTGACCGTGTCGGTGCCGGAGCCCAGCCAGACCGACAGATTGCCGCTGCCGCCCTGCACGACATCGTTGCCGTTGCCGAGATGCACGGTCGTGTCGCCGCTGCCGGCCATGACCGTGTCATTGCCGTTGCCCATGGTGACCTGGTCGTTGCCGACATCGCCGACATAGAGATTGCTGCCGCTGCCGGCATGGATGACATCGTTGCCCTGGCCGCCATCGATCACGTTATGGCCGTCGCCGGCCGTGATCGTGTCGTTGCCGAGACTCGATTGGATCAGATTGTCGCCGTTGCCGACCGTGATGTGGTCGTTGCCGATGCCGCCTTCGACGACATTGTGGCCGTTGCCGAAGGTCACCGAGTTGTTGGCGACGCCGCCATGGAAGGTGTTGTTGCCGTTGCCGGCGGTGAAGTGACTGTCGTTCTCGCCGGCATTGATGACGTTGTTGCCGTTGCCGAGCTTGGCGGTCACGGTCGCGTCATTGGCGTTGATCGTGTCGTTGCCGTTGCCGAAGGTGACCTTATCGACGCCGCCGTGACCGATATATTGGTCGTTGCCGTTGCCGGCCTGGATCGCGTCATGGCCGCTGCCGCCATTGATCGTGTCGTTGCCGTTGCCGAGCGTCATATGGTCGTTGCCGGAACCGGCATTGTCGGGGCCGCTGCCGCCGATGAAGTCGTTGCCGTTGCCCAGCGTCATCACGTCGTTGCCGTTGCCGCCGGTGATGACGTTGTTGCCGTTGCCCTCGCTGAGGTGGATCGAGCCGGTACCGCCCAGCACGGTATCATTGCCGCCGCCACCGAAGATGGTGTCGTTGCCGCCCTCATCGATGATCAAATCATTGCCGTTCGTTCCGTGAAGCACCTCGTCGAAGGCGCCGCCAATAATCGTTGCCATGTCCGTCCTCAGAATTAGTTGGTCGGTGGAATCAACGCGATGTTTCGTCAGCTCTGCTTATCATCGCCGGCTGCTTGGATTGTAGTTTAGACGAGATATTTTAAATCTCAAGCGAGCCGTGGAACATAAAGTTGAGAGTTTTTTCGTCTGTATATTTTTGTTGTTTACGCTTCTCTTGCGAGATAGATGAATTATTCATCTATCCCGCAACGGACTCTTAGTCTTCACGGAAGGCGCGCCGCGTGCTCTCGAGGATCGGCGAGATGAAGTAATCGATTGCCTTGCGATCGCCGCGCAGAACCATGACCTCGCACGGGCTGCCCGGCGTCAGCTGGACATTGTGCAGGTCGCGGAACGTCGAGGCCGGAAGCTCGATCCGCGCGACGAAGTAATCCTCGCCGCTCTTGGGATCGACCTGCTTGTCGGCCGAGACATAGGAGACGGTGCCCTGGAGGATCGGCACCTTGTGCTGCTTGTAGGCGAGCAGGCGGACATTGGCGCGCTCGCCGACCTTCACATGCTCGATATCGGTCGGCAGGATCTGCGCCTCGACCAGCATGTTGTCGTTCACCGGCACGATATCGAGGATCGGCTGCGCCGGCGGGATGACGGCACCCAGCGTATGATAGTTGAGCGCCGTGACGATGCCGTCCTGCGGCGAGAGCACGGTCCGGCGGCGCGAGATATCCTCGGCCGCGGTCAGCCTTTCGCGAAGAGCGCCGATCTGCGCCTGGGTATCCGACAGCGCCGTGCCGGCGTCCGATTGACGCTGCTGGCGCGCGCCGATGATCTCGAGCTGGGCGCCGCCGATCGCCTGCTGCGCCTGAGAGATGTCGCCGTCGAGCTCGCCCAGCCGGCCTTTGAGGTCCGACAGCTGCGCTTGCAAATCGAGCATGCGCGGTTTCGTCTCGAACCCCTTGTCGAACAGCGTCTTCACCCCGGCGAACTCGTCGGTGGTATAATGCTCGCGTTCCTTGGTCGCGGCGATCTGCACGCGGAACGCGGCGATCTGCTCGTTCAACTGGTCGATCTTCTTGCGCTGAACATCGCTCGTATTGTCGAAGGTATCGAGCCGTTGGCGGAAGAGCTCGCGCTCGTCGGCCACGACCTTGGCGACGGCCGGATCATCCATCATGCCCTGCAGCTCGGGCGTCAGCTTCATCTCGCGATCGCCGCGCTGCTCGGCGGCGAGGCGCACGGCATGGGCCAAAAGTGCCTGGAACTGGCCGCGCTGCTCGCCCAGATTCGCATCCGACTGGATCGCGTCGAGGCGCAGCAGCGGCTGGCCGACGGTCACATGCTGGCCTTCATCGACCAGCAGCTCGCGCAGGATGCCGCCTTCGAGATGATCGACAGTCTTGCGGCTGCTTTCGGCCACGACCGTGCCGCCGGCGATCGCCGCGGCATCGAGGTTCATCGTGCAGGCCCAGGTGAGGAAACCGCCGAAGGTCAAGGCCAGCGCCAGCGTCGCCGCCGTGCCGACGCGCTTCAGCGACGGTTCCGGGACCTCGGCCTCGAGCCGTTCCTGCCAGGGCCGGAGCGGTGTCGGGGGCACCAGCACCGGTGCTTTGAGCGCGCCGGTATCGGTCATGCCGTCACCAGCCGCGGCCCTTCGGCCGCCGCGCGCGGGGGCATCGAGACCGTCTTCATGACCTCGTCGCGCGGGCCGAACTGCTCGATCTGGCCTTCCTTCATCACCATCACCTTGTCGCAGACAGCGATGATCGAGGGGCGGTGCGCGATCAGCAGCACAGTCGTTCCCATCTTCTTCGCGGCCAGGATCGAGGTCAGCAGCGCCTGCTCGCCCGGCCCGTCGAGGTTGGCATTGGGCTCGTCCAGCACCAGGAGCTTGGGGTTGTTATAGAGGGCACGGGCGAGGGCCACGCGTTGCCGCTGGCCGCCGCTCAGGCTGTAGCCGGTATCGCCGATGACCGTCTCATAGCCGAAGGGCAGGCGGCCGATCATCTCATGCACGCCGGCCTTGCGCGCCGCCTCGATCACCAGACGTGGATCGGCATCCTCCATGCGCGCGATATTCTCGCGCACCGTGCCGTCCATGAGCGCCACCGATTGCGGCACATATCCCACGACCTTGCCGAAGCTCTCGCGCTCCCAGAGATATGTCGAGATGCCGTCGAGGAAGATGCCGCCGGAGCTTGGCTCGAACAGGCCAACGACCAGGCGGGCGAGCGTCGATTTGCCGGCGGCCGACGGGCCGATGACGCCCAGCACCTCGCCCGGCTCGACCGCGAAGGAAATGCCGCGGATGACCGGCTTGGTCGATTGCGCCGGCAGGAAAAGGAGCCGATCGATTGTGAGGCGCCCTTCGCTGGCGGGCATGGCGCCTGTGCCGCGCAGCGCCGCCGTGCCGCCGAGGAGCGTATAGAGCCGACGATAGGCCGACGCGATCTTGACCCAGCGGCGCCAGCCGCTGACCAGCCGGTCGAACGGCGCCAGCGTACGCGCCACGATCAGGCTGGCCGCCATGATGGCACCCGGCGAGGCGCCATGCGCCATGATCACGATAGCGCCGATGGCGATCACCATGCCGGCCATCAGCAGGCGTGCCGCCTTCGTGATGGCGGCGAGCAGCTTGACCGTGCGGGTCGGCCCGTTGAACCGCTCGATGATCTCGAGCTGGCGGCCCTGCCAACGGCGGGCGATCGCCGGCAGCATGCCCATGCCTTCGACCGCCTCGGCATGCCGGACGGTCGAGCTGATCTCGGCGAACGCGCGCACCTGCTGGTCGTTCGCCTCATGCAGCTGCGCGCGCGTCAGCACGTCGGTCAGCCACGACAGCAGCGCCAGGATCGAGGCGCAGCCGATGCCGAAGATGCCGAAATAGGGGTGCAGCAGGAACAGGATGACGATGTAGACCGGAACCCAGATGAATTCGAGCGGGATCTGGACATCCGGGCTCGCGATGAAGCTCTTGACCTCGGCCAGGTCGCGCATCGCCTGCGAGGTGCCGATGGCGCTGCCCTTGAGGCTGCCGGCCAGTGCGGCCTCGAGCGTCACCACGGTCAGCTTCCGGCTGAACCGGTCGGACATGATGATGAAGACGAGCGCGCGCAGATAATCGAAGAAGGCGCAGATCGACATGCCGACTAGGACCGCTATGGTCATCGCGGCCAGCGTGTCGGTATTCTGCGTCGTCATCACGCGGTCATAGATCTGCAGATCGTAGATCGGTACCAGCAGGACCAGCAGATTGACCGCGGCCGTCAGGCCGCCGCCGAGCAGCATGCCTTGCCAGAACCGTCCTCTAGCCTGGCGCAGGATCTTTTGGCCGGCGCTCATTCCGACACTGGGCGTCGCCATCCATACTCTCCGCATCTACTATGATCGGGAGCGGACTCGTATAATAAAGTGAATGGGTTGGGCAGCGCTTTCGCTGCGCGATTGAGTCTTGCTTCAACCGGAGATAATTTGAATTCCAGTGCAAATCCGATTGAATTCGGATGTATCCGGCATCAATCAGCCGGCGAGCTCCTCCACCAGCGCCAGCTGGCGCGGCAGGCATCGGGCAAGCGAGCAGCGGTCGAGAGCGGTCTGGCGTGCCGCCTGGCGCAACGGGGCAAGCCGATCGCGGGCGGCGAGCGCATCGGCAGCGCGGGCGGCGATCGCGGCGGGATCGAGCATATCGACCGTCAGGCCGTTCCGACCTTCCTCCAGGAACTCCAGCACCGGTGCCGTCGTGGACCCCAGCATCAGACAACCGGCCGCCATCGCCTCGACCATCGACCAGGACAGCACGAAGGGCACGGTCAGGTAGAGATGCAGCGAAGAGACCTTGAGGAGATCGAGATAGCGGGCATAAGGCAGCGTGCCGGTGAAATGCACGCGCGCCGGATCGAGTGCCACCTCGTCCAGCATATGCTCGCGCCAGCTCCGTTTATTGGGTGCGCGCCGGCCATAGCTGACGCTGTCGCCGCCCGCGATCACGATCTCGGCATGCGGGCGCCGCTCGAGCAGCGACGGCAGCGCCCGCATGAAGCTGTGGAAGCCGCGATAGGGCTCGAGATTGCGCGCGACGTAGGTCACGACCTCGTCCTCGGCGGTCAGCACGCGGCCGTTCGGCAAGGTGAAGCGCGCGCGCGGATCGGGGGCCAGGAGATCGGTGTCGACGCCGTCGAAGATCACCTCGATCTTGCCGCGATAGGCCTGAGGATGGCTTTGCCGCTGCCATTCGGTCGGGCTCAAGCCGCGATCGCAGGCTTCGAGCGCCAGCAGATGATGCGCAGAGCGGGTCCTGAGCCGGCAGGTCTCGTCGAAGTTCAGTCGGTCGGACGGGTCGAAATTCACGTCGAGTCCCTGCGCGCGATAAAAGAACTCGCAATAATGCAGCAGCGGGACCTGCGGCCAGACATCCTTGAGATAGAGGGATTCGCCCCAGCCCGGATGGGCCACGATGAGATCGGGTCGCTCGCCCTTCGCCTCGAGCTTGAGGGCAAGGCGAGCCACCTCCTGTCCATTGAGCACGGCTGCTTCGGTCTGGATAAGATAATGATGCGTGTCGGGCGCGACCGGGCGGGCCGGCTCATAGGCGATGCGACGGACACCCTTGATGGCGGCCTCGACCTTGCGCGTGATGAACAGCACGTCATGGCCGCGCGCCGCCAGCGCCGGCGCCAGATGCTTGAACTGGCCCGGCATGTTCTGGTGCAGGAAGAGGATGCGCATAACCCGGCTCGCTGAAGGCCCCGATGGACAGAGGCTGGAAAACCGTCTCAGCTATTCATAAATTCGTTGACCAATTCCTTTAAGGTACGGCGCCGCTGATCGAGATCAGCATCGTTTGAGACGTACAAGGTCAGAGCCGAGATCGATTTCATGTTCTGGACAGATTTGACGAATTTCGGTGACGCGGCGGCGATGCTGCCGGCGGCGGCGGCCATCACCCTCTGGCTCGTGCTCGGCCGGTCCTGGCGCGCGGCCTTCGTCTGGATCCTCGTGATGGGGCTGGCTTCGGCCGCTGTCGTGGCGTCGAAGATCGCCTTCATCGGCTGGGGCATCGGCATCCAGGCGCTCGATTTCACCGGCTTCAGCGGGCATTCGGCGCTCGCCACCATGATCCTCGGCGTCGGCGCCTATCTCACCTTTCAGCCGATGCCGCGGGCGGCGCGACTCTCAGCGCTGGCGCTGGGATTTGCCGTCGGCATCGCGGTCGGCGTCTCGCGTGTGGCGCTCGAGTTCCATTCGCCATCCGAGGTGGTCGCGGGCTGCCTGCTCGGCCTCTGCGCCGGATTCCTGTTCATCGGTTTCGCCCGGCCCGCTTTCCGGCTGCCTTCTCTCACGGTCGGCCTCGGCGTCAGCCTCTGCCTGCTGCTCCTCATCATCCACGGCCAGCGCGCGCCGACCCAGCAATGGATCATCCAGGTGGCGCTCTATGTCTCCGGCCATAGCCAGCCCTTTGACCGCACCGCCTGGAGCAATCCTGCGCGCACCTGAAGCAGCTAGCGGCTCGACAGCACGAAGATATTGCCGTCGGGATCCTTGAACTTGGCGAAGCTGCCCCAGGGCGCCTTCTCGGGCGGCGCTTCGAACTCGACACCCTTCGCCTGCAGCTGGCGATAGGTGTAGTCGAGATCGTCGCAGGCGAAGGAGCCGTTGAAGAAAGTGCCGACCCGATCCTCCTGACCGTCCGGGGTGAACAGCACTACGCCGGTCTCGGCCCCGGGGATGGTGAGCTCGATCCAGCGCTTGCCCGGCCCCATCGGCTGGTCGGTGGCGACGCGGAAGCCCATCTTCTCCGTCCAGAAGGCGAGCGCCTGCTCCTGGTTTGCCGTCGGGATGCTGACGAATTTGAGTCGCTTGATCATGACTTGCCTCCGTTGATCCGAGATAACGGAAACCCTTTCCAGACGGTAGCGCCGCAATTACTGCTATAGTAATGAAAGACAGCCCCTATAGCCTCGACCGCTATGTGCTCGACACGCTGATGGCCGATCTGGTGGGACATGATCATCGCCCGTCGGCGTTCCTGATCTATCTCGCGATCCTTGCCGCGGCGGCGGACGGGCGTGCCGCCTTGAGCTACGCGCAGCTGGCCGAACGGACCGGCCTTTCGAAGCGGACGGCGCAGAATGCCGTGGCGGCCCTTGCCGTGCGATCGCTTATCGAGATTCGGCACCGGGGTCCGACCGAGACGCCGGAATATCGGCCGCTATCGCCCTGGCGGCGCTGACTCAGCCAGCGGAGCGAGCGACAGCGCGCGATCGACCAGCCGCGCCACGGCATTGCCGCCCTCCATGGGGCCGAGAAACAGCGCATGGAGATAGATCGGCGCCAGGACCAGCTCCAGCACATCCATCATCGGCGGCGTGGGTTCGTTGCGCGCCTTGCCGCGGGCGAGCATGGCCTGCAGCTCGCCGATACGGCGCCCGATCGGCAGATCGCGCAGGTCGCCGGCGCTGCCCGTAGCCGGGGCTGCGGTCATGATCCGAAGCAGCGCCTGGTCGCGCCGGTTGCTCAGGCTATGCGCGGCGGTGCTGGCCCAACCGATCAGATCCTCACGCAAAGAGCCGGTATCCGGCACCGGCAATTCGCGCATCAGCCGATCGACCGCGACCGCGCCGGCCAGCAGCCGCACCTCGCCCCAGCGGCGATAGAGGCTGGTCGGGCTCACACCGGCCCGCTCGGCGATCGCCGCCATCGAGGGCAGGTCGTTCGGGTGCTCCGCCAGGAACGCTTCCACCGCCGCGAAAACGGCTTCTTTCACACGGCTGCTGCGGCCGCCGGGGCGTGTTGCAAGAGACATAGCGCCTTAAAGCAATTTTTCTTGCGTTTGTAAAGAATCGGATGTTAAGTATAGAAAAATTGCTTTAGCGGAGATCCGATGATGCGCAGGATGCTCATTGCTGCACTGGCCATCCTGTTGCTGGTGGGTGCCGCCTGGCTGCTGTGGCCGAGACCGGCCGATCGCGGCCGGCCGGAATTCTTCGCCGACCGCACCTATAATTTCGAGACGATCCGCGTCCTCAACGACGTGGCGGTTGCCGGCGGCGATAGCGAAGAGGCGATGCAGGCCATCGCGGGCGTCAAATCCGGCGATGCCGAGGGCTGGTATGCCGCCTGGAGCGCTGTCGGCGATCGGACGGCGGCCCTCGCTGCCCGCACCAAGGACCGGATCGCCAAGGGCAATGCGCTGCTGCGCGCCCATACCTACTATCGGGCGGCCGAATTCTTCCTGGCGCCCCATGACCCGAAGCGCCCGGACAGCTGGAAGAAGAATGTCGATGCATTCTATGGCGGCCTCGACGCGCTCGGCGTCGTCTATGAACGCATCCCGATTCCCTATGGCGATCACCAGCTCCACGCAGTCTATTACCCAGGCCCGGCAGGGGCCGAGACCAAGCCGCTCTTCGTCGTGGTCGGCGGCTATGACAGCACCATGGAAGAGCTCTATCTGAGCGTTGCCGCTGCCGCACATGATCGCGGCTATGCGGTGCTGACCTATGAGGGGCCCGGCCAAGGCTCGGTCATCCGCGAGCAGGGGCTGGTCTTTCAGCCCGATTGGGAAAAGCCGAACGGCGCCGTTCTCGACGCCTTCCTCAAGACGCATCCGGCGCCGGCCAAGATCGTGCTGCTGGGCGAAAGCCTGGGCGGCTATCTGGCACCGCGCGCGGCCGCCTTCGACAAGCGGATCGATGGCGTCGTGGCCTATGACGTCTTCTTCGACGGCGGTGCCATCGCCACGCGCAAGGTGCCGCCTTTCGCGATCTGGCTCAATCAGCACGGTTATGTCGGCATTCTCAAATGGCTGAACGGCCTCAATCACGATCCTGGTGTCATCTGGGCGCAGCAGAATGGCGAATGGGTGTTCGGCGTGGATGATCCTTTTGCTGTGCTGGATAGTTTCAGGGCCTACAGCCTCATTCCGGTCGCGTCCCGGATCACGGCGGATGTCCTGATCCTGTCGGGAGCCGACGATCACTTCGTTCCGCCGGAGCAAGCGGATGCCTTCCGCCAGAGCCTCGTCCATGCGAGCAGCGTGACATCGGTCCAGTTCGATCGCGCATCGGGCGGTGCCGAGCATTGCCAGCTTGGCGCGCCGAGCCTGTGGCAGGGCGCTCTGTTCGATTGGCTGGACGCGAAGTTTCCGCCCGCTCAAGCCGCCAGCGCGAAGTAATCTACGCGGCAGGCGCGGCGGCGCACTGCCGCAGAGACAGTTCTTCCGTAGCTCCACGGACGCGAAGAGGCGATGTTGTCGATCGGTTCGGGCGGCCGATCCAGTATATTTACACGAACGGCGCGGAGACATATTCGCGCAGTCGGCGTTAGCGCCCCTGATATCGCAGTCCCATCGCTGCGGCGGCGAGCAGGCACCTTGCTGGTCACATGACGGTCTGATCGGGAGCCGTATCGTCTGTCAGGACTTTGTCCAGATGGGACCCGGAATGGACGAAACCGGAAGCGAGATCGCCCCCTCCCATCGTGCCGACGCGCCCGACAGGTCGCCGGTTCATACGCCCGTCCGTGACCGGCCGCCGCCGCCGCGCCGCAGGCCGATCCTGAGCTGGCTGTTGATCGCGCTGGGCGTACTGGCGGCCATCTGGGTGGTGTGGCGCTTTGTCGGCGCGCCCGGCGGGTCGGGCGGCAAACACCCCGCCGCGGAAGCACCGCAGCCGGTCGGCGTGGCGAAGGTCGATCAGGGCGACGTCCAAATCGTGCTGACCGGGCTCGGCACCGTGACCCCGCTCGCGACCGTCACTGTCCAGACCCAGATCAGCGGGCAGCTGATGTCGGTGGGATATCAGGAAGGCCAGCTGGTCAATAAGGGCGATTTCCTTGCCGAGATCGATCCGCGCCCGTTCGAGGTGGCGCTGGCCCAGGCGCAGGGGACGCTGGCTCATGACCAGGCTCTGCTCGACCAGGCCAAATCCGATCTGCAGCGGTTCGAGACGCTGGGCCGCCAGGACAGCATCGCGCAACAGCAGGTCGCCGATCAGCGCTTCCTGGTGCAGCAGGACGAAGGCACCGTCGCGGTCGACAAGGCATCGATCGACAGCGCCAAGCTGAACCTGACCTATTGCCATATCGTCTCGCCGGTGACGGGCCGTGTTGGGCTGCGCCTGGTCGATCCTGGCAACTATGTCCAGACCTCGGGCTCGACCGGGCTCGTCGTCGTGACACAGCTGCAGCCGATCTCCGTCGTCTTCGTGCTGCCGGAGGACGATATTCCGGCGCTGGTCGAGCAGATGAAGGCGGGCGCGCTCGGGGTCACCGCCTATGATCGTGCCAATAGCAAGAAGCTCGCCGACGGAGCGCTGATCACCGTCGACAACACGGTCGATACGACCACAGGTGCCGTCAAGCTGCGGGCAAGCTTTCCCAATGCCGACAACGCGCTCTTCCCGAACCAGTTCGTCAATGCCCAGCTGCTGCTGAAGACGCTGAAGCAGGTGGTGCGCGCGCCGACGGCGGCTGTTCAGCAGGGAGCGCCGGGCAGCTTCGTCTATCTTCTCAAGCCGGATAATTCGGTCGGCATCCAAGTCGTCAAGACCGGCGTGACCGATGGCGACGATGTGCAGATCCTGTCCGGGCTGAAGCCGGGCGACACCGTCGTGGTCGATGGCGCCGACCGGCTCAAGGACGGGGCGAAGGTAACCGTCGCACCGAGCCAGGCAAAGGGTTCGGCCACCCCGAACAACGGCCCGGGCGCGCCGCCGGGCCAGCAGCCGGGCAACAGCACGCCGGTCGCACCCGAGAACAGCGTCCCTCAGCCGAGTCCGTCCGCCCAGCCGAGTCCCTCTGCCCCGCCGCAGAACGGCCGGTAGGCGCCGGACATGGGGCCATCCCGCATCTTCATCCTGCGCCCGGTCGGCACCACGCTGCTGATGGTGGCGCTGCTCCTGATCGGCATCGTCGCCTACCAGTTCCTGCCCATCTCGGCCTTGCCCCAGGTCGATTATCCGACGATCCAGGTCTCGACATTCTATCCCGGCGCCAGCCCGGAGGTGATGACGACGGCGGTGACCGCACCGCTCGAACGGCAATTCGGCGAGATGCCGGGCCTCGGCCAGATGAGCTCGATCAGCTCGGCCGGCGCTTCCGTGATCACGCTGCAATTCACGCTCGATCTGTCGCTCGATGTGGCGGAGCAGGAGGTGCAGGCGGCGATCAATGCCGCGACCGGGCTATTGCCGTCCGACCTGCCGGCACCGCCGGTCTATGCCAAGGTCAATCCGGCCGACACGCCGGTGGTGACGCTGTCGCTCACCTCCGCGACCCTGCCGCTCACCCAGGTCGAGGATCTGGCCGATGTCCGCGTGGCCCAGAAGCTGTCGCAGCTGCCCGGCGTCGGGTTGGTCAGCCTGGCCGGCGGCATGCGGCCGGCCGTGCGGATCGAGGTCAATCCGCGGGCGCTCGCGGCCTACGGGATCGCGATCGACGACATCCGCACCGACATCTCGAACGAGAACATCAACACGCCGAAGGGTAATTTCGACGGGCCGGCGCAGAACACGACGATCAACAACAATGACCAGCTGCAGAGCGCCCAGGAATATCGCGACCTCATCCTGGCCTATAAGAACGGCAATGCGATCCGCCTCTCGGACGTGGCGACAGTCACCGACGGCAGCGAGAACAGCGAGCTCGCCGCCTGGGCCAACAAGACACCGGCGATCATTCTCAACATCCAGCGTCAGCCGGGCTCGAACGTCATCGCCGTGGTGAACGGCGTCAAGGCGCTCCTGCCCAAGCTCGAACAGACCTTGCCCGCCGCGGTCGAGGTCAAGGTGCTGGCCGACCAGACCACGACGATCCGCGCGTCGGTCGCCGATGTCGAGTTCGAGCTGGCGCTCGCCGTGGCACTGGTCGTGCTCGTGATCTTCATCTTCTTGCGCAATCTGCCGGCGACGCTCATTCCCAGCCTGTCCGTTCCGTTGTCGCTGGTCGGCACGCTGGCCGGCATGTATCTCTTCGGCTTCTCGATCGACAATCTGTCGCTGATGTCGCTCACCATCGCGACCGGCTTCGTGGTCGACGACGCCATCGTGATGATCGAGAACATCGCCCGCTACGTCGAGAAGGGCGAGGCACCGCTGGAGGCGGCGCTCAAGGGTGCGGGCGAGATCGGCTTCACGATCATCTCGCTGACCGTCTCGCTGATCGCAGTGTTGATCCCGCTGTTGTTCATGAGCGACGTGGTCGGGCGCCTCTTCTACGAATTCGCCGTCACGCTGGCCACGACCATCGTGCTCTCCGCCATCGTCTCGCTGACGCTCGTGCCGATGATGTGCGCGCTCATGGTCAAGCATCGTCCGGAGGATCAGCGCAACCGGTTCGACCTCATGGCCGAGCGGGGGTTCGACCGGATCATCGGCGGCTATGACCGCGGCCTCACCTGGGTGCTCGACCACCAGGGGCTGACGCTCATCGTGGCCCTGCTGACGCTGGTGATCACGGCGGCGCAGTTCGTCGAGATCCCGAAGGGATTCTTCCCGGTCCAGGATACCGGTGCCATCCAGGGCATCTCCTTTGCGGCCCAGGATATTTCCTTCAGCGAGATGGCGCGCAAGCAGCAGGCGCTGGCGGATGCCGTCCTGGCAGACAAGGATGTCGAATCACTCTCCTCCTATATCGGCGTCGACGGCCAGAACATGACGCTCAACACCGGCCGGTTCCTGATCTCGCTCAAGCCCAAGGACGACCGCAGCGAGGACGCGACCCAGATCATCCGGCGCCTCAAGCACGAGATCGCTCAAGTGACCGGCATCTCGATGGCCATGCAGCCGGTTCAGGATTTGACCATCGACAGCACGATCGGCCGGGCGCAGTACCTGTTCTATCTGGAGAATCCGGACCAGGGCCAGTTCGCCGCCTGGGTCCCGAAGCTCGTTTCCCGCCTCCAGCAGATGCCGGAATTCGAGGATGTCCAGAGCGATCTGGCGCAGGAGGGGCGCAGCCTGCAGATGACGATCGACCGTGCCACGGCGGCGCGGTTCGGCATCACGCCGGCGACGGTCGACAATGCGCTCTACGATTCCTTCGGCCAGCGCATCGCCTCGACCTTGTTCACGCAATCGAACCAGTATCGCGTCATCCTGAAGGCCGATCTTCACGAGCTGCGCAATCTCCAGGATGCGTTGTCCGGCATCTATCTGCCGTCATCCTCGGCCGCGTCGGGCCAGGTGCCGCTCTCGGCCATCGTCACGCTGGAGGAGCGCAAGGGCCCGCTGCAGATCGAGCATCTGGGCCAATTCCCCTCGGCCACCATCTCGTTCAACCTGGCCGAAGGCGCCTCGCTCGGCCAGGCGGTCGACGACCTCACCAAGGCCGAGAAGGATATCGGCCTGCCGGAAAGCTTCCTGACCTCCAACCAAGGCGCCCTCTCGGCCTTCCAGAAATCGCTCTCGAACGAGCTGATGCTGATCCTGGCTGCCGTGGTCGCGGTCTATATCGTGCTGGGCGTGCTCTATGAGAGCTTCATCCATCCGATCACGATCCTGTCGACCCTGCCATCGGCCGGCGTCGGCGCGTTGCTCGCGCTGCGCATCGCGGGCTCCGATCTCGACATCATCGGCATCATCGGCATCATCCTCCTGATCGGCATCGTGAAGAAGAATGCGATCATGATGATCGACTTCGCGCTCCAGGCCGAACGCAACGAGGGCAAGAGCGCCCGCATCGCGATCCACCAGGCCTGCCTGCTGCGCTTCCGGCCGATCCTCATGACGACCCTGGCGGCGATGCTCGGTGCCTTGCCGCTGATGCTGGGCACGGGCACCGGCTCGGAGCTGCAGGCGCCCGCTCGGTGTCGCCATCGTCGGCGGCCTCGCGGTCAGCCAGCTGCTCACGCTTTTCACGACGCCGGTGATCTATCTGGCGTTCGAGCGCCTGGGCGTGCGCGTGAGTGGGTTTTTCGGGCGCCGGCGCGGGACGGCGCCGGCCGAATGAATCTCTCCGCTCCCTTCATCGGCCGGCCAGTCGCAACCACGCTCTTGACCATCGCGATCGCGCTCGCCGGAGCCTTGGGCTATGCCAAGCTGCCGGTGGCGCCGCTGCCGCAGGTCGATTTCCCGACCATCTCGGTCTCGGCCCAGCTGCCCGGCGCCAGCCCGGATGTGGTGGCGACCAGCCTTGCGGCACCGCTCGAGCGTCATCTCGGCCAGATCGCCGATGTCACCGAGATCACCTCGCAGAGCCAGACCGGGCAGGCGCGCATCACGCTGCAATTTGCGCTCGATCGCGATATCAACGGGGCGGCGCGCGATGTCCAGGCCGCGATCAATGCGGCCCAGGCCGATCTGCCGACCAACCTCCTGTCGCAGCCCACCTATCGCAAGGTAAATCCGGCCGACGCGCCGGTGCTGATCCTCGCCATGACCTCCGGCACGCTGACGCGCGGCCAGATGTATGACGCGGCCAGCACGGTGCTGCAGCAAGAGCTGTCGCAGCTGCCGGGTGTCGGCCAGGTCATCATCAGCGGGGCGGCGCTGCCGGCAGTGCGAGTCGAGCTCGATCCCCAGGCCTTGTTCCATTACGGCATCGGGCTCGAGGATGTCCGGTCGTCGCTCTCGAGCGCCAACGCGAACAGCCCGAAGGGCGCCATCGATATGGGCGCCCGGCGCTGGCAGATCTACACCAACGATCAATCGACGCGCGCCGAGGATTACCGGTCGCTGGTCATCGCCTATCGCAGCGGCAACCCGGTGCGCCTGAAGGACATCGCCGATATCCAGGATTCGGTCCAGGATCTGCGCAATCTGGGCCTGGCCGACGGCCAGCCGGCGGTGCTGGTGATCATCTTCCGCCAGCCCGGCGCCAACATCATCACGACGATCGATGGCGTGCGCGCCGCGATCCCGCAGCTCAAGGCGGCGCTGCCCAATGATATCGAGATCACCTTCGCGTCCGATCGCTCGACCACGATCCGGTCCTCGCTCAACGATACCGAGCGCACGCTGATCATCGCCGTGCTGCTGGTCGTGGCCGTCGTCTACGCCTTCCTGCGCAACGGCCGGGCGACGGTCATTCCGGCCGTCGCCGTGCCGATCTCGATCATCGGCACTTTCGGGGCGATGTATCTGCTGGGCTACTCGCTCGACAACCTCTCGCTGATGGCGCTCACCATTGCCACGGGATTCGTGGTCGACGATGCCATCGTCGTGCTCGAGAACATCTCGCGGCATCTCGAGGAGGGCACGCCGCGGGTCGAGGCGGCCCTGCGCGGTGCCAGCGAGGTGGGCTTCACCGTGATCTCGATCACGCTGTCGCTCATCGCCGTGTTCCTGCCGATCCTGCTGATGGGCGGCATCGTCGGCCGGCTGTTCCGCGAGTTCGCGATGACGCTGTCGCTTGCCATCGGCATCTCGATGGCGATCTCGCTGACCACGACGCCGATGCTGTGCGCGCTGTTCCTGAAGCCCAACCGGCCGCGGTCGGTCACGGCCAAGCCCGGCCTCTTCGCCCGAGTCCAGAATTTCTATGCGCGCTCGCTCGCGGTCGCCCTCGACCATCAATATCTGGTGCTGCTCGTGCTCCTGGGCACGATCGGCTTCAATGTCTGGCTCGTCTACGTCATTCCGAAGGGCTTCTTCCCGGAGCAGGATACGGGCCGCCTCGTCGGCAGCATGCAGGGCGATCAGAGCATCTCGTTCCAGCTGATGAGCCAGAAGCTGACGCAGATGATGGACATCGTCCAGCACGACAAGGCCGTGCAATATGTCGTGGGCTTTACCGGTTCCGGCAGCGGCGGTGCGTCGGCGCAGACCAATACCGGCTCGGTCTATGTCGCCTTGAAGCCCCTGGCAGAGCGCGACCCGATGCCGGCCGTGATGGCGCGGCTGCGGCGCGAACTGGCTGGCGTGGCGGGCGGTCGGCTGTTCCTGCGCGCAGTGCAGGACATCGTCGTCGGCGGCCGGCAGAGCAATGCCGAATACCAGTATGCGCTGCTGGGCGACAGCACGGCGGAGGTCTATGCCTGGGCGCCCAAGCTACTGGCGGCGATGGAGAAGGATCCGATCTTCGCGGATGTCAGCTCGGACCAGCAGCAGCAGGGCCTGGAAACCGATCTCGCGGTCGACCGCAACACCGCCTCGCGCCTCGGCCTGACCATGTATCAGATCGACAACACGCTCTATGACGCGTTCGGCCAGCGCTCGGTCTCGACCATCTACAACGCGCTCAACCAGTATCACGTGGTCATGGAGGTGGCGCCGCAATATTGGCAGCGGCCCTCGATGCTGGATCAGATCTGGATCAGCACCTCGGGCGCGCCGGCCAGCGGATCGGCGACGACGCAGCTGGGCGGCGGTGCCGTCAGCGCGCCCACCACCAAGGCCGGCCCGGCCGCGATTGCGCCAGCGCCGACACTGAACCTTTCCGCCACGCTCGCCTCGGCCGGCAACAGCTCGGCCGCGCTCAAGGCCAATCCGACGATCCTGGTCGGCAATCCCGCCGGCGTCACGGCGAACGGCACGATCTTCATGGCCCCGCCGGCATCCGCGAGCTCAAGCGCTTCGGGCGGCGGCGCCAGCAGTGCCGCCGCCAACAATGCGGTGCGCACGGCGGCGCAGGCGGCGATCGCGTCGACCGGCAAGAATGCCGCCTCGACGGGTGCCGCGGTCGCGACATCGACCGAGACGATGGTGCCGCTGTCGGCCGTCGCTTCCTACAAGCCCGGCAATACGGCGCTGGCCGTCAATCACCAAAGCCAGTTCGTCGCCACGACGATCTCCTTCAACCTGCCCGCCGGCAAATCCTTGAGCGACGCCGAGACCGCGATCGCGCGGATCGGCCAGGAAATCAAGCTGCCGCCGGATTTGACTGGTGGCTTCGCCGGCACGGCGCTGGTCTATCAACAGTCGCTGGGGGGTGAGCTGGTGCTGGTGATCGCGGCGCTGGGGGCGATCTATATCGTGCTGGGCATTCTCTATGAGAGTTTCATTCACCCGATCACGATCCTGTCGACGCTGCCCTCGGCCGGGGTGGGTGCAATCCTGGCGCTCTTGGCATTCGGCATCCAATTCACGGTGATCGCCCTCATCGGCGTCATCCTCCTGATCGGCATCGTCAAGAAGAACGCCATTCTGATGATCGATTTCGCGCTCCAAGCCAAGCGCCGCGAGGGGCTGGAAAGCCGCGAGGCGATCCTCTCGGCCGCGATCATGCGCTTCCGTCCGATCATGATGACGACGAGTGCCGCCTTGCTGGGCGCGCTGCCGCTCTGCTTCAGCTTCGGCGAGGGCAGCGAGCTCAGGCAGCCGCTCGGCATCTCGATCGTCGGCGGCCTGCTGGTCAGCCAGGTGCTGACCCTCTATACGACGCCGATCGTCTATATGACGCTCGACCGGCTAAGGTGGCGCCGCATGCGCGGTCAACAGGTTTAACGCGAAAAATTGATCGCAAGAATCATCCGATACACCGTTCAAACGCAAGTCGCAACGCGCGTCCGACTTCTTCCGGGGAACTGTCTGCGTCAATCGTGACGTTATCCGTCGGGCGGATGCCATCGCCACTCCAACCCTCGAGACTGTCGTGATTTGTAGGTTCAATAGTCAGCAATCCGGCATTTAAGATTACGTCACAGAGCTTCATGTTCTCGAACATGGCGCGTTCGGTTTTGTAGCCGTACTTGGTCATGGTGGTCGAAACCCAGCTATAGTATCTTTCCATGTTTTTTCTGCGGTCATAAAAGTCGTCGTCGGAATCGACGATTCTACTTTTTTCTAAAGCGCTCTGTAATGTGGTCCCCAGATCTCCATCCGAAGCGTCAGGCGCCAAATAGCGTAGCACCCCTTGCGGATCCTGAATTTGGATACGGAAGCCGGAGCGCGTTTTCACGCAGTAGAAGTCACCGTTGAAGTAAACGGCAGCCCATCGCTTGGCGACAATTTCATTTTCCTTCATTTTATCACCCATAGTTTGAAGATCACACCTTGTTGTTGAGCGTACTCGGCCGCAAAACGAATTTGGGCCAGCTGCTCCGGCTTTGCCGTGGCCGGTATCGCGAGCTCTAGAACCCGCGTGGAAATGTCGGCGCCATCTAGCTTGTAATCCATGAAACTATGCTTGTCGAAATCCGCCACTTTATCCACATAGCGGCGGAGCGTTTGGAAAATCTCATTCCGTCTGTTCACATTAGTTGGCGCATTCGTATTAATGGTTTTGTTGCTGGTGGCGACACCTATCTCTCGGTCATTGAAGTCAAACGTCTTGAAGCCAATTCCAGCGGAGTTCCTGGGCAGACGATTATCCTTGCCGATCTGTGGCTCGCGATAATCCTCGAAAGCGTTACCTTGGGGCTGAATTCCGGCCCCAAACGGTATCTTGGCTATCGAGTTAGGAACGACCTCCACATAGCCCCGAATGCCACCACGGATAATCTGAATCCCATCGCGAGCTTGCGCGTTGAGAAACTGAAGAGCCTCTTGATCGACGCGAACCCCGCCGAGGCCCGTCGCCATCCCTCCTAACATTATCCCCAGATTAAGGGCCGCATCCTGCCGCTGTTGGTCGGCTCCCAACCCATTCGCAAGTAAATAAGCCGCTGCTCCTAGGGGGCTCAACTCTAGGCCAGCAAGCCGCTCGGCCTCTGGCGTCGGCGTAAAAACGTTATACTTGTATAGTCGAAGCAATATGGACTGCTCCGCGCGTTCTTCGTCGGAAATAATTTTTGAAGGGTCAGAAAGTCCGCCTGTAACCGCGCTCTTTACCTGGTCGATGAAGCTATTCGGATCATACTTTTGCAGATTCAGATAAGCGAGGCGATCGGATACGGCCTCTAACTGTTGTGGCGTCAGCCGAGTTTCGGGCGGCACCAGATAGAATTCCGGCGGTAGCACTGCGCTTCCCGGCGCGGGTATGCTGTCCGGCAAGCTCGTTGTTGCAGGAGGGGCATCGTCGGCGGTCGAGAGGCCATCGTCCGGTTGGCTTGGGAGCGAGTCCGAGATGCTTGACGCCTGATCGACGGCGTTGCGCAGCAGATGAGCTAGCCTATGGGCCCCAACGTCACGAGTGGCGGCGGCCAGATGTCGACTGGCATCAGCCATGTCGCCATTTGTTGAGGCGATCGCCGCCCGTGTGACCGCGGCGCGCAGGTTGTGTGCCGCCGGGAGATCAATGCCGTCGCGCGGGGTGGCATGAGCCAATTCGTCGTCCAGCCTGTTCGCCGAATGCCAAAGCCGCATCAATTCGGACAGGCTCTCGATGCTGGCGGGATCGCTGGAGGCGAACTGCCTTCTCAAGCGATCCGGCAAGGAGAGAAAGCTATGCCGCAAGAGGGCTGCGGCTCGCGCAGTGCGACTGGAGTTGCCAAGCGGCTTATGGCGCCAGCTTGAGCGGAAGGCCGGGGCGCCGCCGCTCGCGATCCATCGTCCTCGCGAATCCCTCGGCTCATCCGGGTTGTATCCCCCGTGGCTGCTCGCTCCAAACTCTCCGTTCACAAGCCCTCTCCGTGCTGGTTTCACGAAGATGTTCTTATTACGTTCTAGAATTTGGTGCCAGAGCCTTCTGAGAGTTATCCACAGAAGCAGGGCATCGATAACGGTTCTATTGCGCAGAGCCCTTCGCGGTCTCAGCGGCGGCGAGGCGCATTAGAGCGGTTCGCGGTCTGAGTGAATCGGAAGCGATTCCTCTTCGGCAGGATTTGTGGTGCAAGATGCTGGCTGCGGGGAGGCCCAGCATCTGATGACTCGTCCTCCCATCCATGACCTTCGGGAGCGTGTGGTGGCGGCGGTTGGTGCCGGCGAGAGCTGATATCGAACAGCAACTCGCGCCCGTCCTCGAGCCAGGCGACGTTGTCGTCATGGACAATCTCGGCTCCCACAAATCGGCAGCCATCCGCACGGTGATCCGAGAAGCCGGCGCCAAGCCCTAGTACCTGCCGCCACACTCCCCGGATCTCAATCCGATCGAGCAGGCCTTCGCCACGATCAAGCACTGGATGCGAATGGCCCCGAAGCGAACGATCGAGGACACATGGTCGCCGCCATCAGGCCGGCGAGTGCCAGAACTATTTCGCAAACGCCGGCTACGCTTCCATCAAAATATGAACCGCTCTATTTCTTGAGGGCATCCTTCACGCCGCCGACGGCGTTCTGGATCTTGCCTTCAACCTTGTCGCTCTTACCTTCGGCCTTGAGCTTCGCATCGCCGGTGACCTTGCCCACCGCTTCCTTGACGGCGCCCTTGGCCTGCTTGGCGGCGCCCGCCACGCGATCCTTATCCATGCTTATCTCCTCGAAATCAGAAATCTTGGTCCGCAAAGCTCGATTGTCTCGTCAGACCACGCTACCAACGGCGATAGCCGTAATATCCACCACCGCCGAGCAGTAGAAACACCAAGATGATGAGCAATATCGTCGTCATTTCACTCTCCTGTGAAAGGTTCGAACGGCTGTCTTCGATGAAAACAGCTATATCGATGGTTTGTTCATTCTCGATCGAAATTTGTCCAGCCGGATCTCAAATACCGATGATTGATATACGGTAGGTTTATTGCTCTCGGGGCGGCCATGTGGCATGTGCGTCGAGAACATTGGCGATTATGGAGCGTTCGCATTCCGCCGATCCCAGGGAGCCTGCGTCATGAACGAACTGTTTTCGCGCCTTGCCACACAGACGGCGCGTCAGTCCGGCCGGGCGTCGACCTTCGTCATATCGATTCTGATCGTGCTGGTGTGGGCGCTTTCCGGGCCGTTCTTCGACTGGTCGGATACGTGGCAGCTCGTCATCAACACAGGCACGACCATCGTAACCTTCCTGATGGTCTTCCTAATTCAGAACACCCAGAACCGTGACACCCAAGCTCTGCACTTGAAGCTCGATGAGCTCATCCGCGCCACGACGGATGCACGCAACTCCATGATCAATCTCGAGGATGCGACCGAAAAGCAGATCGAGATCGTCAAGGCCGACCTGCACCAGCAGTATGGCGAGCCTGAATGCGATGCGCCGGCGTAAGTTGCCCGATCAAAGACTCGGCTTGGAAAGCCGGCGACGGTTAGCGCGAACCTTGCGCCGATAGTGCGCCAAAGTCTTTGAGGCGATCCCCGGCGCGGTAAAGCCCAGCGCGCCGGCCATCGCCAGATTCTGAAGGGTCATGGCGGCCTCGATTTTCTCACTGATCATCAGCGCCGCCTCGGCCTCGGCGGCGGGGCCGCCGGTTGCGATCTTGAGGGAGCGGAGGCCGATCACCGAGGCCGCTTCGGCCCCAAGCGCCATCGTGTCCAGACCAAGCTTTATCCAAGGGTTCCGATGGCGGCTCATGGCTTCTCCAGGGTCGAGGCGTTCAATCAGTCGCGCCGTGCGCAATCATGAACACGACACCGCCTCCTTCGTCCTGGCGAAAAGGCCCATGGCTGTCCTGCGCTCGTGATTTCCTGGCTGGGGCGGGAGGGATCGAACCTCCGAATGGCGGAATCAAAATCCGCTGCCTTACCGCTTGGCTACGCCCCAATGGCCGGAAGCGCGGCACATTAGCGAGATCGTCCCACCGCATCAAGCCGCGCGGGTTGCGTGTTCAGGCCGGTGTGAGCCGGGTCGCAACCGCCCACCAGCCGGCGTGCTCGGTGCTGAGCGTAGCCGCGGCTTCGGCCGCGGCCTTATCGTCCGCGAACAGCGCGAAGCAGGTGGCGCCGCTGCCGCTCATGCGGGCGAGCAGGGCGCCCGGCGCGCGTTCGAGTGCCTCCAGGATCTCGGATATCTCCGGCAACAGCGCGATCGCGGCGTGCGTAAGGTCATTGCCGTGATGCGTAAGGGCGGCGGCCAGGGCGGCCGTATCCTTGGGCGTCTCGGCCAGCACGCCGCCCGGCCCGGCGCCTGTCGAGAAGCCCCCGGTGCGCGCCTTGAAGACGCGCGGGGTCGCCAAGCCGATGCCGGGATTGACCAGCACGATCGGGCTCGCGGGCAGCACCGGGACGGGCTCGACGATGTCGCCGATGCCCATGAGCCGGGCCGGCCGGCCCGACAGGCAGACCGGAATGTCGGCACCGAGCGCCAGCCCCAGCCGGGCCAGATCCTCGGCCGGCGTCGCCAGCTGCCACAGCTCGGCGAGCGCCAGCAATGTCGCTGCGGCATCGCTCGAGCCGCCGCCGATCCCGGAAGCGAGCGGCAGGCGCTTGGTCAGCCGCAAGGATGCGCGCGGGGTGATGCCGGCCTCGGCCGCGAGCGATTTGGCGGCACGCAGGACCAGATTCTCGGCGGTGTCGTCGGCGAGGTGCGTGCCGAACGGGCCGTCGATCGCGAGCGACAGCGTCTCGGCCGGTGCTGCTTCGAGCATGTCGCCATAATCGGTGAAGGCGACCAGGCTATCGAGCAGATGGTAGCCGTCGCTGCGCCTGCCGACGATCTCGAGCGTCAGGTTGAGCTTGGCCGGGGCTTCCCGGCGGATGATCGTCACGGCTGGATCGGACTCGAGATCGAGCTGCGGCTCAGCCGCCGCCATGCGCGGTCGTGGTGCCGGCAGCCGCATGCGGCGGATGATCGAGCTTGGCCGCGATCTTGTTGGCCAGATCCGGTGTCGGCTTCAGATCGAGCGCCCGGCGCCATTGCAGCCGTGCCTCCTCGCGCCTTCCGCCTTGCCAATAGGCGTCGCCCAAATGGTCGTTGATCTCGGCATCGGCCGGCTCGAGTTCGACGGCGCGCTCGAGCGTGCCCTGAGCGTTCTTGTAGTCGCCCATCCGGTAATAGGCCCAGCCGAGGCTGTCGACGATGAAGCCGTCGGACGGGCGGATCTCGACCGCCTCCTTGATCAGCGTCAGCGCCTCGGGCAGCCGCTCCTTGCGGTCGACCAGCGAGTATCCGAGATAGTTCAGGACGGCCGCTTCCTTCGGCTTCATGGTCAGCGACTTGCGCAGATCGGCCTCGGCCGCCGGCCATTGGCCGCTGCGCTCATAGGCGATGCCGCGGCTGAAATAGAGCGACCAGTCATGGTCGTTAAGCTTGCTGCCAAGGCGGTTCAGCGCCTCGGTATAGGTTTCCGCGGCCCGGCTGAACTGCTCCCGCGCCCTGAGATCGTCGCCCAGTTCGATCAGCGGCTCGGCCCGGTTCGGGCGCTCGGCGGCCATGGCGGTCAGCAGCGCGTCGGCCCCATCCTTGTCGCCGCTTTCGGCGAGGCTCGAGGCCAGCCGCAGCCGCGCCGTCCAGGCGAAGGGCGAGGCGGTGTCGACCTTGCGATATGCGGCGATCGCATCCTGCGGGCGATGCTCGGCGCTGAGCTCGTCGGCGAGAACGATCTGGGCCAGCGGGAAATCGGGCTTGAGCCTGAGCGCCAGGCGCACGCTCAGCATGGCGACTTCGGGCGCATCTGCCTCGGCGAGCAATGTGGCGAGATCGAACATCGCCTCGGCCAGCCCGTCCTGGGCGCTCGCGATGATGCGCGGCGGTGGTCCGTTGAGCGAGAGGGCAGGGGTGATGCCGAGCGTGCCATTGCCGTCATCGGCGAAGTGCTGATAGATCGCCTTGGCCTCGTCGATCTTGCCTTGGCGCTCGAAGAAGTTCCCGGCGAGCTCGACCAGCCGCAAGGGCGGCGCGCCGCCCGCCAGGAGCGCGTTATAGCCCGAGGCGGCGGCGTCCGCATCGCCGTCGAGATCCTGCATCAGAACAGTATGGACCGCCTTCAGCGTCACCAGCTGCTTTTCCTGGCCGAACACCGCGAGCTCGGCCACCGCCTTGTCGAGCTGATGTGGATCGGCCGTGCGCAGCCAGGCGCGGGCGAAGGCGCCGGCGAACAGCTGGAAGCCCTGGCGCGGCAGACGGTCGGCCAGTTCCGTCGCCTTGTCGATATTGCCCGTCTTGGCCAGCTCGACCACCTGGATCAGCGTTGCGAGCGGCGTCTCGGGCCGGCCGGCGAGCTGGGCCGAAATGGGCAGCGCCACATCGAACCGGCCCTCATTGACGGCGAGCGCCATGACTTGGTTGGCGATCTCGAGGCTGTCCGGCTTCTGGGCCAGCGCATCCTGGTAGAAGGCGAGGGCGGCGGGGTAATCCTGCTCCTGCTGGGCGACCCGGCCCGACAGGAAGGCGCCAAGGGCGCTGGTGCGGATGGCGCCGTTCGAGGCCTGCCCGGTATCGCCGACAAAGAGCATGACCGGGTCGCCGGTCCCGACCGCTATCGCCGGGGCGGCACCGTCGCCCGCAAGACGCTGCTCGCCGGCATCGGCACAGCTGCATAGGCCCAGCATTACCGTCGTGATCAGCAGCCCGGCGCGCCGCTTCAGGACGCCGCTCTGGGCCGCCGCATCGATGTCACTCATGCACCCTTCCTGTCCGGCGTTTTTCGTGCCGGAAGATCGATCCTACCACAGGCCCCGCCTTCATATCACATGTTGGGGTAGTTTGGGCCGCCGCCGCCCTCTGGTACGACCCAATTGATGTTTTGCCTCGGGTCCTTGATGTCGCAGGTCTTGCAGTGCACGCAATTCTGCGCGTTGATCTGCAACCGCGGATTGCTTCCGTCATCGGCGCGCACGATCTCGTAAACGCCGGCCGGGCAATAGCGCTGCTCGGGCGCGTCATAGTCGGCAAGGTTGACCGCAATCGGGATCGAGGGGTCCCTCAGCTTCAGATGAACCGGCTGATCCTCCTCGTGATTCGTATTCGAGATGAAGACCGAGGACAGCTTGTCGAAGCTGAGCTTCCCGTCCGGCTTCGGATAGACGATCTTCTCGCACTGGGCCGCGGGCTTCAGGGACTCATTGTCCGGTTTGCCGTGCTTCAGCGTCCAGGGCACCAGGAAGCCCAGCCCCAGATTATTGAGCCACATATGGATGAAGGCATGGGCGCTGCCGAGCCATAGGCCCCATTTCAAGCCCGGCTTGACGTTGCGGACCTTGTAAAGATCCTCATAGACCCAAGAATTGCGCCACGCCTCGGGATAGGCCGAAAGCTCATCATGGCCTTCGGATCCGGCCTGAAGGGCCGCGAAGGCCGCCTCGGCCGCCAGCATCCCGGTCTTCATCGCGTTGTGCGACCCCTTGATGCGCGGCACGTTGACGAAGCCGGCCGTGCAGCCGATCAGGACGCCGCCCGGAAACACCAGCTTCGGCACCGATTGCAGCCCGCCCTCGTTGATCGCGCGGGCACCATAGGCGATGCGCTTGCCGCCCTCGAAATAGGGCTTCACCATCGGATGGTGCTTGAAGCGCTGGAACTCGTCATAAGGCGAGAGATAGGGGTTCTCGTAATTCAGGTTCACGACGAAGCCGATCGCGACCTGGTTATCCTCGAGATGGTACATGAAGGAGCCGTCGCCGGCCTTCTCGGCCATTGGCCAGCCCTGGGTGTGGACGACCAGCCCCTGTTGATGCTTGGCCGGGTCGATCTGCCAGAGCTCCTTGATGCCGATGCCGAATTTCTGCGGCTCGACGCCGGCCCGGAGATTGAAGCGCTCGAACAGGGTCTTGGTCAGCGAGCCGCGCGCGCCCTCGGCGAAGAAGGTGTATTTGGCGTGGAGCTCGACGCCGGGCGTGTAGCTGTCCTTGTGCTCGCCGTCGCGGGCGATGCCCATGTCGCCGGTCGCCACGCCCTTGACGCTGCCATCCTCGTGATAAAGCACCTCGGCGGCGGCGAAACCCGGGAAGATCTCGACGCCGAGCGCTTCAGCCTGTTGTGCCAGCCAGCGGCAGACATTGCCCAGGCTCACGATATAATTGCCGTGATTGTTGAGCAGCGGCGGCATCATGAAATTCGGGATGCGGAAGCCGCCGGTCTCGCTCAGCATCAGGAACCGGTCTTCGGTCACCGGCGTGTTGAGCGGGGCGCCTTTCTCCTTCCAATCCGGAATGAGCTCGTTAAGTGCCACCGGATCGATGACGGCGCCCGACAGGATATGGGCGCCGACCTCGGAGCCCTTTTCCAGCACGCAGACGCCGATCTCGGCACCCGCCTCGGCGGCGAGCTGCTTCAGCCGGATCGCCGCACTCAGTCCCGAAGGTCCGCCGCCGACGATGACGACGTCATATTCCATGCTCTCGCGATCCATCGCGTGTCCCCGCTCCACGGTTCTTGCCGCATCGTGCCCTGATTGTGCTCTTATGCCTCTATATAACGGGCAGTTTGCTGGAGGACCATAACGGGATGGCGGTAGTCCTGGATAGCGATCAATGCCTTGAGGCGCTTCTGGCCTGGTACGTCGCCGCCGGCGCCGACGAGGCTATCGGCGAGGCGCCGGTCGACCGCTTCGCCGAGGCGGAACGCCGCCAAGCGGCACGGCAACCAGCGCCGCCTCCGGCCGCGGCGCGTCCGGTTGCGGCTCTTGTCCAGGCGCCGCCGGCAGCGCCGCGTCTCGGCCCGGACTCGCCGGCTGCCGCGATCGCCGAGGCGCGAGCGGCGGCGGCAGCCGCCAAGACGCTCGAGGAGCTTGCGCATGCGATCGCTGCCTTCGAAGGCTGTGCCCTCAAGCGCACGGCGACCAACACCGTCTTCGCCGACGGCAATCCGGCGGGCGGCATCATGTTCGTGGGCGAGGCGCCGGGGGCCGACGAGGACCGGATCGGCCGTCCCTTCGTCGGCGCGTCCGGCCAGCTGCTCGACCGCATGCTGGCGACGATCGGGCTCGATCGAAAGACCAACGCCTATATCACCAACATCCTGTTCTGGCGGCCGCCGGGAAATCGCAAGCCGACCGATGCCGAGGTGGCGATTTGCCGCCCCTTCGTGGAGCGCCACATCACGCTCGTGGCACCCCGGCTGCTAATATTGACGGGCGGCACTGCCAGCGGCGCGCTGGTTCCCGGAAACCAAGGCATCACAAGGCTTCGCGGCCGCTGGATGGGGCTCGACATCCCAGGCCTGCCCCAGCCCGTCCAAGCAATGGCGATGTATCACCCGTCATTTCTGCTTCGATCGCCCGACCGAAAACGAGAGGCTTGGTCTGATCTTCTTTCTATCAAGTCAAAGATGACGACATCACCAAGTTAGGAAGGAGAGTTCGCAAGATTATTTGCAATAATACCGGCATTAAAAAACCGTTAAAAAGTTTCTGCTTGCGCCGGTGATGATTCTGCTCTAACCCTTTAAACATGATTGGAGCACGCAACGACGGCCGTCCGTTCTGGACTTGGCCTACGGTGATCCTTTGTGCTTTTTTAGCGGAAGTCGTTCCGGTTATTCCGGGCCTTCCGGCGCCCGCGCTTGCGGCAAGCACAGTTTCCGCCGATTCTTCCTCCGCTGCCGCGGATCTCGATCGGAGTATTCCGACCGTTCTGGAGCCGCTTGAGGCGTCGCGCTACGTCGCCATCTTCGGGCTTCAGGAAGAGGGTAATTGGAAGGCGGCCGACGGCGAGATCGCCCACCTCAAGGACAAGCTGCTGATGGGCGAGGTGCTGGCCCAGCGCTATGCCAGCCCGCGTTATAAGGTGACGTTCGCCGAGGCGCGCGATTGGCTCGAACAGTATGCCGATTTGCCGGAGGCGCGGACGATCTGGACGCTCGCCAAGAAGCGCGCGCCTGCCCGTACTGCCGTGCCGGCGCCGACCGAGCCTGCTTCCGTCCCTGTCGCGGTGCCGGCGAACGAGACCAGGGCAGAGGCGAAGGCCGACGACAAATCCGATGATGTGACGCTGCCGGCCGAGCCGCGCTCGATCGGGCTCGAGGCGCCCCCGCGCTTCGAAACCGGCCTCGCCGCCTGGCGTGCCAAGAACTGGGCCGCCGCCGCTGCCGATTTCGAGGCGGTCGCGGAAGCGCCGGGGACGGCCAGCTGGTATGTCGCGGCCGGCGGCTTTTGGGCAGCGCGCGCGCATGTCATGCTCAGGGAGCCGCAGAAGGTCGATCGCTGGTTCGCCGTCGCCGCCGACCAGCCGCGCACCTTCTACGGCATGCTGGCGCGCCGGACGCTCGGGCTGGTGCTCGACAGCCAGATCAGCCCAGCGCCTTTGACCCATGCCGAGATCGTTCAGCTCGAAGCGCTGCCGAGCGGGCGCCGCGCACTGGCGCTCGTCCAGATCGGCGAGATCGATCGCGCCGAGGCCGAGCTCAGGGCACTCTCGACCCGCGGCAACAAGGCGCTCGCGTCTGCCATCGTAGCGCTGGCCGATATCGCCAATATGCCGACGCTCTGCCTGGCACTCGGGCAGCGTCCCGGCACCGAAGCGCGCCATATCGATGCGCGCTATCCCGTGCCGCGCTGGCAGCCGCGCGATGGCTTCTCCGTCGATCGCGCTTTGCTCTTCGCGCTGATGCTCGAGGAAAGCCAGTTCGATACCGAGGCGCAGAATGATTCGGGGGCGGCCGGCCTCATGCAGCTGATGCCGTCGACCGCGAAATCGGTGGCACGCCGTGCCGGATTTCCGCTGCACAATGTCAGCGAGCTGGTCGATCCCGTCGTCAATCTCAGCCTCGGCCAGGAATATGTGAAGCTCCTGATCGAACATCAGCAGATCAACGGCAATCTGATCCTGATGCTGGCCGCCTATCAGAGCGGGACGGCACCGCTCGTGCGCTGGCAGAATCAGTCGGAATATCCCAAAGATCCGCTGCTCTTCATCGAGATGCTGCCGCACCAGGAAAACCGGCTCTATGTCGAGCGCGTGCTGACCAACCTCTGGATCTATCGCCAGCGGCTGGGTCAGGAATCGCCGGACCTCGATGCGCTTGCCTCGAACCGCTGGCCGACTTATGTCTCGATGGACGAATCGACACAGAAGGCCGTCCAGCATGCCGCGGCTCGATGACAGCCGGCCGTTCCTGCCGGTCAATATCGCGATCCTGACCGTCTCCGACACGCGGACCGCCGCCGACGACCGGTCCGGCGACACGCTCGCCGAACTCATTCAGCGCGACGGTCATCATATTGCCGCTCGGCTTATCGTGCGGGACGAGCAGGCTGAGATCGAAGCGATGCTCAGGCAATGGATCGCCGATCCCGAGATCGATGTCGTCCTCGCCACCGGCGGCACCGGTGTCACCGGCCGCGACGTGACGCCCGAGGCGTTCCACGCTGTCTATGACAAGGAGATCCCCGGCTTCGGCGAGCTTTTCCGTTGGCTCAGCTGGGACAAGATCGGCACCTCGACGATCCAGTCGCGCGCGACCGCCGGGGTTGCGGGCGGCACCTATCTCTTTGCCTTGCCAGGTTCGCCGAGCGCCTGCCGTGACGCCTGGGAAGGCATCCTCCATCATCAGCTCGACAACCGTTTCCGCCCCTGCAATTTCGTCGAGCTGATGCCGCGATTGCAGGAACATCTGCGCTGATTCCTGGGCGTCGGCCCGCGTAGCTGAAACGCTGAATCTAAACTATTGGTTGTGATGCTCTGAGCTCGAGCGCACCGTCTCGGCGCTCGGATAATGCTGTTCTTCAAGGCTCCGATGCTGCCAAGCGCGCTTTGCGACGCGGTAAGTTGCGCGCTTGTCGTTCATGATTTGATCCTGTTTGCACCAGCGCCGAGTCGCAGCGCAAATGTTCTTTCTTTGTTCGATATTCGATGCTAATATGATCCCTATGACCGAAATCGATCGCAAGAATCCGACAAAAGGGCGTGGGGCCGTCACCAATGCGGTCGGGCGCTTCGAAGGCTACGATCGCGTCGCCATCGACGATGGTTGGGGCAGCGCCGACGAGCCCGCCCTGCCGCTCGAAACCGAGCTGATCGAAGATACCACTCGTACTATCATCGCGCGAAACCAATCACCCGACGTGCCGTTCGATCGTTCGATCAATCCTTATCGGGGGTGCGAGCATGGTTGCGTCTATTGTTTTGCTCGGCCGACACATGCCTATTTAGGTCTGTCGCCTGGTCTCGATTTCGAAAGCCGGCTCTTTTACAAGCCCCGCGCAGCTGCTCTGCTGACGGCGGAGCTGTCGAAACCCGGTTATCAATGCCGGCCGATGGGGCTCGGCACCAACACCGATCCCTATCAGCCGATCGAGCGTACGCTCGGCATCACGCGCCAGGTGCTGGAGGTGCTGGATGCCTTCAATCACCCGGTCATGATCGTGACCAAGGGTGCCCTGATCCAGCGCGACGTCGATATCCTGAGCCGCATGGCGGCGCGCCGGCTTGCCATCGTCGCGATCTCGGTAACGACGCTCGACCGTTCGCTTGCCCGCCGGATGGAGCCGCGCGCGTCGACCCCGGAGCGGCGCCTCGAAACGATAGGCGCGCTGAATAAGGCCGGGATCCCGACCGGAGTGCTGACGGCACCGATGATTCCGGGCCTCAACGACCATGAGATGGAGAGCCTGCTCGAGGCAGCCTATGCCCAGGGGGCGCGCACGGCGGGCTATGTGCCGCTGCGGCTGCCGCTCGAGATCAAGGATCTCTTCACGGAATGGCTGGAGACGCATGTGCCGCTGCGCGCGCGCCATGTACTGACGCTCATCCGCGACATTCGGGCGGGCAAGCTCAATTCCAGCGAATGGGGCGACCGCATGCGCGGCAACGGCGCTTATGCCGATCTCCTGGCGCAGCGTTTCCGCCTCGCCACGCAGCGGCTCGGCTATGAGCGGCGCGACCCAGCCCGGCTCGACACCTCAAGCTTCCGGCCGCCGCCCAAGAAGGGCGATCAGCTGAGCCTGCTGTAGCCCTCGGCTAGCGCCGTAGACTGCGGCCGCCGCCCCGCCTTTGACTGGCCGAATAGGCCGGATAGGCATTCGGGCGTGCGACCATGCCGATCGGCCCCAATTCGCTCAAGTACCGGCGTGACCGCTCGGCGCGAGTCAGCATCGCAGCACCACGCCATTGCGCCAGGCGTTCGCCCAGACGCGGTACGACCATGAAGCCCAGAATCAGCAGGGCCACGATGAGGTAGCTTGAAGGAATGGTCGGGAGAAGAACCTGCCAACAGGTCGCCAAGCCCATTGTCACCAGCAGGATAGTCGCGATTTCGAGTATTCGGTGAAGCGGTGTTTTGTAGGCGTATAATCGGTCCGACATATAGTCAGGGGCCCCTCCTCGGGGGCGATGCGCCCGGCACAGAGCCGGATCATCGACGACTATACGCGGGAAACGAAGCGTTCGGCAACATTGTCGCTTCGCCGGGCCGAACCGAAAATCTCGGGGATTTTATCTAACGCATAAGATCAAGGCTCACGCGCCCAACATCCGGTATCGAGCCTTGAATTCCACCCCATCCCTAGTCATGCTGATGCTGGGGAGATGTCGGATGCCGGATTATGCTCACGAACGGCGCTTGGGCGGTCTCGTCGCAGGCATCGACGAGGTCGGGCGCGGTCCTTTGGCTGGCCCGGTGGTGGCAGCCGCCGTCGTGCTGAAATCGGGCCGCCTGCCCAAGGCTCTAGCTGGGCTCGATGATTCCAAGGTGCTGACGGCCGAGGCGCGGCTCGCCTATGCCGCAGTATTGCGCCGCGTCGCCCATATCGGCGTGGGCGCTGCGAGTGTCGAGGAGATCGACGGGCTCAACATCCTGCAAGCGTCGCTGCTGGCCATGCGGCGCGCCTATGCCGCACTCGGCTTCACGCCCGATGCAGCACTCATCGACGGCAACAAGGCGCCGCGGCTCGGTTGCCGGGTCGAAACGCTGGTCGGCGGCGATGCGCTATCGCTGTCGATCGCGGCTGCGTCCGTGATTGCCAAGGTGACGCGCGACCGCGCCATGACCAGCCTCTCCCGGCGGTATGACCGCTATGGCTGGGAGCGCAATGCCGGCTATCCGACCGAGGAGCATCGCACCGCGATCCTCATCCACGGCATCACCCGGCATCACCGGCGCAGCTTCGCGCCGGTGCGGGCCTGGCTCGAAGGGAACGCCAGTTAGTCGAGCCCGTCCAGGAACGTCAGCAGTGCCTCATTCACATCGCGTGGCCGCTCTTGCTGGATCCAGTGGCCGGCCCCTTCGATGAGATGCAGGCCGCGGAGTCCCGGCAGCGAATCCCTGAGCCGTGCCAGGGCGGCCTGCCCGCCGGGACTGCGAATCGTGAGGTCCCGCGTGCCGGCGATGAAGAGCGAGGGCGAGCGGATCGGCGCCATATGCCAAGGCGCCAGCAACTCCCAGTTCCGGTCGAGATTGCGGTAAAGGTTGAGACCGGGACCGAAGCCGGTCCGGCGGTAGCCTTCGACCAGCACCGCGAAATCCTCGTCCGAGACGAAGCTCGGCAATCCCGCCTCGGCGGTCCCGGAAAAGAAGCCGCCGGCCGAGCGATCGACGATCGGGCTCGCTTGATAATCCGTCGGCATCTCGCCCGAGGCCGACCACAGGATCCGGCGCAGCGTCGCGGCCGGATCGCGCTCGAACTCGGCCTCCGGCGGCCCGACCTCCTGGAAATACATCATGTAATGATTTTCGAGCCCGTTCTCGCGCATGATCGTCGTGATCGGCCCGCGATTGCGCGGCGTGTACGGGACAGAGAGCCCGGCCACAGCATGAAAGAGATCGGGCCGGAGCAAAGCCGAGTTCCAGGCGATGGGCGCGCCCCAATCATGCCCCACCACCACGGCGCGCTCGGCGCCGAGGGCCGCCACCAGCGCTACGACATCGCCGACCATGTGGAGCTGCGTATAGGCGTCGACAGCACTCGGAAAGGACGAGTGGCCGAAGCCCCTGAGATCGGGGGCGGCCACCCGGTACCCGGCCTCGGCGAGGGTGGCGATCTGATGCCGCCACGAGCGGTGGCATTCCGGCCAGCCATGCAGCAACAGCACCAGCGGGCCGTCGCCGGCCTCCATCACGTGAAGCGTCACACTGCCGAGATCGATGTCGCGGGCTTGCGGGGTGGGCATGGAACCTCCGGCGCAGTATGGCAAGGAAAACTCACTTTCCCACCCGCAAGGCCTTGAAGCAACGCTCACCATTGACGAGCGACTCGGCGTAAATCATGAATTTCGATATGGATGGGACACGCGGCCTCGTGACCGGCTCGATTCTGGTCGGCAATTGCATCGACCTCATGCGCACGCTGCCATCGGGCAGCGTCGATCTGGTCTTTGCCGATCCGCCCTATTTCCTTCAGCTCGGCCAAGGGCTGCGCCGGCCCAACAACTCGCTCGTGGCAGGCGTCGAGGATGATTGGGACAAGTTCGAGGATTTTGCGGCCTATGACCGCTTCACCCGCGACTGGCTTGCGGAGGCGCGCCGGTTGCTCAAGCCCGATGGCGCGCTCTGGGTCATCGGCTCCTATCACAATATCTTCCGGGTGGGGTCCATCCTGCAGGATCTGGGCTATTGGATCTTGAACGACGTGGTCTGGCGCAAGACCAACCCGATGCCGAATTTCCGCGGCAAACGCTTCACCAACGCGCATGAGACGCTGATCTGGGCGGCGCGCGGCGCCGATACGAAATACACCTTCAATTACGAGACGATGAAGGCGCTCAACGAGGATCTGCAGATGCGCAGCGATTGGGTCATCCCGCTGTGCGGCGGCCCGGAGCGGCTGAAGCTCGACGGGCGCAAGGCGCATCCGACGCAGAAGCCCGAAGCGCTATTGCACCGCGTGCTGATGGCGACGACGAAGCCCGGCGATCTCGTGCTCGATCCGTTTTTCGGCACCGGTACCACCGGCGCTGTCGCCAAACGGCTCGGCCGGCGGTTCGTCGGCCTCGAGCAGGATCCGGACTATGCGCGCCTCGCCGGCGACCGCATCGATGCGGTCGATCCCATCGACTCTGCGGAGCTCCTGAGCATCCGCTCGAAACGCAGCGAGCCGCGCGTGCCCTTCGGCACGCTGGTCGAGCGCGGCATCGTGGTCCCTGGCGAGGTGCTGTGCGATGCAACCCGCCGCCGCACCGCCAAGGTCCGGCCCGATGGCACCATCATCTCCGACGACACCAAGGGTTCGATCCATCAGGTCGCCGCCGCGGCGCTGGGGGCACCCTCCTGCAACGGCTGGGGCTTCTGGCATGTCATGCGCGACGGCCAACTCGTGCTGATCGATGCGCTGCGCCAGCAGGTGCGGGCCGACTACGCTCAGTAGGCGAGGTGTCGCCGCAGCTACTCCGCCGGTTCGGCGAACTGGAGCTTCGCCAAGCGCGCATAGAGTCCGTCCATGCCGGCAAGGTCACCGTGCCGGCCGGTCTCGACGATACGGCCATGGTCGAGCACGATGATGCGGTCGGCCTTGCGCACGGTGGCAAGGCGATGGGCGATGACGAGCGTCGTCCTGCCTTTGGCGAGCGTTGCCAGAGCCAGCTGCACGGCGCGCTCGGATTCGGCGTCGAGCGCGCTCGTCGCTTCGTCGAGCAACAGGATCGGCGGGTTCCGGAGGATGGCGCGCGCAATGGCGATGCGCTGGCGCTGGCCGCCGGACAGGCGGACACCTTTCTCGCCGAGGAAGGTGTCGAAGCCCTCCGGCAGGCGATCGAGGAACTCGGACGCCATCGCCGCATCGGCGGCCGCGCGCACTTCCTCGTCCGTCGCGTCGGGCCGGCCATAGCGGATATTCTCCCAGGCATCGGCACCGAAGATCACTGGATCCTGCGGTACCAGGCCGATGCGCTGTCGCAGCGCGCTGGGATCGGCGCTGGCGAGATCGACGCCGTCGATCCGGACCCGCCCCGCTTCCGGGTCATAGAAGCGCAGCAGCAGCTGGAACACGGTGGTCTTGCCGGCACCCGACGGGCCGACGAGCGCCACCGTCTCCCCCGGCTCGACGGTGAGCGAGACTTGTTCGAGCGCGGAACGGTCGGGCCGGGCGGGATAGCGGAAGCTGACATTCTCGAAGGCGATCCGGCCGACCGGTGGCTCGGGCAGCGGCACGGGCTCGGCCGGGGCTGTGATCGCCGGGCGTTCGTTCAAGAGCTCGACCAGCCTTTCGGCGGCACCGGCCGCCCGTTGCAGCTCGCCCCACAGCTCGCTGATCGTGCCGCCGGATGTCGCGACCAGCACGGCATAGAGCACGAAGGCGGAAAGATCGCCCCCGGTCATGCGACCTTCCAGCACCTCGCGACCGCCGACCCAGAGGCAAAAGGTGATGGCGCCGAAGCCCAGGAGGAAGACGGTCAAGAGCAGGCCGGAGCGGGTGCGGATGCGGCGCGTGGCAGTCGCGACCGAGCTTCTCGACGGCCCGGCCGAACCGGCCGCGATCGACCGGTTCGTGGGTGAAGGCCTGGACCGTGCGGATGGCATTGAGCGACTCCTCGGCATAGGCGCCGAGATCGGCGACCCGGTCCTGCGAGGCCCGCGACAGCCGCTTCTCGCGCCGGCCGAAGAAGATGACGGGAACCAGCACCAGCGGCACGACCGCGACGACGATGGCCGCGAGCTTGGCACTGGTCACGACCAGCAGGATGAGAGCGCCGGTCAGCATCAAGAGATTGCGCAGCCATTGCGACAGCGCCGAACCGATCACCGTTTGCAGGATCGAGGTGTCGGCGACGAGCCGCGACAGGATCTCGCCGGTGCGCGCCGTCTCGAAGAAGGCGGGCGACAGCGTCAGCATGCGCTCATAGACGGCACGGCGCAGATCGGCGGCGAGGCGTTCGCCAAGCCAGGAGACCAGAAAATACCGGGCGCAGGTCGCAACCGCGAGCATGACCACGAGGCCGAAAAGCACCAGTGCCGTCCGGTCCAATGCCGCCATGCTGTTGCTGGCGAAGCCCTTATCGACCAGCTGGCGGATGCCGGGCCCGAACAGCAGCACGGAGCCGGCCGCGACGAAAAGCGCCAATGCCGCACCCGCCACGCGCGCGCGATAGGGCTTGAGGAACGGCAACAGCAGCCGAAGATTGGCGATATTGCCTTTCGGCGCTTCGGTCGCTGCCACGGGGTTTCCTTTCAGCCGGCTGATGCCCACAGATAATTGCGCTGCCGGCAGGGTGCAAGGCCGCCGCCCGTTTTCACCTCGGGCTAGATGTCGAGCTTGAGCTCAGCGAGCCGTTCCGGAAAGCGGCAAATCAGGCGGCGCGCGGCCTCCGACAGCATGCACTGTTTCACCAGATAGATTTCTTTACCGAGCAGCTCCGGCAGCACGCGCTCGCGGAATTCCGCGATATATTCCTCGTAACCGTCGATCTTCGTGTCTTCGGACTGGCCGCTGCCATGATCGCCAGCGAAGGCCGACGGGAAGACCTCGTCATAGAGAAAGCTGAACAGATCCTGCACCTCGTCTGGCGTCAGCTGGTGGCGGAATCCGTGCTGGATGTCGATCGCCAGGCCCCGGAGCGGATAGACCATGAGCCAGAGCGGCACCTCCGTCGTGTCGCCGAGCGGCTCGAGCATGGCCGGCTGGATGTAGTCGAGAAAGCGAAGCCCCTTGCCGGTCGCGTCGCGGGTCACGACCGACAGGGCCGGAACGCCGAGCGCGGGGTCGAACACCTCGCCCGGCTCTTCCTCGAGCGACGTATCGGCGGCTCCCCTTTTCGTATAGAGCGCGATGCGCCGGGCCGCTCGGATACTGTATTTTTCCGCCTTGGTCAGCTCGAAGGGCGTTCCATCTGTCTGCTCCTGGTTGAGCTTCTCGAGTGCCGAGGCAATGTCCCCGTCGATGTAACGCTCGACCTCGAACACGATACCCTTGGCGTCGGGCACCACGCGCTGGCATTCGCCGATGATGGCCGTCAGAAACTTGCGTGCCGCCCCTTTCTTGCGCGCCTCGTGCAGGATCCCGAAATAGGCGCCGAACCACCAGCCGGTCTTGCGCTTGCCGCGTTCCGGATTTGGCTCATAGAGGCTGAGAAAGGCGATGCCGATGCACTTCCCGCGCTTTCGGTAGGTGAAGAACAGATGAACCCACTCGTGCTTTTTTTTGTATTGCGTTCGCTTATGAGCCTTGTCGAGCCAGCTCACGATATTCTCAAATTGATCGCGTTCCTCATCGACCGGAAACAGCGCGTCGTAGCACGGCGCGACATCGTCGCTGAAGCGGGGATGCTCTGAATCGGTGCCGAAGACATGGATGCCGTCCGGCCGGACCTCCGGCAGGATTGCGTGTTTCGCGCGATTTTGCTGCTGCTCGGCGCGGCTTTCGCTGACGGCCGCGTCATAGGCGAGATGCAGCTCTTCCCGTGCCTCTGCCTGGTCTGCCCTCGTTAAATCGAAGAAGGTCGACAGGATGGGCTCGATCGAACTCGGCAGATTGTAGCCGCGCGCCCAGTTCGACGGGCTCCGTTCCGAGATCGGCTCGTCCTCCTCTCGGCTGCTCTGCGTCTTTTCGGCGAACTCTTCATAAGTCCAACACCGATCCCTACCGCTCGGCCGGGTCCCCTTGGCCAAATGCATCTTGAACAATGCCGCGAAACGGACCTGCGCGGCGCCGGTTTTCGGTTTACGGCGAGTTTTCGCTTTACGGGGCGATTTCGGAGTTTTCGGCTTGCTTTCGGGGTTTGCATGTTCATGGGACTCAAGTGTGGCCAATGAAGAGACGGCATCAGAAGGAGAGCCGTCATGAGACCCACCCATCACTTTCTCATTCATGTCAGCCTCGCCGCGGCATATGTCGGCGCCACGGTTACGGCGGTGCTCGACGGGGCGATTGGCCATGCGCTGTGCAGCGCCATCGTCGCGATCATTTACATAGCCTCCGGGCTGCTGCCGGGATCCGGGGGCCACCACGATGCGGCCCGCTCTCATTCCGACAGCTCTCGGGATGTCTGACGGTGGCGGCGGAGAGGATTGACAGGCGCCCGGCAAATTTTTCGGGCGCCTGTCAGGCTATCGATCGAACGAGTTTTGGGATTACCTCTATCCGGTCTGAGGCGCGGTCGGCATCGGATTCCCGATTGCATCTGCGAAGGACAGTTGCTATGACACGCGGCTCGTTTCCGGAAGTGACGCCATGAAGCCCGATATTCATCCCGACTACCACGAGATCACCATCGTCATGACCGATGGCACGAGCTATCAGACCCGCTCGACCTACGGCAAGGCAGGCGAGACGCTGCGGCTCGACATCGATCCGAAGTCGCATCCGGCCTGGACCGGCGGCCAGCAGCGCCTCAACGACACGGGCGGTCAGCTCGCGCGCTTCAACAAGCGCTTCGGCGGGTTCGGCATCAAGTATTGATGAGCGGCGTCGCGGTCCGGGCGGCAACGCCCGGGGACGCAGCGCTCGTTCTTCATCTGATCCAGGAAAGCTTCGCCGCATATCGCGGCTGGCTTCAGCCGCCATCGAGTTCGGCTGATGAAAGCGTCGCCAGTATCGGCGCGATCCTCGCGCGCGGCGGCGCCGCCCTTGCCTTCATCGACGGCGAGGCTGCGGGCACGGTGCTGTGGCAGCCCAAGGCGGATTCCGTCTATCTCGGCCGGCTGTCGGTCCTGCCTTCCTGTCGCCGCCGCGGCATTGCCGGCGTCCTGATCGATTGGGTCGAGGCCGAGGCGCGCCGCCAGGGTGTCGCGGCCGTGACGCTCGGCGTGCGGATAGCGCTGCCGGACAATCATCGCCTCTTCGCTTCGCGCGGCTTCGTCGAAATCGGCCGCACGGCGCACCATGGCTGGCACGAGCCGACCTCGATCGATATGCGCAAGGAACTTATCTGATCAGGCTTCGGCAGGACCGCCGATCGGCAGGCCCGCCTCGCGGCGGACCATTTCATCGAGCCGCGAGACGCGCTGATAGAGCCGCTTCGAGCGGTCGAGCAGATCCTTCAGCCAATCATCGCCGACACGCTCGAACCCTTGCGTCTCGTCGAGGCAGGTCTTGCGGCCGCCCAGCGCATAGGGCTCGTTCGCCGAATCTTCGAGCGTGATCTCGCCGGCATGGACGGCGCGCTGCGCCAGAAGCCAGGCCACGACATGGGTCAGGCGCGCGGTCAGCCGCATCGTTTCGCAGCACAGAATCAGCCGGTCGGCCGGCGGCAAAGGCCCGCGATTCCTGAGCTCGCCGACCGCGACATAATTGCGGGCCTCGTGCAGAAGCCCCATCGCTTCGTCATAGGTCCGGCTGAAAAAAGCGGTGCCAGCAGCCCCTTGGCTCATACCACCCGCCTTTCGCACCACCCCTTGACGGGCCGAATGCGCTTCCCATCTCTGAGACGGCCGGATGCCCTTTCGGGGTTCGGCGCGTCGCAAGAACCGCCCGCGGCCTGTAGCAGGCGCTTCGGCGGCGCATCGACAACCTTCATATCGCTCCTGGAGAGGATGTGACCATGCGAACCTATGATCTTTCCCCCCTGTTCCGTTCGACCGTCGGTTTCGACCGCCTTGCACGTCTGGTCGATGCCGCGACCCGCGTCGACGATAGCAGCTTCAGCTATCCTCCTTACAATATTGCAAAGATTGATGAGGATGCCTATCGCGTGACGATGGCCGTCGCCGGCTTCAGCGCCGACGAGATCGACATCACCGTCCATGAGAATACGCTGACCGTGACCGGCACTGCCAAGGAAGACGACAAGAACCGGCAGTATCTCTATCGCGGCATCGCCGGACGGGCGTTCGAGCGTCGCTTCCAGCTCGCCGACCATATCAAGGTCAAGGGTGCGAACCTGGTCAACGGCTTGCTCGATGTCGAGCTCGTGCGCGAAGTGCCGGAGCAGCTGAAGCCCCGCAAAATCGAGATCGGTGCCACGCCGATCGAGACCAAGGTGATCGAGCAGAAGGCCGCCTAATCCCTGTCTCGAAAGTCGAATAAGGAGGGCCGGCCGAGTTTCTCGGCCGGCCCTTTATGATTCCGGCTTTGAGCCCTACTGCGTACGGACCGCGACGCTGGTCTGACCGCGATTGACGCCGTTGCTATCCGTGAATTGAACGAAGATGCGGTTGGTTGCGGGCTGGAACGGCACGGCGCCGTTCGCCTGGGCGAAGATGGAAAAGGTCGGCGTGTCGTTTGTATTGACGGGCAGGCTCACGCTCGAGTCCGGGCCCCTGAGGCATTGACCCCTCGCATCCGTCTGACAGATAGTGAGCGTGACCGGCAGGTTGGCGCTGCCGAGATTGGCCGAGACGCCAATGTCGGTGCTGGCGCCGATATTGATGCTGGCGACCGCGAAAGCGCCGACGCCGCTCGTTCCTGGAATATCGACAATGCCATCGTCGGTTGCCGTCGCGGCGAGCGCGATGACGTCGGGAACCGGCACTGTCGAGCCCGACAAGAGCAGCGTGTTGATGCCGGGCAGGCTTCCGGCCGGTGCCGTGTCGTTGGCGCAGGAGAAGCTGAAGGCGATTTGCGTCGGATCGAAAGCCGCGGTCGGCGTCAGCGCCAGGATGAAGGATTGTGGGGCGCCCGGTGCGATCGGAACGGCAGCGTTGAGTGGCGCGATCGGCTGGTTCTGCGCGTCGGTGGCTTGGAAGGTGAAGCTGGCCGGCACATTCGTTGTCGGTTGCACGGAACAGATCACGCCGGTCACGTCCGTGCTGGCATTGATCATGGTGCCGAAGACGGTAGCGGTCGATCCCACTTGAACCGAACGGCTGCCCGGCAGCACGGCGGCAGCGAGCACGACATCGCTGGCATTCTGTGGCACGAAGCTGGCACTGACCGTTGTAGTGGCGGTGGCAAGCGTCAATACGCAAGCCTGGACGCCCGTGCAGCCGCCGCCGTTCCAACCGGCGAAGACGTTGCCGGCGGCAGGCGTGGCGGTCAGCGTCACGACCTCGCCGAAACCGAAGCTTGCCGTGCAAGTCGAGCCGCAGGAGATGCCTGAGGGCGTGCTTGTGATCGTGCCGTTGTTGACGACGGATACAGTGAGAACGGCCGCCGCGGGAACCGTCTCGAAGATCGCCGTGATCGTACTGTCCTGATTGCCGCTGAGCGGCACCGCGCACGGGGCCGTGGTCGAACAGCCGCCGGCCGTGGCGCCAGGCCCGCTCCAGCCCACGAAGGTATTGCCGGCTGCGGCGGTGGCGGTCAGCGTCACGGTTGTTGCATCGTGGAAATTCGCGGCACAAGCAGCGTTGCCCTCGCCGCAGGCGATGCCGATCGGTGTGCCCACTGGCGTGCTCGTCACCTCGCCCGAGCCGGGGCCGGCGAGCGTGACGGCCAGATTGTCGAGCGGCAAGGTGAAAGCGTCGACAGAGCCGGTAGGGGTAGTGCCGGCGGTCTCCGACGTGAAGAAGAGAGCGCCGGAAGGCGCGAAGGCGATGTCTAAGGGCAATTGATTGGCGGGGACGGGCGCTGCGAACTCGGTGATAACGCCGGCCGGCGTGATCCGGCCGATCGCACGCGGGCCATCGTCGGTAAACCAAATATTGCCGTCGGGGCCGACAGCGATGCCGATCGGTTCGCTTGACGTGGGCGACAGCCCTTCGCCGAATTTCGTGATTACGCCCGCAGTCGTGATCCGGTCGATCGAGGGTAATGGTGACCGACCTGAAGCGCCCAAATCCGTCATCCAAAGATTCCCGTCGGGACCGGCTATGATTTCGCCGAGCGTGCTGGTGTTTCCGACCGGAAATGCCGTGATCGCACCCGCCGTTGTGATCTTTCCGACGCCCTCGAGGATCTGCCCCTGTGCGCCGGCTGCTGTGAACCATAGATTGCCGTCAGGGCCGGTCGTGATGCTCTCGGGTCCGGCAAGATTAGAGCCGGCGAGCGAGACGGTGGTGATCGTGCCGGCCGTGGTGATCCGGCCGATCGCGCCGAACGCGCCGATCACGCCCGGATCGGTGAACCAGAGATTTCCGTCTGGTCCCGAGGTAATGCCTTCTGGGCGGCCAACGGTGCTAGAAGCGCCGGTCAAGAATTCCGTTATGCTGCCCGTCGTGGGATCGATTCGTCCGATCGCCGGGCTCGAGCCGCTATCGGTAAACCACAGGTTGCCGTCGGGGCCGGTAGTGATGCCGTTGGGATGGCTGCCGGCGCCGAGCCCTGTCGTGAACAGGGTAACCGTGCCGCTCGGCGTGATGCGCCCGATGGCGGGTGTGGACGCATCCGTGAACCAAAAATTGCCGTCGGGACCGAGCGTGATCGCCCCGGGCTGGCTGTTGGTCGGAACCTGGAAGACGACCACTTGCGGTGGCGTCGCCGCCGATGACGGATTGGTGAGTTGGAGTATCGCCACAGCACCGATCAGAACTCCAACAAGGGCCGGTGCCAAGTGCAAGGAACGGTGCGGTAGCCTAAGTGACGAAAACATGACAACCCCTAGCCGAATCAACAACCTATCCTGCACAGCATAGTTGCTGATGGTCGCCGGGTGCAACTGAAAGCTTTGAGGAAGGAGTCGTGATCGGAGCGGTCGGCAATGTCGGAGCAGGCGGTTCCGAAGAACCTCCCGCTCGGACCTTAAGGTGTCAGATCTCGCTTATTCCGCGACCCAGCCGCCATCCATGGAGAGCGTGGTGCCAGTCGTGCTGGCGCCGTTATCGCTGCACAGGAACACGGCGAGGCCGCCCAGCTGTTCCGGCGTCACGAAGTGATGCATCGGCTGCTTCTCGCTGAGGAGGGCGATTTCCTCCGCCTCGATGCTGGTGCCGTTCGCCTGGGCGCGATCCGCGATCTGCTTCTTGACCAGCGGGGTCAGCACCCAGCCCGGACAAATCGCATTGCAGGTGATGCCGTTATTGGCGGTCTCGAGGGCGATCACCTTGGTCATGCCGACGATGCCGTGCTTGGCCGCGACATAGGCCACCTTGTGCGTGCTGCCGACGAGGCCGTGAGCCGAAGCGATATTGATGATCCGGCCCCAGCCGGCCTTCTTCATATGCGGGATCGCCGCCTTCGAGCCGTGGAACGCGGCTGAAAGATTGATCGCGATGATCGCATCCCATTTTTCGTCAGGGAAATCCTCGACCAATGCCGTGAACTGGATGCCGGCATTGTTGACCAGGATATCGGCGGAGCCCAGCTCTTCGACCGCCTGCGCCACCATCTGATGGATCTCGGCGGGCTTGGTCATGTCGGCCGATGAATATCCCACCTTGACGCCATGGGTGCTCGCGAGCGTCGATTTGATCTTCTCGATCTCGGCGGCGTCGCCGAAGCCGTTCAGCAGCACGTTGCAGCCGGAAGCGGCGAGTGCCGTGGCGATGCCATGCCCGATGCCGCTCGTCGAACCGGTCACGATCGCGGTCTTGCCCTTCATGGGGAAACTCCTCGAAACTGGGAATTCAGCGTTTGAACAGGCTGTCGGCGCCGCCGCGATGGCGCTGCTTGGCCTCGATTGCTGCGCGGGCGCGCGCGATCTCGTCATTGAGGCCAGCGATATAATCCTCGAGCTCGCCGATCGAGAGCGGCGTCAGATCCTTGGGCGGCAGCTTCCTGTGCCGCGGCAGATCATCGTCGTCGCCGCTCATTCGCGCGCTCCCTGGCTGTGCAGATCGGACGGCACCCGGTCGATGCCAGCGCCGATCGCGGCCGAAACGCTCGAGAAGCCGTCGCGCCGCACGAGCTCGGCCAGGTCCCGCTTGATCCGCTCGATCAGGCCGGGCCCGCGGAAGACGAGTGCCGTATAGAGCTGGACCAGCGAGGCGCCGGCACGGATCTTGTGATAGGCGTCGGCCCCGGACGCGATGCCGCCGACGCCGATCAACGGCAGCTTGCCGCCGGTCAGCCGATACATCTCGGCCAGCAGCTGGGTCGACGGTTCGAACAACGGCCGACCCGACAGGCCACCGGGTTCCGGCGCGTCGCGGCTCACGAGATCGGCCGGCCGGGCCACGGTGGTGTTGGAGATGATGAGGCCGTCGATGCCGGTCTCGAGCGCCACCTCGGCGATATCCTCGCAGTCCCGTGGCGTGAGGTCAGGCGCGATCTTGAGCAGCAGCGGCGGCGGCCGGTCGAGCGCCAGTGCCGCGCGCGCCTCGATCACGGCGGCGATCAGCATGGCGGCATCGCTGCGCCGCTGCAGGTCGCGCAGGCCCGGCGTGTTGGGCGAAGACACATTGACGACAAGATAGTCGGCATGAGGCGCCAGCTTGGTGACGCCCAGCCGGTAATCCGCGGCGGCGCTGACACTGTCGCGATTCTTGCCGAGATTGGCGCCCAGCAGGCCGGTGCGCCGGCGGCGGGCGAGGCGTGCCTCCACCGCGTCCAGCCCGTCATTGTTGAAGCCCATGCGGTTGATGACGGCGCCGTCGCGCGTCAGCCGGAACAGCCGCGGCCGCGGATTGCCGGCCTGCGGCCGCGGCGTCACCGAGCCGATCTCGACGAAGCCGAAGCCCCAGCGCAGCATCGCATCCGGCACCTCGGCATTCTTGTCGAATCCCGCGGCGAGCCCGATCGGATTTGGGAAATCGCGGCCCCAGACGCGGGTCGCCAGCACCGAGTCGCCCGGTGCCGGCTGTGGCGGCGCCCAGCCGGCGGCAAGCGTCCGGATCGTCAGCCGATGTGCTGTCTCCGACGGCAAGAGCCGCAGCAAGGGGAGGGCGAGGGAGCTCAGGAGGGGCATGGCAGGGCCGTCTAATCGAGCGGCGGAAAGCGATGCCGTCCGCCCGGATCGAGCGGCAGGTCATGTGCCCAGCGCACCGCCGTCGGCAGCAGCTCGCCATGAAGATGGGGAAACAGCTGACCGTTGCGCGACGGTTCCCATTTGAGCGCCGGACCCAACGCAGCCGGATCAACCGCAAGGAGCAGAAGTCCGACCTGGCCGGCACGATGGCGGGCGGCACTTTCGACGATCTGATCGCGGGTCGAGAAATGAATGAAGCCGTCTGCCCGGTCCTGGTTCGACCCGGCATAGGCTCCATGCGTCAGCGCTGCCTGCCATTCCTCGCGGCGGCACATATGGAAGATCAGCTCGTCGGCCATAATCGTGGCAAGGGTACGCTCACCTCTGCTGCGGCGCAACCGCGTCGGGACCCCAAGAGACCGATCGCGGCACTTAGCCGTAACGCTTTTCAGCCATCCAGAAATCCATCCCCCAGTCGAACGCGTCCCCGAGCGCCCGTTCACCCATGGGTGTCACGGTGACGGCGCGCGTCCCATCGATCCGGCGAACCCAGCCCTGCTCGAAACAATGGCGGCAGAGTGCGGTGCCGACGGCGCCGGCAATGTGCCAGCGGCGCTCGCTCCAATCGAGGCAGGGCCGGCAGAAGACCCGCCCGCCGCCGCGCCGTGCGGCATGGCCTCGGGCGCCATCGAAATCGACCCCCAGCTCTTTCAGAAACAGCGCTCCGGTCTCGGTCACGATGCCGCCATCGGACGACAGCTCGATCTGGCCGTGTGCGACCATGCTGTCTGCCATCGCCACGGCGATCTCGCCAGCCAGATGATCGTAGCAGGTGCGGGCGCGCCGCATCGCCTTGTCGCGCGGGCCGACCAAGAGCTTGCGGCCGGTCGGCGGATCGGCGAGGCGGGTCCCGGCGACGGTCATGATGCTTTCCAGCATCTGCGCCACGGCAGCGGAAGCGACGCGGTGATAGCGGTGGCGCCCCTGGCGCTCCACGGTCAGAAGGCCTGCCTCGGTCAGCCGCGCGATATGGCCGCTCGCCGTCTGGGGCGTGATGCCGGCCCGGCAGGCGAGCTCGGTCGCCGTGAGCGCGCGTCCATCCATCAATGCCGCCAGCATGCTGGCGCGCGAGGGATCGCCGATGAGGGCGGCTGTTTCAGCGAAGGCGGATGTGCTGAGCATGGCTCGATCTTTCGCAACGTGATGCGTCATGCTAACGCCCCGCTGCCGGGAATGCTTCGGTCGCCACCGTAGCTTTCGGGACGCGGATCGTGAACCCTCAGCCCATCATGATGTTATCTCAGACCTCCCGTCCGTCCGGCCGGTTCGGCTTCTTCGGCTGGCGCGTCGTCGGCGCCGCCTTCACGATCGCCACATTCGCGTGGGGCGTCGGATTCTACGGGCCGCCGATCTTTCTCGATACGCTGAACCGGACGCAGGGCTGGTCGATCACGCTCATCTCCACCGCTGTGACCACGCATTACCTGCTGGGTGCAGTGCTGGTGGCTCGTCTGGCCGGGCTTCATCGCCGCTTCGGCCTCGTTGCCGTCACGCGGGCGGGCATCCTGCTCTCGACTGCCGGGCTCCTCGGCTGGGCCTTCGCGCGCGAGCCCTGGCAGCTGTTTCTCGCGACCCCCTTGAGCGGCGCCGGCTGGGCGCTCACCAGCGGTGCCGCCCTCAATGCCATGGTCGCGCCCTGGTTCGTCCGGCGCCGGCCCGCGGCCCTCAGCGTCGCCTTCAACGGTGCCAGCATCGGCGGCGTGCTGTTCTCGCCGCTCTGGGTGGCGCTCATCCGGCAATTGGGGTTCCCGATGGCGGCCCTGCTCGTGGCGGCGCTCAGCCTGCCGCTGCTCTGGTGGCTGGTCGGGTGCTATCTCGGCCGAACGCCGGCCGAGCTCGGCTTGGCGCCCGACGGGGATGAGAGCACATCGGTTCCAGCCGAAGCGACGGTAAATGCTGCCGCCTCATCCTTCGATCCCTGGCGCGACCGGCAATTCATCACGCTCGCCGCGGCCGCCTCGCTCGGCCTCTTCGCTCAGGTAGGGATGGTGGCGCATCTCTTCTCGCTGCTGGTGCCGAGCCTCGGCGCCGGTGGGGCCGGTGGGGCCATGGGCATGATCACGATCGCGGCGGTGTTCGGGCGTTTCCTGCTCGGCTGGATGATGCCGCCGGGTGCCGATCGAAGAATTTTTGCTGCCGGCAACGGGCTAATCCAGATCGCGGGCTCCGTCATCCTCGTCTCGGCCGGCGCCTCGCCCGGGCTCCTGCTCCTCGGCTCGGCGCTTTTCGGTCTCGGCCTCGGCAATCTCACCACCATGCCGGCGATCATCGCGCAGGCGGAGTTCCGGCCGGCGGATCTCACCCATGTCGTGGCACTGGTCACGGCGATCAGCCAGGCGGGCTATGCCTTCGCCCCAGCGATCTTCGGGCTTTTGCGTAGCACCGGCTCCTCGGCCGGGCTGCCGAGCGAGGCGTTGCTGCCTTTCGCCGCAGCCGGGCTGTTGCAAATCGCGGCCCTCATCCTCTTCCTCATTGCCCGCCAACCGGCAGTCAAGCCCAATTGACGGGGTAAACCCCCTTCCCCAGCGACGAAAAGCCTGCCTATGATTTTAGCGACGGCGCCGGCCACACCGACCGCGCGGGAGCCTGTCGCGACTGGGCGGGCTATTGCGCTCAAGCCTCATGGAGTCTCGAGCCATGACGTCGTGGACCTACATCGATGGAAGCTGGGTGGCGGGCAACCCGCCGCTTATCGGACCGATGAGTCATGCCATGTGGCTCGGCTCCATCATCTTCGATGGGGCGAGGGCCTTCGAAGGCTGCACGCCCGATCTCGACCGCCACTGCGCCCGGTCCGTGCAATCGGCGCGGACGATGGCGCTCGAGCCGATGCTCTGCCCGGGCGAGATCGAGGATATCGCGCGCGAAGGCGTCGGGCGCTTCCCGTCCGGCACGGCGCTCTATATCCGCCCGATGTTCTGGGCCGAAGACGGCGACATCTCGCCCGATCCCGCATCCACGCGCTTTGCGCTGGCCGTCTATGAGAAGCCGATGCCCCCGTCCAGCGGCGTGTCGGTGACGCTGTCGCGCTATCGCAGCCCCACGCCCGACTGCGCGCTGACCGCGGCCAAGGCTGCCTGCCTCTATCCCAACAATGCCCGGTCGCTGGCCGAGGCGCGGCAGCGCGGCTTCGACAATGCGGTCATGCTCGACATGCTGGGCCATGTGACCGAGCTCGCGACCGCCAATCTGTTCCTGGTCAAGGACGGTATCGTCCACACGCCGATACCGAATGGCTGCTTCCTCAACGGCATCACCCGCCAGCGCGTGATCAAGCTGCTGCGCAAGGCCGGGGTCGAGGTGATCGAGCGGACGATCGATCCAGCCGATCTGGCATCGGCCGACGAGATCTTCACCACGGGCAACGTCGCCAAGCTTCGGCCGGTCGCCCGGTTCGAGGAGCGCTGGGTCGAGCCCGGCCCGGTCTATCGGCAGGCGCGGGCCCTCTATTGGGACTTCGCCCACAGCGGCTGATCAAGCGTCAGCGGCGGGGCGACGGCCATGCTCGGCCGGGTAGGGCGGGCGATGCGGGCGCACTGGCTTCGTCTGTGATCGATTGCGCTTCAGTTCCGAGACCAGGAAGATGATGCCGCCGATCGTCAGCGGCAGCAGGTGATAGACGCCGCGATAGACCAGGAGCGAGCTCAGGATCGTCTCGGTCGGCACCGATTGCCGCAGCGTGATCAGAATCACGCTTTCGAATACGCCCAGTCCGCCGGGCACGTTCGAGATGATGCCCAAGAGATAGGCCACGACGAAGACGCCCAGGAATGTCGGGAAGGTGAAGACGTCGTTGGGTGGCAGCAGCACATAGAGCACGCTTGCCACGATCAGCCAGTCGATGCCGGAGACGGCGATCTGCGTGCCGGCGAAAAGCGGGCTCGGCACGGTCAGCCTGAAATGCCAGAGCTTCAAGGGCTTGCGCCGGATGAATCCCGCCGTGCCGTAGAACACCACGACCGCCAGGCACAGCACGCCCAGCGTGTTGATACCCTCGCTCGGCAGGTCGGTCCAGGCCTGCACCTGCCCGCCATCCAAGAGCAACGCGATGCCGCCGATCAGGAACATGCCGAGAAACAGCGTGATCCCGGCCATCGCCATGATCTGTGCCACCTCGACCGCGCTGAAGCCCCAGCGCGAATACATGCGGTAGCGCACCGCCCCGCCGGTGACGGCGGCGAAACCCAGGGAGTGGCTGATCGAATAGGCGGTGAAGGCGGCCAGCGCCACACGCCAATAGGCCAGGTGCCGGCGGATATAGCGCACGCCGATATAATCGTAGCTGGTGAGCGCCAGATGGCTCGCGAAAGTCAGGAGGACGGCGAGCGCTATCGCCGACGGCGAGAACTCGTGCAGCTCATGCCAAAGCTTCGCCAGCTCGACATGCTTGAGCGAGCGGTAGAGCAGGAAGCCGGCGCCCGCAAGCAGGGCCACGGTCACGATCGGGCCGGCGAGCTTGCTGGACTGCTTCGTATGATCGGTCACGGACAGCGGTTCACCGCTTGGTTGTTGTGCCTGGTCCGGACGCCGCAGCGTGCGCGGCGCGCATAAAGCTTCTAACCCCATGTAGCGGGTTTGGCGCCCGACGTAACGAGATTTCTTCACCGGCAATGCCGCCCTATAGTCGGCGGTATGTCGGTCCACCCCGAATCCCGCCCCCTTATCGCCCCGCCCGAGGTGCCCGTCTGCCTGCTCGGCATGCGTCAGGCCGTGATCCTGTCGCCGGACGGCGAGCTCGAGACGGTCGAGCTGGGCGAGGCTGCACGGCGGCTTCGTCGCATGCCGTCGCTGCTCGTCCATGCGCGCGCTGTCGCCCGCCGGCTCCATCTGGGCGAGTTTGCCGCTTTCGATCTCTTGGAGCTCTTCGCCTTCACGCTCCCCGGGCAATTCTGCCTGCCGACGCCGCGCGGCCTCATCTCTGCACTCGGTCGCTCGCCGCCGGTTCGACTCGAGGATCAGGCGGTGGCGCTGATCGAGGCGGTCCCGATGCTGCTCGAGCTGCTGATGCGGCAAAGCGCGCCGGCGCTGCAGGATCTGGTGCGGCTGATGGGTGCGGGCGGCTGGCCCTGGGCACCGGCCGCCCTTCTGGCGCTCGGCGCCGATCCCGCGGCCGGGCGGGTGCGCGGCATCCAGGGGCTCGAGATCTGGCGGCGTCTACCCGAATGGACCGAGTCCGGCCCGGTCCCGCCGCCCACGCATTTTCCGGTCGAGCCGGCCGAGGCCCGACTTCGACTGGCCGAGCTGGTGCGCGGCACGCCGCGCCATGCCGGGCTCGGTACCACCGGGGCCGAGGCGCGGCCGCAGCAGGCCGATTACGCCTCGGCCGTCTCGGCCGCCTTCGCGCCGCGCCAGGCGCCCGACGAGCCCACCGTCGTGCTGGCCGAGGCCGGCACCGGCGTCGGCAAGACGCTGGGCTATCTCGCCCCCGCCAGCCTCTGGGCCGAGCGCAATGGCGGCCCTGTCTGGGTCTCCACTTATACCCGCAATCTCCAGGCCCAGATCGATGGCGAGCTCGACCGGCTGTATCCGGAGCGCGAGCAGAAGGCCGAGCGGGTCGTTCTGCGCAAAGGCCGGGAAAATTATCTCTGCCTCTTGAATTTCGAGGAGGCGGCGCGGGCCGTGCCGAGTTGTCCGAGCGACGCGATCGGCCTTGGCATCATGGCGCGCTGGGCGCTGGCGACGAAGGACGGCGCCCTCGTCGGCGGCGATCTGCCGGGCTGGCTCGTCGATCTCCTCGGCCGCGGCCAGACCGCGTCGCTCGCCGACCGGCGCGGCGAATGCATCTATTCCGGCTGTCCGCACTATTCGACCTGCTTCATCGAGCACAGCGTCCGCCGCGCCCGCCGCGCCGACATCGTCGTCGCCAACCATGCGCTCGTCATGGTGCAGGCGGCTTTGGGCGGGCTCGACGATGCCCATCTGCCGGCCCACTATGTGTTCGACGAAGGCCATAACGTCTTCGATGCGGCCGACAGCGCCTTTTCCGCCCATCTCTCTGGTCTCGCCACGATCGAGCTCCGGCGTTGGGTGCTGGGCGTTGAGGTGGGCACGGGGCGCGCGCGTGGGCTGCGTCGCCGGATCGAGGATCTGATCGCCGACAGCGATGCCGCACTCGAGCAACTGCAATCGCTGCTGGTCGCGGCATCGGCGCTGCCTGGCGAAGGCTGGCTTCAGCGCGTTGCCGAGGGCGCACCGCGCCAGGCGATCGAGGCGTTCCTCGCCTTGGTGCGCCAGCAGGTGCTGGCGCGTACCACCAACCGCGACTCGGTCTATGATCTCGAATGCGACCGGCATCCGCTGATCGATGGCATCGGCGACGCAGCAGATGCCGCCGATCGCGCGCTGGCCGCCCTCGAGGCGCCCGCCCGCAAGCTGACATCTTTCCTCGAGCAGAGGCTCGCCGACGAGGCCGACGAGCTCGACACCGCGACGCGCAATCGGATCGACGCGATGGTGCGGAGCCTCGGACGGCGCCTCTTGATCCCGGTCACGGCCTGGCGGGCCATGCTGGCCGACCTGCCGCGCGCCACGCCCGACACCATGGTCGACTGGTTCTCGATCGGCCGGGTCGAGGGCCGCGACACCGATATCGGCCTCCATCGCCATTGGGTCGATCCGACCGTGCCCTTCATCCAGTCCGTAATCCTGCCGTCGCATGGCGCCGTCATCACCTCGGCGACCTTGACCGATGCCAGCGAGGATGAGGGCGAGGGCTGGCGGGCCGCCGAGATGCGGACCGGCGGGGCGCATCTGCCGGCACCCGCCATTCGCGCCCGTGTGCCGTCACCGTTCGATTACGCCGCCCAGACGCGCTGCTTCATCGTCACCGATGTGCGCAAGGATGATCTCGATCAGGTCGCGGCGGCCTATCGCGAGCTTTTCCTGGCAGCCGGCGGCGGCGGGCTCGGGCTCTTCACCGCCATCTCGCGGCTCAAATCCGTGCGCGAACGCATCGCGCAGCATCTCGACGAGGCGGGTCTTCAGCTGCTGGCCCAGCATCTCGACGGGATCGATGTCGGCACGCTCGTCGATATCTTCCGTGCCGAGGAGGATGCCTGCCTGCTCGGTACCGATGCGGTGCGCGACGGCGTCGATGTGCCGGGCCGGTCGCTCCGGCTCATCGTGTTCGACCGCGTGCCCTGGCCGCGCCCCGACATCCTCCATCGAGCACGCCGCCAGGCCTTCGGCGGAAGGCGCTATGACGACATGCTGACGCGGCTCAAGCTCAGGCAGGCCTTCGGCCGGCTCATCCGGCGCGACGGCGATGCCGGCGTGTTCGTGCTTCTGGATCCGATGATGCCGAGCCGGCTCATCAGCGCCTTCCCGGATGGCGTTGCGGTGAAGCGCGTGGGGCTCGCCGAGGCCGTGGCCGAGACGGGCGCCTTTCTCCGGCCGCAATCATCGTGAACAAGGAGCGCCCGGCGAAAGCTGGCCTCCACCAGCATGGGCATCGTATATAGTCCGTGGCGTTCCGCCGAGGGGCCCTTCATTGTCGATGGGAAGAGCATGAATCACCATGATGCGCTGATCGAAACCATGTTCCTGGTTTCCGCCGCCGACGAGGACATGACCGACGCCGAGCTCCGGACGATCGGCGAGGTGGTCGGCTATATGCCGATCTTCCGCGACTATGACCGCGGCAAGCTGGAAGCGACGCTTGCCGAATGCGCGGAGCTTCTGGGTCGGGCCGACGGGCTCGAGGAAGGCCTCGAATCGATCAAGGCGGCGTTGCCCGAGAGGCTGCATGAGACCGCCTATGCGCTCGCCTGCGATGTCGTGGCAACCGATGGCGAGGCGACGCAGGAAGAGCTGCGCGTTCTGGAATTGCTGCGCGACACGCTTGGGATCGACCGCCTCATCGCGTCCGCGATCGAGCGCGGTGCCCGCGCCCGTTATATGACGCTCTGAATCTCGGCGCTCAGGCGCCGCTGACGGCGAGCTTCGCCTTGCCGGAGCGCTTGGCGGCAGGCTTCTTCTCGGCCGTCTTGCGCGGCTTCGCGGCCGTTGCCGGCTTGGCCTTGGCGGCCGATTTCGACTCGGGCGCCTTGGCTTCCTCGTCGCCGCCGCCGGCCATGCCGACCATGCGGCGCTTGCGCCACAGCTTGCGGAGCGATTTGACGAAACGTTCCTCACGGCGGCCGAGCACGTCGAAGAAGCTGTCATCGACCCGTTCGAGCAGCGGCCGCGCCGCCTCGAGCTTGGCGGCACCGGCCGGCGTGATCGCAAGCGTGCGCGCCCTGGTGTCGAGCGGATCGCGGTCGCGCCGCACCATCCCGCTCGCCTCGAGCGCCCGCAGCACCTGCGAGGTCATCATGACGTCCGCCCCCAGCGATTGGGCGAGGCCGGCCTGGCTCACCTTGTCGCCGGCTGCCATGCGCGCTTGCAGTCCAGCCAGCAGCACGACCTGGACGTAGGTCAGGCCTGAATCGGCAAGTGCTGCACGCACCTGGCGTTGCCAGCCATTGGTGATCTGCCACAGCATGAAGCCGCGGCCGAGCGGAGAAGCTTCGCCTTCGGCCGCCATCTCGTCGTTCATGACGCCGATCTCCGCAGAATCCTGGTGTTGCGCCATCGTGTGTGCGGCGGTCACCGCCCCCTTGCCAAGTAAAACTTGTCGAAAGCTGGCAGCACTCAAGCAGGCATGCTGCTAGTATTTTGATATATATGATTTTTAATGACTCGAAAAGGGAAATCAAGCACGCTTCGTTTGTTTCACTAATGTGAAAGGGCGGGCCGAATGCGAGACATCAGCCGGATGCTCGATAATTACCGTCTGACGACGGCGGAGATCCTCTACCGGATGCCGGATTTCCCGGGATTGTTGCAGACATTTCTATGGCAAAATCTCGATCTGGCGCCCGAATTTCCGGTACTGCACAAGTTCCTCGATTTCTGGGGCCGCAATCTCGACGGCAAGCTCTATTCGGTGCGGATCGTTTCGGCCGGGATCATGACGCCAAACGAGCTGCGCTGGGCCGGGACGGAGTTGACGCTGCAATAGCTGCCAAACGCCGCGGTCGCGCAATTCGCTTGCATCGCGGCTCGTGGTCCATAACATCGGCGCCTTTCCTGGACTTTCGAGCAATCGTCGCGTCGTGACCGTTTCCGCCATTGCCGTTTCCGCCGGCCGCAGCGATCGAGCCGTGCGTTTCTGGCTCATCGCAATCGCCGTCATGACCCTTCTGATGGTGGTTATCGGAGGCGTCACCCGGCTGACCGAGTCCGGTCTCTCGATAACGGAGTGGCAGCCGGTCAGCGGGGCAGTGCCGCCCTTGAGCGATGCCGCCTGGCAGGCCGCCTTCGAGGGCTACAAGCAGATCCCGCAATTCGCCGAGCATCCCGACATGACGCTCGCCGATTTTAAGGCGATCTTCTTCTGGGAATATCTTCATCGCCTGTGGGGGCGCCTGATCGGCCTCGTCGCCATTCTGCCGCCGCTCCTTTTCCTGGCCCAGGGACGGCTGCGCCGCGACGAGGCGCTCAAATATCTGGCCGTCCCCGTGCTGGTCGGGCTGCAGGGCGTGCTCGGCTGGTACATGGTCAAGAGCGGCCTCTCGATCCGCACCAGCGTCAGCCAGTATCGGCTGACGGCCCATCTGGCACTGGCCGTGCTGATCTATGGCTATGTCGTCTGGCTCGCGGCCGATCGCTACGCAGCGGATCGGCCTCAGCACAGCCGCATAGCGGCGAGCCCGCTCTTACCCTGGGCGCGGCTGGTGCTTGGGCTCGTCCTCCTCACGCTCCTCGCCGGTGGCTTCATGGCCGGGCTCCGTGCCGGGCTGCTCTACGAGACCTTCCCGCTGATGAACGGGCAGCTGGTGCCCGACGGCTATTTCTTCGTCCAGCCCTGGTGGCTCAACCCGTTCGAGAACGCGACCGCCGTCAATTTCGATCATCGCTGGCTGGCGATCACGACCTTCTGCGCCGTGATCGGCCTGTGGCTCGCATCGCGCCGGACCAAGCTCTCCGATTCGGCCCGCATGCCCATCAATCTGATGTTCGCCATGGCCGTGATTCAGGTGGCGCTGGGCATCTCGACACTGCTGCTCTCGGTGCCGATCCCGCTCGCGGCGGCGCATCAGGCCGGCGCTATCCTCCTCTTTACCTTCGCCCTTCTCGCTGTGCACGGACTCAGCTCCGCGCGCTAGAGCGGATCGCGATCAGACTGAGTCAGTCTGATCGCATCGGGCTCTAGCCAAAGCGAACGCTGCGGCGGGTGGGCCGCCGCAGCGCCATGATCGTCAGGCCTCGTCCGTCACCGCCAGTATGATCGGTGCGCCGCCGGAGCTGATCGATCGGGCATGGGCCAGAGCCTCTTGACCGCCCTTCGATTGAGCGCATGCCTTGAGCGCCTCGATTGCCGGAAAGCTTACATCCGACATGAGGTAGTAGGGCAGCGGGGCGCCCGCCGGCCCGACCACTCGCCGGGTCGCGACGCCGGTGGCGCCGTCGAGCCGCGGTCCGGCGTAGGGCAGATGCTCCTCGCGATAGGCGCGGTCGAACACGGCCGCATTGGACGGCGGTGGGTAGAGAATCAGGAGATGCGCAGTCATGAGATCTTCCTCTCGCTGTCGGTGACGAGAAGCTATATGCGGTCAGCGCCGGCCGCCGTGGGGTACGGAATCCGGACTGCTTTGGGTTCGATCCCGGCGAGCTGGTAACGCTCGAACCAGTCCGGAAAAGCCCGCGCCAAGGCCCTCGGCCCCTCGATCGACAAGCCCATCCGCTGCGCTTCGGCGAAGGAGGCGTCGCCGCGCCACCAGGCAACCAGGGCCGAAAGCCGAGCGCGGATCAGAAGCGGCTCGGGGAAGCCCGGGTTCTGCAAGCAGAGCGAGATCTCGGCCGCCTTCAGCAGCATGAAGCGCCGCTGTCCGTCGATCTCGAAGCGGAGCACGAGCGGATCCTTCGGCAGCGAGTCGGTGCGGACGCGCCGCTGCATATCGACCAGCACTGGCTCAAGGTCGAGATCTTCGTTCTCGGCCTGCCGCGGCAGCCAGCGCTGTCCCCAGCTGCCGAGCGTCTCGACCAGGGTGGCCAGCTCCCGCCCGGACTCGGTCAGCGCATATTCGGGGCCGTGCACGCCGTCGCTGCGCGTGACCGCGCCCAGCAGGGTCAGCTCCTGCAGCCGTTCCGCCAGCATCGTGCGCGAAATGCGTGGAATGCCCCGGCGAATCTCGTTGAAGCGCCGGCTTCCGCACAGCAGCTCGCGCACGATGAGCAGCGTCCAGCGACCACCCAGCGCTTCATGGGCGCGCGCCACCGAGCAGAATTGACCATAGCCGGACATGTCGGAACCCTAGCATGGGCCTGTCCTTCGCCGACGGTCCGGAATCTGGACCGCCCGGACTTCCTGCCGCATGACAGTCTTGCGACGATCCGGCTGCCATTTGTCAGTGGGAATGCTATACCCCCGCCCGTGAGCGTGAACCTTCAAGCGAGACCCTGATGAAGGTCCTGATCGGCACCGCCAACCCCGAGCTTGGGCGCGACGTGACCGCCGCCCTGGGCTTGGCGCCCATCGAGGCGACGTTGCGGCGTTTCGCCGATCTCGAGCAGCATGTCGAGATCCATGAAAATGTGCGCGGCGAGGATGTCTACATCATCCAGCCGACCTCGACGCCGTCGAACGACACGCTGATGGAGCTCTTGATCGCGACCGACACGCTGAAGCGCGGCTCGGCGCGGCGGATCACGGCGGTGCTGCCCTATTTCGGCTATGCCCGCCAAGACCGGAAATCGGGGCCGCGCACGCCGATCTCGGCCAAGCTCGTCGCCAACATGATGATTGCGGCCGGCATCGACCGGCTGCTGACGCTCGACCTTCATGCCGGCCAGATCCAGGGCTTCTTCGATGTGCCGGTCGATCATCTCGACGCGGCACCGCTCTTCGCGGCCGATGTCCAGCGCAAATGGGGCCGCAATATCGACGGCGTCACCATCGTCTCGCCCGATATCGGCGGCGTGGTGCGGGCGCGGCGGCTGTTGGGCCGCCTGACCAACGGCAAGTCGCACGATCTCGCCATCATCGACAAGCGCCGCCCGGCCGCCGGCGTATCGGAAGTCATGAACATCATCGGCGATGTCGAGGGCCGGCACTGCATCATGGTCGACGACATCGCCGACTCGGCCGGCACCTTGTGCAATGCGGCGGCGGCACTGCTCGATGCCGGCGCGCTGTCCGTCTCGGCCTATGTCACGCATGCGGTGCTGTCGCCCGGCGCTGTCGAGCGCATTGCCGCTTCGCGCCTCGGTTCCTTCATCGCGACCGACTCGGTTCGGGCGACCGACGAGGCGCGCGCCTGCGACAAGATCCACCGGATCTCCGTCGCCAACCTCATCGCCGACGCGATCCGCGAGATCGACAGCGATGGCTCGATCTCCCGCCTCAATCTGCGGTGAGGCGACCCGCCATAGGGTTGAGAAACCTCTAAAGCTTCTCAAATTTCCGGAAAATGCCACGAATCCTCCGATAGAGCGTTATCGCACATTTGAGTGCTGAATTTCGCTTGGGGGGTTCAATGAAAAGCCTGTCTCTCGCCGCCGCCGGCCTTGTTACGCTAGGCCTGCTAGCCGCCGCGCGCGCGGATGCTCAGAACGCCCCGACCGTCGCCCAGTTCGCGACCGGCAGCGGCAGTGTCCCGTTCGGCATCGCGTCGGGTCCCGACGGCAATCTCTGGTTCACCGATGACAGCGCCACGGCGCCGGCGATCGGCCAGATCACCATCGCGGGTGCCATCACGCGGTTTCCGCTTCCTGCCGGATCGGTGCCGGGCCTGATCGTCACCGGCCCCACGAAGACCGATCTATGGTTCACCGACGCCAACCCGTCGGCACCCGCCGTCGGCCACATTACGCTGGCCGGCACCATCCAGGAATTCCCGCTTTCTGCCGGCAGCCTGCCCCGGGGCATCACCGTGGGGGCGGACGGCAATCTCTGGTTTGCTAATGCCAGCGCCTCGGCTCCCGGCATCGGCAGGATCACCACGGGCGGCACGATCACCCCATTCCCCAGTTCCATGATCGGCCAGCCCTTCGGCATCACGAACGGGCCGGACGGCAAGCTATGGTTCACCTCACCGAATGCCGCTATCGTCGGTCGGATCACGACAAGCGGAGCCTATGATCTGACGCTGACACGCCCGAATTTCGCCGGCGTGAGCGGCATCGCCAGCACGGGGCCAGGGGGCAATATCTGGGTCGCCGCGAACGGCGCGAATTCTGAGGTCGCCCTCATCAACACCGTCGGCGCCGTCGCCGAATTCCCGATCGCGGCCCAGACCTCGCAGGCGATCAAGGCCACGCGCATCACGCTAGCGCCGGACCAGAATCTGTGGTTCACCGGCGACAATGTAAGCTCGATCAACAAGGTGACGCAGTCGGGCCTGATGAGCTTCTCGACCGAGGGCGTGCCCGACGGCAGCAGCCCGAACGGCATCGTGGCCGGCAGCGACGGCAATCTCTGGTTCACCAGTGCGGGTCCCGTCGACGGAGCTTCCTTCATCGGGCGGGTGACCTTGCCCAGCACGACGCCCAGCGGGGCCACGATCGTGTCCTCGATCCTGCCCTCGAGCCGCTCGGTCGCCGTCGGCGCCACGGCGACCGCCTTCGCCTCCATCGTCAATGCCAGCACGACGGTCGGGGTCGATTCCTGTGCCATCCAGCCGACGACGCCGGTCCCGGCGCTCTTCACCTTTCAGGCGACCAACCCCACGACCAACACGCCGACGGGTACGATCAACACGCCGATCCCGATCGCGCCCGGCATCGCGCAAAGCTTCATCATCGCGCTTACGCCCTATGCGGCCACGGCCGCGGATCTCGGCAATGTCGCCTTCAGCTTCTCCTGCCTCAATGCGGCGCCGGCACAGACTTTCGAGGGCGTCAACACTCTGACCTTCTCGGCCTCGACGACACCCCCGCCCGATGTCGTGGCCGTCTCGGCGACGACGACGAATAATGGCATTGTCGATATCCCGGCCAACGGTCTCGCGGTCTTTGCGGTCGCCACCACCAATGTCGGCGTGTCGGCTCCGATCACGGTCGTGCCCAGCCTTCTGACGGCCGGTCTGCCGGTGTCGCTCGGCGTGTGCCAGACGAACGCGTCCGGTGCCTGCCTCGCCCAGCCGGCCCCCAGCCTCAGCGTCACGATCGCGGCCGGCGCGCAGCCGAGCTTCGGCGTATTCGTCACCGCGACCGGCAATGTGCCGTTCCTGCCGGCGGTCAATCGGGCCTTCCTGCAATTCCTCGATCCGTCCGGCGTTTCGCGCGGCGCCACCAGCGTGGCCCTCAGAAGCTCCAGTGCCGGCTGAAGATCAGAGCCTATTTCCTTCCAGAGTCAGGCCCGCCAGCTCAATATCGGGCATAGCGGGCCACTCACTCGGCTCGCAATCATCAAGAGAGTTTGGTTAACCGAACACTCGAATATCAAAGCTTTTAACTCACGATAGCGTGAGTATTGGCGATAACAGTAAATTCGGCTATGTTGTCACCGCGATAGGCCTTGGGCCGCCTATCTGTGGCATGTATTGATACGAACTTCTGCACCCATTTTCGACGACTGATTTTGATCGTTCGATTTAATTCCTGTCCAATCAAGGATGGGACCTTGGGGGGAGTTTTAGCCATGACAGATATCAGCAAGGAAATCATTGCGGCCAAAGAGAAGGCGGAAGCCGAGCTGCTCAAATTGCCGGGCGTCACCGGCGTCGATATCGGCTTCAAGGAAGTCGGCGGCAAGCCGACGGACAAGATTGCCATCCGCGTTCTCGTCGAGAAAAAGAAAGCCAATGTGCCGGCCAAGGAAAGGGTGCCGGCCGAGATCGACGGTCATCCGACCGATGTGATCGAGCGTCGGTTCGAGCTCCACCAGTTCCGCGCCCGCAAGGCGGTTGCCGATCTGGTGCCCGAGGTCGATACGGGCAGTTATACCCCGCTCCAGGGCGGCATCAGCATCGGACCCTGCCGGGCGGTCGGCGGCTATATTTATGCCGGTACGCTCGGCGCCATCGTCACCGACAATGCCACCGGCAACCATATGCTGCTGAGCAACTTCCACGTCATGTGCGTGGACAACACCTTCCATATCGGCGACACGCAGACCCAGCCCAGCCTTTTGGACAGCGGCTCCTGCCCGACGGATGTCGTCGGTACGCTGGCGCGGGAATCGCTGGGCGGCTCGGTCGATTGTGCCGTCGCGGCGATCAGCGGCACCCGTGGCGTGGCCTGCGAGATCGTCGATGTCGGCTATGTCGCCGGCACGGCCACCCCCAGCCTGGGCGAGGCGGTGCGCAAACGCGGCCGCACCACAGGCCTGACCTATGGCACGGTCGATTCCGTCAATCTCACCGTCAGTATCGACTATGGCAACGGGATCGGCACGAAGACGCTGACCAACCAGATCGGCGTCAAGCCCGACACGACCAAGAATGCGAAATTCAGCGATCACGGCGATTCCGGCGCGGTCGTCGTCAATGCCGGCCGGCAGGTTCTGGGCCTCAATTTCGCCGGCGACGATACGGGCTACGGCATCTCCAACCCGATCGCGGCGGTGCTGAGTGCCCTCAATATCAGCCTGTGCACGGGCGGGATCATCAAGATCAAGGATCTCAAGGACCACAAGACCGAGAAGCTCGAGAAGATCGAGAAGATCGAGATCAAGGAGAAGGAGAAAGAAAAAGAAAAGAAGGAGATCAAGGAGATCAAGCTCGAGAAGGTCGAGCATAAGGAGTTCAAGGTCGAGCGGAAGGAGATCACGAAGCTCGAGCATCCGGAAAAGCCGATCGTGGAGAAGGGCGGCAAGGATCTCAAGGAAGGTGCCAACGAGGGGCCGGGTTTGCCTGGCAATCCGGGCGATCCCATCCAGATCGGTGCGGCCAACAAGCTTCCGGACAAGCAACTGGTCGACAAGGCGTTGCCGGACAAGATCCCCGTCAAGGACACGAAGGACGCTAAGCACGAGAAGAGCGAGGCCAAGGAGTTGAAGGATCACAAGTCCGAGAAGCACGAGAAGAACGAAGCAAAGGATTCGAAGGATCACAAGTCCGAGAAGCATGAGAAGAACGAAGCCAAGGACAATAAGGACCATAAGATCGAGATCAAGGAGATCAAGTACGAGAAGCTGGAGAAGATCGAGGCCAAGGAGATCAGCAAGCTCGAGCTGCCGGAGAAGCCGATCGGCAAGGAGAAGGACGGCAAGGAGATCAAGGAGGGCGGGTTCGAAGGCCCTGGCGGACCGGGCGACCCGGGCGATCCCGCCGCCAATGCTGCCGCGGCCAAGAACCCCGAGAAGCAGATCGTCGACAAGCTGTTGCCGGACAAGATCCCGGCCAAGGACACCAAGGATCTCAAGCACGAGAAGAGCGAGGCCAAGGATTTGAAGGATCACAAGACCGAGAAGCACGAGAAGAACGAAGCCAAGGACTTCGAAGGACTCGAAGAACGAGAAGGCGGAGAAGAACGAGACCAAGGAGCACAAGGACTCGAAGACCGAAGCCAAGGAGCACAAGAACGAGAAGGCCGAGAAGGACCACGTCAAGGAGTTCAAGGACGGCAAGGAGGCGCTGGTCGAGAAGGTGCAGAAGGACAAGGACAATTACGACACCAAGATCGACGGCATAGAAACCTCGTTCGCGGCGAGCAGCCACTTCATCAGCACGGCCTACCGGCCCGATCTCGCCTATGGCGCCTTGACCGGCGAGAAGGACCTGGCATCCCAGAGCGCCGACCTGGCGAAGGAAGCGGCCGACGCCAAGGCGCGCAAGGACGCCAAGGACGCCGAGAAGCTGTCGGACCGGTAGACGATCTTGGTGCTCGTCTTCTGCGAGGTGGCCGACCTGTCTGCGCTTTGGGCGGCAGGTCGGCTACAGGCGCGCGGGGTGCTGGTCGATATCGTGACCGCCCCCGTGCTCGGCAGCGCGCTGCGCTGGGACCATCGCCTGTCGAAGGATGGCGAGGCCAGCGTCGCCATCGATCTCGGCGATGGCCGGACCATCACCAGCAGCAATCCTGTGGGCGTGCTCAATCGGCTCGCCTTCGTGCCCACCGAGCGGCTCGACAAGGTCGGGGGTGCCGACCGGGATTATGCCGTTCAGGAGCTGAACGCGCTGTTCCTGAGCTGGCTCAACGCCATGTCCGGCCCGGTCGTGAACCGTGCGACACCGCAAGGGCTGGGCGGGGCCTGGCGCAACCGCTCCGCCTGGCTGGCGCGCGCGGCGGCGGCCGGGCTGCCGACGCGGCCGTTCCGGCAATCCTCGGACGACGATCCGATGGCGGAGCTCAAGCGGCCACCGCCGCCGGCGCTGGCCACCGCCTTCGTCGTGGGATCCAGGGTGGTAGCCCCGATGATCCCGCTCGGCGCCCTCGAAGCGGGGTGCCGGCGCCTGGTCGAGGCGGGGCGCGAGACGCTGCTCGGCGTCGATCTGGCCCCGGGGGCGGGTGGGCGGCTCGAGGTCGTGAACATCTCGGCGACCCCCGATCTCATGCGCGGCGGCGAGCCGCTCATCGATGCTTTGGCGGAGGTATTGACGCCATGATCCTCATCTGTGGCATTCCGAGCGAATTGCCGCTCGCGATGGTGACGGAGGCGCTTGACGAGCTCGGCGCCGATTACCGTATCTTCAACCAGCGCAAGGTCGCGTCCTGCCGGTTCGAGTGGGGCATCGCGGATGGCAAGATCGACGGCACGCTCGAGCTCGAGGGCGAGCGCCTGCGCTTGAGCGACATCGGCGGGGTCTATATCCGGCTGATGGACGATCGGATCCTGCCCGAGCTGAAGGAGGAGCCGGAAGGGTCGCAAGCGCGGCGCCATTCCCGCGCCTTCCACGAGGCGCTCTACCAATGGTCGGAAGTGGCGCCGGCGCGCATCGTCAACCGGGCCGAGCCGCAGGGCTCGAACGCGTCGAAGCCTTACCAGGCGCAGCTGATCGCCCGCTACGGCTTCTCGGTGCCGGCGACGCTCATCACCAACGATCCCGATGCGGTCGGGGCGTTCCAGCGCGAGCATGGCAGGATCGTCTATAAATCGATCAGCGGCGTGCGCTCGATCGTGCGCGAGCTGGGCGAAGACGAGCTCGATCGGCTCGACCAGATCCGCTGGTGCCCGGTGCAGTTCCAGGCTTATGTGCCCGGCACCAACATCCGGGTCCACACCGTCGGCGGCCAGGCCTATGCCACCGAGATCGAGAGCGACGTGGTCGATTACCGCTATGCCAAGAAGCATGGTGGTACCGCCGAGCTCAGTGCGGTCAAGCTGCCCGACCGGGTCAGCGAGCGCTGCGTCCAGATGGCGGAAGGGCTGGGCCTGGCCTTCGCCGGGATCGATCTCAAGCTGACGCCAGACGGCGAGGTCTATTGCTTCGAGGTCAATCCGTGCCCCGCCTTCTCCTATTTCGAGGCCAATTCCGGCCAGCCGATCGCCATGGCCGTGGCGCGCTATCTGGCTGGAGGTTGAGCCTCACCCGAACTTGCGCGCCACCATCAGCTGCTTAATCTCGCCGATCGCCTTGGCGGGGTTGAGGCCCTTGGGGCAGGTGCGGGTGCAGTTCATGATGGTGTGGCAGCGATAGAGGCGGAACGGGTCTTCCAACTGGTCGAGCCGGTCGCCCGTCGCCTCGTCGCGGCTGTCGGCGATCCAGCGATAGGCCTGCAGCAGGATGGCCGGGCCGAGATAACGCTCGCCGTTCCACCAATAGCTGGGGCAGCTGGTCGTGCAGCAGAAGCACAGGATGCACTCCCACAGCCCTTCGAGCTTGTCGCGCTCCTCGATCGATTGCGGCCGCTCGCGATCGGGCGGCGGCGGGGTTTCGGCTTGCAGCCACGGCTTGATCGACGCGTATTGCGCATAGACGTGCGTCAGGTCCGGCACCAGATCCTTCACCACTGGCATATGCGGCAGCGGGTAGATCTTGACCGCACCCTTCACCTCCTCGATCGGCTTCAGGCAGGCCAGCGTGTTGGTGCCGTCGATGTTCATGGCGCAGGAGCCGCAGATGCCCTCGCGGCAGGAGCGGCGGAAGGTGAGGGTCGTGTCGATCTCGTTCTTGATCTTGATGAGCGCGTCGAGGACCATCGGCCCGCAGCTGTCGAGATCGACCTCGAACGTGTCGAGCCGCGGATTCTGCCCGTCATCCGGGCTCCAGCGATAGAGCTTGAAGGCGCGCACGCGCTTGGCACCTGCCGGCGCCTTGAATGTGTGGCCTTCCTTGACCTTGGAATTGGCCGGGAGCGTGAACTCAACCATCTTCTGCGGTCCTCGGAGTTAGTAGACGCGCGCTTTGGGCGGAACGACCTCGACCTCGTTCGACATGGTGTAGAGATGCACCGGCCGGTAATCGATCGTGACGTTCTTCTTGGTCTCGTCGAGCCAGGCGATCGTGTGCTTCATCCATTCCTTGTCGTTGCGGTCGGGGAAATCCTCCTGCGCATGAGCGCCCCGGCTTTCCTGGCGATTGGCGGCGGAATGCAGTGTCACGACGGCCTGGCCCAGGAGGTTGTCGAGCTCCAGCGCCTCGACCAGGTCGGAATTCCACACCATCGAGCGATCGGAGACCGAGAGATCCCGCTCGCGCTCGGCGATCTCGTGGATCTTGTCGACGCCTTCCCGCAGCAACTCGGTCGTGCGGAACACGGCGGCGTTGGTCTGCATCGTCTTCTGCATGGCGAGCCGAATCTCGGCCACCTTGGTCTTGCCGTTGGCGTGGCGGACGCGGTCGAAGCGGGCGATCGACTGGTCGCCGGCATTGGCGCTCAGCGGCTTGTGCGCCGTGTCGGGCTTCACCAGCTCGGCCGCGCGATGGGCGGCGGCACGGCCGAACACGACGAGGTCCAACAGCGAGTTGGTGCCGAGCCGGTTGGCGCCATGGACCGAGACGCAGGCGGCCTCGCCGATGGCCATCAGGCCGGGCACGACCCGGTCGGGATCGGCGGAGGTCGGGCGCAGCACCTCGCCGTGATAATTGGTCGGGATCCCGCCCATATTGTAATGCACGGTCGGCAGGATCGGGATCGGCTGCTTGGTGACATCGACGCCGGCGAAGATCTTGGCCGTCTCCGAGATACCGGGCAAGCGCTGATGCAGCACCTTGGGATCGAGATGCTCCAGATGGAGCATGATGTGATCCTTCTCGGGCCCGCAGCCGCGGCCCTCGCGGATCTCGATCGCCATGGAGCGGCTCACCACATCGCGCGACGCCAGATCCTTGGCGTGCGGGGCATAGCGCTCCATGAAGCGCTCGCCCTCGGAATTGGTGACATAGCCGCCCTCGCCGCGCGCCCCCTCGGTGATGAGGCAGCCCGAGCCATAGATGCCGGTCGGGTGGAACTGGATGAACTCCATATCCTCGAGCGGCAGGCCCGCGCGCAGCACCATGCCGCCGCCATCGCCAGTGCAGGTGTGCGCCGAGGTGCAGGAGAAGTAGGCCCTTCCATAGCCGCCCGTCGCCAGCACGACCATATGCGCGCGGAAGCGATGCAGCGTGCCGTCCTGCAGATCCCACGCCATGACGCCGCGGCAGGCGCCGTCCTCGTCCATGATCAGATCGAGCGCGAAATACTCGACGAAGAACTCGGCATTGTGCTTCAGGCACTGCTGATAGAGCGTGTGGATCATGGCATGGCCGGTGCGGTCGGCGGCGGCGCAGGCGCGCTTCGCCATCGGGCCATTGCCGTACTCGGTCAGATGGCCGCCGAACGGGCGCTGATAGATCTTGCCCTCTGGCGTGCGCGAGAAGGGCACGCCGAAATGCTCGAGCTCGATCACCGCCGGGATGGCGTTGCGGCACATATATTCGATGGCGTCCTGATCGCCCAGCCAGTCCGACCCCTTGACGGTGTCGTACATGTGCCAGCGCCAATCATCATCGCCCATATTGCCCAGCGCGGCGCTGATGCCGCCCTGGGCCGCCACCGTGTGGCTGCGGGTCGGGAACACCTTGGTGATGCAGGCGGTCTTGAGGCCGGCGACACCCATGCCGAGCGTGGCGCGCAATCCGGCACCGCCGGCGCCGACGACGACCACGTCATAGGCATGGTCGATGACCTTGTAGGCTTCGGGCATTCTCAGCTCCCAAACGCGATGCGCAGCACCGCGAAGATGCCGGCCACGGCCAGCAGCACGGCGGCGAACCTGACCAGGATGAGGGTGGCGATCTTCACCCCCTCGGCATGGACGTAATCCTCGATCACCTCGGCGATGCCCTGGGCGGCGTGGTGGAACGTGACCGCGATGGTCAGGATCAGCAGCACGGATGTCGTCGGGCTGCCGACCCAATGGCGGAACTCGGCGTAATCGGCGCCGGCATGGGCGATGATGGACGCGACCCACCAGAGCGATAGCGGGACGAGGGCGATCGAGGTGAGGCGCATGCCCCACCACGCGGCCGCCCCGTTGCGGGCCGAGCCCAGGCCCAGCACCTGGCCCAAGGGTGTCCTCATCGAGGGTTCGGCCATCATCGACCTCCCAGCACGGACAAGGCCCAGATCCAGGCCAGCACGGTCAGCACCACTGCGGCGGCGATGACGAACCAGCCGGACTGGTATGTGGCCGGCAGCGAGAAGCCCATGCCGGCATCCCAGGCCAGGTGCCGAAGCCCGTTGGCCAAATGATAGAAGAAGCAGAAGGACCAGCCGACGAGCGCCAGGATGCCGATCCAGGAATGGGCCAGGCCCTGGAAGAAGGCGTAGTCATCGGCGCCGGTGGCGGCGGCGAAGAGCTGCCAGACGAGGAAGATGGCACCGACGCTCAAGGCCACGCCGGTGGCGCGGTGGCTGATCGACATCATGGAGGTCAGCTGCGGCCGATACACCTGCAGATGCGGCGACAGAGGACGGTTCACGGTGGGCATGGGAAAGCCTCGAAAACGAGCATCGGCGGCGATTTGGCTGCGACAAATAAGAGCCTGGCCCGGGCCTGTCAACGACGGCGCCGCACCCGGACCCGCACCCTAAACACCGTCAAGCGATTCGCCTACGACGAAAGGTGAACCGAAATTCACCGGCCAACAATCGGTGTTTCGCGTATTGTGGCTTCGCGTTCCACGAAGGGGTGCCGCGATGCGCTTCGATCTGACCGACCTCAACCTGTTCCTGCATATCGTCGAGGCGGGCAGCATCACCAAGGGTGCGGAACGCATGCATTTGGCGCTGGCGGCGGCCAGCACGCGCATCCGGAACATGGAGGCCACATTGGGCGCCCCTCTCCTTTTGCGCGAGCGGCAAGGGGTGCGGCCGACGCCCGCCGGTGCCACGCTGCTGCATCATGCCCGCATCATGCTGCGCCAGGCCGAGCGCATGCGTGGCGAGCTCGGCGAATATGCCGGCGGCTTGCGCGGCCATATCCGCCTCTTGTCCAACACCAACGCGCTCACCGAATTCCTGCCGGAGCCGCTGAGCGCCTTCTTGGCCACCCATCCGCAGGTGAATATCGACCTCGAGGAGCGGCTGAGCGACGAGATCGTGCTGGCCGTGGCCGACGGGGTGGCCGATATCGGCATCGTCGCCGGCACGGTCGAATTGGCCGGGCTCGAAAGCTTCCCGTTCCGCACCGACCGGTTCGTGCTCATCGTACCGCCCGGCCACAGGCTGGCCGACCGCCAGCGCATGCATTTCGCCGAAGCGCTCGACGAGGATTTCGTCGGCCTCGACCGATCGAGCGCCATCCAGCGCTTCCTCTCGGAAAAAGCCGACCGGGTCGGCCGCCGCCTCAAGCTCCGCGTCCAGCTCCGCAGCTTCGACGCGATCTGTCGCCTCGTCGAATGCCATGTCGGCATCGGCGTGGTGCCGGAAACGACGGCCCGGCGCAGCCAGCGCGGCATGGCGCTCCACATCATCGAGCTCGCCGACGACTGGGCGCTGCGGGCACTCCGGATCTGCGTGCGCTCGGAGGCGGAGCTGCCGCTGCATGCAAGGGAGCTGGTGCGGCACCTGGCGACGCCGGTGGAGTAGGGGTACCGCGAGCGGAATCGACCCTCGCCCGCCAGGCGGGAGAGGGTGGCGAGTGGAACGAGCCGGGTGAGGGTGAGCGCTCGAGTCTCGCGGCAGGCACACCTCACCTTCCCATCGCTCGCGCGATGGGCCCCTTCCTCTCCCCAAGAATGCGGAGAGGAGATTTCGAGCAGCGCTCTCCTCTCCGCCCCAGTGGGGCGGAGAGGCCGGGTGAAGTGGGGAACGCTCCCGTTCACCCATCCGGCGGGGTGTGGTAGTGCCGCCGGTTCCACTCATGGGGCGGGATGCCTTGACCGCGGAGCGGCTGCGGCCCCGGCTTTGGCACTGGCCGCGGCGGCTCCGGCGCTTCCCTGCCCTCGTTGATGAACCAGCCCTTGTCCTGCCAGACCGAGAGCTCGACCGGGATACCGAGCTCGTCGCAGAGGCCGATGATGACGTCGCCGACCCGGATGGTGAGGAGCTCGTCCTCGATATCCGGATCCATCAGACGTTCGTGCAAGTCGGTCAACAGGCTCTCGGGTTCCGACGTAGCCTCGACCATCAGGGCGACATCGCGGGCGACCTGGTGCTTCTTGGCGCGGAGTTGGTGACGTCTCGATCGCCTGCTCGCGCTCCTTCACTTGGCGTTTCTCGGCACTCTTCGCCGCCATCTCGGCAAGCTTCGCCTTGAAGGCCAGCGTCTGGCGGATCGAGCGGGCGACACGGGTGAAGGCGAGGCTCAGGCGGTCGGCATTCTCGGCATTGCCGGCAGCGGCTTCCGTCACGATCTGCGCCTTCAGCGCAGTCGCGACTTCGAGCGCCAGCTCGGTCAATGTTTCGAGGATCTCGCGATCCCGTGCCGTCTCCACCGTCTCGTCCCTCCGTTCAATCGAATTCGAACGAAATAGGAACATACGGTTGGTGGCCGGTCAAGGCGGCGTGGGAGACGCGCCTGTGGAAAACTCGTCGGATCCCTTATAGGCGCTTCGGGATGTTGGCGGCGTCATAGAACACCGCAACGACAACCGGCCTTGGGCCGATGCTATAAGCGAACCAATAGCGCCCGGCCTTGACCCAAGCGCGGCCCGCCTTGGCAAGCTCGGGATAAGGGCGCGGAGCCGGAAGCCCGGCGGTGGGACTACGCTCGATGAACGCGGAAGCCTGAAGACGAGCAGTTTGAAGATTACGCACGGCCTCGGGCCGGTCGAGCGCCACATAGTGGCGGATGAGGGCAGAATACTGCGCGCGAGCCTCGCGCGTGAACGCGATCAACGGCGAGGCATGGCCTCGCGCCGACGCGGGGACACCCGCTTGCCCTTGAGCCGCGCGAGTGCCGCTTGCTCCTCCGCTAGAATCTCGTCCGCGGAAACAAGATCGCCGGCGGCAATCTGCGCCTCGCTGATGGCAAGTGACGCCTCAAGCTCGGCAAGGGTCGGGTTGGTCGGGTCGATCATAAAAGGAAAGATAAGCTCGTCCCGGAGGAAATGCCAGCTCAGGGAGGCTATCACGAGGTTGGCGGCCCCAGCTTTTGAGCGAGCGGGAGCGTGGACTCGGTCAATATCTCGCGATCCCGCGCCGTTTCCACCGACCCGTCCCTCCGTTCAATTGAAATTCGGCAAATCATGAGCTTAGGGTACTGGGCAAGTTAAAGATGGTGAGGAAGTTGGTGCTGTCTCAGCTCGGATTTTAACAGCACTATGAGCCGCTGCGGCAATCCTAACGGGATTTCTCTGTAAGATGATCATCTCGAACTCGACGGACTAATCGAATCGGTGCATTCACCCCATTCGGGCAAGAGCGCGGGGTTGCGGGGACATAATATCTGGGTTCCGGGGACATAATATCTAATTGCCCAGTCAGATGGGCGACGATTGAGTTTTGGGCCTCAGCCTCAATCGAATGCACCGAAATCCGCAAACGAGCTGTCGCCCCTTTACATGTCGGACCGAACGTGGAAAGAAAACCCGATAATCTTTACACGTTCCCCCGACGTAGTAAGTTTTGACGCGTATTTTGCCCGAGGTAGGCCGTGGCGCTCCAGTCGAGCTACAATATACCCGATCTGCCGTCGCCCGGAGCGATCGAGACGACGCCCGTCCTTAAGGCTCTTGCCCGTGCTCACCGCTACCTTGCCGAACTCAAGGGCAGGGCCGCGACGATCCCCAATCAGGGCATATTGATCGACACTCTCCTGCTTCAGGAAGCGAAGGCGAGTTCGGAAATCGAGAACATCGTCACGACACAGGACGAGCTGTTCCGGCTCAATGCCTTTCCCGAAAATCCCAGTTCGCCTGCCGCGAAAGAAGTGGCGCGATACCGGGATGCGCTGCGTCATGGCTTCGCGGAACAGTGTCGCCTCGATGGGTTGCTGACGAACAACATGCTCGTTGCGATGTTTCAAATCCTCAAGCGGACTGAGGGAGGTTTCCGGCAAACGCCGGGCACGGCCCTCAAGAACGAAGGCACGGGCGCGCTCGTCTACATTCCGCCGCAGGATGCGAATGCCGTCCTCATGCATATGTCCGCCCTCGAACGATTCATCAACGCCGATGACAGTGGGACCGAGCTCGATCCTCTCACCCGGATGGCGATCATCCATCACCAGTTCGAAAGCATTCACCCATTCCCTGACGGCAACGGGCGTATCGGCCGGATCATAAACGTCCTCTATTTGACGCGGTGCGGGCTGCTCGACATCCCGATCCTCTACCTCAGCCGCTTCATCACTCAGAACAAGGCCGAATACTATCGTCTGCTTCAGAGTGTGCGCGAGAACGCCGAATGGGAACCTTGGCTGCTCTATATGCTCAAAGGGGTTGAAGAGACGGCAATCGAGACGCTCCGGTTGGTCGAAGGCATCCGCATGCTGATGGCGGCGATCAAGCGCCAGATGCGCGATAAGCATCCCAAAATCTATTCTCAGGACTTGCTCAACGACCTCTTTCGTCATCCTTATACACGGATCGAGTTCGTGCAGAATGAGTTGGGCGTCTCTCGCCCTACTGCCGCCAAATACCTGGACGATTTGGTTGCGGGCGAAATTCTGTTCAAGCACCGTACCGGGCGGAACGTATATTATATAAATAAGCCGCTGGTGGCGCTGTTCTTCGAGAAGGAAAGTCTCGAAGCAGCACGGCCGACGCGACCACAGCGCGTCGAGAGCATCCCCCATGACGACTGAACCAAACCCCTCCGCGCCGCCCGAGCCCCTCCCCTCGGATCTGCTGCCCGCCGGCATCCGCAGCCGTTTCGTCGACGGCGTGAACGGCCTTCGAATCCACCTGCTCGAGGCCGGGCACGAGCAGGCCGGCCGGCCGATGGCGGTGCTGCTCCATGGCTTCCCGGAGCTGGCGTTCAGCTGGCGCAAGGTGATGCCCGCGTTGGCGGCGGCGGGATATCATGTGATCGCACCCGATCTCCGCGGCTATGGCAGAACCACCGGCTGGACCGCACGCTACGATGCCGATTTGTCGCCCTTCGGCCCGCTCAACTATGTCCGGGATACCCTTGCGCTGGTCTATGCCTTCGGGCGGCGCCGAGTCGAGCTGCTGGTCGGCCATGATGTCGGCTCGGGCATTGCGGCTGCCTGCGCGCTGGCGCGGCCGGATGTCTTCCGGTCCGTGGCATTGATGAGCGCGCCGTTCGGCGGTGCGCCGAGCCTCTCGTTCGGCACCGCGCCTGGCCCCGGGGACAGGGGAGTGGAGCCCGATATCATGGCGGCGCTGGCCCGGCTCTCGCCGCCGCGAAAGCACTATTTCTGGTACTATTCGACACAATCGGCGGATGCCGACATGCGCGAGGCGCCCCAGGGACTGCATGGGTTCTTCCGCGCCTATTATCATCACAAGAGCGGCGACTGGCCTGGCAACAAGCCGCATCCGCTCGTGGCATGGTCGGCGGACGAGCTGGCGAAACTGCCGACATATTATGTCATGCGGCAGGGCGAGACGATGCCTGAGACCGTGGCGCGCGAGATGCCCAGCCAATCTCAGATCGCGGCGTGCCGCTGGATGCCGGACGATGAGCTCGCAATCTATGCCGGGGAATATGGCCGCACGGGCTTCCAGGGTGGCTTGCAATCTTATCGGTGCCGCACGACCGGCCTCGCCAATCGCGAGCTTTCAACCTTCTCCGGCAGGGTGATCGATGTGCCGGCCTGCTTCATTTCGGGTGCGGCCGATTGGGGCGTCCATCAGCGGGCCGGCGCCTTCGAGGCTATGCAGGCCACGGCCTGCGCGCGCCTGGAGCAGGTCGAGCTCGTCGAGGGGGCGGGCCATTGGGTCCAGCAGGAGCGGCCGGATGCGGTGATCGAGTTTCTGCTCCGGTTCCTTCGAACCAGGCGGTAGGGCGCCGAACGGCCGGGCTATTTTGTGCACTGTCACCGAAATTTAGGGCTTGGGCGTCGCTGAGGAATGGTGGTGCACGATCAGCCATTTGCCGTGCCTCGGTGCGTAGACGAACGTATAGCGAGCCTTGACCTGTTTCCGGGTGCCGGGTTGGTCTCCGTCAAGGGTAAAGGTGTAAAGCCCGATATCGTAGGCGATGTTGCAGCCGACATGGATGATGCGCTGGTCGATCTTTCCGTCGGGGGACTGCTTCAGAAAGTAAACGAAGTAGCCGCGTATCGCCTCGGGTCCGACGAGCGGGCCGTTTTCTACCGTCGGGAGCAGCGTGGCATCCGCGGCATAATTCGCAACGACCTGGTCGGGGTCCTTGGTGGCAAGCGACTTGTTCCATCGATCGAACAAGGCCGCCACTTGGTCGTTGGTAATTCCTCGGCACGTCTGGCTGCTGGCTGAAGTACGCGCCAGTGCAGGCTGTGGTGCCGCAAAAACCAACGAGAGCGTGACGACTACCAAGGTGATCCAGAATTTCGACATTATTCCGCCTCCCGGTCGAGCCTTGCTCAGATGTCTCGGAATAAGACCATACCATAAGGTGGGGGCTGACGCTTACGGAGCAGCAACAGCCATTCAACCAGACCCCACGCCCCTATCGCGGCATCAACGCCCAATAATCCAGCTCCAAGATCACCCCCTCCGCATACCCGCCCTCGATCCGCCCCGGGAAATCCCCGCACCCCCGGTCCTTCGCGGCATAAGTCCTGAGCCGCAGCGCGCCTACATCGTCCCGGCCCTCGAATGCCGCCTTGTCCAGCACTTCCGACCAGGCATAGACCGTGTCGCCGGCGAAGCAGGGCGCCACATGCCTGCCGCCGTTGAGGGCCGCGAGCTTGAAGGCGTTGGCGAGGCCGTTGAAGCTCAGCGCCCGGGCCAGGCTGATGACATGGCCGCCATAGATCAGGCGCCGGCCGAATCGTCCTTTGCTCTCGCTATGCTGGTTGAAATGCACCTTGGCGGTGTTCTGGTAGAGCCGGGTCGCCAGCTGGTGCTCGGCCTCCTCGATGGTCATCCCGTCGACATGGTCGATGCGCTCGCCGATCGCGTAATCGCCCCAGCGATGGGGCGAGCCCGCTGCCGTGAAATCATACTCCTCGAGCGACAGGCTGGGGGAAAGGGCGAGGTCGTCGACCGTGACGGCGTCGGGCAGCTTGGGCACGACCGGCTCGGGCGCGGGGGAGGCCTTGTCGCGTTTCTTGACCATGACCCAGCGGCAGTAATCGAGCACCGTCTCGCCCATCTGGTTGCGCCCGATCGAGCGGACATAGACCGTGCCGGTCTCGCGGTTCGAATTCTCCTTGAGGCCGATCACCTCGCTGGTGGCCCAGACCGTGTCGCCGGCATAGGCGGGCTGGCCGAACCGACCCATCGCGTAGCCCAGATTGGCGACCGCGTTCAGCGAGATGTCCGGCACGGTCTTGCCGAACACCATGTGGAAGAGCAGCAAATCGTCGATCGGCTGTTCGGAGAAACCCAGCGCCAAGGCGAAGGGCTCGGCCGAATGAAGCGCGAAGCGCGAGCCGGTCAGCGCGATGTAGAGGGCCGCGTCGCCCTCGGTGATGGTGCGCGGGGTGGCATGCTCGATGATCTGGCCGAGGGCGAAATCCTCGAAGAAATTGCCCGGTTGCGTCTTGCTGCTGCTCAAGATGCCGCCTCCAGCTCGGCGATGCGCGCGGCCATGGCGAGGAGGCGCTTCGAATTGGCGACGTGCAGATTCTCGACCAGCTTGCCGTCGATCTGGACGACGCCCTTGCCTTGCGCTTGCGCCGCCTCGAAACCCTCGATGAAGCGGCGCGCTTGCGCCAACTCGGCCTCGGTCGGCGCGAAGGCCTGGTTGGCGGCGTCGAGCTGTTTTGGATGGATCAGGGTCTTGCCGTCGAAGCCCAGCTCGACGCCCTGGCGGCAGCTGGCCGCGAATCCCTCATCGTCGGCGAGGTCGAGATAGACGCCGTCGAGGATGGCGATGCCATGGCCGCGCGCGGCCAGCAGCGACAGGCCCAAGCCGGTGATGAGCGGCAGGCGGTCGCGCGTGTGGCGGGCGCGGAGGTCGTTGGCGAGGTCGGAGGTGCCCATGATGAAGCCGGTCAAGCGCGGGGAGGCACCGGCGATCTCGTCGGCGCGCAGCATGGCGAGCGGGGTCTCCATCATGCACCAGATGCCGAGGGATTCCGGGGCGCCGGCACGGTCGAGGATGGCGAGCGATTGGCGGATCGTGGCGGCGCTCTCGATCTTGGGCAGCACTACGCCATGGACCGGCAGCTTGGCGGATGCCGCGAGATCGTCATGGCCCCAGGCCGTGTCGAGGCCGTTGACGCGCAGCAGCAGCTCGCGCTGGCCGTAGCCGCCCGATGCCAGGGCATCGGAGATGATCTGGCGGGCGGCGGGCTTCGCATCCGGCGAGACGGCGTCCTCGAGATCGAAGATCAGCGCATCGGCCTTGAGGCCGCGCGCCTTCTCGAGCGCCCTGGGATTGGCGCCGGGCATATAGAGCACGCTGCGGCGCGGGCGGGTTTCGGCCGGCATGACATTCCTCCGCGTTCAGTCCTATCGTTGCGGTGCACTATAGGGGCAGATCGACGTGCACGGAATCCTCAGCATCCAATCCTGGGTCGCCTATGGCCATGTCGGCAATGCGGCGGCGGTGTTTCCGCTGCAAAGGCTGGGGTTCGAGGCCTGGGCGGTGAATACGGTGCAATTCTCCAACCATCCGGGGCATGGCAGTTTTCAGGGCCGGACCGGGACGGCGGAGGAATGCCGGGCGCTGGTGGAGGGGATCGCGGCGCTGGGCGTGCTGCCGCAGTGCCGGGCGGTGCTGACGGGCTATCTCGGCGATCCGGCCGTGGGTGCTGCCGTGCTCGATGCGGTGGCGGCGGTGAAATCGGCCAATCCGGCGGCCCTCTGGTGCTGCGATCCGGTCATGGGCGATGTCGGCGATGGGATCTATGTCCGGGCGGGATTGCCCGAATTCTTCCGCGATGAGGCGCTGCCGCTGGCCGACATCGTGACGCCCAATCAGTTCGAGCTCGAATTCTTGACCGGGCGCAAGGTCGCGACGCTGGAAGATGCGCTTGCCGCCTGCGCCGCTGTGCGGGATCGGGGGCCGAGGGTCGTGCTGGTGACGAGCCTTGTGCTTTCGCCGGATCGGATCGGTCTGATGGTCTCGACCGAGGCGGGAGCCTGGCTCGTCGAGACGCCGGTGCTGCCGATCGCGGTGAATGGTGCGGGCGACGCGCTGTCGGCGCTGTTCCTGGCGCAACTGCTCAGGACGGGTGCTGCGGACGAGGCGCTGTCGCTCGCCGCCTCGTCGCTCTTCGGCGTGCTGGCCGAGACGGCACGGCTGGGCGAGCGGGAGATCCAGCTCGTGGCAGCCCAGGAGGATCTGGTGCGGCCGAGCCGGCTGTTCGAGGCGGTGCGGGTCCGGTTGACGGATTCGCATGCCACGGAGGGCACGGGCCGAGAATTATAGGGCCGACTCGTTTTGAGGAGGCGATCTCGATGACCGGCAAGCACCACCATTACCGAGCCACGCATTTGAGCCGGAGCACGGGTCAGGTTTCAAATCGATTCAATCAAAACGCGATTGCGACCTGACTCGTCACGGGAGGAGCAGCAGCTTGCCCGTAGTCTTGCGGCTCTCCATGTCGGCATGCGCCCTGGCCGCATTCGCCAGCGGATATTCGCCACCAATCCGGACCCGGAGCTTCCCTCCCGTGATCCAGTCGAACAGTTGTGCGGAGCGGGCGCGCAGCAGTTCCGGCGTATGGATGTGGTCGAGGAAGGTCGCGTAACCGATCTTGATACTTTTCGGCAGGCTCATGATGTCGAGTGGCCCGGGACCACCGAGGACAGGGCTATACCAGCAGAAGACGCCCGATCTCTTCAGCACGTCGAGCGACCCCTGGAAGGTCTTCGGCCCGGAGCCGTCATAGACGACATTCACGCCCTCGCCGTTTGTCAGGCGGAGCGCCTCCTCGGCGAACCGGCCCTCGGTTTCGACGATGACGTGATCGGCGCCGGCCTCCTTCGCCGCGGCGACCTTGTCATCCGACGACACCCGTCCGATGACATGGCCGCCCCGCAGCTTGACGATCTGGGTCAGCAACAGACCGAGTCCGCCCGCCGCCGCGTGGACGAAGGCGACGTTGCCGGGCCGCACCGGATAGAAGTCGGTCGCGAAGTGGCTGGCGGTTAGTCCCTGCATCATCACCGAGGCGGCCGTGCGGTCGTCGATCGCGTCGGGAACCGGGACGAGAGAGGCCGCCGGGATCGTGATCCGCTGCGCATAGCTTCCGGGCGCATAGACCCAGGCGACACGCTGGCCGGGCGAGACGCGCTCGACGCCGTCGCCTACCGCCACGATCCGGCCGACGCCTTCGACGCCGAGGATCTTGGGGTTGGGCGTATCGGTCCAGGCCATGCCCTGCCGAACACCGATGTCCATGAAGTTGACGCCCGCGAAGGCGATATCGACCAGCGCCCGGCCCGGACCCGCCACCGGGTCGGGGCGCTCGACATGCTCCAGCATCTCGCGGCCCCCCGTGCCGTTCATCACGATAGCTTTCATCGACCTGCTCCTATTTTGAATGATCGTTCCAAAATCCATAAAAAAAGAGGCAACTAGCGCAGCGCCCTGAGCGCCATCTCGGCGAGCCCGGTCAAAGCCGAGCGGTCGGCGCCGCCGCGCCCGGCGAGGCGGATGCCGGCGATGTTCGCGATCAGAAACTCGGACGCCACCTCAGGGTCGAGATTGGACGCCACATCACCGTCCCGCTGGGCGTCGCGGACACGGGCGGCGATCGCATCGCGCAGGGTCTTGGCCAACGGCGCGTGGACTTCGGCAAGATCGGGGCGGGAAACGCCGAACTCACAGATTGACCCAACGCCCAGGCAAGGCTGGTAGGCCGTCTCGACGACTCGATGCAGCATCGCATCGATCCCGTCGATGGCCCGAACGCCGCTGCGGAGCGCCTCGAAGTGTGCAGAACACTCGCCCATCCCATAGCGCCGCACCGCCGAGCGGTAGAGCTGCCACTTGTCGCCGAAGGTGTCGTAGAGGCTCTGGCGTCCGATACCCATTGCGTTGACGAGCATCTCCGCCGAGGCGCCCGCAAACCCGTGCTCGCGGAATACGCCGATCGCGCCATCGAGCGCCATGTCCGCATCGAATTCCCTTGGCCTTGCCATAGAGTCCATCCAGACGATCTGGAACGATCATTCAAGATCATTATCGAGGCACGCGCCGACCGTGATGGTGCGCCGGATTGAGCGCGGCCCACGGCGCGCTAGCCCCCGGCGACATTGATGACCAGCTTGCCAAAGTGACGTTGCTCGGCCATATGCGCAAACGCTTGAAGAGCCTCGTCGAATGTAAATTCGCGATCTACCACCGGGGTGATCCTGTGCTCCTCGATGAACCGATTCATGTCTTCGAAATATTGGCGTGAACCGGTCTGGATGCCGACGATATTCGCGTTGAGACGGGAAAGCGGCAAAAGGTTAGGCCGAAGGTCGAAGCCCGTGAGCACGCCGATCTGCGCAATGGTGCCGTTGGGTGCCAGGCACTGCAGGGATCGTTGATAGGTGTCCTGGCCGCCGACCTCCAAAATGTGTGTGGCACCCTCGCCCCGGGTAATTTCTTGGACCGCCAGGTGCCAGTCCGGCGTATCGCGATAATTGATGAGGTCGGACGCGCCGAGCTTATGAGCGCGTTCGAGCTTGTCGTCGGAAGATGACAAGACGATGCAGCGAACGCCGGCGGCGTGTGCGAATTGCAGTGCAAACAGCGCGACGCCACCTGTCCCCTGGATGAGGACCCTGTCGTCGGGCTCGAGCGGAGCACGAACGAAGAGCGCATGCCAGGCCGTCACGCCGGCGCAAGGGAGGGCCGCGACCTCCACGTCCGATAGGAATGCCGGCGCTGCGACGAGCGCTCGTTCCGGCACGATCACATATTCGGCCAACACGCCGTCAGCGCCTTCGCCGCCGAAGGCGGAGGGTGCGTAGCTGGGCCGGAACCGGCCTGAGATCCAATCCGGAAAGAATATCGTCGCGACTCGGTCCCCAAGCCGGAAGCGCGTCGCTCCGTCCCCAACCGCGTCGACCGCGCCACTTGCGTCGGACAATGGGATGCGATTGTCGATTCCGACGTCGCCGAACCGCGATATCATGAAAACGTCGCGGTAGTTAAGACTCGCGGCCGCTATGCGCACCCTGACCTGTCCAGGTCCCGGCTCCCGAAGTTCGGCCTCGGCCATAACAAGCCCACGTTCGGCCGCGCTAAATTTATAGTAACGCATCGTCTTGCTGCTTCCTTGTGCTGCTATACCGCCGCTTTCATCTCAGCCGCCCGCTTCAGAAGGCGAACGGCAGGTTATGGCGAACCTGCAGCGACTCGATGAGCCACTTTCCATCCACACGAACCAGCTTCTGCGTGTAGTAGCCGGACTCGATCGGCGTGATCGTGCCCATTGCACCCGCGGCACCCGGCGGCCAGCCGCTCGCCGGCTTCCCGTCACCGAGGATGCTGAAGACCATGAACTGGGCGTCGACCGTCGCCCGGTCTCCGTCGATGTCGACAAGCAGGCCGTCGGTGGCGTTGTGGCTCCACCCCCGCGGCGGGTGTGGCTTCATCATATGCGTGACTGCCTGACCGATCGCCTCGCGCCCCGCGAGTTTCCCGATCACCTCCGGCTCCCCGTCGGGATTGTTGTTGTAGAAGATCGTCACGCGCGCCTCGGGCGTGAAGAGCGCCGCCATGGCGGCGCCGTCGCGCCGATCGTGAGCCCGAACATAGCGGGCGAGAACCTGCTGCACGGCCAGTTCGTCAGACATCGGAATCTCCGTTCTTTAATGGTAACTGTCATTGGTACATATCCTTGGCTTGATATGCAACAATAATTGTTTCATATTGCAGGCCTATCCGAAACGCTCTCGGCTGACGCCACGCTATGATCGATGTCCGGTTTCCGACAGCGCTCCAGTTGATGCTCAACCTCGCGCTGGCCCACGCGGAGGGCGTCGCGCAGTTGAGTTCTACTCAACTGGCCGGCGCGCTGGGGACAAACCCGAGTTTGGTCCGCAAGCTATTGAGTCCCCTGGCCAATGCCGGGCTCGTCCGATCGAGCTTTGGCCGCGACGGCGGCATCCGCCTCGGTCGGCCGGCGGACGCGATCACCTTGCGGGAAATCTACAGAGCCGTGCTCGGCGAGAAGAGCCTTTGGGCGCCGCGGGCGGTCCCCCACCAGTGCCTCGTGAGCTCCAACGTCGAACGCTATTTCGTCGATCTGGCCGCCAAGGCGGATGACGCCGTCCTGCGGACGCTTGAACACAAGACTCTCGCCGACAGCCTATCCGAGCTGCGGATCCTGGACGCCGCCCGATAGCCTATGAACATCCTCACCGGGGCCTCCGCCTGGCCAAGCCCGATGGCGGCGACGCCGAGAAGGCGGCGGTGCTGCATCACGAGGCGCATGCCAACTGCTTCGTCGCCAACTCGGTCAAGTTCCCGATCGAGGCCGTGCCGGTGATCAGAGTCGAGTAAACGCCGGCAGGATCTCAGCCCGGCATTCGCCGAATCCGATCGAGGCGAACCCGTCGCGGCGGCAGGTGGCGCGGAAGGTGACGATGTCGCCATCCTCGAGGAAGCGGCGCTCGATGCCCGGCGCGATCGTGACCGGCTCGCGCCCGCCGCGCGTCAGTTCGAGCAGGCAGCCGGCACTCGCCTTGTCGGGGCCGGAGATTGTGCCGGAACCGAAGAGATCGCCCGGCTGGAGGTTGCAGCCGCCGCTGGCGTGATGGGCGACCAGCTGCGCCACGGTCCAATAAAGATGCCGCGCATTGCTGCGGCAGAGCGGGACCGGGGCGTGGCCGGGCACGGTCAGCGTGACCTCGAGGGCGATATCGAGGGCGCCGGCCGTCTGGTCCGTTTCGTCGAGGAGATAGTCGAGCGGGGCCGGATCGCCGTCGGGCCGCGGCGCTTGGGCGATGCGGAAGGGCTCCAGCGCTTCCGGCGTCACGATCCAGGGCGAGATCGAGGTGCTGAAGCTCTTGGCGAGGAATGGGCCCAAGGGCTGCGCCTCCCAGCCCTGGATGTCGCGCGCCGACCAGTCGTTCAAGAGGCAGAAACCGGCGATATGCTCGCTCGCCTCAGCGATCGGGATCGGCTCGCCCAGCGCGTTGCCGGCGCCGATCCAGAATCCCAGCTCCAGCTCGTAATCGAGATTGCGCGACGGGCCGAAGCTCGGCACTTCCTCGCGGGCCGGCTTGCGCTGGCCATTCGGCCGCCGCACGGCCTCGCCCGAGACGCGCACGGAGGAGGCGCGGCCGTGATAGCCCACCGGCACATATTTGTAGTTCGGCATCAGCGGGCTGTCGGGGCGGAACAGGCGGCCCGCCTCGGTCGCGTGATGGATGCCGGCATAGAAATCGGTGTAATCGCCGATCCGCGCCGGCAGATGCATCCGGCATTGGGCGGCGTCGTGGAGCAGCGGCCCGGTCCGGCGCTGGTCCGGGCTGCCGGTTGCGAGCAGATCGGAAAGCCGGCGCCGGAGGGCGGCACGCGCCGTCCTGCCTTGGGCCAGGAAAGCGTTGAGCGTGGGGGCGGCCGTCGCTTCGGCCGCCTCGAGCGCCTTGCCGTGGAAGAGGCCGGCTTCGACCGCCCCCTTGAGATCGAGGATTCGGCCGCCGATCGCGACCCCGCCGCGCGGCTCGTCGCCCGGCGGGCTGAACACGCCGAAGGGCAGATTCTGGATCGGGAAATCGGGATGCCCGTTGGCCGAGGCGACCCAGCTTGCCCGATCCGGGTCATGCGTCTGATCGAGCATGGCTCAGCCCTTGAAATGCTTCGGGAAGCCCGCCCAGCAGGCATCGTAATCGCGCTGCAAGGCGGGCGTTTCGAGGGCAAAGCGGGTCGGGTTCAGCACCCAGCGCGTCTCGAACATGAAGGCGATGCCATTGTCGATCTTGTGCGGCTTGAGCTCGGCCTCGGTCGCCTTCGCATGGGTGACGACATCCGGCCCGTGGCTTGACATGGCCGGATGCAGGCTGGCGCCGCCGGGCAGGAAGCCGCCGGCCTTGGCGTCATAGCTCCCTGAGATCAGCCCCATGAACTCGTTCATGACGTTGCGGTGGAACCAGGGCGGCCGGAACGTATGCTCCGCCACCATCCAGCGCGGCGGGAAGATCACGAAATCGACGTTGGCGGTGCCCGGCGCCTCCGACGGCGCGGTCAGCACCGTGAAGATCGACGGGTCGGGATGGTCGAAGCTGACCGTGTTGATCGTGTTGAAGCGAGCGAGGTCGTATTTCATCGGCGCGTAATTGCCGTGCCAAGCCACGACATCGAGCGGCGAATGATCGAGCTCGGTCGCCCAGAGCTTGCCTAAGAACTTCTGCACGAGCTCGGTCGGCTTGGGTTTGTCCTCGAAGGCGGCCGCCGGTGCCAGGAAATCGCGCGGATTGGCGAGGCCGTTTGCCCCGATCGGCCCGAGCTCGGGCAGGCGCAGCAGGCCGCCATGGTTTTCGCAGACATAGCCGCGCGCGGTCCCGTCCGGCAGAGCCATGCGGAAGCGCACGCCGCGGGGGATCAGCAGGATCTCGCCCGGCGCCGCCGCAAGCCGGCCGAGCTCAGTGAAGCAGTCCAGCCTGCCTTCCTGCGGCACGATCAGCAGCTCGCCGTCGGCATCGAAGAACACCCGGTCCGTCATCGGGCGGTTGGCGCGATAGAGATGGATCGAGATGCCGGATTGCGTCGCCGGATCGCCGTTGGTCGCGATCGTGGCGAGGCCGTCGATGAAATCGGCGGGATCGTCCGGGATCGGCAGCGGATCCCAGCGCAGCCGGTTGGGTGGTGCGGGCGCTTCCGCGCGGCATAGCAGCGCATGGTCGAGCGGAAGGTAAGGCTTGTGCTCGGCACTCGGCCGGATGCGATAGAGCCAGGAGCGGCGGTTCTCGGCGCGCGGGGCGGTGAAGGCGGTGCCGGACAGCTGCTCGGCATAGAGCCCGTGCGCCACGCGCTGCGGTGCGTTCTGGCCCAAAGGCAGCGTGCCGGGGACCGCCTCGGTCGCGAATTCGTTGCCGAATCCGGAGAAGGTGGGGAGATGATTCATCATGGCGCGGATTATCGCACCCCGGGCGCGCCTATACCAAGCGCATGAATGTCGGTCGCGTCCGCGGTCCTGAGGCTCCCGCGCCATGCGGCGCGACGCTCGCAGTCGCTCGCGTACCAACCGCAACAGGCCAAGGCCTTCTTGTGATTGGTATCAATCCATATCGTCGCGCCCGCGGAGGCGCTTCGTGGTGGCCCGCTTGCTCTTCGAGTCAAGCCGGCGCTCGACCGAGCCGCGTGTCGGCCGGGTCGGGCGGCGCTTGATCACGGGGGCGGCCGCCGTCCGGATCAGATCCACGAGCCGGTCGAGGGCGGCGGCGCGGTTCCGCTCCTGCGAGCGATATTCCTGGGCGAAGATCACGATCACGCCGTCGAGCGTCAGGCGCCGCCCGGCCAAGGTTTCGAGCCGCGGGCGGACCCAATCGGGGATCGAGGGTGAGTGCCGGGCGTTGAATTCGACTCGACCGCGGTCTCGACCTTGTTGACATTCTGGCCGCCCGGCCCGGAAGAGCGCGCGAAGCTCCAGCCGAGTTCGGCCTCGTCGATGGATATCGCAGGGGTGACGCGGATCATGATACCCGGGGGTTTAACCGAGTTGACGGTAACGTAGGAACATTCCCGTAGTGTCGGGCCTTGGCAAGGCTGTATTTGTCGAGACTATAGCTACCCATGGGGGAAGTTTCTGGTGAGCCGAGGACAAATCGGCTACAAGGCCCCCGGGGGTGGGCGAAGGAGAGTACGGTGAAGGTTAGCTGTGTCATGTCCCAATTCCGCAGGTTTAGATCCCATTGGCTGGCCGTTTTGCTGCTCCTGGTGCTCGGGCCGTCCATATCCGCAACACAAGCTCTGCACGCGACCGGCACCGTCCGTCACCATGCGGTGATGAGGCCGGTTCCGAAACCCACCGGCTCGCTCGCCCCGGCGCCCAGCACGCAGCTTAACGAGACCTTCAACTGGGCCGGCTATGCCATAGAGTCCTTCCTCACTGGGGACATCTACACATCGGCGCAGGGCAGCTGGGTCGTGCCGGCCTCGACTTTCGTCAATGCTGCCAATGTGACCACGAGCGGCATGGACGCGGGCACGGAAGCCTCCTCCAACTGGGTCGGCATCGGCGGGACCTGCACCGACGCGACCTGCGCCAGCAGCGATCCATCGCTGATCCAGCTCGGCACTGAATCCGATGCCTTCAACGATGGCAGCCACAATTATTTCGCCTGGTACGAGCTGCTGCCGGCCAACTCGGTGACCATCTCGGATCAGAACAACAATCCGCTTCCGGTTTCGCCGGGCGATGTCATCACTGCCTCGGTGCAATGCGTCGCCTCCTGCGGCCCCGGCACTCAGACCTGGGTGCTGAGCATGGTCGATAAGACCCAGGGCTGGACCTTCACCCAGGACTTTTCCTACGCCTCGTCGCTGCTTTCGGCGGAATGGATCGAGGAAGCGCCGTCGGACGACAACAACAACGTCTTCCCGCTCGCGGATTTCGGCCAGTCGAGCTTCACTTCGACAAGCGCCAATGGCGCCAATCCCAATCTCAACTATCTGTTGGACGGGATTGCGATGACCGATTCCAACGACCCGAACGCGAAGAACCCGACGATCTTCCAGACGGCGATTCCATCAATGCCTTCAGGCGGTGATGCCTTTTCGGCCTGCTGGGCCGCGGGCTCGGGTTTCGCGCCCTGCAGCTATTCCGGCCTGCCGGCGCCGAATACGCCGCAGCTCGTCGCGGCGGTGCTGCCGTCGAGCCGCTCGGTCGTCGTCGACTCTACGGCGACGGTGTTCACGACGATCGTCAACCCGGGCCCGGGTCAGGGCAATTCCTGCGCGATCCAGCCATTGTCGAACGGCAATACCTTCAGCGGCACCTTCTTCTATCAGACGACCAGTGCGGCGACGAACACGCCGGACGGAACCCCCAACACGCCGGTCAACATCCCGGCCGGCGGGGCGCAGAGCTTCCTCCTGGGGCTGACGCCGCAGCAGATTTCGGCCGCGACGGATGTCCAGTTCTCCTATGTCTGCCAGGGTGAGCTGCCCGCCTTGCCGATTATCGGCGTGAACACGCTTGCCTTCTCGGCCTCGACCACGGCGGTGCCCGATGTGATCGCGGAAGTCTCGACCGTGACGAATGACGGCACGCTGCATATTCCGGGCGCGACCGCGACCGGTGCCTTCGCCATGGCGACCGCCAATCTGGGCGCGGCGGGTCCGCTGACCGTGACGGCCAATACCGGCAGTGCCGCCTTGCCGCTCACGATCACGGTCTGCGAGACCGTCACGGGAACCGGCGCCTGCATGGCGCCGCCGGCGGCCAGCGTCCCGGTCACGATTGGGGCCGGTGCCGAGCCGACCTTCTCGATCTTCGCGACCGCTGCCGGCGCCGTTCCCTTCATCGCCGCCACCAACCGGATCTTCGTCCAGTTCACCGACGGCACTGGCACGGTGCGGGGCTCGAGCAGTGTCGCCGTGACGACCAACTAAGCCCCCGGCTCTGCCCGGTGAAGCTGTCCCCCGGCGATTCAGATCTACCTTGGGGGGAAATTTCCAGTTAGGCTGATGCGACTGGGGATTGAGCACCGAGCGGTTCGGTCGGGGGATCAGCGCGATGAGTCAGCACATTGTCACCGGATGCCGCGGGGTCGCGGCGCTTTTGTTGTTGCTCGTTCTCGGGCCGTCGATGTCGGGGCTTACTGGCCGGCCAGCCCATATGCCGATGCGGCATGCGGTGATGAAGCCGGTCCCTCGCGCTGCCGGATCATCGGCGGCAACCGACCATACCCTGGGGACGACCCTCAACTGGTCGGGTTATGCGCTCGCCGATTTTGTGACCAGCACGCTTTACACCTCGGCGCAAGGCAGCTGGGTGGTTCCCAGCGTCTCCTACCGCCCGACTTCCCTCAGCGAGCCGCAGACCGTCGCCTCCGCCAACTGGGTCGGCATTGGGGCCGCCTGCATCAATGCGAGCTGTGACGATCAGACGCTGATCCAACTCGGCACGGAATCGGATGCGTTCAGTAACGGCGGTACCGACTATTATGCTTGGTACGAGATGTTGCCGGCCAGCGCGGTGGCCATACCGAACCCAGTTTCGCCCGGCGATGTCGTCACAGCCTCGCTCGAATGCTTCGACTCCTGCACTGCCGGTGCGCAGCAGGCCTGGCTATTGAGCATCGTCGATCAGACCAAGGGCTGGACCTTCACGCAGAGCTTCTCCTATGCCTCCTCCTTGATATCGGCGGAATGGATCGAGGAGGCGCCGTCGGACGTGAGCAACAAGGAGTTTCAGCTGGCTGATTTCGGCCAAACGAGCTTCACCGCCACGCTTGCCAACGGCTTCAATCCGAATCTCAACTTCCTTCAGGACGGGATTCAGATGGTCGATGCGCAGGGGAACAACCCCGGCCAGCTCGCCAATCCCTCCAATCCGGTCGCCAGCAATGCCTTCTCGGTTTGCTGGGGCAGCACGCTCCTGGGCAACACTCCCGATTTTCCAGCCTGCGGCTATTCTGGCTTGCCGGCGCCGAACACGCCGCAGCTCGTCGCGGCGGTTCTGCCGTCAAGCCGTTCCGTCACGGTCGACGCCACCGCGACGGTGTTCGCGACGATCCTCAACCCGGCCTCGATCCCGGGCAATGCCTGCGCGATCCAGCCATTGTCGAACGGCAATAGCTTCAACGGCACCTTCTTCTACCAGACGACCGATCCGGCGACGAACACGGCCAACGGCACGCCCAACACGCCGGTCACCATCCCGGCCAACGGGTCGCAGAGCTTTGTCTTGGGATTGACGCCCGAGCTGAGTTCGGCGCCGACCAATGTCGAATTCGCCTATGTCTGCCAGGGCGAACTGCCGGTGTCGCCGATCTTCGGCGTGAATACGCTCGCCTTCTCGGCCTCGACCACGCCGGTACCCGACGTGATCGCGGAGGTCTCGACCGTGACCAATGACGGCACGCTGCATATCCCGGGCAGGACGGGCACCGGTGCCTTCGCCGTGGCAACCGCCAATCTCGGCGCCACCGGGCTCTTGTCCGTGAGCGCCAATACCGGCAATACCGGCCAGCCGCTTTCGATCCTTGTCTGTGAGACTGATACGGCGACTTCGCAATGCCTGTCACCGCCGATGACCGACTTGCCGGTCACGATAGCAGCCGGTGCCGAGCCGACCTTCTCGATCTTCGCCTCCGCCGAGGGCAATGTCCCCTTCAATCCGGCAACAACCCGCATCTTCGTCCAGTTCACCGACGGCACCGGCACGGTGCGCGGCTCCAGCAGCGTTGCCGTGACGACCGACTGAGCCGGGGCAACGCCCGGCAAAGCTGTTTCTGCCGATTTAAATCTACCGGGGGGGGAATTTTCAGTTAGGCTGATGTGACTGGGGATTGAGCACCGAGCGATCGGGTCGGGGGATTAGCGTGATGAGTTTGTACATCGTTGGCCGCTGCCGCTGGGTCGCGGCGATCCTGCTGTTGCTCGTTCTCGGGCCGTCGATACCAGGGCCACCGACCGCCAAAATGCATCCGCGTATGCGGCATGCGGTCATGAGGCGTATCGAGACCCCGCAGGATAGCTCGCTGGTGACAGGCGGAAATACGCTGGGAACGACCTTCAATTGGTCGGGCTATGCGCTCACATCCTTCAATACCGGGATCTCTTACAAGGCCGCTCAGGGCAGCTGGGTCGTGCCAAGCGCGACCTTCGTTCCGGCCGAGAACGTATCGAACGGTATGGCGGCATCGTCAAACTGGGTCGGCATCGGCGGCACCTGCACCGATGCGACCTGCGCCGCCAGCGATCAAACGCTGATCCAGATCGGCACGGAATCGGACGCCTTCAATGGCGGCACTCCTAACGATGGCCTGCCGCAATATTATGCTTGGTACGAGACAGTCCCCGACGCACCGACCATCATCATGAACCCGGCTTCGCCGAACGTTCCGGCACCGGTATCGCCCGGCGATGTCATCACGGCCTCGCTTCAATGCGTCGCGAATTGTGTCGCGGGCACCTTTCAGACTTGGCTATTCGGCATGGTCAACCAGACCAAGGGCTGGACCTTCTCAGAGATCGATATTTACTTCTCCAGCTTCACCTCCGCGGAATGGATCGAGGAAGCGCCAACTGGTCAGAACGGCTTCGTATCGGCGCTCGCCGACTTCGGCAGTTCGAGCTTCACCGCGACGAGCGCCAACGGCGTTAATCCGAATTTCGATTTTTCCGCGGACGCAATTCAGATGATGGACACTAATATACCATCGCCGAAGGAGCCTGCCGATCAGACGGCAAATCCGTCATCGCCGTTCGGGGGCGATTCTTTCTCGGTCTGCTGGAACGGCGGCACCGCCTTGGCGCCGTGCGCCTATTCCGGCCTGGCGGTATCGAATCCTCCCCAGCCAGTGGCGGCAGTGCTGCCATCCAGCCGCGCCGTCGTGAGGGATGCGACCGCGACCGTGTTCGCGACAATCCTCAACCCCGCCTCGGTTCCGGCCAATTCTTGCTCGATAGCGCCCGCCACGGTAGCGAACACCTTTGTTGGAACCACCTTCTTCCAAACCACCGATCCCACGACCAACAAGGTGAACGGGGCGGTCAATACCCCCGTCACCATACCGGCGCACGGCTCGCAAAGCTTCGTGTTGGGTCTGACGCCGACCGAGGACACCGGAGGGACCGACGCTTTCCCGACCGACACAACGATCCTTTTCACCTATACCTGCCAGGGGCAGCTGCCGGTTGTACCGATCGTCGGCATCAACTCGCTCGTTTTCTCGGCCTTTTTTACTTCCCAGGCCGATGTGATTGCAGAAGTATCCACCGTGACGAATGACGGTACTCTCCACATCCCGGGCACAACCGCGACCGGTGCCTTTGCCATGGCGACAGCCAATCTCGGGGCGGCGGGCCCGCTGACCGTGTCGGCCAATACCGGCAGTGCCGAACTGCCACTCACGATCACCCTCTGCCAGACCGACACGACGACATCAGAGTGCCTGTCCCCGCCGGCGGCCAGCGTTCCGGTCATGATTGCTGCCGGCGCGGAGCCGACCTTTTCCATCTTCGCCACGGCAGCCGGCGCCATTCCATTCGATCCCGCAACACGGCGGATTTTCGTCCAGTTCGCTGATGGCATGGGAGCGATTCATGGCTCGAGCAGTGTCGCCGTGACCACGAACTGAGGCGAGTGGAGCAAATTTCGAGCAGGGTGCCGGAATAGAACCGCCATCCCTTCCGTCTCTCTCAGCATTCGGGCCTGGTCGCGCGGAGTCCCGTTGCCTCTCATTGTCGGCCGGCACGTTCGTGTCGGCCGACTTTGGTGTTTAGAGTGATCCATTCGTTGTCACAGGGAATGCGGACCGTGGCTGATCGGGAGCCGCAGCATCTTGCCTCCGGCGACGGCTTCGGTGCCGCCTTGCTGGACCAGTTGCCGCGTCTCCGGCGCTATGCGATCGCACTCGTCGGCGATCGCGCCGTGGCCGACGATCTGGTGCAGGACAGCGTCGAGCGCGCGCTCCGCAATCGCCAGCATCTGAAGGATTCGCGCCGGATCTTCGGCTGGCTGCGCTCGATCCTGCATAATCTCCATATCGACGGGCTGCGCGAGCGGAAGAGCCACGGCGTCACGGTCGAGCTGGACGAGACGCTCGATTCGCTCGGCCTCAGCGTGCCGCCCGCCGATCGCACCGACACGCTCGATTTCCTGAGGGCACTCGACACGCTCAGCCTCGACCATCGGCAGATCCTGCTGCTGATCGGTCTCGAAGGCTTGAGCTATCGCGAGATCGCCGAGGAGCTTTCGGTGCCGATCGGCACCGTCATGTCACGCATCGCCCGTGCGCGCGAGCAGCTGCGGGCCGAACTGGAGCGGGCGGAGAACGCCCGGACGCGATCATCGATCGGTGTGGAAAGCGCCGGCAGAAGGGCGGTCGCCGGAAAGGCGGGCGACGAATCATGAGCGAAGAATCGATGCTGGATCTTGAGCTTCACGCTTTCATCGATGGCGAGCTGGATGCCGATCGGCGCCGGGCGGTTGCGGCCCGGCTGGTGGCCGATCCGGCGCTGTCCCAGCGCGTGGCGCAATTCCGGGGCGATCAGGCGCGGCTTGCCCGGCTGTTCGGCCCGCTTGCCGCGGCACCCCTGCCGGAGCAACTGGTGCAGCGGGTGGACTCGATCGGTCGGGGCCGCCGGCCGACCAGCTGGAGATGGGCGGCAGGCTGGGGCGCGGCACTCGCGGCCAGCCTCGTCGCGGCCTGGCTCGTGCTGGCGCCGCACGGCGCCTCGCCGGATCCGGTCATCGCGGCCGCCCTCGCCGCCCGGTCGGGCAGCACGGTGGCGGATCGGCATCTCGATGCCGGCCTCGACGAGAAGCAGGCGAGCGACCGGCTGCTGCAGGATGCGCTCGCGGCCCCGGTCCGGTTGCCCGATCTCGGCAAGGCGGGCTATCGGCTGGCCGGCCTCGATCTCTATCGGGATAAGGGACATGGCACGTCCGTCCAGATCAGCTATCGCGACGGCGCCGAGCATCTCTTCACCGTCTATCTGCACCCGTCCTCGGGCCCGGACCGGTTCGCGCTCGAGGAGCGTGGATCCCAACGGATCTGCATCTGGGAGAATGAGGAAATGGCGGCCGTGATGGTCGGCGAGATGTCGTCGCGCGACATGCTGCGCGTTGCCAGCCTGACCTATGCCGATTTGAATTTTTAGAACCAAAGAAAAGTGGGGCGGGTATCCTGCCCGCCAGCGGGAGTGCGCGCGAAAGCGCGGCACTCCGTCTGCGAAGCAGGTCGCGCGCCAAGCGCGCGGCAGGAGACGCCCGCTCCACTGAGGGAGTTTCAGTCAGTGCCCGCTCTAACGTTCGCCGGTCTGGGCCAGCGTTTCGGGCGAGAACTCGCTCTTCTTGTGCGGTGCCACCTGTCGAAACTGCACCTTTTCGTCATTGAAGGTGAAGCTCAGGAGATAGCCGCTGCCTTGCAGGTCGTAGATGAACTCGCTGCCCAGCACGATCGCCGGCAGGTCCGGCACCAGATACATGGTGCTCTGGCTGAATTTCCAGAGATGCCCGTCCGCATCCCAGCTGTCGCCATAGATTGCGAACCAGCTATCCTCATCCATGTAGAGCCGCCGATGCGGGACGGTATCGCGCTCGCCCGAGACGAGAGTGCCGTCGACGACCCAGACCCGGTGCAGCTCGTAGCGCAGCGCATCCGGGTCGGCGAAGCGCGCCTTGGCCACCTGGGCGATCGGCAGCGTGTGGAAGCGATTGTCGTTGTAGGGGACATACATCTCGCGCTTGCCGAGCAGCCTGAAATCATAGTGATCCGGACTGCCGCTGAAGACGTAGTAGTCATCGAAGCTTTCGATGCCGGCGCCGTCTGGTGTCGGCGTGTCGTAGGAGAGGGTGGGGGATTTGCGCACGCGGCGCTCGCGCGGCAGGTACTGCCAGGCCTGCAGATGATCGCGCGCGATATCGACCGGTTGCCAGGACAGGTAGCCGCGCCCGGCCAGTGCGTCGGGCGCGCTGCTGATCTCGCGCCGCTGGAAGAAATAGGGACCGGCATCGGCCGGGCTTATCCCCGGATAGTAATAGGGGAAATCGACGATCTCGCGGTATCGGTTGGTCAGCTCCAACGTGCCGTCGGCCGACATGAAATAATTCCGGATGTCGTCCTCGCGCGCCGGACCCCAGAAGGCGAGCAGGTGGTTCCAGACGACTTCATAGCCATCCTTGGGGATGGGGAAGGGAATGCCGCCGGCCGCACCCTCGACCCCGTAGCGGATGCCTTCGGGGGCGGCATGGGCGCGCGTGGCGTTGCGGCGAATCGACTCATAGACCTCGGCCGGTGCGGCGGCACTGCGCCGGGTCGGATAGATCTCCATCCGATAATCCGGATATTTCGCGAACAGCGCCTTCTGCCCGTCCGGCAGCTTGTCGGCATAGTCGCGGTAATTCTGTGCTGTGATCGCGAAGAGCGGCTTGTCGGCCGCGAACGGGTCGGGCCTGGGATCGCCTTCGGCATAGTCCGGGATCGGCGTGGTGTAGCCGCCGGTCCAGGCCGGAATGGTGCCGTCCTTGTTGCCGGCCCGCTCGGCCCCCGTCGGCGTGAGCTTGCCGCCGAGGTCGGAAGCGCTCGGCGCCGCGGGATCGGCCGCCAAGGCCGGCGGGGCCGAGACGAGCAGGGCAGCGATTACCAAAGATCCGCGCATCCGGCTTCCTGGGGAATGGGGGGCCTTTCGGCGTGACCCAGAATCTGGAACGCGGCACGCCATTGTTCAAGCGAGCGCTTCAGGCTGGCGCCGGTCTCTTGGCGCTGGCGCCGATCCCGGCGGCCGCGATCGAGATCGATACCGGGCTCGGCGCCGACATCGAATGGGACAATTCGCTCAGATTCAGCCTGGCCGACCAGCCCAATGGCGAGGCCCGGATCTCGAACTACGCCTGCGAGCTCGAGGTGCAGGGGCCGGCGTTGCTGTCGCCGCGGCAATGCGTGCGGAACTACGATCTCGTGGCCGAGCGCGGCGATTTCACCAGCGAGCTCAATGTCGGCGGTCCCGATTTCGGCCTGCATGCGACGGCGGACATCTGGTACGACGCGCAATATGACAAGGAGGCGGGCGACAATCTCCACCTGACGCTGGACCCTGCTCTCGCCGCGGCGAAATACCTCACCATTCATTCGCCCAAGAATGGCGAGGGCGAGTTCGATCTGCGCGACCTCTTCCTCTATGGCCGGACCGACATCTTCGGCGACGAGCCGCTTGCCGTCCGGTTCGGCCGGCATGCGCTGCTCTGGGGCGAAAGCCTGTTCTTCACCCGCGACGCCATCGCCGGCGCCCAGGCGCCGGTCGACGGCTATCTCTATCAGTCCACCTCCACCACATACGGAGCGAGCACGGCCTTCCTGCCGGTGGCACAGATCTCGGCCTCCTGGCAGCCGGTCAACGGGCTGGCCGTCGATCTCTATTACCAGGCGGAATGGCGGCGCAGCGAGGTGGTGCCCTACGACGCCTATTCCAGTGCGTCCGACGTGCTGGGCGCCGACAATGAGAGGGAGATCGGCCTCAGCATCCCGAACGCCGCCGGTGTGCGGATACCGACGCTGTTCACGCGCGCGCTCGACCAGACGCCGGGCTCGACCGACCAGTTCGGTGCCGCCTTCAAGCTTCAGCGCGGCGAGGTCGATTACGGGCTTTATGGGCTGAGCTACAATGCCACGCTGCCGGCGCTCTACTTCCGCGCACCGTCGGTATCGGGCGGGGTCGGCAGCTACACGCTCGAATATCCCAAAGGCATCGATCTCATCGGCGCCAGCCTGTCCGCCCCCTTGGGCGCCGGCACGCTCGGCGGCGAGATCTCGGGACGCTGGAACATGCCGCTCGTTACCGGCGGCGTGCTGGTTCCGCCCGGTGTGCAGGCGGACAATGGCGCGCATCCCCTCTATCCGGTCGGCAATACGCTCGCCGCTCAGCTCAGCTGGACCTACGAGACGCCGCCCTTGCCCTGGATACCCGGCGGCGCCCATTGGAGCACCGAGATCGCCGGCAACGACCGGCTGGCGGTCACGGCCGGGCAGGCCGCACTCGCCCCCGACCGGACGCGCGCGGCGATGGCGCTCCGCACCGTGTTCGAGCCGCAATTCTTCCAGGTGCTGCCGCGCCTCGATCTCACGCTGCCGATCGGTCTCGGGATCAATTTCCTCGGGCTCTCATCAGTCGATTCGGCCATGAATCGCGGCACGGCCGATCTCAGCATCGGCGTTTCCGCCACTTTCGACGAGGTCTGGCGCGCGCAAGCGGGGTTCACGCATTATTTCGGCACCGCGAAGAACTCGATCGTGCCCCTCGATGCCAGCACGAGCGGCGGGCCGCTCGACCAGTTCGATGTCATAAGTTTCAGCGTTGCGCGCACCTTTTGAACCGCGGAATAACGCGGGCGCTCGGCGAGTTTTTTCCCACCAACCCAACAAAGGACCTTTCATGATCAACGCTCGGTTCGGCCTGCTCGGCATCGGTCTCCTGTCGCTTGCCGCCTGCAGCTCGTCGGCCCCGCCCGTCACCGATCCGGCGCGCCAGGCGGCCGCCCCGACCGTGGATTGGCAGATGGCGCATGCGATGACGGTGAAGATGACCGACTTCGCCTTCGAGCCGGAGCATCTGACGCTCAGGGCCGGCATGCCGGTCCGGCTGGTGCTGGTCAATGATTCGGGCAGCGAGCACAATTTCTCCGCACCCGAATTCTTCGCCTCAGCCGCCTTCGGCCAGATCACGGCGACCGTGAGCCAAGGCGAGGTGATGGTGCCGGCCCACAAGACGGCCGAGCTCGAGCTCGTGCCGAGCAAGCCCGGCCAATATCCGCTCGAATGCACCGAACTCATGCACTCGATCTTCGGGATGAGCGGCTCGATCGAGGTGGTGCGTTAGCTGAAAACTATCGCTTCATGCCTGGGACCCATTTGCGGACCCGGGCCTTGGCGGGATCGGCGGCAGTCTTGGGCCGATCGACGAAGGCATCGACGAAGACCTCGAACCGGCGGCGGATCTCGGCGCGCTGCTCGGCGGTCATCTGGTTCAGTGCGAGTTTCGACAGATCGGCTTGGCGCAGATCTTCTGCCATGCTGGTCCATCCCTGAAGTTGCTCCACGGGGGCGAGCCTACATTTCGAGTTTTAACAAAAAGTAAGAGAGCTACTTGGATCGAGGTGCCGTGGCCTCGATCCGCTGGATGAGCTCCTCCAGCACCGGCTCCGGCAAGCGGTCGATGCGGTGGGCGATGAGATTGGCGAGCTCGGTGGCAGCCGGGCTCAGGCCGCCGGTATCGACCGTGACGCGCGGGCTCGACCGCTTGGCGATTGCCTGCATCTCGTCGGCCTCGTCCCAGATGATGCCGAAATAGGCGCAGATCTGCCGCACCAGGCCGGGGGTCGGGCGCGCCCGGCGGCCATGCTCCAAGGCTGAAAGATAGGCCGCACTCAAGCCCAGATCAGCCGCCATCTGCGCCTGGGTCAGGCCGCGGGCAGCGCGCAGTTCGCGCAGGCGGATGCCGAACGGCGTCATTCGCGCTGCCGCCGGATCAGCACATAGAGCGCACCGTCGCCGCCATGGCGCGGCTGCGCATCGGTGAAGGCCAGCACGCGGGCGCGGTTCGGCGCCTCGTTGAGCCAGCGCGGCACGGCCTGCTTGAGGATGCCGCGACCGGCACCGTGCCAGGGATCGATCTCATGCTCGGGGCGCGGCCTCAAGCCCTTGCCGGTGATGACGAGGAGCGCGCGCCGGCCATCGGCAAAGGCTTCCGCGATGAAATGATCGAGGGCGCGGCGCGCCTGTTCCTGGCTCATGCCGTGCAGGTCGAGCCGGCCTTCGATCGGCAGCTGGCCGCGCTTCAGCTTCTCGCTCGACCGGGCATCGAGCCCGGGGGCGCGGCGATGATGGAGCGGCGGCAGCGTCACCGGCACCGGGTTCGGCTTGGGTGCCGGCTTGCCGGCGGTGGGCGGTGGCGTCGAGGCCGGCGGCGGCGGTTCGGGGACAGGCTCGGGTACTACCACCTCCGGGACCAGGGCGGCACGCCCCGCCAGCGGCTCGGCGTCGCGCGTGGCAAAGCGCCAGAGTGCGCGCTCATCGGCACTGACGGACCGGCCGCGGCGCCGGCGCGGGGCCGGGCCAGTGCTCATGATCCCTGAGCGGGCTCCTCGACCAGCACGATATGGAGCCGGCGCGGGCCATGGGCGCCGAGCTCGATCCGCTGCTCGATATCGCCGGTGCGCGACGGGCCGGTGATGAAATTGACCGTGCGCGGCAGCGCCTTGTCGCCCTGGCGCGCGCGCAACCGATCCCACGCATCCTCATAGGGGCCGACGATCTGATCGGCGCGCATGACCACGATATGGGTGTCGGGCATGAGGTTGAGCGTGGTCGGCGTGTCCGGGCCGGAGGTCAGCATCAGCGTGCCGGTCTCGGCGATGCCGGCGAAGGCGGGGGTGACGCTGACCGGGTCCTTGTCCTCGGCCTTGCCGCGCCGGATCGAGAGCAGCGGGCGCTCGGCCCAAGGGTACGCGTCGAGCGACGGATCGGGCGCCATGGCGATCTCGGCCGGCAGGTTATTCTGCGCCAGGTAGTCGGCGACGGCGGCGGGCACATCGGCCGGGCTGGCCACGCGGCTGACGGTGGTCTGAACCTCCTTCACCATCTTGATGAAGAGCTCGATCTTGCCCGCATGGTCGAGCACCGTCGTGCGCGCCGGAATGAGGTTGCGCTGCGGGTGGGCGAGCCGCGCTTCGACGGCGGCGAGAGCCTCCGGCGCCAGCGCTTCGCGCTTCAGCGCCTTGCGGATGCCGCCCAGGATCTGCTCACGCGCGCTGCTCATCGCCGGGCCTGTCTTTCCGCCCACAGGCTTTGAAAGCTGCGGCCTTCGGGTGCGGGGAAATCGCGTCCTGCCGTCCAGCCGCCGGCGAGCGGCAGGCTCGCGAACCTACCCTTGCCGCGGCCCATGGCACCCAGCAGGCGCATGGCGATGCCGGTGACGAGCTGGTAGAGGGCGGGCCTGCGCGCGAAGAAGGCCCATAATTTGAGGCCGGCGCGATAGCGCGGCGGGTTCAGCCCCTTTTCCCATTCGCGCTCGCGCCAATGCCGCATCATCTTGGGCAGCGGGATCTTCATCGGGCAGACGCTCTCGCATTTGCCGCAGAAGGTCGAGGCGTTGGGCAGATGCCCCGCCTCCTCGACGCCGAGCAGCGTCGGTGTCAGCACCGCGCCCATCGGGCCCGGATAGACCCAGCCATAGGCGTGGCCGCCGACGGTGGCATAGACCGGGCAATGGTTCATGCAGGCGGCGCAGCGGATGCAGCGCAGCATGTCCTGGAACTCGGTGCCGAGCATGGCCGAGCGGCCATTGTCGAGCAGCACGACATGGTATTCGCCCGGCCCGTCGAGATCCTCGGGCCGGCGCGGGCCGGTCGAGAAGGTCGTATATGAGGAGAATTCCTGGCCGGTGGCCGAGCGTGCCAGCAAACGAAGGATGGTCGAGACATCCTCGAGCGTCGGTACGACCTTCTCGATGCTCGCCAGCACGATATGCATCTTGGGCAGGGTCTGGGTCAGGTCGCCATTGCCCTCGTTGGTGACGATGATCGAGGAGCCGGTCTCGGCGATGAGGAAATTGGCGCCGGTGATGCCGACATCGGCTTCGAGGAAGCGCTGGCGCAGCATGGCGCGCGCCTCGTCGGTCAGCGCCCGGGCATCGGGCAGCGCGCGGTCCTTCGGCAGGCTGGTGTGGACGGTGCGGAACGTGTCCTCGATCTGCTCCTTCACCAGATGGATGGCGGGCGCGATGATGTGGCTCGGCGGCTCGTGGCGCAGCTGGATGATGTATTCGCCGAGATCGGTCTCGATCGGCTCGATGCCCTCGCTCTCAAGGAACTCGTTGAGCGCGATCTCCTCGGCGATCATCGATCTTGCCCTTGGTCACGGTCTTGGCCTCGACCGAGCGGCAGAGGCCGAGGATGATCTGCCGCGCCTCCTCTTGTGTCCGCGCCCAATGGACCTGGCCGCCATTGGCTGTGACCTTGGCCTCGAACCTTTCCAGATAGAAATCGAGATGCTGGAGCGTGTGGTTCTTGATGGCACGCCCCGCTTCGCGCAGTTCCTCGAACTCGGGCAGCTTGTTGATCACGGCGAGGCGCTTGCCGATGAAGCCGCCCTTCATGTTGCCTAGCGCCCGCTGCAGCGTCGGGTCGGCGATGGCGCCCTTGATGTTTTCCTTGAACGCGTGGCTGGTCGCTTCCACAGGATTCTCCTAGCGCCTGCCGCCGATGGGCGCGGTCTCGTCGGTCATCCCGGCCAGCACCTCGGCGACATGGCGGACGCGCACTGGGCTCCCGTCGCGGCTCAAGCGCCCGGCCATGTTCATGAGGCAGCCCATATCGCCGGCCAGCAGCGTGTCGGCGCCGGTCTTGATTACGTCGGCCGCCTTGTCCTCGACCATCTTGATCGAGATGTCCGGGTATTTGATGCAGAAAGTGCCGCCGAAGCCGCAGCAGGTCTCGGCACTGGGCAGCTCCTTGAGCGTCAGCCCCTCGACCGAGCCCAAGAGCAGGCGCGGCTGCGCCTTGACGCCCAGCTCGCGCAGGCCGGAGCAGGAATCATGGTATGTGGCGACGCCGTCATAGCGCGCCTCGACGCGGCTCATGCCGCGGATATCGACCAGGAACGAGATCAGCTCATGCGTCCGCTTCGCCAGATGCTGAGCGCGGGCGAAAGTCTCCGGCTCGTCCTCGAACAGGCGCGGATAATGCTCATGGATCATGCCGGCGCAGGAGCCGGAGGGGGCGACGACATAATCGTAGCCCTCGAATGCCGCGATGGTGTTGCGGGCGATCGCCTTGGTGTCGTCGCGGTCGCCGGAATTATAGGCGGGCTGGCCGCAGCAGGTCTGGGCACGCGGCACCTCGACCGTGCAGCCGGCGGCTTCGATCAGCTTGACCGCGGCAAATCCTACGCTCGGCCGCATCAGATCGACCAGACAGGTGACGAACAGGCCGACGCGCGGCCGAGACTCTGACATGGAAATGGCTTCCGCCTTGCGGTGTGCACCGGCCTCTAAGCTGTCCCAGGGTGCTGGAGAATGCAACAGCCTCGGGCGCATCCGGCTCCTGCAGATCTGTCGGACAGGTTGCGAATGGCGCGCCCCAGGGAACCGCAGACGGACCGGGGCCGTTGCTAGAGCAGCTCAACAACAAATGCCGTCCTTTACGGGCTGACGGCTCAACAATGGAGACTGCGATGTCCCTCAATAACCCGACCTGGACCGGGAAAACGCTGCGCGCCCTTATCATTCTGCCGGCCATCCTGACGCTGGCCGGCTGCATCAGCAGCAGCAGCCCGCCGCCGCCGGAACACAACACGACCGTCGTCGTCCCGCCGGGCTCGACGGTGGTCTGCCCGAACGGCGCGCCTTCGCCCTGCTGATCTAATCGGTATTGCGCTCCGCCGCCGCTGTGTGCCGTGCCTGGCTCATGACCTGGCCGGCGAACAGCACCCAGCCGGGATCGACCGGCAGGTCGCCGCGGCGGAGTGCCGTTACCGTCCAGCCATTGCAATTGTCGAAGCCGTCATAGATCCGGTCTGACGCGTAGAAGGAGCTGCCCGGATAGGGCCCGTCGGCCAGCCGATGGGCACCGTCGCCGGTGTCGAGCGTCTGCCAGACGAAATCCGCGACATGGTCGAAATCGGCGTGCCGCAGCTTCAGCTCGACGACATGCTCGGCGCCGAACGCCGCTTCCGGCGTGGCGCTGAGGCCGGTCACCAGCACCACGCCGGGGCCGGGAAAGAGCGCTGACAGCGTGGTCCCGACCGTCACTTCCCGCGCCATGTAAAAGTCGCGGTCGCCGAACCCGAAAACGAGGTAGCGGGCGCCGGGCGAGGCCGCGGCAAGCCGGGCGAGCGGGCCCGAGAGCCGATCTGCCGGCAAGCCGATATCGGTGTGCCAGCCGCGCTCGATGACGGCGACGGCGGGGTCGGTCGCGGCGACCGGCTTGGGCGGCGGCAGGGCGGCACAGCCTGCGGCCAGCAGCATCAGCGGGAAGGTGCCGGCAAAACCTACGATCGAGCACACGAAAACTTGTTCCCCCGGCGGCCGGTCGCCGCTCGTCATGGCGCGCGTCCCGCGTCATATTGCATCAGAGAACATTCGCGAGCGGGTTGGGAGGAAACGGTATGAGAGCATTAAGGATCCCGCTTTTGGTGGTCGGCCTCCTGATGGTGCTGTTCGGGCTTGTCTGGATGGGTCAGGGTTCGGGCTATTTCCCCTACCCCGCGGGCAACTTCATGATCAACCAGACGCCCTGGATCTATCGGGGGGCGGGTGTTTTGATCGTAGGTGTCATTCTGATTGCGGTGTCGCGCCGGCGCTAGAGTCCGACGCGATCGGGTCGGACCGACCTGATCGCTGAATCGGGACACCAGGTTTGGGAACCCGCCGGCGACCGCTTATGTAAAGCATAGGCTTCGATCGGAGGGATCAATGAGCGACGAGCATAAGGTCCGCCTGCTGCTGGCGGATGTCGACGGCACGCTGGTCACCAAGGACAAGGCGCTGACCGAGGACGCCAAGGCGGCGTCGCGCGAGCTTCATGACGCCGGCATCACGCTGGCGCTGACCAGCGGTCGGCCGCCGCGCGGCATGAGCATGCTGATCGAGCCGCTCAAGCTCAAAGGGGCGATTGCCGGCTTCAATGGCGGCGTCTTCGCCAATCCCGATCTCTCGGTGATCGAAAGCCACCTGCTCGACCCCAAGATCGCGCACCAGACGCTGGCCCTCATTCTCGATCACGGGCTCGATGCCTGGATCTATACCGCCGAACAATGGCTGATCCGCGATCACGATGCCCCCCATGTCGCGCGCGAGGCTTGGACGGTGAAGTTCGATGCGGACATCGTGCCGTCCTTCACCGACAAGCATCTGGCATCGGCCGTGAAGATCGTCGGCGTGTCTGATGATTTCGCCAAGGTGGCCGAGTGCGAGAAGGCGGCACAGAAGGCGCTCGGCGACGGCGCCAGTGCCGCCCGCTCGCAGCCCTATTACCTCGATGTGACACATCCCAAGGCCAACAAGGGCAGTGTCGTCACGACGCTGGCACGCATGCTCGGGATCTCGCCGAAGGAGATCGCGACCATCGGCGACATGCCGAACGATGTGCTGATGTTCCGCCAGGGCGGCCTCTCGATCGCCATGGGCAATGCCGATGACGAGGTGAAGTCGCAGGCCGATTGCGTGACCGACAGCAACGAGGCCGAAGGCTTCGCCAAAGCGATCCGGAAGTTCGTGCTGCCGCGGGCGCCGTGATCGATAGAAAGTCGTTCTATCGATCATAAATCTGGGGAATGGTCATCGATAGAAAGGGTAGCTATCGATCATCGCGCTGGGTCGAAAAACTGTCTGGGTCGGCGGCTATCGACCCAAGAAGACCGACAGCACGGATGAATCTGAAGCCCTCGTTAGGGCACTCAGTGATGGCGCCTTCGCGACCCCGGTCGGATACGCTGCTTCTCTGTATCAGATATTGGCGATGTGGAATTGAAATCCGAATGGAAGTCCAAACTATCACAAATGATCTAGTCTATTTTGTTCGACGATACCCATAGAGTTGAACAAAACCATCGAATTGTTCAAAATAAAATCCAATAACTTTGCAAATATTTACCAATTCGTCAAATTTCATGGATTCTGATTTATCGCACGGCTTTATGTCAACAAATTCAATCTGTTTATAGGGATGGTCACTCCGAAAATGATAGTACCAGTCACCGTCCCACTCTGCCGATCCAAGCCAGGCCGAGGGTGATTGTTCTAGCGCATCAGCTTCCAATTCCCAAGTTCCTGGGATCAGTTTTGGTAGACATTTGGCGCGCCACCAGGGCGCGCGTTCCCAGTTGCTTTGCATATGCTTCTGCAATTCCCGCCATTTCGTCTCGTTAGCGCAGCTCGTTATTTGCAAAGGTTTCATCCCCGTGAGAAGAGGCGCTCAAGTCCGATCTTGGGTCGAATGTCTGATACCCTTTACTACAACTGAAAAGCAGGCCGCCGTAAATATGCTCATCTCGGCATTTAATCCTGGTCAGGTTCAGCCCTCCAGCCGCTCACCCGATCTCATTCCCAAACCGCAGCGTGTTCTGCTCCAGCCCTTCGAGCACGATCGAGACGCCGCCGCTGCGCATCATCCATTCCAGGCGATGATCGCGATATTGCCGGCGGAAGCCGCTCTTGAGGAGGCCGCTCACGTCGCTCGGCGCCAGCTTGAGGTAATCTTGCACCGCCTGCTTTATGGCGGCGACGCTCGGCCGTGCCTCGCATCGGGCGATCCAGCGGCCGAGCGGGCTGTCGGATTTGGGCCCGAGCCCCGAATGGACGGACGTGCCGACATGCGGGATGATCGCCGCATCGGCCCAACCGAAGCTGTTGCCATTGAAGTATTGGTGCGCGCCCAACGCCCCCTCGAGCCAGCGCAGCAATCCGGCCGTCTGCTCGGCGGCTTTCGCCTTGATCGCCTCGGCCAGCGCGCCCTCGGCGCGGCGGAACCAGCTGATCTCCATCAGCCCCCAATTCACCGCCTCATAGTGCGTGTCGGCGACATCCTCGAGCATGCGGACGCGGGCGCGTTCGGCCGGGCTCGCCGGCAGCATCGGCGGGGCGGGCCATTTATCCTCGAGATATTCGAGGATCACGGTCGAATCGAAGATCCGGACATCGCCATCGACCAGCATCGGCACCTCGTGGCGCGGATTCTCGGTGACGAAATCGCCGCCGGCCACGCCCGAGCCGAAGGCGTCCGGCAGCTTCGCCTCGAACGGGATGCCCTTTTCCAGCATCGCGATCTTGCATTTCTGCGCATAGGGCGACAGCGGGTGCTCATAGAGGGTCAGCATGCTCGTCTCCGGGCTCGTCGCGGTACTGGGCAATCCGCTCGAGAATAAGTGCGGCGCGCTCCCGCGGATGCCTCGGCTGGATCACGACGCAGTCATAGCCGAACGCGCGATAAACGTCGGCATGAATCCGCTCAAAGGCGAGCGCATCGGCGAGCTGGATCTGGCGGATCTCGGTCGCCTCGATGAAGCCCAGATTCTGCATGAAGAACACCTCGTTGCGGTAGATCCGCTGGGCTTCGATGCGGCGGATCTCGTCTTCGAGTGCCGGCGAGATTGGGTGACCGAGCAGCACCGCCAGCGCATAGGTGCAGAAGGGCGAGCGGTCGAAGAACTGTACCTTGGGCGCGCCCGCCGGCATTTGCCTCTGCCGCTCGATCTGGATCGCCAGGATCTCGTCGATGAAGCCCGGCCGGCGCCAGGGCTCGGGCTCGCCGGCGGCCTGGAGAAGCGGGATGAGGTCGGTGGCCGCTTCCTCGACCACGTCATGGCCGAGGGAAGCCAGCACGCGGATGACCGATGTTTTCCCGGCACCCGGCGTGCCGGTCAGGATGTAGCGTCGCATGATGGCCATCGAGATGGAGGTTTATTTACGCCGGGCGGCCGCTTCGGCGGGCAGCAACACCCAGAGCGAACCGCGGCCCTTCAACACGCCGGCATGGTTGGCGGCATCGTCGCCATAGCCGAAGAACAGATCGGCCCGCACGGGGCCGCGGATGGCGCCGCCGGTATCCTGCGCGATCAAGAGGCGGCGGAGCCGGCCGCCGGATTCAGTCGGATCGCTGGTATCGACCCAGACCGGCAGGCCCAGCGCCAGGAACGAGCGGTCGATAGCAGCGCTGCGGCCGGCGGTCAAGGTGACGCCCTCGGCACCCTGCGGGCCGTCGCCCTTCAGCTCCTTGAAGAAGACATAGGATGGGTTCTTGTCCATCAGCGCCTGGCCGTCGACGCCATGATCGGCGATCCAATGCCTGAGGAACGGCATGGTGATGTCGTCCTTGGGCACCCCTTCTTCCGCCAGCACGCGGCCGATCGCGACGTAAGGCCAGCCATTCTGCCCGTCGAAGCCGACCCGGACCGTGCTGCCATCTTCGAGCAGCACGCGGCCCGAGCCCTGGATCTCGAGGAAGAAGGCGTCGACCGGGTCGTCGACCCAAATGAGCTCCAGCCCCTGGCCGGCGAGCGCCCCCGCCTCGATGGCGCTGCGGTCGGCATAGGGGACGAGCTTGCCGCCGCTCACCTTGCCGGCAATGCGCTCGCCCTTGAGGTTGGGCCGGAACTGGCCGAGATCGACCTGGATGAGATCGGGCGGCTTCTTGTAGAGCGGCGTCCGGTAGTGCTCGCCGGGCTGGCGGGATCCCTTGAGGGCGGCCTCGTAATAGCCGGTGAAGAGCCCCTCCGTCTCGCCATGGTTCGTGGCGCGGAACGGCACGAAGCGGGTCTCGAAGAAGTGCCGCGCATCGCCCGGCGCCAGGCCGGCGGCGTCGGCGCAGATCGCGCGCCAATCGGCGGCGGTCATGTCGAGGCCGAGCGGCTGATCATCCTTGCGCCCGGCCATCGCCTGGCAGGATTTGAGGAGCGCCGGCAGGGCAGCCGCCGGATCATCCTCGGCCCAGCCCGGCAACTCGCCGAAGTTGGCGCGTGTCAGCACCAGCTGGTCCGGCTCGGGCTTCGGCTTGCAGGCGGCGAGAAGGAGGGCGGCCAAAAGGCCGAGTGCGACGGCGCCGAGCCGCGGCCGCATGAAGGCGGGTCCGCTACTCGTGGGTGCCCGTGCTGACCAGCGCCCAGTTCGGATCCGACGCGCGGGTATTGCGCGAGAAGGTCCAGTTATCGGTATGCTCGACCGCACGCTCCGGATCGCCCTCGACCAGCTTGCCGTCGGCATCGCGCGTCACCGAGATCTGGCTCGAGACGAATTTGAGGGTGACATAGGCGCTGCGGCCGGCGAGATGGGCTTCCAGCACTTCGGGATCCTGCAGCCGCACCACGCGGGTGTCGACCGTCTCCTTGACCGACAGCCGGTTTCGGATCGCCTCGCTGAAGGCGTCATAGACCTCGTCGCTGACCAGCGGGCGGAGCGTCGCCGTGTCGCCATCGGCATAGGCCTTCACGATCAGCTCGAAAGCGTGACGCGCGCCATCGACGAAGGCATCGAGCCGGAAGGTGGGATCGGCAGCGCGGATCTGATCGAGCCCGGACTGCACCGGGTCGCCCGAGGGGTTGGCGCGCGCCTCGATCACCCGGCCGCCCAGCGGCACCACATTGCCGGGCTGGGGCTGGCTTTGCCCGGGCTGGGCCTGGCGCAAGACCTGCGGCGGGCGTTCGGCACCGGTGCGCCGGCCGAGCACGCTCCACAGCCTGAGGGCCAGAAACAGGGCCAGGCCGGCGAAAAGTAGGATCTCGATGACCTGATCACCCATGGAACCAACCCACTTGAAGGACTATTTGAAGGCTAAGCGCGGTCACGGGCGGCTCTTCCGCCCCTCCACAGATAGGCGGATGCCGCGTAAAGGACAAGCTTTCCCATGCCGATCCTCCTGGCGCTCCTGTTGGCGCCCTTCATCGAAATCGCCGGATTCGTCTGGCTCGGGCCTTATTTGGGCGTCGCCGGCACGCTCGCCTTCGTGCTGATCAGCGCCTTCATCGGCTTGTCATTGCTGCGCAGCCAGGGGCTTGCGGCTCTCACCCGCCTGCAGCGCGAGGTCGACAGCGGATCGGCCCCGCTGCCGGCCGCCCTCGACGGCGCGCTGCGCATCATTGCAGCATTGCTGCTGATCGTGCCGGGCTTCTTCTCGACGGCTCTGGGTCTCATTCTCCTGGTGCCGCCGATCCGCGCCGCGGCTGTCGCGGGGGCTGAGCGGCGCATTGCTGCCGGCGGTTCGGTCTGGATCGTCCGCACCGGCGGCCCGCGCAAGCCGGATCCGGGCGTGATCGAAGGCGATTTTCGCGAGGTGCCGACGGAGCCGCCTCGGCAGCTTCCCTAACCCGCGCGGATCCCGTTCAGGCGGCGAGCGCTTTCGCCGCCGCACCCACCACCTCCGACAACGCGCCCGGGGCGAAGGGCGAGACCAGCCCTGCCGAGCGCACCAGCTCCTGGAACGGCGCCGAGCCGCCGCGGCCGCACAGCGCCACGTAATCCTCCAGCGCCGAGCCGTAATCCTTCAGCGACTTGACCCAGAACTGCATGGCGCAGCACGAGGCCAGCGTATAGTCGATGTAATAGAAGGGCAGGCGGTAGATGTGGAGCTTCGCCTGCCACAGCCCACCCTTGGCGGGATAGGCGACATCGCCATAGTCGCGCCAGGGCATGTAGCGCTTTTCCAGCTGCTGCCACATCTGATGCCGCTCGGCCGGCGTCGCTTCCGGCCGCTCATAGACCAGATGCTGGAAATGATCGACGCAGACGCCATAGGGCAGGAAGCTCAGCGCCTGGATCAGATGCAGCCGGCGGAACCGGTCCGCCTCGGCCTCGCCGACCAGCTTGCCGATGCCCGGATGAGTCAGGAATTCCAGGCTCATCGAATGGATCTCGGCCGATTCATAGGTCGGCCACAGATAGTCGACGCCGGGCAGGTTCCGGCTTTCCCAATTCTGGAAGGCATGGCCCATCTCGTGCGTGAACACGGTCACGTCATGGTCGGTGCCGTTGAAATTGGCGAAGATAAAAGGCACGCCATATGTGGGGAACGAGGTGCAGAAGCCGCCGCCCGCCTTGGCCGGCCGGTTCTTGAGGTCGAGGAAGCCGCCGTCGCGCATCACGCGATAGAAATCGGCGAGGCGCTTATCCATGCCGTCGAACATCTTCTCGGCCTGGCCGACCAGGAAATCATGGTCGCCCGCAGGCTTCGGGTTGCCCAGCCGGTCGGTCACCGGCTCGTCCCAGAAATAGAGCCGCTCGTAGCCGAAGGCGCGTCGCTGATCGTCCATCAGCCTGCCGACCAACGGCACCACGTGCTCGACGACCTGGTCGCGATAACGCGCGACATCCTCCGGGCCGTAATCGATCCGCCGCATGCGGCGATAGCCCAGATCCGTGAAATTCCGGTAACCCAGCTTCTGCGCCATGCCGTGGCGCAGCTTGACCAGCTCGTCGAAGATCCCGTCGAGCGCCTCGCCATGAGTGGCGAAAAAGTCCCAGCGCTTGTGCGCGGCCGCATGCCGCGTCTCGCGGTCAAGATCCTGGGCATAGGGCTCGAGCCCGGCCAGATTGACGATGTTGCCGTTGATCTCGATCTTGGCGCCGGCGATCACCTCGGTGTAGCGCGCCGAGACCTTGGCCTCGGTTTCGAGATCGCCGGCGATTACCGGCTGGAAGGTGGTGATGTCGGTCTCCCACAGCTTCAGCGCATGGGCGCCCACCAGCCGCTCGACCGCGCCACGATCGGGGTCGGACAGCAGCCGGCGCTTCAGCGCCACTTCGAGGCCGGTCGCCTCGGGATTGAGCGTATCGGCATAGTCGCGATCGGCCTTGGCTTTCGGGTCCTGGGTATTCTGCTGAAACTTGAGCGCCACCATGGCGCTCCAGCTGTCATAGTCGCGCCGAAGCCGATCCCAATCCGCGATGGCGCGCTCGCGCAAGCCGCCGTCGAGGAGGGCCCCGATCGCGTGATAGCGGGTTTCCAGCCCCGCCTTGGTCGGCGTGCTGACGATGATGTCGGAGAAATTCATGAGAGAAACGCCTCTTGGAGCCAGTTTGAGGCGCAGAATGACTCCGTGTCCGGGCCTGTGGCAATCGATTGGCGCGGGCCATCGTCAGGGATGAATGCGGGCCGGGCCGAGCTCGAGTGGAAATGCCGCAGGGGCCTGGCCCGCCGATCCATCGGGCAGCAGCCGGACGCCATGGGCGCTGAGCGCGTCGCCCAAGGCCAAGGAAGCGATCTCGAGGGCGCGCCGGAGCTCGGCCCGCGCCAGCCAGCAGAGATGCGCCTCGAGCCGCACCATGTCATGAGTCTGGGCGGCTGCCACCAGCGCCAGCATCTGCCGTTCGTCGCGTGTCACGGCGACACAGCCCGGATGGCCGAGCTGCATGCGCCGCCGGCTCGAATAGGCGAGCGCCCTGAGGAAGGTGTCGAAGGTCGCCAGCACCTCGCCCGCCTCGCCGCCGCAGAGGATCGAGAATTCCCGCGCCAGCAGCGGGCAGGCGGTACCCGCCATCGCCATCCGGCGCCACGACCAGACCAGCAGATGCTCGTTCCCGCCGGACATTCCGGCCCATTCCGCGCGTCGATCCGCCTGCATCGCCTGCTCTCCTTCGCCTTCAGGAGAGCGTAAATGCGAGTAATTTGCAATAGCAATCGCAGCGCTGTTTCCTACCGCCGCGGCCAGAGGCGGCAATACTCCGTGCTGCCTTCGAGATTGTCGCTGGGCTGGCCATCGGGGCCGATCGTGCGGAGCCAGCCGTTCGGCGCCGACCTGGTCGGCGGGTCGCCGCAATCGGTGTGGACCCAATGGATGCCGAGCGGATTGGCGTAGGGGACGCCGCAGAGCGCGAGGTGATCGCCTGTCCGGATGGCGCTGAGGGGTGCCGGAACCTGCCCTTGGGCATTGGCAGCGTCGTAGCCCGTGGCGAAGACGTTATCGATCGACACCTGATATGTCTGGCCGTCCTGGTCCGCCTTGATGTTCAGCAAGCTGTGCGAAAGCTCGACGCCCTTGAGCCGATGGCCCGACGCGAACCGAGGGTTCGTCGTGACGATGCCCGTCAGATAGGTGCCGTCGGCGGCGGCGCAATCTTGCTCGGGCTGAGCAAAGGCCGGCTCGGTCAAGATCAAGCTGAAGAGGCCTGCCGCCAAGGATGCCAGGTTTGCGCGCATCGAGACCTCCAGCGCCATTGGGGCGAGGATGATACTCTTATCGCCGCAGAGGAGATCCGATGAAAGCAGCCCTGATCGACGCCCCGAACGCGCCCTTTCGCGTAATCGACCTGCCGACGCCCGTTCCGGGGCCGGGCCAGGTGCTGGTCCGGATCGCGGCCAGCGGGGTCAACCCGCTCGACACCAAGATCCGCGCGGGTGTCGCGGCGCATGCGCGGCATCCGTTGCCGGCGATCCTGGGGCTGGAGCTGGCCGGGACGGTCGCTTCGGTCGGGCCTGGTGTGAAGGCGTTCAAACCGGGCGACGAGGTCTATGGCATGACCGGGGGTGTCGGCGGCATTCCGGGCACGCTGGCCGACTATGCCGCCGTCGATGCGGCACTTCTGGCGCCGAAGCCGCGCAACCTGTCGATGCGCGATGCGGCGGCGCTGCCGCTCAACACCATCACCGCCTGGGAGGGGCTGGTCGATCGCGCTCCGATGCTCGACGGGCGGAAAGTGCTCGTCCAGGGCGGTGCCGGCGGGGTCGGGCATCTCGCGGTCCAGATCGCCCACGCTATGGGCGCCGATGTGTTCGCGACCGATCGCGGCGGGCGCGACGATTATCTGCACTCGCTCGGCGCCGTGCCGATCGACACACGCGAGATGAGCGTCGAGGCTTACGTCGCCAAGCATGCCAGGGGCCTGGGCTTCGATCTCGTCTATGACACGGTTGGCGGCGCCATGCTCGACGCCTCCTTTGCCGCGGTCGGGGATTTCGGCCTTGTCGTGAGCTGTCTCGGCTGGGGCACCCATGCGCTGGCACCGCTATCCTTCAAGAATGCGAGCTATTCGGGTGTATTCACGCTGACGCCGCTTCTGACCGGCAAGGGGCGGGAGCGCCATGGCGTGATTCTGGCGGAAGCCGCGAAGATCGTCGAGGCCGGCGGGATCGTGCCGCGCGTCGATCCCCGGGAGTTCCGTCTCGAGACGGTGGCCGAGGCCTATGAGGCGATCGAGAACCGGACGGCGGAGGGCAAGCCGGTCGTGACGATCGCCTGAGCCTCAATGCGCCGGCGGGGGCGGACCGCCGCTCGCCCCGGGCCGCTTCATGATCAGCAGGAACGGCACCAGCGCCAGGAACAGGCCCGCCATCAGCCGGAAATCATCGACGAAGGCCAAGAGCTGCGCCTGCTGCTGGACAGACTGGTACATGACCGCCTCGGCCGCTTTGAGCGCGTCGACGGTGCTGCCGGCGGTCGCCATCATGTGCTGTTGCAGCCCATTCAACGCGTCCTGGAAATTATGGCTGTAGGGCCCGGTATGCTGGGTCAGCACCTGCTGATGCACCTGGGCGCGGCGGGACAGCATGGTGGTGACGATCGAAATGCCGATGCTGCCGCCCAGATTGCGCATCATGTTGATGATGGCGGATGCGTTGTTGTTCTGGCCGGGCGGCATGCCGATATAGGCGATCGTATTGATCGGGATGAAGAGAAAGCCCAGGCCGATCGACTGAACGATGCGCGTCCAGGCGACGGTCCAGTAATCGACCTGCAGATCGAGCTGGCCCATCAGCAGCAGCGCCACGCCGTTCATGATCAGGCCGAAGGCGATCATCAGCCGCGGATCTACCCGCGAGACGAGCACGCCCACCAGCGGCATGATCAGGAAGACGGCGAAGCCGCCGGGCGAGATGACCAAGCCTGAATCGGTCGCGGTATAGCCCAGCAGCAGCTGGACGAATTCCGGCAGCAGGACGGTGCTGCCGAGCAGGATGAAGCCCAGCATGAACATCAGCACATTGCCCATGCCGAAATTGCGGTTGGCGAGCAGCCGGAGCTCGACCAGCGGGTCCTTGCGCCAAAGCTCCCAGATCACGAAACCGACGATGCCGGCGATCGACAGCTCGATCGCATGGCTGATGAAGACGGAACCCAGCCAATCATCCTCCTGGCCGCGATCGAGCACGATCTGCAGGGCGCCCATGCCCAGCACCAGGAGCCCGAAGCCGATCCAATCGAAATTCAGCCCACGCGCCAGCCTGGCCTTGCGGGCTTCGACCAAAGCCGGCGGATCGTCGATATAGCGCATGGCGAGGAAGGTCAGGAACGCGCCGACCGGCACATTGATCAGGAACACCCAGCGCCAGCTGAAATCGTCGGTCAACCAGCCGCCCAGCGTCGGTCCGATCGCGGGTGCCACGACCACCGCCAAGCCATAGGCTGCAAAGGCCATGCCGCGCTTTTCGGGCGGAAAGCTGTCGGCCAGGATCGCCTGGGCATTGGGCTGGAGGCCGCCACCGGTCAGGCCCTGGATCGCCCGGAACAGGATCAGCATGCTGAGGCTGGGCGCCAGGCCGCACAGCAGCGAGCTGATCGCGAAGCCCACGATGCAGCCTAGGAAATAGCGCCGGCGGCCGATCGCGGTGGCGAGCCAGCCGCTCATCGGCAGCACGATCGCGTTGGTGACGAGATAGGAGGTCAGCACCCAGGTCGCCTCGTCCTGGCTCGCCGACAGGCTGCCGGCAATGTGCTGGAGCGCGACATTGGCGATGGAGATGTCGAGCACCTCCATAAAGGCGGCGAGGCCGACCGTGGGCGCCACGATCCATGGATTGCGCGCGGCGCGCTTTGCGGCAGCGGCCATGGAAGTCACTCGACCCGGACGCTCGGCACCACCGACATGCCGGGCCCGAGGCTGAGCTTCGGGTCGATCGGCTCGTCGAATACGATCTTGACCGGCACGCGCTGCAGCACCTTGACATAATTGCCGGTCGCATTTTCGGGCGGCAACACGCTGAAGGCGGCGCCGGCGCCGGCCTGGATGCTGTCGACATGGCCCTTGAAGCGGAGGTCGGGATAGGCGTCGACGCGGATTTCGACCTTCTGGCCCGGCCGCATATGGGTCAGCTGCGTCTCTTTGTAGTTGGCCGTGACCCAGACATCGAGCGGCACCAGTGCTATCACGTTCTGGCCGGTCTGGAGGTAGTCGCCGGGCGAAACGCTGAGATGGGTTACCCGGCCCGCCACCGGCGCCGTGACCTTGGTGTAGGAGAGGTCGAGCTGCGCCTGCTGAACCTGGGCGTCGGCGGCTCTGAGATTAGCCTCGGCACTGGTGATCTGGCTCGTCACGGCCAGGGCCTGCGCCTCGGACGAGGCCTGCCGGCGCCGCGCCGCCTCGAGCGTGGCGGCATTGCTCTTGGAGGCCGCGATATCATTGTCGAGCTGCTGATGCGAGATCACCTGGCTCTGCGCCAGGGGCTGGTCGCGCTTCAGCTGCGTGTCGGCATTGTTGGCATTGGCTTCGGCCACGCCGACCTGGGCGCGCGCTTCGGCGATATTGGCCTCGGCCGCGACCTGCTGCGCCTTCGCTTGGACGAGGCTGGCCGCGGCGGCGGCCTGATTGGCGAGCATCTGCGCCAGTCTCGTGTGCTGGTCGGCATCATCGATCTCGATCAGCGGGGCGCCGGCCGCCACGATCTGATTGTCGGTCACCGGCACGCTCTTCACCCGGCCGGCGATCCGCGGGCTGACGCGCACGGTATGGACATCGATGAAGGCGTCGTCCGTCTCCTCGAAGCCCGCGGTCGCACGCCACCATTCGATGCCGCCGATGGCGCCGCCGATGATCACGATCGCCAGCAGCAGGAAGACGAAGCCGCGCCGCGACGAGCGCTTCTCCACTGCCGGCACCGCCGGCGGAACGGCGGCGGGCGTGCGGCCGGGCGCCTTGTCGAGTTCGGTCATGCTCATATTTTCGGTCCCGTCTCGAGGTCCTGGGCGTGCCACCAGCCGCCGCCCATGGCGACGAAGAGCTGCGCCGTGTCCTGATAGCGCCGTGCCAACGCCCGAACATAGCCGATCCGCGCCTGCTGATATTGCCGCGTCGCGTCCAGCACCTGGGTATAGCTCGCGGCCCCGGCGCCGAGGCTGCGCTGGGCGGAGTCGAGCGAACGCCTGGCCGCGGCGACTGCCTGTTCCTCGCCCCTCGCCAACACCGCGTCATGATCGAGTGCCCTCAGCACATCGGCGACCTGCTGCAATGCTGCCAGCACGGCCTGGCGATATTGCGCGTCGGCGGCGTCATAGGCCGCCTCCGCCGCGCGCTTCTGCGCCTCGAGCGTGCCGCCATGGAAGATCGGCGCGGTGATCTGGCCCGCTACGTCATTGAGGATGCCGACGGGCGAGAACAGCTTGTCGGGCGAGGTCGCATTATAGCTGAACTCGGCCGAGAGGTTCACATTGGGCAGCAGATGGGCCGCCGCCACGCCGATCTCCGCACTCGCCGCATGAAGATCCGCACTCGCCGCCAGAATGTCGGGCCGCTGCTCGACGAGGGCAGAAGGCAGGCTCACCGGCAGCTCGGTCGGCAGCTTGAGATTGGCGAAATCGAAGGCGGGCGGCGTGAAGCCCGCGGGCGGCCGGCCGGCCAGCACGGCCAGCGCATGGGCCGACTGGTCAAGCTGCAGCCGAAGCGGCGGCTGCAGGTTGCGGTCATTGTCGAGCTGGGCCACGGCACTCAGATATTCCGGGCTTTCGGCTCCTAGCCGCCCGCCGCGCACCGACTGGTCGAGCAGGTTCAGATTGCGCTGATCGGCCTCGATGATGTCGTCGACCGCGCGCATCTCCTCGCGCGTCGCGGCCAGCGTCACGGCGGTGCCGACGGCATTGCCGGTCAGCGTCAGATATGCCGCGGCCAGCTCGTGATGGTCGGCCTCCTCGCGGGCCGCCTCGGCCTCGACTGTGCGGCGCTCGGCCCCGAAGATATCCGTGTCGTAGGTGACCGCGGCGCCGATCGTGTAGAGCGGGAAGGAAGGGAAGCCCTGCGCCTGGCCGAACTGGATCAGCGATAGCTTGTTGTAGGAAATGCCGGCATTGGCGTTGACCTGCGGCAGGAGCGCGCCCGCCGCTTCGTTCATCACCTCATGCGCCTGCCGGAGCGTGGCGCGCGCCTGGGTCAGGTTCGGGCTGCCTTCGATCGCCGCCTTCACGATCTGGTCGAGATCGGCCGAGCGATAGAGCTGCCACCAATCGGCCGTGATGTCGGCACCGGGCTGGAAATGCTGGGCGGCGGCATTCGCGGTCGCCGCGGTCTCCGCCGGCATCGGCTCGGCCGTGTAGCCCGTCTCGACCGGTGCCGGCGGCGGCGTGAAGTCGGGGCCCTGCGTGCAGCCTGCGGCAAAGATCGCCAGCGTGGCGCCAAAGCCCACCTGCCACCGCGTCCGATCCGAATGCGGCCCGGTCATCACTCTCTCCGTTGCGGCAAAAATGTACTGGACTGTACCGTACTGTTGCCTCATTTAAAGGGGTGAAAAGGAGATGTCAAGCCGATGTCCTACGCTGCGGTCGAAGCTACCGAGCCGGCGCGGAGAGATCCGAAGGAGGAGAAGATCCTGGCGGCGGCGCGCGAGCTGTTCCTGTCGATGGGCTTCGAGGCGACCTCGATGGATCTCGTGGCGCAGCGGGCTTCGGCCTCCAAGACCACACTTTATACGCGCTATCCGTCGAAGGAGGCGCTGTTCGCCGCGACCTTGGCGCGCGATACCGAGGCGCGGGCGCGCGCCTTTATCGAGCTGCCGGTCGACGATCTGCCGGTCGACGAGGCGCTGCGGCAGATCGGCCGGCAATTCATGGACATCATCTGCTCGCTCGACTGTATCCGCAGCCTGCAAGTCATCCAGGCCGCTTCCCAACGCTTCCCGGCGCTGGCGCGGCAATTCATGGAGCTCGGGCCGAACCGCACGCGCGCCTTCGTCGCCAGCTATCTCGAGCGCGCCGCCGCACTCGGCCGGATCGAGGTCGATGATCCGCGCTTCGCCGCCGACCAGTTTCTGGTCTTGCACAAGGGGTTGATCCATCTGGAGCTGCAGCTGGGATTGCGCGGCGAGCCCTCGGCCGAGGAAAAGGATATGTTCGTGCGCCGCGCGACCGAGCTCTTCTTCAAGGGCATCGCGATCCGCTCGACCCGGCCGCTCTCGGCTGGAGAAGAATAAGAACGGGGAGGGTGTAAATGGCCGCTGATCTGAGGGCCGCCGGCGATGCCGCCTGGCATGATTTCGATGTCGTCGCCTGGAACCGGGCGATCGAGGGCAGCGTCGTGGTGCCGATCGCGGAGGATGCGGCCTATGTCGCGACCCGCGGCGTCGTCGGCAATGTGACGCTGGTCCGGACCTTGGAAGGCCTGGTCGTCATCGACAGCGGCAGCCGTGCCGTCGCGGCGCAGATCCTGGACGCGATCCGGCGCTGGGACAAGGCGCCGATCCACACCATCATCTACACCCACGGCCATATCGACCACGCCGCCGGCGCTCATGTCTTCGATACCGAGGCGCAGCTCAACGGAGCGCCGCGCCCGCGCGTCGTGGCGCAGGCCAATCTGCCGGCCCGCTTCGCCCGCTATCGCGCCAGTGCCGGCTGGAACACCGAGATCAATGGCCGCCAGTTCGCCAATCTCAATTTTCAGTGGCCGACCGATTTCCGCGAGCCGGATCTCGTCTATGACGACAGGCTGACGCTCGAGATCGGCGGGGTGCGGTTCGAGCTGCATCACGGCATGGGCGAGACGGACGACCATACCTGGACCTGGATCCCGCATCGCCGTCTCATCGCGTCCGGCGATTTCGTCATCTGGGCGGCCCCCAATGCCGGCAATCCGCAGAAGGTGCAGCGCTATGCCAAGCCCTGGGCGGAAGCGCTGAAGGCGATGGCGGCGCTCGGTGCCGAGACGCTGGTTCCGGGCCACGGACCGGGCCTGTTCGGCGCCGACCGGGTGGCGATGCTGCTCACCGATACGGCGCAGTTCCTCGACACGATCCACGACCAGACGCTGGATCTGATGAATGAGGGCCGCACGCTCGACGAGGTGCTCCGGCTGGTGCGGCTGCCGACCGAGCTCATGACCCGGCCTTTCCTGAAGCCGACCTACGATGACCCGGAATTTCTCATCCGCAATATCTGGCGCTTCTATGGCGGCTGGTGGGATGGCGATCCGGCGCATCTGAAGCCGGCGCCCGCAGCCGATCTGGCGGCGCGCGCCCAGGAATTGATGGCAGCGGGGTCGCTTCGCCTCGCCGGGCATCTCGCCGAGCTGGCGGTACAGGCCGCACCGGACGATGCCGGGGCTCACGCCATCCGGGCCGCGGTGAATCAGGCCCGGATGGGTGTCGAGACGAGCCTTATGGCAAAGGGCATCTTCGGCGCGGCCATGCGCGCCTCGTCAGCCCTCGCCAAGCCTTGATGCCCGATCAGCGGAAGCGGAAACCGAAGCCGACGCTGACCGGCGAATAGGCGTAAGGATAGGCATAGGGATAGGCGTACGGGTAGGCATAGGCCGGGGCCGGGTAATAGGCCGGGGCCGGGGCCGGAACCGCCTGGGCATAGACCGGCGCCGTGCCTTGCGGGCAGGTGCCGTTCGACTGCAGCGGCACGTTGGTCGCCTGCTGATCGCCCTGTGCCGGCGGCGCCTGGCAATAAGCCACTGGCGTGTAATAGCATCCGGACAAGCTACCCGTGGCGAGTGCCATCACTGCCGCGGTCCCGAGACCGCGAAGTACGCTGTTGTGCTGCACCATAACCTGCTCCATCCTCGTGTCGACATTTGACGCGTAGCATGCAAACGCGTCTTTTGCGTGGCAAGATCCGCGACGCCGCGCCCCATCGACTTCTTGATCGGATCGTCGGAAACATAACGGATCGTTGTTTCAGACGAATTTTCGGCGCGCCAAATTCCTGTAACAGATGGTTTCGCTCGGCGGATACTGATCCGGGTGAGAACAATTTGTTGCCGGAGCGTCATCAAGCCGTTTCACGATCGATCTAAGCTCGACCTACTGGGCCGACTGTTCGTATCGGAGCCCAGGGTCGTTGACGAAGGAGGTGCCCATGAACCCGGATCGTGCAAAGCCCGATCGCTGGCTGGAGGCCGAGCCGAGTCTCGCCGATCTCATGGCCGACCCGATCATGACGCTGCTGCTGGTCGGCGACGGCATCGACAAGCATCAGGTCCAGCGCGCCGTCGAGCAAGCGCGCCGCCGCATGGCCGGCGTTTCGATCAAGGATTGGTCGGCCGCGGCGCACTGACCGTCCGCATATTCCGTCTTTCGACAAATCGTTTGTCGAAAGCGCTTGCATGCCAGCCTCTCTTATGACAAATCTTTTGTCGAAAGATGCAGGCATGAAGATCCACGAACTCGTCGAGCGGACCGGCGTGCAGCCGCGCCAGATCCGCTATCTCATCTCGGAAGGCTTCATTCCGCCACCTTCGGGGGGTCGAGCGAATGCCGAGTATGACGAGGCGCATGTCGCGGCCATCGACCGCTATCAGCGGCTGCGCAGTGCGGGATTCCTGCCTTCATCGATCAAGCTGATCCTCGGCAGCGGCGCTCCTGTGCCGCTGGCGCCGGGGGTCGCGGTGATCATCGATCCGGCGGCGCTCGACCCCAATCTCGACCCGCGCGTGATCGCCGATCGCCTGATCGAGGCCGTGACGAACGCGATGGAGGCGAAGAAAGACGATGCCAGCTCATGACCCTTTGGCCGCCTTCATCGACGGCGCGGTGTTCGGGCCAATGAGGCGGCCGATGCCGCTCAAGGAAACCCGGATCGAGGTGCGCATCCTGGGCGGGTTGGCGCTGGTCTCGGCCACACGCCGCTTCTTCAATGCCGAGCGTGAAAGCATAGAGGCGACGATCACCTTCCCGGTGCCGGTGCATGCGACGCTTACCGGCCTCACCGCCCTCATCGGCGGCCGGCTGCTGACCGCGACGGCCCAGCCCCGTGCAGGGGCGCGCGAGCAGTACGAGGCGGCGATCGACAGCGGCAAGACGGCGGTGCTGCATGAGGAGGCGCTGCGCGGCGTTCATATCCTGTCGGTCGGCCATATCCCGCCGGGGACGGAGGTCGCGGTCATCAGCCGCTGGGCCATGCCGCTGGCGCTCATCGGCGACCGGCCCGGCCTCAGGATTCCCGCCACGGTCGGTCAGATCTATGGCCGCTCGCCGCTGCCGGACAGCGACGATCTCGTCACGGGGCCGGTCCGGCACGAGGCGGTGCTGAGTGTCGTGAGCGACAGCGGTGTTCCGCTGCTGGCGGGGCGTCCGATCCCTGAAGAGACCAGGCTTCTGCTCGACCAAGCGATCGACATCACGATCGACAATTGGGTGCAGCGCTCGATCGAGGGCGTGTCGGCCGATGGTCGCCGCGTGACGCTTACGATCGCACCGGCGCCGGCCGGCGAGGCGGCGATCGATGTCGAGCTGCTGGCCGACAATTCCGGCTCGATGATGGAGGCGGCCGAGCGCGGCGTGACCAAGCATCAGGCGATGTTGAGCGGACTCCACGCGGCGGACGAACTGCTGCGTCCGGGCGATCGGCTGCGCCTGTGGTCGTTCGCCAACAGTGCGACGGCGATCGGCCTTGCGGCCAGGCCGGGCGAGCTCGGGCCGGTGCTCCGGCACTTCCCGGAGCCCAATGGCGGCACCGAGATCGGCGGCGCGCTGGCGATGGCGGTCGCGTCCGGTGCTGCGTCGGACATTCTCCTGCTGACCGACGGGCAGAGCCATGCGCTCGATGTCCAGACGCTGGCGCGCAGCGGCCGGCGCTTCTCCGTCGTGCTGATCGGGGCGGGAAGCCTCGAGGCCGATGTCGGCCATCTGGCGGCACTCAGCGGCGGCGAGCTGTTCGTGGCATCCGGCAGGGAGACCGGCACGGCGCTGCAATCGGCGTTGCGCTCGCTGCGGTCCGCGCGCCTGCCGGCGCCGGCGATCGACGGGCCGCTCGACACGGTGTCGGTCCGGCGCGGCGGCATGCTGATTGAGGCGCGTTGGAGCGAGGAGAGGGCGGCGATTGCCGATGAGGCGGCGCGCGCTATCGGTGCCATCGCTTTAGCTTTGGCACTGCCGCGGCTCGAACCGGCGCGGGCCACCGAGCTTGCGGTGGCGCATGGCATCGTCTGCCACCTCACCAGCCTGGTGCTGGTCGACGAGGCGGGCGAGCGGCAGGAAGGGCTGCCGGCGATGCGCAAGGTGCCCTTGATGGCGGCCCCGGCCGGCATGGCGCGGGCCGCAATGGCGGCACCGCCGCCGGTGATGGCGGCGCCGATGCCGGCACCGGCCCCGCCGCAATCCTCGCTGCGCCAGCGCGTTACTTCTTTTTTCCGGTCAAGCCCGCCGCCCGTGGATCTCGTCGATCGGATCGATTGGGCCGACAATCCCGAAGCGCTGCGGCGTGGCGCGCTCGACCAGCTGCCACCGCTTGCCGCGGCGGCGATCGAGCGCGCTTCGCGCCTCGTCGAGATCGTGGCATTGGCGCGAGCCGTCGGCGCCAGCCCCATCGTCACCGTGCTGGCACTGCTGGCGATGGCTCGGGCCGGCGATCGCGCGGCTGAGCGCTTCGCTCGCGCGGTGCTCGGCCACGCCGATCCGACCATTGTCGAAACCGCAAGGAGGGCCATCGGGCTTTAGGCTTCCCGGGCGCCTCCCGCTATGCGATCGTTGCGGCATGCTCACATTCTACTATGCGCCCCACACATGCTCGCTCGCCTCCCACATCGCGCTCGAGGAGGCGGGGGCAGCCTATGGCGCCGTGCGCATCAGCTTCGCCGCACAGGAGCAGCGTCAATCCGCCTATCTCGCGATCAATCCCAAGGGCAGGGTGCCCACGCTTATCACCGGGCGCGGCGTGCTGACCGAGACGCCGGCCATCCTGGCCTTCATCGCGCAAAGCTATCCGGACGCTCGATTGGCGCCGCTCGACGATCCCTTCGCTTTCGCCGAGATCCAGGCCTTCAATTCCTATCTCTGCGCCACGCTGCATGTGGCCCACGCCCACCGCATGCGGGGCTATCGCTGGGCGGATGACGAGGCGGCGATCCAATCGATGCAGCGCGCCGTGCCGCGCTCTGTCACCGGCTGCTTCGATCTCATCGAGGATGGCATGCTCAAGGGACCCTGGGTCATGGGCGAGGCCTATACCATCGCCGATCCCTATCTCTTCACCATCGCGCAATGGCTCGAGCAGGACGGCGTCGATCCCGATCGCTTCCCGCGCGTGCTGGCGCATCGCCGGCGTGTCGCCGAACGGGCGGCAACACGCAAGGCGATTGCCGAGGAATTGGGCTGAAGGCTCAGCCCCGGGCGTAGGGGAAGCAGCGCTCCCGTTCGAGGGTGATGCCGAAATGCCGGGCGAGCGACGTGATGGCGTCGCCATGGGTCGGATAGGGATCGTTGTTCCCGGGGCCGACGATGATCGGCCGGAAACCGGCAGTCGCGGACCCTCTGGGGGCGAGCATGGCGGTGACGAGCGCCGTCCCCTCGCTGTCGCGCAGCGTCAGGAAGATCGGCATCTCGCTGATCAGATGCGCCTTGAGCCCGATCTCCTGCTCGACATAGCTCGAGGAAGCCGGCCGAAAGCTGTGCGTCGCCTTCATCGTTTCGTTACGGAAATATTTTTCGACAGCGTGGTGCATGGCGGCCGACTCGGCCGCCGCCTCGTCCAGCGTCTCGATCCGGAACCAGGTCCGGTCGCCTGGCGCATCACAGATGAACTTCATCGATCGTTCCTGCTCGGCCGATGGTTCGCGCTCACGACCGATGACACAGGGTCGCATGTCGAACGGCACTCTCCCAGCAGATTCTATCCAGGGTGAATTCGCGCACTGGCGGCGCTGTATCGGCTGTGACAGAACGGTTTCATCGCCGTCGTGCGGGATAGGCGCTGAGCGGGAAGCGAGAGATGAAGCCACCCTACGCAATGATCACAGCAATCGTCCTGGCGCTGGCGCTCCAAGGCGGACCCGTCCGATCCTCGACTGATTCAGCACCGAGTGCCGCCGATATGCGCAAGGCGCTGCTGCTCTTCAACGATGTCTATGATCGGGTCGGGCGCGACTATGTCCAGCCGGTCGATCCGAAGAAGCTGGTCGAGGGCGCGCTCAACGGCATGCTGGGCTCGCTCGATCCGCATTCCGCCTACATGAATGCGCAAGCCTACAAGGACATGCAGGCCGACACCTCGGGCGAGTTCGGCGGCCTCGGGCTCGAGGTTCAGCCCGACAATGGCAATCTCAGGGTGGTGGCGCCCATCGACGACACACCGGCGGTCAAGGCCGGCATCCGCGCCAACGATCTCATCACCGCGATCGACGGCAAGCCCTTGAGCGACTTCCAGCCGCAGGATGCCGTCGATGCGCTGCGCGGCACGCCCGGAACCCAGGTCAAGATCGCGATCCAGCGCGACGGCGAGGCGCCGTTCGATCTCACCATCACGCGGGCGCTCATCCGCACGAAGTCGGTCAAGACGGCGTTGCTGCGCCAGAAGATCGCGTACTTGCGCATCGCCAGCTTCGGCGCCCATACCGGTCGCGAGGTCGAGAACGGCTTCTATGATCTGAAGCAGCAGGCGCATGACAAGCTCACGGGTGTGGTGCTCGATCTCCGGTCCGATCCGGGCGGGCTGCTCGACCAGGCGGTCGCGGTCGGCGGCGCCTTCCTCGGCGAAGGCGAGATCGTCTCGACCCGGGGCCGCAAGCCGAGCGATCAGGAAAATTACAGCTCTCATCGCAGCGACATCACCGGCGGCCTGCCGATCGTAGCGTTGATCGATGGCGGCACCGCATCGGCCGCCGAGATCGTGGCGGGGGCACTCCAGGATAAGCATCGCGCCACGCTCCTCGGCACGCGCAGCTTCGGCAAGGGATCGGTGCAGTCGATCGTCCCGGTCGGCGATGACGGGGCGCTCCGCCTCACCACGGCACTCTATTTCACGCCTGCGGGCCGCTCGATCCAGGACAAGGGCATCGAGCCCGATCTCGTGGTCGAGCCCGCGACGGTAGCGAAATCCGCCCATGGCGACGGCGGCGGGCGGCGCGAGGCCGAGCTCAAGGGAGCGCTCAAGAATCCCGACGATCCGTCGGCCGGCATCGGGCTCGGCGAAGGCAAGGATGCCGGCGGCACGGATCCGGCGGCCATCGGCACCGACAAGGATAGTCAGCTCAATCGCGCGCTCGATCTGCTCGACAGCACGGGCGGGGTCGCGAAAAAGGCGGGGTAGATGCGGCGCCCGCATCTTGGGAATTTTCCCAAAATGCGGGATAAATTTCTGCAAAATGCCGGGCCACGCCGCGGCTTGCGATGGGTTGCCGTCGGAATCCGCTTGATCTTCAAGGCGCTCGGCCTCGCCTGCCGGTGGCACGAATGCTGCAGCCGTTCAGCCTAAAGTGCCGATCACGGCGGAAAGCGAGGCTGAGATGATGATTGCCAGCATGGGCGCGCGGCCCTCCATCCAGGTGATGGTGATCAAGACGCTCCTCGTCGTCGTGGCGCTGGCGCAATTCGTCGATGTGCTCTCGACCAACCGCGCGCTCGCCGCCGGCGTCGGCCTGTACGAGGCGAACCCGGTGATGGGCTTCAGCATGTCGGCGCTGGGCAGCTTCTGGTGGCTGCCGAAATTCGCCATCGCCGCGGTACTGATCGGCAGCGCGATCCGGCTCAAGCGCGCCACCATGCGTGAATTCACGATGGCCGTGCTGGTCCAGACCCTCTATCTCGGCGTGCTGGTCAACAATTTCACAGGCTATTTCGGCTAGGTTCTAAGCGGCTACCCCCGCATCGCCCCGACGGCGCTCCGCCGCCCGCACCGAGGCTTCCTTCCGCCGCTTCAGGATCGGTGCGTACCAGGTCGAGACGCGCTGCAGCACAGCGGGTGCTGCCGTCTTCGGCGAGCCCGAGCCGTGGGGCGGGGCGGGGGTATATTCGAGCACCAGCTCGATACCGGCCGCCGTCTCCTTATCAGCCAGAATCTCCGCCATTATCAGCCCGAAATCGAGCCCGGCCGTGATGCCGCCGCCGGTGATGCGGTTGCGGTCGATGCAGACGCGGGACTCGTCCGGGATGGCGCCGAAGAGCGGTAGATTGTCCCGCGAGGTCCAATGGGTTGCTGCCCGATAGCCCTCGAGCAGGCCGGCGGCACCCAGCACCAGTGCGCCGGTGCAGACGGAGGTGACGTATTTCGCCCCGGTCCCCTGGCGCCGGACGAAATCGATCACCGTCTCGTCATCCATGAGCGCGATCTGTCCCGGCCCGCCGGGCACGCAGATCACGTCGAGCTGCGGGCAATCCTCGAAGCGCGTCGTCGGCAGGATCCGGAAGCCGACATCGCTCGTCACCGGCGTGAGCGTCTTCCACAGGATATGCACCTTGGCATTGGGCAGGCGCGCGAAGCACTCGAACGGGGCGGTCATGTCGAGCTGCGTGATCCCCGGGAAGGCCAGCAGGCCGATCTCAAGCGGCGCCATGTTCATCATCATGACCTCATCGTGGGGCCGAGAGAGCGTCGGCACGGCACAGTCAATAGCGCATCTGCGCAGGTCTATCTAGGCCAAATTTGCTATTGTCACAATTTGACATAGAAGAGCCGACTTATGACTGGACTCTCGGGGCGCTTCTACGGAATAGTCGTTCGGCACCGTCCGGCCGCGTGACGCCGGGGTGGTGATGACGGATCGGAGTTTGGGTTTTGAGGGCGCTGCCATGATGCCGGTTAAGTCTGTCGGAGAATTGGCGGAACGACGCCAAAGAATGGCGCTGAGGCTGAGCGCCGTTACCGTGATCCTCTATTTCGGCTTCATGGGGCTGTTCAGCTTCTCGAAGCAATTCATGGGGACGATCCTGGTGCCCGGCCTGTCGATCTCGATGGTGCTGGGCGTTGTCGTGATCGTCTCCTGCTTTGTCTTGTCGCTTTTCTACGTGCTTTGGACGAACCGGGCCGACGGTCGGCATTCGGCGCAGCGCGCTCGCCCGTCCCACAAGGAAGTTTGAGATGAGTCCGGACACAAGCCCGCTCTCCATCGTCTTTTTCTTCATTTTCATCGTCATCACGCTCGTCATCACCTATTGGGCGGCGCGGCGCACCAAGACGACGCAGCATTTCTTCACGGCCGGCGGCCAGATCACGGCGTGGCAGAATGGCTGGGCGCTGGCGGGCGATTTCCTGAGTGCCGCCGCCCTGCTCGGCATTGCCGGCCTCGTCCGGGCCCATGGGTTCGACGGGCTGATCTACTCGATCGGCTGGCTCGCCGGCTGGCCGATCATCCTCTTCCTGCTGGTCGAGCCGCTGCGCAATCTCGGCCGCTTCACCTTCGCCGACGTCATCGCCTATCGGCTGTCGCAGCGTCCGGTGCGCTCCGCCGCGGCGGTCGGCACGCTTGTGGTCATCCTGCTCTATCTCATCGCCCAGATGGTCGCGACGGGTTCGCTGGTGAAGCTGCTGTTCGGCCTCTCCTATCCGCTCTCGGTCGTGATCGTCGGCGCGGCGATGCTGATCTATGTGCTGTTCGGCGGCATGCTGGCGACGACCTGGGTGCAGATCGTCAAGGCGGTGCTGCTGCTCGGCGGCGGCGTCACCCTGGCGGTGCTGGTGCTGCGCCATTTCGACATGAACCCGCTCACTCTCTTCGCCACCGCCGCCGATCGGTTCGGCACGGCCGTTCTGCAGCCCGGCAGCTCGGTCGTCGCCGGCGGCTGGGATGGGCTGTCGCTCGGGCTCGGCCTCATGTTCGGCACGGCCGCCCTGCCGCATGTGCTGATGCGGATCTACACCGTCCCGGATGCGCGGGAGGCGCGCACCTCGATAGTCTATGCCACCGGGATCATCGGTGTCTTCCACCTCTGCGTCGTCGTCATCGGCTTCGGCGCCATGGTCCTGCTTCGGCCGGAAGCGGTCGCGGCGGCCGGCGGCGACAATATGGCGGCACCCCTTCTGGCATTCGTCGTCGGCGGGCAGGGCTTCTTCGGCTTCATCTGCGCCGTCGCCTTCTGCACCATGCTGGCCGTCGTGGCCGGGCTGACGCTCTCGGCCGTCGCCACCCTCTGCCACGATTTCTGGACGAATGTCGTACGCCGCGGCCACGCGTCCGAGCGCGAGCAGCTGCGCGTGGCGCGGATCGCCACCGTCGCGATCGCGCTCGCCGCGGTCTCGCTCGCCCTCCTGTTCCAGGGCCAGAATGTCGCCTTCATGGTGGGCCTGGCCTTTTCCGTGGCGGCGGCGGCCAATTTCCCCGCATTGCTGCTGTCGATCTACTGGCAGCGTTTCACCACGCCGGCCGCTGTGTCGAGCATCCTCGTCGGCACCATCGTCTCGGTTTTGCTGATCTATCTGTCGCCCACCATCCAGGTCGATGTGCTGGGGCGGAAGCTCGCCGAGATCCAAGGTGCCTGGTGGTTCATGCCGCTGCGCAACCCGGCCATCATCGCCATGCCGCTGTCCGTCGCGGCCGCGATCGGCGTCTCGCTGCTGACGCGCGAGCGCGATGCCGTCGAACGCTTCGCCGAGATGCGCCGGCGCGTCTTGTCCGGTGCGCCGCGTGAAACCCAGCTGCCGGAACGGCCGGCCCCGGTGTCCGCCTCCTCGCCGGTGCGCGCGACCTGAGAGTCTGTTTGAACATGCGTCTCTCACGCCGTTCGAGGCCGGAGCTAGCGCAGCACATTTCCAAACGGATCCTGACGCGGCTCTGCCGCGTCAGGAGGCGGTGCGCAAGCCCTCGACGAAGCTGTTCACCTTGTCCGACAGCGTGCGCGACTGGCTGGTGAGCTCGCGCGACACGCCCAGCACCGACAAGGCCGCCGTGCGCGTCTCCTCGGCGCCGCCATCGACGGCCGAGACATTCTGCGCGATGTGATCGGTGCGCCGCGCCGCTTCCGAGATGTTGCGGCCGATCTCGCCGGTAGCCGCGGTCTGCTGCTCGACGGCGGCGCTGATCGAGCTCGTGACCTCGCTCACCTCGGTGATGATCTCCTGCAAATCCTGAAGCGCCGAGACCGTGTCCGTGGCGGCGCCCTGCATCGTGCCGATCTGGCTCGAGATGCGCTGGGTCGCCTCGGCGGTCTGCGATGCCAAATTCTTGACCTCGGACGCCACGACGGCGAAGCCCTTGCCGGCATCGCCGGCCCGGGCCGCCTCGATCGTGGCATTGAGCGCCAGCAGATTGGTCTGGTCGGCGATGGCCGCGATCAGCTTGACGATCTCGCCGATCTCCTGCCCGGCCCGCTCCAGCGTATGGACCGTCTGGTCCGAGCGCGCCGAGGCACTCACCGCGCGGCCGATGACCGTTTGCGCGACATCGGTCTGGCGCGAGATCTCCCGGATGGACACGGTCAGCTCCTCGGCGGCCGAGGCGACGGTGGTCACATTGGTCGAGGCCTGGCCGATCTCCTCGCTCACCTCGCCGGTCATCCGGTGTGTGCTCGCCGCGATCGCGGCCATCTGCTCCGACGAGGATTCGACTTGCACCACGCCGGCCGACACCGTGCCGACGATCTGCTGGACATCAGCCTCGAACGCCTCGGCCAAGCACAGCATCTCCCGCTTCCGCGATTCGGCGAAGGCGGCGCGCTCGGCCTCCTGGGCCGCATGCAGCTCGCGATTCTCGATGGCGTTGGCGCGGAACACCTCGACCGCGCGCGCCATCTCGCCGACCTCGTCGCGGCGCTCCTGGCCGGTCGGCGCGACACTCGTCTCGCCGCGCGCGACCCGCAGCATAACGCCGCTCAGCGCGCTCAGCGCCCGGCCGATATTCTGGCTGATCAGATAGGCGATGGCGGCGCAGACCACCAGCAGCAGCCCGACCGCGGCGGCCAGCGTCTCGGCCGTCTGCCAGAAGACCGTACGGATGTCGTCGATATAGACGCCGGTGCCGAGAAACATGTCCCAGGGCTTGAAGGCCCTGGCATAGGCCACCTTGGGCACGGCCGCCTGGCTGCCGGGCTTCGGCCAGATATAGTCCAGCACGGTCTCGCCGTGATCCCGCGTCGCGTCGCGCAAAACCCGGATCGTCTGGACGCCGTCGGCCGTCCTCACGTCGAGGATGTTCTTGCCGACGAGCGCCGGGTTGCCGCCATTCGCGACGGACACGCCGTCCATGGTCACGGCGAAGGTGTAGTCGCCGCCGCCATTGAAGGTCATCGCATGCAGACGCGTGCGGAATTGCTGGATCGCCTGGTCCTTGTCGAGCTTGCCGTCCTGGACATCCTGATCGAGCGACTTCGCCAGGCCGTAGGCGATCTCGGTCGCCGCCTTGACCTCGGCCACACGGTCGTTGCGCAGGACCGAGTAGAGGATCTCGAGCGCGATGCCGGACGCGATCGCGAGGGCCGCAAAGGTGAGGCCGGTCAGGCACAGCAGCTTAATGCGGATCGACAGTCGATTTAGAAACATGGGTACGACCTCTCGTCTCGGACGAGCGAACCGTGCACGCAGTTTGTTAAATTATCGTTTTTGTCCTAGGCCCAAGTTGGCTCTATTGCATAAATTCCGCTTTTGTCATAGTGGTTGTCATCATGATCGGAGAAATCGAAATTTCCGGACGGACCGCGTCGGAAATCTCCGCGAACCTGCATCAGGCGATCAGGCGCGGTGACTTTCGGCAGGGCGACGTCCTGCCCACCGTGCGCGCGCTCGCGATGCAGCTCGGCGTCAATCGCAACACGGTGGCTGCCGCCTACAAGCAACTGGCCGGGGCCGGCCTGCTCGAAAGCCGTGGTCGCGGCGGCAGTGTCGTTGCCGGCGCCCGTCCGATCGCGCATGAGCGCGAAGGGGTGCTCAACCTTGCCGGCGGCAATCCCGATCCAGCATTGCTGCCCGATCTTCAGCGCCTGTTTGCCGATGCCGCCTGGCAGCCGCGGCGCTATGAGGATGCGCCGGAGGAAGGCGGCCTGATCGGCTGTGCCGAGGCGCTCTTCGCTCGCGACGGGCTGCCCAGCGATTCGCTCTGGCTCGCCAACGGCGCCTTCGACGCCGTTGCCCGTATTCTCGAGGTCGTGTCGGACCGCGGCGATCCGGTGGCGCTCGAGGATCCCTGCTTCATGACGACGCTCGGCCTCGTGCGCGACCGGGGCCGGCGCCCGGTGCCGATGCGGGTCGATGAGGAGGGCGTCGTGCCGGCGGCACTCGAGGCTGCGATCGTGGCCGGCGCCAAGGTGATCGTGCTCACGCCCCGCGCCCAAAATCCGTTCGGCGGTTCCTGGACGGCCGAGCGCCGCGCCGCACTGGCCGCGATCGTCGAGCGGCACGCCGATGTCACCATCATCGAGGATGATCATTTCGCCGATTTGAGCGATGCGCCCGTGCAGTCGCTCGTCGGCGCCGGGCCGCGCCGCTGGGCCATCATCAGGTCCGCGTCGAAGAGCCTGGGCCCCGATCTCCGCCTCGCCTTCGTCAGCTCGGACGCCGGCATCCGGCAGGACGCCTCGAGCCGGTCCAATTTCTCGCATCGCTGGACCAGCGGGATCCTGCAGGCGATCGCGCACGCGGCACTCCTGTCGCCGGAAGTGCGCAAGCAGATCCAGCGGGCGGGCGTGCTCTATCGGCAGCGCCGCACCGGATTGCTCGGCATCCTGCGCGCTGCCGGCATCACGGCGCATGGCAAGGACGGGCTCAGCGTCTGGATTCCGGTCAGGGACGAGGCCTTCATCTGCCGCCGGCTGCTCGAATGCGGCTGGATCGTTCGACCGGGCTCGATCTTCCGGATCGAGTCCGCCCCGGGCATTCGCGTCACCACCAGCGCCCTGTCGGAGGAATCCGCCCAGGCTTTCAGTGCCGATCTCGCGCGCGCCTTGCGCGAAGTCCAGGTCGAGCGCGGGGCCTGACCGGACATGGCCATCCTCGGCGATCGACATCCGGAGGACCTGGCCATGAGCCCGGTTCCCATCTCGCACAGTGCCGCCTCCAAGGAATGCTCGATCGTCCTCGACCATTGGCAGCGCCTGCGCAGCGACGGCTTCGTGCCGAAGCGGGCCAAGCTCGATCCCGGTGCGATCGGGGCAGCACTGCCCTTCATCCTGCTGCTGGAGATTCTGTCGCCCGCCGAGAGCCGCGTCAGGCTGGCCGGAACCGGCTTGCGCGACCTGTTCGGTTTCGAGCCGCGCGGATGCAATTATATCGAGCTGGTGCCGCCGCAAGAGCGCCGTCTATGGGGCGACCGGCTCTGGCAGCTCATCCATCAGCCTTGCGGTGCGGAATTTTCCGGCACCGTCCTCTTCCCCAGCGGCGCCAGCCTCTTCTGCCACGGCCTGCTGTTGCCGCTCGCGAACGATCGGCCAGGCCAGCCGCCGCTCGCCATCGCGGTCGAGGCGCCGCTGCTGGGCCAGAGCTGGTTTTTAGCGCCCCGCACGACGGATCTCGACCAGGGCGAAGGCTTCTCCTTCCTCGATATCGGCGCCGGCACGCCCGATATCGCGATGCCGGCGGCCTGGGCACCGGGCGGCCGCTGAGCGGCGGGCGAGCTCGTCTTCTTATATATCATTGCTGATTGCCTAGTTTGCCAAAGGCTGCCGCCGAGCGGGCGTGACACGATCAGGCCCTGTTGCGGCGGCGAGCGGTGGCGACATCTTGAGGATATCGGCAGCGGTCCCTGCGACCGCCCGGCACTGATCGAGGCGCCGGGATGCCACCGCCTGCGATCCTCTTGCATTCGAGCTGGCGTGCCGCCAGCACTTATGTCTGGGCCAAATTCCGCGCCCGGACGGAGGCTTATTGCTATTTCGAACCGCTCGCCGAGATGCTGGCGACCGTCACGGCCGACGAGCTCGATCGGTTCCGCCCCTGGTCCTTCGCCCATCATCCGCCGCTGGCAGCACCCTATCTCGAGGAATTCCGCCCGTTGCTCAAGACCGCGGGCGGCGTCCGAGGCTTCCCCGCCGCGCTCTCCTATGGCGGCTACCGCGCCGATCACGGCACGCCGCTGCCGGCACTCGAAGCCTATTTCGCCGGCCTCTTCTCTGTGGCACGGTCCTTCGGGAAATGCCCGGTCCATGGCCTGGTCCGATCGGGCCTCAGGGTCGGCTGGTTCAAGGCCCGCGTTCCCGGCGCGCACTTCTTCATCCGGCGCGAGCCGCGCAGTCAGTTCCTGTCGATCCTGAGCCAGGCGGTGAAGGGCAATCCCTATTTCCTGCAGCGAGGCCTCGTCATTCTCAGCGCCAATCGCGACGATCCGGCTTTCGCACCGCTGCTGGCCGCAATCGATCTTCCGGCCCTGGTGAAATCGCTCGATCCGCGCGCCGGGACGGGCGAGGGCTTTGCCTGGCAACCGTTCCTGCCGCAATTCTATACGATCTTCTTCGTCCTCCATCACATGGCGGTATTGGCCGGGGAGCAGCATGCCGATCTCATCCTCGATATCGATGCGATGAGCGCCGACCCGGCCCAGCTTCACGCGGCCGAGCAGGGGATTGCCGACCTGACCGGCTGGCAGCTCTCCTTCGCCGATTGCCGGGCGCCGCTGTATGATCAGAGCCTCGGCTGGTCCGCCGCCTCGTTCGAGGCGCTTGAACGCTGGATCGGCACGAGCATCATGCCGGCGCCGGCCCGGCAGGCGGTATCGACCAGATGACCGGCGCCTCGCCCCTCATCCGCAGCCTGGCCGAAACCGCGGAACGCCAGCGCCCCTACGCGGTCGCGGTGGTGATCCCGACCCTGCTGCGGCCCGGCCTGACGCGCGCCATCCGCTCCATCTTCGCGCAGGATTTCGCCGGGCGGATCCAGATCCTGCTTGGCATCGACGTGCCGGAAGGCGATCCGGCCCAGCTCTCGGCGCTGGCGGCCGAATGCCCGCCGCATGTCGCCTTCGACCTGTTCGATCCCGGCTACTCGACCTCGATCCAGCATGGCGGCGTGCATCCGAACCGGGTCAGCGGCAGCCTCAGGACGGTCCTGACCTACGCCGCCAACAGCCGGCGGGTGGCCTATCTCGACGATGACAATTGGTGGGGGCCGGACCATCTGGCCACCCTCTCGGCCGCGATGGAGGGCTATGATTGGAGCTGGTCGCTGCGCTGGTTCGTCGATCCGGAATCGGGCGAGCCGATCTGTCCGGACGATTGGGAATCGGTCGGCCCGAGCGCCGGCGTCTTCGAACAGCGCTATGGCGGCTTCGTCGATCCCTCGAGCCTGATGTTCGACAAGATCAATTGCCCCGATGTGGCGCCGCTCTGGTCGCTCACCCCCTATGAAAATGGCCGCGGGTCCGACCGGCTCGTCTTCACCAAGCTCAAGGATGCCTATCGCGGCAACGGCACGGGGAATGCCAGCAGCTTCTACACCATCACCACGACCGATCCGCTGCATCTCGTCCGGCTGCAGAAGATGCGGCAGCATGGTGCCGTGCTGCCGTCGGAGCGCGACAGCGTCACGCGGCTCGCCGATCTCGTCAGGGACTGGCCGGCGGCGGCGAAAGTGCGCGGTGCGGAGACGCCAGGCGACGCCATGCTCGCCAACCTGCTGACGATCCTGAAGCCGGCCGAAATCATCGTGCTGGGCGCCGGCGACGGATCCTCGGCCTTGCTGACGGCCCGCACTGCCGCCGCGGCCGGGCTCGATTGCCTGATCGTGGCGACGAGTGCGCCCGCCGCAGAGCATGCCGGCCTGCGCCGGAACGCCGGCCTGGTGGCGCCGGTGGGCAGCGATCCGGGGGCTTGGCGGGTCTCGGTCGATCTCGTGCAGCTGGGGCCGGATGCGGTGGGTGAGGCGGCCTGGCGGCTCGCTTGGCCGTTACTGCGCGCGGGCGGCTTCCTGCTCGGCCGCGGCGTGCCGGATGCGGTGCTTCAGCGCTTCGTCGCCGCGACGAGCAGCAATGTCATGACCGCCGACTTCCCGGCCTGGGGGGCGTGCTGGATCATCGAGAAGGGGATCATCCCGCTCTGAGCTTGCGCTCGGCGAGCCAGCCGAAAGCGAGGCCGATCGTGCTCCACAGCACCAGCTGAATGCCGAGCGACGCCATGCGGAAGCGCCACAGCAGCACGGCCGGGAAAGCCTCCGGCACCTCATTCACATCCGGCAGCAGCGTCTCGACGAGGATGATGAGCACAACGAAGGCGGCGGCACCCAGCAGCGCCGCATTCCAGGCGCCGAAGCGGATCGCCGTGCCGCGATAGAGCCGTGCTGCCAAGAATGCCGCCGCGATCGAAGAGGCCAGCATCAGGAAATAGAGCCCGGTGCGATGGCCGATCGTCGCCGGATCGCCGACCGAAGGCGGATTGGCCGGGTATTTGAGCGCCGGCACGGCGATGATCGCGATGAAGCCGGCGAGCGCCAGCAGGCAGGACAAGCCGCGCGGGCCGATCCGCCCGATCCGGCCCGAGGCATAGGCGAAAGTAAGCGCGAAGAGGCCGCCGAGTGCTGAGCCATAGACGACGAGCCCGGTCAGAAGGCCGAGCGTGCTCTGCACCTCACGGCTGACCAGCTCCTCTTCGGGCGGTTCGCCTTTCGCTTGGGATGCCGCCGCCTCGAAAGCGATGGCGCGCTCGATCGGCGGTTCGCCGATGAGGGTCGCGAACGCAAAGGCCAAGAGACCTGCTGCCAGGCCGGCCAGCATGCCGCGCAGCAACAGGCTGCCGACCATCGGGGAACTAACGGGCTAGTGGCAGGGGAAGCCCAGGAGATGCCGCGCGTCGTGGACGAACTCATGGACATAGGCGCCGCTGACGAGCGAGGTCGCCCCCTGCTCGGCACCGACGAAATAGATCGCCAGCAGCATGATCAGCCCGCCGAACACCGTCCAGGGCAGCAGCTCGCCGGTCGGGATGACGGGAAGGGCGATCGATTCGGCAGCGGTACGGGCCATGGTGACTCTCCTGGGATAACGCGTCCCGTCGGATGATTCGGCAGGCGAGAAAGGGTCTGACTTCCGGCGGGATGCCGCCGATCACAGTGGCGCGACCGTGCCGGGCTTGCACCGGCTGCCTTCCTCCGCTTCTTTGAAGCGTTTCGACCGTAGGGTCGGGCGGCGGTCCCTGTCAAGCCGCCGGTCTTGGGATGGAGCAAGGGATGATTCGGCTGACGCTTTTGAGCCATGCCGGAACGCGGGCCGAGCGGGACGGGTGCTTTCCCGATGCTGACGCGCCGCCGTTCGACGTGACGGTGGATCGCCAGGCACTGGGCCGGATCGATCGCTGCTGGACCGCAGCCGAGGCGCGGGCGCGCGGCACGGCGGCGGCCGTCGGCATCGAGGCTGCCGTGCTGCCCGATTTGCGCGATCTCGATCTCGGCACCTGGCGCGGGCGGCGGCTCGATGAGATCGCCGCCGCCGATCCCGGGGGTGCCGCGGCCTGGCTCGCCGATCCCGGCGCCGTGCCGCATGGCGGCGAAGCGCTGAAGGCACTCATCGACCGCGTCGGCGCCTGGCTCGATCGGCTCGACACGCCCGGTGCTGCCGTCGCGGTGACCCATCCGGCCGTGATCCGCGCGGCCCTGCTCTATGTTTTGGACGCGCCGGCCTCAGCCTTCTGGCGCATCGATGTAGTGCCGCTCACCATCGCCGATCTGCGCCGGAACGGCAGTCGCTGGACGCTCCGCTCCCTCGCCCCGCTGCAGCAGGCCGGCCATCTGCCAGGCGAGGAAGGCAGTGAGGGTGGCGGTGCTGCCGGCATTGAGGGCGGCAAGACGCGGTAGCTCGTCGGGCGTGAAGACGATCAGCGGGGCGCCGAACGAGGCAGCCGGGATGAAATAGGCCGCCAGCACGAGCCCAAGCACAAGCAGCAGCAGTGCCCGTTCCCGAGGGCGATGGATGAGGGCCGCCAGGATCAGGCAGGGCAGCAGCAACAGGCCGACGCCCGAACTCAGGCCCGAACAGCTTTTCCGTCCAGACCGTGTTGGCGGCGCCGAGCAGCGGCAAGGCCGCGCGCCCGGCCAGGCTGCTGCGCCGCATGAGCCAGGGGATGGCGGCGAAGAGCGGGCTCGCCGCCAGCGTCCAGAAGCTCGGCAGCCCGTCCCGGCCGATGAGCCACAGAACCGTCGCCGGATAGAACGGTCCGTTGCTGGCCACGACCAGCGCCACGAGATTGGCGACCGCCGCCGGCGGGTCCTCTTGTGCCGCGTAATGTGCGAGCCGGGCGGCGAGCGTCACCGCGGCCGCAGGCGATAATGGCTGACGCCCCATTCCTGCCCGTCATCGGCGCCGAAGAGGCCGGCGGTGGCGAGGAAGAACATCCGCCAGCGGCGGCGCCACAAGACCGCGTCGGCACCATAGACCTCGCTCAGGATCGGCCGGATCCGGTCGGCGTTCCGGTCGAAATTCTTGAGCCAATCCTCGGCGGTCCGCTGGTAGTGGGTGCCGGACCAGCGCCAATCGGCCTCGATCGCGAAGTCGGTCGGCAGCTGGGCGAGCAGCCCATGGCTCGGCATGATGCCGCCGGTGAAGAAATGCTGCGCGATCCAGTCGCTCTTATCGGCATGGTCGAAGCGATATGAGGCCGACCGATGGCTGAACACATGCAGGAACAGCCGGCCGGTCGGCTTCAGCCACCGGTTAACGCGCGCGAGCGCCGCCGGCCAGTTGGAGAGATGCTCGAACATCTCGACCGACACGACCCGGTCGACCTTTGTCTCGAGATCGAAGCTGTTGATGTCGGCCGTGATGATTTCGACATTGCCGAACCCGCGCGTGGCCGCCTGGGCGCGGATGAAGGCGCCTTGCGAGGCCGAGTTCGAGACGGCGGTGATCCGCGCGTCCGGATAATGCTCGGCCATCCACAAGGTCAGCGAACCCCAGCCGCAGCCCAGCTCCAGGATGCGCTGGCCATTGGCGAGCCCGGCATGAAGGGCCGTCTCGGCCAGCGCCTTCTCCTCGGCCTCGGCCAGCGTCGTGGCGCCATCATAAAGGCAGCAGGAATATTTCCGGCGCGGCCCCAGCGCCTGCTCGAAGAAGGCGGCCGGAACCTCGTAATGCTGCTGATTGGCATCGTCCGTATATGCTGCGATCGGATAGTCGGCCATGCCGGCGATGAAGGATTCATCGGCCGTCCCGGGCTCGATCCGGCCCAGCCGCTTGGCTGTGCGGTCGACCAGGAAGGCGATGCCGGCGCGCATCACCGGATCGGGCAGCGGCAGGCGCTCGACGGCGCTCGTCATGGCGGCAATCGGATTCATCGTGACCTCTGGGTGGGGAACGGAAGAAAGGCCCGGGTCCGGGCCCGGTAGGCTTCATAGGCGGCCCCGCGCGAGCGCAGCATCTGCGCTTCGAGCGGCGGAATGCCGGAGACATGCACGAGCAGCCAATAGATCAGCGCCGGGCCGATGAGTGCGAGCCAGCCCTGCGGATAAGGACCGGCGAGATCGATCGCGAAGATCGGGTAGGCCAGCCAGCCCAGCCACTCGAAGAAATAGTTGGGATGCCGCGACAGGCGCCATAGGCCCGTGTCGCAGACCTTGCCGTGATTGGCGGGATCGGTGCGGAACCGGTGCAGCTGCGCGTCGGCGATGCCGGCGCCGGCGATGGCGGCGGCCAGCACGGCCAGGCCGACGAGGTCGCCGATGCCTAGCGGTGCCGGATTGTGTGCTGCCAGCAGGATCGAGAGCGCGAGCAAGCTCGAGGCGGCCGCCTGGATCTGCAGGAACCAGAACATGCGCCGTTCGAAATCAGGCCCCCACTCGCGCCGGAACTGGGCATAGCGCACATCCTCCGGCCCTCGCCGCGTACGCGCGCGCAGATAGAGGCCGAGGCGCAGCGACCAGGCCGCGATGAGCGCTGCCACCATCAGCTGGCGCGGCCCGGGCCACGCCGCGTCCGGCAGCGGCGCCAAGGCAAGTGCTAAGCCGACGGCGCCGAGCCCGAAGCTCCAGACGACATCGACCCAGCCGGCATTGCGCATCCGGCGCTGCAGCAACCAGGCACCGGCCATGATCAGCGAGGAGGCCGCGGCACCGGCGAGGATGAGCCAAGCCATCGGCGCTATTTCCAGGGTGGCGTTCATGTCCCCTCTACGACCCACCGGCCCGATTGGATCAACAGAAAATGCAGTGATCCAAAACGCCCCCTCAATCGTATCTCGCCCCATGAAGTCAGAAGGGAGCGGGGCCGTGCCTAGAGGATTCGATGGTTTGGACATTGCGGTCGTCGGCACCGGCATTGCCGGCATGTCCGCCGCCTGGCTGTTGAGCCAGGCGCACCGCGTCACCGTTTACGAGGCGGCCGATCGCCTGGGCGGCCACAGCCACACCGTCTCGGTGCCCGGCCCGAACGGGCCGATGCCGGTCGATATGGGCTTCATCGTCTATAATGAGCCGACATATCCCAATCTGACCGCCCTGTTCCGGCATCTTGGCGTGCCGACCCAGCCGAGCGACATGTCCTTCGCGGTCTCGCTCCGCGATGGTGCCGTGGAATATGCCGGTACCGATCTCCGGGGCCTGTTCGCGCAGAAGCGCAATCTGCTGCGGCCGCGCTTCTGGTCGATGCTGCGCGACCTCGTGCGGTTCTATCGCGAGGCGCCGCGCGATGCGGGCCGGGACGAACCCGATCTTCTGAGCCTCGGCGCCTATCTCTCGGCCAATCGCTATGGCGCCGCCTTCATCGAGGATCATCTCCTGCCGATGGCGGCCGCGATCTGGTCGACGCCGGCCGACCGCGTCGCGGAATATCCCGTCGCCGCCTTCGTACGCTTCTGCGAGAATCATGGGCTGCTCAGGATCGCCGACCGGCCGGTCTGGCGCACCGTCACGGGCGGCAGTGCCGCCTATGTCGCGCGCCTGACATCTGCCTATTCCGACCGCACGCGCCTGAGATGCGGTGCCAACGCGATCCGCCGCTCCTTCGACGGTGTCTATGTGCTCGACGCGTTCGGCGTTGAGACACGCTACGACCATGTCGTGATCGCGAGTCATTCCGACGAGGCGCTGGCGCTGCTGGTCGATCCTTCGCCGCGGGAATTCTCGCTGCTGGGATCCATCCGCTATGGCGCCAACGAGGCGGTGATGCATCGCGACCCGTCGCTCATGCCGCGGCGGCGCCAGGTCTGGTCGAGCTGGAACTATCTCGGCGACGTCGCCGGCACCCCCTGCGTCACCTATTGGATGAACCGGCTGCAAGGCCTGCCCGGCGCTGAACCGGTCTTCATGACGCTCAACCCGCCGCGCCAGCCGGCACCCGAGACCGTGCTCCATCGCGCATCCTTCACCCATCCGCGCTTCGACGCGGCGGCGATGCAGGCCCAGCGCGAGCTCTGGTCGCTCCAGGGCGGGCGGCGCACCTGGTATTGCGGCGCCTATTTCGGTGCCGGATTCCATGAGGACGGGCTGCAGGCCGGGCTTGCCGTGGCCGAGGCGCTGGGCGGCGTCAGGCGCCCCTGGAATGTCGCGGGTGAATCGAGCCGCATCCAAGTGGGCGTCTCGACAGTATGAGCGCCATCATGTCCGCATCCGCGATCTATACCGGCAGCATTATGCATCTTCGGTTGCGACCGAAGCGGCATCGGCTGCGCTATCGCGGCTTCTATCTGCTGGTCGATCTCGACGAGCTGGCGACCCTCAAGCTCAGGCTCTTCGCCATAAACCGCTTCAACCTGTTCAGCTTCCACGAGCGCGACCATGGCGACGGCAGCGCCGTGCCGCTGAAGCAGCAGGTCGAACGGCAGTTGGAGGCCGCTTGCATCGCGACCGGCGGCGCCATCCGCGTGCTGACGATGCCGCGCGTGCTGGGCGTCGTCTTCAATCCCTTGAGCGTCTATTTCTGCCATAGCGCCGACGGCACGCTCTCGGCCGTGCTTTACGAGGTGAACAACACCTTCGGCCAGCGCCACTCCTATCTCCTCCCGGTGGCACCGGGGACGGGGCCGGAAGTGCGCCAGGGCTGCGCCAAGCGCTTCTATGTCTCGCCCTTCATGGATATGGCGCTCGACTACCAATTCCGCCTGACGCCGCCGGGCGAGCGGGTTTCCATCGGCGTGTCGGCGCTTGATCAGGAGGGCCCGGTGCTCATCGCAGCCTTCGCCGGCGCGCGGCTCGATCTTACCGACGCCGTCCTCGCCCGCGCCTTTCCGCGCCACCCGCTGCTGGCCCTCCAAGTGCTGGGCGGCATCCATTGGGAAGCGCTCAAACTCTGGCGCAAAGGGTTCCGGCTGCGGCCGCGCCCGGCGCCGCCCGCCCATCCCATCAGCATCCTCACCGCCACCGAGGCGTCATGACCGATACCGTGCTTGAACTTTCCCGGCCCGTGCGACCGGTGGCAGCCCTGCTGCGCCGAATCTTGGCACGGCTCGAACGCGGCGCCCTCACCATCGTGATGCCGGGCGGCAGTGCCGTCAGCCATCGCGCCGCCCTCGAAGGGCCGGAGGCGACGCTCGTGCTGCATCGCTGGCGCGCCTTGCGCCGGCTCTTCTTCGGCGGCGATGTGGCCTTCGCCGAGGCTTATATCGACGGCGATTGGTCGAGCCCGGACCTCACATCCTTCATCGAGCTCGCCGCGCGCAACGATGCGGGCCTCGACGGCACGATGGAGGCCGGCCCGGCAGCACGCCTCCTCAACGTCCTGATGCATCGGCTGCGTGCCAACACCCGCGCCGGCAGCCGCCGCAACATCATGCAGCACTACGATCTCGGCAACGATTTCTATGGCCGATGGCTCGATCCCGGCATGAGCTATTCCTCGGCCCTCTATCGCGATCCCGGCATGACGCTCGAGGCGGCGCAGCGGGCGAAGCAGGATCGCGTGCTCGAGCTCCTGGCGGTCGAGCCCGGCCAGAGCGTGCTCGAGATCGGCTGCGGCTGGGGCGGCATTCTCGAGCGCCTGGCCGAAGCGGGCTGCCGGGCCGTCGGCCTCACGCTCTCGCCGGCGCAGCGCGCCCATGCGGTGGCATTACTGGGATCGCGCGGCCATGCCGATCGCGCCGAGGTCCGGCTCGAGGATTATCGCGACACCGAGGGCCAGTATGACCGCATCGTCTCGATCGAGATGCTGGAGGCGGTCGGCGAGGCCTATTGGCCGCGCTATTTCGCTCAGCTGAAATCGCTGCTGAAGCCGGGCGGCAGCGCCGTCGTCCAAGTTATCTCGATCGCCGACGAGCGGTTCGAAAGCTACCGGCGCAGCCCGGACTTCATCCAGCGCCACGTCTTCCCGGGTGGCATGCTGCCTTCGCCGGCGGCAATGCGCGCGGAGATCGCGCGCGCCGGCCTTACGCTCGACTCGGTCGAGTTCTTCGGACCGAGCTATGCCGAGACGCTGGCCGAATGGCGTCGCCGGTTCGAGGCCGCTTGGCAGGACATCGCGGCGATGGGTTTCCCGCCCCGGTTCCGCCGGCTCTGGGACTATTACCTCTGTTATTGCGAGGCGGGCTTCAGGGCCGGGGTCGTCGATGTCGGCCTCTGGCGGCTCCGGCCGCTGGTGTGACCGAACGATGATCCACCGACGGGGCCTTCTGATCGGCTTGGCGGCACTGCCCTTCGCAGCGCGTGCCGCCGAGCTCATGGCGATGCCGGGCGAGGACCGCATCGCCTTCGACATTCTGCGCGACGAGGATGTGATCGGCTTCCACCGGTTGGGGTTCGTGCCGCGCGAGGACGGGTTCGATGTCGCGATCGAGGTCGAGATCACCGTGAGCTTTGGGCCGATCGCACTCTATCGCTATCGGCATCATGGCCACGAGGAATGGCGCGGCGGCACGCTCGCCCATGCCGAAGCCACGACCGACGATGACGGCACGGCTTGCGCCATGCGCTGCGACCGGCATGACGGGCCGCTGTGGGTGACGGGCTCCAAGACCGAGCCCTATCAGGCGCCGGCCGAGGCGCGGCTCGCCACCCATTGGAACCAGGCCGAGCTCGACGGGCCCTGGATCAATCCGCAGGATGGCCGGCTGTTCCGCCCGGTCGTGACACGGCGCGGCCAGGACCGCGTGAGCTTGCCCGACGGCAGCGTGCGGACCGCCGATCACTTCGCGCTGACGGGCGATGTCCACCTCGATCTCTGGTACGATTCCGACCGTCGGTGGACGGCACTCGGCTTCACCGCGAAGGACAGCTCGCAGATCCGCTACCGCCGCGCCTGAAATAGACGGCATTTTTCCGAATTTTTCGGAAATCCGTCAGGACTTCCGGCCCGCCGCGGCACACCATCCTCATCACGGCTTGGATGCGATCCAGCACAGCCGGCAGGCGCCGATGATCCGGCGCTTTCCTGCACTCGGAGGGGGCTATGGGCGAGCACGGGCATGATTGCAATCATGAGTATGGCTGCAACCACGAACATCAAGAAGGCGGCGGCCTGACCCGCCGGACCGCGGCAAAATATTCTTTTTACGCATTACTGACGGCGCTCGCCGCCGCCATGCCTTACGGCAAGGCGCATGCCGGCTGGGGCCACTGTGCGCAATGCAATTGCCCTGAATATCGCGGCAACCAGGCGCTGTGCGGCAATTGCGGCCATCGCTACGAGGACCACTACTAACCGGCTTACAGATCGGCGGCGGGCGTCGTCGAGGGGGCGCGGTCGGGCAGAGGCGGGGCGGTCCGCCTTCTCTCGACCGCGCCTACCCGTATCTGCTTCATTCATGGGGTGATCATGAGCCTGATGTCATACATTGCGGCCGCGTCGCTGGCACTGCTCGTCGGAGCAAGCGCGGCACTCGCCCAGCAATCTTCGCTCGTCGGCACCTGGCGAACGACCCATCCCGCTGGGCCGGACGGGCCGAGCTTCGTCATCACCTTCACCTACACGCCGGCCGGCGCGTTCTTCTACGAGATGGCGATCGCCCCCAGCCCCGGAAAGGCGGGCGGCGTCGTCCATATGGAGGGCCAGTATCAGCTGACAGGCCCGAACAGCGTGCAGGTGACCTACGGCCAGACCACGATGTGCGGTGCGGTCACCGGATGCGGACCGGCGCCGCCCGCCATGTCGCCCCCGGTAGGCTCATCCAAGTCATTCGATTTCCAGCTGCAGGGCGCCAATCAGCTGATCTCCCAGGACGGTGTGGTCTACAACCGGATCCAGTAGAAACTTGCCAGCTCTGCCACTCTGCATGCGATCGCATGAATGCGCCAGTCGATCCACCTGCCCTATAAAGTAGACAGGCGGGATCGAGCCGGGGTATTCAGTATATCGGGTTTTCGCAAAATACTGCCGAGTGGGCCGTTCCGGGCCGCCATGGCCGGAATATCCCGCTCGGAACGAGCGGCGCGTCGATAGAGTCTGGTCGGTTAGAACCTAGTGGGTTCTGGGGGGCGGGCAGGCGGCGATGAGGAACATTCTGGCCCAGTTGGGGCGGCTGCCGCTGCCCTTCCGCATCGGGCTCGCCGTCATTGGCGTCATTGGCATCATCTGGCTTTCGCAATGGCTCGGCGGCCTGTCGATCGTCCTGGCGGCCGGCTGCTGGGGCCTGACGCTGGCCGGCGTGCTCTATGCGAGCGACCGGCTGCCGATGGTCGAGCGCTTACCCGCCGCGCGCCGCATGTTCGAGCAGTTCGCGCCCAAGCATGCTTATGCGGCCGCACCACCCGTCTCCATTCGGTCGATGGCCGGCGGAGCGCCCGCCCCGGCGCAGAGCCCGCCGCCGGCGCCGGCCTTCGTCATCCCGGATGTCACCCGCTTCTCCGGCCTCGACCGGATCTGGGAGGGCATTCATCGCGTGATCGAAAGCCGCGCCATTGCCACCAGCACGGTCCAGCCGGCCACGATCCTCTTCCTCCTCGGTCCGCGCGGCACCGGCAAATCCTCGGTGTCGCTGGCGCTCGCCAAGGAGCTGACGCTCAAGCAGGTCGTGAAATCCGACCGGATCGTGCGGATCTCCGAGGAGGAGTTGCCGGGCCTGGGCTACAGTTACGGTCCGACCGACGAGGCGCTCAAGGATGCCGAGCGCCGCTTCACGGCTTCGATGGATGGCGTGCTGGTGATCGATACGATCGACCAGCTCGTATCCGGCGAGGCCGGCTCGGGCCTTTTGATGGGGCCTTTGCTGCTGAACGCGGCGCGGCGTGCGCCGGGCCGGCTCTTCGTCATCGCCACCGGCTCCGAGCGGGCCTTGACCGTGCTCGATCCAAAGCGCCGCTGGCTCAATCAGTTCAATGTCCAGTCGATCAATTTCGATCATCTCGACGCCGACGCGCTCAGGGAGATCTTCCTCAACATCATGTCCGATCGTGGGCTCCAGCTGATGCCGGAGGCCAACAAGTCGCTTGCCACCAAGATCGCCGAGTTCCTGCGCCTGCCGAAGGATGGGCCGGATGCGTTCGACAACGCCCATGCGGTCCGCCGCCTGGTCGATGCCGTGCTCATCAATCGCGGCTTGCGCATGCGCAGCACGACCGATCCGATGGCACAGGTGGCGCTCATTACTGACAAGGATATTCGCGACGCCAATCCGATGAACTAGTACCGCGTCACCAGGGAGTTCGCCGATGAGCATGCTGCCGACAGGACCGCGCCTTCCGACCGCGAAACGGCCGGAAGAAGAGACGCTGGATACAGTTCTGGCCGAGATCGCCAAGCTCATCGGCATGTACGAGATCAAGGCGGAGCTCAACAAGCTGATCGCGCTGGGCCGGTTGATCACGATCCGGCGCGAGCGCGAGCTGCCGACCACCAACATCAGCCTGCATCTCGTCTTCACCGGCCCGCCGGGCACGGGCAAGACCATCATGGCGCGCAAGATCGGCAAGCTTTTCAAGGCGATCGGGCTCTTGCGCAAGGGCCATTGCGTCGAGGTCGACAAGACCATGCTCACCGGCAGCTATCTCGGCCAGGCCGGCCAGCTGGTGCGCGAGGCGGTCAAGGACGCGATGGATGGCGTGCTCTTCATCGACGAGGCCTACACGCTGGCTGGCGGCAGCGGCCCGCTCGCGTCGGGCGACCAGTTCGGCAAGGAGGCGGTCGAGACGCTCTTGAAGCTGATGGAAGACAATCGCGAGCGCCTCGTCGTCATCGCCGCCGGCTACACCAACCCGATGCGCCGCTTCCTCGAAGCCAATGTCGGCTTGAAATCCCGCTTCACCCGCGAGTTCGAGTTCAAGTCCTATACCCATGGCGAGCTCATCGAGATCTTCGACATGATGGCCAGGGATACGCAGCTCGTCCTCGAGCCGGACGCGCATCGCGAGGCCGAGAAATTCATCAAGACGCTCGACCGCAATCGCGAGGATTTCGGCAATGCCCGCGATGTGCGCAGCTTCGTCGAGCGCATCGTCCCGTCGCAGGCCATGCGGCTCGCCGATCTCGCCGATCTCAACAGCCTGACCAACGAGCAGCTGCTCACCATCACGGCGGATGACATCCGCGCCGCCACCGGATGGTAGCCAGCCTCAAGGATACCGCCCAGCGCCTCTGGGGGGCTGCACCTTACTGGCGGCTGTCGCTGGTCGGCGCCGGCGTATTTACGCTGACCTCGGCCATCTATCTGTGGAGCGGCCCGTCGACGCCGCATTTCTCTCCACCGCCCCCGATCCCGCCCGACCCGTTCGTCGACAAGCGGCTCAGCGAGTATGAGAGCGATATCGGCGCCGCCACCAAGGTGAGCGAGCCAGGCAAGCATTGCGAGCTGGTGCTCGACGCGCTCCGCAAGCTGGCACCGGGCGACGCGGCGCTCGGCCGCAACCCGGCCTCGGCCGTGTCGAGCCGGAACCGCATCGCCGCCATCAACGAGGGCGAGCGCTGTCATACCGCGATCGCGCAAAGCGACCAGCATTTCGATCAGCTCGCCCAGGCAGCCAATCAGGCCAATCCGCAAAATCCGAAGGGCATCGCCGCCGCCATCGCGGCGTTCGAGAAGCTCGACGATTTCGACCGCTCGCGCCCGCGCTATGCGAGCGAGCCGGCCATCGCGCAGGTGAAGTCCTTCGGCGATCTCATCGAGCAGAGCAAGGCGCGGATCAAGGCGCTGGGCGACGCCGTGGCGGCGGCTCAGGGCGGCACGCCGGCCAACCTGATCAAGCTCTCGGCTGTAACCGACGCGCTGACCGATCTCGACAAGGCGCGGCTGACGCCGGATCAGCAGGGCTGGCTCACGGCTGGCCGCAACGCGGCACAGCAGATCCAGGAAAGCCACGGCAAGCTCGTCCGGCTGACGCTGCTCTTGAAGGCGGCGCAGGGCAATGACGCGACGGCGCAGCAGCATCTGATCGAAGCCGCGGCTTCGGTCACTCCGCTCGACGAGACGCTGGCCACGCCCGAAGAGAAGCAGACGATCGAGCAGGCGCGCACGACGGCGCGCGGTGTTGCCTGGAACCTGCTGCAGCAGCGCCTCGCCGCGATCGACCAGGACAAGAACCAGCCGCGCAACTATCCGCCGGCCGTGCAGATCTATCAGCTGTTGAAGGATGTGCCGCAAGGCGGCCTGACCGATGCGCAGAAGGCGCTGCTCGCGCGCGGCAAGGCGGCAGCCGATGCGCTCGCCGACAGCGACACGAGGCTGAAGCAGCTCGTAGACGCAGCCCAGATCTGGCAGAAGAGCGGCACCAATGCCGGGCCGCAGGTGATCGAGGTCGCCGGCCTGATCCGGCCGTTCGATCAGGCGCGCTTCGGCGATCCGGAGAAGCAGGCCTGGGACATTCTCGGCCATGCCGACGCGATCGTGCGCGGGCCGGAGCTCGGCCTCACCTCAGCCACCAAGCCGCGCATGCCAATCTTCGTCGAGACGGAGGATACGACCAGGGAGGCCAGCGTCGCCATCAAGCAGGTGCGCGACCGGCTGCGCGCCGCGGGCTTCATCATCGCCGACAAGCGCGACGACACGGCGCTTGTCGCCAATGTCTCGGTGCAATCGGTCGAGGAGCCGCGGCAGGATACCGCCAACGGCTTTCTCAACTGGACCTCGACGGCACATCTGACGCTCGCCGTCACCTGGGCGATCGACGGATCGTCGCTCCTCTCAGGCCCGATCGAGGGCGTCGGCAAGTCGCAGAATCACGAGGCCGTCAGGGACCAGGCGCTCACCGCCGCCGTCTCGACCATCGTCGCCCGTTTTCAGGCGCTGACGGTGCAGCATTAATTTCACTCGGCCGGCAGATTGCTGTTCTTGCGGATGAAGGCCGCGACATTGTCGTGGATCGCCTTCAGTGCCGCCTCATGCGCGTAGACCATGTGACCGGATTCGTAATAGGCGTAGCTGATATTGTCCTGCAGCTTGGCCGGGATCGGCAGATGGTGCATTTCGTAGACGCCCTCGAAGAACGGCGTCGCCAGATCGAAATACCCCATATTGAGCATGATCTTGAGCTTCGGATTGTACTTCATCGCAGCGGCCAGGTCGGGCATGACGTTGGTCGCCTGCTGGGACGGGAAGGAGTTGCCGGGGGCCTGATGCAGGAAGTCCCAGTGCTGCCACACCTCGATTTCCGGCTTGTAGATGCGGTCCTCGCCGAACTTCAGATCCTTGCGCACATAGTCGTTGAAGGCGCTGACATAGGCTGAGCTGATCGCCGCTCCCTGGGGATCGTAATCCGCGCGCTGGCTGAGCGGATCCATGGTCGGGCCGGAGAAGCGGCCGTCGAGCCGGCCGGTCGTGGTGTCGCTGTCGCCTTGGAGCATCTTCTCGAACTCGCCGCCATCGATGCGTAAATTGGCCTTCTCGATATAGTCCTGCGGCAGGCCGGTATATTGATGCAGCTTCGCCGCGATGGCCTTGAATTGCGTGGGATCGAGGGTCGAACCTTGGCCCAGCGCCAGCGCATAGTCGTTCATCGCGAAATGCTCGACATCGGCCAGCAGCGTCTGCAGATCCGGTACCGGCTCCGCCAGCTTATGGTGATACCAGGCGGTTGCCGCATATGTGGGCAGGACCAGCTGGTAAGGCAGCTCGATGCCGGGGTTGAGCGTCGGCGAATCGGCACTCGCATCGAAATTCAGGATCTGCGACAGCATGATCACGCCGTTCAGATCGACCGAACGATCGGTCTCCAGCAAGTAGGTGAGGGCGGCTGAACGCGTCGTGCCATAGCTTTCGCCGAAGATGTATTTCGGCGCGTTCCACTTGCCGTACTTCGACAGGAACAGCCCGATGAATTCGGCGAAGGCATGGGCATCGGGATCGACACCGAAGAAGGCCTTGTCCTTGTCTTTGCCGGCGATCCGGCCGAAGCCGGTGCCGGGCGCGTCGATGAACACCAGATCGCTGGCGTCGAGCAGGCTGTAGTCATTGTTGACGAAAGGGTAGGGGGCGGCCGGCGAATGATCGTCGTCGGCGGTCACCACGCGCTTCGGCCCGAAGGCGCCCATATGCAGCCAGACGGTCGATGAGCCTGGCCCGCCATTGAAGAAGAAGGTGACCGGCCGGACTTCCGGCTTCGCCGATTGCTTGAAATAGGCGACATAGAACATCGACGCTTCGGCGGTCGGGCTCTTGTCATCCTTCGCGGCGTCGCCGTGTTGATCGCCAGGTTCCCTGCCGATCTCGGGCGGCACGTCGTCCCAGCCCTTGGGATGCACGACCAGCGTGCCGGCGGCGGCGTGGTAATCGATCTTGCGGCCGCCGATGGTGACCGAGCCGTCGCTGGTCTTCTCCTCGGGCTTGAAGTGCTCGATCTTGGCTGGGTCGGGTTTGTCCTTATCCTTGTCGTCGGCAGCGAGCGCGGTCTCAGCAGAGATCAAGATGGCCAGCGACAGGGCGGCCAATCCAACGGGCGAAACGATCATGGGAGTTCCTTGCGATCACGCGACGAAAGAAACGCCAAGCATATCAAGACTCTCGGCGTCGCGCGTGAGAGGAATCAGCGCATGCCTCGGCCCCGCCGATCATTTTCCCGTGAACCGTGATCTCGGCGGTTTTCCGCGCGCGTTGGTTTTGCGGAGCTTGGGGAAGGGCGGCCTGTCCGATGGCCGCCCATCCTGGCGTGGCCCGACTCAGCTGCCCGGGGTGAGCGGCACCAGCGGGAAGTTGATGACGACGAGATGGGGCGGGGCGGCCTTGTTCGGGGCCGTGTTGGTCAGTGCGTCGTCCGAATCGCCAAGATCCCGCACCATCAGCCGCAGCGAGAAGGAGATGCTGCCGCTCGCCGTGGTGCCCTGGCCGACGAAATGGAGGAGTGCGCCGGTCGATTGCCCGGCATCGACCTCGATGAAGCTGTCGGGCGGAAATTTGGCGCTGCAGTTGGCGATATCCTGCGGGGCGTTGGCGGCGCAATGCGGCATGCCGGACACGTCGCGCATGACGAATTGCGTGCCGCTGCTGGTCGAAGCCGTCGCGATCTCGCCGGCGATGGCGGCGAGCGCCATATTCTTCTGCGTCTCGTTTTTCAGGAGCAGCTGGACCTTCACGTCAGACAGCCCGCGTTCAGAACCTGCGCTGATGCCGGAGATGACTGCGGAGATTCCGTGCGCGCTGAAGCCGGACGACGCATGGTCCGATGCGCCGCCAGGGGCCGGCGCTTGCGCCGAGGCGCCGCCCGCCGCTGCGAGCAGCAGGCCGGCCGTGATGCGAGAGAACGCTCTTGAACGCACGGTCATCTTGTCACCCTTGCAAAATGGACGAAGTGCTAGCGGCTGGAACATCCGGTGATGGCAGGGAAAAGACTGTTCAAAATATGGCCGTCATAGGTCACGTACTGGCCGCCGCCGGCTTTCGGCAGCGCCTGCATGAAGCCGTTGCCGCCCGAGCCCGTATCGATGAGCGAGACGAGGCCGCCCGGCAGCTTGGACATCACGTCCTGCGCGATACCGGCGGCCGTCCCCTGGTCGGCGTTATGGGCGGGCGCGTCGGCGATGACCACGATCGAGGCCGGCACCGTCCCGCGCCAATTCATGCCGGCCGCGACGGCAAGGGCGGCATCCATCTTCTCCGGCCAATCGCCGCCTCCGGCCGCGCGCAAGCCGCCGAGGAAGTTGTTGAGGGCGGCCACGCCGCCGGGATCGAGCGGGGTCAACGGGAAGGGCAGGGTCACATACTGATCGCCCAGGTCGCGGTAGGCCACGATGCCGACGCGCACATTGCCGCCGCCGGCGCGCAGATTGGCGATCAGCTGGGCGGCACTGTTCTTCACATCCTCGATGACGCGGCCCATGCTGCCGGTCGTGTCGATCGCCAGCACCAGATCGAGATCGTTGAGGTTGTTGTTGGAGGCGGCCCCCGGCGCACAGCTCGTCCAGCCGCCCGCACCGCCGGTAGCTGCCCGCATTGGCGGCATCTGGGTGCGCGGCGCCGGCTGGACGGCCAGTGTTGCCGCCAGATATTCGGGCCCGGCGATCTGGCCCGGCGGCTCGGGCATGCCGGAATGGCCGGGCAGCACGGCATAGGCGATCGCGGCAAGCGCTGCGGCACCGGCGACAAGGCCGAAGAAACGGCGCCGTCCGAGCCCGCCCGCGGCGCCCTCACCCGTACCTTGCCCACCTGAATCCTGATTGCCGGTACTGGAATCGCCGCCGACGATGCCGGCCGAGGAATCCCCCGCGACACCGCCCCGCAATTGCTGGCCGGTTCGCTCGGACGCCTCGGTGCGTGTCCGGTACGGCTCATTTGTCACGAAGGGAAATCCCTATTGCCCGCAGGGATTTCTTAACATTTTCTCCAACCGACGCCTATCGCGAAAACGCGTCTGCTGTTACCTTAACGGCACTTCGGGGGATGGCCGAATGGTATCCGCGCTCTTTCGCTTGCTCGTGGCTCTTTGGCCGCTGTGGCTGTGGCTCCTTGTCCGCTACGAGGCGGCCAAATGGGCGGCCGGCACGAGCTATGCCGAGGCCGCGATCGCGGCCGCACCGCTCATGCTCTTCGGCATTGCCGCCGCCATTTTCGTCTCGTCGCGCCGCCCGCAGAAATGGGTCTGGATGGCGGCCGCCGGCAGCTGCTATGCGGGATATCTCGACGCGTCGGCGCAATATGCCGCCCTGCCGCCCTATCTGACGAACTCGCCGATCCAGGGCGTGATCGCGTTCGTCCGCTATGGCGACACGCTGCGCGTCGCGGTCGATTTCCTGGATTTCATGGCGCCGGTCTTTGCCTGGTGGATCTGCCAGGGCGACGGCGTCGCCTGGATCAAGGGCTTCCAGGGTGGCTATCGCCAATCCACGTCGGGCGCCTATGGCACGGCCCGCTGGATGGGCGTCGAGGAGGCGAAGCAGCTGCTCGGCAACGGCCCGCTCGTCATCGGCGAGGCTTATGAGCCGGCGCGCGCACCGCAGCAGGCCGGGATGGCGCCGCTCTTGCGGTATCGCGCCGATCAGGGCCATCTCGTCACGGTCGCCGGCACGCGCAGCGGCAAGACGGTCAGCGTCGCCATCCCGAACTGCGTGTTCTGGGACAAGAGCCTGGTCGTGCACGATCCCAAGGGCGAGCTTGCCCAGCTGTGCGGCCCGGTGCGCCGTCGCATGGGGCGGGACGTGCTGGTGCTGGATCCCAGCCGCGAGGACAGCGACAGCCTGAACGTGCTGGATTGGCTCGACCCCACGAATGATCGCGTCATCGAGACCAGCCGCGCCGTAGTCGAATGGCTCGCCGGCGAGGCGGCCAAGGATGACGCCAACGCTTCGTTCAAGGGCAACGCCAAATCGCTGGTGCAGGTGGCGATCCTCGAGGTCGTGTGCCGGCCCGACATTCAGGCGAAACATCTCGGTACCGTGCGCGAGATGCTGACCAACCCCAACCTCGCCGGCATTCTGGGCGCCATAGCGAAGCGCGAGCCGTCCTTCAGCTTCGGGGCGGCCCAGCAGCTCGCGGGCGAGCTTCTCGGCATCCAGAAGAATGCGGCCGAGACCTGGGGCGGCATCCTGTTCGAGGCCTCGCAGATGACCTCGTGGCTGACCGTGCCGACGTTGGCCCGGCTCGTCTGCGGCACGGCGCGCGGCCGCACGGTCCCGACCAGGGCGCTTTTGGGCGGCACGCTCGACGTCTTCATTTCGGTGCCGCTGGCCACGCTCGAAAGCACGCCGTCCGTCGCGCGCGTGATCCTGGGGGCGCTGCTCAACACGATCTACGAGGATTATCGGCAGCGGGCCCGCGCCGTCGTGCGCACCCTCTTCCTGTTGGATGAGATGCCGCGGCTGGGCTATATGGGCCTCTTGAAGACCGCGCGCGACGCCGGCGCCGGCATGGGCGTCACCCTCTGGGCCATCATCCAGGATCTCGGCCAGCTCGAAGAGCAATATGGCGAGGAAGGGATGCAGGGCTGGCTCGAAAGCTGCCAGATCAAGAGCTTCTTCGGCGTCAACACGCAGAAGACGGCCGAGCTCGTCTCCAACATGCTGGGCGAGATGACGATCGAGATCGAGAACAAGGGCAGCTCGGCCGGCAGCTCGAGCGGCGGCTTCGGCCAGCTCGGCGGCGGCCGCAACGCGTCGGACAATTACAATCAGCAATATCTGGCGCGCAAGCTCCTGACCCCGGCCGAGGTGATGCGGCTCGGCGTCGATGCCGAAGGGGTTCCGGACGAGCAGCTCGTCTTCGTGCGCGGCCGCGCCCCGCTCCGCTGCGGCATGGCGAAATGGTACCGGCGGCCCGATCTCAAGGCGATGATCGAAGGCGTGCCCGTGGCGGCGGAATAGGGGCGGCCGATGCGGGAACTCGACATCAACAAGTGGCAGACCGACGCCGGCAATATCCTGTCCCGTCGTGAGCGGGACTTCATGACATTCGAGACCGGCGGCATCTCGGTGCACATCCCGGTCGAGACGATCAAATCGGACGACGGGCGTTACGGCGCCGCCATCATCTTCGGCGATTATCTCAAATGGAGCGACGGCCGGCCGCTCAACGCGCACGACGTGGCCTACATCAAGCGCGAGATCGCGTCGGTCTTCGACCAGACCGGCTATCATTACCGCTTCGAGCCGTGAGCCGATGACGACCGCCGAGGAATATCGGGCTGAGGTCGCGTCCGACAAGTTCGACGTGGCAACGCCGCGCGATGGCGCCACCTTCTATTCGAACGATGCCGAAAGAGGCGGGCCGCATCGCAACCGGGATCGGGCCGACGTGCTGATCAAGGAGGGCGACGGCCGATATGCGCGCATCGAGACCACGCCGGGCGGGCGCTGGCTCAATGACGAGCAGCTCTATAAGAAGCTTCCTCAAGAACAGGCCGACGCAGTCTGGTCCGAGGCCTCGAAGAAGTATGCCAACGAAGCGTCGGGTGACGCCAAGACCTGCGTGGTGGGCGCCCGGCCGAGCAGCGTCTTCCGCCGCGACGAGCTGCCGGTGCTGGTCGACAATGAGAAGGTGACCTCCGTCAACGGCATCCCGCGCGAGGAGCTGAAGCAGCTGCATGCGAAGGATCCGGAGGCCGCTTTCAACAAAGTCTGCGAGGCGGAGATCGCACAGGCCCGTACGGCCGCCGAGACGGGCGGTGACAAGCGCGCGCTCGACGACACGGCGGCGCGCCAGCAGCTCTACGACAAGCAGGTGCTCCAGCAAGGCCGCACCCAGGAGAACGCTACCGACGCCAATCCGCCGGAGAGGGAGAAAATGGGACCTCCAGACAAGAATCAGCATCAGGTCGACGAGTACATGAAGCACAAGAAGGAGGCGGAGGCTTACGCCAGCGGCGACACTTGGAGCGACCGGAAGGGCATCGACGAGCGCAACCAGGCGCTCGAGCGCGAGCGCCATGATTTGGAGCAGAACCCCGAGACGGCGGAGAAGCTCAAGGCCACCGAGGAGCGCGAGCAGGCGCGGCAGCAGCGGGAAGCGGAGCGGGCCAAGGAGTTGCAAGGGCCCCACCATCATCATTAGCACGGGATCGCGTAAAACCGGGACGACACGCTGTTTAGAACAGTAAGAGCGCTGGAAATATTTAAACGGCCCGTTCAGTCACAAAACTTGAATTTGGACCGTGCTCGGCCGATGCCATAAGAATTGGGCCCTGCTCTTCGATCGGAAAGGCCGATTCCATGTTCCGTGGCAATGTGGTGCTGTCGGTACTGGCCTCTTATATTTTTTTATATTGGCGCAATCGCGGCGGCACCGGCCTACGCAGCGGACAACATCTCAATTGAAACGTCGGGCAAGGTTCCCGGCTTTACGCATGAGCAATTGACCAGCTACCTCGCCCGCAAGCTGCAGGAGATTTCGCCGGCGCCGTGGCATTTCACGGCAGGTGCGGAGGGGGCTGCTCCGGCACCGGACGGGATCAGCTGGATTTTCAAGACGCGGCACATGGTTTGGAAGGGCGGATCGCATAAGGGCTTTCCGGCGCAATCCCATTCGGCGACCTATCTCAGCACCGAAGTGAAATATTATCTGGGGGATGCCTACCAGCTGACCCTGATCACACAGCCGACCCTCGACCCCGGCAGCGAAGACGAGATCCTGACGCAAATGGTGCACCGGGTGTCCGACGCGCTGTTCGTCGAAAACCAGCCCTGAAGGCTCAGAACCGCTCGATCACCCCCGCGATGTCGGTCAGTCGGGCGACCCGGCAATCGGCCTCATGGCCGAGCCGCTCTGCCCCAGCGCGGATCAGCCGATAGAACTCCGCCGGGCCGATTTCCGAGTTGCCGGGCGGCGGCGTGCCTTGCGCGCGCTCGATCCAAGCGACGCGGAAGCCGAACCGCTTGGCGCCGGCGACATCGAAGCCGTTCGAGGAGACGAACAGCACCTTCTCAGGCTTGACGCCCAACGACGCCTCGACCAGCGCGTAAGTGGCGGGATCGGGCTTGAAGGCCTTGGCGCGGTCGACGCTGATGACATCGGCGAAGCGGTCGGCGATGCCGGCCGACCGCACCAGCGGCTCCAGCATATGCGGGCTGCCGTTCGACAGGATGGCGAGGCGATGGGACTTGAGCGCGTCGAATGCCACCACCGCCTCGGGATGCAGGTCGAGCGCCAGATACTTCGCCATCAGCGGATCGCATAGGCTGGGATCGGGCGCGATGCCGACGCTCTCGAGCGAGAATTCCAGCGAGGCGCGCGTCAGCGACCAGAGATCCTCGTAAGCGTGCATCAGGCTTTTGAGCCAGCTGTACTCGAGCTGCTTCAGCCGCCAGAGCTGGGTGACCAGCTCGCCCTTGGCGCCGCACAGCTCGGTCGCGAGCGTGCGCACCGAGTGGACGTTGTAAAGCGTGCCATAGGCGTCGAAAACAATGGCTTTGATCGGCATCTCTCAAAACTCGATATCGAGCTCCTCCATCTCTTCGGGCTCCTGCTTGGCAGCCTCGACCCAGCGCTGCATCGGCGGCCACGCCATGATGGTCTTGCAATAGGCGGCCGTGGGGGCGGTCATCGGCACGCTGTAGGTCAGGAACCGCGTGCAGACGGGTGCGAACATGGCATCCGCGATGGTGGGCTCGCCGAAGAGGAACGGGCCGCCATAGCGGGTGAGGCACTCGTCCCAGATCGCCTGGACCCGGTCGATATCGGGCTTGGCGCCGGCGAAGATCTTGAAGCTCTTGTGATGCGCCCTGAGATTCATCGGCAGCGCCGAGCGCAGATTATGAAAGCCCGAATGGATCTCGCCCGAGATCGAGCGGCAATGGGCGCGCGCCAGCCGGTCCTTGGGCAGCATGCCGGCCTTGGGATAAAGCTCGGCCAGATATTCCGCGATCGCCAGCGTGTCCCAGACGCTGGCACCGTCGTGATTGAGCCGCGGTACCAGCACCGAGGGGCTTAGCAGCAGGAGCTCGGCGCGATTGGTCGGATCGTCGATCGGGATGGGCTTTTCCTCGACCTCGAGCCCGGCGAGCTGGCACAGCAGCCAGCCGCGCAGCGACCAGGAGGAGTAATTCTTGCTGGAAATGGTCAGCACGGGACGGGTCATGACCGCTCCTCCAATCGCAGGCGAGATCGCAGCGCAGCATCAATCATGAAGCGCCTTCGCAATTGCGCAAGATTTATCAAAGCGGTTCGTGCGAGCGTCCGACATTCGACCCGGGAGGACGGGAGTGCCGAGCATGAAACCGGAGAAATGGATCAGCTACGAGGATCGTGTGACCCGCGTCACCGCCTATGTCCATGATCATCTCGACGATCCGCTCGATCTCGACACGCTGGCCGGCATTGCCGCCTTCTCGCCGCATCATTGGCACCGGATCTACCGCGCGATCCGGGGCGAAACCATCGCCGACACGGTCCGCCGCCTGCGACTGCAACGGGCCGCGAGTGCGCTCGCCTACACCGGCGAGCCGGTCGAGGCGATCGCGCGGCGTGCCGGCTACGGCAGTGCGCAGGCCTTCACCCGCGCCTTCTCCGACAGCCACGGCATGGCGCCCGCGCGTTATCGCGACGAAGGCAGTCACAAGGATTTCACGCCGCAGGCGCTCGACGCCCCGCGCCGCAACTGGAGCATCCGGTTCGAGCAGGTGCCGGCGCGCACCATGCTGGCGATCGAGCATCGCGGCCCCTACATGGCGATCGAACGGGGCTTCGAGGCGCTGTTCGGCCGCGCCTCGGCGCAAGGGCTGCTGCCGGCCGAGATCCGGCTGGTTGGGCTCTTTCACGACGACCCGACGCTGGTGCCGGAGGAGGCCCTGCGGTCGCACGCCATGATCCCGCTGCTCGATCCCGACGCCGCAGTGGCGCCACCGCTCGAGCGTCTCACCGTAGCACCGGGCGAGTACGCCGTGCTGCGCCACCAGGGCCCTTATACCGGCATGCGGGCCGCCTATGACTGGCTCTTCGGCACCTGGCTGCCGCAATCGGGCCGGGAGGCGGCCGATGCGCCCGTGCTGGAGGATTATCTCAACGATCCCAGCCGCACGCCTCCTGGTGAGCTGCTGACCGATCTCTATCTGCTGCTGCAATGAGACGCTGGCGCGACAAGCTCGCCGATCCGGCACCACCGGTGGTCAAGCCGGCGCCGATCTCGATCGCCGGCATGAAGGCGGGCGAGATCATGCTGGTGCCGACGGTGCCGATGATCGACGGCTTCATCCGGGCATTGCCGCGCGGCAGCGCCGTCGATGTCCGCACCATGCGGACCCGGCTCGCGGCTGTCGCCGGGGCGGCGGTCACCTGTCCGATCTATACGGGCTATCATCTGCGCACGGTCGCCGAGGCGGCACTCGAAGCGCTGGGCGAGGGCGTGCCGCTCGCCGAGATCACGCCCTTCTGGCGCGTCATCGACGGCAAGACGCCCACGGCAAAGCGACTCCCTTGCGGCCTCGACTTCATCAAAGAGCGCCGCCGGGAAGAGGGCCTGACACCTTAAGTGCCGATGCCTGTTGCGGTGCAACATCCGATGCTCTAGCGTTTCCGGCTCGCAAGCACCGTCGCGGTGGCATCGATGCTCTACCACGCCTATCAGATCTATGCCGAGGCGACGGAGCCGATGCGCTCTCTGGCGCGAGCCGGCATGGGATTGGGCCACGCGCTGACGGGGCTCGACAAGTTCGGCCTCTTCAATGACCTCACCGCCCTGCTCGAGCTGACCGCGCGCGGCAAACTCAGCCATACGAGGCCGCCTTACGACATCCATCAGGTGCCGGTTGCCGGCGTGCCCGCTGCGGTGCGGGAAGAAACGGTGCTGTCGCTGCCCTTCTGCGACCTCGTCCATTTCGCCAAGCAGGGCGTGCCGGCGCAGCCGCGCGTGCTGGTGGTGGCGCCGCTCTCGGGCCATTTCGCGACACTGCTGCGCAACACGGTCGAGACGCTGTCGCGCGATCACGATGTCTATATCACCGACTGGAAGAATGCGCGCGACGTGCCGGCCTCGCTCGGGCGCTTCGGCTTCGATGACTATGTCGACTATGTGATCCAGTGCCTCGAGGCGATCGGCCCGGGCGCTCATCTGCTCGCCGTCTGCCAACCCTGCGTCCAGGCGCTCGCCGCCGTTTCGCTCATGGCCGAGGACCGGCATCCGGCCGAGCCGCGCAGCATGACGCTGATGGCCGGGCCGCTCGATGTGCGCATCGATCCGACGGTCGTGAACAAGCTTGCCTTCGCGCACCCGATCAGCTGGTTCGAGCAGCGGCTCATCAGCCGCGTGCCCTGGTGGCTGCCGGGCGGCGGGCGGCGGGTCTATCCGGGCTTCGTCCAGCTCTTCGCCTTCATGTCGATGAATATGGACCGCCATACCGGCGCCCATCGCGACCTCTATCGCCATCTGGCGGCCGGACGCACGGCCGAGGCCGATGCGATCAAGCGCTTCTACGACGAATATTTCGCGGTGCTCGACCTCACGGCCGATTTCTATCTCGAGACGGTCCGGATCGTGTTTCAGGAGGCGTTGCTGGCGCAGGGCAAGCTCACCCATCGCGGCCGTCCGGTCGATCCCGGCGCCATCCGGCGTACGGCACTCCTGACGGTCGAAGGCGAGCGCGACGATATCTGCTCGGTCGGCCAGACCGCCGTGGCGCACGATCTCTGCACCGGGCTCAGGCCGCATCAGAAGCGCCATCATCTCCAGGCCGGCGTCGGCCATTACGGCACTTTCAGCGGCAAGCGCTGGAACGGCCAGATCTATCCGGTCATCCGCAATCTGGTGCTGGCGACGAATTAGGTCTTTTCGGGCGGCAGCAGCCTGAGGAAGCTCACGACGCTCGCCGCCCCCGCGAAGACGGCACCCAGTGCCAGCGCCAGCGAGGCGCCGCTGGTCGCCGAGATGCCGAAGCACAGCGCCACCAACGCCGCCCCGGTGCTCTGGCCCAGGAGACGCGATGTGGCCACGATGCCGCTCGCCCCGCCCGAGCGGCCGGCCGGCGCGCTCGACATGATCGCCTTGAGATTGGGCGATTGGAAGAAGCCGAAACCGAAGCCGCACACCGCCATGCGCCAGCAAATATCGACGACCGAGGGATGTGCCGGCAGCACCGCCAGCAGCACCATGCCCAGGCACAGCACGGCCAGCCCGCAGCCGCCCAGGATCGCCGGCGGATGCCGGTCCGACAGCCGCCCGGCGAGCGGCACCACGAACGCGACGGTGACCGGCCAGGGCGTCATCAGCAGGCCGGTCTCGACCTGCGTGCGGCCGAGCTCGCTCTGGAAATAGAAGGGCAGCGAGACGAAGGCCAAGCCTTGGGCGGCAAAGGAGCAGACCGCGGTGACGGCGGACAGCGCGAAGACCGGCCGGCGGAAGAGATCCACCGGCAGCATCGGGGCCGGATGGGCCGCCTGCCGGCGCAGCAGGAACAGGCAGAACACGGCGGAGGCCAGCAATTCGGCCACGATCAGGCTCGGCTCCGCCTGATGGCCGGCCTCGCCGATCGCGACGATGAGCAGCCCGAAGGTGCCGGCATTGAGGATGGCGCTGGGCCAGTCGAAGCGATAGGTGGCACGGTTCGAATCGGGCAAGGCCGACAGCGCCAGCATGAATGCCACGATGCCGAGCGGCACATTGATCGCGAACAGCCATTGCCAGGTCGCGACCGCCAGGATCGCCGACGCCACGGTCGGGCCGAGGGCGAAGGAAACGGCGACGACCAGCGCATTGAAACCCACGCCGCGGCCCAATGAATTGGCCGGATAGATGAAGCGGATCAGCGCCGTGTTGACGCTCATGATACCGCTGGCGCCGAAGCCCTGGAACACGCGGGCGACGGCCAGGCTCGGCAGCGACCAGGCAGCGGCGCAGACGAGCGAGGCCAGCGTGAAGACGACGAGGCCGGTGATATAGATTCGCCGGTAGCCCAGAATATCGCCGAGCGAGGCGAGCGGCAGCAGCGACACCATCAGCGCCAGCTGATAGGCATTCACGACCCAGATCGAGGCGGCGGGGCTGGCCTGAAGGTCCGACGCGATGGTCGGCAGGGCGGTATTGGCGATTGCCGTGTCGAGCGTCGCCATGCCGACGGCGATGACGATGGTGGCGATGGCGCGCCGCCGCCGGTCGGGCGGCAGCCCGTCGGAGACCGGCGGCACCGGGGCTGTCGTGGCTTTAGAGCGTGCGATCGTGTCCATCGTCGCTCATTCAATGCCGAGCCAGGGCCAATGACGAGAAGCAAAACTGCAAGGCAGGGCCGGCGCAGCGCGGCACCGGCCCGCTTGCATCAGGCTTTAGCTCAGCAAGGTCACGTCCAACGAGATATCGGCCTTGAACAGCTTCGAGACCGGGCAGCCGGCCTTGGCCTTGGCGGCGAGCTCGGCGAAGCCCGCCTGATCGGTGCCCGGCACCTTGCCGGTCAGCGTCAGATGGATGGCAGTGATCGCGAAGCCATCCGGCACCTGCTCCAGCGTCACTTCCGCCTTGGTGTCGAGCTGGGTCGCGGTCAGCTTCGCCTCACCGAGGATCAGCGAGAGCGCCATGGTGAAGCAGGCGGAATGAGCGGCCCCGATCAACTCTTCCGGATTGCTGCCCTTCTGCCCTTCGAACCGGCTGGCGAAGCCGTAGGGATATGCCGAGAGCGCGCCGCTCTCGGTCGAGATGCTGCCCTTGCCGTCCTTCATTCCACCTTGCCAGGCGGCCGATCCGTGTCGCTTGATCTTCATCTCGCTTCTCCTCGGTTGAGACGGGTTTGCGCATACGCGCGTCGGGAAGTCTAAGGTTTCTCCCACGACGCTATGATGGCATGGCTTGGCTTTTCCCGGGTGGGCTTTCGCCGGGTGCCCGGTCGATCGGCAAATCTGGTTGACAGGAGGTCGCACGGCATGGTTCCACGCCGCCATGACTGAGCGCCGACTTTTCGAGCCCGAGCCGGTTCCGAGCCGTTTTGGTAACCGTGCCCTCACGCAGCCCTCCGGGATGACGAGCCCATGAAAATCCTGGTGCTGGGCGGCAATGGCTTCATCGGCAGCCATGTCGCGGCCCGTCTCGGCGAAGCGCATGAGGTCGAGACGGCGGATATCACGCCGGCGGCCGCCTCCCGCCATCGCCTGATCGATCCCGATGCGCCCGATTTCGATGCGCTGATGGCATCGGTCCGGCCGGATGTCTGCGTCAATTGCACTGGGGCAGCCGATGTCGGTGCCTCGCTCAAGGCGCCCGGCCTCGACTTCATGCTCAATGTGCTCCGGGTCGAGCAGATGCTGGACGCGCTCCGCCGCCAGGCGCCGCAGGCCCGCTTCATCCATTTCTCGAGTGCTGCCGTCTATGGCAATCCGGCCGAGATCCCGACTCCCGAAACCTGTCCGCCCGCGCCGATCTCGCCCTATGGCTGGCACAAGCTGCAGGCCGAGCTGATCTGCCGGGAATATGCCGCCCTCTACGGCATCGGCACGCTCTCGCTGCGCGTCTTCTCGGCTTTCGGTCCCGGGCTGCGCCGTCAGCTCTTATGGGATGTCTGGCGCAAGAGCCGTGCTGGTAGCCAAGTGACGCTCTTCGGCACGGGCGAGGAGGCGCGCGACTTCATCTATGTCAAGGATCTGGCACATTGCGTGGCGCACCTCGTCGAGCACGCCCCGTTCGACGGGCAGGCGCTCAATGTCGCGAACGGCGTCCGCGTGACCGTGCGCACGGTGGCCGAGACCCTGCTCCGCGCCGTCGGCTGGACTGGCGACCTCGTCTTTTCCGAGGAGGCGCGCCGCGGCGACCCCTCGATCTGGCAGGCCGATCTCACCCGGCTCGAGGGCTTGGGCTATCGGCCCCTCTATTCCTTCGATCGAGCAGTGGGGGAGCTGGCGCAGTGGCTGATCGAGCAAGGATAGGCATCCCCTACGACTATAACGAGGATTGGATCGGCGGCGCCTATTACGTCCGGAACCTGATCGCCTCCTTCAACCTGGTGGAAGCGGAGCGGCAGCCCGATATCTTCCTCATCAGCAACGCTCAGCAGACCGTCGACTTCATTCAGAGCGGCGCGCGCTATCCAAGGCTCACCTGGCTCACGCCGGATCAGGTGAATCGCCCGGTCATGGAAACCTCGGTCGGCCGCGCCGCCCGGCGCGTGCCTTTCGCCCGCCGGCTGATGGGGGCGAGCCCCAAGATTCGCGATGCCGTGATGAAGCTGCTCCGCCGCTCCTCCGGCACGCCGGATCGGTTCGATTTGATGTTTCCCAATGGCTGGGACGGCTACGAGGATCGAACGGTCTGCTGGATTCCCGATTTCCAGGAAAAGCATTTCCCGGATTTCTTCGACGAGGCCGAGCTCAAGCGCCGCGAGGAAGAGCATCAGCTCAAATTCCGCAGCTTCCGCTGGATCGTCTTCAGCAGCCAAAGCGCGCTTAGCGATTTCGAGCGCTTCTACCCGGGCCAGACGATCGAGCCGCATATCATTCATTTCGCCGTCTTCAACGATCGGGTGGCACTCGACCGGGCCGCCCTCAAGCGGCGCCTCGGCCTGCCGGAGCGCTTCTTCTACAGTCCGAACCAGTTCTGGATTCACAAGAACCATGCGACGATCCTCGACGCGCTCGGCATCCTGCGCGCGCGCGGCGTCAAGCCGTTCGTGGCCTTCTCCGGCCGCGAGTTCGACTGGCGGGCACCCGGTCATACCGAGGCGCTGAAGCAGCGTGTCATCGATGATGGGTTTCAGGATCAGGTGGCCTTCCTGGGCTTCCTGCCGCGCGACGAGCAGCTGGTGCTGCTGGAGGATGCCACCGCGATCATTCAGCCTTCGCTGTCGGAAGGCTGGTCGACCGTGGTCGAGGATGCGAAATCGGTGAGCCAATATGTCATCGCGTCCGACCTCGCCGTCCATCGCGAGCAGCTGACGACGAATTGCGCCTTCTTCCCGCCGCGCGATGCCGCGGCACTGGCCGATCTCATCGAAGCCGCGACCAAATCCGCCCCGGTCAAGGCACCGTTCGATTACCGTGATTGTCAGCGCGCTTTCGCCAACGAGATGCTGGCGCTCGCGACCAAGGTGGTGGACGCGCGCAAGCCCAAGGCCCGGTCGCCGCGCGCTGCTTGAGGGGCTCAGGCCTGGTTCACATCCGCCTTGGGGGCCGTCTGCACTTGCGTGATCCGGTCGAGGGCGGCACCGAGGCCGCGGCCGAAGGCGGCCGGTGACAGGAACCGTGCGCTCGCCGCCCCCTCGCGCATGCGCTGGGCGGCGAGCGCGCGACGTTCGGGATATGTGGCGAGCGCCACCGCCAGCTCGACATAGTCATCCTCGGTCTCGGCGATGAAATCCTCGAGGCCGAGCTCGCGCAGCATGGCCGCACCTTGCAGGCCGCGCTGCGTACTGCCGGCCAGCGTTACGGCCGGGCAACTGGCCGCGATCGGCTCCATGAAGGAGGCCGCCCCCGAATAAGGGAAAGTGTCGAGATAGACGGTGGTCTTGCGCAGGATCTCGACGATTTGGGGCGGTGTCAGATTCATATGGAGGATCAGCCGTTCCGGCGCGATGCCGGCTTCGGCGAAGCCCGCCTTCAAGCTGTCGACGAAGAAGATGTGGCCAGCCTCCGCCCCCCAATTCTGGTTGAAAGGATAGAGCACCAGCCGGCTGCCCGGCACGCGCGCCAGCAGCCTGGCCCAGCAGCGCCGAAGCCGGGGGGTGAGCTTGTTGATGACGCCGCCCGAGGCGAAGATGACGCCCTCTGCCGGGGCGAAGCCCGTCGGACCCGTGCTTTCCGGCGGCGGCGCCAGGCGCGGATCGCGCTCGCCGAGCACGAAGCAGTTGAAGGGGCCGTCCATCTCGACCACGGCCTCGCTGTAATGCTCCTGGACCGAGGCCGGTTCCGTGGTGCGCCCGGTCAGCACATAGTCGATGCGGCCGAGGCCGGTCGTCACGGGGGCTATGGCGCTCGGCAATACCTGGATGCGGGCCAGGCGATGCGCGGTCAGCGCCATGAAGCGCGAGGCCTGTGCTGCCAGCGTATTGCCGAGGATCAGCACATCGAGATCGAGCGCCCGGATCGTTTCGACCTGCCTTGCCAGCGATCCGCCGACCTGCTCGGTACGCTCGAAATGCTGGGTGACGAAATCCGAGAAAGGCGTTGCCGCGGGTGCCGCCTCGGCCAGGAGCACGGTCTCGAACCGTTCAGGATCGAGCCCGGCGCCGAAGCCCATGGTGAGATAGGTCTCGGTCCGAGGGGCGATGTCGCGCACCAGCACACCGATCTTGCGGCGGCCGACGCCCGTGCGCGGGGCAAACTCGAAATCAAGCTGATGGCCGGATTCGCGCAAATGATATTCGACCCAGCGCCCTGCGCGCTCGGCCCAGGGCCTGAGATTGAGGTCTGAGAAAAGGGCCGGCACGAAGATGAATTCATGCGCCACCACGGCGGCGACACGGCGGCGCAGCGCATCGCCGAGCGGCCGGCTCCAGAGTGCCTCGAGATCGGCAGAGAGCCGCCCGAGATAGTTGAGGGCCGCCTCGAACTGGGCCTCGTCGCGGAACACGGTCGGGCTCGAGACCAGAATCTGCCGGAGCCGCGGGGAGCTGAGATACGCTTCGGCGGTGAGCGGCACGCGCTCCAGGCATTCGAACGGATAGTCGTAGATCGCGAGGGCGACCAGCGCCAAGTCGAAATCGGGCGCCTCGAGCCGCTTGAGCGCGCGCTCGCGCAAGCCCCGTTCGAGCGCCGTCAGCGGCAAGTCGCGCAGAAGATCCCGCGGCACCTGCCACAGCTCGCGCCGCGCCAGGAACCCCGCCCAGAAGCCGCGAACCGCCCGCGGCCCGTAGAGCAGCAGGATCGACGCCAGGATCCGGTATGTGCGGACCCAAGGCCGATTTCGATAAGCAAAAAGGAGCGCGGCTTTCCGGAGGCGTCTCAGAAGAGTGTTTGGCATCCGATACGGCAAATACTCAGCGAGCGCCGACGCGGGTCAGGTGACGATCGCTGAGGCCGGAATAAATGTCTTCCATGATGGCGCGGATGTCGAAGCGGTAATCCCATTCCGGATAAAGGCTCCGGAACTTGCGGACATCGCTCACCCACCATTTATGGTCGCCGACGCGGTTCTGCGGGTTGTAGCTGTAGCGCATCGGGCGTCCGGTCAGGTCCTCGGCGATGGCGATCGCCTCCATCATGGAGCAATTGACCCGCCGGCTGCCGCCGATATTGAACACCTCGCCGCAGGCGGGGCGGCGGAAGAAGGCCCAGAACGCCTCGACCAGGTCGCGCGAATGGATATTGTCGCGCACCTGCTTGCCGTCATAGCCGAACACCGTATAGGGCGTGTCGGTCACGGCGCATTTGACGAGATAGGCCAGGAAGCCGTGCAGCTGGGTCGGCGAATGGCCGGAGCCGGTCAGGCAGCCGCCGCGGAAGCAGGCGGTCTTCATGCCGAAATACCGGCCATATTCCTGCACCAGCACGTCGGCCGCGACCTTGGAGGCGCCGAACAGGCTGTGCAGCGTGCCGTCGATCGACATGGTCTCGTCGAAGCCATGCTCGGCCCAGGGATGCGTGGGATCCAGCTCGAAGCGCGTCTCGAGCTCGACCAGCGGCAGATGGTTCGGTCGGTCGCCATAGACCTTGTTGGTGCTGACGAAGATGAAGGCGGCGTCCGGGCAGTAGCGCCGCGCCGCCTCGAGCAGCACCAGCGTGCCATTGGCATTGACCGTGAAATCGGTGATCGGCGCCTTGGCTGCCCAATCATGCGAGGGCTGGGCGGCGCAATGGATGATGACCGCTACGTCGCTGCCGTGATGCGCGAAGATCTTGTTGATCGCCGCTTCATCGCGGATGTCGCAATCATGATGGGTGAAGCCGCGCACGGAATTCTGCAGCACGCTCGATTGCCAGCGCGTGCTCGCCTCCGGCCCGAAAAACTGGCTGCGCATGTCATTGTCGATGCCGACGACGTCCAGGCCGCGTTCGGCAAACAATCTCACCGTCTCGGCGCCGATCAACCCGCCGGAACCGGTTACGATAGCGATACTCATCACCTACCCTCGACAAATCTCATGTGCGGAAGGAGCTTCTGGATTCGGCAGGAGGTGCGCACCCGGAAGGACGATCCCTACAGCACCGGGAAAAGGGAGAAAATCGCCCATACGCAAACCCTCTATAGCAAACCCAACGCGTCGGAAAGCGCGATATGCGTTCACTTGATCCGCGTCTCCCTTGTACCTGCCGGCATCCCTATCGTCAGGCGCGAACAATCCACCGCGTTGCCCACGCGATGGGCAGCAGTGCCGGTCCTCACAAACGTGATGGAATTCATTGTCTTTCCGCCGCCCCGACCGGCCATTCCCCATTCGATCGAAGGTTGTGCATCGCTCTCGTTCGGAGTCGGCGACTGGTTCACAGCCAGGATCGATAGCTTGGTCGAACTCGAGGTTCCAGTCCATTGTAATTGTATGGATCGATAGTCGAATGTCCGTACTGTGTCCGTGCAACCACGGGTTTGGATGGAGCCGGGGCGGCGGCTTAGGGCCGCATGGCGCAACCGGTGGGAGACAAAGAGCCTCGCCCGGCGGATACTGTCGACTGGGTGAGAATGAGTGTGGGGAAGGGGGAGCCAATGCGTCACGCGACCGCCGTTTTATCCTTTTCGAGCCTTGCACTCGTTGGCGGTTTTACGATCGCCGCGTGCGCCGCATCCCCGTCCGGCCCCGGATCGAATGCCACGGCCGTGACCGAATCGCCGATCTGCCTGTCGGCCCATCTGATCGATCACACCCAGGCGGTCGACGACAACACGCTGCTGTTCATGATGCGCGACGGCAAGGTGTGGAAGAATACGCTGATCGGCCGATGCGTCGGCTTGAGCTTCAATCAGGGCTTCGCCTACGACACCTCGACCGACGATATCTGCTCGAATCGCCAGTCGATCCGGCTTCTGCATTCCGGCGCCCTCTGCGAGCTCGGCGCCTTCACGCCGGTGCCGCCGAAGACGCCATAGCACAAGGCCCAGCACAGCCTCTTGACCCGGCGGCGCTTCGGCGCCCCTATGTCAACATGATTTACATTGGCTGCCTCGAGCACCCCTGATGAGCCGCGACCGCTATCATCACGGCAATCTGCGCGATGCGCTCGTCGATGCCGCCCTCGGCCTCATTGCCGAGCGCGGGGCGTCCGGCTTCTCCTTTGCCGAAGCGGCGCGCATGGTCGGCGTCAGCCCGGCCGCCCCCTATCGCCATTTCCGCGATCGCGAGGATCTGGTGGCGGAGGTGGCGAAGCGCGGCTTCATCCTGTTCGAGGCTGCACTCAAGGCCGGCTGGGACGAAGGCAGGCCGTCGCCTTTGGCCGCCATCGTCAATTGCGGCAAGGCCTATCTGGCCTTCGCCCGGCGCCATCCCTCGCATTATGCGGCCATGTTCGCCATCGAGCTGCCGGCCGAAGCGGCCCCCACCTTCCGCGAGGAAGGCGACCAAGCTTTCGGCGTCATCCGGTCGGCGGCCGAGACGCTGGCGGCGCAATGCCCGGCGGGCGTCCGGCCGCCGTCTCTCATGGTGGCGCTCCATCTCTGGTCGATGGCGCATGGTATCGCGTCGCTCTTCCTCGGCCGCAGCGACGGGCCGCGCCGGTTGCTGCCGATGACGCCGGAGGAGCTGCTCGAATCCGAGATCCTGATCTATCTAAGCTCCTTCGGTCTCGGCGCCGATTCAGCGGCCTGATGATTTTGCCCGCTTGACAAAATTTCGACTTGATCCATGTATGTTAATGTGAATAACATTTACATAGGAGTGGTGTCGTGCCTGTTTCGGCCTTGCTCTTTTTCGGCCCTCGCTTGTGGGCCGGTGCCGCGATCCTCGGGCTCGCCTGGTTCTGGCCGCTCGGTCTCGGCCTCCTGGTCCTTTTGCTATGGAGTAGAAGAATGGGATGTTGGCATTTCGCGCATGAGTTCGCCGGACGTGACAGAGATCGGCACGGCGATCGCCACGAACGCCGGCAGGAGCGTCGCTGGGGCCGGCATCGGCAGGATATCGCCGAGCGCTGGTGGGCCGCGATGAATGCGGCGCGGCCGAGCGGCAACGTCGCCTTCGACGAGTATCGCAGCGAGACGCTGCGCCGGCTCGAGGAGGATCAGAAGGAGTTCCAATCCTTCCTCGATCGCCTGCGCCACGCCAAGGACAAGTCCGAGTTCGACCAGTTCATGGCCGAGCGGGTACGCCGGCCTGAAGCGCCCAAGGATCCGTCGCCTGACCAGCCGGCCTAGCGCAGGATGATTTCAGGTCGGATCGACCTGAAATCTGAATCCTTCGCTAGCTTAATTAGGCGGAGACCGATTCAGCGATCAGGTCGAGGGGACCTGATCGCATCGGGCTCCAGGGCGAAACTGCGGAGCCGTCATGATCCAATCAATCTGACGGCTCCGTCACTTTTGTGTTAGACCGATTCCGCATTCGATAGGGCGGGATCGGCGGATTGGCAGACGGGACAGCCGGCATTGATCGCGCTGCGGCGGAAGCGGCGTTCGAGGACGAGATCCGGCGCAACCTGCCGCGCAACTATGTCGCCAATCTGGCGCATGGGCTGCTGGGCCAGACCGGCTTTCGCCTGATCAACGCGCCGACCTTCGTGCCGGCCTATATCTTCCAGCTTTCGGGTTCGGAATTCGCCGTGGGGCTGGCCTTGGGCGCCCAGAATATCGGTGCAGCCCTTTCCTCGCTCCTCGGCGCCACGCTTATCGAGCACCGCAAGAAGGTGCTGCCGATGGGCATGCTGGTCGGATGGGGCATGCGCGCCGGCATATTGGGGCTGGCCTTGAGCGGCTTCTTCCTGCCCGACCACGCCGCTCTCGTCTGTGTCTGCCTGTTCCTGGGATTGTTCGGTCTCTTCAACGGCATCCAGTCGGTCATCTTCAACGCGCTGATGGCCAAGGTCATCCCCCTTCGGCTGCGTGGTCGGCTGAGCGGTCTCAGGAACTTCCTCGCCGGTCTCACGGCGGCCCTCGTGGCCTATCTCGGCGGCAAGTATTTCGTCGAGACCAACGCGCTCGGCAACGGCTATGCCACGACATTCCTGCTGGCCTTCATCCTCACCAGCGTCGGCCTCTCGGCACTGATCCTCCTGCGCGAGCCGGAGCCGCCGCAGGTGCGCCCGCGCGGCCGCTTCCTCGACCGGGTGGCCGAGATTCCGGCGCTCTTGGCCGACGACCGGCCGCTGGGCTTCTTCTATCTCGCCAATTCGCTGGTGGCGCTGGGCAGCCTCGCCATCCCCTTCTATGTGCTTTTCGCCGGCCGCTCGATCGGCCTCTCGGGCGCCAATCTGGGCTTGCTTTCCACATCGCTGCTGCTGGCCCAGACCGGCACCAACCTCATCTGGGGTGCCTTGGCCGATCGCGCCGGCAACCGCATCGTGTTCCTGCTCTCGGTCGCGATCTGGGTCGTCTCGACCGTGTTCCTGATGCAGGCGAGCACGCTCTGGGGCCTGGCCCTCGTCTTCGCCGGGCTCGGCACCGGCATGGGCGGCTATGTCAACAGCTCGCAGATCATCATCCTCGAATTCGGCCGGCGCGAGGATCTGCCGATGCGGATCGCGGTGATGAACGCGCTGAGCTCGCTCATGAATGCGATCGGCCTGATCTTCGGCGGCCTCTTGGCGCATCGCCTGTCGCTCGAGGCCTTGTTCTGGTTCGCCATCGTGATGAAGATCGCCGCCGTCGCGATCATGGTCCGCCAGGTCGACGAGCCGCGCCGGCGCCAGGCCACCACTACGCTCAAGGGCACGCCATGAAGGTCTCCGAAGCGATCATGACGCGGATCTCGACCCGCGCCTTCCTCGACCGGCCAGTGCCGGAAGCGCTGGTGCGCAGCATCCTCGAGACGGCGCGCTACGCGCCCTCCGGCGGCAATCTCCAGCCCTGGCATGTCTATGTGCTGACCGGTGCCAAGCTCGCCCAGTTCCTGCGCCTCGTTGAGGAACGAAGGGCGGCCGCCCCGCGCGGCGAAGGCACTGAATACGACATCTACCCCAAGGATCTGACGGAGCCCTATCTCGCCCGCCGCTTCCGCTGCGGCGAGGGTCTCTACGCCACGATCGGCGTGCCGCGCGAGGACAAGCGCGGCCGCCTCGCTCAATTCGCGCGCAATTTCCGGATGTTCGACGCCCCCGTAGCGCTCTTCTTCGCGATCGATCGGCAGATGGGGCCGGGCCAATGGGCCGATCTCGGCATGTTCATCCAATCGATCATGCTGCTGGCGCGCGAGCACGGCCTCCATAGCTGCGCGCAGGAGGCCTGGGCGCTCTGGCACAAGACCATCGCCGAGGTCACGAACATGCCGTCCGAGCTCATGCTCTTCTGCGGCATGGGGCTGGGCTACATGGATGAATCCGCCCCCGTGAACAAGCTCCGCACGGAGCGCGCGCCGCTCGAGGAATTCGCCCATTTCGAGGGTTTCTGATCAGAGATCGGCCGCTTCGATCGGCGCCGGCTGAGGGGCGGCCTGCCCGAACCGGTCGGACCAGTCGCGCGCCACATCGCGCAAGCCCTCGGCCAGCAATGCCAGATCGTCGGCCTCGATCGACAGCGGCGGCGTCACATAAAGAATGTCGCCGAAGGGCCGCGCCCAGATGCCGCGATCGATGAAACGCTGTCGCAGCCAGGCGGCATCGCCGAGAGCGGTCACCTGCACCACGCCGATCGCCCCCTTCGTGCGCACATCGACGATGCCGGGCCAGGTGCGGCAGGGCTCCAGCGTCTCCGCGAGCACCGCCTCGATCGCGCGCGCCTCAGCGATCCGGTCATGCTGCTCGAAGAGATCGAGCGAGGCATTGGCGGCGGCACAGGCGAGCGGGTTCGCCATGAAGGTCGGCCCATGCATCAGTGCCGCGGCCGGATCGTCCGACCAGAAACCGTCGAACACAGGGCCGCGCGCCACCGTCGCGGCCAGGGGCAGCGTCCCGCCGGTCAGTGCCTTCGACAGGCAGATGATGTCGGGCACGATCCCCGCCGCTTCGCAGGCGAACATCGAGCCGGTGCGGCCGAAGCCGGTCATGATCTCGTCGAGGATCAGCAGCACGCCATGCCGCCGCGCCACTTCGGCAACCCGGCGGAGCGACGCGGCATCATGAAACTTCATGCCGCCGGCCCCCTGCACCAGCGGCTCCAGCATGATCGCGGCGAGCTCGTCTCGTCGTGCGGCCACGAGCGCCTCGAACGCGGTGTCGTCCGGCCCCGGCAGCTCGCACAGGATCTGTGCCGGCACGTAACCGGCCAGCCGCGCGTGCATACCGTCGGAATCGCAGACCGACATCGCCCCCAGCGTGTCGCCATGATAGCCGTGGCGGAAGGCCAGGAACTTCGTGCGCCCCGTGATCCCGCAATTGTACCACAGCTGCACCGCCATCTTCATCGCGACCTCGACGGCGACCGAGCCTGAATCGGTGAAGAAGACATGGTCGAGATCGCCCGGCAGCAGCTGAGCCAGCCGCTCGGCCAGACGTTCGGCCGGCTCATGCGTCAGGCCGCCGAACATCACATGCGGCATGATCTTGAGCTGCCGCTCGACCGCGTCCCGGATCGCGGGATGGCCGTGGCCGTGGCAGGCGGTCCACCAGGAGGAGATGCCGTCGATCAGCCGCCGCCCATCCTCGAGGATGAGCCGCACCCCTTCGGTCGCCGCCACCTTCAAGGGCGGCGGTGCGATCTTCATCTGGGTGTAGGGCCGCCAGACGGCCCCACCACGGCTCATGATGCCGGCGTCAGCGGCCCTTCCAGCGGTGTGATCCCGAGCCGGTCGAACAGATCCCGGTCACGGTCATGGGCCGGATTGCCGGTCGTGAGCAGCCGGGCGCCGAAGAAGATCGAGTTGGCGCCGGCGAGATAGCACAGCGCCTGCGCTTCGTCCGTCAGGCTCTGCCGCCCGGCCGAAAGCCGGATCTCGACGGTTGGCATGGCGATGCGCGCCACAGCGATCATGCGCACCAGCTCCAGCGCCTCGGGCGGTGCCGAATTGCCGAGCGGCGTGCCCTCGATCGGCGCCAGCAGATTGATCGGCACGCTCTCGGGCGGTACCGGCAGGCTGGCCAGCGTATGGAGCAGGCCGATCCGATCCTCGCGCGTCTCGCCCATGCCGATGATGCCGCCGCAGCAGACGCGGATGCCGGCATCGCGCACATGGCCAAGCGTGTCGAGCCGGTCCTCGAGGCTGCGGGTCGTGACGACCTTGTCGTAATACTCCGGCGAGGTGTCGATATTGTGGTTGTAGTAATCGAGGCCGGACCGCTTGAGCCGCTGCGCCTGGACCGCCGTCAGCATGCCGAGTGTGACGCAGGCCTCCATGCCGAGCTCCCTGACACCCTCGACCATGGTGCAGACCTTCTCGAGATCATGGTCCTTGGGGCTGCGCCAGGCGGCGCCCATGCAATAGCGCGTGGCGCCGGCATTGCGCGCCCGCCGCGCATCCTCCAGCACTACTTCGACATCCATCAGCTTCGACGCCTTGACGCCGGTCTCGAAATGGGCCGACTGGGCGCAATAGCCGCAATCCTCGGGGCAGCCGCCGGTCTTGATCGACAAAAGCGTCGACAGCTGCACCTTGTTCGGGTCGAAAAACCGGCGATGGATGGTCTGCGCGCGGAAGAGCAGATCGGCGAAAGGCAGCTCGAAGAGCGCCGCGATGTCGGCGCGGCTCCACGAAGCTTGGGTCGTTTCCACCAAGGGCGAGGTATCGGGCAAGTCGGAGCTCCTTCTGTCGGCCCCGTTCTTATCGGCTGGCGGGGCGCGGGGCAATATCGGTCGCCCGCAGGAGGAGCGGCATGGTCAGCCCCTGGACCACAATCGAGAAGGCGACCGCGATGAAGGTCGCGATCAGGATTTCGTCGCGATAGGGCACGCTGGCCGGGATCGACAGCGCCAGCGCCAGGCCGAGCGCGCCCCGCAGCCCGCCCCACCACAACACATTCTGCTCGCGCCAGGGGATCGCCCGGGTCGAGCCCAAGAAGGGCAGGCTCAGCGGATAGACCGTGAATGCCCGGCTCGCGAGCACGAGCAGCACCACAATCACCGGCATGGCGGCCTCGCCGGCGCTCAGCCGCGCCTCGGCGATGCGGGCACCGATCAGCGGGAACAGGATCGAGTTGGCGAGAAAGGCCACGAACTCCCAGAAGGAGTGTGTAAATGCCCGCCCTCTGAAGCTGGGTATCGGCTCGCCGCCCACCCACAGGTGATCGAGGTTGCCCAGCAGCAGTCCGGCCGAGACTGTGGCGAGCACGCCCGAAACCCCGAAATGCTCGGCAAGCGCGAAGGAGCCGTACGCCGCGACCATGGTCAGCGCCGCCGCGATCAGATGATCCGTCGTGCGTCCGACGATGCCGTGAATGAGGAGGCCGGCCGCGAGGCCTATGCCGATCCCGCCCGCCGCGGTCAGCGCCAGCCCGCGCAGGACCTGGCCCGTATCGGGCGCGGCGCCGCCGGTTTGCGCCCAGCCGAGGGCGAGGCCGAACAACACGGCGGCGACCCCGTCATTGAACAGGCTCTCGCTCTCGATCATAACGCGCAGCCGGCCCTTCACGCCATTCTCCTTGAGCATCGCGATGACCGCGACCGGGTCGGTCGCCGCGATCAGCGTGCCGAACAGCAGCGCTGCGGGCGGCGGCCAGCCGAGCAGAAACGCCATCCCGGTCGCGACCAGGGCGGCCGCCGCGGCCGTTCCGAGGATCGAGAAGAGCAGGATCGGCGCAAGGTCGGATCTAAGCTCCTGCCAATGCAGCGACAGGGCCGATTCGAACAATAACGGCGGCAGCAGCAGCTCGAAGACGAGGTCGTGCGTCAGCTCGATCCCGAAATCGACCGGCGAGAAGGAGAGTGCGGCACCCATGAAGACCAGCCCGACCGTATAGGGCAGGCGCAGCCGCCGCGCGCCGATCGCGATGATCATCGAGATGGCCAGAATGGCAATCAGGCGAAAATCCATGGCTCAACCTATCAGCCGGGCCGAGCCCCGGGAAAGCGTCACCGTGCCTCGAGGATCACCATCGGGGAGTTGGTCGGCGTGAGCGTCGGTTTCGACCAGCCCGCAGCCGCGAAGAGGGCGGCGTATTCCGCCTCGCTGCGCTCGCGCCCGCCCGACATCACCATCATGTTGAGATCCATCAGCGGCGCCAGGCTCGGCGTGCCGATCTCGCCCACCGCCAGCTCGATCACGGCCAGGCGCGCGCCCGGCCGCGCCGCCTGCCGGCAGCTCTTCAGAAATCTTGACGCAGAGCGCATCGTCCCAATCATGCAGGATGAATTTGAGCAGATAGAGATCGGCAGCCGGCACCGCCTCGAAGAAATCGCCGCCGACTGCCGTGACGCGGTCCTGCAGCCCGGCCCGCTCGGCCATTGCGGCGACACTCGGCACGATGTTCGGCCGATCGAAAACGATGCCGTGGAGCCTGGGGTTGGCGTCGAGTAAGGCCATGATCAGCGCCCCGCCGGCGCCGCCGATATCGACGGCGAGCGCCGTCCCGCTCGTGTCGATCAGCCGTGCCGCCTCGGCCGCGACCATCATGGTGAGCCCTGTCATGGCGTCCGTAAAGGATTGGGCCTCGTCCGGCGCACGGCCGTAATAGTCGAACAGCGGGTCGCCAAGCGCCGGCACGGTCTGCATTTCGCCGGTCTTGAGCGCTTCGGGGAAACGGCCCCAGGGCAGCCAATGGCCGGGTGCCGGCTGCGACAGCGCGAAGCCGCGGAGCGAGCCCGGCACGCCTCGGCGCAGCGTGTCGCTAAGCGGCGTCCGGCCGAACCGCGCCCCGTCATGGCTGACGAGGCCGAGCCCGGCGCAGGCGCGCAGGAAGCGGAAGCAGGCATCGGGATTCAGCCCTTCCGCGGCCGCGATTTCCTGGGCGCCCTTCGGCCCCTCGGCCAGATGATCGGCGATCGAATAGCGCGCCATGCCGTGCGTCAGCTGGGTGATCCAGTAGCCCGTGATCATCTGCATCATCTGGGCGCTGGCTTCGGGGAGCGGAGCATCCTGGGCGTTCATCACGGCTCTCCTCATCTAAATTTAGATCGACGGCCGGGCTTAACATGGCACGTCATGCAAACGAAGCGGACTTCGATGACAACTGAAACGAGGCCCCAAGGTTTGACTTGAGGTCCCGCTCACGCCATAGCTCGCCGATGCGATCCCTCGATGCCTTCGCCGAAACCAAGCTGGCCGCCCTTGAGGCCGCCGGCACGCGCCGCCGCCTCGTCGAGACCTGGCGCGATGGTGCCGTTACGGCCCGGCGTGACGGCCGCACGCTCATCTCCTTCTGCTGCAACGATTATCTCAATCTGACCCAGCATCCGGCGGTGAAGCAGGCGGCGGCCGAAGCGGCCTCCACATACGGCACGGGTGCGGCCGCCTCGCGTCTCGTCACCGGCAACCACCCGCTCTATGGCCAGCTCGAGGCACGGCTTGCCGCCCTCAAGGGGACCGAGGCGGCGCTCGTCTTCGGCAGCGGCTATCTCGCCAATATCGGCATCGTGCCGGCGCTGGTAGGCCCGGGTGACCTCATCCTGGTCGATGCGCTCGCTCATTCCTGCCTGATGGCCGGCACCAAGCTGTCGGGGGCCGCAAGCCATGTCTTTCGGCACAACGACCTCGATCATCTGGAGACCCTGCTCGCGGCCGAGCGGCAGCACCATCGCCATTGCTTGATCCTGACCGATCGGGTCTTCAGCATGGATGGCGATCTGGCGCCGGTGGCCGCGATGGCGGAACTCGCCCTGGCCCATGATGCCTGGCTCATGACCGACGATGCGCATGGCACCGGCCTGCTGCCGCCGCTCGATCCGGCCCAGGTGCCGCTCCAGATGGGCACGCTCTCCAAGGGGCTCGGCAGCTATGGCGGCTATCTCTGCTGCTCGAAACCGGTGGCCGAGCTCTTGATCAGTCGGGCGCGCGCCTTCGTCTATACGACCGGCCTACCGCCGGCCACGGTCGCGGCGGCGTTGGCTGCCCTCGACGTCATCGCGGCCGATCCTTTGCTTGGGATTCGTCCGCTCGCCCATGCCCGGCTCTTCGCCGAGCTCCTGGGCTTGCCGCGGCCTGAAAGCCAGATCGTTCCGATCGTCATCGGCGCCGAGGCGGCGGCACTCGACGCCGCCTCGGCACTGGCCGAGGCGGGATTCCTGGTGACCGCGATCCGCCCGCCGACCGTGCCGCCTGGCACGGCGCGCCTGCGCATCACCTTCACGGCCGGCCATGAGGCGGCGCAAGTGACGGCGCTGGCCGACGCCATCAAGGCGATCCTCGGGCGATGATCCGCTATTTCGTGACCTCGACCGGTACCGAGATCGGCAAGACCCATGTCACGGCAGCACTGGCATATCTCGCCCGCCAGCGCGGCCTCAGCCTGCGCGTGGCGAAGCCGGTCGTGAGCGGCATCGAGCCCGAGACGCTTGCCACGAGCGATCCGGCCGTGCTGGCCGAGGCGGCCGGCCTCGCACCCGATACGGTCCTCGACGACATCGCACCCTGGCGTTTCACCGCCCCGCTCTCGCCCGACATGGCGGCGGCGCGCGAGGGGCGGGAAGTGGATTTCGCCGCCCTGGTCGGTTTTTGTCGATCCGTGCTCGCCGGGCCCGAGCAGGTGAAGCTGATCGAAGGCGTCGGCGGCGTCATGGTGCCGCTCGATCTGCAGCATACCGTGCGGGACTGGATCGCCGCCCTCGAGATGCCGGCGCTGCTCGTCGCCGGCAGTTATCTCGGCACGCTCAGCCATACGCTGACCGCGCTCGAAAGCCTGGACCGCGCCCGGATCGCCGTGCGCGCGATCGTGATCAGCGAGTTGCCGGCCTCCAGCGTGCCGCTCGACGAGACACTCGGCAGCCTCGGCCGGTTCGCGCCCGGCATTCCGCTCCTGACCCTGCCGCGCCGGCCCGATCGAGGCAGCTGGCGCCACGCTGTCGAGCTCGCGCCGCTGGTTGATCTTGGCCAATTCAATGATCGTGGACAGTCAAACGCGGAAAATTTGTCCTAAATAAGCCATTTCGGTGTCGACAACCGGTTTTGACTCGGTAATAATATATACATGATTGGGTCCGCCCGGATATCGGGGGTAATCCTCGCGATGCTCCCGCTCAATATCAGCTCCGCTGCACTTGCGACGGAGTTCCAGACGACGCCGCCTTCGGTGCTCGATCTGAAGGCCGATCCCCCGGTGCTCAACCTCAACCTCGATCCCACCAAGCTGCAGCATTTCGATCCGCTCGCGGTGACACCGCTGAAGCCGCCAGCCGCGGTGCAGCCGGTGCAGAAAGCCTCGAAGGACGAGGAGGGCGCTCATTTCGCGCCGATGCTGAATGATGCGACCACTGATACGGGGCAGGGCCGCGGCTCCGACGACTTCCTGGTCCGGCATGCCTTCGGCATTCAGCTGAAGAGCAACTTCTAAAAACCTCCTCTTCGCACGATCGATTGCGATGTAATGCCAGGTCAGGCTCGGCAAGCGGCATTCCTTATGCCGATTGCGGCAGTGCCGATGGCATGGCATTCCTTCTGCCCAAACCGCCGCTCCGATCGCGGGTCCACTCCTGTCCTGGTGCTGGGCCGCTGCGTAAACTGAGCCGGGCCGCGTCGAGCACGTTGGGGGAGAGCATTCATGGGCGAATCGCTGTTCGGTCTGATCAGCGCCGGCCGCCGGCTCATCTACAACTGCACCGGATATATGGGCGAGGAATGGCACATCAACGGCGTCAAGCTGTTCGATGCCATCAAGCAAAGCCACGACAAGGCGGACAATGCCGCCAGCGCGGCCGAAAAGCTGCGTCCGGCCAGCACGCTCGATCCCGCGGGCGGCATGAGTGTTTTGCGCGGCGCCATCGCGCAGGCGAAAGTTCACGCCGAGACCGCGAAGACGGAGGCCGCTAAGGCTGCCAAGAATCAACTCGACCTCGCCAAGCTGCTGCGCGACCAGAAGAAGCCGCCGACCGAGCTCGGCGATGCCGGTCCGCTCGTCACCGGCGCCAAGACAGCCGAGACGACAGTAGCCGGCGTGCTCGACGCGCTGCGCAATGCCGCACAGCCGAGCACGGCCTGGCACGCGCTCGCGGCCCGGCTGAATGGCGGGCTGTGCGCTCGCGTCGACCTGCTCAAGGCGACACAAGGCATCGATACGGCCGACACGCTGCTGCAGGTGCATGGCGGGCTTGTCACGCAGCTGAGGACCGTCGCCGGCAAGCCGTTCGATGCCGGTGCCGTGGACAAGATCGTGCAGCAGGTCACGGCCGGCATCGCCAAGCTCGAGCAGGCGATCGGCAAGGCCGAGACGAAGCAGGGCGGCGGGCCCGATCAACTCGCCAAGCTGCGGCAGGCGGCATTGCTCCAGTTCCGCCGCACGATCGAGGGATACGGGCTCGACAAGATCGTGGCGACTGCCGCCGAGAAGGTGAAGGAGACCGTGCCGGGCGCCGAGCCGCGCCATCTCGCCGGATTGGTCAAGAACCAGACAGGCGCACCCGCCCGGCTCGCCAACGCACTGGAGCGGGCGGCCACCCCGGAGGCAATTGATGCCGCCGTGCAGGAGGCGCTCAGGACCTATCGCGATGCCGTTGCTTCCCTAGCCACCGACGTCCACAACGGCTCCGCCAAGGATCGGACCGAGCAGCATGCGCGCGCTGGGGTGAAAGCCGAGCAGGAGCTGAAGGCGTTCGAGGCGAAGCAGCAGGAGGCCGAGCAGGCGCTGAGCGAGCTCCGGCTGGCGGGTGCCCCGGCCTATGCGGCGATGCGGCAGCGCTATGACGCGCTGGTCGCCGATACGGAGAAAACGCGCGACTACAAGGAAGCGGCCGAGACGAGCTTGCCGGCGCTGATCGACGAGATCGACCAGGCGCGCATCGACCATATCGATGCGACCGAGCCCGAAATCGAGAAGCTGAAGCAGCAGGTCCACGCGCTGCGGTCGCAATATACCCAGGCGCAGAAGACGCCCAACGCGAAGCTGGCCGCGGCACTGCTGGCGATGATCGGGGCCAGCCTCGACGAGGCGGAGAATTTCCTCGACTGCAACGGCAATCTCGAAGCGGCCGACCCGGCCCGCGGCATCATCACCGAGGTCACCGATCTGCTGCGCGATTTCACGAGCAATTCGAGCCTGTTCGCGACGCTGGCGAAGACACTCGAAGAGATCAAGGCAGGCCTCGCCCATGCCGACCTCAAGCTCATCCCACCGACCGATCTCGCAGCCCTCAGCACGCGGCTGGAAGAGCTTCAGAATCCGCGCAACGGCCTTGGGCCGGCCGAGTTCAAGAGTGCGGTCGAGGCGCTGAAGCAGGATCTCGCCGCTCAGACACTGTTCGGCGGCGAGCTCAGGCAATGGCGGGTGACATCGACTGGCCAGCTCGGCACGGCGACCGGCACCTACAACGCCTTCGCCCAGGCGGTCGGCCGGACGCCGCCCACCAGCTTCGGCGGCACGCGCCCCGATCCGGCGAAAGGCGAGATCAAGCTCGGTCTGGACGCCCTCAGCCCGATGCTGACCCTGGTCGTTGGTGCCGATGCCTTCGCCGCGCACAAGCAGGGCTGGACCGATACGCTCAGGACGGTGACGGACGGGCTGACGCTAGTCTGGGACGGGCGCGCGCTCAAGGACCCGGCGGCCGTGTCGCAGGATGCCGAGGCCGGCACGAAGCGTGCTGAGGAGGTCGAGGCCGTCACCGAGGCGTGGGAGGAGCTGACCGAGAAGGCGAAGGGCTACGAAGCGCTTGTCCTAGGCGCCCAGGGCAATATCGGCGAATACAAGCTGCTGATGCAGCAGCTCGCAGCATTGTCCGACCAGATCGCGCGCGATCCGGAGGCGGCACGGGCCCAGCTCCTGGACCTCGAGAAACGGTTGGAAGGCGTGCGCGGCACACCCAATTTCGATGCCGCCATCGCTCGCGCGATCGCCAAGATCCCGGCCGAATGGGGCAAGGTGCTCGACCTGACCGGTACCAATCTTTCAAGCCTGCTCAATGCCATCACCACCGCGGCGACGGGCTCGCCTTTCGACGGCGGCCTGGGCGAGCTCACCAAGATGATGGAGGACACCAAGCGCCGCTTCGCGCGCGACGCCTTCACGGCGATCGCGGCGTCGCTCGGCCAGCCCGATCCCACCGGCGCCAAGCGCGCGCAGCGGCGGGCCGAGCGCGAGGCCGGATTGCGGCTGATCCGGCAATATCAGGACCAGCTCTTCAAGGATCCGCTCTTCCTCCATCTGCAGCGCAATCCGTTCGGCGTCAGCCTGTTCGGTCAGCTGTTCCGGTTCCTCGATCGCGTCGAGCTCGAATTCACCCGCGCCGCGGCCTAAAGGGTTAAATCATGTCCGGCACATTGACGGTCGATCAGTCGAAATGGCTCGAAGGGCTGGTGAAGCCCTCGGGCGGCGGCAAGGGCGACATCACCAAGAAGTCCGACAATGCCGGCGCGCGGCTGAAGACGCGGCAGCAGGTGCTGCAGGGCGTCCTCGCCGAGATCGACAAGATCAAAGGCCCGCTCGCAACGGCGATGGAATCCTACGAGCTCATCGACAGCAAGGGCAAATCGCAGAAGCTGCTGACCGGCAACCTCAATCCGGACGAGGAGATCGATACGCGCCACGATGTGCGCGGCGATATGCGCATCAAGGACGAGACGGTGCTGCTCGAGATCGGCAAGCACGTGTTGGTCCTCAACACGCAGGAAGCGGTCCTGCGCGATGCCCATGCCGATGCCGAGGGCCAACTCGCCGATGCCAAGACCGACGATCCGCTCTTCACCGAGGACGAGATCGCCGACGAGATCTGGACGCCGCTGGTCCGAGCCGGCCTGTTCCCGGAGAATCTGGTCAAACGCAAGCACAGCGACGTAGCGAAGATCTTCGCCGGCGCCCAGGAGGAATATAACAAGCGCCTCGAAGCCTTCACCGAGGCCGGCGGCGACGGCAATCCGCTGGCCGACAATCTGGGGCTCGGTGCGGAGCTCGTGACCTCGCTCGGCAAATTCGCCGGTGGCGTTCTCGAGACTTTGCCGGACGATCTCGGCCGAGGTGTCACCAAGGAGAGCGTCAAGAACGGCATCGAGGTGATCGCGGCCACCGGCGCCTTCGGGCTGACGGTGGCGCAGAAGACGCTGTCGCTCGATGGCGCCACCCTGCTCGAGGCGGCCGAAAAGGGCGTCAAGCTGGCGATCGAGCAGGCCGGCCTCGCCGAAGCGACGCAGAAGGTGCTGAAGGCATCGTTCGAAGGCGCCGTCCATGGCGGCAAGTTCGCTTACAATCTGGTGAAGGGCGATGCCGATACCGCGATCGGATCCCTCGCCGATGCGGTCGCCAGCAGCCTCGATGCGGTCGGCGGCTATTACAATGAGGATAGCTACAAGACGCTCGGCGGCCGCCTCAAAGGCTCGATCAAGACGCTGGGGGCGGCGAAGAAGGTCTATGGCGCCATCGAGAAGGGCGGCTCGGACTTGATCGACGCCATCGGCGAGCTTGCGAAGGAGGTCGGCGATCTCGTGGCATCCGAGATCAAGGGCAGCATCGAGACCGAGGAAAGGCTGCGTGTCGAGACGGCGCTGAAGCAGATCGCCGACGAGCTCGATCCCAAGGTCAAGGCGGCACAGCTCAAGATCGAGGAGCTGACCGGCGCCTGCCTGTCGGCGGCCAAGATCGCGGACGACCTCGACGAGGTGGTCAATTCGACCGAAGTGACCCTCGCGATCAAGCTCAGCCAGGACATGGCGACGAAGTGGCAGACCCTGATGCGCACGGCGGCCAAGGGCGGGGATCCGCGCGGTGTCGCCGGCGAGATGAATGCGCTGCTGTTGGAGGCGGCCAACAACATCAAGGATCTCGAGACGCTGCGCGAAGAGGTCGCCAAGGCGGTCACGACGGCCAAGGACAAGACCGGCAAGGTGGGTTGGCGGCTGCAGCCGGAGGGCGGCGGCGAGGATGAGGGCGACGGCGGTGGCGATCAACCGGGCGGCGACCCGCAGCAATCCGACAAGATCAATGAGATCCTGGCCAGGCTCAAGGAATCGCAGAACGCGCTGTCGCCGGAAGCGGGATTGCTGGCAGACGCAGAACTGACGGCGCGCATGGACGCGATGCGGACGGATTCAGAGGAATTCGCGCGCATGCTCGGCAACGACTTTGCCGCCGCCGTGAGCGAGACCGACAATTCCGTGCAACAGGCGCGCCTGGCGCTCTCGAAGCTGGCCCCGATGATCGAGACGCTGAAGAAGGACAAATCCTATCTCAAGCTGGCCGACACGCTGGCCAACGTCTCTCTCGCCGTCGGCAAGGCGATGTTCGAGACGCTGAACCCCGGCGGCAGCGTCCTGACGGTGGCGGCCAGCTTCAAGGAAAGTGCCGCCAGCATCTATGCCGCGATCGAGCATATGAAGGAGCTGTCGAAGTGGGAGGAGAGCATGGCGGACAGCCGCAATGCCGGCGCCTCCGCCCTCGTCGCCGCCGAGTTTCATCGCGCCGGGCTCGAGAAGAAATTCCGCAATGCCGACTGGATCAACGGCGCCATCAAGGCCGTCGAGACGATCGGTGCCGCCTTGAAGGTGACCGGGATCGCCGCCCCGATGGGCGCCACCATCATGGGCGGGACCAAGGTCGCGACCGAGACGGCGAAGCTCGTGACCAAATTCTTCGATGCCGGCGCGCTCAAGAAGGCCTGGAGCGATTACGAGGCAGCGATGCAGGATCCGGAAGACCGCAAGAAAGTGCGCCAGGCGCTGCGGTCCAACCCGACCTTGGCGAAATATGCGCTCGCCTGGGCGGCCGTGACGGCGCGCGATCCGCTGGCGCGCGATGCGATGCGCAAGATCGGCCTCAGCGACGGCGTGCTGGCCGACAAGGACACGGATGCGCAAGCCGTCGTCCAATATATGGAGACGATGTTCGACCAGGATCCGATCATCCAGCGCGCCATTCCGAACCGCCACGGCTGGTGGCCCGGCAAGCCGATGCTCACCTCGCGCAACTGGATGATGTTCCTGAAGGCCGGCGAGGAGACGGAGGAAGGCCTGCAAGGGCAGAGTGCCATCCTCGTGACACAGCTGCTGGTCCGCATGGAGAAGCTCATGCCGCCGGCCCAGGCGATGCCGATCGACGAGGCGGCCGTGAAGGCGGCGCGTGCGGCCCTCGACGAGCTGATCGACGCGCTCAAGGCCTATCGGCCACTCGATAGCGACGACAACCCGGCTGCCGGCATGCGCGATTACGCCGATGTGCTGCAGGCGCAGGCCGAGATCCGGCGGCGCGGCCTGCCGGCGCTCCAGGGCGGTGCGCCATGAGTGCCCCTGATCTCGCGGCGAAAGCCGACTGGGTCACGCGCGTGCTCGGCGTCGAGCTCGGTGCCGGCCTCGAGCCGACGGCGGGCCAGCAGCGCGCCGGCGAGGCGGCGAAGGAGATCGCCAAGGGGCTGGGCCCGCTCACCATGGCCTTCCGCAAGGCGCGGCTCAGCTGGGGCAATGCCCGCAACAATGCGCGGGCGGCCGTCGGCGGCCTGCAGGCCAGGCTGCGCGAGGTGCTGGCGAACGAGGCCGATTTCCCGGCGCTCAATGCCGAGATCGGCAAGTTCGACAGCATCATGGCAGGGCTCGACGATCGCCTCGAAACCACGCTCGACCGGGCGCTGAGCGGCGCCGACACCGACGCCATGGCCCAGCTCAAGGCGGAAGCGCAGAAGATCATCAAGGAATACGCGGCGTTCGTGGAGCAGCACCCGTTCCTCAAGAAGCTCGACGGCAACGACTTCCTGCCGGTCACGGTGTTCGCGACGCTCGTGACCGAGCTGCAGACGTTGTCGAAGGAGCTGGCTTAGGAACTCGAATGAAGTCTTCGAATGGAGCGGGCGTCCCGCCCGCTGGCGGGCAGGATTCCGCCCACTCTCTTTTAGCCACCGTCGAGGATCGGCAGCACTTCCGCGATCGTCATCAGCCAGTGATAGGGCGTGGTGCCCGGCATCTCCGTGCGGTTCGGCACGAGATCTTGGCCGAGCGATTCATGCCAACGCCCATCCGGCAGCAGATAATGCGTGCTCAGGAAGTCGAGTGAGCGCCGCATTTCGGCCGGGTCGCCGCCATGGCGCGTGCGCGCCGCCTGCGCCTTGATTGCCTCCAGCAGCGGCCAGATCCGCTTGGCCGGCTCCAGCACGCGGCCGGCCCGGTCGACCCGGTCATAGATGCCGCCATGGGCTGGATCGATGCCGTGCCGAATCGCCCAGTCGAACAGACGCCCAGCGGCGGGATCGAGCGGCGCGCCCGTAAGCTCCGCTTCGATATGCAGCAGCCAGCACCATTCGAAATGATGCCCGGGCTCGATGATCTGACCATCCGCGGTATCGGCCTGGAACTCGCCCAGCACGCCGGTGCCGGCATCGAACAGTCGCTCATCGAACAGGCTTCGCATCGCCGCGGCCCGCTCGCGCCAAGCGGGATCGGCGTCGACCGCGGCCAGCGCCAGATAGGCCTCGAAGAGATGCATATGTGGATTCTGGGCGAGTGCCGGATCGGGGCGGCACCAATCCGGATCGGCCGAGGAAGCGAGCCAGCCGCCCGGCACGGCCAGACGCCGATGCAGCAGCGCATCGGTCTCGCGCGTCAGCTCAAGCGCTGCCGGCACGCCGAAAGCACCGTGATAATGGGCAAGCGCGAACAGCACGAAGGCGTGGCCATAGAGATCCTTGCGCCGATCGAGCGGCCTGCCCTCGAGATCGGTGCTGAACCAGAAGCCGCCATCCTGCCTGTCGCGGAATCGCTCGGTGAGGCAGGCAAAGGCGGCATCCGCCATGTCCCGCCGTGGTGCCAAGCCGGCGAGTGCCGGCCCGCGGCTCCAGAAATAGAGCTGGCGCGCGCAGGTCAAAAGCCGCCGCTGCGTGCTCGGCACCGGCCGCAGATCCTGATCGAGCTTCTCGTGGAATCCCGATCGGGCGCCGTCCCAGCCGGCACTCGCCCAATTCTCCAACATCGCCGCAAGGTGCCGCCTGAGCCGGGCTGCGCGCGTCGCATCATCCTTCATGGCGGCGCCTTCTAGAGCATTTCGCGTCCGAGCGGAACGAGGACATCGTGCCATGCTCGGCGTTAGCGGCCGGGATCATGGAACGGGAGAGCCCTTTGCCTGGAGAGTTGCCGGTGCTCGATCGCAGCACGGCTCTGTTTCTCGATATCGACGGCACGCTGGCCGAATTCGCCGACGATCCGGACGCTGTCGATTTTCCGGACGCACTGCGCACTCTGCTGCTGGATCTGGCCGCGGCGCTTGGCGGTGCCGTCGCCCTCGTCAGCGGCAGGTCGCTCGACTCGATCGCGCGGCTTACCCGCGACCTGGCCTTGCCCATGGCCGGGCAGCATGGCGCCGAGTGGCAATTTCCCGGAAAGGCGCCGGTCCGGCTGCCGATACCGCAGGGGCTCGACACTCTGCGCACCCAACTCGCGGCCCTCGCCGCCGGTCGGCCCGACCTCAGGCTCGAGGACAAGGGCATGAGTTTGGCACTCCATTACCAACCCTCGACCGCGGACGAGGCACGCCTCGCCGAAAGCCTCGAGTACATGGGCGGCCAAGGGTTCGAGCTGCTGCGCGGCCGGCGCGTGCTCGAGCTCAGGCCGCGCGGTGTCCATAAGGGGGCGGCGCTCGACCGCTTCATGGCGGCGCCGCCTTTTGCGGGCCGCGTGCCCTGCTATCTCGGCGACGACTGGACCGATGAGGACGGTTTCGAAGCATCGCTTCTCCAAGGCGGCCACGCCATCCGCGTCGGCGGCGTCCGCGCCGGCAGCAAGGCCGAGGCCTTTCTCGACGATCCGGCCGCAGCACGCGGATGGCTGCAGGCGTCCCTCGCCCGGCTCTAGACCCAGCGCGTGGCGGTGCGGCGGCCACCGATGACATGCAACTTCCCGCCCCCCGCGCTGTTGGTTCGGCAGGGCCAGGGCTCAATCCCCTGGATTCATTGAGTGAAGACGCCGGCCGGCGCAAAGCGGACGGGCGGCCGGGGAGCAGGAGTAAGCGTCTTGGCGCGGCTGGTAGTGGTTTCGAACCGGGTGGCGTCGCCGTCGGCCCGGCAAACGCGGGCAGGCGGCTTGGCGGTGGCGATGCGCGAGGCGCTCGATCATCACGGCGGCATCTGGTTCGGCTGGAGCGGCGATATCGCCAAGGAGACCGCAAGCGAGCCCAAGATCCGGGAAGTCGGCAAGGTCACCTATGCGACGGTCGATCTCGGCCAACAGGATCACGATCAATATTATCTGGGCTACGCCAATGCCACGCTGTGGCCGCTGCTGCATTTCCGGCTCGGCCTCATCGAGTATCACAATGCCGAGTTCGAGGCCTATCAGCGCGTCAATGCCGCCTTCGCGCGGCTGCTCAAGCCGCTTCTGAAACCCGGCGACCGCATCTGGGTGCATGATTATCATCTGATCCCGCTGGCCTCCGAGCTCCGGAAGCTCGGCGTCACCGAGGCGATCGGCTTCTTCCTGCACACGCCCTTCCCGCCGATCGAGGTGTTCCGGGCCCTGCCGCATTACCGGACCTTGCTCGCGGGCTTCGCCGATTACGATCTCGTGGGTTTCCAGACGGAGGAGGCGGTGGCCTCCTTCCGCTCGCTCGATTTCCTCGGGCCCCGCACGGTCGGGCCGCGTGCCGGCGCCTTTCCGATCGGCATCGATACCGAGACTTTCGTCGAGCTCGCCGAGCGCGCTGATAATTCGGTCAATGCGCGGCGCCTGACCGACAGCCTCGGCGGCCGCCAGCTCGTGCTGGGCGTCGACCGGCTCGATTACAGCAAGGGCATCCCGAACCGGTTCGACGCGATCTGCCGGCTGCTCGAGACGGCGCCCGAATGGCGCGGCAAGTTCAGCTATCTCCAGATCACGCCGCATTCGCGCGGCGAGGTCGGCCCCTATCGCCAGCTCCGGCGCGAGCTCGAATCGGCGGCCGGCCGCATCAATGGCCGCTTCGCGGAGTTCGACTGGACGCCGATCCGCTATCTCAACCGCAGTTTCCCGCGCCCGGCGCTTGCGGCGTTCTACCGCCAGGCCGCGGTGGCGCTGGTGACGCCCTTCCGCGACGGCATGAACCTCGTCGCCAAGGAATATGTGGCGGCCCAAAACCCGGAAGATCCGGGCGTGCTCGTGCTGTCGAGCCTGGCCGGTGCGGCGCACGAGCTCAAATCGGCGCTCCAGGTCAACCCGCTCGACATCGACGAGCTCGCCCAGGCGATCCGCCACGCACTTTCCATGCCGCTCGAGGAACGCAGCCAGCGCTGGCAGGAGATGATGCAGGTGATCAGCGCCAACACCATCTCGACCTGGCGGGAGAGCTTCCTCGAAGCACTCGGCGCCGCGCGCAAGCGGCGGCGGACGGAACCGGTGGCGGGGGAGACGCTGTCGGCGGCTTGATAGTGCTGGTTGAATTGGGCTAGGAGTTGGGCTCGTCAACCACTGGCGAGTGCCGGTACCGTGAAGGTCTTGATCCTCGGCGGCTATGGCGTGTTCGGCGGGCGTCTCGCGGAGCTGCTGTCCGATCTTCCCGAGCTCGAACTGGTCATTTGTGGCCGCAACCTGTCCCGCGCCGAGGCGTTCTGCGCGCGCTATCATGGGCGAGCGCGGGTCTCTGCGCTGGCACTCGATCGACGTGACATCGAAGCGAGCTTGCGGGCACAACGACCCGATCTGGTCGTCGATGCCTCCGGGCCGTTCCAGGATTACGGCGCCAGCCGCTACCAGGTGATCGCCGCCTGTATCGTCGCCCATATCGATTATCTAGACTTCGCGGACGCCGCCGATTTCGTCTTCGGCGTGGCGCAGTTCGACGCGCAGGCGAAGGCCGCCGGCGTGTTCGTGCTTGCGGGTGTCAGCAGCTTTCCCGTGCTGACTGCGGCAGTGCTGCGCGAGATGGCCAAGACGATGACCATCGTCACGGTCGAAGGCGGCATCGCCCCATCGCCCTTCGCGGGGATCGGCCTCAACGTCATGCGCGCCGTGGTCGGCTATGCCGGCGCCCCCGTGAAGCTACGGCGGGGCGGTAGCGAGGTCTCCGGGATCGGTCTGGCCGAAAGCCGGCGCTTCACCATCGCGGTGCCCGGCCGCCTGCCGCTTCGGAACATCCATTTCTCGCTGGTGGATGTGCCGGATCTGCGGGTCATCCCGCCCGAGCATGAGGCGATGACCGATATCTGGATGGGGGCGGGACCAGTGCCGGAGATCCTGCATAGAGTCTTGAATCTCCTGGCCAAGGCGCGCGCCTCGCTTGGCCTGCCGTCGCTGGTGCCGTTTTCGCGTCTCTTCTACGTGGTCCTCAATTGGATGCGGTTTGGCGGGCATCGCGGTGGCATGCTCGTTCGCGCCCGCGGCACCGCTGACGCCAAGGAGACCGAGCGGAGCTGGCACCTCGTGGCCGAAGGCGACGATGGGCCCTACATCCCATCGATGGCGATCGAGGCCCTCATTCGCCGATTGCTGGCCGGCATTCGTCCCGAGCCGGGCGCGCGATCAGGCGTCCGCGCGCTCGAGCTCGCCGACTATGATTCTCTGTTTCGCGGCCGAGCGATCCATATGGGCTTTCGCAGCGACGAACCAGGTGCATCGCTCTATCGCCGGATACTGGGCTCGGCCTTAGCGACCCTGCCGCAGCGCCTGCAGGAGCTGCATGGCAGTACGACGATCCGGCGCTGGGCGGGCCAGGCGGCAGTGCGGCGCGGCAGCGGCATCACGGGCCGTATCATCGCGGCGCTCATCGGTTTTCCGAGGGCAGCACCCGAGGTGCCGGTCACGGTCACGTTCACGCCGGATGCAAGCGGCGCCGAACGATGGACGCGAAGCTTCGCTGGCAAGAGCTTCTCCTCGGTGCAATCTTTCGGCACCGGGCGGAATCAGTATCTGCTGGTCGAGCGTTTCGGCGTTGCCGCCGTCGCCCTGGCGCTCGTGGCCGAAGGCCACCGGCTTTTCCTTATTCCGCGGCGATGGTCGCTGCTCGGCATTCCCATGCCCGCCTTCCTGCTGCCCGGCGGATCGAGCTTCGAGACGGAGCAACAAGGGAAGTTCGCTTTCGATGTCGAGATTTCCGCCCCGTTCGTCGGATTGATCGTCGCCTACAAGGGCACTCTTGAGCCGGCCTAGCCCGCCCTCACAGCATCTCACTATATGGAATGAAATCCACGATCATCCCCGGTTCGAGCTGCGTCAGCGCCTCGGGCAGCTCGGCCAGCCCGTCCGTTTCCGTGAGCGAGGTCAGGATGCCGGCCCCTTCCTTCGGGAAGCGCCGGAGCCGCGCCCGCCCGTCCTCGCCGGGCTCCAGCGAGACGCGGACATATTCGCGCCGGTCCCGCTTCTTGCGGTAGGAGAACCCGCTGACGGCCGGGAAACGCAGCGGCACGCGCGGCAGCGTGCCGGTCATGGCCTCGATCAGCGGCCGCGCCACAGTGACGAAGGTAACGAGCGCCGCCACGGGGTTGCCGGGCAGCCCGATCAATGGTGTCCGGCCGATCTGGCCCATCGCCACGGGCCGGCCGGGCTTGATCGCCAGGCGCCAGAAGAAGATCGACCCATGCGCCGCGATGACAGTGCGGACATGGTCTTCCTCGCCGGCCGACACGCCGCCCGATGTCACGATCAAATCGTGCCTTGCCGCCGCATCGACCAGCGCTTCGGCCAATGCCGCCGGCTGGTCGGGCAGGATGCCGCCATCCGAGACGCGAACCCCGGCGCGCGCCAGCAATCCTGCCAGCATGAATTGGTTCGCATCGTAAATCTGGCCGGGCGCCAGCGTGGCGCCCGGTTCACGCAGCTCGTCGCCGGTCGAGAACAGGGCAACCGACAGGTGCTGTCGCACCGGCAGCGTGGCGTAACCGAGTGCCGCCAGCAGTCCCAGCTCGGCCGGCCCCAGACGGCGGCCGGCGGTCAGCGCGATACTGCCGGCGGCGATGTCCTCTCCCGCCAGCCGGCGATTGGCGCCGCGCCGGATGCCCGGCCGAATGACGACAATGCTGCCGTCATCCTGGCAATCTTCCTGCATGATCACGGTGTCGGCACCCGCCGGCATGGCGGCACCGGTAAAGATGCGCGCGGTCCGGCCGGCGGTCAGCGGGCCGGCGGACACGCTGCCGGCGGCGATGCGGCCTTCGCGCATGAGCCGGGTCTCGGTATCGGGCGACAGATCGTCGAACCGAACCGCGTAGCCATCGACGGCGGAATTGGTGAAACCCGGCACATCGATCGCCGCCATCGCCGCTTCGGCCAGCGTCCTTCCATCGGCCTCAGCCAGACTGACCGTCTCGACACCGGCGATCATTGCGACGCGCTCGGCGATCAGCCGGCGCGCCTCGTCGATCGGCAGTAAAGCGCCGCCGAAGGCGAAGCAATCATCCGACAGCTGTGCCATGTGCCGGCTTATTCCGCCGCATCGGCGACCTGCCGCGCCGGCTCGACCAGGGCCGCGCAGAATTTGAATTCCGGGATCTTGCCGAAGGGGTCGAGCGCCGGATTGGTCAGCAGATTGGCCGCGGCCTCGGCATAGCAGAAGGGAATGAAAACCATTCCCTGCGGCACGTCGCTATCGGCCCGTGCCTTGAGCTCGATCGCACCTCGGCGGGTCGAGACACGCAGCATGCCGCCGGGCGCCACGCCGAGCTTCTTGAGCTCGCGCGGCGCCATGAATGCCACCGCCTCCGGCTCGAGATCGTCCAGCACGCTCGATCGCCGCGTCATGGCGCCGGTATGCCAATGCTCCAGCACGCGGCCGGTCGACAGCACATAGGGATACGCCTCGTCGGGCAGCTCGTCGGGCGGCAGGACATTGGCCGGGACGATCTTGCCGCGGCCGCTCTTGGTCGGGAAGCCGGTGCTGAAGATGATCTCGTTGCCGGGTTTGTCCGCACCGTCGGTCGGATAGGTCACCGCCCCTTCGCGCACCAGCCGGTCCCAGCTGATCCCGTCGAGCGAGGGCATGGTCGAGGCCATCTCGGTATAGACAGCACCGACATCGGGATAGGACCAGTTGCAGCCAAGCCGATTGGCGAGATCCTGAATGATCTCGAGATCCGGCCGCGCCTCGCCGGGCAGCGGCAGGGCCGCGCGGCCGAGCTGAACCCGCCGGTCGGTGTTGGTGAAGCTGCCGGTCTTTTCCGGGAAGGCCGAGGCCGGCAGCACGACATCGGCGTGCCACGCCGTCTCGGTCAGGAAAATATCCTGCACGACCAGATGCTTGAGCTTGGCGAGTGCCGCGCGGGCGTGCTGCACGTCCGGGTCCGACATGGCCGGGTTCTCGCCCATGATATACATGCCTTCGATCTGGCCGGCATGGATCGCCGTCATGATCTCGACGACGGTCAACCCGCGCTTCGGATCGATCGCCGTGCCCCATTTCTGCTCGAAGAAATCATGCGCCTCGGCCAGCTCGACTGGCCGGTAGTCCGGGAAGAACATCGGGATGAGCCCGGCATCCGACGCACCCTGGACGTTGTTCTGACCGCGCAGCGGATGCAGCCCGGTGCCAGGCCGGCCGACCTGGCCGGTGACGAGTGCCAGCGCGATCAGGCAGCGCGAATTGTCGGTGCCATGGACATGCTGCGAGATGCCCATGCCCCAGAAGATGATCGAGGCGCGCGAGGTGGCATAAGTCCGGGCGATCGACCGGATCGTCTCGGCCTTGACGCCGCAGACCGGCTCCATCGCGTCCGGCGAGAAGCCTTTGATCCGCTCAGCCAGATCCGGAAAACCCTCGGTGAATCCCGCGATGTACTGCTTGTCGGTCAGGTCTTCGGTGATGATCGTGTGCAGCAGCGCATTCAGCAGCGCCACGTCGCTGCCGGGCTTGAACCGCACGTCATATGTGGCGTGGCGCGACAAGGTCTGTCCGCGCGGGTCGATGACGATCAGCGTCGCCCCCCGCTTCGCCGCGTTCTTGATGTAGGTCGCGGCGACCGGGTGGTTCTGCGTCGGATTGGCGCCGATCACGATGATGACCTCGGCATCGAGGGCTGCCGAGAAGGGGGCGGTCACGGCACCCGAACCGATCCCCTCGAAGAGGGCCGCCACCGAAGAGGCGTGGCAGAGCCGCGTGCAGTGATCGACATTGTTGGTGTTGAAGCCGGTGCGCACGAGCTTCTGGAAGAGATAGGCCTCCTCGTTCGAGCCCTTGGCCGAGCCGAATCCCGCGAGCCCGGCGCCGCCCTTGCGGTCGCGGATCTCGCGCAGCCCGTCCGCCGCCCGCGCCATCGCCTCGTCCCAGGTCGCCGGCCGGAAATGGGTCCAGGGATTGGCCGGATCGATCTCGTCATCGGCGGATTTCGCGACACCGTCCTTGCGGATCAGCGGCTGCGTCAGCCGGTCGGGGTGATCGACATAGTCGTAGCCGAAGCGCCCCTTGACGCAGAGACGCTGGTGATTGGCCGGACCGTCGCGGCCGTTCACATAGAGGATCTTGTCATCCTTGATATGATAGGTCAGTTGGCAGCCGACGCCGCAGAACGGGCAGAGGCTGTCGACTTCGCGATCGGCCCATCCGGTGCGGACTTGCTGCTCGTCGACCACGGTGGCCGGCATCAAGGCGCCGGTCGGGCAGGCCTGGACGCACTCGCCGCAGGCGACGCAGGTGCTCTGACCCATCGGATCGTCCATGTCGAAGACGATCTTGGCGCCATGACCGCGTCCGGCCATGCCGATCACGTCATTGACCTGGACCTCGCGGCAGGCGCGGACGCACAGGGTGCAATTGATGCAGGCGTCGAGATTGACCGCCATCGCCGGATGGCTCGTGTCCGATGCCGGCTTGTGCCCGGCCGGAAACCGGCTGTCGCTCAGTGCCAGCCGGTCGGCCCATTGCCAGAATTTCGAGTCCGGATCATGCGCCGCCGCGCGCGGCGGCTGGTCGGCCATCAGCAGCTCGAACACCATGCGGCGCGACGCTTGCGCGCGTGCGGTCTCGACGCCGACTTCCATGCCCTCGGTCGGCTTGCGCAGGCAGGATGCTTGCAGCACGCGCTCGCCTTTGATCTCGACCATGCAGGCGCGGCAATTGCCGTCGGGGCGGTAATCCGGCTCCGGCGCGTAGCAGAGATGGGGAATGGTCAATCCCGCGCGGTTCGCGACCTGCCAGATCGTCTCGTCAGGCCCAGCCGTGACCGGCTTGCCGTCGATGCTGAAATGGATGGCATCGCTCATGGCACGGTTCCTTCAGCCGCCAGGCCGACCTCGTTCGGAAAATACTTGATGACGGTGAGGAGAGGATTGGGTGCCGCCTGGCCGAGCCCGCAGATCGACGCGTCACGCATCGCACTCGACAGCTCCGAGAGAAGATCCTTATCCCAGCCCTTCTGCTCCATCAGCTTGACCGCTTTCTCCGTCCCGGCCCGGCAGGGCGTGCATTGGCCGCAGCTTTCATCCTCGAAGAACCGCATCACATTGAGTGCGGCCTCGCGCATGTCGTCCTGGTCGGACAGCACGACGACCGCCGCGGACCCGATGAAGGCGCCATGCGGCTCCAGCGTGCCGAAATCGAGCGGGACGTTGCCGAGCGACGCCGGCAGGATGCCGCCGGAAGCGCCACCCGGCAGATAGGCCTTGAATTGATGGCCGGGCAGCATGCCGCCGCAATATTCCTCGATCAGCTCACGCACGGTGACGCCGGCCGGCGTAATCTTGACACCCGGATCGGCAACGCGCCCCGACACCGAATAGGTGTGCAGCCCCTTGCGCCCATTGCGTCCCTGGCCCAGCCACCAGTCCGGGCCGCGCTCGACCAGGTCGCGGATCCAGTACAACGTCTCGACATTGTTGATGAGCGACGGGCGGCCGAAGATGCCGACCTGAAACGGCAGCGGCGGCTTGTGGCGCGGCAGGCCGCGCTTGCCTTCGATGCTCTCGATCATCGCGGATTCTTCGCCGCAGATATAGGCGCCGGCACCGCGCCGGAGATGCACGCGAATGCCGCCGGTCAGGCCGGCCGCTTCGAGCTTGGCGATCTCCCGGCCCAGCACGGCGCGCGACGCCGCGTACTCGTCGCGCAGATAGAAATAGATGTCGCTCGCCTCGGCGACGATGGCGCCGATCAGCATGCCTTCGAGCACGCGGTGCGGATCCGTTTCGAGGAAATACCGGTCCTTGAACGTGCCCGGTTCGCCCTCGTCGGCATTGACCGCCATCAGCCGCGGCCCGGGCACGCCCAGGACCGACCGCCATTTCTTGGCCGTCGGAAAGCCGGCCCCGCCGCACCCGCGCAGCCCGGCCTTGTCGAGCGCGTCGATGATCTGCTCGCCGGTGATCTCGCCCGCGCGCAGCCGCGCCAGCAGCGCATAGCCGCCGGCGGCGCGATAGGCGTCGAGATCGATATGGGCGGGGATCTCGGGGTCATGCCGGTGCGCGGCCACGGCCTGCAGCACGGAATCCTGCTCGGCATGGTCGACATAGTAATGCCCGACCTCGGCGATCGGGGCGGTATCGCACCGCCCCACGCAGGGCGCGCGCACGACACGAACATCCGGACCCGCCGCGCTGCTCAGCGCGCTCAGCAGCGCCTCGGCGCCGGCCAGCGCACAGGACAGGCTGTCGCAAACGCGGATGGTGACGGCGGGCGGCGGCGTCTCATCCTCATGCACAAGGTCGAAATGCGCGTAGAAACTCGCGACTTCATAGATCTCGGCCTGGGCCAGCCGGAGCTCGGCGCTGAGTGCCGCCATATGCTGCACCGAGATATGGCCGAACTTGTCCTGGATCAGATGCAGATATTCGATCAGCAGATCGCGCTGGCGCGGCATCGCGCCGAGCAGCGTTCCGATCTCTTCCGCCGCCGCCGGATCGACCTGCCGTCCCTTCGGAACCGACCGCGCGGTACGACGGCCGGAGCCGGGATGCCGCGGTTGACGAGCGGGCGCTTGATCGTCGGGCACGGGCTACCTCATTTCATGCGCTTGCCAGCATGGCACCTGAGTTCCCGCCCAGCAATCGCCGCACTTGGTCGCAGATCGAAAGTCTGAGAGACCTCGCGCGCTATCGCCAGGCCAGACGCCGACCTCCTACCCCTCGACCTCGAACTTGATCCCCTGGGCCAGCGGCAGCTCGCGCGAGTAGTTCACCGTGTTCGTCGCCCGCCGCATATAGGCCCTCCAGCTGTCGGAGCCTGACTCCCGGCCGCCGCCGGTTTCCTTCTCGCCGCCGAAGGCGCCGCCGATCTCGGCACCCGACGGGCCGATATTCACATTGACGATGCCGCAATCGCTGCCGACGGCCGACATGAACAGTTCGGCTTCGCGGAGGTCGGTCGTGAAGATCGAGCTGCTCAAGCCCTGTGGCACCGCATTGTGCAACCCGATCGCGTCCTCGAGCGTGCGATAGCGCATGACATAGAGAATGGGGGCGAAGGTCTCGCGGCAGACGACATCGCTCTGACCCGGCATCTCGATCAGCGCCGGACGGACGTAATAGGCGTCGGGGAATTGTGCTTCCAGCACGCGCTCGCCGCCCGTGATGATGCCACCGGCCTCGGCGGCGGCCGTCAGCGCGCGCCCCATGCCGTCGAAGCTCGCCCGATCGATCAGCGGCCCCACCAGCGTGCCCGCCTCGAGCGGGCTGCCGACCGGGACCGAGCCATAGGCGCGCTTGAGGCGCGGCACCAGGGCCTCATAGATGGTGTCATGGACGAAGAGGCGTCTCAGGCTGGTGCAGCGCTGGCCGGCCGTGCCGACCGCCGCGAACAGGATGGCGCGGATGGCGAGATCGAGATCGGCCGAGGGCGCCACGATCATGCCGTTATTGCCGCCCAGCTCCAAGAGGCTGCGCCCGAAACGCCGGGCGAGGCGCGGGCCGACCTCCGCCCCCATCCGGGTCGAGCCGGTGGCGGAGATGAGCGGCACGCGCGGATCGTCCACCAGCGCCTCGCCGGCGGCACGCCCGCCGATCAGCAATGTCGAGAGGTTGGGTGGGGCGGCGCCGAAACGCTGGGCGGCGCGCTCGAACAGCGCCTGGGTCGCGAGTGCGGTCAGCGGCGTCTTCTCCGACGGCTTCCACACCACGCTGTCGCCACACACCAGCGCCAAGGCCGCGTTCCATGCCCAGACCGCGACCGGGAAATTGAAGGCGCTGATGATGCCGACCACGCCCAGCGGGTGCCAGGTCTCGCGCATCGCATGGCCTGGCCGTTCGGTCGCGATGGTCAACCCATAGAGCTGGCGCGACAGCCCGACCGCAAAGTCGCAGATATCGATCATCTCCTGGACCTCGCCCAGCCCTTCCTGGACGATCTTCCCGGCTTCGAGAGTGACAAGCCGGCCGAGCGCGTCCTTGTTGGCGCGCAGCTCCTCGCCGAACAGGCGGATCAGTTCGCCCCGGCGCGGCGCCGGCACCAGCCGCCAGGCCTGGAAGGCGTCATGAGCGCGGCCGATCGCGGCTTTGGCCTCGGCCGCATCCGCTTCTGCGAGGAATGCCAGCACGGCGCCGTCGATCGGCGAGCGCGCTTCGAGGGAACCGGCGGACAGGGCGGCGGCGTCGACGCCCAGTCGGTCAAGAAGGCCGGACAGCTCGGCGGTGGAGCGGGCAGAATGGGATGAAGACATAGGAGGCGTCCCGATGGCGAAATTTCGCCATCAGTAGCCGAGCCGCTCTCCGGGGGAAAGCTTAGCGACGCAGCGTGTCGCGCCGGGCCTGGACGGTGCGCAGCTCCTGCTCGGCCGCCTCGAGCTCCCGCACCTCCGCGGCCGAGGGCCAGGGCAGCGACCGGCGCAGCCGCGCCAGCGCGATTTCGTGACGGCCGAGGGCGGCCTCGAGGGCCGTCTCGACCTCTTGCAACGTCTCGGCCGGCGTCCATGTTCGCCCGACCGTCAGCACGTCTCGATGGTCATAGCCAGGCACGATTTCGAGCTCCTTCCGCGACGGCTCGACCCTGCCTGCGCGCCGCCGCAAACCCCCGCCGAATCGACCTCAAACCTCGGCAAATATGGTTGATAAAGCTCTAACACGAAGAGGATTGCAGCATGGTTGCAACGATATGGCGAAGTGACGCGGCACGGCGAAAAACTGGCAAGCGCTTTGCAGCGTATTTCCGGTGCCGAACATATGTTCGACGGGCTCGGGTGGGGGCGCCCGATGTTTGCGAGGATTTTTTGATGTCGCTTAACGATATTCGGACCGCGGAAGATCTGGCGCTGTGGATGCGCCGCATGAATTTGTCGCTCACGGCCGCGGCGGAACAGCTTGGCCGCAAACGCGCCACGATCGCGCGTTATGTCAATGGCGTCACCGCCCTGCCGGAAAGTGTGGCCCGCCATGCCGCGGTGATCGAGGCGGCGCGCTGCGGCCAGCCTTTCCAGACCCGCGCCTATCGCCGCGTCGGCACTGCCGCGTAAAGCGCTGGTCCGTCTGACAGATTGCCCGATGCCAGGAATTTTGCCTGGCAATTTGCAAGAGTCCTTCGAGGGGATGCGAACAGCCTAGAAACCGCTATCGCGTGGGTTGGTCAAGGTTTCGGCCCAAACCTTGTCATAACTATAGCCCAGGCCGGGCCATGCGCCCGGCCGGTATTCGCCCGAACGGGCAAACCGGTCGCTCCGCCAGGCGATGCCCTGCATCAGCCGCCACTCTTGAAATTCCCGCCACGGGCCGCCCTGCCCGGATCCGTGCTCGGCCCGGATCTGCGCCACCTCCTCGGCCCCGACCGCGTCGAGCCGGTGCGATGCGCGCGAGGCCGGCAGCACCCGATGGGCGGCCAGGAACCGGTCGACGCGATGGAGCGTGCCGATCGCCATGAAGCGCGCATAAAGCTCGAAGCTCGAGGCCGCCTGCAGCAGCACATCGAGCCCGCCGGCCTGCTCATAGAGGCTGCGGCGGAAGAAGGCGGTCTCGGTCGGGATCAGCGGATGCCGGCGCATCGCGGCATTGCGGTGCGGCGGCAGCATGACATGGCCCACGACCCGGTCCGCCTCGTCGATCAGCAGCCGGTGGCTGTAGATCATGTCGATTTTCGGATGCGCCCGGAAATACCAAGCGACGAAATCGAAGACCGAAGGTGCCAAGAGATCGCCCATGCCGAGCACGGCCAGGATCTCGCCATTGGCGCGCGCCAGCCCGCGCTCGACCGCGGCGGCGGTGCTGGGCTCCGGCTGCGATTCGAGATAGGCCAGATGGCGGCGATAGCGGCGCAGGATCTCCGTCGTGCCGTCGCTCGAGCCGCCATCCATGATGATGAATTCGAGCCGCGGATAGCGCTGCCCCAGCACCGAGACCAGCGTGCGCTCGGCGAAGCGCCCCCTATTGTAGGAGGGCGAGACCAGCGTGATGCGCGGCCGGGTTTCGCTCATCTTCGCGCACTCACGGGCCGCGTCCCCGCCGGCCGCAGCACCGCATAGAAATAGTCGCCGCGCCCGCGCCAATCATAAAAGAGGCGGCTCGCCAGCGCCAAGGTGGACGCGCGCGCTGCGGTCGGCGGATCGGGGGCGATGCCGTGCGGCACGGCCGCGGCAAGGCCGTAATCGCTCAGCCTCAGGCTCAGCCAGGTCCAATAAGGGTGCGAAAAGCTGCGGCAGCGCGCCAGCTCGAGCCCGCTCGCCGCCGCCATCTGCGTCACCGTCCGGCGCGACAGCAGGAAGCGATGATAAGGCGGATGCCAATGCGCCCAGGCCGGCCCGAAGCAATCGATCTGGGCGGAATCGAGATTAGCCGTGCTCAGCACCAGCACGCCGCCCGGCTCGACCAGCCGTGCCGCCCGCTGCAGCACGGTCAAGGGCTCCGCCTGCCGCTCCAGCACCTGGCTCAGGAACACGACATCGAAACGCCGCTCGGGCGGGATCGCGCGCAAGAGATCGATCGGATCGGCCGCCCAGACCTCATGGCCGCGGGCGCGCGCCTCGGCCAAGCCCGCCATGTCCGAACTGGTCCCGGCACAGCGCCAGCCTTCGGCGGCGAACCGGTCGAGCAGGCCGCCCGCCATGCAGTCGATCTCCAGGACCCGCGGTGCCTTCCCGCCGGCGGGCAGAAAGCCCTTCAGCATGCGCCTGAGCTCGCCCTCGGTCGGATCGTGCCAGCGCACCAGCCAGCGGTCGAGCATCGGCGGCAGGCCGATATCGCGCAGCCATCCGAGCGCGCTCAAGGGGCTGCGCCAGCCGCGGAACGGGCTCGGTGCCGTCGGGTCCGGCTCGATCAGCCGGTCCTCGGCGTGGGATTCCCGCTGCGCCAGCCGCTGCCGCTCGGCCGGGCCAAGCGGCGGGCCGATCGCGGCGCAATGGCTGTCGCGGTGATACCAGATCTCGCTGAGGCCGGCCTCGCCGAAGCGCGTGTCGGGGCTCGAGAAGAGGAGCGCCAGCGGCAGCTTGTCCGAAACCGGGCAGCGCATGGCGATGAGCGGCGGTACGGCATCATTGTTGATCGGCAGCGGGCCCGCCTCGCCGGCCGGAAAGCTGAGGCGCCAGCGGCGCCTGAGCCGCCGCATCGTCTGCCGCCAAAGCGACGCCGTCACGGCATAGAGCGGCAGCTCGCGCTCCGCCGGCAGCGGCGAGATCGGCAGCAGCACCGCGTGGCCCGGCAGGATGCGGGCGGCATGAAGCTTCAGCAGCCGGGGCCAGAGGGCGGGCGCCGGCATGCCGCCGAAGGCGACATCGAGCCCGCCGGCGAGATCGAACTCATGGCGCCGGACGAAGGTGCCCTGCGGCAGCACGGTCGCGGGGGCGGTGAGGGAGGCCGGCTCGACCGGCCCGCCGGCGAAACGCCAGCCGCCGCTCTCGACCACGCGCTCGGCCACCAGGATCGCCGCTTCCTCGTGCCGGGCCGCATCGAACCCGACGCGGCCGAGGGCGCCCGGCATCAGCCGGTCGCCCGGCAGCAGCACGGTCAGGAGATCGCCGGTGGCACGCGCCAGCCCTAGCGCGAAGCCCGCCTCGACCGACTGGCCGGGGGCGGGAATGCGGGCCGCGATGTGGCGCTCGTAAGGCTGCCACCAATCCGACCGGCGCCCTATCTCCTCGGCCAGATCGACGATAATGAGCTCGGCGGCCGGATAGGATTGCGCCAAGACCGACTCGACCGTGCGGCGCGCCGCGTCGTCCTCGGTGCCCGATCCCGTCACCGTGACGATGCTGAGCCGCGGCAGGGTGGGCGAGGGGAGCAGCCGCTGTGGCCGCAGCAGAAGCCGGTCGACCAGTCGGCCGACCCAGCCGCGGGGTGCGATCGGAACTTGCCGCCGGCGTCGCTGGGCCGCCGCCTCGGCCAGCCTGATATGGGCGATGGCGTCGGTCATGCGCGTCTCGGCCCGGGCCAGCCGGTCGCGGAGATCGGCGATACGGGCGGATTCCGGCCCCGCACCATAGGGCGGGCGGGGCGCGTCGATCGCCGGCAGGCTCAGCTGTTCCGGTTCCGGCGTACCGCTCGCCATGCCCCCTCGATCCCCTCCGTTCGACCCCCCGAGAGAGGATCATAGCAGCCGAAGAGGATCGCGGAAGATGTCTAGCTGATTGTCTGAGCGCTTTGCCCGGCGATATGTGCCAGCAGCGGATGGGTCAGCAGGTTGCCGGGACTCGGCGGCGGCTTGGCGGCGGATTGCGCAGGCGGCGGTGCGGCATTGGCCGCGGCTTGGCCGGCGCTGGCCGGCAGCGCGAACTGGACATGACCCTTGCCATGGCGGTTCTGCAGCGCCTTGTTGACCGAGAAAGCACTCGAATGTGCCGTGGATTGCGCGGCGATAGCGGTGGTCATGAATGGCTCCAAAGAGAGGCTCTGCTCTTAGCAAAGCACTCGCCGTGCCACTCAGGATCCAAGATATATCAGTTAGTTATATGACAGCGCTCAACGCCGCCCGGCAGAATCTGCCGGATTTAGGCCGCCGGTGCCGCGTCGATCGCCTGCTCGATGTCGGCGAAGCTCGGCTGCTGCTGCGCCTGCAGCATCATGCGCGCACTCTCGACCGCCATGATCGGCGCATAGCCCTGCATATAGGCGATGATGCCGCCCTTGATGCAGATTAGGTAGCGGGCTTCCTGATCGGACACGGATTTCAGGATGTTGGCGAGCGGGGCGAGGAAGCCGTAGCTCATGAACACGCCGAAGAAGGTGCCGACGAGCGCGCCGCCGATGAGATGGCCCAGCACTTCGGGCGGCTCGGTGATCGAGCCCATGGTGTGGATGACGCCCAGCACGGCGGCCACGATGCCCAGCGCCGGCATGCCGTCCGCCATGGCCTGGACCGAGGACGAGATCGCCTCCTCCTCGTGATGATGCACCTCGATGCGCGCATCCATCAAATTTTCCATCTCGTGTGGATTATCCGCCCCCATGATCAGCATGCGGAAGAAGTCCGAGAAGAACTCGACCGCATGGTGGTCGTGCAGGATGGTCGGATATTGCTGGAAGAGCGTGCTTTCCTCGGGATTCTCGATATGCGCCTCGAGCGCCATGGCGCCCTTGGACTTCGCCATCTTGAAGACGACGTTGAGGAAGACGAGCAGCTCGGTAAAGGCGGCCTTGTTGTATTTCGGGCCCTTATAGGCCTTGGGCAGCGTCTTGAGGATGCCGGAGAGCACCGACTTCGGGTTGCCGATCAGATAGGCGCCGAGGGCGGCACCCAGGATGATCATGAACTCGAAAGGCTGCCACAGCACGGGGATATGGCCGTCATTCAGCGCATAGCCGCCAAAGACGCAGAACACCACCACACCAACGCCGATGAAAAGGAACATGGCTGAGCCCGACCGAAACCGTCCGCGATCCGAGCGGACCCTGCCATTCATAGCGCCGTGAAGGTTAGAGCTCCCTTAATCCCGACGCCCGAATTCGAGCAGGCCTCCCGGGTTCCGAGTCGAGGCCGATTCGGGTTCGAAGTCGCGATCGATCCGGCGGCCGATCGCGCGCCGCGCGCATCGGCATACCTCCAACCGGTCAAAGGACGATCAACACAGACTCGGCCATTCTTGCCCGCTGCGCCGAGTATCCAAGAGGAGGTCTAGAATTAACCGGATCGGAACGGTCTTGATGTCTCATCGACGTCAGAGTTTCTTTGGTTAAAAATCTGTTAATTTCAAACTATGTAGCGAGTTTAAGCGGTCGAGTCCTTGTTCATTTGGCAGTCAACCGGAGGTCGAGCGGATTCGATGAGGCGAAGTCAAGGTTTCGCTGGGCAAGGGCGCGACTCGAACGGGACGATCCTTTGGGGTTGCTTTGACGACGTCGAGACGATAGGGTCCTTTCCGTTCGGTAGCGCACCTGGGGTCGGGTTGACCGGAGGGGGGCCGCTGAGGCGCTCGGCAAAGCCGCGATCGCCCAGTCGGCAATGTCCCCGGGAACGGTATCGAGCGTGGCAAGGGCGCGTAGGCGTTCGGCAGGCTGGCCTGGTCCGAAGCGGATGGCCGGATTTGTGGGCGCAGACGACTCACCGCGCAGGGGGAACATGATCGATAGTATTTCGCGGCTTGGGGAGCGTCTTTTCCCCGAACGCCAGATCTTGATCCGTAGCCGGGGCAAGATCACGCACCTTACCCTGCCGAGCCTGCTTCAGGCCGGTGTCGTGACCCTGGCGCTCGCCGGCGTCGGCGTCGCGGGGGCCGGCATTCTCACGGCCCAGGATCGCCGCGCTGCCGAGGAGCTGACACAGCTCAAGCAGCAACTGGCCCAGGCCAAGGAAGCCGCCGGGGCTGCGGATGCGCGGCTGCACGCGCTCGATGCCGACCGGCAGGCGCGCGGCGATGCCGCCGACGCGGCCGAGGCCGCGGCTGCCGCCGATGCCGCGACCCTCAGCGACAAGATCAAGCAGCTCCAGGCCAATCTCGATCAATCGACGCATCAGAATGCCGAGAGCCGGTCGCTTTATGAGCGCGCGGTGGCGCAGCTCGACAAGCTGACTGGCGAGCAGAAAAAGCTCAAGGCCGATCAGGACAAGATGAAGGCCGACCAGGAGAAGCTGGCGGCCGAGAAAGGCAAGCTGCAGAGCCGCGTCGGCGAGCTTGAGGACGAGAAGGACAAGGAAGAGCGCAGCATCGCCGGCGAACGCGACAAGCTGAAGCAGAAGGTGGCGGAGCTCGAGCAGAAGCTCAAGACGCAGCCGGCTCTGGTCGGCCTTGGGCCCACTGTCGGCCAGGTCGCCGCCAACGCGACCGCCGGCGCTGCCGAGTCTGGTGCGGATGTCGAATTGACCAACTCCAAGCAGATCGCCAGCGCCGAGAGCTTCGATCTCGACAAGTTCCTCGGCTCCTACGGCCTCGGCATGCGCCAGGCCGGCGTCGGCGGCCCGTTCGTGGCGCTGGCCGGCGGCAAGCCCGATCCCAAGGCGGAAGAGACGGCGCGCAAGGCGCTGGCGGCCCTGCCGCTGACGGCGCCCTTGGAAAAATACAATCTCGAAAGCGGCTTCGGCGGGCGCGAGGATCCGATCAACGGCCGCCGCGCTTTCCATAGCGGCCTCGACATGTCGGCGCCCTACCAGTCGCCGGTCTATGCCACCGCACCGGGTACGGTCGTGTTCGCGGGCTATGCCGCGGCCTACGGCAAGATGGTCGAGATCGACCACGGCAATGGCATCCACACGAAATACGCCCATCTCAACCGCATCATGGTCAATGTCGGCCAGAAGCTGGTGAAGCGCGGCGAGATCGGGCTCCTGGGCTCCTCGGGCCGCAGCACCGGGCCGCATGTCCATTACGAGGTCACGGTCAACGGCGTGCCGCAGGACCCGGAAAAATTCCTGGAGGCCGGCGAGAAGGTGCTCCATGCCGCCGCCCAACCCGGTGTGATCAAAGCCTCAGCGCATTGATGGAGGCGCTTGCCGTGCGCCGCCGTCCCTTCGGCCGCGCCGGCAAGCTCTCGGTGGTGGCTCACGATCTGCAGATCACCGGGTCGCTGCGCTCCCACGGCCAGGTCCAGATCGACGGCATCGTCAATGGCGATGTCACCGCGTCCGAGATCACGCTCGGCCAAAGCGGCACCGTCATCGGCACGCTGACCGCTCGCCGGATCAGCCTTTTCGGCACGCTCCATGGCGAGATCGCCGGCGGCGAGGTCTATGTCGGCAGCACTGCCCGCATCCATGCCCGCATCGGCCATGACGGACTCACGGTCGAGCCGGGGGCGGAAGTGAATGCGCTGCCGCTGGTGGATCCGGCTGCGGGGATCTGACGGCGTTCGGGGTCAGAGAGTGAAGACCGTCAGCCATTCGCTGCGTTCGGGATAAAAACGGCGTCGCTCGATAAGCTCGGTCAGAACGGCGCGCATGTGATGAGCGCCATAGACAATAGCCAGGCGCCGCGCGGCCGAATCCGGCCGATCGAGCTGCTCGGCTAGCCGCTCGATCAGGCGCTGATCGCGGGCGCCCGAGATCGCGTGATTGAAATCCAGAAATTCGGGGGTAAAGCTGAGGGTTTCCTTGCGGCTCGGCAGGTCATTCAAGCCGAGATTCGCGGCTAGCATGGCGCGGGTGCCGTACCATCGGCCGACGGCGCCGACCAGTGCCGATCCCACGTGGGTGGCGCCGCGCTGCCAGAGCGGAACCTTGCGCCAGATCGCCATGAACTCTTCGCCCGACAGGTCGGCATGCACAATCTTGCCCGTGGATTGGTCTTGCGCCGGATAGCGAGGTTGGGTGATCAGATTCAGTGTCGTCGACTTGGCGAGCCAGCGATATGACCGCGTGATCGCGCGGGTGACGGGGGATCGCAACCCCTCGACCAGCACGATTTCATGCGAGAAGGCATCGGCAAAGACCCGCTGAAAAAAGGCAGGCTCGCCGATATGCACCATCGGGGAAAGTGTGACCCGAAGATCCGATTTTGGCGATTTAAGGCTGAAGCGTGCTGTGCGTAGCCCGAGTGGCGAACCTTCGATGATCTGCACGCCCGAGGCTGCCTACGCCTCCAACGCCTCGCGGAACAGCGCCGGGTCGACATTACCGCCGGACGCCACCACCACGACGTTCCTGGGACTGCCCGGGAACCGGCCCTCAAGCGCCGCCGCCAGTGCCGCCGCACCGCCCGGCTCGACCACCAGCTTCAGCTCCTGGAACGCGACCGCCATGGCGCGCTTGACCTCGAGGTCGCTTGCCACCAGCCCGCCGGCCAGCAGTCCCCGATTGATCGCGAAAGTGAGCTCGCCCGGTGTCGGTGCCAGCAGCGCGTCGCAGATCGATTGCACGCCGGGCACGATGCTGACGCGTTTGCCGGCCGCCAGCGATCGGGCATGGTCGTCGAAGCCTTCGGGCTCGGCGCAATAGACCTTGGTCCGGGGCGAGAGGGCGGCGAAGGCAAGCGCGCAGCCTGCCACCAGCCCGCCGCCGCTCGAATTGGCGGCGAAGGCATCGATCGCGATGCCGGCCGCCGTCGCCTGCTCGATCGCCTCGAACCCCACCGTGCCCTGGCCCGCGATGATGTCGAACTCGTCATAGGGCTTGACCAGCGTGGCGCCGCTTTCCTCGCTCAAGCGCCGGCCGATCGCCTCGCGATCCTCGGTCCAGCGGTCGTAGGTCACGACCTTGGCGCCATAGCCTTTGGTGTTGGCGATCTTGAGCGCCGGCGCGTCGGCCGGCATGACGATCGTGGCGGGAATGCCGAGCAGCTCGGCCGCCGCCGCCACACCCTGCGCATGATTGCCGGAGGAGAAGGCGACGACGCCGCGCTTTCTCTCGTCGGGACCCAGCTGGATCAGCCGATTGAAGGCGCCGCGGAACTTGAAGGAGCCGGTGCGCTGCAGGCATTCGGCCTTCACGAAGAGCCGGAAGCCCAGCTTCTTGTCGAGCAGCGGCGCATTCAAGAGCGGCGTCTTCACGGCATAGCCCGCGATGCGCGCGGATGCTGCCCGCACATCCTCGAAGGTTGGCACGCTCGAACCAGTCATCAGGGAAATCCTATCGGCGCAGGTCTGAACTCAGCGAGAAGGCCAGAGACTTATTGCCGATTCGAAGGCGATAGACCTGCAAATTCTCCAGCACCCGCTGCACATAATCGCGGGTCTCGGAATAGGGGATCTGCTCGACCCAATCGACCGCATCGATATCGGGCGAGCGCGGGTCGCCGAACTGGTCGATCCACTGCTTCACGCGCGCGGGCCCCGCATTGTAGGCGGCGATCGCCAGCACATAGGAGCCGTTGAAAGTGGTCATGAGGTCATCGAGATAGGCCTGGCCCAGCGTCACATTATAGACGCCATCCTGGGTCAGCCGCCGCTCGGCGAAGGGCAGATCGAGCGTCTTGGCGATGAGCCTCGCCGTGCCGGGCATCAGCTGCATCAACCCCAGCGCCCCGGCGGCCGAGACCGCGCGCACATCGAAGGCGCTTTCCTGCCGGGTCAGCGCCAGCAGGAGCGCCTGCTCCGCACCGGCATTGCGCGGCATCGGCACCACCGGATAGCCCGCGCGCAGCAGCGAGACGCCGGCATAGCTCGCCTTCTTGGCGGCCATCACGCCCAGATCGGGCCGCCCCAGCTCCTCGGCCAGATCCGCGATGAGCGCGTGGTCGGCCGGGCTCTGCGCCAACTCGGTCAGCCGGTTGAGGAAGGGCTTCAGCCGCTCTTCCTCGCCGACCGCGTCGAGCAGCCGGACCGCGCGCACCAGCTCGCGCCGATTGAACGCGTCGGTCTCCTTGGCGCTGGCCTTCGGCTCCGGCACCGGCTTCGGCGGCGGCACCTTGGAGTTGGCGCCGGCCAGCTGGCCGTAATAGGTCGTGGTATAGGCCGCCGCCTTCGCGTACCAGCCCAGCGCCGTGTCGGGCTGACCGATCGCCTCGGCCGCCCGGCCGGCCCAATAGGCCCCACGCGACAGCGTCAGCGGCAGCTTGCCGGCCTCATAGAGCCGGATGAAATGATCGTAGGCCTGGCGCGGATTCTTGAAGAAGCGCAGCGAGATCCAGCCGGCGGTGAATTCGGCCTCGGCCAGCGCCTTGCCTTCCTTCAGCCCATGCGCCGCGATCAGCTTGTAGGCGCGGGCCGGATCGCCGTCCTGCAGCAGGTGGCGCGCCAGGATCTGCCGGTCCGGCCACCAGGCCTCGGGCCGGCCAAGATCCTTGACGCTCTCGATGATCTCAAGCGCCCCGTCATCCTGGCCGGCGCGGCGGCGCCAGCGCTCCCGCTCGAACATCAGCCCCGGGTCACTCTGGAGCGAGGCCGGCACGCGGCCGACATAACCCTCCGCACCCTTGACCGAAGCCGCGAGCTTCAGCCGCGCATCGGCCAGCAGCCGCCAATCCTCCGGTACGCGCGGCAGCATGCGCTCGGCATCGGCCGCCTTGCCGTCCCACAAGAGCCGGTCCAGCCGATGAATCATGTCGTCCGGTCGGATGATTTCGCTGTAGCGCGACAGGATCAGCTGCTCGTCGGCGCCGGAGAAATCCCCATTGACCCAGACATCGCGGATCTCCTGCCGCGCCGCCTCATTCTTGCCGTCCGTCATCATGAAATCGGCCGCCTTGAGGCGGGCCAAGGGCGAGGAAGGCGGATGGCGCTGGAACCATTGCCGAAGTGTGGCATCCGGCACGGTGCCGATCCCCTCCTCGGCGCGCGCCCGCAGCGTCTGCTGATGCGGCCAGTCCGGATTGGCGTCGATGAATTCCGTGATCTCGGCGAAGCTATGGCCGGCAAGCGGCCGTTCGAGATCGATCCAGTTGAGGATCTTCGCCGCGAGCTTGTCGCCGGCGCCTTGGGCGATCTCCTCGGCCTTCGACAGGCTGCCGCGATCCAGGGCCGCGAAGGCCTGCGCCGCGATCGACTGGTCGCGGCTGCCGGCGCTCGCCGGCGAGGGGGCAGCCGCGACAGAGCCGGTCGACAAGAGCCCTGCCGACAGCAGCAGCACGACGAAGCACTTCGCCCCAAGGTACCTTCCCGACCGCCGATGGTCCGACACGCGCCCTGTCCCCTGCAACTTGAGTCCAGATATTCTGGTCCCCTATACTTGCTATTGTACTAACGCCGGTGCGCGCCCACAAGTGGTTGCTCAGGCCGAGTGGCGATTCGACACGGGCAAATGCCCGATCCCGCGTTGCGAGTCCTGCGCCAACTCTATGAAACCACGGCAGGATCGGCGGCGCCGAATTTGCGCCGCAACCCTTCGGCGAGATGATCGAGCAACCGCCGGACCTTGAGCGACAGATGCCGGCCGGCCGGATGCACCAGGTGAATCGGCGAGGGCGGCGGCTCGAACTCGGCCAGTACCGGGACGAGCTGCCCAGCCGCGACCGGCCCTTGGGCCTGGTAGGACATGATGCAGGTCGGCCCCAGCCCGGCGACCGCGGCATCGAGGGCCGCATCGGTCGTGTTGACGACAAGGCGCGGCTTGACCGCGACCGGCACCATGGCGCCCTCGATCCGGAACGACCAGCGATCCGCAATCGGCGTCACGGTCGTACACGCGATGACGCCGTGATTGCCGAGCTCCTGCGGCGTCTCGGGTACCTCGTGGCGGGCGAGATAGAAGGGGCTCGCATAGACGCGGCGCGTCACCTCGCCGACCTTGACTGCGCGCAGGCTTAAATCCGGCAGAGGGCCGAGGCGAACGCCGAGATCAAGCCCCTCATCGACCAGCGAGACGACCCGGTCGAGCAGCAGCAGCCGGACATCGACCTGGGCATGCCGCTCGATGAAGCTCGCCACCAGCGGCAGCACATGGAGCCGCCCGAACATGGCCGGCGCCGTCACGTTCAGAATCCCGCGCGGCTCGTCGCGCTCGCCTTGGCCGATCGCCTCCAGCTCGTCATAGGCGGCCAGCAGGCGCCGGCTGCCTTCGAGATAACGCGCGCCCACGTCGGTCAAGGAGACCGAGCGCGTCGTGCGGTTCAAGAGCCGCGCCTGGAGATGCTCCTCGATGGCCGCGACCCCGCGCGTCACGGCGGCAGGCGAGCGATTGAGCCGCCGCGCCGCCTCGGCGAAGCCTTCATGCTCGGCCACGGCGACGAAGAGAGCGAGTGCGTCGAGACGGTCCATGATTGTTTCACTTATTGAAATAGATAACCTCGATCCTACGAATTCTATTTCAGATCGCAATGTATATCTTTGGTCGGGTCGGGCGCTGCTGCGCCGCTACCCAGAGGGAGAAGCCATCATGTCGCGCATTCCCGCGATCGATCCGGCCCAGGCGCAAGGCAAGGCCAAGACGCTGCTCGACGCCGTCCACAAGGCGCTCGGCGTCACCCCCAACCTCTTCCGCGTGGCGGCACAGTCACCGGCGGCGCTCGAAGGACTCGTTGCCCTCAACACTGCGGTCCAGCAGAACAAGCTCGGTCCCAAGCTGCGCGAGCAGATCGCGCTCGCCACGGCCGAGCGCAATGGCTGCGACTATTGCCTGGCGGCGCACACCTATCTCGGCAAGCATGCCGGCTTGAGCGAGGCCGATATCGACGGGGCGCGCGCCGATAACGCGGCGGACCCCAAGGCCCAGGCGGCGTTGCGCTTCACCGCCCAGATCATCGCGACGCATGGCCATCCGTCCGACGGCGACCTCGAGGCGGCCCGCGCCGGCGGCCTCGGCGATGCCGATCTCGTCGCATCGATCGCGCTCAACATCTTCACCAACTATCTCAATGAGACCGCCAAGACCGAGATCGATTTCCCGGTCGTCCGGACGCATGCGGCAGGCTAAGCGCTCCTATGGGCCGAGGATCATTGTCGCGGGTCCCGCCCGGTACTATGGTCCTTGGCGGAGGGCGGATCTTGCCGCCGGGAGGAAGTATCGATGCAGTTCACCGGGTCCTATGTCGCGTTGCTGACCCCCTTCAAGGACGGGGCGGTCGATGAGCGCGCCTTTCAGGATCTCGTCGCCTGGCAGATCGCCGAGGGGACGGAGGGGCTGGTGCCGTGCGGCACCACGGGCGAATCCCCGACCTTGAGCCATGACGAGCACAAGCGGGTGATCGAGCTCACGCTCGAGGTGGCGAAAGGCCCAGGGTCCGGAAACAAAGCCAAGGTGGTGGCGGGCGCCGGCTCGAACTCGACGGCCGAGGCGATCGATCTCACCCGCCATGCCCAGCATGCCGGTGCCGATGCCGTGCTGTCGGTCTGCCCCTATTACAATCGCCCGACCCAGGAAGGGCTCTACCAGCATTACCGGGCGATCCACGAGGCGTCCGACATTCCGATCTTCATCTACAACATCCCGGGCCGCAGCGGCGTCGATATGAGCATCGACACGATGCGGCGCCTGGCCGAGCTGCCGCGCATCGTCGGTGTCAAGGATGCGACCGCCGACCTCGCCCGGCCCTTGCGCACCAAGCTCGCGATCGGGCCGGATTTCATCCAGCTTTCGGGCGAGGACATCACGGTCGTGCCCTATCTGGCGCAAGGCGGCCATGGCTGCATCTCGGTCACGGCGAATGTAGCGCCGCGGCTCTGCGCCGAGCTCCACCGGGCCTGGAAATCAGGGGATTTCGCGAAAGTCGTGGAGCTCAACGACCGTTTGGCGCCCTTGAGCGACGCCATGTTCGTCGAATCGAGCCCGGCGCCGGTCAAGTTCGCGGCCTCGCTTCTGGGCCGTTGCCGCAACGAGATCCGCGGCCCGCTCGTCCCGGCCTCGGCCGCCGCACGCGAGCGCGTCACGCTGGCGCTGCGTCAGGTCGGGCTCCTCAATTGAGCCCCTGATGGCGCTAAGACCGACCGACAAGTTCGTCGCCCAGAACCGGCGCGCGCGGCACGACTATTTCATCGACGAGACGCTCGAGGCCGGGATCGCGCTCGAAGGGACGGAAGTGAAGTCGCTCCGCTCCGGCCAGGCCTCGATCCAGGAGGCCTTCGCGCGCGAAACCGATGGCGAGCTCTGGCTCGTCAACGCCTATGTCCCGCCCTATGCGATGGCGAGCGCCAAGTTCAATCACGAGCCGCGCCGGCCGCGCCGGCTGCTGATCCATCGCAAAGAGCTGAACAAGGTCATGGGCTTGACCAAGCGCGAGGGCGTAACCCTGGTGCCGCTCTCGATCTACTTCAACGCCCGCGGCCGCGCCAAGGTCGAGATCGGCCTGGCCCGCGGCAAGCGCAAGGAAGACAAGCGCGCCGCCGAGAAGGAAAAGGATTGGCAGCGCGACAAGGGCCGCATCCTGCGCGAGCGGAACCGCGGGGAGTAAAGTCCTTCTCCGCCCTTCAGGGGGGAGAAGGATTTAGGATGAGGTGGGTCGTGCCGCTACTTGGGCCTACGCCTCTGGAATCCCTCACCTCACCCAGCCTCTCCGCTCCCAGGAGCGGAGAGGAGCGACGGAGCCATCATGAACGACCACCAGCCCTGGACCCCGCAGCCCTCGCACGCCACCTCGAAGGCTGAGCGCTATGACGAGCTCGCGGGCGAGCTCAAAGGGCTCATCGAGGGCGAGCCCGATTTCATCGCCAATGCCGCCAACATGGCGGCCCTGCTCTTCAACGGGCTGCCCGACCTCAATTGGGCGGGATTCTATCTCCTGAAGGCGGGCGAGCTGGTGCTGGGTCCGTTCCAGGGCAAGCCCGCCTGCGTGCGCATCGAAGTCGGCAAGGGTGTCTGCGGCACGGCGGCCTCGCGCCGCGAAAGCGTCCTCGTCGAGGATGTCGAGGCCTTCCCCGGCCACATCGCCTGCGATGCCGCCTCGCGCTCCGAGCTGGTGGTGCCGCTGGTCAAGGATGGCGCCGTGCTGGGCGTGCTCGATCTCGACGCCCCGATCGTGTCCCGCTTCGACCGCGCGGATCAGGCCGGCATCGAGGCGTTGGTCAGGATCTTCCTCAGCTACACCCCGTGATATTCGCGATACCATTGCACGAAGCGCGGCACGCCCTCGGCGATCGTCGTCTTGGGCTCATAGCCCAAATCCCGGCGTAACGGCTCGATATCGGCGAAGGTCTCGCGCACATCGCCCGCCTGCATCGGCTCGAACACCAGCTCGGCCTTGCGGTTGCAGGCGCGCTCGATCTCGCCGATGAAATCCATCAGGTTCTCGCTGCGGTGATTGCCGATATTGTAGAGCCGGCAGGGCGGGTTCTGCTTGTCGTCGGCTGGCGGATGATCGAGGGCGGCCACGGTGCCGGCGACGATATCGTCGACATAGGTGAAGTCGCGCCGCATGTCGCCATTGTTGAAGACGCGCAGTTTCCTGCCGTTCAGCACTGCTTCAGTGAACAGATAGGGCGCCATGTCCGGCCGCCCCCACGGGCCATAGACGGTGAAGAAGCGCAAGCCGGTCAGCTTCAGCCGATAGAGATGGCTGTAGGTGTGCGCCATCAGCTCGTTGGCGCGCTTGGTCGCGGCATAGAGCGAGACGGGTGTGTCGCAGCGCTCGTCGGTCGAAAAGGGCGGCGTGCTGCCAGCGCCATAGACCGAGGATGAGCTGGCATAGACCATGTGCTCGCAATGCGGCAGGAAGCGGGCGAGCTCCAGGATTTCGAGGAAGCCGTCGAGGTTGCTTCTGGCATAGGCGCGCGGATTCTCGATCGAGTAGCGCACGCCGGCTTGCGCCGCCAGATGGACGATCCGCGTGATGCCGCGATGGCGGGCCGCGAGATCCTTCATGGCATTGGTATCGCCGATATCGATCCGGTCGAAGCGGAAGCCCGGATCCGCCTTGAGCTGGTCGAGCCGCGCCTGCTTGAGACGGACATCATAATAGTCGTTGAGATTATCGATGCCGATCACAGCCTCGCCGCGGCCAAGGAGTGCACGGCAAAGATGAAAGCCGATGAAGCCGGCGGCACCCGTGACCAGGATCGTCATGTCGTCTCGCTTAAAGCGGTTCGGGCCGGCTCCATAGCATGGAAAGCATGCGATAAGGTAAAAGTGACCAGCAACGCGCCGAACCTGCTATAAAAAGGGACGGCTCTACCGGCACTTGGCTTTCAGTTCCAGGACGATGGCTAGCGGCGATCCTTCGACTGCCATTCTCAATGCGCTTGATGATGGGTTGGCCCTATGGGACCGGGCGCACCGGTTCGTTCATGCCAATCCCCGCTATCGCGAGATCCTCGGCCCCGCGGCGGCGGCGCTCGAGCCCGGCGACCTGTGGCCGGGCTTCGTCGCGGCGCTCAACGACGCCGGCCTGTTCCAGACGCGCCTTTCGGCAGATCTCATCGGCGAGGCCGCCGGTGCCGGCCTCGATCTTCCGTGCCGTGACGGGCGCTGGATCCGCCTTATCGATCGGCCGGCCCACGCCGATGGCACGATCCGGATCGTGCGCGACATCACGGCCGAGAAGGCGCGGGAGCGCGACCTGCAGCTCTGGTGGTACGAGCTTGAGGTCCAGGCGCGCGATCTCGATCGATTCGCGCTGGGCCTCATACAGGCGAAACATCATGCCGAGGCGGCCAATACCGCCAAATCGAGCTTCCTTGCCGGCATGAGCCACGAGCTCCGGACACCGATGAATGCCGTGCTGGGCTTCGCCGAGGTGATCCGCGACCAGGTCTTCGGCCGCCAGGAAATCGACCGCTATTCGGCTTACGCCGCCGACATCCATGCAAGCGGGCTGCATCTCCTCACCCTCATCGACGACATTCTCGATCTTTCCAAGATCGAGGCGGGCAGGATGGAGCTGCGCGAGGATGTGCTCGATCTCGAATTGATCATCGCCGGCGCCTTCAACCTGGTCCATTCCGCGGCCGGGCGCGGCCGGGTCACGGTCAGGCGCTTGGCGCGCGAGCGGGTGGCGCTCCGCGCCGACGGCATGAAGCTCAAGCAATGCCTGCTCAATGTGCTTTCAAATGCCATCAAATTCACGCCGCCCGGCGGCACCGTGACCTTGTCGGTCGTGATCGATGCCGAGTATCTCAAGCTCCGCGTCCAGGATACGGGCATCGGCATCGCCCCCGAGGATATGGCGCGCGTGTTCGAGCCCTTCCGCCAGGTCGAGGGCGAGATGAGCCGCAAGGAGCACGGTACCGGCCTCGGCATGCCGCTCACCAAGCGCTTCGTCGAGCTCCATGGCGGCAACGTCGCGCTGGAGAGCGAGGTCGGGCGCGGCACGCTGGTCGAGCTTCGGCTGCCGGCCGCCCGGATCATGGCACAGGAAGGGTGGGATGAGGATTTGACCAGCAGGGAGATTCAGAAGTGACCGCGATCCTCGTTGCCGGCGGCGCCGGCTATATCGGCAGCCACACGGCAAAGGCGTTGGCGCGCGCGGGCTTCCGGCCGATCGTCTACGACAATCTGGTCCATGGCCATGATTGGGTCGTGCGCTGGGGCCCGCTGGTCCAGGGCGACATTGCCGACAAGGACCGGTTGGCATCCGTGATCCGTGAGAACGACATCAAGGCGATCATGCATTTCGCCGCATATCTCGAGGTCGGCGAATTGATGCGCCTGCCGCTCAAATATTTCCGCAACAACGTCGCGGGCACATTTGGCCTGATCGAGGCCGCGGTCGAGACCGGCGTCAAGCACATCGTCTTCTCCTCGACCGCCGCCGTCTTCGGCACGCCGATTCGCGTGCCGATCGACGAGGCGCATCCCAAGGCGCCGGTCAACACCTATGGCTCGACCAAGCTGATGATCGAAGAGGCGCTCAAATGGGTCGAGGCGCCGCACGGCATCACCCATGCGATCCTGCGCTATTTCAATGCCGCCGGCGCCGATCCCGACGGCGAGACGGGCGAGGATCATAGCCCTGAGACGCATCTCATCCCGCTGGTGCTGCAGACGGCCCAGGGCAAGCGGCCGGCGATCGACATCTTCGGCACCGACTGGCCGACGCCGGACGGCACCTGCATCCGCGATTACATCCATGTGACCGACCTGGCCGACGCCCATGTCAAGGCGCTGCAGCATCTCCTCGACGGCGGCAAGTCGCTCGCCCTCAATCTCGGCACCGGCGAAGGCCATAGCGTGCGCCAGGTGATCGACACGGTCGCGCGCATTACCGGCCGCCCGGTGCCCGCCCGCGAAGTCGGCCGGCGCGACGGCGACCCGGCCGTGCTCGTCGCCGATCCGGGGGCGGCGCGCGAGATATTGGGCTGGACCCCGACCTTGTCGGCGCTCGATCCGATCGTGGAGACGGCCTGGCGCTGGGCCAACCGGTAGGGGGCGGCCCGCTCTGGAAGAATCGCGATGATTGGAAGCTTGGATGAGCCGCCGATTATCATTCGCACCTCACGCGAGGTGAGTTTGCGCGGTCTGTTCTTTTGTTTCATCATCGCACTGGTGAGCATCGTCTCGCTCGCGACAATCGACGCGCCGGCCCGGGACAATCGCTATTTGTTCCTGGCCGGTGCCGTGGTTGGCGGGCTCTTCTTTTCCTGGCAAGCGCTTCGCCCGAGCACGCTGACGCTTACGCCCGATGGTCTGACATGGGGCAATTCGCTGCGATCCCGCCACTGGGCCTGGACCGAGATCAGCAACTTCCGTCCCAGCTCGGTTGGCGGCATCGGCTGCGATGTTGCGGATTCGCGTGCGACGACGAAACTATTGAGCTTTGTCAATATGAGATTGGTCGGAAGGAACGGGGCTATTGGATTCGGGTGGGAGGGTGGCAGCGTCTTTGTTGCTGAACTGCTAGAAACGGCCCGAGCCCGCTGGCTTGTTTCAAATTAAGCGTCAGAATTCGAGAGCCTCATCCGAGCAGACGAGCTGATAAGAATTGCCGATCCGTGTCAACCGACCAAGGTGAATTTCGATACCTTGGGGATCGACATCGGGAAGGTTGGCTCGCGCGAATGCCATCGCTTCGGCCTCATCAGCCGCATGGAACGCGGCCGTCTTCAAGGTCTGGCCGGCCCGTTCGTATCGAGCTCCGAAGAACACCATCACGCCGCTCCTGTTCGGCGCCAGCATAGCGGATCTGGATCGCAGCGCGAGGCTCTTGACCGACTCCGATAATCCATTATCCCTAGCCTCGACATTCCCGCTTCCGCCCAGCTGCCGAGTCCTGTCGAAGGGCGGTTCGGGTTTCGTCCGGCAGGCGGACGGTCGCATCTATGGCAGATTTCTGGCTCCCGCTCCTCGTCAAGGCCGGCTCGACGGCGCTCTTGGTCGTGCTGGCCTCGACCCTAGCCGAGGCAGCCGGCCCTTTCTGGGGGGCGCTCGTCGTCAGCCTGCCGATCTCGGCCGGCCCCGCCTATATCTTTCTGGCGATGCAGCATGATGCGGATTTCATCGCCGCCAGTGCGCTCAACAGCGTCGCCGTCAATGCCGCGACCGGCCTCTTCCTGCTCGCCTATATCTTTCAGCCGGCGCGGTTCCGGCTTTGGCAGAGCCTGGGCCTGGCCTTGGCCCTCTGGCTCGCGGCCAGCCTGCTGTTCCGGGCCTTTGCCTTCGGCCCGGTCGGTGCCACGGTCCTGAACCTTCTCGTCTATGGCGCGGGATTCTACCTTCTTTCAGGCTTCGAGAAGCGGCCGATCGCCGGCGTGGCGACGGTCACACGGCGCTGGTTCGACCTGCCGCTCCGCGCCGTCTCGGTGGCGCTCTTCGTCTCGATCGTCGTGACGCTCGGATCGGTGCTGGGACCCGCGGCCACGGGCACGCTCGCCGTGTTTCCGATCAACCTCACCTCGCTGATCGTCATCCTCGAGCCGCGCCTCGGCCGTCCGCTCACCGCGGCGCTGGCCGCCAACGCCTTCCGCGGCATGCTGGGCTTCGGCCTGATGCTGCTCGCCTTCCATCTCGCGATCCGCTTCTGGGGCCTGGTCCCGGCCTTTCCGACGGCGCTCGCCGTCTCGCTTGCCTGGTCGGCCGGTCTTCTGGCCCTCCGCCGCCGATAAGGAGCGATTTACCCACAAGCCGGATCGCATCCGGGCTTGACCTTCGTCGTTCTGTATGTTCGCGTTTCGTTCGAAAAATGGATGAGGAGGGTCGAAGCGTGGTGGCAGAGCTCGGGGCAGTGGGGGCGGCAACGGATCGGGATCGCGAGATCCTCGAGACGCTGGCCGAGCTCGGCCTCGACGTGGCTGCTGCGCTGAGGCAGCGGATTGGTGCGGCGGCCGATGCCGAGAAGGGGCCCATTGCGCAAGCAATGGGAAGGTGGCGCGTGTGGAGGGGACCGATCTGTCCCCGCTCTTCACCCCAGCCCGCCGCCGGCCGCCTTGATGCGCTGGATCGTGCGCGTCGTGCTTTGGCCCTGCTCGAGCGGCACCAGATGGACTCGGCCGCCATAGGCCTGGACGATGTCGGATCCCACGACCGTCGCGACCGTATAATCGGCGCCTTTGATCAGCACATCCGGTCGGATCGCCTCGATGAGCCGCATCGGCGTGTCTTCGGCGAAGGGGATGACGAGATCGACGGCCGCGATCGACGCCATCACGGTGGCGCGCGCCATCTCGTTCTGGATCGGCCGCTCGGCCCCTTTGAGGCGCTTGATCGAGCTGTCGGTATTGAGCCCGACCACGAGCCGGTCGCATGCCGCCCGGGCGCGGGCGAGCAAGGCCACATGGCCCGGGTGAATAAGGTCGAAGCAGCCATTGGTGAAGCCCACCTTGAGGCCGCGCGCGCGCCATTCCGCGATCCGGGCGAGGGCGCCGTCGAGTGCCGCGATCTTGCGGTCGGTTGCCAAGAGATCGTCGATATGGAGCGCTTCCGCCAGCTCGTCGCGGCTCACCGTGGCCGTCCCCGGCTTGCCGACCGCGACGCCGGCCGCGGCATTGGCGAGCCGCGCCGCGTCAGCGTGAGTGGCCCCGCTGGCCAACGCCACCGCGAAGGCGGCCACCACCGTGTCGCCGGCCCCGGTATCGTCGAACACCTCTTGCGCCCGGGTCGGCAGATGCAGGGCGGCACCGTCGCGCGGAATGACCGACAATCCGTGCGTGTCGCGCGTCACCAGGATCGCTTCGGCACCGGTGATTTCCAAGGCACGGCGCCCGGCCGCCTCCGTCGCGGCCTCGTCGACGCAGTCGATGCCGGTGCCGCGCCCGGCCTCCTTGCGGTTGGGCTTCAAGACGCTGACGCCGTGATATCGGGCGAAATCCGAACTTTTGGGATCGACCAGGATGCGCTTGCCGGCGGCCCGCGCCGCCTCGATGGCACCCCGCAGCACCGGGTCGGACAAGACCCCCTTGGCATAGTTCGACAGCACGACGAGATCGGCCTCGGCGAGTGCCGCGCGGAACGCCGTCAACAGCGCCTCGGTGCCGGCCGTATCCGGCGGCTCGATCAATTCCTCATCGACGCGCAGCAGCGCCTGGGCGTTGGCGACATAGCGGGTCTTGACCGTGGTCGAACGGCCGGGGACGGCGACCAGCCGCGGATCGATCCGCGGATTGGCCCGTGCGATCGCCGCGAGGTCGGTGCCGGCCGTGTCCTCGCCGACCAGCCCGATCAGGATCGCCCGGCTGCCCAGTGCGGCGATGTTCTGGGCGACATTGCTGGCACCGCCCAGCGTCTGCTCGCGCCTTGTGATGCGCAGCACGGGAATCGGCGCCTCCTGGGCGATCCGGCTGACCTCGCCATAGACCCAGGAATCGAGCATCACATCGCCCAGCACCAGGATCGTCCGATCCGACAGGTCGATCAGCAAATCGGCGAGCCCGCCGTCACCGCCGCCGCTCATCCCGCATGGTCCTTCATCGCTCTAAACCGGTCGTTCATCCGGCCTCTATACACATTCCGTTCCGGCGCAGCTAGTATCGGCCCGGCGCCGTGCGGGAATGCAGCCAATGTCAAAGGCTTATCTTATCCTCCTCGGACTGGCCGCCACTCCGGCCCTGGCCGAGCCGCCTTATCCGCCGGCAGTCGAGCGCGCCGTTTCCGTGGCGGTGCAGGCGGACGATCCTCATGCGCTGGCCGCCGTGATCGGCGCCAACCCGATGTATGCGGCCCAGATCGTGGCGATCGGCGTCAGCGCCCATCCGAGCGAGGCTGCCGAGATCGCCGCATATGCCGCGGCAGAAGCGCCCCAGGTGGCGCCGCAGATCGCGGCCGCGGCGGCGGTCGCCAATCCCAAGGCGGCGGCCCAGATCGCGGGTTCCGTCACGACGGCGGTGCCGGGTGCCGGCCACGCGAGCGGCGATGCCATCCTCCGCGCCTTGCCGCAGGCCGATCAGGCCGGCGCCACGCCGGCGGTCAAGAACCATATGCCGGACTCGCTCGACGACAATGCCCTCAAGGGCTCGATCGACCCGCATCATTAGAAAAAAACGGAGTGGGGCGGGCATCCTGCCCGCCGGCGGGCGGGACGCCCGCCCCACTAAAGCGGTTTCATTCAGGGTGGGTCGGCCTCCTGGCCGGTGTGGAACTCGCTAGGCGAGACGGCCCAGATCCTGCCGCAGACGTGCCGGCACGCCGGGACCGAGCTGGCGGTCGACCAAGCCATGGGTGGCACGCCAGATCGGGTAGGCTTGGCCCAGCACGTCGCGTCCTGCCGCCGTCAGGCTCAGGCGCCGGCTGCGCCGGTCCTTGCCGTCCGGTGCCACGCTCAAGAGGCCGCGCCGTTCCAGCGGCTTCAGCGCCGCGGTCAGGGTGGTGCGATCCATGGCGAGGATATGGGCGACCGCACCGATGCTGGGCGGCATGGGCTGGTTCAGCGCCATCAGCAGCGAGAATTGCCCGTTGGTCAGGCCGAGGGGCCGCAGCGCTTCGTCGAAACGGCGCGCCAAGACCCGGGCCGCGCGCTGCACATGAAGGCACAGGCAGCAATCGTGAACCTCGATGGTTCTTTCGAAAGAAATCTCGTCGGGCATTGACATATATTAATATTGTTGATATCAACCTATCTGTCAAGCGACATGAAACTGCTGGGGGAGGCCATACGATGGCACTCAATCCGATCGTTTCGCCTGCGGAATGGTACGCGGCCCACCAAGCGCATCTCGCCAGGGAAAAGGAGCTGACTCATCTGCGCGACGCGCTCAACGCGGCGCGGCGGGCACTGCCCTGGGTCAAGGTCGAGAAACCCTATGAGTTCGAGACGCATGAGGGCCGCAAAAGCCTGGCCGAGCTCTTCCAAGGGCGCAGCCAGCTCATGGTCTATCATTTCATGTTCGGGCCCGATTGGCAGGCGGGCTGCCCCGGCTGCTCCTTCCTTGCCGATCATCTCGGCGGCACCTTGCCGCATCTCGAGCATCACGACGTGACGCTCACCGCCGTGTCGCGCGCACCGCTCGCCAAGATCGATGTGTATCGCCGGCGCATGGGCTGGCACTTCTCGTGGGTTTCCTCCTTCGGCACCGACTTCAACCATGATTTCGGCGTTTCCTTCACGCCCGAGGAGCTCGCCAAGGGCGAGATCGCCTATAATTTCCAGGCGATCCCGTCGGAACGCGGCCATGACGAGCTGCCGGGCCTGAGCGCCTTCTTCAAGGACGAGGCCGGCGGCATCTACCACACTTATTCGACATATGCCCGCGGGCCGGAGGAGCTGCTCGGCACGCTGATGATCCTCGACCGCGCGCCCAGGGGCCGGAACGAGTCCACGACCATGGATTTCGTCCGCCGCCACGACGAATATGACACGGCCCCTAAGGCCCCTTCCTGCTGCGACGACTAAGTTCCGATCCAATCCAACCGGAGAGAGCCCATGTCCGAGTCTCAAGGCAAATTCGTCTGGTACGAGCTGATGTCGCCCGACCCGGCCGCGGCGGAGCGCTTCTACGGCAGCGTCATCGGCTGGACGGCGCAGGATGCCGGCATGCCGGACATGAAATACACGCTGCTCTCGGCCGGTCCGGTCCAGGTCGGCGGGCTGATGGCCGTGCCGCCGGGCGCGCCTCCGGGCTGGGTCGGCTATGTCTTCGTCGATGATGTCGACGCCAAGACGGCCGAGGCCAAGCGCCTCGGCGGTGCCGTCTATCGCGAGCCGAGCGACATTCCCGGCGTCGGCCGCTTCGCCGTCATCGGCGATCCGCAAGGGGCGGGGCTGGCGCTCTACCATTCCAATTCATCGGGCCAGCCTGAACAGCCCATGGGCACGCCCGGCCATACCGCCTGGCACGAGCTGCATTCGACCGACCATGTCGCGGGCTTCAGCTTCTATGCCCAGCTTTTCGGCTGGGAGAAGGGCGAGGCGATGGATATGGGCCCGATGGGCACCTATCAGCTCTTCACCCGCAACGGCGTGCAGCTGGGCGGCATGATGAACGGCCCGTCCGGGCCGCCCTCCTGGCTCTTCTATGTCGCCGTCGACAATATCGATGCTGCCCTCGGCCGGATAGAGGCAGGCGGCGGCAAGCCGGTCATGGGCCCGCAGCAGGTGCCGGGCGGCGGCTGGATCGTCCAGGCGATCGATCCGCAAGGCGTCCCGTTCGCGGTGGTCGGGCCTCGTCCGTGATGGAGCTTTACATCTTCGCGCACTTCCAGGCGCGTGAAGGGCAGGCGGAGGCGGTGCTGGCGGCCTTGCGCGAGGTCGCCGAACCGACCCGGCAGGAGCCGGGCTGCCTGGCCATGAGCTACTTCCGGGCGACGCGCGATCCGAACCTCTTCTTCCTCCATTCGCGCTGGACGGATGAGGCTGCGTTCGAGCTCCATGCCGGCTACCGGCACACCGTCAAGTTCCTCGCGCTCGTGGCGACGCTGGTCGACCACGCGCTCGATATCACGCGGACCCTGTTGATAACCTGACTTCGAAAGCTGCCGCGATCTTGAATTGCGGCGGCATTTCTTCCATCCTTGGCAGGCCGCCGTTTCGAGGGAGACGTCCGCTGTCCGCCATCACCGAGTCCGTTGCAGCGCCTGCCTTACCGGCCGCGATACCTGCCGGGCCGGTACCGTGCGGTAATTGCGGTGAGCCGGTCGAGCGGCATTTCTGCGCCGATTGCGGCCAAAGCCGGCATGATCACAGCCGCTCGCTCGTCCATATGGTGCGGGAGCTGCTCGAGCATCATCTGCTCATGGATTCGCGCACCGTGCGCACGCTTGGCACGCTGCTGTTCCGGCCCGGCGCCCTGACGCGCGCCTATAGTGAAGGAAAGCGCATTCGCTTCATGCCGCCGCTCAGGCTCTACATGTTTTCGACCATCGCCTTCTTCCTGCTGCTCTGGGTCTCGGGCCTGGCGATCCTCCAGATCCGCGCGATCCACGAGGCGCCCGCCGCCGCCGGCCAGTCGGACGATGGCGAGGTCTTCGGCCCGCATACGGAATTCCTGTTCCTGGAGCGGGTGCAGCCGACAACGGTCTCCGTCGGCTCCTTGTCGGACCGATTCGCCAAGGTCGATCTCGGCAAGACCCCGTCGGCGTTGAAGGATTTCATCCAGCGGCTGGTGCATGGCTACGACACGCTGCAGCAGCGGCCGAAGGCGCTCAATCCCGTGTTCGACGAATGGCTGCCGCGGCTCTTCATCCTGCTCCTGCCGCTCGCCACCCTCGGGCTCGCCCTCTTCGGGCTCGGCCGCGGCCTCTATTTCGTCGACCATATGGCCTTTGCCCTTCACGGCCAGAGCATGGCCTTCATCCTCGCGATCGCGGCGATCCTGCTCCGGCTCGCGATCCCCTCGGTCCCGCTCGGCTGGCCGCTCGCCGCCATCGCGATCCTCTGGACCTTGGCGGCCTATCGCACGGTCTATCGCAGCGGCTGGTTCGGTACCGTGCTCAAGGTCGGCATCCTCGGCACCACCTATGTGGCCACGCTCGCGCTCGGCCTCCTGGCACTGACCATCTGGGGCATCACCGAGATCGGCTGAGAATCAGGTAGCGGCCGTCTCGCGGATCTTCAGCCGATAGCCCACACCGGTCTCGGTCACGACATAGATCGGCCGGTCGGGCTGCGGCTCGATCTTCTGGCGCAAGAGCCGGATGAAGGCGCGCAGATACTGTACATCCTCGGCATTCGCGGTCCCCCAGACATGCTGCAGGATGAAGCGGTGGGTCAGCACCTTGCCGGCATGGGTGGCCAGCAGCTTCAGGATGTCGAACTCCTTGGGCGACAGCCGGATCGGCTCGCCGGCGCGCGTGATCAGCCGGTGCACCAGATCGATCTTGAGGTCGCCGGTGACGATCGCCGCGGCGACGCCCTGCTCCTGCAGCCGATGGCGCAGGGCCGTGCGCACGCGCGCGGTCAGCTCCTCCATGCCGAAGGGCTTGGTGATGTAGTCGTCGGCGCCGAGATCCAGCGCCTCGACCTTCACCTGCTCGTCGTCGCGGCTCGACAGCACGATGATCGGCACGGCGGAATGCTCGCGCACGCGGCGGATCACTTCGATGCCGTCGAGGTCCGGCAGGCCCAGATCGAGGATCACGAGCTCCGGCTTATCGCGGCGGATCAGGTCGAGTGCGGTGCCCCCATTTTCCGCCTCGAGCACCTCGTAGGATTGGGCCTGCAGGCTGGTCTTGAGGAAGCGGCGGATCTGCGGCTCGTCATCGACGACCAGGATCCGTGTGGGCTTACTCACCATGATCGGCGTCCACCAGGCGCGTCGCCTCGATGCCGAGCTGGACCGGGAAGCTCACGCGCAGGATGGCGCCCGGCCGGTCGGTGCGGTTGTGCGCGATGATGCGCCCACCCAGCGCCTCGACGAAACCGCGGCAGATCGCGAGGCCAAGCCCCGTGCCGGCGCGCTGCCGATCGGTCGCGCGCACGCGGTAGAATTTGTCGAAGATGCGCTCCAGCGCATTCTCCGGGATGCCCGACCCCTCATCGATCACATCGATCAGGATGTCCTGGTCCTCGCGATAGGCATTGAGCTGGATCTCGGAGCCCGACACCGCATATTTCGCGGCATTGTCGAGCAGGTTGACCAGCACCTGCTCCATCAGCACCGCATCGAGGCTCAAGAGCGGCAGATCTTCGGCGATCTCGAGCTTGATCCGGTGATGGTGCAGGATCTTGGCGGCCCGATCGAGGGCGGCGCCGACGATCTCGCCGAGATCGAGATATTCGCGCTTCGGCTCGAGCGCCCCCGAATTCGAGCCGCGTCATGTCGAGCAGATTGCCGACGAAGCGGTTGAGCCGCTCGGCCTCGTCCTGCACCGTCGCCATCAGCTCCTCGCGCGTCGGCGCGTCATAGCTGTCGCCGTAGCTCCTCAAGCTGGTGATGGCGCCGATGATGGACGCGAGCGGGGTGCGCAGATCATGCGAGATCGAGGTCAAGAGGGCGGAGCGCAGCCGCTCCGTCTCGGCCAGGAGCCGCGCCTCGTCGATATCTTCGGCAAGCTTGGTGCGCTCGACCGCGATCGCGGCCTGGTCGGCGAGCGCATCCAGCAGCCGCCGCTCTTCCGGCGTCAGGACCGCCCCCTCGCGCTCGCGATCGATGCCGATGACGCCGACGGCGCCGCGCCCGGTGCGAAGCGGCAGGAACAGGCGCTTGCCGCCAGGCAGCGTGTCGGCGCCGCGCCCGGCCGCGTGATTATGGTCCCAGGTCCAGCGCGCGGCGGCGAAATCGGCCTCGTCGAGCTCGTCCTCCGGCGGATAGCCCGCGCGTACTTCGAGCCGGTTCGCATCGTCCGGCAGCAGGGTCACGACCCTGACCTTGAGCATGAAGGCGACCTGATAGGCCGTCGCCCACAGCACGTCGTCGAGCGTGGCCGTGCCGGCGAGCTTGCGGGAGAAGGCGTAGAGCTCGGCCGTGGTGTTGGCCCTGGCACTCGCCGTCAGCGCCTGCTCGCGCGTGCGCGCCGCCAGGTTGGACGTGATGATGGCCACGATGAAGAACACGACCATGGCCAGCACATTGGCGGGGTCGGCGATGGTGAAGCTGTAGATCGGCGGCAGGAAGAAGAAATTGTAGGCGAGCACGCCGAGCAAGGCCGACAGCAGCGACGGCCACAGTCCCCAGGCGACGGCGCTGAACAGCACGGCCGTCAGGAACAGCAGCGAGATGTTCGGCAGCTGCATGAAGCGGTCGATCGCCTGGGCCACGATCGTGGCCGCGACGACCGAAAGGGTCGCGTACCAATAGGGATTGCCGCCGATCCGCGGCTCTTCGGCATGGACCGGCATCTGCTCGTCGATGGTCTCGTCCACCACCGTGCCGGCCATCACATGGATCGAGATATTGCCGGCCTTGCGTACCAGATCATGGACGACCGAGCCGTGCAGTAGCTCGAACCAGCGCGATCTCGACGATTTGCCGATGATCATCTGGGTGATGTTGTTGGATTTGGCGTACTGCACCAGCGTGTCGGCGATCGGGCCGCCGGGGACCACCGCGACGTCGCCGCCCAGCTTCTCGGCCAGCCGCATCGCATCGGCGATCCGGTTGCGCTGCACCTCGTTGAGCCGGGCGAAGCGCGGCCCTTCGACATAGACCGCGGTCCATTTACTTTTGAGCCGGTCGGCGACCCGCTTGCCGTAGCGGATGAGGCCCGGCGTATTCGGCAGCTCGCTGATGCAGACCAGCACGCGCTCGCTCGCCGCCCACGGGCCGCTGATCGCATGCTCCTGCATATAGGAGAGCATCTGCTCGTCGACCCGCTCCGCCGTGAGCCGAAGCGCCAGCTCGCGCAGCGCCGTCAGATTGCCGGGCGAGAAATAATGCCGGAGTGCGCGCTGCGCCTGGTCGCGGACATAGACCTTGCCCTCTTTCAAGCGCTCGATCAGATCCTCGGGCGTCAGATCGATCACCTCGATCTCGTCGGCGCGATCGAGGATCATGTCCGGCACCGTCTCGCGCACGCGGATACGCGTGATCTGCGCCACCACGTCGTTCAGGCTCTCGACATGCTGGATGTTGACGGTGGTGTAGACATCGATGCCGGCCGCCAGCAGCTCCTCGACGTCGAGGTAGCGCTTGGCATGGCGGCTGCCGGGCGCGTTGGTGTGGGCCAACTCGTCGACCAGCACCAGCTTCGGCCGCCGCGCCAGGATCGCATCGAGATCCATCTCGTAGAGCGTGCGGTTCTTGTACTCGACCGTCCGGCGCTGGATGAGCTCCAGCCCTTCGACCAGGCCCTCGGTCTCCTTCCGGCTATGGGTCTCGACCAGGCCGATCAAGACATCGACGCCTTCCTGCCGGCGCTTCTGCGCCTGGCGCAGCATCTCATAGGTCTTGCCGACGCCGGGGGCTGCCCCCAGAAAGATCTTCAGCCTGCCGCGGCCTTCGCGCTCGGCAGCAGCCAGCAGCGCCTCGGGCGAGGGCCGCTGGTTGCGATCGGCAGGGTCATTCTTCGACATGATGGGTCAGCGGCGCCGCTTTTACTGATTGTCGGAATCGTCGGAAGATTGCCGCTTCGGGCGGGGAGCTACGGTCACGGTAACCGACTGGCTGTGCCCGCGCCGGTCGACCACCATATTCATCTGCTGGTTAACACGCGACAAGGCAATCCGGTTGAGCAGCTGCTGCCAACTATGGACCTGCACGCCGTCGGTCTCGACCACGACATCGCCGGCCCGCAGCCCCGCCTGATCGGCGGGCGAGCCCGACTGCACCTCGGCGATGACGGCGCCGTCGGATCGGCTGGTGCCCAGCCCCTGCATCAGCTCGGGTGTGATGTCCTGGCCGCCCACGCCGATCCAGCCGCGATCGATATGGCCATATTGGACGAGCTGCTCCATGACGCTGCGCGCCATGTTGATGGGCACGGCGAAGCCCACGCCGACATTGCCGCCGGCCGGCGCCAGGATCGCGGTGTTGATGCCGATGAGCTTGCCGGTGAGATCGACCAGCGCGCCGCCCGAATTGCCGGGATTGATCGGCGCGTCGGTCTGGATGAAATCCTCATAGCCCTCGATGCCGAGGCCGGAGCGGCCGACGGCGCTGACGATGCCCGAGGTCACGGTCTGGCCCAGGCCGAACGGGTTGCCGATCGCCAGCACGAAATCGCCGACTTCGGCCTTGTCGCTGTCGCCCATCGGCACGTCGGTCAGATTCTCGGTCGGGATCTTAAGCACGGCCACATCGGTCGCCTCGTCGCGCCCGATCAGCTTGGCCTTGAAGCGGCGCTTGTCGCGCAGCGTCACCTCGATGAGATCGGCGTTCTGGACCACGTGATTGTTGGTCAGCACATAGCCGTTCTTGGCATCGACGATCACGCCCGAGCCGGTCGCCTGGGTCTCGCGCTCGATCGGCCCGTTCGGAATGTTGAAGAAGCGGCGGAAGAACGGGTCGGCGAGCAGCGGGTTGTTCACGCGCACACGCCCATGCACCGCGATATTGACGACGCCCGGCGTCACCTTCCGCAACACCGGCGCCACGCTCGGCACGCCATTCTGATTTTCCAGCGGAAAGGCCGCCAGCGCCGGTGCCGCGCCGAGCAGCATCAGCGGCAGAACGAGACGACGGATCATAAGCCACACACCTCGGGGCAGAAGGAAATGCTCGACCGGATCAACGTCCCGGCGTCGTTCCTATGTCAAGAGGCAGCCGCTGCCGGGCAGGAATTGCCGCCGCGCACACCAGGTTCGGCAATATTGGCCGGACGGAGCCCGACGCATTTGCCTGGGATATGCCCATTTCCCGCGCATTTCAAGGTGTTGAGCCGGGTTGGCACGGCCGGCCCGGAACTTGCGCTGATGCTGTCGAGCCCGTTCAACCGATGGGCAGCAGCGTGTTGCAAGGAAATGAGGGTATTCGAGGCCATGACCAGCATGATCGAGCCGACTATCGACCAGAGCCTGATGATCGCGCACCGGCATGCCGGGTTCGGCGATATCGCGCATGGGCTGCTGACAGCACTCCGGCGCGTTCGCCTGGCGGTCGAGGATGTCGGCGGCTACCCGATGGTCTCGATCCTCGACGGTGCCATCCGCGACCGCCTCATCATCCGCAAGCTCCGGCAGACCCGCTCGGGCGGCCGGGCCGACCTCGCGGCCCTCGCCGCCATGCCGCGGCCAGGCGCCGGGACGCCGGTCGCCGCCCTCATCCTGGTCGATGCGGTCGAGACCTGCCTCGTCTATGCCGCCCAGCGGACCGATACGAGCGACCTCCTCTACACTTTCTTCGTGCTGCTCGACCGGCTGATCGAGACGCTGCATAGCGGCATAGACGGCGCCGAGCTCGTGAACTGGCTGCGCAACGCCGACGAGGAAGCCGACGAGATCGTCGATGACGCGCCCGAGGCACCTGCCGCGTCCATTCACTAGCTCCAACTGAAGCGCGCATAAACGCGCTTCTACACTATCGACGCCGGTCTTCGGCTCTGGCATGGTCGGGCTCTTCCTGTTGCCCGTGCCGGAGCCCGAATGCCGATCGATTTCGCCGATATCATCGTCGAAGCGCCGACCCGCGCCGGGCTGGGCAAGTTCAAGACCCGCGACAAGTGCCTGGCCGATCAGGCCTCGGCCTACATTGTCGTCGACGATGTCAAAATGAATGGCGAGCTGACATTGGGCGAGAACACGGCCGACAATGGCGGCCTCAGGATCGCCTATGCTGCCTACAAGCTCGCGACCAAGGGCAAGGCACTCAAGGATATCGACGGCTTCACGCCGGACCAGCGCTTCTTCGTGGCCTATGCCCAGGGCTGGTGCACCAACGAGACGCCGGAGATCGCGCGCTTCTATGCCCTCAACGACCCGCATCCGGCCGACAAGTTCCGCGTCAACGGCGTCGTCTCGAACGTGCCGGAATTCGCCAGCGCCTTCAAATGCCAGCCCACCGCCGTCATGGTCCATACCCCGGCCTGCCGCGTCTGGTGACGGCTCGAGCCATAATAAGCAGGAGATTCGATCGATGCGTTTCAGCTTGGCTTTTTGCGGCCTGACCGCCCTGGCGCTCGCCACTCTTCCGCACCCGGCGCGGGCGGGGTTCGATGCGCTCTCCTTGGATCCGAGCGTGAAGCCCTGCGATGATTTCTATCGTTTCGCCTGCGGCGGCTGGCTCAAGGGCAATCCTTTGCCGGCGGATCAAGCGCGTTATGGCCGCTTCATCGAGCTGAGGCTGCATAATCGCGATGTCCTGCACGAGCTGCTCGAGGATGCCGTGGCGCATCCGACCGACGAGAACCGCAAGATCGCCGCCTTCTACGGCGCCTGCATGGATGAGAAGGGGATCGAGGCGAAGGGCACGGCCCCGCTCAAGCCGATGCTCGACCGGGTCGCCGCACTCGGCGACAAGAAGGATCTGCCGGCGCTGGTGGCCTATCTCCAGGAGAATGGCGTCAATGCGCTGTTCGACTTCGGCTCGCGCCCCGACTTCAAGGATGCGACGCGCACCATCGCCTCGCTCGGGCAGGGCGGGCTCGGCCTGCCCGACCGGGACTATTATTTCAAGACCGACGACAAGTCGGTTCAGCAGCGCAACGGCTACGAGGCCCATATCGCCAAGATGCTGACGCTGCTGGGCGATACGCCGGAGAAGAGCGCCGCCGAGGCGAAGGTGATCGTGGCGCTTGAGACCGCACTCGCCAAGAACGCGCTCAATCGCGTCGCCCGGCGCGAGCCGACCGCGATCTATCACAAGATGCCGGTCGCGGCCGTCGACACGCTGGCGCCCGATTTTGCCTGGCCGGTCTTCTTTACCGACACCAAGGCGCCCAGCTTCACCGACCTCAATGTCGCCGAGCCCGATTTCTTCAAGGGCTTCGCCGGCGTGCTCAAGGACAGCTCGCTTGAGGACATCAAGACCTATCTGCGCTGGCAAATCGTGCATGCCGCGGCGCCGATGCTGCCCAAGGCCTTCGTCGATGAGAATTTCGCCTTCTACGGCGCGGTGCTGACGGGCACCAAGGAGCTTGAGCCGCGCTGGCGGCGCTGCGTCGTCGCGACCGACTCGGCACTGGGCGAGGCGCTCGGCCAGCTCTATGTCGCAAAGGCCTTCCCGCCCGAATCCAAGGCACGCATGGCGCAGATGATCAAGGATCTCCGGGACGCCTATGCCGAGGATCTCAAGACCGTGCCCTGGATGGGCGAGGAGACGCGAAAGAAGGCACTCGAGAAGCTCGACGCCATGGTCGACAAGATCGGCTATCCCGAGAAATGGCGCGATTATTCGAAGCTCGAGGTGACGCCGGACGATGCGGTCGCCAATCTCTTCCGCGCCAGCGCGTTCGAGACGAAGCGCGACCTCGACAAGATCGGCGGGCCGGTCGACCGCACGGAATGGGGCATGACGCCGCCGACCGTGAATGCCTATTACAGCCAGCTGGAGAACAACATCAATTTCCCGGCCGGGATTCTGCAATTGCCCTTCTTCGACGGCAAGCTCGACGACGCCGCCAATTACGGCGCCATCGGCTCGGTCATCGGCCATGAGATGACCCATGGCTTCGACGATCAGGGCCGGAAGTTCGACAAGAACGGCAATCTCGATGATTGGTGGACCAAGCAGGACACCGAGAAGTTCGAGAAGAAGGCGGAATGTCTGGCCGACGAGGCGTCTGCCTTCGTCGCGATCGATGATGTGCATCAGAATGGCAAGCTGACGCTCGGCGAGAACACGGCCGACAATGGCGGCCTCCACATCGCCTATAACGCGCTGCAGCGCCGGCTCGCCGGCAAGCCGGCGCCGGTGATCGACGGCTTCACGCCCGATCAGCGCTTCTTCTTGGCCTATGCCCAGGATTGGTGCCAGAACCAGACGCCGGAGTACTTGCGGTATCAGGCGCTCAACGATCCACATCCGGCGACGGAATTCCGGGCCAATGGCGTGCTTGCCAACTCGCCCGAATTCGCCAAGGCCTTCAAATGCCCGGCCGGCTCCCCCATGGTGCACAAGAACGCCTGCCGGGTGTGGTGACGGGCTCGGCGATGAAGCTGGAGACGGAGCGTCTCCAGCTCTCGATCCCGCTTCTCGCCGAGGCGCCGAAACTGTTCCGGTTTCTGGGCGATGGGAAGGCGATGCGGCACACGGTGCGGCACGAAACGCTTCGTGCCTGCCGCCGCCATATCGCCGGCCATGAATGCCAGCGACGGAAGCTCGGCTATGGGCCTTGGACCGTGCGCCGGAAAGCGGATGGCGAGATCATCGGCTTCGGCGGGCTCTATGACGATCCGTTCGATCCCGGCTGGGGCATCGAGCTGAGCTACGCCTTTGCGCCCTGGGCCTGGGGCAGCGGCTATGCCACCGAGCTTTCGCTCTTCAGCCTCGACTATGCGCGGGATTGGCTGAAGGTCGGGCAAATCCGGGCCTTCGCCCATCCCGACAATGAGGCGTCTCGCCGTGTCTTGAGGAAGGTGGGGTTCGAGGAACTGCGGTTCGTCCCCGAGATGAACCGGTATCTCTACGAGATGCGGCTTGAGCCGCCTGGATCTGTGGGGCGGGCATCCTGCCCGCCGGCGGGCGAGACGCCGGCCCCACTTTTCGCCGGTTGAGCGATTAGCGCAGTTCGGCCACCTTCTCGGCCGGGGCTTGGGCGACCTGGGTCACCGGCTTCGAGCAGGACATCGTTACATAAGACACCTTCATGCCACGATCCGAGGTCCCGTTCTGGTAGGCCGTGGTGCAGCCATTGGTGCGGCTCGCAACCACGTCGATCCGCTCGACGGTCTGGGCCTGGGCCGCGGCGGCGGCGGCGAAGAGTGTGAGTGCTGCAGCGGCGGCATAAAGCTTGTTCATCGACATGATCCAGCTCCTGTGTTTGCTTCAGGCGGCACCCGCGACGATCTCGTCGAGCGAAAGAGCAGCCTTGGTAATTTCGAGGAAGTGACGGGTGCCGATACTGGCGATCATAGATCCGCAACCCGTCACTTCATGTCGTCGCAGCCGCTTGTCTTCGTGGTCTGTTCCGGTTGCTTGAGGGGATCAAGAAGCCCGGGAGAGCGAGGCCGGTTGCGCCGACATGTCCTCTCTATTTCACGTGGCGTGCCAAGTCGCTGATAGAAGGCAATTCATTGATTTCAAAGGAAAGAAGGTCGGGTGATAAAAATCGACCATTCGTCGAGTGGTAGATTTCGCTAGTTCGGTAGCGAAATTTGCTACTGCCCGAGCCCGGATAGCGCACTTCTGTCGAGCGGCCGGCCTCGAACGCGGCGTTCAGCCGGATGAAGCGCTGAGGTGGATGATCTGGAAGGGGATTGGGATCCGCTCGGCCGCTGCCGTCTCAAGACGGTTTTTGCGATGAGCTCGCGTCAACTGGCCGGCGGATAGAATAAATGCGCAACGACCGCCTCGCCTGTATCGATAGGACGCCATAGAGCATCCCACCGATCAGGCATAGCGGTTAGCGGAGCTCGGCCACCTTCTCGACCGGGTTGGCCGGGTCCTGGGCGATCTGGGTCGAGCTGTCGGTCTTCGGGCAGGTCATCGTCACATAGGACACCTTCATGCCCTGGTCCGTGGCGCCGTCCTGATAGACCGTCGTGCAGCCATTCGACTGGCCGACGACCTCGATCCGCTCGACTGTCTGGGCCTGGGCCGCAGTGGCGGCGAACAGTGTGAGTACTGCAGCGGCGGCATAAAGCTTATTCATCGACATGATCCAGCTCCATGTTTGCCTCCCCATCCGGGCGAGGCTCAGGCTGCGCCGCGACGACCTCGTCGAGCGAAAGAGCAGCCTTGGTAATTTCGAGGAAGTGACGGGTGCGAATACTGGCGATCATAGATCCGCAACCCGTCACTTCATGTCGTCGCCGCCGCTTGTCTTCGTGGTCCGTCCCGGTTGCTTGAGGGGATCAAGAAGTCCGGGAGAGCGAGGCCGGTTGCGCCGACATGTCCTCATCTATTTCACGTGGCGTGCCAACTCGCGATAGAGAGGCAACTCGTTGATTTCAAAGGAAAGAAATTTTCGAGGGCCGACATTCGTTCGGCCCGTGTGGCGCAAATTCGCATTGGATGGCGGATTGCGCCAGTCCGGTGGCGAAAACGGCCACCGGACCCGTTTCGGCTCAGCCGGCCGCTGGCGCGAAGAGCTTCTTGAGCTCGTTCTTCAGGATCTTGCCATTGGCGTTGCGCGGCAGCGTCTCCGGCCAGAACACCACCTTGACCGGCACCTTGAAGGCGGCGAGGCGCTCGGCGACGAAGGCGCGCAGCTCCTGCCTCCGTGGCATTGCGCGCCGGGCTTCAGCGTCACCACCGCGCCGGGCTCCTCGCCCAGCGTGCTGGTGCGGAATGCCGACGATGGCGGCGTCCATGACGGCGGGATGCTCGTAGAGCGCGTTCTCCACCTCGACGCAGTAGATGTTCTCGCCGCCGCGGATCAGCATGTCCTTGGCGCGGTCGATGATGAAGCAGAAACCCTCTTCATCGAGCCGGGCCAGATCGCCGGTCTTGACCCAGCCTTCGACGAAGGTCTGCGCTCGTCGCTTCCGGCTTGTTCCAATAGCCTTTCACGACATTGGGCCCGCGCGTCCATAGCTCGCCGACCTCGCCGAGCGGCAGCGTCTCGCCCTTCGGCACCCACGATCTTGAGGTCGGAGACGGGGGCGGCCGGCCCGCAGCTGTCGGGGCGGTGGTCGATAATCCTCGGCCCCGAGATTGGTGCACGGCCGCCGAGGTCTCGGTCATGCCCCAGCCATTGCCGGGCGGCCGATTTCGGGAAGGTCTCCTTGATCTTGCGCACCAGCTCCGGCGCCGAGGGCGCGCCGCCATAGGCGACGCTCTCGAGCGAGGAGAGATCGTATTTCGCCCGCGCCGGATGCTCGATCAGCTGCCAGGCGATGGTGGGCACGCCGCCGGCTGACGTCACCTTCTCGCGCTCGATCAGCGCCATGGCCGCTTCGGTGTCCCATTTGCGCATCAGCACCAGCTTGGCGCCGGCCGCGATCGATGGGCTCAATATCGCGATCGCAGCCGGTCGCGTGGAAGAACGGCACGGACAGCAAGGTCCCCCGCTGCGGTGCCGTGGGATCGGGTGCGGGCACCGGCTCGCCGCGGCGCAGGAAGCTGCGGGCGGCCGATATGCCGGCCGCACCGATGTTGCAGACGAAGTTCCGGTGCGTGCCCAGCGCGCCCTTGGGCTTGCCCGTGGTGCCGGAGGTGTAGAAGATCGTCGCATCGTCCTCGGGCTCGATCGCGACATCGGGGAAGGGCCGGTCCGGCAGATCCTTCCAGCCGTTGGCCGGGCCGATCACGGTCTCGAGCTTGACGACCAGCGGATGGGCGACCTCCTCGTTCTCGCGTGCCACATAGATGCGCTCGAGCGCCGGGCAATTATGCAAATGCTCGGACAGCCGCTCGAGCCGCTCGGCATCGACGATCGCGATCTTGGCACCGGAATCGGTCAGGCCGTATTCGAGCTCGGGCCCGGTCCACCAGGCATTGAGCGGCGTCACGATGGCACCGATGATGGCGGCCGCGAAGAAGGCGACCGGCCATTCCGGCAGGTTGCGCATGATGAGCGCGACGCGGTCGCCCTTATTGACGCCGTCGGCGATGAGCTGATGGGCCAATGTCAGGGTGGCGCGCGTGAAGGCCTCGAAGCTGACGCGATCATTCTCATAGACGAGGAAGATCTTGTCGCCATGGAGCCGGCCGGCCTGCACCACCTCGCGCAGCGTCGGGGGCACGTTCTTCCAAGTGCGGATCGTGACGCCGCGGATCAACCGCTCTTCCATCTCGAAGGGCGAGCCGGGCTGGGTCAGCAGCGCATGGGCCTGGGCGATCGACATCGCCGGCCAGGGTTTGGATGTGAGGTCAGACGGCATCGTCGAGATGCTCCAGAAGTTCGGCGTATTTTTCGAGTGCCGCCTCACGCCGTTTCGGCAGGTGATATGCCGGGAAAAGCTCGTTGGACGGCCGGTAGTTGCGCAGCACCTGCTTCGCCACCGTCACCTTGTGCACCTCGGTCGGCCCGTCGGCGATGCCCATGACGAAGGAGCCTACGATCTGGCCGACAAAGGGCATCTCGTCCGAGACGCCGAGTGCCCCATGGATGTGCAGTGCCCGGGCCGCGATGTCGTGATAGACCTTTGGCATCGCCGCCTTGACCGCCGCGATGTCCTTGCGCACGAGGCGGTAATCCTTGTGCTTGTCGATGAGCCAGGCCGTCCGCAACACGAGCAAGCGGAACATCTCGAGCTCGATCCAGGAATCGGCGACCTTCTCCTGCACCAGCTGCTTCTCCGACAGCGGCCCGTCCTTGGTCTGGCGCGACACGGCGCGCTGGCACATGAGGTCGAGCGCCTTGCGCGCTTGGCCGACCGTGCGCATGGCGTGATGGATGCGCCCACCGCCCAGCCTCACCTGCGCCACGACGAAGGCGCCGCCACGATCGCCCAGGATATGGTCTAGCGGTACCCGCACATTGGTGTAGCGGACATAGCCCTCGGTCCCCTGGCCGCGATGGCCGACCGCGACATTGCGCACGATCTCGACCCCCGGCGTGCTCGTCGGCACGACGAACATCGACATGCGCTGATAGGGCTTCGCCTCCGGATCGGACACCGCCATGACGATCAGGAACTCGGCGAATTTGGCGTTGGTCGAGAACCATTTCTCGCCATTGATGACCCAATGGCCGCCGTCGATCACCGCCGAGGTGCGGAAGGTCAGGGGATCGGAACCGCCCTGCGGCTCGGTCATGGAGAAGGCCGAGACGATCTCATTGTCGAGCAGCGGCTGGAGATATTGCCGCTTCTGCGCCTCGGTGCCGTAATGGGCCAGGATCTCGGCATTGCCGGTATCCGGTGCCTGGCAGCCGAACACGGTCGGCGCGAAGCTCGACCGGCCCAAGATCTCGTTCATCAGCGCCAGCTTGATCTGGCCATAGCCCTTGCCGCCGAGCTCGGGGCCCAGATGGCAGGCCCACAGGCCGCGCTCCTTCACCTGCCGCTGCAGTGGCCGGATCAGCTTCACATTGTCCGGGTTCTTCACATCGGCCGGATGCTTCAGCACCAGGTCGAGCGGCTCGACCTCGGCCCGCACGAACTCATCGATCCAATCGAGCTGCTTTTGAAACTCGGGATCGGTCTCGAAATCCCACGTCATGCTGCGACGTCCCTCCAATTACGACGGCCGGTTAGTCCGGCTTTGATGATCGCCGCTCTTCATTCGTCATGGCCGGGCGTGTCCCGGCCATCCATGTCGGTCCGCCGCCTCGTCCTTCGGTGGCAAAGCTGTGCTGCGGCACGACGTGGATCCCCGGGACAAGCCCGGGGATGACGAGGAAAACTACATACTCTGGAAGCGCTTGCCCTCCGCGACCATCGTTTCCAGGAGCTTGGCCGGCTTGAAGTCGGCGCCCATCTGGGCCTCGAACTCCTTCATCTTGGCCAGCACCTTGTCGAGGCCGATCGTGTCGCCATAGAACATCGGGCCGCCGCGATAGACCGGCCAGCCATAGCCGTTGATCCAAACGATATCGATGTCCGACGCGCGGATCGCCTTGCCTTCCTCGAGGATTTTCGCACCCTCGTTGATCATCGGATAGAGGCAGCGCTCAAGGATCTCCTCGTCCGAGATGGTCCGGCGATTGATGCCCTTGGATGCGGCGAAATCGAGGATCACCTTCTCGACGATCGGCGAGGGGGTGGCGTTGCGGTTCTCGTCGTAATCGTAGAAGCCCTTGCCGTTCTTCTGGCCGCGCCGATCCATCTCGCACAGGATCTCGCGGATGGTCGAGCTCTTCGAAGTCTCCTTGGACCAGCCGATATCGAGGCCGGCCAGGTCCGACATGGCGAAGGGGCCCATCGGCATGCCGAAATCATAGAGCACGCGATCGACATCCCACGGCATGGCGCCTTCGAGGATGAGCTTCTGCGCCTCGCGCTGGCGCTGGGCCAGCATGCGGTTGCCGACGAAGCCGTGGCAGACGCCGACGAGGGCCGCGATCTTGCCGGTCTTCTTGGCGATCTTCATGGCCGTGGCAATGACCGGCTTCGCCGTCTTCTCGCCGCGCACGACCTCGAGCAGGCGCATGACGTTCGCCGGCGAGAAGTAATGCATGCCGATGACCGATTCCGGCCGCTTCGTCATCGCCGCGATCTGGTCGACATTGAGATAGGAGGTATTGCTGGCCAGGATGGCGCCTTGCTTGACGATGCCGTCGAGCTTGCCGAACACTTCCTTCTTGATGTCCATATTCTCGAACACGGCCTCGATCACGAGGTCGCAGTCTGCTAGCGCGTTCATGTCGAGCGAGCCGGAGACGAGGCCCATGCGGGTCTCGACATCCGCCATGGTCAGCCGGCCCTTCTTCGCCGTGTTCTCGTAATTCTTGCGGATGGTGGCGAGGCCGCGATCCAAGGCTTCCTGCTTGGTCTCGACGATCGTCACCGGGATGCCGGCATTCAAGAAATTCATCGAGATGCCGCCGCCCATCGTGCCGGCGCCGATCACGCCGACCTTCTTGACCGGGATCTCCGGGGTCTCGTCCGGCACATCCGGCACTTTCCAGACCTGGCGCTCGGCGAAGAACACATAACGCTGAGCGGCCGACTGGATGCCTGTGACCAGCTCCATGAACAGCTTGCGCTCGGTCTTCAGCCCCTCGTCGAAGGGCTGGTTCACGGCGGCCTCGATGCACTGGATATTATATTCGGGCGCCTTGAAGCCGCGGAACTTGCGGCCGTTCGCCTTGCGGAAGGCGGCGAAGATCTCCGGCTTGCCGCGTGCCGCCTCGACCTTGTCGTTGAGGTCGCGCACCTTCTTGAGCGGCCGGTTCTCGGCCAGCACCTTCTGCGCAAACGCGATGGCGCCGGCCCTGAGCCCGCCCTCGGGCACGATCTCGTCGAACACGCCCATCTCGGCCGCGGCGCTGGCACCCACATGCTGGCCCGACGTCACCATCTCGAGCGCCTTCTCCGGCCCGACCAGGCGCGGCAGGCGCTGCGTGCCGCCGGCACCCGGCAAGAGGCCGATATTCACCTCCGGCAGGCCGACCTTGGCCGAGGGTACCGCCACGCGGTAATGGCAGACGAGTGCCACCTCGAAACCGCCGCCCAGCGCCGTGCCATGCACGGCGGCAACGACCGGCTTCGGAGAATTCTCGATCTTGGCCTGGACCTCGAACAGGCTGGCGCCCTGCGGCGGCTTGCCGAACTCGCTGATATCCGCACCGGCGATGAAGGTCTTGCCGTCGCAGATCAGCACGATCGCCTTCACGGCCGGATTCTCGATCGCCTGGCTCATGCCGGCGTGAAGACCATCCCGAACCTTGGCCGACAGCGCGTTGACCGGCGGCGAGTTCAGCGTCAGCACGCCGATATCGCCCTCAACCGTAAGATCCGTGACGTTGTTCACGGTAGTCATGACAACCCCTCCCATTTTGTTCGGCTGCTCTAACCAAGCTTGAAGCATGTCCCTGCGGGAAGGGGAATAGCGAATTTGCATCGAAGGTCCCGATGCCGCATTCGCGCGGCATCGGGGTAGAGCAGTTTCAGTGATGGAACTCGATATCGTGGATCGCCGCTTCGGTTTCGTGCATCGCCGCATCGATATGCTCGAGTGCCCGATGCTTCAGGCCGCGCACGGCCGGATCGTCTTCCTCACGATCGACATCGCCATGAACCTTGTGCAGCAGCTCGAGCGCCTTGTGCAGGTGGCCGGGACGATCGGCGCCCACATCGACCGGCGGGTGATCATGCACATCCTTGCCGTCATCGATGGCGGCGTCGCGGATGTCCTTGATCGCATAGTCGATCTGGACGATGGCACTATCCTCATGCGCGCTGACGGCGGCATCGCCGGGCCGCCGCTCGATCAGGAACCGCGCCGCCCGAAGGTCGCTCAGCGCATGGAGATATGCGGGGTGCTTGCCCGGCAGGTCGGCATGTGCCGTGGCCAAGGGAAGCAGGGCCATAAGTGCTGCAGCGGCATATAGTTTCAGCTTCGACAAGATCGAGCTCCATTTTAGTTGGTTCGCCACCTTAACCTATCGGTTCAGGGTTGCCGGGGGAATGGCCGTCGTCACCTCCAAGTGTCTTTGATCAGAGTCTTTAATAAGCGCTCTTGACGACGCCGCCATCGACCCGCACCGCCGTTCCGGTGGTGGCCGACGCGAGCGGGCTCGCGAGATACGCCACGAGCGACGCAACCTCCTCCGGTGTCGCGAAGCGCTTGATCAGCGAGGAGGGGCGGATCTTCTCGAAGAATTCCTTCTCGAACTCGGCGAAGCTCTTGCCGCCGGCGAGCGCATCGACGAAGTCGAGCACGCCGCGCGACTTGGTCGGCCCGGGCAGCACGCTGTTGACGGTGATGCCGGTCCCGGCCACCGATTCTGCAAGGCCGCGTGCCACCGCGATCTGTGCGGCCTTGGTCATGCCGTAATGGATCATCTCGACCGGGATCTGAATACCGCTCTCGCTCGAGATGAAGATGATTCGGCCCCAATCTTCCTTGCGCATCGCCGGCAGCACCAGGCGGGCCAGACGCACGCCGCTCAGCACATTGACATCGAAGAAGCGCTGCCAGTCTTCGTCGGGAATCTCCTCGAACATCTTCGGCTCGAAGATGCCGAGGTTATTGACCAGGATGGCGATGCCGGGATGCGCCTTGACCAGCGCCTCGGCCACCTCGGCGCGGGCGAGGTCGCCGGCGAAGCCCTCGACGGTTCCGCCGGTCTCGGCCTTGAGCTTGGCGACGGCCTCGTCGACGGAGGCTTGCGCGCGGCCATTGACGATCACGCGCGCCCCTTCCTGGGCGAGCGAGGCGGCGATGGCGAAGCCGATGCCGGCCGTGCTGCCGCTGACGAGTGCCAGCTTATCGCGGAGATTGAGGTCCATTGCGGGCTCCTGTCGATGCTAGAGCTCGATGCGATCAGGTCGGTTCGACCTGATCGCTGAATCGGTCTCTAATCTATTGAATTTAGGGCAGATTCACGCGATCAGATGATTCCATCTGATCGCGATCTGCTCTAGTCGTAAGGACAGTGGAGCGGGCGTCCCGCCCGCCGGCGGGCAGGATGCCCGCCCCTTCACTGGGATCTGCAACGACCTCAGCTTGGCACATTCGATGCCGTTCGGGGCCGTCCACCCCGACACTTTTGATCGATACTGGCTCAGGCGGTTTCTAGACGAAGGCGCTGGCGACCCAGGTGCCGAATTGCTGGCTCCAGAGCCAGAGCAGCACTTCGCCCATGATCGCCAGAATCAATCGGGTGACAAGCTCGCCCTTCGATTCCTCGATCATCTTGCCGATGAAATAGCCCACCATGAAATGCATGGTGGCACCCGCGACGGTGAAGATCACATTGTGGAATTGGCCGTACGGGTCCTCGCGATGGAGCCCGAACCAGAAGAAGACGGCGGACATGCCCATGAAGACGAGGCGCATGCCCATCGGCGCGCCCCCGATCACCAGGACGGCGACAAACATGCCGAAGCTGAGTTCGAGCAGCTCCATCCGGCCCCCCCGCCGACGGGCATAGCGTTCCCCCGACCGCTATGCCCAGCGCCCTATTCTACGGCAGAATCGGCGAGAAGGGCCGCAGAAATTGACGGCGAACCAGGGTTACGCCGCCTCCGCCGCATCGACCCTGAGCAGCCCGGCATAGAGACCGCCGGGACGCTTCGCGAGCTCGGCATGCGTGCCGTCCTCGACGATCCGGCCGCGATCGAACACCAGGATCCGGTCGGCATGCCGCACCGTCGACAGGCGATGCGCCACGATGATCGTGGTGCGCCCCGACATGGCCTGCTGCAGCGCCTGCTGGATCGCATGCTCATTGGCGGTGTCGAGGCTGGAGGTCGCCTCGTCGAAGATGAGCACGGGGCGCGACGCCACCAGCGCGCGCGCGATCGCGACGCGCTGCCGCTCGCCGCCCGACAGCTTGATGCCGCGCTCGCCGACCAGCGTTTCGTAACCATGCGACAGGCCCCCGATCATATGGTCGAGCCGGGCGCGGTCGGCCGCCGCCTCCACCTCGGGCCGGCTCGAGCCAGGCGCGCCATAGGCGATGTTGTCGGCGATCGTCCGGTGGAAGAGGGCGGGATCCTGCGGCACCAGCGCGATCGACTGCCGGACGCTGGCGCGCGTGCAGTGGGCCAGATCCTGGCCGTCGATCAGGATGCGACCCGCCTGCGGCTGATAAAGCCCCAGCAGCAGCTTGACGAAGCTGCTCTTGCCGCCGCCCGACGGGCCGACCAGCGCCACGGTCTGTCCGGGTGCTATGTCGAGCGTCAGATGCTCGAACACGCGGGCAGAGGCATCGGCATAGCCGAAGGTGACGCCCTCGAACCGGATCCCGCCGCGGCTTGGCCGGAATGTGGCGAGACCCGAATCCTGATCCGCCTCGCAGCTACGGTCCAGCAGTGTCACCAGCTCGGTCATCTCGGAGATCGCATTCTGCGCCTCGCGCACGCCGCGTCCGATATTGCCGAGCCAGCCGCGCAGCACGAAGCCGGCGCCGATCACGGTCGCCACCGTCGCCGCATGGACCGTGCCAGCACGCGATTGCAGCACCACGATCGCGATCGGCCCGACCAGGATGAGGGCCGAGATCGCGGTCTGCAGCTGGTCGCTGTTGACGGCACCGTTCCAGGCATCGATGAGCTTGCGCGACCAGGTTGCGACACGGCGGCCGAGCCGCGCTTCTTCCAGCGGCTCGGTCGCCCACGCTTTGACGGCCGCATTGTTGCCCAGCACATCGACCAGCTCGCCGGTGATCCGGCTGTCCTGGGCGAAGGCCTGGATCATCAACGGCATGACGAAGCGCCGGTTGAACCAGGTGATGACGGCGAAATAGACGAGGCTGCCGCCCAGCATGGCGGCCGCCGCCAGGATGCTTTCCGGCGCGATCGTGGCCGTCGTCACCAGCACCAGCAGGATCGAGGGCAGGAAGAAGAAATAGCAGCAGCTGACCAGGATGTCGTAGCCCTGGGCGGCACGCGTGATCTTGCGCGCCGTGGCGCCGGCGAAATTATCGGCGTGCCAGCTTGTCTCGAACGCCTGCACCTTGGTGAAGCCGGCCTTGATGATCGCCGCCATCGCCTCGGCCGTGTGGAAATTGATGGCGCGGTCGCTGAGCCAGCGCGCGCCGACCGAGCCGAACAGCACGGCCAGGATCAGCCCCATATCGACACAGAGTGCCGAGAGCGAGGCGCCGGCGCCGGCATGCTCGACGGCGAGCCCGATGAGCCGGGTGGAGGCGACGGTGAAGATGACGCTCAACAGCATGCCGCTCACGAATCCCAGGACGCGCGGGAGGTCGGCACGCAAATGACGTTGCGTGAAGCGGAGCACCGCCGGGACATTCGCCGGCGGGCGCTTCTCTTCCTGATCGGCAGTCATACCACTCTCACGGACAAATCTTGGCGGGTCGACACATCCGATACCGGAACTATTGCTGATACGCAAGAGGAATGTCGCGGCAGCGCAGCACGGCGCAGTCGGGCTCGGCGCCGGTTTGGAGGGCGGCGATGAGCGACGGCCAGATCTCGGTCCAGCAGCAGCCATGCGTGAAGCCCGGCCAAAGCAGCACGCGGCTCAGGGGGTTCCGGGCGAGATAGCGCTCGCTGGTGCCGGGCGGCACGATCTCGTCGCGCCCGGCGAGAAGATGCCATTGCCGGACGGATGGAGGCAGGGGCGGGGCCGTGGCCGGATCGATCGATTGATCGAGCGGCGAGAAGCCGTGCCAGGCGGTCCAGGCGGCGAGATCGAGATCGGCGGCAATGGTGACGATCTCGGCAGTCCGGGGCAGCCGGGCCGCCAGCAGCACGGCCAAGGCGCCGCCGCCGCTATATCCCACGAGGCGCAAGGAGCGGCCGGGGGTTTCCCGCGCCAGTGCCGTCGCCATCGCCTGCACCACGGTCGGGCCGTAGCGCGCATCGGTCCACAGCGCCGGCGTGCAGCCCTCATCCCGGGCATGGCCGAAATAGCAGGGCCGGCCGAGATAGAGGCTGGGGCCGGGATCGAGCGCCATGAGCTCGAGCGCCAGCGCATGGCGCGGCGTCGGGTCGGGTGCTACCCGATCCGGCTCGATGAAGGGCGTGCCGTCGCCTTCGAGATAGATGTCGACCGTGCCCGGCCCGAGCGGACCCGGCCGGCGATAGAGGGCGAGGGTAAAGCCCTGGGCGTCGATGGCACCCGCCTGAAGCCCGGCGCTGGCGGCGATAGCGGCGGCAGTCCGGTCCTCGGCGCAGCCGCCGAGGACCAGGAGCAAGCCGAGAGCCGCCGTGCGCAGCTCAATCAGGATCGATGGCATTCACACAATTCATTTAGGAAAATCAGAGAGATCATCAGCTTTCGTCATGGCCGGGCTTGTCCCGGCCAGCCACGTCGGGACGTGGGGAACATCTTCTTCAAGCAAAATCGGCGTCGGCCCGACGTGGGTCATCGGGACAAGCCCGGTGATGACGGTGAGGTAAGAACATCTCATTGAAACGTCACAATAAGATGTGTGAACGCCTTAGCCCACGAGGGGAGAGGGAGCTCCTCTGGATTGAAACTTGCGGCTGATGAAAGAGCTCTTCCTGGCGCAACCAAGCGATCGGAACACCGCGCTCAGAAGCGTTTCGACACGCCGAAGGTGATGGTGTGGCTCTGCTCGTGGCTGTAGCCCAGCAGCGCCTCGTAATCGACGAAGAAGGAAAGCGCGTTTTCCATCAGATAGTTGGCACCGAGCCCGACGGTGAAATAATTGCGCACGACGGGATCGGGTGTGAGTCCGAAGGCGGCGTTCGGCTGGTCGGCGAACAGCACGCTGGTCTGGCCGTAGCCAGCGAATTCATGGTCATACTCGAAGCGGAAATGCGGCGACAGGATCGCGTCCTCGAGGCTGATCGCATCATCGGCGCGGATGCCGAGCGTGGTCGAGAAATCGCTGAAGGCCTGCGCGTTATAGGTGAGCGCGCCGATGCCGCCGCCGGTCTCGGTGAAGCGGTTGAGCGTGGCGCTCGATGCGTTGAGCCGGACATAGGGCGCGATATTGACGCTCTCGTCGGTCATCTCGTAACCGGCGGTGATCGCGCCATAGACATCGTCGCCGCCGCGGCGGCCGGAGGCGAATTGATCGGTCAGGCTGGACAAGCGCCGACTGTCGAAGCCCAGCGAGCCGTAGGCGAGGATGCCGTCGACATAGAGCTTGTCGGTCGCCTGATAGGTGCCGTAGAGCGTGACGTTGAAGGCGTCCGCCGTGCTCTTCGAGCCGTCGGTGCCGATATCGTCGGTATCGCCGCTGTAGCCGCCGCCGATGCCCAGGATGAAGCTGTCGGTGAAGCGGTAATCGGCACCGGCGCTGATGCCCGAGGTCGAGAAGCCGAAGCCCTGGCTGGTGGCCGTGCTGCCGCGGCTGCCGACATTGACGAGGCCGTTGACGAAGACGCCCAGCCGGTCGGGCAGCTCGTCATCGGCGCTGGCGCCGCCGCCCTTGAGCAGGCTTCCGAGCGTGCCGTTCGGCGCCGTGGCATCGCCTGGTGCAGCCGCCTGTTGCGAGCCCGTCGGCGGAATGCCGACGACGGCGCTGCCGGGCGGCTGGTTCGAACTCTGCGAATTCGCGGGCGGCTGATTGGGCGAGCTGACGCCGAGGCCGCCGAAGCTGAAGCCGTGGGCATTGGCATGAAGCTCGTCGAGCCGCCGGTTGAAGTTCGCGATCTGGGTCTGATAGAAGCGCCGCGCCGCCTCGAGCTGCGAGTTGACGACGCCGACGACGGAGGGATCGGTCGCCGGACTGGGCCGCGGATCGACCGTGATGGTCAGCGTCACGGGTGCCGACGGCCCGGCGGCGTTGCTGAGCGTGAAGGTGAGCGAGGTCGTGCCGGCGAAGGTCTGGTTCGGCGTGAAGGTCAGCAGCAGCCCGTGCAGCACGGCCGTACCGGCGCTGGCCGGCGGCGCCGTCACGATCGCCGCCCCCGTGAAGGGGCCGCCGGTGGCGCCCTGGCTCAGATCGACCGTGACCGGCGTGTTCGCCGTGGTGGTGGTGGCGACCGCCTTCGGTGTCGGCAGGTTGTTGACCGAGACGGCCACGACCTGCGGCGCCGAGGTGCCGGTGGCATTGGTCAGCGTGAAGGTGAAAGTGTCATTGCCGACGAAATTGGCCGCCGGCCGGTAGACGATGCTCAGCCCGTTGACCGTGGCCGTGCCGTGGCTCGGCGGCGTGGCGATCGCCGTTGCGGTGAAGGGGCCGCCGGCCGCATTCTTGGTCGGGTCGATCGTGATCGGCGCGTTCTCGGCCGTCGTGACGCTCATCGCGATCGGCACGGCCAGCGGCAGGATGGTGACGGTGACATTGGCCGGGGCCGAGGCGCCGACGCTGTTGCTCAGCGTATAGGTGAAATTGTCCGTGCCGGTGAAATTGGCGTTGGGCGTGTAGGTCAGCAGCGTGCCGCTGACCGCGACCGTGCCGTTCTTAGGCGCGCCGGAAACGGCGGCAGCGGTGAAGGGGCCGTTGGTCGCACCCTTCGAGACATCGACGGTGACGGCGTGATTGGTCGTGGTGGTCGTGGTGACATTGGTGCCGACCGGCACCGGGGCACCGCTCGGAACGCTGATGGTGACCGTGCCGGGTGTCGAGGTGCCGGTAGCATTCGTGACCGTATAGGTCAGGCTGTCGCTGCCCTTGAAGCCTTGGGTCGGCGTATAGGCGATATTGAGGCCGTTTACGGTGGCCGTGCCGTGGCTCGGGCCTGACGCGATCGCGATGGCGGTGAACGGGCCGAAGCTGTCATTCGCCGTGACATTGAGTGTCACCGGCGTGTTGAGCGGAGTCACGAAGGCCTGGTTGACGGCGACGGGCACCGGCTGCGTCACGGTCACGGTCACGATTGCCGCCTGCGACGTGGCCACCGTATTGGTCACCATGTAGGTGAAAGTGTCGGTCCCGACGAAATTGCTGACGGGCGAATAAACGACATTGAGCCCGTTGGCCACGGCTGTGCCGTGATTGGGCTGGCCGGCGACCGCGACGGACGTGAACGGGCCGCCATTCGCAAAATTGCCGACCGCGATCGTGACTGGGCTGTTCTCGGTGGTGGACGCGTTGCCCCCGTTCGCGGTGGGCGCGAACGGGCCCGGGTCATCGAGCGTGATATTTACCGTTGCGGTATTGGAGGTACCGCCCGGCCCGCTCACCGTGTAGGTGAAGCTGTCGAACTGCGAGAATTCGCTCGCCGGCACGTAATTGACCGTGCCGGCGGAGGTCACCGTGGCAGTGCCGCGCACCGGCACCGTCACGATCCGGGCCGAGGTGATGGCACCGGTATCGAGCTGGGCGATATTGATGGTGCCGCCCGCATTGGGCAGATCGACCGTGGTGCCGCCCGCGACCGGCGCCGGCGGGACGGGAATGCTGACCGTGATCGTGCCGGGTGCCGTCTGCAGATGTTCGTTCGTCTCGATCGCGTAGGTGAAGCTGTCATTGCCGGTGAAGCCGGCCGCCGGCTGATATGTCAGCGAGCCGTCATTGCCGACCGACACGCGCCCGCCGCCGCTCGTGGTCGCGGCCGCGGAATCAAAAGGCGGGCTTGGCGAAAAGGCGATGTTCGGATTCTGGTTCTCGATCGTGGTGAGCGAGATGGTGGTCGGCTGGCCGGCCGAGCCATTGGCCGTGAAGTTGGCCGCCGATTGCGCATGGGCGCGCGATGCGGCCGCACTCGACAGCACGGCACCGCACAGCGTCAAGGCCAGTCCGGGACCGCGGCCGGTCCTGTTGCCGGCAACGATCTTGCGGATCTTGTGCTTCCCCATGCTCGCTCGCCCCCCGAACGATCGGTCCGCTGAAGTTTCCAGCGACCTCTATTGGCCGCTAGCTTCCCCCTCCAACCGGAACGAATAGAAAGTCGCCGCCTTCATGCCCCGCGAAGGTCAGCGCGCGATAAGTCGGCGTCTGCTTGTAGCCATAGACCGCGGATGCGCTCAGCACCTGCGGGCTGATCGCGTCGAACAGCCGGTTCCCCTCCAGCAGGTCCTTGTTGTCGCTTAGAATTTTCGTCAGCGCATTGGCGAAGACCGAATGGCCGTTCGAGCCGGAATCGAGCACCGGCTGCACGCCGCCCGAGGTCATGACTACGCGCACCTTCTTGGTCTCGAGCGCCTTCAGCGCGTCGACGCGCTCGTTGGGATCGATGCCCGGCTTCGGCCGCTGCACCGAGCTGCGCGTCAGCACGCCCGAATAGCAGGAATCGGCGATCACCAGGATGTGCCGGGCCGGCAGGATCTGCAGATAATCGGTGATCTGCTCGTTCAGGATCCAGTCCGCGTCGCTATTCTCCTGCGCCTCGATCGGGATCCAATAGCCGCGATCGACCTGCGGGTTGAGATGCCCGTGACCGGCGTAATAGACGAGCAGATTGTCGTTCTCATGCAGCGTATCGCGCAGCTGATTGAAGGCCCCCAGCATCTGCTCGCGCGTCGCATTCAACAGCAGCGTGGTCTTGAAGCCGTAATGGGTGCGCAGCACCTCGTCGACCGACTTGGCGTCATTGGCGGCGTTGTCGATCTCTTCCCAGTGCTGGAATTTGCTGTTGCCGATGATGAGCGCGTAATAGGCACCCATTTCGCCCTTGACCGCCGTCGTCGTCGGGGCACCGCCCGTGCCGAGCGCCACATCGACCGAGGTCGAGCGGCCGAGGATGTCCTTGACCGCGATCTGCACGCTGCCCTGGGCCGGGAGTGCCGAGGATTGCAGCGTGAAATAGCCTTCCTGATCGACCTGCAGCGGCTTGCCCGCAAGCGTCGCCTGATCGATGCCGGCTGGCGAGATGACGCGGCCGATGACGTTGGTCGAGTTGCTGGAGGCGCGCACGCGCAGCTTGATGTCGCCGGCCGCCGCCGTCGCCAGCGGATAGACGATCTCGATCGAGGGCGGCGCCAGCTTCGCCATCCGATCGGGCGGCGGCGGTGCCGATGCGGCCGCTCCCTTCTGCGGTTTGGGCGGCGGCGGTGCCTCGGTCGCGGGCTCGATGAAATCGAGCGTCTTGTCGGTGATGCCGGACGCTTTGCGATAGAGGTTGAGCGCCTGCACCTCGTCCTTCGGCACGCCATGGCCCAGCTCATAGGCCTCGCCCAGCGCGATCTCGGCCGGCGCGTAATTCTGGGCGGCCGCCTTCTGGTACCAGCTGACGGCGGAGGCGTAGTCGGGCGGTGCCGAACGCTCGTAAAGGGCACCCAGATTGGTCTGCGCCGCCGGATCGCCCTTCTCGGCCGCAGGGGTCCAGAGCTTGATGGCGCCAGTATAGGTGCCGGGATCCTCGATCGTGTACTCGCCGCCGCGCAGCTCGCAATCCTTGGCTGGCGTGCGGATCAGCTGGCCCGCCACCTGATACATCGCCTGGGTGCCCAGCTTGCGCGTCTTCGGCGGCAGGCGGCAATCGACCACGACAAAGTCGTTGGTGTCGGTCGGCGCCGCACGCACAGGGCCGCTATCGGCCGCTGCAAGCCCGGCGAGGGCCAGCATCGCCAGTGCCGCCGCCCGTCCCTGGAAGTGCTGGTAGGGCATGCTCAGCCGCCGGTATTGACGATCTGCACGCGCCGGTTCAGCGGATTCATCGGGTCGGTGGGATCGAGCGGCTTGGTCTTGCCGAGCCCAACCGCCTCGAGCCGGTCGGGCGAGACCTTGTAGCCGCTGACGAGGGCCGTCTTGACCGCCTCGGCCCGCTTTTCCGACAGCTTCATATTGTAATCGTCGGCGCCGGCGGCATCCGTATGGCCTTCGACGCGGAAATGGAATTGCGTCAGCTGCTCGGAATTGAGTGCTGAGGCGAGCCGGCGCACGACTTCCTTCGCCTGCGGCGTCAGCTCGGCCGAACCGGTCATGAATGTGATGTCGAGCGCCACGGACGGCGCTTGCTCTGCCGCGGGCGCACCGGGCTGCGAGTTCGACAGTCTCAATCCACGGAATTTGGGCTGCGGCGCGCCCGGCGTCAGCGCCTGGATCATGTCCTGCGCCGAGGGTTGCGCGTCCTGGGCGCCAGCCGGCGGTGCCGCAATGGCGAGGATCGCAGCGGCTCCAATCCCGATCAGGCCGGCGGCGAGCGTACTTCTGAACATCACCGGACAACTCCCTGCGTAGAGGTCGAGCAGACGCTTCGGTCCTTCCCCGGCCCGGCGCCTTTCCTCCGTGTCTCGACCGCTTCTCTGCCGCCCGTCAGCGGCGCGGGAATACTATCCGTCACCTGTTACAATAGAACAATAGCTTATCTCACGCCTCGATGCGGGGCGAGGCAGTGCGGCGACATAAAAGTCGCGCGTTTTACAGCTTAGGCGGGCGTGAATCGATTACGACCCACGCCCGGCATTCAGCTGGGGTTGCTCGCAATCAGCGAGGATCCGCTATAAGAGCAATCATAGTGCACGGAGGCACCTTCCGCCGTCCGGGCGCCGATCCGTACCGATGTCAGATTTCCGGTCGTCGTCACCGTCGGATAGGAATAGCTGACCGCCTGGCCGTTCATGGATTGCGCGAACAGCGACTGGCATTGCTGTGCCAGCGCATCCTTCGAGACGGGCGGCGGGGGTGCCACCACCACTTGGGTCGGCGGCGGCGGCGGGCTGCCGCAGGCGGCCAGGCCGATCGGCAAGGCGAATGCCAAGAGATAGCAACGCATAGCGTTTCTCCGATCTTTCAGGAAGTGGGCGGCGCCCGGAATCCTCGGGATTCCGGGCGCGCAGCCTTACGCCAAAGGCTTACTGCCAGTGGCCTTCGACCCAGAGCCAGCCGTTATTCTGCTGGACCCAGTGGCCGGGTTGCCAGATGGCCTGCTGTGGTGCCGTCGGCGGGCGCACGACATACTGGCCGTGCATCCAGGTCCAATCGGAACCGTTCCAGGCCCAATGGCCGGTTTCCCACACGTCAGTGGTCGATGCCTGCTGAGGCGGCGGGGGCGGCGTTTCCACGCGCGGGGCCGGCGGGGCGCTCGGCGCCAGGATAATGGTGGACGGCCCGCCATTCGAATCCGGGATGACCGTGGTCTGGGCGCTGGCCGCTCCAGCAATCGCTGCCGACGCAAGCAACGCAGCAATGCCGAACTTGGCGGCAGTGAGAGAACGCATAATCGATCTCCTGTCGTGTTAAGAATACGATGCCAGAGAACGACACTCGCCTGCGGTTAGTTCCGAACCCTCAAATATCGTGTTGAAGTGCCGATGCAATTTTTCTATGATTTCGCGGGTCCATCGGGCACGAAAATCGAGATTGTACGAAACGAATATCGGGCGGAACTTTCAGGTTCCGGCCGTCGTTGAATATTATTTTGGCGTGAAGGGGTTTGCGGCGGCTATCGCGTTGATGCGACCTGCTGGTCGGAGTGAGAGGATTCGAACCTCCGGCCCCTAGCTCCCGAAGCTAGTGCTCTACCAGGCTGAGCTACACTCCGCCGCCGCAGGAGCGCCCTTATAGTGGTGGGGCGGCGGGGCTGCAACAGCGATCTTCGCTGGTCAGCAGCGGCACTGCCTAATAGCCGCGCTCCAGGCAGAACTCGGCGACATCGACCAGCGCCTGGCGGATCGGCTGATCCGGGAAGAGGCCAAGATCCTCGATCGCGGCCTCGGCATAGGAGCGGGCGCGCTCCAGCGTCGCGTCGAGCGTGCCGTATTTGCGCATGAGCTGGATGGCGCGGCCGAGATCGGCGTCGGTCTGTTCCTGCTCCTCGAGCGTGCGCTGCCAGAAGGTGCGCTCCTCGTCATCGGCCTGGGCCAGCGCCAGCACGATCGGCAGCGTCATCTTGCCGTCGCGGAAATCGTCGCCCACCGTCTTGCCGAGCTCGGCCTGGCGGGCCGAATAATCGAGCATGTCGTCGACCAGCTGGAACGCCATGCCGAGATTGCGGCCGAAGGATGCCAAGGCCGCGACCTCGGCCGCCGGCCGCTCGGCGATGACGCCGCCGATCTCGCTCGCGGCCGCGAAGAGCGCCGCCGTCTTGGCGCCGATCACTTCGAGATATGCCGCTTCCGTCGTCTCGATGTCGTTGGCGGTGACGAGCTGCAGCACCTCGCCCTCGGCGATGACCGCGGACGCCGTCGACAGGATGCGCAGCACCTCCAGCGAGCCGTCATTCACCATCAGCTGAAAAGCGCGGCTGAACAGGAAATCGCCGACCAGCACCGACGGCTTGTTGCCCCAGAGCGCGTTGGCGGTCTTGAGACCGCGCCGGAGGTCGGAGGCATCGACGACATCGTCATGCAGCAGCGTGGCGGTATGGATGAACTCGACCGCCGCCGCGAGCGCCAGCTGGCGATCGCCCTCATAGCCGCAGAGCCGTGCGGTCGCCAAGGTCAGCATCGGCCTGAGCCGCTTGCCGCCGGCCGAGATGATATGGCCGGCGAGCTGCGGGATCAGCGCCACCGGGCTGTGCATCTTGTCGAGGATCAGCTGGTTGACGCGCATGAGATCCGCCTCGACCAGGTGCGTGAGCGCGCTCATATCGGCGGTCTTGCGGACCGCCGGTTCGGGCGCTGCTTTCGCGTTCTTCAGGCCGGGCATTGCCGCCAACTCGCTCCCCTCCACATAGCAGACCCGCCGCTCCGGCTTCCTATTCCTTAGCGGGGCATGACAGGCCGACGGCGGAAGCATAGAGTGCGGTCCCGACCGGTCAAGCCCGTGTGAGATACGATGCCGCGTACCAGATCAGCGATCGAGCCCCGCCAAGCCCGGATTTGTCCGTGAAGGAGTTGCTGCGCACCGCCAATATCGTGCGCCTTTCCTATCTCGAATCGGTGCTTGAGGAAGCCGGCATCGACAGCATCGTGCTAGACCGCAACACCGGCTCGATTTTTCTGGGCGCCGTCGAGCCGCGGCTGATGGTCGCCGACGAGGATTTCAGCCGCGCCCGCCGGCTTATGGAGCAGTCCGGCGCCGGCGATGAGTGAGCACCCCTCGGAGGGGAAGAGTTCCGACGACCGCCTGCTCGATGGCCGCGTCATTTTGCGTCAGCCCGCGCATGGCTTCCGCGCCGCCATCGATCCGGTGCTGCTGGCGGCCGCCGTTCCGGCCGTCGCCGGCGACCGCGTGCTAGAGCTCGGCGCCGGCACGGGTGCAGCCTCGCTTTGCCTGGCCTGGCGCGTGCCCGGCGTCAGCATCGTCGGGCTCGAGCTGCAGCCCGAGCTCGTCGCCCTTGCCACGGCCAATGCCGCGGCGAACGGGCTCGACGCATCCGTGACATTCATCGAGGGCGATCTCCTGCGTCCGCCGGCAAACCTCGGCACCGGCGCCTTCGATCACGTCATGGCGAATCCACCCTATCTGGCGCCGGGTACTGCCACGCTGCCGGCCGATGCCGCGCGCGCCGCCGCCGTCGGCGAGGGCGAGGCCCAGCTTGCCGACTGGATCGCTTTCGCCTTGAGCCGCGTGCGTGCCAAGGGCTCGGTGACGTTCATCCACCGCGCCGACCGGCTCGCGGCACTCCTCGCATCGCTCCACGGCATTGCCGGCGACATCGCCATCCTGCCGCTCTGGCCAGGGGCGGAGAAGCCGGCGAAGCGCGTCCTGGTGCGGGCCCGGCGCGGTGTCGGCAATCCTTCCCGCCTCCTGCCCGGGCTGGTGCTCCACGAGCCCGGCGGCGCCTTCACTGAAGCCGCCGAGGCGATCCTGCGCGAGGGCGACGCGCTCGAACTTTAGGGCGAACTTATCCACAGGATTCCGCCGGGCCTTGACGGAGTAGAGGTCGTCATGTTCTTTATTTGTTCGATCGTAACGGATAAGGAGGACACGGGAGATGGAGGCCACGGATCGGGATCGCGAGATTCTTGAGGCGCTGGCCGAGTTGGGTCTCGAGGTCGCTTCTGCCCTCAAGCAACGGATCATCGCTGCCGAGGAGGCCGAAAGTGCTGATCGCCTCAGCCTCGCCTTCACCCGCGTCAGCCGCTCGCTCCGTCAGACTCTGGCCTTCAAGACGAAGCTTGCCGAGATGAAGGCCAAGAGTGCCGAGAAGCGTCAGGCGAAGGAACGCGATCAGGCGATCGAGACGTCACGACTCCGCGTCAAGAAGCACCAGGTCGCCCGCGATGTCGCCCTGATGGTCGAGGCTACGTCGGAACCCGAGAGCCTGTTGACCGACTTGCATGAACGTCTGATGGACCCGGATATCGAGGACGAGCTCCTCACCATCCGGGTCGGCGACGTGATCATCGGCCTGTGCGACGAGCTCGGCATTCCCGTCGAGCTGTCAGTCTGGCAGGACAAGGGCTGGTTCATCAACGAGGATCGGCCGCGGCCGGAGCCGGTCTACCCTCACCCCAACCCTCTCCCGCATCACGGGAGAGGGAGAAAACCCCTCTACCGCTTGCGGGAGAGGGAGGGGCCCGCGTCAGCGGGAGGGTGAGGGTGTGGCCATCACCTCGCGCAGACCCTCACCCGGCTCGTTCCACTCGCCACCCTCTTCCGTGCGCTTAGCGCACGGCTCGCCTCGCGAACGGAGCGCCGCGCTTTGGCGCGCGCTCCCGCCAGGCGGGAGAGGGTTGATTCTGCTCATCCGGCGTCAGTGCTCGCCGCGCTCGGTCAGCAGCCGGTCGAAATATTGAATTGTCTTCGACAAGCCCTCTTCCAGCGGCACGCGCGGCTCCCAGCCCAGCACGCGCTTCGCCTCAGTGATGTCCGGGCAGCGCTGCAGCGGGTCGTCGATCGGCAGCGGCTTGTAGATGATCTTCGACTTGGCGCCGACCTGGCGGATGATCCGCTCGGCCAGCTCGCGCACCGGGATCTCCATCGGATTGCCGATATTGATCGGTCCGGTGGTCGCATCGTCGGTCGCCATCAGCCGGAGCCAGCCTTCGATCAGATCGTCGACATAGCAGAAGGCGCGCGTCTGCGAACCGTCGCCATAGACGGTGATGTCCTCGCCACGGAGTGCCTGGACGATGAAGTTCGACACCACGCGCCCGTCATTCGGATGCATGCGCGGACCGTAGGTATTGAAGATCCGCACCACCTTGATGCGCGTCTTGTGCTGGCGGTGATAGTCGAAGAACAGCGTCTCGGCGCACCGCTTGCCCTCGTCGTAGCAGGCGCGCGGGCCGATCGGGTTGACGTTGCCGCGGTAATCCTCGGTCTGCGGATGGACGCTCGGATCGCCATAGACCTCGCTGGTCGAGGCCTGGAACACCTTGGCCTTCACGCGCTTGGCCAGGCCCAGCATGTTGATGGCGCCGATCACGCTGGTCTTGGTCGTCTGCACCGGATCGAACTGGTAATGGATCGGCGAGGCCGGGCAGGCGAGGTTGTAGATCTCGTCGACCTCGACATAGAGCGGGAAGCAGACATCGTGCCGCATCGCCTCGAAATTCGGATTGCCGAGGAGATGGGCGATATTGTCCTTGCGGCCGGTGAAGTAGTTGTCGACGCACAGCACGTCGTTGCCGGCGGCGAGCAGCCGCTCGCACAGATGCGACCCGAGGAACCCGGCACCGCCCGTGACCAGCACGCGCTTCTTGGTCATGCTCATGGATTGACGTCTTTCGTCTTTCAGACGCCGGGAGCCGGCATCGTGGCCTTGCGGCCGATCGAGTGATAGGTGAAGCCGGCAGCGGCGATCTGGTCGGGATCGTAGATGTTGCGGAGATCGACCACGATCCGCCCCGCCATCGTCTCGGCCACGCGCTCCCAATCGAGCGAGCGGAACTCGTTCCACTCGGTCAGGATGACGAGCACGTCGGCATCCTTGAGCGCATCATAGGTATCGCTCGCATAGTCGAGCGTCTCGATCACCTTCTTCGCCTCATGCATGCCTTCGGGATCGAAGGCGCGCACGGTGGCGCCCTTGGCCTGGAGTGCGGGCACCACGGCCAGGCTGGCGCTGTCGCGCATATCGTCGGTGTTGGGTTTGAAGGTCAGGCCCAGCAGGCCGACCTTCTTGCCCTTGACCGAGCCGCCGCAGGCCGCCTCGACCCGGTCGGCCATCGCGACTTTGCGCGCGTCGTTTATTTCGACCACGGTCTCGACGATCTTGATCGGCGCGTTGGCGTCGCGCGCGGTCTTGACCAGCGCCAGGCAGTCCTTGGGGAAGCACGAGCCGCCATAGCCCGGGCCCGCATGCAGGAACTTCTTGCCGATGCGACCGTCGAGCCCGATGCCCTTGGCCACGTCCTGCACGTCGGCGCCGACCGCCTCGCACAGATCGGCGATCTCGTTGATGAAGGTGATCTTGGTGGCAAGGAAGCTGTTGGCCGCGTATTTGGTGAGCTCGGCGGTCTCGAGCCCGGTGAACAGCACCGGTGTCTCCGAGAGATAGAGCGGGCGATAGAGGCCGCGCAGGATCTCGCGCGCCTTGTCCGCATGCGGCATGGTGCCGATCACGACGCGGTCCGGCCGCATGAAATCGCCGATGGCCGAGCCTTCGCGCAGGAACTCCGGGTTGGAGACCACGTCATAGTCGCGGCCGACCTCGAGGTCCGGCCGTGCCTTCTGGATCACCTCGGCGACCTTGCGGCCGGTGCCGACCGGCACGGTCGATTTGGTCACGATCACGGTGTAGCCGGTGATCGCGCGGGCGATCTCCTCGGCGGCGGCGAACACATAGCTGAGGTCGGCATGGCCGTCGCCGCGGCGCGACGGCGTGCCGACCGCGATGAAGACGGCGTTGGCGCCATCGACGGCGGGCGCCAGCTCGGTCGAGAAGGACAGGCGTCCCGCGCGCACATTGTTGGCGACCAGCTGGTCGAGCCCCGGCTCGAAGATCGGCATCTCGCCGCGATTCAGCCGCTCGATCTTATCGACGGCCTTGTCGACGCAGACGACCGAGGTGCCGAATTCGGAAAAACAGGCGCCCGACACCAGGCCAACATACCCTGTCCCGATCACCGCTATGCGCATCGAAGATCCTTTTGCGTTGCACCCGCGCCCGGCGGGCGGGCATATCCCTGACGCAACCTGGTCACGCTGACCAGCAAAATTGCGATTGGGTTTCGCTACGGCATCCCGTCATAAGGAAGCGTTACGAACACGGTGCCGGCACAACGGGCGGCATGGGCTGGAAATTCCCGAGCTGTCCCAGCAGAGAATTCGATAAAAATCTGTCACGAAGTGCATTTCCGGCGGAAGAAACGACCGCGGTGCCCCGTTATGGGTCCGGTCGGTGCCAGAGCCGGCAGCGCAGGGAACGGAATCCCCCATGAAGAACATCTTGGTCACGGGCGGCGCCGGGTACATCGGCAGCCATGCAGCGCAAGCGCTGGCTCGGGCCGGCTATCGGCCGGTCAGCTACGACAATATGATCTACGGCAATGACTGGGCCGTGCAGTGGGGGCCCCTGGTGGTGGGCGATATCGGCGATCGCCAGAAGCTTCTCGAGACGATCGAGCGCTTCGACATCGCGGCCGTGATGCATTTCGCCGCCTTCGCCTATGTCGGCGAATCCATGAGCAAGCCCGGGCTCTATTTCGACAACAACGTCACCAAGTCGCTGACCCTCATCGATGCCGTGCGCACCGCCGGCATCCGCCATTTCGTGTTTTCCTCGAGCTGCGCCACCTATGGCACGCCCGACCGCATGCCGATCACCGAATCGACGCCGCAGCGGCCGGTCAATCCTTATGGCGAGACCAAGCTCATCATCGAGCGGGCGCTCCACTGGACCAGCCAGGCACATGATTTCAATTCGGTGGCGTTGCGCTATTTCAATGCCTGCGGGGCTGATCCCGAAGGCCGGATCGGCGAAAGCCATGATCCCGAGACCCATCTCATCCCGCTCATTCTCGAGGCGGCCCTCGGCCACCGCGCCGCGATCGACATCTACGGCACCGACTATCCGACACAAGACGGCAGCTGCGTGCGCGACTACATCCATGTCACGGACCTGGCGGATGCCCATGTTCGCGCCCTCGACTATCTGATCGACGGTGGCTCGTCGACCGCGGTCAATCTCGGCACCGGGCACGGCCATTCCGTGCGCGAGGTGATTGCCGCGGTCGAACGGGCTACCGGCCGCCGCGTGCCGCGCCGCGAGATGCCGCGCCGCGCCGGCGACCCGGCCGTGCTGATCGCCGATCCGTCGCGTGCGGCCGCCCTCCTCGGCTGGTATCCGGCCCTCTCGGATCTCGATACCGTCATCGAGACCGCCCTCGCCTGGCACGCGCGCGAGACTGTGCCCTCCCGCGCGTTCGCGGTGGGCGACTGATCCAAGGCCGCCGCCGATTGCGCCTTGCCGGGATCGGCATCGCCGCTGTAAGCCGTTCGGCATAAGCCGGCCGGCCCTGGCCGCCATGGCGCATGGAACCTGACCGCCGGCACGCTCCAGCAAAGGATGCTTTCGATGGGCCCGACCCGTTTCCTCTTTACGCTCCGTTTCGGTCGGTAATCCGTCGATGAGTGCGATTGCGAAGCTCGATCCCATGCCCGATACGCCGCCGGTCCCGGCCCGGCTCCATCCGGTGCGGGCCGAGGGCAAGTTCTTCTTCACCGGCGACACCAAGCTCTTCCTCAAGGGGGTGACCTACGGCCCGTTCCCGGTCGGCGCCGACGGCACGCAATTCCCCACGGCCGAACGCGCGCATCAGGATTTCGGGCTGATGGCCAAGGCCGGCATCAACACGGTCCGCGTCTTCACCGTGCCGCCGCTCTGGCTCCTCGATATCGCGGCCGAGCATGGGCTCCGGGTGCTGGCCGGCATTCCCTGGTCCCAGCACATCACCTTCCTCGACAGCGAGGAGGTCAAAGCCGAGATCCGGCGCACCATCATGGCCGGCGTCCGCGGGCTGCAGCGTCATCCGGCCTTGCTCGCCTACATGATCGGCAACGAGATCCCGCCCGACATGATCCGCTGGCACGGGGCGGAGAATGTCCGCGCCTTCCTCGCCAGCCTGGTGCGCGACGTGAAGGCGTTCGATCCGAGCGGCCTCGTCAGCTACGCCAATTTCCCCTCGACCGAATATCTGACGGTCGATTTCACCGACTTCCTCTGCTTCAACGTCTATCTGCATAATGAGGGCGCGTTCCGGCGCTACGTCGCCCGCCTCCATAATCTGGCGGTCGACCGGCCGCTGGTGCTGACCGAGTTCGGCATGGATTCCTTCCGCAACTCGGCGGAGCACCAGGCCGAGACGCTCAGCTGGCAGGTCAAGACCGCGTTCGAGATCGGCTGTGCCGGCACCTGCGTCTTCGCCTGGACCGACGAATGGTACACGGGTGGCCATCTGATCGAGGATTGGGCCTTCGGCATCGTAGATCGCGATCGGCAGGCGAAGCCGGCGCTGGCATCCGTGACCGAGCGCTACACGGGTCCGCTGCCGCCGGCGCTGCCGCGCTATCCGCGCGTCTCTATCGTGGTCTGCGCCTACAATGCCGAACGCACGATGGAGCAGTGCCTCGCCTCGCTCGAGCATCTCAATTACCCGGATTACGAGGTCATCGTCGTCAATGACGGCTCGACCGACCGCACGCTCGAGATCAGCGAGCGCTTCCCCTATTGCCGGATCATCAGCCAGCCGAACAAGGGGCTGAGCGTGGCGCGCAATGTCGGCGCCGAGGCCGCGACCGGCGAGATCGTCGCCTATACCGACAGCGACTGCGTCGCCGACAAGGATTGGCTGACATATCTCGTCGCCAAGATGGAGCATACCGGGCTCGAGGCCGTTGGCGGCCCGAACTTCCCGCCGCCGGAGGATGATCTGATCCCCGCCGCCGTCGCCGTCTCGCCGGGCGGTCCTACCCATGTGCTCGTCTCGGACGAGGTGGCGGAGCATATCGCCGGCTGCAACATGGCGTTTCGGCGGGCGACGCTCTTGGCGTTGGGCGGCTTCGACCCGGTCTATCGCGCGGCCGGCGACGATGTCGATATCTGCTGGCGCTTCCAGAATGCGGGCTACACGATCGGCTTCGCCCCTGCCGCCGTGGTCTGGCATTTCCGGCGCAACACGATCGAGGCCTATCTCAATCAGCAGAAGGGCTATGGCAAGGCCGAGGCGCTCGTCTATTCGAAGCACCCCTTGCGCTTCAATCTGTTCGGCCAGGCGAAGTGGCTCGGCCGCATCTATGGCGACCTCTCGGCCTCGCTGCTGTTCTCGCGCCAGCCCGTGATCTATTCGGGCGTGTTCGGCCGCGGCCTGTTCCAGACCATGTATGAGCCGCCATCGTCGCTGGCGGCCTTCCTGCCGTTGACGTTCGAATGGAATGTGGCGGCGATCGTGCTGGCACTGGCAGGCCTCGGTCTCGGTGGCTGGGGGCTTTTGCTGTGGGTCCCGTTGCTGACCACTTGGACCATGTGCGTCTCGGGCGCCTTGAAGGCGCCGATCGATCCGCGCTTCCGCAGCCTCAAGGCGCGGGCGCTCATCGCACTTCTCATATATCTCGGGCCGATCCTGCGCGGTTGGACCCGGCTCAAATGGCGCATCAAGGAATTGAACGCCGTCGAGGCCGCACCCGAGGCGCCGGTCGAGCAGGAGGCGCGCATCGATTGGCGCGACCGCACCTTCTATCTGTCCTACTGGGGTGAGCACAGCGAGGAGAAGGAGACGCTTCTGGGCGGGCTCATGGAGTTCCTGATCCCGCGCAAATATTTCCTCATGACCGACGAAGGCTGGAGCGGCTGGGACCTCAAGATCGCGCGCGGGCTCTGGAGCCGGGCCTATGTCCTGGTCTGCACGGAAAATCACGGCGGCGAGAAGCGGGTGCAGCGTGTCCGCTGCAGCATGCGGCTGTCGCGCCTCTCGAGCTTCGTGTTGCGCTGCTATGCCGTCGTCGTGGCCGTGGCCCTCGTCGCAGGCGCGCCGGTCGTGGCGGCGCTGGCGGCAGTCGCCGGTCTTGCCCATTTCGGCTTCATCGCGACCGAGACGCTGCGGTTCGGCCGGATCATGCATCGCGTCATCGAGACGGTCGCCAACGGCGCCGGGCTCCTGCCGATGACCCGCCGCGGCGGGTCGTGAACGGCTGGCCGGCATGACGGGGCTCGCCGGCAAGATCCTCGGCTGCGTCCGGCCCTATCGCTGGCGCTTCGGCGGGGCACTCGCCCAGCTGTTCCTGATGGGTGCCTTCGAGCTCCTGAAGCCCTGGCCCTTGAAGCTCGTGGTCGACAATGCGCTGGGCGGCCGGAAGCTCGATCTCGGCGGTTGGGCGGCGGCGCTGCCGGATATCGGCAGCTGGTCGCCCTTTACCTTGACGGCGGCCGCCTGTGGCGCCCTCATCTTGATCAATTTCGCCTCGGGGGCGCTCGCCACATACTACAATTGGATCGCGATCGGCCTCGGCCAGCGCATGGTCAACGACCTGCGGGCGCGGCTCTATGGCCATCTCCAGCGCCTGTCGCTCGCCTTCCATGGGCGGCAGAAGGTCGGCGACCTGATGATGCGGATCACGTCGGACAGCTACGCCGTCCAGACCATGATCATGAACGGGCTGCTGCCGATCCTCCAGGCGCTGATCCTGCTCACCGGCATGATCCTGGTGCTGTGGCCGATCAACCGGCTCCTGACCGTGGTGGCGCTCGCCGTGGTACCGCTGCTCGTGGTGCTGATCGCGCTCTTCAACCGCAAGATCGGCGATGTCGCCACATTGGCGCGCGACACGGACAGTCTGGTCTATTCGGTCGTCCATTGGGGCATGGCGTCGATCAAGCATGTCCAGGCCTTCACCAAGGAGGCGGAGGAGCATCGCCGCTTCATGGATGTGAGCGGTGCCGCCCTCCATGCCCATCGCCGGCTCTATTCCTGGCAGTCGGTCTATTCCGCCGTCATCAACACGCTGGTCGCGGCCGGCACCGGCCTCGTGTTGTTCGTGGGCGCGCGCGAGGTGATGTCGGGGGCACTCTCGGTCGGCGAGCTCCTGGTCTTCATCACTTACCTCGACAAGCTCTACGCGCCGGTCAATCAGATCACCCAGAGCTGGGGGCTGATCGCAGGTGCGCGCATCGGCGCCCGGCGCTGCTTCGAGATCCTCGATACCGAGCCCGATCTTGTGGATGGTGCGCTCGATTTCCCCGCCGCGGGGGCCCAAGGCCGGATCGAATGGCGGGGCGTCAAATTCCAGTATCGCGCCGACCTGCCGGTACTGCGCGGCGTCGATCTTTCGGTCGAGCCGGGCCAGACGATCGCCCTCGTCGGTGCCACCGGGGCCGGGAAATCGACGCTCTTGGGCCTGCTCGCGCGCTTCTATGATCCGAGCGAGGGCACGGTGCTGATCGACGGCGTCGATCTGCGGCAATATCGGCTGGCCACGCTCCGGCGCCAGATCGCGATGGTGCTGCAGCCGCCGATCGTGTTTCCCTTGAGCGTGCGCGACAATATCGCTTATGGCAGACCTGAGGCGTCGTTCGACGAGATCAAGGAAGCGGCCCGCCTTGCCCGGATCGACCGCACGATCGAGGCGTTGCCGCAAGGTTGGGACACGGTGGTGGGCGAGGCGGGCGCCAATTTCTCCGAGGGCGAGAAGCAGCGTCTCACCATTGCGCGCGCTATTTTGCGCTCCGCCCCAATCTTGATTCTGGACGAACCGACCTCCGCCCTTGATGCCGAGACGGAGGCATTGGTTATGCAAGGCCTGTCCCGGCTGACGGAGGGGCGGACGACGTTCATCATCGCGCATCGCTTGTCGACCGTGCGCCGAGCCGACAAGATCCTGGTGCTGAAGGACGGAATCATTGCAGAAGCAGGAGAGTTCAACGAATTAATGCGGCTGAAAGGCCTTTTTGCGACGTTGTACGATACTCAATTCGCCCCACTTGAGGAGACGCGCGTTGGCGTCTGAGAAAAAGACGGTCCTGGTCCTGCATCTCGCGGGACAAATTCCGCTCGCCGGCATTGCCTGGCAGGCGCTGCATTACGTGCTGGGGTTGCGCCGACTGGGCTATGACGTCTGGTATATCGAGGATTCCGGCGCCAATCCTTACGACCCTCGGCAGCAGAGCATCGTCGAGGACTGCACCTACAATGTGAACTTCGTCAAGACGATGATGGAGCGCTTCGATCTCGGCGACCGCTGGGCCTATTGGGATGCCGCCAAGGATGTCGTGCACGGCATCTCCAAGGAACGGCTGCTGGCGCTCTATGGCGAGGCGTCGGCGCTCTTCAACCTGTGCGGCGCCACGCGACTGCGCGAAGAGCATCTCAACTGTCCGATCCGCGTGTTCGTCGATACCGATCCGGTGTTCGAGCAGGCCAAGGTCGCGGCCGGCGATGCGGATTTGCTCGATTATCTCGGCATGCATACGCATCTCTTCACCTATGGTGAAAATCTGGGCAATCCCGACTGCCCGGTGCCGATGGGACCGTTCGCCTGGAAGAAGACGCGGCCCCCGGTGCTGGTCGATCTCTGGGATGCGGGCTGCGTCGCCGCCGGCCCGTTCTTCACCTCGGTCGCGACATGGGAGAACAAGGGCAAGGACATCAGGGTCGGCGAGGAGACCTATCGCTGGTCGAAGCATGTCAATTTCCTGCGCTTCCTCGATCTGCCGCGCCAGGTGCTGCAGCCCTTCCGGCTCGCCATGACGCCGCCGACGCCCGACGTCGAGGCGCGCGTGCGCGAAGGCGGCTGGGACATCGTCGATCCCGTGCCGATCTCGGCCGACATGCAGAGCTACCGTGATTTCGTGGTGACCTCGCGCGGCGAGTTCACCGTGGCGAAGGATATCTATGTGCGCCCCAAGAGCGGCTGGTTCTCGGACCGCTCGGTCTGCTATCTCGCCGCCGGCCGGCCGGTGATCACGCAAGAGACCGGCTTCTCCAAATTCGTCACGACCGGCAAGGGGCTCTTCCCCTTCTCATCGCTCGAGGAGATCCGCGAGGCGGTGGCGCGCATCAATGCCGATTACGCCCAGCAATCGGTAGCGGCGATCGAGGTCGCCTACGAGTTCTTCGATGCCGATGCGGTGCTGCGCCAGATGGTGAAGGAGTGCGATCTCTGAGCCGGGGTTGGCGCCGGTTGGGATCGGCGCTGCTTCCCTGCCTGCTCGCTGCCTGCAGCCAAGTCGATCGGACCGATCTCCTGCCGACACCCGACCGGCCGCTCGATCCGATGGCCTTGGGCGATATCGCGGCCGGGCATCCCGCGATCGAGCAACTGCCGGTGACGGCGGACGGTCATTCGATCCCCGCCTACTACGCTCCGGCCGATCACCCCCATGGCGTCATCATCCTGGTCGGCGAGACCGGCGCGGATGCCGAGACGCTCTTGCGCGAAACGCTGCCTGAGACGCGCCGGCTCAACCTCGATCTCGTCAGTTTCAGCTATTATCTCGACACTGGCGCGCCGCCGACCGTGGGCCAGATCGAGACCGCCTCCCGTGCCGTCTATGATGCCGTCGCCAAGCGCGCCGAACCGGCCAAGGAGCCGATCTATCTCCTGGGCCAGGGCGTGGGATCCTGGTTCGCGCTCGATCTCGCGACCAAGGTGCCGGCGCGCGCGCTCATCCTGGCTTCGGTCGGCACTACCGTCGCCGAGACGTTCGGCCAGCATTATTTCCCGGTGAACCTCCTGGTCCGCTATGGCGACGACCAGGATCTGGCCGAGCTCGACGCGGTCAAGACGGTGCGCAGCCTTACCGTGCCCACGCTGGTCGTCACCTCGGACGCCGATGACGAGATTGCACCGGCGCTGACCAAGAATGTTTATGGCGCGATGCCGTTCGACACGGTGAAGCAGCTCGTCCTGCTCGATGATGTCGAGCATGACGCCTATCTCTCGAGCGACCGATTCTGGGACGCGGTGGCGGTGTTTCTCAAGCGGCACTGAGCGGGGCGAGGTCAGGTTAGCGGGGCCTCGGAATGTCCGCCGTGTCATAGAAGATGCCGGTGATAACCGGTGGTTTGGTGGTCAGGTAGGACACCCAATAACGCCCAGCTTTGATCCAGGCCCGACCAGGTGCTGCCAGCGAGGGGTAAGGACGCGGTGCCTTCAAGCCGGAAGCGGGATCGGTTTCGATCCTGGCCTCGGCCTCGTCAAGTGCCGCTTCGAGATTACGCAGTGCATCGAGGCGCTCGCGCTTCAGATAGTGCTCACGCAGGGCATCGAGCTGCTGCTCGGCCCGCTCCGTGTAATCGATCACCGGCGAGAAGCGATCTCGCGGCGTTCATTGTCGCAAGTTTCTCTTCGAGCTGTCGAATGCTTTCGCGCAGACGGGCACGGCCGGGCGCCATCGGCACGGTCTTCCCGGCTGCTGCCTGCGCTTCGCTCGCAGCGAGATCGGCCTGCCAATCTGCAAGCGGTCGCTTGGTCGGATCACTCATGATCGAGATATGGCAGCGTGGGCCAAGCTTGTCCAGACGGGCACCGAGGCCCGTCTGCAAACAAGAGGCTCAGATCGCCTTCAGCTGCCACTCGATATCGTTGGCGAGGCCCCAGAGATAGCCCTTGTCGGCCTGGCCGATGATCACATAGCCGTGGCCGCCATGATACCAGTGCAGGATGTTGACACCCGCGCGTTGCTCCAGCACGGGGGTCGAATCCGGCTTCACCGTGTTGGTGACCGTCAGCGAGATCGGGCCGAGCTGCTTGTTGTCGGTGAAATAGATGAACTGATAGGCCGGCTTGCCCTCGACCATGATCCGGCGGCCGCCCTCGAAAGTCAGGCTCCAGGGCTTGAGGTCGGGAATCGTGATGTCGGCGGGCGCCGCACGGCTCGCCGTCGAGGGCAGGTCGAACACCGGCGGCTCGGGGGCGGCCGTGGCGCTCGAGATCAGGAAGCTGTGATATCCGGCGATATTGTCGAGCCAGCTCGAGGCTTGCGCTTGCGCATTGTTCTGGGCCGCGGCGACCTTGGTTTCGGCCGTCGAATCGGCGGCGATGTAGCCGAGCGACGCGCCGACCATCAGGCAGGCGACAGAGGCCGCCGCCGCGATGCTGACCCAGCGCCGCGCCAGGATGGCCATGCCGCGCTTCGGACGAAACTCGATCACGTCGGCCTTGGGATGCGCCGCCTCGAACAGGCGCGCTGGAATCGGTTCGCGCAGCACCTCGTCGAACGCCTCACGCACCAGCGCCGTCGCCTTGCCGAGCTCGGTCAGGCGCTCACGCAAAGCCGGATCGCGGTCGAGCCACGCATTTACGTCGGCGAAATCGGTTTCGTCGAGTTCGCCATCCAGAAAAGCCACAAGCTGTTCATCGCTGGGCCGCTGCATCATCCGTACTCCCTCGGAGACCGCCCCCTTGCTCGAGCAGCGCCATCAGCGCGACACGGGCCCGGGCGAGGCGGCTCATGATGGTACCAACCGGAACCTGAGCGATCTCCGCCGCCTCTTTATAACTAAAACCATCGACCGTGACGAGCATCAGTGCCGCGCGCTGCTCAGCCGGCAGGCGGGCGGCCGCTCGCCGCACCTCTTCCAACGCCAACCGGGCTTCCGCCCGCCGCACCGGCTCGTCAGTGCCGAGCCTGTCATCCTCAACCTCGGCCTCCTCCTTGCGCACCTCGCGGCTTCGGAGATGGTCGATCCAGAGCGTCTGCACGATCCGGAACATCCAGCTGTCGAACCGCGTGCCCTCCTGGAACTGGTGCCGTCTCGACAGCGCCCGTTCGCAGGCGGATTGCACCAAATCGTCGGCCTGGGCAGCCGTGCCGGCAAGCCCCCTCGCAAAACGCCTGAGCCTTGGTAAGGAGGCTACGAGCTGCTCGCTGAAGGTGTCGCTCACGCCGACACCCCTCGCGGTGCTGCCCACGCGTCGGTATAACGAGCCACGCTCGATTTTATTCCGGCACCGCCATATTTCTGCTGCAACCCCACGCTCCCACCCGTCGAATCTTGAGCCTTTAGCACGCCCCGCCGTGCCGCCCAATTGCACTCATGGCCCGGGAAACTTGCCGATGGCAATGAATTCTAATCTGTTTCCGGGCGCCAGATCTGATATTTACGCTGTCGCGATCAAATGCCGGCGCGTTTTTGATGCGGCAAGCTTGGCCTGCATCACCGTGGAGGCGAGCCGCCCCCAATCCGGGGCAGCCAGATTTCGGAGGCGAAGCGACGATCCATGAAGGTGGCCATCACGAAGGAAACCCGCGCCCATGAGAAGCGGGTCGCGGCCTCGCCCGACACGGTGAAGCGCATGATCGGGCTGGGGCTCGAGATCGTGGTCGAGAAGGATGCCGGCCTCGCCGCTTCCTTCACCGACGCGGCGTATGAGGCGGCCGGCGCCACGATCGCCAAGGATGCGGCGGCGGCCTGCGATGGCGCCGGTCTCGTCCTCAAGGTCCAGCGGCCGCAGCGGGACGCCAAGCTCGACGAGCTGGCCTACCTAAAGCCCGGCACCACGCTCGTGGCAATCCTGTCGCCGATGCAGAATGCCGAGGATGTCGATGCCTATGCCAAGGCCGGCATCACCAGCTTCAGCATGGACCTCATGCCGCGCATCACGCGCGCCCAGAGCATGGATGTGCTGTCGTCCCAGGCCAATCTCGCGGGATACAAGGCGGTCATCGAGGCGGCCGTCGAATATGGCCATGCCTTCCCGATGATGATGACGGCGGCCGGCACCATTGCACCGGCACGCGTTACCGTGATGGGCGCCGGTGTCGCCGGCCTCCAGGCGATCGCGACGGCGCGGCGCCTGGGCGGCATCGTCTCGGCCTTCGATGTGCGCGCGGCCGCCAAGGAGCAGGTCGAGTCCCTGGGCGCCAGCTTCATCGAGGTCGATGCCGAGGCGGCGAAGCAGGCCGAGACCGCGGGCGGCTATGCCAAGGAGATGAGCGAGGATTATCAGCGCCGCCAGCGCGAGAAGATCCACGAGGTGCTGAAGAAGCAGGATATCGTCATCTGCACCGCCCAGATTCCGGGCAAGAAGGCGCCGGTGCTCGTCACCAAGGAGATGATCGCCGACATGAAGCCGGGCTCGGTCATCGTCGATCTCGCGATCGAGAGCGGCGGCAATGCCGAGGGTGGCGCCGTCGGCAAGATCGTCACGACCAAGAACGGCGTGAAGCTCGTCGGGCATGCCAACATGCCGTCGCGCATCGCCGCCGATGCCTCCGCACTTTATGCCAAGAACCTCTTCGCCTTCCTCGGCCTCATCATCGACACGGAGACCAAGGGGCTGAAGATCGATCTTGCCGACGAGATCATCAAGGGCACGCTCGTCACGCGCGACGGCGCCATCGTCCATCCGGCGCTCGCACCCGCTCCCGCCGCCTGAACCCAACAGATCCCGAGACGAGAATCATGGATTCGACCAGTCTTCCCGACCAGGCGGCCCAGCTGGGCCAGGATGCCCAGTCGCTCGCAGCCAAGCTGCATGATTTGTCCGAGCAGCTGGCCCAGCAGGCGCAGCTTGCCGCGACCGTCCAGGCCGGCGGCGAGAATTTCGTCTTCTTCCTGACCGTGTTCGTGCTCGCTTGCTTTGTCGGATATTACGTCGTCTGGCGCGTGACGCCGGCGCTTCATTCGCCGCTCATGAGCGTCACCAACGCCGTCTCCTCGGTCATCATCGTGGGGGCGCTCATCGCCGCCGGACCGGTCGATTTCAGCTTTTCCAAGGTGATGGGCTTCTTCGCGGTGACGCTGGCCGCCGTCAACATCTTCGGCGGCTTCATGGTGACCCAGCGCATGCTCAGCATGTTCAAGAAAAAGCCGAAGTGAGGAGGGCGCCAACGTGACCGAGAACCTTTCAGCGCTCCTCTACCTCGTCGCCGGCATCTGCTTCATCATGGCGTTGCGCGGCCTCTCCAGCCCCGAGACTTCGCGCTCCGGCAACATGTTCGGCATTGCCGGCATGGTCATCGCCATTCTGACGACGCTGGCCTCGCCGCATGTGCAGAGCTATTGGCTCATCATCCTCGCCCTCATCATCGGCGGCTCGATCGGTTTCGTGATCGCGCGCCGTATCCAGATGACGGCCCTGCCGCAGCTCGTGGCGGCCTTCCATTCGCTGGTCGGCTTGGCCGCCGTCTGCGTCGCCGCCGCCGCCTTCTACGCGCCCACGGCCTACGGCATCGGCGAGCCCGGCAACATCCATACGGGCTCGCTGCTCGAGATGGGGCTCGGCACCGCGATCGGCGCCATCACCTTCACCGGATCGATCATCGCTTTTGCCAAGCTGCAGGCGCTCATCACCGGCAAGCCGCTGATCTTCCCGTTCCAGCACTGGATCAATCTCGGCCTCGGCATCCTGATCGTGCTGCTGCTCGGCACGTTCATGGCGAGCTCCGCCGCTTGGGAATTCTGGGCCATCGTGCTGGTCTCGTTGACCTTGGGCTTCCTCTTGATCCTGCCGATCGGCGGCGCCGACATGCCGGTCGTCATCTCGATGCTGAACTCCTACTCGGGCTGGGCCGCCTGCGGCATCGGCTTCACGCTCGCCAACTCGCTGCTCATCATCACCGGCGCGCTGGTGGGCTCGTCGGGCGCCATCCTCAGCTACATCATGTGCAAGGGCATGAACCGCTCGATCTTCAATGTAATCCTGGGCGGTTTCGGCACCGATGGCGGCACGGTCTCGGCCAGTCACGGCTCGGGCGACCAGACGGTCAAGGCCGGCTCGGCCGACGATGCCGCCTTCATCATGAAGAACGCGTCGAGCGTCATCGTGGTCCCCGGCTACGGCATGGCCGTGGCCCAGGCGCAGCATGCGCTGAAGGAGATGGCCGATCTTCTGAAGAAGGAAGGCGTCACCGTCCGCTACGCCATTCATCCGGTCGCGGGCCGCATGCCCGGCCATATGAATGTGCTCCTGGCCGAGGCGAACGTGCCGTATGACGAGGTGGCAGAGCTTGACGAGATCAACCGCGACTTCGCGTCCACCGACGTCGCCTTCGTCATCGGCGCCAACGACGTGACCAACCCCGCCGCCAAGACCGACCCCGCCTCGCCGATCTACGGTATGCCGATCCTCGATGTCGAGAAGGCGAAGACGGTGCTGTTCATCAAGCGCTCCATGGCGTCGGGCTATGCCGGCGTCGATAACGAGCTGTTTTTCCGCCCGAACACGATGATGCTGTTCGGCGACGCCAAGAAGATGTGCGAGGAGATCGTCAAGGCGATGGGTGCGTGAGGCGTCGGCGCGGAGGCTTTTCTGGAAAGGCCTCCGCGCTTTGGCTCACCGCTCTTGCAGCAGTTTCTGGCGAAACTCGTAAGCCGCTTCATCGATTGCCTTGCTGTAAGCAAGCTCGATCCCGTCGACTGCCTCGCGAAAACGCTGGCTGGCAGCATCGACTTGGGCCAGAAAATCGCGGACGGCAGTCTTTACTTCTTCACAGCCGCTATACTGGTCGGCGTTGGTGATGAGCGTCTGCGCCCAGGGCGGGATCGGCCCCTCTGTGATGTAAGAATGGATGCCGCCACCGCCCTGACCATTGTCGGGGTTCGCGCCGAACGGCGGGTTGCAAATCGACATGAAATCTCTCCTCGTATTGGGGTCGTTAAGGATCCCGCCTGTCTTCCGTCGGCAGGTGAGCGGCGGCAAGCGCTTCTTCGCCGCCGCGATACCAGTAGAGCTTGCGATACCCGAGCGCCTTGAGGCGCAGCACCGTATTGTACGGTCCCCAACCATACACGCCGCTGCCCATGACCACGATCGGCTTTTCCGGATCGCTGCCGGTAGCGGCAGCCATTTCCTTAGCGAGCCGACTCTGGATGACATCATCGAGCCGGTCACCATCTTCGACCCACGGCAGGAAGAGCGTGCCGGGAGCGGCTGCGCTGCCACAGCCGACATCCAGCACCACAGGTTTCAGGTCGCTGGCGGTCAGTGCTGAAAACTCCGCCGTCGTTAGCGTGTCGGCACCGGAAACCATGCGTGGCGTTGCGGCATAGAGGTCGACAGGTTGAAGCACGCCCATGGGCGCCACGCCGTCATCCACCGCCTCGTCGGCAAATTCGGGCATCCCAGCTTCCTTCAACCCGGCAAGCGCGCGCTTGAGCCCGGGCAGATGGGATGCCGCCTTCGAGCTTGCATAGCAGGTTTCGCGCCAGACTGAGCGGTGTGACCAGCGCCGGCTATAGTCAGACAGCCTTTGGCGTGCTTCGCCGAGGCGGCCGACAAGAGCATCGGCTTCGATCAGCCCTCGCTCAAAGGTCTCGACCGGCTCGGACTGGGCCATTTCCGCCTTCCGAAGCCAATCGATCGCTTCGTTGGGTCGATCGGCAAGCAGCAGCGCCATGCCCATATGACCATAGCGCTCCTTGGTTTGCGGGTCCTCAGGGCTCAGGGCGATCGCCTCCCGCAGCGCTTGAATCGTATCGTCCGGCTTGCCGAAGATGTTGCCGCAGATCGACAGCCCATCGCGGGCGGCCAAACTGCTGGAATTGAGCGATATCGCAAAGCGGAAGGCGGAAACCGCTTCTTGGCAATGGCCGTCGATCAGCATCAGCTCGCCTCTATTGGTGGCCGACCGTGCATTCTGCGGATCGAGCGCGAGCGCCCGGGCGACAAGCCCCTGGGCTTCCTCGTAATCCCGCTGATCGGCGTTATCCATCTTCAACACCCGCCGCAGCAGCAGCGCCGCCAGCTCGTTGATCGCATCGACGAAGTCCGGTTGCTTCTGGAGCGCCTCCTCGAGAAGCTTCTGCGCCGCATCGAGGCCTTTGGGCGACCGATCCCGATCCAGCATCGAACGTGCACGGAAGAAAAGGTCGAGAGCATCGGGATCGTCGGGCCGCGCTGCGATCGAGCGCGCGCTTTCGATCTGGACCAGGCGAAAATGCAGCGCACTCGCGATCCGGCGTACGATCTCGCGCTGGGCCGCCCCCATCTCGTTCCGGCTGGTGTCGAACTGCTCGGCCCAAAGATGGGCGCCGGTCCCGGAATCAATCAGCTGGGCATTGATCGAGAGGCGATCGTCGGCCGGCCGGACGCTGCCTTCGAGGATGTAGCGGACATTCAGCTCCTGGCCGACCTGCTGGGCGGTCGTCGGCTTGTCGCGATAGGTGTCGGCGGATTCCCGTGCGATCACGAAGCTGCCGGGCAGGCGGGCGAGGTCGGTGGTGAGGTCGTCGCTGACCGCATCGGCCAGATAACCCTGCTCGGCATCGGCGCTGAGGCTGCGGAACGGCATCACCGCGATCGACAGTCGCTGTGGTTCGGGTCGGCCGCCGGTCGCGAACCAATAGGCGTTGGCGGTGATCGCGGAGAAGCCGAGGGCGGCGGCCACGAAACCGATGACCCGGCCATGCCGCCTGAGCCAGCTCGGCCGCGCGGCCACGGGGGGCTCGGTCTCGGATGGCTCGGACGCCTCATCGTCGGCATTCGAGATCGGCGCCACGAAGCGATAGCCGCGGCCCGGCACATTGACGATGAAGGGCTGCCCTTGCGGCCCGTCGCCCAGCGCCTTGCGCAGGGTCGAGATCTGGACGGCGAGATTATTCTCCTCGACGATGAGGCCGTCCCAGACATGCTCCATGATCTCGTCCTTCGAGACGAGACGCCCACTATTCCGGACCAGGAACTCCAGAAGCTTGAAGGCGCGCGGGTTGAGCGGCGCCGGCTTGGCGCCGCGCAACAGAACTCCCTGCGCCGGATCCAGCTCGAAATTGCTGAATCGAAAGCAAGACGCCGACTCCATCGCCGCCCCTCGATGTGAATAGCATTGACTATGGGCCGGCAATTTACGCTTCCGATCCGTCCCGTCCATCGGAATCGGCCCGGTTTTACCAGTCTTAAGAAGAATTAAGAGTTCTTAAGGTCCTGGTTTAAAGACCTAAATCCCGGCACCTCGCCAGTCTCGCCCTGTCTGCTGCCACTCAATATCGCCGATCGTCAGTATCGGTGAATTGAGCAAGGCGAGCAGGATTTCAATCGATTGACGCGCGAGGGTAATCATCATGCGTTTTTTCTTTCTCGCCATTGCCATCGCCATGATGGGCTACGTGCCCTTCACGGCGACCACCGCATCGGCCAATGCGCCGGCCCGCTCGATCCTTTCGGCCTCGGCCAGCGGGGCGGTGCCTGCCTCCTCTTCCGAAACCCACGCCGCGCCCGGTACCATGCTGGTGCGCTTCCATGTCGGCGCCGACGGTCATCCCGAGCGGATCGGCGTCATCCGCGATGCCCGCACGGCCTCCCTCGATGACGAGACGCGCCGCGCCGTCGAGGCGGTTTCCTGCCTGGAGTGCGCCGGGCAGGATTATGTGATCACCTTTCGGTATTGAGCGGGAATGGGGAACGGGCCTCGCCGGCGGCGGGGCCCTTCATTCGGCCCGGGGAACGACGGCTCGCCGGGAAGTCGACAGCGCGAGCCAGCGTTCCCTGACCTTCCGGAAGAAGTTGCCGGGCAATTCGCCGTAAAGAACACTCGTCGCATCGCCCGGAATTGCCGGCCGTAAATCCGGTCCCGGCCAGACGAAGCGGTTGGCCTCGGTCAGGACGATCCAGGAGCGCTCGTGATCAAGGCCGAGCCGGTGCTTGGTCGCGAGCGGGATTTCGATGGCGTGATCGGCAACTCGCGGCGGCGTATGCGTGATCGGCAGAACCAGAACCTTCCGGTCGCCCGCTTCGTTGGTCACGGCGAGCAGAATGGCGCAGGGACGGTCCTTCGTTCCCTCCTCAAGGCCCCGCAAATAATCCGCACGCCAAAGATAGGCATAGCGAATAACCATGCCCGGGATAGGTGCGGGGAAGCTCACGCGTCAGAGTTCGTCGTTGAAGGCATCGGCCTCCCGGGACGGCTCGGAGCGCCGAACGGCTTCGATATCGGCATCGGTGAAATCATCGAGGCCGAGCACCTCGCGATCGCGTCGCCGGAGCCGATTATACTCGACCGACGAGATCAGCACGGTTCCGTCCCGGCCGTTACGCGTGACGGCGACGGGCTGGCTCAGCGCCAGGTCCTGATAGCGGCCGATATTGCGTTGAAATTCGGCGGCGGAAACTTTGAGCATCGCGGCGAGTCCGATCATGCAGCTCATGCAGTTTATATGAGTTGCATGAGGGGCGCGTCAATGCGGCCATGCCCGCCCCAGCCTTTGAGGCCGGGGCGGGCGGTGCCTTTCAGGCTATTTCAGCACGCTGCTCGCTTTGGCGGCGGCGATGTCCGCCGTCGCATCCTCCTGCAGCAGCAAGCGCTCTTCCACCAGCTCCTGGGCCGCCAGCTTGACGCGGGCGACGAAGCCGGCGTGGTTCTTGTACCGCTCCTTCAGCGACAGGCGCGGATCGCCGCTGGCCTTCCGTTCCGCCTTGGTGGTCGCGAACGGGAAGTAGGAGCCGGTCAGGCTGCAGAGATTGGGTGCCCGATGGCCGGCAGCCCGGACATTCCAGCCCGTGCTGGTGCCGAGCGGCGCTTGTGCTTCGATATTGTGCACGCCGGCAAAGGCGATGCCGTCCTCGTCCGTCAAGGGGACCAGAACGAGATAGGACGGCCCGAGCAGCGGCGGAACGATGGTGAGGATGCCGCCGAGCTTGGTGAAGGACGGGCCGAAATTTAAGAGCTCGTAAGTGTTGACCACCGTCGGGAAGCTGAAGCCCGGAATGTTCGGGAAGGATGCGGCCGCCGTATCGAGATCGACGAGGGTGCCGGTATCGATGCTCGGATAGTTGCTCGCGGGCGGTGCCACGCCCTGGTCGACCCAGGCGTCGAGATCGATGAGTGCCGCGCGCAATATCTCCCAGCCGAGTCCGCCGGCCGGGGTCGGGTCGGCGCACAGCGCGCTGCTCCCGGGTGTCGGCGCGTTGAGCCCGCCCTGGATGAAGCCGTGGGCGGAATTGCCGAGGAAATACATCCGCAGATTCGCCGGCATGTCGACCGACCGGCCTTTGCCGTTCACGACGTTGAGCGAATCATGCAGCTGCCAGAATTCGCTCTCCGAATCCACCTGCATCACTTTCGGATCGGTGGTCGGCCGCTTGAGGATGCCGTCCTTGATACCGGACAGCTTGTCGGTCACGACTGCATAGGTGAAGGGCGGATAGCTGTTCTGCAGATAGTCGTGCTGATGATCCTGCTCCGAGTACGCGTTGGGATCGGCGAAGCGGACATTGATGAGGACGCGGTCGGTGCCCGCGATCCACGGGATGATGCCGTCGAACACCTGGCGGCCGCTCTCATCCTCGTTGAAGCCCAGATAGATATAGTCGCGTAAATACCCGCCGGTCTGCGAGCCGCCGGCGGCATAGGCGCGAGTGAGGCCGCCGCTGACGGGGTTGGGATTGCCGGCATCGTCCGTGGTCTGAAAGCGCAGGAACGAAGCGAAGTCGCGCGTCGTGGCGAAGCCCAGCCCGAGCACGATCGGGTTCTGGGCCTGATAGATCAGCTCATAGATCTTGGAATTGTCGAACCCTGGGAAGTAGCAGAGATCGACCTTGTCGGGCACCAGGCTCGCCTGGCCGGTCGGGCAGGTGCCGAACGCCCATTCAGTGGAGGGGATCGGCGTGCGCGTGCCGTTCTCCTCGTCCCGCACGGTCAGCGTCGCATGCGCGGTGTTCGTGTCGGACGTTGGGTAGGATTGAAAGCCCGTGCTGCCTTCGAGATTGGTCGTGAAGGTGCCGGCCGTGCGGTCATAATATTCATAGCGCATCGTGCCGATGATCGCGCTGCCATCGGCGTTGGTCGCGATCGGCAGATTGGCGCCCATCACGGCCGAGGAGGCAGGGATGAGATCGCCCTCCCAGCCGGTATCGACGATGACATAGCCGCGTTCCATCGCAGCACCCGCATCGGTGGCGGCGACCTGGGCCTGAGTCGTTGCGGTCAGCAGCCCTTCCAGGCTGTTGCCGCGGTTGTTGACGGCATAGAAGAGCTTGTGGCTGCTGTTCGACGCATTGGTCGGCTGAAGGATGAAGAAGGGCGTGCTGAACTCGACCTTGCCCTGCGCATCCTTGGGCGCATTCTTGATGTCTGTGATCAGTGAATCATGCGGATCGGTCGGATCGGCCTGCATGAAGGCGGTACCGCGGATGAGCTGGTACGAGCCGGTCGAGCCAAAGCTGGCGCCGCCGAGATAGGGCGCTGTCGAGGACACGACGAGCTTGACCACGCGCGCTTCGCAAGGCTGCGCTGCGGTCATGACGAGAAGGGCCCCGAATGCCGAGGCCGATAGCCATTTATTCTTCATGGCATTCCCTCCTGGGTGCGTTTTTGTTTATGAACTGACAGAGTTCTGCCAGTCTTGCTTGTGCACTGCAGCCGTCCAGAGGGCACGGACGGATTATTCGGAAATGCCCATGCGGGAAGATCGCGGTAGATCCGCAACCTTTCTCACTCCGATTACTTATATGCTTCTCTACTCGCGGGAGTTTGCACTTCCAATAGGGTCATGAAGACCCTCCGCATTGCTCTGGAAGATTTGCATATTAAGGTATGCCGAGCAAGCGGCGCGGCGGCGTGGCCGGAATTTGCCTTAAGTTGCCAGTCCCGCCCGTTCCCGGAATTTCGGGTCGCCGATCGAGATCTCCTGGCCGCAGAGATCATCCGTGTCCGGTCCGCACAGATAGGCCAACGCCTGGGCCGGATCGGCGACGGGCGCCAGTTGGCTCTGCGGCACCTTGGCGATCGGGCCGATGCCCGAGGCGCGCACCTGCGCCTGCATGCCGGTATCGACCATGCCGGGACCGAAGCCGAAGACGCGGATGCCGCGGCCGCCATATTCGGCCGCGATCGATTTGGTCAGCATGGCGAGGCCTGCTTTGCTGGCGCAATAGGCGCTCCAGCCTTCAAGCGCGCGATGGGCGGCGCCCGAACTCACATTGACGATAGTGCCGCCGCCCGTCTCGACGAGGGCGGGCAACACGGCGCGGATGGCATTGAAGGCGCCGCAGAGATTGATCCCGATCGCCTCCGCCCATTGGGCCGGATCGAGCGCCTCCATGGCGCCGACCGGGCCGATCACGGCGGCATTGTTGATCAGCGCGTCGATCCGGCCCCAGCGCGCCTTGGTTTCGGCCACCAGCCGCTCGATTTCTACGGGATCGGTTACGTCGCAGCCGATGCCCAGCGCTTCATGCCCCTTTGCCGCGATCGCGGCTGCGACCCGCTCGGCCGCCGCGGGATCGCGTGCGCTCGCCACGACGCTGGCGCCATGCCGGGCCAGCGCCAGCGCCGCCGCCTCGCCGATGCCGCGCCCGGCGCCCGTCACGATGACGATGCGGCCATGGAGATCGGGTGCTGTCAATGAGCGCCTCCTTCGATCGGCTTTTTGGCATCCCGGCGCGCCACGGCCGCCCGCACCACGACATAGAAGATGGGCGTGAAGATCAGACCGAAGCCGGTCACCCCCAGCATGCCGAAGAACACGGCGGTACCGAGCGATTGCCTGAGCTCCGCACCGGCGCCGACCGCGATCACCAGCGGCAGCACGCCGAAGATGAAGGCGAAGGAGGTCATGAGGATCGGCCGAAGCCGCGTGCGCGCCGCCTGGACCGCGGCGGCGACGCGATCGGCCCCTTGATCCTCGGCCTGGCGCGCGAACTCGACGATCAGGATGGCGTTCTTGGCCGCCAATCCCACCAGCACGACGAAGCCCACCTGGGCCAGAATGTTGATGTCCATGCCGCGGGCAAGCAAGCCGGTGACCGCGGCGAGCAGGCACATCGGCACGATCAGGATGACCGACAGCGGCAGCGACCAGCTCTCATATTGCGCCGACAGCACCAGGAAGACGAAGACGATCGAGGCGCCGAACACGATGAGGCCCGATCCGCCGGCCAGCTTTTCCTGATATGCCAACTCCGTCCATTCGTAGCCGAAGCCGTTCGGCAGCCGCTCGGCAGCCAGCTTCTCCATCGCCGCCAGCCCATAGCCCGTGGAGTAACCGGGCAGCAGATTCCCTTGGAGTTCGGCCGCGGTGTAGAGGTTGTAGCGCGGCACGCGATAAGGTGCAGTGATGTCGCGGAATGTCGCGACGGAGCCTATCGGCACCATGTTGCCGCTCAGATTGCGCGTCTTGAGGTTCGCGATGTCTTCGGTGGTGATGCGATAGGGCGCGTCGGCCTGCGCCTCGAGCCGGTAGGTGCGGCCGAGATAGTTGAACTCGTTGACGAAGACGGAGCCCAGATAGACTTCGAGCGTCTGGTTGATGTTATCGACCGTGACGCCCAGCATCTCGGTCTTGACCCGGTCGATATCGGCGTAAACGGTCGGTGTCCGCGTGTTGTAGAGAGAGAACACGCCGACGAGCCCCGGAATCCGATTGGCTGCCGCCGCCATGTCCTGGGTCGCGGCATCGAGTGCCCGGACGCCGCGGCCCTGCCGGTCCTGGATCATCATCTTGAAGCCGCCGGCGCTGCCGATGCCGCGCACCGAGGGCGGCGGGATGGTGATGATGAAGGCCGACTGGACCGCGCCAAGCCGCTTCCGGAGGTCGGCCAGGATATGCTCGGCCGACAAGCCCTTGGCGGTGCGTTCCGCGAAGGGAGCCATCGGGGTGAAGATTGCCGCCGCATTGGGCGCGTTGGTCAGGGTGGCGCCGTCGAGGCCCGCGAACTCGACGGTATGGATGATGCCCGGCGTGTCGAGCAGGATCTTGCTGGTTCGCCGGACGACCTCGTCCGTGCGAGCGAGCGACGAGCCCGGCGGCAGCTGGATCACGACGATGAGATAGCCTTGATCAAGCGTCGGGATGAAGCCGGTGGGCGCCCGCGAGAATTGCCATCCCGCCAGGCCGATAAGGCCAACATAGACCACGAGCATGATCGCGGCGGCACGCAGCAGCCGTCGGGTGAGCTCGCCATAGCCGTTCGATAGCCGGTCGAACAGGGTGTTGAAACCGCGGAAGAAGGCGGCGATCGGCCGGCCGATCAGCGAGTGCTTCCGATGCTCCTCGGCCACATGCGGCTTGAACAGGATGGCACAGAGGGCGGGGCTCAAGGTGAGCGACACGAAGCAGGAGATGATCGTGGCGCTGGCGATGGTGGCGGCGAATTGTCGGAAGAACTGGCCCGAAATGCCCGGGATGAAGACGGCCGGGATGAACACCGCCGACAGCACCAGCGCAATCGCGACGAGCGCGCCGCCGACCTCGTCCATGGTGTCGTGCGCCGCCTGGCGCGGCGTATGGCCCAGGCGGATGTTGCGCTCGACATTCTCGACCACGACGATCGCATCGTCGACGACGATGCCGATCGCCAGCACCAGCCCGAACAGCGACAGGTTGTTCAGCGAAAAACCCAGTGCCGACATGAACGCGAAGGTACCGACCAACGAAACCGGAATCGCCGCGATCGGCACGATCGAGGCGCGCCAAGTTTGCAGGAACAGGATGACGACGATGACGACCAGGATCACCGCTTCGAAGATCGTCTTCACCACCTCATTCACGGATTCCGAGATGAATTCGGTCGGATCGTAGACGATCTCGTAGTGCAAACCGGGCGGAAAGGATTTGGCGAGCTCCACCATGGTGGCGCGCACGCCCTGCGCCGTCGCAAGCGCGTTCGAGCCCGGCAGCTGGAAGATCAGCAGCGGCACCGCGACCTGGTTGTCGAGATAGGAGTTGGCGCTGTAATCGAGAGCCGCCAGCTCGGCCCGGCCGATATCGCGGATGCGGGTGACGTGCCCGTCCGGATCGGTCTTGACCACGATATTCTCGAACTCGTCGACCGTCTGCAATCGGCCGAGCGCCTGGACATTGAACTCGAAGGCGCCTTGATTGGGCATGGGCGGCGCATTGAGCACGCCGGCCGCGACCTGCAGGTTCTGGGTCTGCAGCGCCTGCACCACCTCCGGCGCCGTCAGGTTGCGCAGCGCCACCTTGTTCGGGTCGAGCCAGACGCGCATGGAATAGTCGCGGGCGCCGACGATGCGCACATCGCCGACGCCGGTCAGCCGCGCCAGCGGGTCCTTCACCTGCAAGGTCGCGTAGTTCGACATGTACAGCTGGTCGCGCGATTGGTCGGGCGAGGTCAGATGCACGACCATCAGAATATCGGGCGAATTCTTCTTCGTGGTGACGCCGATGGCCTGCACTTCGGTCGGCAGGCGCGGCAGGGCGATCGCGACGCGGTTTTGCACCAGCACCTGGGCGATATCGAGATTGGTGCCGAGCTTGAAGCTGACGGTGATCTGCAGATTGCCGTCGCCGGTCGCCTGCGAGCTCATATAGATCATGCGCTCGACGCCGTTGATCTCCTGCTCGATCGGCGTGGCCACCGTGCCGCTGACATCCTCGGCGGAGGCGCCGGGATAGGAGGCGCTGACCACGATCGTCGGCGGCGCTATGTCCGGATACTGTGCCACCGGCAGCGAGAAATAGGCGATGCCGCCGATCAGCGTGATGAAGATCGACAACACGGCCGCGAAGATCGGCCGGTCGATGAAGAAGTGGGAGAAGTTCATGGCGCCGATCCCGCTACTGCTGCGCTTGCGGATCGGGGGTGATGCTGCCGGCCTGTGGCGTCACCTTGCCACCCGGCCGCGCCCGCTGGACGCCATCCAGCACGATCGTGTCGGATGCCGAAAGCCCGCCGCGCACGATGCGCAGCCCCTGATATGTCGGCCCGACTTGGATCGGCCTGCCCTCGACCGTGCCGTCCTCCTTCACCACCAGCACGATCTTGCGCGCCTGGTCGGCCACGATGGAGGTGTCGGGGATCAGGATCGCCTGATGCGGCTCCGACGCCGGCACGCGGATCCGGCCGAACTGCCCGGCATTCATCGTCGTCTCCGGGTTGGGGAAAGTGGCGCGGATGCGCAGCGTGCCGGAGCCGCGGTTGAACTGGTTGTCGACGAAGTCGATGGCGCCCTCATGCGACCAGCTATGCTCGTCGACCAGCTGCACCTGGACCGGCACCGGCCCCTGGCGCGGCGACTTCAAGGTGCCGGCGATGACCGCCCGGCGATAGCGCAGATATTGGGTCTCGGCCGTGTCGAAATAGAAATAGATCGGATCGAGCGAGACGATCGTGACGAGCGTCGAGGCCTGCCCCAAATCGCCGCCGACGATGAGATTGCCCAGGCTCACCTGATGATTGCTGGCGCGGCCCGCCACGGGTGCTGTGATGTGGGTGAATTCGAGATTGAGCTTGGCCTGGTCGAGCTGCGCCTGATCGGCTTTCACTGTCGCAGCAGTCCCTGCCGCCGTCGCCCGCGCCTGCTCGAATGTCTGTTGCGAGGCGAATTCCTTCTGCGACAGGTCCGCGTAGCGCTTGAGGTCGAGCTGGGCGCGCACCAGCTGCGCCTGGTCGCGCTCGAGATTGGCCGCGGCCAGATCGACCGCCGCCTGGAACGGGCGCGGATCGATGACGAACAACAGGTCGCCCTTCTTGACCGTCTGCCCGTCCTGGAAATTGATCTCGGTCAGGTATCCCGAGACACGCGCCTTTATATCGACCGAATCGATGGCGGCGAACTGGCCGGTATATTCGTCATATTCGGTGACTTCCTTCTGCAGCGGATGGCCGACCGTGACTGGCGGGGCCGCGGCTGCATTGGGGGCCGGGCCGCCGCCCGTGCTGCCGCCCAGGCCGCCGCCCCAGCGCCACCACGCGAATCCCGCGAGAATCAACACGATCAGCACGGCGATGCTGACGAATTGAGCGCGGGAAGAGCGCGCCGGCTTCGTTCCGGAATCCTGCGTACCGTCCGTCATCATTCACCTCGGCAAGCGTAAGTGAAGCGTTGGGCTGCTTAGCGGCCTGGATTCGATCGATAATTAGTATGACGAAGGTTCCAGACGGACACCAGCCATTCAACCTGGCCATTCGGCCAGGAGCATGCGGAGGCCGGGTACGGCTTGAACGATTCCGGCGGTACTCCTATCCTCCAAACCCATGAGCATCCTCAAGATTGCCCGGATGGGCCACCCCGTGCTGCGCGAGATCGCGGCGCCGATCGACGATCCGACCGCGCCCGATGTCCGTCAGCTTGCTGCCGACATGGCCGAGACGCTGGCCGATATCCGCGGCGCCGGGCTCGCCGCCCCGCAGATTCACGTCTCGCGCCGGCTCGTCATCTTCCGCGTGGCCCCCGAACGGACGACGGGACTCTCGGGCGACACGCCGGTCGAGCTTACCACCATCGTCAATCCGGTGCTGGAGCCGATCGGCGAGGAGCTCAATCTCGATTGGGAGGGGTGCCTCAGCATCCCGGGCTTGCGAGGTGCGGTGCCGCGCTACACGCGTCTGCGCTACACCGGCTACGATCTCGAGGGCAATCTCATCGATCGCACGGTGGCAGGCTTCCATGCGCGCGTGCTGCAGCATGAATGCGACCATCTGGATGGCGTGCTTTATCCGCAGCGCATGACGGATCTCGGCCTGCTCACCTTCACCGAGGAGGGCGCGCGCTTCCCGATCGATCTCGCCGAAGCGGCCGCGAGGGGCGGATGAGCGACAATCTCGATCTCACCCAAAAGAAGGACGCGCTGCTCGAGGCGGCCTTGCCGAACGTCGTGTTCGATGGCTGGTCGATGGCGTCGCTCAGGACCGGCGCCCAATCGCTCGGGCTCGACGAGGTCGAAATCGCGCGGCTCTTCCCGGAGGGGCCGACCGAGGCCATGCTCTGGCTCGATGACTGGGCCGACCGGCGCATGCTCGATGCCCTCGACAAGCTCGATCTTGGTGCGATGAAGGTGCGCCAGCGCGTGGCAGCCGCGGTCAAGGCCCGGCTCGATGCGCTCGCCCCGCATCGCGAGGCGGGGCGCCGCGCGGTGGCGCTCAAAGTCTCACCGATGGGGGCAGCCTGGGCGGCCCGCATCATCTATCGCACAGTCGATGCGATCTGGTACGCCGCCGGCGATACGGCCACCGACTTCAATTTCTACACGAAGCGCTCGCTGCTGGCGGCGATCTATGCGCCGACCATGCTTTATTGGCTGAATGACGGATCGGAACAGGCCAGCGAGACGATGAGCTTCTTCGAACGAAGGCTGGCCGAGGTGATGAAGCTGCCGAAGCTCACCGATCGGCTGAAACGCGCGCTGCCCAGCTTTGCGAAACGGGCGAGACCGGCGCGTTAGGCGCGGCTCAGGGCTGAACCGAGCGTGTGTCGGCGGCGGGTGCCGCGGCGTGATGAACGCCCAGAATCTGGCCGGCGAAATGCTGGAACGCGGATGAAGCTTGCGCCGAACCAGTCGCGGCCAGCAGCAGCCCTAGAACAAAAGCACACCATCGAGACATGGTGGATCCCCCCTTTCATGACGGCAAACACGCCACCATGTCGTATTAACGCGTCCAAGCATCGATTTGGATGCAGGGCGAAGCAAGTTACATCGCTGTAAGGTGGACACTCCCTCGCCGCCAGGCAAAGGCGTTCACACATCTTATTGTGGCGTTTCAATGAGATGCCTTTACCTCACCGTCATCACCGGGCTTGTCCCGGTGATCCACGTCGGGCCGACGCCGATTTGCTTGAAGAAGATGTTCCCCACGTCCCGACGTGGATGGCCGGGACAGGCCCGGCCATGACGAAAACTGATGATCTCTCTGATTTTGCTAAATGAATTGTGTGAATGCCGTAGCCTCGATGGGCGGAGAGGGACTTCCTCCCTAGGCCCAGAAGGCTTCGTCATGGGCGATATCGGCGGCGAAGAAATAGGCCTCCCGGATCACGCCGCCCTTGAAGCCGAACACGGCCATCTCACGGCCTTCGATGAGCTTGCCGTGCTTTTCCGCCGACCAGGCGATGACGGCGGAGCAATGGGTGGTGGTCTCGACCGTCTCCATGACCGACAGCCGAAAGGTCCCGCCGGTGGTGGCGAGTGCGCGGCGCACCATGTCGATGACGGCATCGGCTCCCTGCAGCATGCCCATATGGGCGCCCACGTCGGGCTCGCACCAGCGGACATCGGGCGCCAGCCAGGATCGCAGCTGCTCGGGATCGTTCTTCATCCGCGCCGCGTAGAACTCGCGGACGCGCTCGGCAAGCAGTTCACCCATGGCTCCTCTACCGCCGCGGCAGCAGCCGCGTCACATGGCCCATCTTCCGCCCCGGTGGTGCCTCGCGCTTGCCGTAGAGATGGAGCTTCATCAGAGGCTCGCTCAGCGGGTCGCGCCAGCGGTCGATGTCGCTGCCGATGATGTTCTTCATGATCGCGTCGGAATGGCTGTCGGTCGAGCCCAAAGGCAAGCCGCAGATCGCGCGCACCAGCTGCTCGAACTGGCTCGTGTAGCAGGCGTCGATCGTCCAATGGCCGGAATTGTGCGGCCGCGGAGCGAGCTCATTCACCAGGATCTCGTTCTCCTGGGTCACGAACATCTCGACCGCCAGCACGCCGATGACGCCCAGCTTCTCCGCGATATGGCGCGCGATCGCCTCGGCGCGCATGGCGATCTCGGGGGCGATGCGCGCCGGGGCGATCGTCGTGTCGAGGATATGGTTGGCGTGCTGGTTCTCGACGGCCGGATATGTCGCGAGGGCCCCTGATTCCGAACGCACGACGATGACCGAGATCTCGCAGCGATAATCGACATAGGCTTCGAGAATGCCGAGCTCGGCGCCCATTGCGGCCCAGGCCGCCTTGGGGTCGCTCTCGGACGAGACCATGACCTGGCCCTTGCCGTCATAGCCCATGCGCACGGTCTTCAAGACGCCGCGGCCGCCCAGGTCGCGCATGGCCCGGCCCAACGCGGAGGCGCTCGTCACCTCGCGATATTGCGCGGTCGCGACGTCGATCTCGCGCAGATAATCCTTCTCGCGCAGGCGATCCTGGGCTACGCGCAGCACCTCGAGCCCCGGATGGACCGGCGCATGCGGCAGGATATGATCGAGCGCTTCGAGCGGGATATTCTCGGTCTCGTATGTGACGACATCGACGCTCTCGGCGAAGCTGCCCAACGCGTCCGCATCGCTGAGCTCGGCAACGGTCGCAAGCGGCGTCACCTGGGCGCCGGGGCTGTCCAGCTCGGTCGTATAGATATGACAGCGATAGCCCAGCCGTGCCGCCGCCAGCGCCGTCATGCGCCCCAGCTGCCCGCCGCCCAGAATGCCGATGATGGAGCCCGGCGGCAGCATCAGGCGGCTCCCTCAGTGTGAGGCGCCTCGGCGACACCCGCCGTCTGCGCCGCCCGCCAACCCTCGAGCGCCTCGCGCACGCCGGCATCCTCGTTCGCCAGCAGCGCGGCCGCGAAGAGGGCGGCATTGATGGCACCGGGCTTGCCGATCGCGAATGTGGCGACCGGGATGCCGCCCGGCATCTGCACGATCGACAAGAGGCTATCCATGCCCTTCAAGGCCTGGCTTTCGACCGGCACGCCCAGCACGGGCACCGTCGTCATGGCCGCCGTCATGCCGGGCAGGTGAGCGGCACCGCCGGCGCCGGCGATGATCGCCTTGAGGCCGCGGTCGCGGGCGCTCTTGGCGTATTCCGCCATTCGATCGGGGGTGCGATGCGCCGAGACGATACGGGTCTCGAACTCGATCCCCAGCCTCTCCAGAGTCGCAGCGGCATGCTTCATGGTCTCCCAGTCGGACTGGCTGCCCATGATAATACCGATCTGCGCCAATTTTTCTTTCACCGGCGCAATCTTCCTTTTGTTTGAGCGTTAACTCGTGCCGCGCCATTATAGGGGCCGGCCGGGATTGGGCAAGCGAACCCCGGTGCTTAGGCAGGCGTCCGGCGGGGAAGGTCTTTTGACGAGCGACATCGAGAAACCGGCGAAGAATGCCGGCAGAATGTTTGGGCGGCGCCAAGACGACAAGGAAGTGGCGGCGGCGCTCAAGGAGCTCGTCGTCAAGGCCGGATGGGACGAGGCCGCCCTGACCCAGCAGGCTCGATCGGCGCTGATCGGCACGCTTGCCGAGCTGTTGCGCCTGCGCGGCGAGCTCGGCAGGGCCAAGGCGCGCAGTGCTACACTCGAGAGGCTGGCGCATGAGGATGCGCTGATGCCGGTCGCGAATCGCCGCGCCTTCATGCGCGAGCTGTCGCGGCTCATTTCGCTGGCCAAGCGTTATGGCAGCGAATTGAGCATCGTCTATATCGATCTCAACGACATGAAGCAGATCAACGACCGGCACGGCCATAATGCCGGCGACGCGGCGCTCCAGCATATTGCCCACATCCTGGTCGAGAATGTCCGCCAGGCCGATGTCGTGGCCCGTTTGGGCGGCGACGAGTTCGGCGTGCTGCTGGTCAAGACCGGCCAGGCCAATGCCGAGATCAAGGCCGCGTCGCTGGCCGAGCTCGTGCGCGTCAAGCCTTTGATCTGGAACGATCAACCGATCCGCCTTTCGGCCTCCTTCGGCGCCCATGGCTTCAGCGGCGAGGAATCGGTCGCACAGGCGATGGAAGCGGCCGACCGGGCGATGTACCGTTCCAAGCAGGCGACCAAGAAGGCTGCCGCGACGGGATGAGAGGAGACGGGCGATGAGCGAAGCGAGGCTAAGTCCGGTCGAGCTGACCATCGTCGGACGCGCCCGCGATCTCGGCGGGTTCGAGGTCCGGCGCGTGCTGCCCTTCGTCAAGCGCCGCATGGTCGGGCCGTTCATCTTCCTCGATCAGATGGGCCCGGCGATGTTCACCGACGGGCGCGGCATCGATGTTCGGCCGCATCCCCATATCGGGCTGGCCACGGTGACCTATCTCTTCGATGGCGAGCTCATGCATCGTGACAGCCTGGGCACCGAGCAGGAGATCCTGCCGGGCGATGTCAATTGGATGACCGCCGGTTCCGGCATCGCCCATTCCGAGCGCTCGAGCTTAGCCGCGCGCAGCAACGGCGTCCGCATGTTCGGGCTCCAATCCTGGGTCGCCTTGCCGAAGCGGCATGAGGAGACGGCGCCGAGCTTCGTCCATATCGCCAGGCAGGCCCTGCCGGTCGTCGAGGGCGAGGGCAAGCGCGTGCGCGTCATCGCGGGCGAGATCTATGGCGCGCGCTCGCCGGCCGAAACCTTCTCGGATCTCTTCTATGGCGACGCTATGCTTGAGCCCGGTGCCAAGCTAGATGTGCCGACCGCACCGGTCGAGCGCGCGCTCTATCTTGTCGAGGGTGCCATTCGGATCGGCGAGGAGAGTTTCGAGCCGGGTCAGCTTCTGGTGCTGCGGCCGGGCGCGGAGATCGTGGTGACCGCGCCGGCCGGTGCCCAGCTCATGCTCTTGGGCGGCGAGCCGATGGACGGCCCGCGGCTTATCTGGTGGAACTTTGTCTCGAGCTCGGGCGAGCGGATCGAGCAGGCAAAGGCCGACTGGCAGGCCGAGCGCTTCGCCCCTGTGCCGGACGATCCTGAGCGGATCCCGCTGCCGGCTGAGAGCGCCTGATCGGCGTTGCCGAGACCGCCGGGGGCGGGACCATGCCGACGAAGGGATGATCGGCCACCACCGGCACCTTCAGCCGGATGGTCTTCTCGATATCGCGCAGGAAGGCCACTTCCTCGCGGTCGCAGAAGCTGATCGCGATGCCGTCGGCGCCGGCGCGCGCCGTGCGGCCGATGCGGTGGACATAGCTTTCCGGGATGTTCGGCAGCTCGTAATTGATGACGTGGCTGACGCCCTCGACATCGATGCCGCGCGCCGCGATATCGGTCGCGATCAGCACCGGCGTGGTGCCGGCGCGGAAGTTGGCGAGCGCCCGCTCGCGCGCCGATTGCGACTTGTTGCCATGGATCGCCTCGGCTCGCACGCCGTCCTTGGCGAGCTGCTCGGTCAGGCGGTTGGCGAGATGCTTGGTCCGGGTGAAGACGAGCGCCCGCTCGATCGCCGCATCCTTCAGCACATGCGCCAGAAGCTGCTTCTTCAAGCCGCGATCGACGAAATAGACCGACTGGCGGATACGCTCGGCCGTGGTCGCCTGCGGCGTCACCTCGACCTTGACCGGATCGGTCAGGATGCTGCCGGCCAGCGTCTGGATGTCGGCCGGGACGGTGGCGGAGAAGAACAGCGACTGCCGCTTTGCCGGCAAAAGCTTGAGCACGCGCCGCACGTCATGGACGAAGCCCATATCGAGCATGCGGTCGGCCTCGTCGAGCACGAAGATCTCGATGCGACGGAAATCGAGATGGCCCTGGCCGACGAGATCGAGCAACCGGCCCGGTGTCGCCACCAGGATATCGACGCCACGGCGGAGCCGCTCGATCTGGGGCACGGAGCCGACGCCGCCGAAGATGACATCGACGGAGAATTTGAGATGGCGCCCATAGGCGCGGAAGCTTTCGCCGATCTGACTCGCAAGCTCGCGTGTCGGCGACAGGATGAGGGCCCGGATTGGCCGCTTGCCATTGACCGGAGTGGGGGCGGGAGCGGTGGCCAGCCGTTGCAGCAGCGGCAGGGCAAAGGCGGCGGTCTTGCCGGTGCCGGTCTGGGCACAGCCTAGGAGGTCCCGGCCGGCCAGAATGGGGGGGATGGCTTTCAGCTGAATGGGCGTGGGAATAGTGTAGCCTTCTTCTTGGATCGCCTGCTGAAGCGGCGGCAGAAGGGCCAACGTGGAAAAATCGGAAATCAGAACAAACCTTTCAGAACTGGGCATACGCCCGCCGCTCTTATATATTTTGCGGCGCAACATAGCGAGCGGAATAATTACCCGAGAGAAGTGAAGGTGACGTTGACATACCGTCGGGCGAGCTCGAATCAATGCTGATCTGCTTCGCGGGACTGCCCGGCGCCGGCAAGAGCACGCTGGCACGCGCCTGTGCGCGGGCGTTCGGTGCCACCTATCTCCGCATCGACACGATCGATCACGCGCTTCGCACCGCCGGCCTTGATGAGGTTTGGGCCGAGGGCTATGTCGCGGCCTATGCGCTTGCGACGGAGAATCTCCGCCTCGGCCGGCCCGTCGTCGCCGATTCGGTCAATCCGCTCCGCCTCACGCGCGATGCCTGGCGCAATGCCGCCGCGGCGGCAGGGGTGCCGATCATCGAAATCGAGATCATCTGCTCGGACCCGAGCGAGCATCGCCAACGGCTCGAGACCCGTGAGAACGATATCCCTGGCTCGGCGCCCGTGAGCTGGCAAAAGGTGCTCGACCGTTCCTTCGAGCCCTGGGACCGGCCTCATCTCGTCATCGACACGGCCGGCCGGTCGGCGGAAGCCGCTTTCGACGAGCTGCAGGCGCGGATCGGCGCCCTAGGGTCTGTCTGATTTAGGCGGAATCGCGATAGGGGATTCTCATGTAGTCGGAGATGTGATTCAAACTGTCAGCTGGGTCTGGAGGCCGGCTGCCATGGCACGTCCCCTATCGATGGATCTTCGGCAACGGATCGCTTGGGCGCTGCGCGCGGGTGAGACGACGCGGGCTGTTGCGAAGCGGTTTGGTGTTTCGGTGGCGACGGCGGTCCGTGTTGGTCAGCGCTGGCGTGCTGGGCACGGGTTGGATCCTGGGCAGATGGGCGGCCACCGAGGCTACATCCTGGATGACGAGGCGGCGGCCTTCGTGCGGGCTCGGATGGCCGAAAAGAGCGACCTGACGATCCGGGCTCTGGCCGCCGAGCTGGCTGAGCGGGGCACCGTCGTTTGCCCCGATACGGTCTGGCGCTTTCTGCGGCGGTCCGGCCTCAGCGTCAAAAAAAACGCTGGTGGCGGCCGAGCAGGATGGGCTCCGGACGGCCAGGCTGCGGAGGCGCTGGCGGACACACCAACACCGCCTTGATCCCGGGCGGCTGGTGTTTGTCGACGAGACTTGGGTCAAGACCAACATGACCCGTCTGACCGGCTGGGCACCGCGCGGTCAGCCATTGTTGAGCAAGGTGCCGTTCGGCCACTGGACGACGCTGACCTTTCTGGCGGGCCTGCGCTGCGACGGGATCGTCGCACCCCTCGTGCTCGACGGACCAATCAATGGCCGCGCCTTCACGGCCTGGGTCGAGCAGCATCTGGCTCCGACACTCCAGCGTGGCCATGTCGTCATCGCCGACAATTTGGGAAGCCACAAGGGCAAAGCCGCTCGAGCCGCCATCCGCGCCGTTGGAGCCCATCTCCTGTTCTTGCCGCCCTACAGCCCAGACCTCAACCCGATCGAGCAGGTCTTCGCCAAGCTCAAGACTCTGCTCCGCAAGGCGGATGAGCGATCCATCGAAGCCACATGGCGACGCGTCGGCCAGCTTCTCGACCAGTTCTCACCAGAGGAATGCGCACGATATCTCAGCCATGCCGGATATGCTTCAATCTAAATCAGACAGACTCTAGCCTGACAAGATCGCGTCGAGATCCTTGCGGAATTTGGCGGCATCCTGGGGCTTCTTGATTTGCCCCGCGAGCCGGTTGGCGAAATCGTCGGGCGAGCCCGCCTGGGCGGCCGCCTGTTTCACGAGCACGCGGGCGATCGGGCCCACATAGAAGGCGAGTGCGGCCTGGATCGCTTCCGGCTGGCCGGGCATGAGGGTGAAACTGGCGCCGGGGCTCGAGGCGGCACCGGCGCCCGCCGTGGCGCCGCTCAGGCTGCGGACGCCGGAAGCGCCGGGATCGGCGCTGCGGGCGCGCTTCAGGAAGGTGTCGCGATCGACATCCTTGGCGATGCCGCGCGCCAGCGTCTCGATCAGCATCTCGTCATTGGTGGCGCGCTTGGCGGCATTGCCGACCAGCACGCGGGCGACGGGGCCAAGAAACTGGCCCAAGAGCTGCTCGAGCCGCTTCAGGAACTCGGGCTCCCAATGCGTCTCGGCCGGTGCTGCCGGCATCGGCGTGCGGAGGATGACGGTGCCGTCGTCCGGCGCCGGCAGCTTGCCGCCGGCGCGGAGCGCGGCCGCGAATTCCTTGGCACTCTGGAAGCGCTCGGCCTGCGGTTTGGCGAGCGCCTTGGCCAGGATCGGCGCCAGATACGCGGAGCTGCTTGCCGCGATTGGCGCCAGATCGGCCGGCTCCGGCCCGCCCACCCGCGCGATCGTCGCGGCCAGATTGGGGCCGGCGAAGGGCGGCTTGCCCGCCAGCATCTCATAGAGCATGGCGCCGGCCGCAAAGAGGTCGGCACGGTGATCGACATCCTGGCCAGTCACCTGCTCCGGCGCCATGTAGCTGGGCGTGCCGATCATGCCGCCCGCCATGGTCATCGTGGTGAGCTGGCTCGAGCGCGCAATGCCGAAATCGGCGATCTTGGCTTGGGCCGCCGGCGTCACCAGGATATTGGCCGGCTTGATGTCGCGATGGACGACGGCGAGCGCATGGGCGCAATCGAGCGCGTCCAGCACCTGCAGCATGAGTCCGACCGGATCGAGGCTTGCCCGTGCTGCGGGATCGCGCAGCAGCCGCAGCAGGCTCTGGCCCTCGACCAACTCCATGACGATGAAGGGCTCACCGTCATTCTCGGCATAATCATAGATCGCGACGATGCCGGCATGGCTGCAGCGCCCGGCCGCCTGCACCTCGCGCCGGAAGCGCTCGAGGTAGTCGGCCCGCGTCTCGGCATCGAGCGTCTCGGTGCGCATCACCTTGATCGCGACCTCGCGCCCGATCACCGGGTCTTCGGCGCGATAGACCAGACCCATCGCCCCCGTACCCAGAATCGCGGTCGGGCGGTACCGGCCGAGCTGGGAGGGAAGGACGGGATCAGCCATGGCCTTACGTCACCGGCGGCTCTTCCAGGAGCTTGAGCGCACTCTCCAGGCTGCGGCGCATGCGATTGAAGCTCTGCGACAGTGTCGCGATCTCGTCCTTGCCCGGCCGCTCATATTCCGGCGCTTCGAGATTGCCCAGGCTGACCGCGTTGGCCACCTCCGACACTTTCACGACCGGCCGGATGATGACGAAGCGCAGCAGCAGATTGAGGATCACCATGATGGCGAGGAAGACCGCGAACAGGATCGCCATGAAGGCCACGAACGTGCGCTCGGCCTTGGCCAGCGGCAGCGCCATCGGAACCGACACGATCTGCGCCCCGATCGTCTCATGCAGCTGCCAGCCGAAGCCGTTGGCCGTGCCATAGACCTGGACCATCACCGCCGGCGCCTTGTCGGGCGTGCTGTGGCAGCTGAGGCAGGCCGGATCCTCGATCGTGATCGGCCGCGCCAGGCTCAGCGACCGGCCGGTCGGCGTCTCGCGCTCGCCGATGAGCTCCGTCTCGCCCGAATGCTGGCGGAAGCTGTTGATGAAATCCGCCTCCCAATCGGTCGATCGGTCGATCGGGTTGGTCGGGTTGAGCGCCGCCTCCTTATAGGTGAAGTCGGGGAAGCTGGTCTGGACCTGCCGGAAATTCGTCTGCGCCGCGAAAGAAGGGACCGAGGCGGCGAGGAACTTGCCCTTGGATTCGATGCCGATGATGGGGGCGATCTCATGAGTTGTGTAGTCGCGGATGGCGTTCGCCGCCGTCATCATGATGGCGGCATTCTGCAGCACCTGCTGGCGCGCATCCTCGACGAAGAGCGAGCGCAGGAAGATGCCGGTGCCGATGAAGCCGACGAGGAAGACGGCCAGGATGGCCAGATTGAACTTCGCCGACAGCCCCATGATGCGACCCCATAAAAATGCTTGGCAATTACTCCCTCGCCCGCTTGGCGGGAGAGGGGTTGTTCAGTTCGCCAACGCGCCGAGGCGCTTCAGCACTGTCTCCGCCTCGGCCATCGTGCGCTCGACGATCTCGCGGCAGCTGAGCACCGATTTGATCGCACCCGCCCCCTGGCCCATGGCGAAACAGCTTCTATCACGGTCGAGCCCGTCGATCTGCCCGGCAATGCCGCCCATCACGCCGGCGCGGTGCGACAGCATCGCCTGCTGCGGGAAGGGCTGGATCTCGTCCGACCGCCGCTCCCAATCCGCGACGTAATCATTGTTGCGCACCCGCATCGTCTTGCCGGAATAGCAGCGGGTCACGATCGTGTCGGTCTCGCTCGCTTCAAGGATGACTTCCTTGTAGAGCGGCGCCGCATGCGCCTCGACGGAGGCGATGAAGCGCGTGCCCATCCACACGCCTTGCGCACCGAATGCCAAGGCCGCGGCCAGGCCCCGGCCATCGACGATGGCGCCCGCCGCGATCACCGGAATGTCGACGGCATCGACGATCTGCGGGATGAGCGCCATGCCGGCGACCTTACCGGTATGGCCGCCGGCCTCGGTTCCTTGCGCGATCACGGCATCGAGCCCGGCTGCCTGGCCCGCCACCGCATGGCGGACCGTGCCGCACACATTCATCACCTTGAGCCCGGCATCCTTCAGCTTGCCCAGGATGCTGGTCGGCACGCCCAGGCCCGAGATGAAGGCGGCCGCCCCTTCCTCGATGATGATGTCGACCGCAGCCTCGAGCGTCGCCGGCTGGGCCGCCAGCAGATCGACGCCGAAGGGCTTGTCCGTGAGTTCCCTGACCTTGCGCATCTCCTCGCGGATGCGGTCGGGGCCGAGTCCGGCCATGCCGAGCGTGCCGAAGCCGCCGGCCTCGGACACGGCGGCGCACAGCTCGGCATAGGCCACGCCGCCCATGCCGGCCAGCATGATCGGATGCTCGATGCCGAGCAGTTCGCAGAGCGGCGTGCGGATCGCCATTTTGGGGCTAGTGGTCGAACGCGATGACGTTCCGGACCGCGGCCCCGTCATGCAGCTCCTTGAAGCCCTGATTGATGTTCTCGAGCTTGATATGGCCCGAGATCAGATGATCGAGCTGCAGCTGGCCCTTCATGTAGAAATCGATGAAGCGCGGCATATCGACCCGGAACCGGTTCGAGCCCATGAGCGAGCCCTGGATCTTGCGCTCGGCCAGGAAATCGCTGCCCCTGAGCTCGATCTTGGTGCCGACCGGGATCATGCCGATGATGGTCGCCGTTCCGCCCGGCGCCAGCATGCCGAAGCTCTGCTCGGCCGTGATCTTGGCACCCAGGCACTCGAAGGAATAGGCGACGCCGCCGCCGGTCATCTCGCGCACCTGCTTGACCGGGTCGCCATCCTTGGCATTGACGACGTTGGTGGCGCCCAGCGTCTTCGCCAGCTCCAGCTTGGCCGGCAGCATGTCGACCGCGATGATCCGCCCGGCACCCGCGATGGCGGCACCATTGATCGCGGCCAGGCCGACGCCGCCGCAACCGATGACCGCGACGGTCGTGCCCGGCTCGACCTTGGCGGTGTGGAAGATGGCGCCGACGCCGGTCATGACGCCGCAGCCGAGGAGCGCCGCGCGGTCCAAGGGCATGTCGGGCCGGATCTTCACCAGCGCATGCTCATGCACCAGCATCTGCTCGGCGAAGGAGGAGAGATTGAGGAACTGATGCATCACCTCGCCCTTCCAGGCGAGGCGGCGGGCCGTGCCCGGCGGCAGCTTGACCTCGGGTGTCGCACAGCGCGACGGATGGCCGGTCACGCATTGCTCGCAATAGCCGCAGAACACCGACAGGCAGGTCACGACATGGTCGCCCGGCTTGACATAAGTCACGTCGGCGCCGACCACCTCGACCACGCCGGCCGATTCATGGCCCAGCACGCAGGGCATCGGATAGGGGTAGGAGCCTTCGGCGAAATGCAGGTCGCTGTGGCAGATCCCGGCGACGGCGGTGCGGATCAGCACCTCGCGCGGGCCCGGCTTGTTGATGCTGACATCCTCGATCGTCAACGGCTCGTTCGCCGCGTGCAAAACTGCTGCCTTCATTCCGCTCTCCCTGGCCGTATGTCCGGCGTTTTTCGAATTCCCGGGGATATTGCCTGGCAACTCTCCGCTCTGTCCAGGGCCGGTCCGGCGCGATATGGTCCTGCGCTGGCTTATGCTGGAGGTTGCATGGCGCTCGAACTCGATCCCCGCAAGACCGCCCTCGTGATCATCGATCTGCAGCTCGGCATCATCGCCCGGCAGACCGCACCCTATGACAGTGCCACCGTCGTCGCGCGCGCCGCGGCCCTCGGCCGCCGCTTCGCCGAGGCAGGTGGCACGATCGCGCTCGTCAAGGTAGCCTTCATCAATGACGACATGCCGAACCAGGATGTCGACGAGCCGATGCCGATGAAGCCGGGCAACCTGCCGCCGCAATGGACGGAGTTCGCCCCCGAGATCGCGGCGCTGCCGGCCCAGATCACCGTCGCCAAGCGGCAATGGGGTGCCTTCTACGGCACCGAGCTCGATCTGCAATTCCGCCGCCGCGGCATCACGACGCTGGTGCTCGCCGGCATCGCCACCAATTTCGGTGTCGAGTTCGACCGCGCGCGAGGCGTGGCAGCACAATTATTCGGTCGTGATCGCCGAAGATGCCTGTGCCACCCATTCGGACGAGATGCATCGCTTTGCGATCGAGAAGATCCTGCCGCGGATCGCACGCATCCGCTTGACCGAGGCAATCCTGTCGGCCCTTCCAGCCTAAGCGAGGAATTTGTCCATGAGCCGCCCGCCGCTTCCGCCCTTCACCGCCGAGACCGCCGCCCAGAAGGCCAGGCTTGCCGAGGATGCCTGGAACAGCCGCGATCCTGCAAAGGTGGCGCTCGCCTACACGCCGGACAGCATCTGGCGCAATCGCGCGGAATTCATCCATGGCCGCGCCGCGATCGAGGCCTTCCTCACCCGGAAATGGCAGCGCGAGCTCGATTACCGGCTGATCAAGGAGCTCTGGGCCTTCACCGGCGACCGCATTGCCGTGCGCTTTGCGTATGAATGGCGCGATGATAGCGGCAACTGGTTCCGCTCCTATGGCAACGAGAATTGGGAATTCGATGGCGAAGGGCTGATGCGCCGCCGCATCGCGAGCATCAACGATCAGCCGATCGCTGAGGCCGATCGCAAATATCATTGGCCGCTCGGCCGCCGGCCCGACGATCATCCGGGCCTGAGCGACCTCGGGTTCTAACCGGCGCCCAGGCCGCCCGCGACGGATCAGGTCGACGAGGTGGGCGTGCCGCCGCCGGCCGGCTCGCCGCGCCGCCGGCGCTGGCGGTGCACGTGCTGGTTCCAGGCGGCCGTGCGGTCGCGGATGAAATTGGCGAGCTCGGCCGCGGAATCGAGCGGCGGCTTCACTTCCTCGTAGAAGCCCTTCTCGTTGCGGATCGGCAATGCTGCCACACGCTTGGCGTGGATCTTGTCGAGCTTCGACGGGACGGCGGCATTCGGATGATGACCGCTCGCGGCCGGCACCCTGACGCCTTTGAGCGGATCGTCGTGGCGCGCCGCCGTCAAGGTCAGCACATCGCCGAGCGAGGGGGCGGCCGCGTCGCGCTGGGTCAGCGGCTTGGTGCCCCATCGTTCCTGGATCGTCTTCAACACCGAGGTGTGGTCGATCGTGCCCGACGCGGCTCGGAACACCGTGCCGGCCTCGATCAGGGGCGAGACCAGCACGGCCGGCACACGCAGGCCGAAGCGGGTGAAATCGAAGCCGAACTCGCCGACCGAGCCATCGCCCGGCGGTGTCGCGTCGATCGGCGGCGCCACATGGTCGTAGCAGCCGCCATGCTCGTCATAGGTGATGATGAGCAGTGTCGACGCCCAGCCCTTGCCGTTCCGCAGCGCGTAATAGGTGTCGTGGATCAGCTGCTCGCCGTTGGACACGTTATAGTTCGGATGCTGACTGTTCCCGCTCGCATCCCAGCTCGGTTCGAGGAAGGTGAAGGCCGGCAGTGTGCCGGCCTTGGCGCGGTTCTGGAAGTCGCGGAAATGGCCGAAATGGCTGTCGTCCGCACTCTGCACGTCGGGGAAATCATGCTGGGTCAGCGGGTCGCGGTTATAGCCGAAGATCGCCCAATCGACGTTCGGGTTGTCGAGGTCCGAGATCCGGCCGAAGATGCTGGGACAGGTGAAGTTCTTGGTATTGTCGTCTAGATGGCCTTGCGAGGTGCCGGCCAGCGCGAAGGCGCGGTTCGGCATGGTCATGGTGGGGGCAGACGCGAACCAGGCGTCGCAGACGGCAAAACCCTTGGCCAGGCCCGACAGCACCGGCAGCAGCGCCGGCGTGTACATGCCCATGATCTGCGTGTCCACGGTGCCGGGCAGCGTGTCCGAATACCCCTTTGAAATGTCGGACGCGATGGCCGACTTGAAATTCTGGATGAAACCCTGGTTGGTGGCCCTGGCGCCGGCCGCCGGATCGTCGGTCGAGAACAGCTGGTAGTTGGTGTTCTGGAAGCCCTCGCCCGGATCGGCCCCCGGCATCAGGTAGCAATTCGGATCGCTCGCCTTGATCTGATACACCGGGATGCGGTTGCCATTCTCGTCCGGATTCGTCTCGTCGCCGGTAAGGCCGTCGAAATCATGCCCGAGCGGCGAGCGGTTGCCGCTGCCGGCATAGAGAAATCCCAGCATATGGTCGAACGACCGGTTCTCGAGCATGAGGTAGACGATGTGGCTGATCTGCTGCAGCTGATTGGACATGGCGCGCTCCCGATGCAATCCAGGGATCGAGCCATTCTACGCCCGTTCTGCGACACTGAAGCGACAGCCATTCTGTCAAGGTTGTCGCGCGCCCGATCGCGCCGGCCGCGATCGGACAAAGCGGGGCGCTGGCAGCACCGGTACCCAAACGGAAGGGCGCGTGGCCTTAATCCTGCCCGATCGCGGCTTCCGCACGGTCGGTTTCGATCGCCTTTGAACACAGCCAATCGACGAAGCGTGTCACGCGCGCATCCGTCCGCCGGGCGCTGGGCCAGCGCACCATATGGGCCTTGCCGGATGGCAGATCATGGCTTGCCGGCAGGATCCGGGCCAGCTTGCCATCGATCAGCGCGTCATGGACCAGCATGGTGCGGCCTAGCACGGCGCCGGCGCGCTGCTCGGCCGCCGTGATCGCGGGCCCGATGCTGGCCAAGCGGAAGCTTTCCTTGGGGCGCGGCGGCAAGCCCAGGCGCGCGAGCCAGGCCGGCCAGGACCATTCGGCACTGGTGGCGCGCCCGGCCGGCCCCTTGTGCAGCAAGGGCAGGGTCGAGAGGATCGCTGGATCACCGGGCATGAAGCCCGGCGGCAGCAGTGCCGGATGGCAGACCGGAAAGACCCGCTCGCGGAAAAGCGGCCGCTGCGTGGTGGTGGCCCTGAGATCGGCGGCCGGTACCCAGAGCAGATGGAGATCGAGATCGGCCACCTTCTCGGGCGCCTCGTTCTCGACGATGACGAGCTCGATCGCAATCTCGGGATGGAGCTCGGCGAAGCCCGGCAGCCGGCGCAGCAACCAATTCTGGGCGAGTGCCGCACCGACGCCCAGGCGCAGCCGATCCTCGCCTGCTGCCTTCAAGCATTGCGCCTTGAGATCGGCCAAGCCGCCCAACAGCTCGCCCAGCCCGCCGATCAGCGCCTCGCCGGCCGGCGTCGGCACCAGGCCGGCATTGTGGCGGAAGAGGAGCGCGGTACCCATGAAGCGCTCGAGCCGGCGGATGCGATGGCTGATAGCACTTTGCGTCAGGCCCAGTTCGGCCGCCGCCCGCGTCATGCTGCGCAGCCTGACCGCGGTGTCGAACGCCACCAGGGACTCGAAGGGAGGCAACGGAATCATACCGGCATTATGAATGAAATTCATGGAAAGGTGAATGCTTGGCGTTCGCTTCAGACCGCCCCGTTGCCGATAGTGCGCAAATCACTAAAGACAGGAGCCTGGGATGAGCGCTGCCGATAATCGGAAACTGATCGAGGACATCTTCGCCGGCCTCGCTGTCGGCGATGCCACGCTGCGGCAAGCCTATCTCGCCCCCGATTTCGCCATCCGCGTCATGGGTCAGAGCTCCTGGTCGCAGGCCGTCAAAGGCTCGGAGGCGGTGAAGGCGTATCGCGACTATGTCCGCTCCCGCTTCAAGGATCCGGGCAAGACTGTGCCCGAGCGCATCATCGCCGATGGCGATCTCGTCGTGGTCGAGGCGCGTGGCGACAACCACAATCGCGACGGCGTGCGCTACGACAATCACTATTGCCTGATCTTCCGCTTCGAGGACGGCCGGATCGTCGAGATGCGCGAATACATGGACACGGCTTTCTGCGAGCGCGTGCTCGGGCCGTTTCCGGGCGGGGCGTGATCTCAGGAAGGCGGTGCGGGCGGACGGATGTCTGCTTCATGCCGGCGATGGCCTACGCCTCCACTGTCCAGCCCGCATGATAGGCTTCGAACCGGCTGCGATTCTCATCGACGCTCAGCTTGCGGCCGGCCTGAGGGAACGCCCGTTGCGGGCAGGCGGGCCGGTCGCAGACGCGGCATCCGCCGCCGATCGGCGTGGCGGATGCCGCGTCCGACAGGTTCAGCCCTTTCGAATAGATGAGCCGATCCGCGTGCTGAACGTCGCAGCCTAATCCCACGGCGAAGGTCTTGCTCGGCTTGCCCCAGCCGCCGGTCTCGTGAACGACCGTGCGGGCAATCCAGAGATACGACCGGTCGTCAGGCATGCGCGCGATCTGCGTCAATATCCGCCCGGGCGAGGCGAAGGCCTCGTAGACGTTCCACAGCGGGCAGGTGCCGCCAACCTGAAGGAAATGAAGGTCGGTCGCCGATTGCCGCTTAGAGATGTTGCCGGCGCGATCGACGCGCACGAAGAAGAACGGCACCCCGCGCGCGCCGGGCCGCTGCAGCGTGCTCAGCCGATGGCAGATCGTTTCATAGCCAACCCGAAAATGCGAAACCAGCAGGTCGATATCGTAGGCGAGACGCTCCGCCTCCTCGAGGAAGGCCATATAGGGCAGCAGCAAGGCGCCCGCGAAATAATTGGCGAGGCCAATGCGGGCGAGGCCGCGGGAATCCTCATGGGTAAACCGCCCCTCGCCGATGAGGCGGTCGAGCAGCGGTCCATGCATCAGAAAAGCAAGTTGCGTCGCCATCTGAAAGGCGTTCTGCCCGCTGCTGCGGCTGGCCGGCAGCTTGAGCGTGCGGCTGATCGGATCGAAATGGCGCAGATCGATCGGACCATCATCAGGCGCGCGCGTCCGGATGATGCGCACGGCGTAGCGATTGAAGAGCAGCGTCTCCAGCCCGCCCTCGATCGTGCCGGGATCCAGCGCTTCCGCCAGGACCAGGCGCTCGGCGGCCTCGTCCAGTTCGGCGACATGGTTGCGCCGGTCATAGAAGAAGTCGCGAACCTCCTCGTGCGGCATCGGCGACGCGCCGAGAGCCGCTGCTTCCCGTCCCGTGCCGATGCCGGCCGCCAGCGCATTCGAGCGGTGCGACGCCAGCCGGTACTGGCGATGCAGATCGAGGATGGCCCGACCCAGTGCCGGCATGGTTGCTGCGACCTCCCTGAGCTCGGCGAGCGCCACGCCCTCGCTGCCGGGAAGAACGGCGAAGACGTTGCGCAAATCGTCGATCAGACCAGCGCCACCATCTTCGTCCAGCGCGATCTGAGTGCCGAAAACTTCCTTGATCTTGAGCAGGACCGGCAGCGTCAGCGGCCGCTGGTTGCGCTCGAGCTGATTGATGTAGGTCGTGGAAAGTCCGAGCATGCGAGCCAAAGCGGCTTGTGTCAGCTGCTGTTCCTCGCGTAATCGCTTGATCCGCACCCCGGCGAATGACTTCGACATGCCCGCGCCCCGTGTACGCAAAATACGCAAAACCGTCCGCTACGTTGTACACGGTTTGCGGCTCGTGGGGTGCGTCGGTCGCCAAGAAAGCGTATATTGTGAAATCGTTCGGTGCAATTGAGGAACCCGACCCGACATGAAGGATGGTGAAACCCAGTTCGCCGCTGAATTCCCGCCCGCGACGCGGGAGCAGTGGCGGGCCATCGTCGACAAAGCCCTCAAAGGTGCTGCGTTCGAGAAGCGCCTCGTTACCCGCCTCTATGAAGGCATCGCCGTCCAACCGCTCTATACGGCGGAGGATTGGGCAGCCGCCGGCGATCCTTCGGGCTTCCCCGGCTTCTCGCCCTTCACCCGCGGCGGCCATGCCGGCGGTACCAGTGCCGACGGATGGGAGGTTCTGACCGAACAGACGCTGGCGGAGCCGAAGCAGGCGAACAAGGCGATCCTCGACGATCTGATGCGTGGCGCCACCGCGATCGAGCTGCATTTCGACCGGGCCGAAACCGACGGCATCGCGATCGATACGCTCGACGATCTCGCCCAGGTTCTGAACGAGATTCTGCTGGCGCTCGTGCCGCTGTCGCTCGATGCCGGCGACCAGGCGATCGCGGCCGCTGCTATGCTTGCCGGCTTGTGGCGCCGCCGGGGTGTGCCGCCGGCAGAGGCGCAGGGCGCCTTCAATGTCGATCCGATCGGCACGCTGGCACGGTCGGGCGAGCTCAGCGGCGGGCTCGACCAGGCCTTGGCACGGATGACGGAGCTCGCGGCCTGGACCGGCGAGACCTATGCCAAGGTGACTTCCGTCGGCATCGACAGCTCGCCCTATTACGAGGCCGGCGCCACCGAGACCCAGGATTTGGCGGCCGCCATGGCGACCGGCGTCGCCTATCTGCGCGCGCTGACCGCCGGCGGCTTGGAGATCGATGCCGCCCTCGGCCAGATGAGTTTCACCATGGCGGTCGGCTGCGATCAGTTCCTCTCGATCGCCAAGCTCCGCGCCGCCCGCCGGCTCTGGGCGCGGATCGCCGAGGCTTGCGGCGCCTCGGAGGTGGCCCGCACGATGCGGCTCACCGCGCGCACGGCACGGCGCATCATGGCCCAGCGCGACCCGTGGGTGAACATGCTGCGCACGACAGTTGCGGGCTTCGCTGCCGGCGTCGGCGGTGCCGACCGCGTCTCGATCCTGCCCTTCGATGCCGCCCTCGGCGTGTCGGACCGTTTCGCCCGCCGCATCGCCCGCAACATTCAGGTGCTGCTCAAGGAAGAGGCCTCCGTCGCCCGTGTGATGGATCCGGCCGGCGGATCCTGGTACGTCGAGAGCTTGACCGATCAGCTGGCGAACGCGGCCTGGGCTGTCTTCCAGTCGATCGAAGGCCGGGGCGGCATGGAAGCCGTGCTGGCCGACGGCAGCTTCGCCGGCGAGATCAAGGCCTCCTGGACCGAGCGGCAGAAGAACATCGCGCGCCGCAAGGACCCGCTGACCGGCGTCAGCGAGTTCCCGAATATTCTGGAAGAGCCGGTCGTCCGCGCGCAGCGATTGCCGCGCGCCCGGGCGACGGCGTCGGCCGCCCACGCCCCGATCGCCTCGATCGGCGACGCGGTGGCGGCCTTCGAGGCGGGTGCCACGCTCGCTTCCGTCGCCTTGGCGCTCGCGACCGGCGAGCCGGCGCGCATCGATCCGCTGCCGCACCATCGCGTTCACGAGGATTTCGAGGCGCTGCGCGACGCGGCCGACCGATACAAGGACGCCACGGGCGCCTTGCCCACGATCTTCCTCGCGAATATGGGCACGGTCGCCCAGCACACGGCCCGCTCCACCTTCGCGAAGAACTTCTTCGAAGCAGGCGGCATCCGGGCGCTGGGCAATGATGGCTTCACCGAGCCGGCTGCGGCGGCCGAAGCCTTCAGGCAAAGCGGCGCCAAGATGGCGATCCTGTGCGGCACCGATGCGTTATACGAAATGCAGGCCGTGCCGTTCGCCGCGGCGCTCAAGGCGGCGGGCGCGCAGCATTTGTTCCTGGCCGGCAATCCAGGTGACCGCCGCGAGGAGTATGGCAAGGCCGGCATCGACGAGTTCATCTCGATGGGTGTGGACGTGCTCGCCATCCTCCGGGCTACATTGGCGCGTTTGGGAGTTGCATTGTGAAAACCATCGTCCCGGATTTCACGCAGGTAGCACTCGGCGGCACACAATCCGGGGCTTCGGAAACGCTCTGGAGCGACCGGTACGCGGCAGAGGCCGGCGGCACGCCCGAAGCGCTGCTTTGGAACACGCCTGAAGGGATCGGCATCAAGCCGCTCTATGCGGCACAGGACCTCGCCGGGCTCGACCATCTCGCGACGATGCCGGGCATCGCGCCGTTCGTGCGCGGCCCATATCCGACCATGTATGTCGATAAGCCCTGGACCGTCCGCCAATATGCCGGCTTCTCGACGGCTCAGGCCTCGAACGCCTTTTATCGGCGCAATCTGGCCGCCGGTCAGAAGGGCCTGTCGGTCGCATTCGACCTCGCCACCCATCGCGGCTATGACAGCGACCATCCGCGTGTTGCCGGCGATGTCGGCATGGCCGGCGTCGCGATCGATTCCATCCTGGATATGAAGACGCTGTTCGACGGCATCCCGCTCGACCAGATGTCGGTGTCCATGACCATGAACGGCGCGGTCCTGCCGGTGCTGGCCGGCTACATCGTGGCGGCGGAGGAGCAGGGCGTCTCGCCGGACAAGCTCAGCGGCACCATCCAGAACGACATTCTGAAGGAGTTCATGGTCCGCAACACCTACATCTACCCGCCGGCGCCCTCGATGCGGATCATCTCGGACATCTTCGCCTATACCTCGCAGAACATGCCGAAATTCAATTCGATCTCGATCTCGGGATACCATCTGCAGGAAGCGGGGGCGACCGCGGATCTGGAGCTCGCCTATACGCTGGCCGACGGGATCGAATATGCCCGGGCCGGGCTCGCGGCCGGCCTCACCATCGACCAGTTCGCGCCACGCCTGTCGTTCTTCTGGGCGATCGGCATGAATTTCTTCATGGAAATCGCCAAGATGCGCGCCGGGCGCATGCTGTGGGCCAAGCTGATCAAGGGCTTCGATCCGAAGAGCGACAAGTCCCTGTCGCTCCGGACCCACTCCCAGACCTCGGGCTGGAGCCTGACGGCGCAGGACGTTTTCAACAACGTCACGCGCACCTGCATCGAGGCCATGGCCTCGACCCAGGGCCATACCCAGTCGCTGCATACCAACGCGCTCGACGAGGCGCTGGCGCTACCGACCGATTTCTCGGCCCGCATCGCCCGCAACACGCAGCTGTTCCTGCAGCAGGAAAGCGGCACCACCCGCGTGATCGACCCGTGGGGCGGCAGCTATTATGTCGAGCGCCTGACCCGCGAGCTCGCGCAAAAGGCCTGGAATCATATCCAGGAGGTCGAGGCCAAGGGTGGGATGGCGAAGGCGATCGAGACCGGCATGCCGAAGATGCGCATCGAGGAAGCCGCCGCGCGCACCCAGGCGCGCATCGATTCCGGCCGCCAGACCGTGGTCGGCGTCAACAAGTACCGGCTCGACGAAAAGGAGACGATCGACGTCCTGAAGATCGACAATACCGCCGTCCGCACTCAGCAGGTGGCCCAGCTGGAGCGGCTGCGCGCCGAGCGGGACCCGGAGCGTTGCCGCCAGGCGCTGGTGGCGCTGACGAACGCGGCCTCGAGCGACAGCGGCAATCTGCTGGCTCTCTCCATCGATGCGATGCGCGCCCGCGCCACCGTCGGCGAAATTTCCGATGCGCTGGAGCGGGTCTTCGGCCGCCACAAGGCGGAGATCCGGACCATCGCCGGCGTCTATCTGGGCGAGGCCGGCCACAAGGCCGACAGCGTCCATGAAGCCCGATCCATGGCCGACAAATTCGCCGAGAATGACGGCCGCCGGCCGCGCATCATGGTCGCCAAGATGGGCCAGGACGGCCATGACCGCGGGCAGAAGGTCATCGCCACCGCCTTCGCCGATCTGGGCTTCGATGTCGATGTCGGGCCGTTGTTCCAGACGCCGGAAGAAGCCGCCCGTCAGGCCGTGGAAAATGACTGCCACATCATCGGCGTCAGCTCGCTGGCGGCCGGCCATCTGACGCTCGTCCCCCAGCTCAAGGGTGCCTTGGAGGCCCTCGGGGCCGGCGACATGCTGATCGTCGTCGGCGGCGTCGTGCCGCCACAGGATTACGACGCGCTCTACAAGGCCGGCGCCACCGCGATTTTCCCGCCGGGCACGGTGATCAGCGAAGCGGCGATGGGCCTGCTGCGCATCATGAACGAGAAATACGGCTACGCATCGCTGGCGGCGTGACCGCGGGCCTCCCGCGCCAGGCAATCCCGGCACAGGCAGCCGGCATAGTCGCCGGTAATCGGAATGACCGGCAATTCCTCGCACCAGCACTCGGCACCCGGTGAGCACACCATGGCTGTCCCGCAGCGGGCGCATCTCGTTGTCGCCGTGTCATCCATCTCAAGATCGTCCGAGACTCGGGAGCCGCCTGCCATGAAGAAGATACTGATCATCGGGATCGGCGCCGGGAATCCCGACTATGTCACGATGCAGGCAGTGAACGCCCTCAATCGGGTCGATGTGTTCTTCATCATGGACAAGGGCCCTAGCAAGGCCAAGTTGCTCGAGCTGCGCCAGGAAATCTGCCGGCGCTATATCAAGGGCGACCGGTACCGCTTCGTCGATGCCCAGAGTCCGGCCTGGTCCCGCGACACGGAGGATTATCGGTCGACCGTCGAGGGCCTCAATCACGACAAGCAATCCGTGTTCGAACGCCTGATCGCCGAGGAGATGGCGGAGGGCGAATGCGGCGCCTTCCTCGTCTGGGGCGATCCCACGCTTTACGACAGCACGATCAGGATCGTCGCGGCCATTGCCGAAACCGGCCGCCACGCGCTCGATTACGAGGTCATCCCCGGTATCAGCAGCGTCCAGGCTCTCGCGGCACGCCACAAGACCACGCTCAATCGCATCGGCCAATCGATCGGGATCACGACGGGACGGCGGATCGCCGAGGGATTCCCGAACGATCTCGACAGTGTCGTCGTCATGCTCGACGCTGACGACGCGTTCAAACAATTTGCCGATCAGGATTTCGATATCTATTGGGGCGCCTATGTCGGCACGCCGGACGAGATCCTGATTTCCGGGAAGTTGAAAGATGTGGCCGACGATATCGCGCGGGTCAGGGCCGAGGCTCGTGCGGCGAATGGCTGGATCATGGACACCTATCTGATGCGGCGGAGGCCGGAAGATCCTTCTTGACGCCTTCCTCCTTTCAGCACAGGATTTAGCGTTCACGGTTCCCCGGATCGCAAGATCTGGGGCTAAGAGGGAACCCGGTGCGCCGCCTTCGCGGTTATGCCGAGGCTGCCCCCGCAACTGTAAGCGGCGAGCAACTGTCGTCCAGGGCCACTGATGCCGAACGGCACCGGGAAGGCCAGGCAGCAGCAAGGACCCGCGAGCCAGGAGACCTGCCGTGATCGCGAAAAAATCCTCGGGCGGGGTGTCCCGGTGGTCGCTTGCTGCTGACGGCCCTTGCGCGCCGGATTCCTGCAAAGCGCCCGCTCGGCTCCAGCCTCCAGTTCCTCAAGGGGTCGCCGATGTCAGCGCTGGCTTTCGATTTCGATCGAGATGGAAATCTCATCCCTTTCCCGGGCTCCGTGCTGCTGGCCAAATCGCCGGCGCTTCCGGTCGAGCCTGTGGCAAGGGCGCCCGAACCGGTTCGGCATGCGCCGCTGGGCGGCCCCCTGTTCAGGGCGCCGAAACCGTCCGACCTCACGCTCGATCGTGCCCGCGACGATCTCCTGACGGCCTTCGGCAAGGCGACGCTCGACGATCGCTATCTGCTGCCGGGCGAAAGCTACCAGGACATGTTCGCCCGGGTCGCCTGCGCCTTCGCCGACGATGTCGATCATGCGCAGCGGCTCTATGATGCGATCTCGCGGCTCTGGTTCATGCCGGCCACGCCGATCCTGTCGAATGGCGGCACCACGCGCGGCCTGCCGATCTCCTGCTTCCTCAATTCCGTGCCGGATTCGCTCGACGGCATCGTCGAGACCTGGAACGAGAATGTGGCGCTGGCGTCGAATGGCGGCGGCATCGGCACCTATTGGGGCCGGGTCCGCTCGATCGGCGAGGCGGTCAAGGGGGCCGGCGAAACCTCCGGCATCATCCCGTTCATCCATGTCATGGACGGGCTGACGCTGGCCATCAGCCAGGGCTCGCTGCGGCGCGGCTCGGCCGCGGTATATCTCGACATCCACCATCCCGAGATCGAAGAGTTCCTGGAGATCCGCAAGGCCTCGGGCGATTTCAACCGCAAGGGCCTCAATCTCCATCACGGCATCAACATCACCGACGAATTCATGACGGCGGTGCGCGACGGTACCGATTTCGGCCTCAGAAGCCCGAAATCGGGCGAGGTGCTGCGCCGGGTCGATGCCCGCCAGCTCTGGCAGCGCATCCTCGAGACCAGGCTGCAGACCGGCGAGCCCTATCTGCTCTATATCGACACGGTGAACCGCGCGCTGCCCAAGCATCAGCGCGATCTCGGCCTCAAGGTCACGACCTCGAATCTCTGCAGCGAGATCACGCTTGCGACCGGCAAGGATCATCGCGACGAGGAACGCACGGCGGTCTGCTGCCTCGCCTCGATGAATGTCGAGACCTGGGACGAATGGGCCGACGAGCCGCGGCTGATCGAGGATGTCATGCGCTTCCTCGACAATGTGCTGACCCATTTCATCACGGTGGCACCCGACAGCATGGCGCATGCCCGTTATTCGGCGATGCGCGAGCGGTCGGTCGGCCTCGGCGTCATGGGCTTCCATTCGATGCTGCAGCAGCGCGGCATCCCGTTCGAGAGCGCCATGGCGAAATCCTGGAACCTGCGCATCTTCAAGAAGCTCCGCCGCGAGGCCGACGCCGCCTCGGTCGAGCTGGCGCTGGAGCGCGGCGCCTGCCCGGACGCGGCCGAACGCGGCATGCTGGCGCGTTTCAGCCACAAGCTCGCGATCGCGCCGACGGCGTCCATCAGCATCATCTGCGGCGGCGCCAGCGCCTGCATCGAGCCGATCCCGGCCAATGTCTATAACCACAAGACGCTCTCGGGCGCTTTCGTCGTGCGCAACCCGTATCTGACCAAGCTCTTGGCCGAGAAGGGGGCGGATACGTCCGCGGTCTGGCAGTCGATCGTCGAGCAGGAGGGCTCGGTCCAGCATCTCGAGATGCTGAGCGAGGACGAGAAGGAGATCTTCCGCACCGCCTTCGAGATCGATCCGCGCTGGATCATCGAATTCGCCGCCGACCGGGCGCCCTTCATCTGCCAGAGCCAGTCGCTCAACCTCTATCTGCCGGCCGACATCGATAAATGGGACCTGCATATGCTGCATTGGTCGGCCTGGAAGCGCGGGATCAAGAGCCTTTATTACTGCCGCTCGAAATCCTTGAGCCGCGCGGGCTTCGCCGGCGGTCAAGCCAAGGCCGAGCGCGTCGAGGTGGCGGCCGAACGGCGCGACTACGAGGAATGCCTCGCATGTCAGTGACCGATCTGTCGGCCGCCGATCCGCAGTCCCTCATCGGCACCGGCCGGGTCGGCCTCCTGAATGCCACCGGCACCTACGACGTGACCCGCTATCCCTGGGCCTACGAGTTCTGGAAGCGCCAGCAGCAAACCCATTGGATGGGCGAGGAGGTGCCGCTCGGCTCCGATATCCGAGATTGGGCGTCGGACCGGGTGAGCGATGCCGAGCGCAATCTGCTGACCCAGATCTTCCGGTTCTTCACCCAGTCGGATGTCGAGGTCGGCGACAATTACCTGAAGCGCTACATCCCGATCTTCCAGCCGCTCGAAGTGCAGATGATGATGGCCGCCTTCTCCAACATGGAGACGGTGCATATCGACGCCTATGCGCTGCTGTTGAAGACGCTGGGCATGCCGCAGGCGGAGTTCGAGGCCTTCCGCGACTATGACGAGATGAAGGCCAAGGCCGACTACATGCACAGTTTCGGCGTTGGCACGGTCGGCGATGTGGCGCGCACGCTCGCCATGTTCGGCGCCTTCACCGAGGGCATGTCGCTCTTCGCCAGCTTCGCGATGCTGTTGAACTTCCCGCGCCACAACAAGATGAACGGCATGGGCCAGATCGTCAGCTGGTCGGTGCGCGACGAGAGCCTGCATTGCGAAGGCATCATCCGGCTCTTCCATGAATGGCACCGCGAGACCGGCGCCGTCACGGCGGCGGTGCGCGACGACATCGTCGATGTGGCCAAGACCATGGTCGGGCTCGAAGAGAGCTTCGTCGATCTGGCCTTCGGGCTCGGCCGGATCGAGGGCATGGATGCGGCCGGCATCAAGGAATATGTGCGCTACATCGCCGATTGGCGTCTGACCCAGCTCAAGCTCGATCCGGTGATGGGATATTTCGAGCGAACCGAGAGCGGCTTCCGCCAGATCCGACCGCATCCGCTGCCTTGGCTGGTCGAGATCCTGAACGGCGTCGAGCACGCCAATTTCTTCGAGCAGCGCGCCACCGAATATTCGAAAGGCGCCAGCAGCGGCAATTGGGACGGCTCGGACGGCGTCTGGGCGAATTTCGACCGGATGGGGAAGAGCGCGTGAGCGGTTGGATGCGTCATTGCGCGTCGGGCTGCGGCACTCTTAGGCGGATGCCGCGGTCGCAAAAGCGATTTTTCTGACGATAAGCCAGATAAGAAAGAGACTTTTACGGCTATAAGAATGGGTCATCTACCGCACGGCAACGCACGCTCATGGCTCGCGCGCGAACAGATACGGGCGAAAGATAGATGGTGCGGGCGGTCGGAATCGAACCGACACTCCTCTCGGAACCGGATTTTGAGTCCGGCGCGTCTACCAGTTCCACCACGCCCGCAACGGCCGCTTTCTATAGCCGAGGCTTTTCTGCTTGGCGATACCCTTTAGTCGATGAGCTTGCCCTCGGCGTCGAAGAACGGCCGCGGCGGGCCGTAATCGCCGATATAGGCGGTGTGGCTGACGAACCCCTCGCCGGTCCAGCGGTGGAGCTGGAAGGCCGGCGGCTCCAGCACGAACGCCGACGGGCCGTCGGGTCGAAGGTCCAGCGCCACCTGGTGCGCCACTGAAGGAGCCGTCGAGGCGAGCGTACCGGCCCAGCGGCATTCGATCGGCCGGTGCAGATGGCCGGCGAGGATACGCTCGGCCTGCGGATGCCGGCGGATGAGGGTTGCCATCGCGTCGGCCCCCTCGAGCCCGATCTTGTCCATATGCGCGATGCCGGTGCGGAAGGGCGGGTGATGCATCAGGATAAGGGTCGGCTGGTCCGGCTGCTCCTTAAGCCTGTCATCGAGCCAACCTAGCCGCTCTTCGCACATCCGGCCGCCGCCTTCGCCCGGGATCACCGTATCGAGCCCGATCAGCCGGATCGGCCCCAGCTCGACCGCGTAATGCTGGAAGGGCGCGTTGCTTCCCGGCAGATAGGCATGATCGGCGAAGGCGTCCGAAAAGGCTCGGCGCTCATCGTGATTGCCGGGAATGACATAGAGCGGCTGCTCGATCGGGGCGAGATAGCGGCGCAGCCGCGCATATTCCTCAGGATCCCCTGCATCGACGAGATCGCCCGTGACGACCACGATGTCGGGCTGGGGATCGAGCGCCTTCAGCTTGGCCACCGCCGCTTCGAGGCAGGCGCCGGTATCGACCGTGCGATAGGCCAGCCGCCCCTCGGGCTTGATATGCGGGTCGGTCAGCTGGGCGATGAGCATGGGGCTGGCTCCGTCAGGCGATCAGCAGATGGGCGGGATCGAGCCGGAGCCCGATCCGGTCGCCGCGCGCGAAGGGATGGTGCGGGCCGGTATCGATGGTGACGCTGCCGCCATCCTCGAGCTCCGCCACCAGCCGCGTCCGGTCGCCCAGGAACACGGCCACCGTCACGACCGCGTCGAGCCCGCTGCCGGGTTCGATGGGATGCAGATCCTCCGGCCGCACCAGGATCTCGACCGGCCCCGCCGGCCCCTCCGACGGCAGGATCATCGCGCCGATCCGGATCTCGCCCGCCTGCCGCACGGCCTGGAGCCGGTTCATCGTGCCGATGAAGGCGGCCACGAACGGGTCGGCCGGCTTGCCATAGATTTCGCGCGGTGTGCCGATCTGCGCCACCTTGCCCTTGGACATGACGACGATCCGGTCGCCCAGCGCCATCGCCTCGGCCTGATCGTGCGTGACATAGATCGAGGTGATGCCGAGATCGCGCAGCAGCCGGTCGATCTCGAGCCTGAGTTCGTCGCGGAGCTTGGCGTCGAGCGCCGTCAGCGGCTCGTCCAGCAGCAGCACCCGCGGCCGCACGATGAGGGCGCGGGCCAGCGCCACGCGCTGCCGCTGCCCGCCCGAAATCTGGTCGATATGCCGGTTGCTGAGCGCCTCGATCCGCATCATCGCGAGCATCTCGCCGACCCGCCGGGCGCGCTCGTCCTTCCGGATGCCGCGCACCTTCAGGCCATAGCCGACATTCTGGGCGACGCTCATATTCGGGAAGAGCGCGTAGCTCTGGAACACCATCCCGACATTGCGCCGCTCGATCGGCAGCGCCGTCACATCGTCGCTGCCGAAGAACACGCGCCCACCCGGATCGGGGCTGTCGAGCCCGGCGATGAGCCGAAGCGTCGTGGTCTTGCCGCAGCCCGAGGGGCCCAGCAGCACCAGCGTCTCGCCGCCGCTTATCTCGAGATCGAGCGGCTCCAGCGCCCGCGTCCCGTCGGGAAAGCTCTTGGCGCAGGTTTCGAGCCGGATCGGGATCGGATCGAGATGGAAGCTCTCGGTCACGGGCTGCCTTTCCCGGGCTCGGCCAGGCGCTGGAACAGCACCAGCAGCGGAATGATCATGACGAAGAAAAAGATGGTATAGGCGCTGCCGATCTCGATGCGGAGCGACGCATAGGCGTCCGCAAGGCCGACCGGCAGCGTCTGGGTCAGCGGCGTATGCAAGAGCCAGGTCAGGTTGAACTCGCCGATCGACAGCGTCAGCACCATGAGCGCCCCCGCCAGGATGCCCGACCGGCAATTCGGCAGAATGATATCGAAGAAGCGCCGGTGAAAGGGGGCACCGAGGCTCGCCGCCCCTTCCTCGAGCGTCTTGAAATCGATCGAACCGAGCACGGCAAGGACGGACCGCACCATGAAGGGCAGTGTGAACAGTACATGGCCGACCAGGATGAAGAGCCAGCTGCGCCGGAACTGGCCCCAGCCGCCATAGGCCACGATGAGGGCGAGTGCCGTCGCGAGGCCGGGCACGGCCACCGGCATGACCAGCAGCTCCTCGACCAGCCGCGCGATCCTGCCGGGCCGCCGCGCCAGCGCATAGGCCATGGGCACGCCCAGCAGCAGCGTCGCCATGGTACAGGCGATCGCGATCTCGAGCGACAGCGCGATCGTGCCGGCATAATGCTCCCAGACCTCACCGATCCAGCGCAGCGTCAGCCCGCCGCGAATGCCGACGAAGTAATTGGCCGTGACGCCGGCCAAGGCCGAGAGCAATGCGGGCAGGATGAGGAAGGCCGAGACCAGGAGCGTGAAAGCGAGCTGCAGCCAGAAGCCCAAGCCGCGCCGCATCTAGCCGGCCGCCGCAATGCTGGAGCCGGCGAGGCTGCGCGCGAAGGCCAGCGCTGCCCAGGTGATGGCGCCCAGGATGAAGCTGAGGGCGGCCGCAGTCGCGATATTCGCCTCGAGCGTGAACTCGGTATAGATCACCATCGGCAGCACCTCGATCCGCGTCGCCAGCGTGAAGGCGGTGCCGAAGGCGCCCATGGCGGTGGCGAAGCAGATGGCGCCGGCCGAGAGGAAGGCGGGCTTCAAGGCCGGCAGCACGATATGCGCCATGATCTGCCAGGGCTTGGCGCCGAGCGAGCGCGCCGCCTCCTCGAGCCGGGGATCGAGCTTCTCGGCCGCCGCCATCACGGTCAGGATGACGCGCGGGATCGAGAAATAGACATAGCCCATGAACAGGCCGGCGATCGAATAGGCGAAGACCAGCTTGTCGCCCAGGAGCGCCTGGGTAACGGTGCCGATCAGCCCTTGGCGCCCGGCCAGCATGATCACCATGAATCCCACGACCACGCCGGGAAAGGCCAAGGGAAATGTCGCGAGCGCCACCAGCAAGGCGCGGCCGGGGAACCGATGCCGCTCGAGGAACAGTCCGGCGATCGTCGCGATCGCGAGCGTCGCCACGGTTACCGACAGCGCCAGGACAAATGTGGAGACGAGGCTTCTGAGATAGGCCGGGTTGGTCACGACCGCGAGATAGGCTGCCCATCCCTGCGCCCCGGTGCCGCCGATCAGGAACAGGCGCGCCAGCGGCAGCAGAAAGAATGCGGTGAAGAAGATCGCCGCCGGCGCCATCAGGGCGGCAAGGCGCCGCCCCTCGCTGCCTCCCATCAGTGCACTTCCGCCTGATAACGCTCGATGAAGCCCTTCTGGGCGGCCGCCATGCCGCCGAGGTCGAGCGGCTTCACCCGCGCATAATCGGCATCCGGCAGGAACTTGGCCTTGAGCTCGGGCGACAGCGTCACGGCGCGGACCGGTCGCATGAACGCATTGGCCCACAGCGATTGGCCTTCATCCGACAGCACGAAATCCAGCACCTTCTTGCCGTTCTCCGGGTCCGGCCCGTCCTTGACCAGGCTCATGACATAGGGGGCGGAAATGGTGCCTTCGGACGGGATCACGAACACGACCGGCGCCTTGTCGGTGTATTTGGCGCGATAGGCATCGAAATCATAATCGAACAGGATCGGGATCTCGCCCGACAGTACGCGCGCATAGGCGGTCTGCTTCGGCACGATCGGCTCGTTCTTCTGCAGCGCCTTGAAGAACTCGATGCCCTTCGAGAAGTCCTGGTAGGTCCCGCCCAGCGCCTCATTGACCGCGATCGCGCCGATATAGCCCACGGCCGCACTCGTCGGATCGAGATAGCCGACCATGCCCTTGTAGTCGGGCTTCAGGAGGTCGGACCAGGATTTCGGCACCGGCTTGCCGCCCAGCGCCGCCTCGTTGATGAAGAGGCCGAGCGTGCCCGAATGGATGGTGAACCAATAGCCGTCCGGGTCCTTGAGCGTCGCCGGGATATCGTCCCAATGGGCGGGCTTGTAGGGGGCGGTGACGCCCGCATCCTTGGCCTGAATGCCGACCGAGCCGCCCAGATAGACGACATCGGCGACCGGATTGGCCTTCTCGGCGATCATGGCCGACAGCGACTGGCCGGAATTCTTGTTGTCATAGGGCACGGTGATGCCCGTCTTCTCCTTGATCGCCTTGATCTGCGATGCCCAATCGGCCCATTCCGGCGGGCAATTATAGCAGATGGCGGTCGCCCCATCGGCGGCCGAAGCCGGTGCGGGCGTGCCCACGGCCGTGGCGAGCACGAGAGCGGCGAGAAGCAGGTGCTTTGGCATGATCGTCCTTCGCTTGAGCGGAAGCTTTCTATGGATAAGCCGCGGGCGTGACGGTTCCGTGACGAAAACCCAGGAATAGCACGGCGTTCGAATGGACGGGACGGGTTTGCTTAAGCCGCGAAGTATCGTTGCAAGATGCGTTCGCAGTAACTGGTCAGATTTGCATGCCCGCGTACAGTATCCCGGATCGGCGAATTGAGCGGCGGGACCGAGAGTGCCGCCAGCATGCCGAACACGGTGGCATCGGCACCGCTGGGCTCGTCCCCCATCAGGAACGGCCGGTCGCCCATCAGCCGCGCCAGCGCTTCGACATCGCGGATCGCGAAGGCTTCGATCTCGGCCCCGCCATGGCGGCCGAGCCCGTGGCTATGGAGCCGCTTCCGTGTGCCCCGCCGGACGAACGCCTTCACCATCGGCCGGACGGGTGCGGGGATCGAGGTGAAGATCCGGGCCACGCCATTCTCGAAATTCGCATCGTCCATCCAGCGCATATGCAGCAGGCCGAAATAGAGATGGTCCTCGCACATCCGCTCGATGGTCCAGGCCGCGGCCTTGTTCGTCTCGTCGAGCCCGGCATCGAAATCGATGTCGTATTTCCGCTCCAGATGCCGGCGGATGAGCGTGGAATTGCCGACTTTGACGCCCTCATCCTCGATGCAGGGCAAGAAGCCCAACGGCGTTCCAAAGGGCGTGCCGGTCTTTTCACGATAGGGTTGGCCGGCAAGCTTCAAGAGCAGCATCGCCTTCATGACGAAGGGGCTGGCATCAGGCGTGCCGAGCAGCGGCCCGAAGGTGTGGAGAGTGATCATGGCCTGCCCCCTTTTTGGGCTGATGATATCCCACCTGCGGTCGCTTGACGGTTGGAAATTGGCGAAGGTCAGGTTAAAAGGTTAACGAACGCTCCAGGGACGATGGGCGCAAGGCGCAGAGTATCTTCGGATTCACTCGATGCGAGGCCTGACATGCTCGGCCTACCTTTGCGCTACTTGTCGCGGTATCCGCTTCGCGGCCTGCGCGTACTCGTCGGCGATCCGCGCGAGACCTGGAACCGGATTTACGACGACTATGTCTATGCCGCGGAGCGACGGCACGCCCCGCCGGACTATCAAGCTCAGCCTGACTGGCAAGCGCAACTGCATGCGGCACTGGGCGCTCCGTTCCCCTGCAGCGGGAGTGCCGAGTCCGAAGCGCTCTGGCCGGCGATCGCCGCGACGTTGCGTGCGCAAGGCGTCGAGATCGGCCCGGAAAGCTTTCTCCACTGGAATGACGGCGACCCGGCTCTGATCAGCGCCATCTGGTGCCTGATCCGCCACCTGAAGCCGCTCCGAGTGGTGGAAACCGGCGTCGCGCACGGCGTGTCCTCGCGCTTCATCCTCGAAGCCTTGGCGCTGAATGGGGCTGGCCAGCTCTGGAGCATCGATCTTCCGCCGATCGAGCATGATTGCGCTGAACAGGTCGGCATCGCGGTGGATGAGCGCAGCACCGAGCGCTGGAGGCTTATTCGCGGATCCAGCCGGGTGTGCCTGGCGCCGCTGTTGGCCGAGCTCGGCACGATCGACATGTTCATTCACGACAGCCTGCACAGCGCCCGGAACGTGCGTTTCGAGCTCGACCGTGCCTGGGCCGCACTCTGCCCCGGCGGTGCGATCGTCATCGACGATATCGACGCCAACGACGTGTTCGGCGGCTTCGTCGCTTCTCACCAGCCAGCGTTGGCGCTCGTCTGCGAGGCCGAGCCGGTGCGGCCCGACACGCGCCGTCGCAACGGAAGGGGCTATTTCGGCATCATCCTCAAGGCGCCGGCGCTGCTCGCCAGCTGAGGCCGAGGATGTGATGGCGCGAGAAGGCGTTTAGTTGCCGACCTAAAAGGGGCGCGCGTCTCGGCCCGCCTCGGTCGGCAGGCCCTCGGAACGCGCGGTCCTGCGGCGCCCATGCGATTGCCGGCGGCCCGGGCAGCTGATACACCAACCCGCTGCTATCGTTTCGGGGCTGGCTCTTGCTGCGACGCATCTATGACTGGATTCTGGCCCACGCGCAGAAACCCTCGGCGATCTGGCTCATGGCCGGCATCTCCTTCGCCGAAAGCTCCTTCTTCCCGGCTCCGCCCGACCTGCTGCTGATCCCGATGGTGTTGGCCGACCGGCGCCGCGCCTTCTGGCTGGCGACGGTGGCGACGGCAAGCTCGGTCGTGGGCGGGTATTTGGGCTATGCGATCGGCTACTATGCTTTCGACACGATCGGCAGCTTCATCGTCGATCATATGGTCGGCCAGGCCGCCTTCGACTCGTCCAAGGCCTTCTTCGACCAATACGGCTTCTGGGCCATCATCCTCAAAGGGGCGACGCCGATCCCCTACAAGATCGTCACGATCCTGTCGGGCTTCCTGCACTTCAACCTGGCCGAATTCACCATCGCATCGATCATCGCGCGCGGCATGCGCTTCTATCTCGAGGCGGTGCTGCTCTATTATTTCGGCGAGGCGGCCAAGGAATTCGTCGAGAAAAGGCTGCTGCTGGTGACGACCGTCACGGCCGGTCTGCTGGTCGGCGGCTTCGTGCTCATCAAGGTGCTCTAGCCATGCGTGTCGATGCCGCCTTTCCCGTGCTGCTCGGATATTCGATCCTGATCATCGGCGGGGCACTCTTCTTCCAGTACGCGGTTGGCCTCGTGCCGTGCGAGCTGTGCCTCGCCGAGCGCTGGCCCTGGTATGCCGCCATCGCACTCATCGCCTTGCTTCTGATCCTGCGCCAGCCCATGCTGCTGCGCTGGGCGCCGATCGTGCTGGCGCTGATCTTCCTGGGCTCGACCGCCTTCGGCCTCTACCATGTCGGCGTCGAGCAGCACATCATCCCCGGCCCGGACGCCTGCACGGCGCCGGCGATCAAGGCGCAATCGATCGACGATCTCCTGAAACAGATCCAGGCGGCGCCAGTGGTCCGCTGCGACGAGCCGCAATGGACGCTCTTCGGCATCTCGCTGGCCGGCTGGAACGCCGCCGCTTCGGCGCTGGCGCTGATCCTCGCCGTGCGCGCCGTGCGCCGGACCATGGCATCATGAGCGGCAAGCCTAGCCTCGACCGCTACCTGCCCGGCGATCCGCCGCCGCAGGAGCTGGTCAAGCGCATGATCCGCGTCGATCATGCCGGCGAGCATGGGGCGGCCCGCATCTATGACGGCCAGCTCGCGGTCATGGGGCGCGGCAAGCATGGCGACACGATCCGCCATATGGCAGCACAGGAGCGCGAACATCGGGCCGCCTTCGACAAGCTGCTGGTCGAGCGCCGCGTGCGGCCGACGCTCCTCGGGCCCATCTGGGACATGGCGGGCTTCGCGCTCGGCGCCGCCACGGCGCTCATGGGCGAGCGCGCCGCCATGGCCTGCACGGTCGCGGTCGAGGAAGTGATCGACGAGCATTATCAGAGCCAGATCGAGGCGCTGGGCGATCACGAGCCCGAGCTCAAGGCGCAGATCGAACAGTTCCGCGCCGAGGAGCTCGAGCATCGCGACACCGGCCTCGCCCATGGCGCCGCTGAGACGCCGGGCTATGAGGCGCTGAGTGCGGCCATCAAAGCGGGCTCGCGGCTGGCCATCTGGCTGGCGACCAGGATCTAAACGATCTCCTCGACCGCTTGGCGGGCTCCCTCGCCGTCATCACCGGGCTTGTCCCGGTGATCCACGTCGGGCCGACGCAGATTTTGCTCGAAGAAGATGTTCCCACGGCGCGACGTGGATGGCCGGGACGCGCCCGGCCATGACGAAAATCGATGATCTTTTTGATTTTCCTGTCTCAATCCGCCGCCGCGAAATGCGCCATCTGGTCCGCATGGGCCTTCTGAAAGGCCGGGCGGGCCGTTGCGCGGGCGACATAGGCCTGACAGGCGGGATGGCTCGCCAGCGCGCCGAAGCGGTCGGGCAGGCGCAGCACGTCCGCCATCGTGATGTCGGCGATCGAGAAGGTCCCGCCGGCGAGCCACTCGCGCTCGGCCAGAACCTGCTCCATCCGCCGCAGCCGGAGCTTGAGAAAATCGTCCAACCGCTCCCAGATCGGCCCGCTCTTGGTCTCCGGGGAGAAGGCCATGATTGCCCAGGGCAGGCTGGCCATCTCGACAGAATTCAGCGCCGCGAAGAGCCACGTCGTGGCGTCGGCGCGGCTGCGCGCGTCGGATGGCATCAGCGCGTCGCTCAATTCGCCCAGATGCAGCAGGATGGCGCCGCTCTCGAAGATGGACAGATCGCCGTCGGTCAGCCAAGGCACCTGCGCGAAGGGCTGGTGGGCCAGGTGCTCGGGCCCGCGGGTCTTGAACGGCGTGCTGGCCACCTGATAGGGCAGGCCCGCCTCCTCCAGGGCCCAGCGGACGCGCAGGTCGCGAACGAAGCCGCGCGGCGGCTCCGGCACCCAGTCGTAAGTGGTCAGGATCAGCTCGCCCATATCGCCGCTCCGCCGCAAAAAGAGATCGCCCGGTCGGGCGCAATCATTCCGACCGGGCGATTGTAGGCGTTTACGCAGTTAGGTCGAGGGTCAGCCTTGACCGTCGCCGCCATCGAGCGGGACGGCGATGAAGCTTTCCTGGCCATGCCGGTCGACCAGCAGCAGCAGCGGCTTGCCCTTCTGCTTGGCGGCGTCTGCCACCTTGTCCGTCGCATCGGAGGGCCCGGAGATCTTCTCGCCGTTGATCTGCTGGATCACGTCGCCTGCCTGCAGGCCGACATTGGCCGCCGGACTGTCCGGAGCGACACGCGAGATCAGGGCGCCGGAGACCGTCTTCGGCACATGCAGCCGGTCGCGGACCTCGGAATTGAGGCTGGAGAGGGTGACGCCCAGCGCATCGGTATGGCTCGACCCGTCCTTGTCGTTGGAGGCGACCTTGTCCTCGTCGAGATGGCCGATCGCGACCTGGACATGCTCGGTCTTGCCCTGCCGCAGCACGGTCAGATCGACGCTCTGGCCGGCATGGGTCTCGGCCACGAACCGCGGCAGCTCGCTCATATGGTCGATCGGCTTGCCGTCGAGCTTCTCGATGACATCGCCGACCTTGAGACCGGACTTGGCGGCCGGGCCGTTCGGGTCGATAGCGGCGACCAGCGCACCCTTGGGCGCATCCGGATCCTCGCCGATGGCCGACGCGATCTCCGGCGTCACCTGCTGGATCTGCACGCCCAGCCAGCCGCGATCGACATGGCCGTTCGCCTTCAAGGACGCGATGACGCTCTTCGCCGTGTCGGACGGGATGTCGAAGGCGATGCCGACATTGCCGCCATTGGGCGAGTAGATCGCGGTATTGATGCCGACGACATGGCCCTCGAGGTTGAAGGTCGGGCCGCCCGAATTGCCGCGGTTCACCGAAGCGTCGATCTGCATGAAATCGACATAGCTGGAGCTGCCGAGCGAGCGGCTATGGGCCGAGATGATGCCCTTGGTCACGGTGCCGCCGAGGCCGAAGGGATTGCCCACCGCCAGGATCCAGTCGCCGACCTTGGCCTTGTCGCTGTCGCCCCATTCGACATAGGGCAGCGGCTTCGGCGCATCGATCTTCAAGAGCGCCAGATCCGACTTCGCATCCTTGCCGACGATCTTGGCGATATGGCGGCTGCCGTCCTGGAAGATGACGGTGACCCGCTCGGCCTGGCCGACGACATGGTTGTTGGTCACGACAAAACCCGCGGGATCGATGATGAAGCCTGAGCCCAAGGCCGTCACATGCTGCTGCGCCTGCTGCTGCTGTTGCGGAACCTGGCCGTGGAAGCCAGGCTGCTGCTGCTCGAAGAAGCGGCGCAGCAGCTGGTCGAACGGCGTGCCTGGCCCCGGCATGCCCGGGCCCTGCTGGTCGGGCGCATCGCCCTGCTCGTCGCCTTGATCCTCCTGATCGTCGACCGGGGCGCCCACGCGCTGCTCGACCGAGATGTTGACGACCGCCGGCAGCACCTTGTCCACGATCGGGGCAAAGCTCGGCAGCGCTTCGATATTGCCTGCGACACTATTGCCCGAACTGTCGGCCGCCCGCGCCAAGACCGGCGCCAGCGGACCGAAGGCGAGCGCCGTCGAGAGCCCAAGAAGCACCGCGACGCCGCCCAGCCGGTAACCTTTTTGACTAACCTTCATGATCCCCTCACCAACTGTACCCTTGCCACCGTCCGGCGGACGGCTGTGTCGGGACTACATATGGCGAGCCGGCATTACGCCGAGCCTGCGGGAAGATTAATTCGTTGTCATGCTTGATTGAATCCCCTCGCCCGCTAGGCGGGAGAGGGAGGGGCCCGCGTTAGCGGGAGGGTGAGGGAATGACGCAAGCTCTTGAAGCATCTTGCCTATTCTCCCTCACCCCGACCCTCTCCCGCCGGGCGGGAGAGGGAGTCAACTACTCCATCACCACCACGAGCTTGCCCATCGCCTTGCGTTCGGCCAGGCGCTTGATCGCCTCGGGGGCGCGCTCGAGCGGGAAGCGTTCCGAGATCTCGGGCTTCAAGACGCCCTTGGCGTAGAGATCCATCAGCTCCTGATTATTCGCCCGGTTGCGCTCGGGCTCGCGCTGGGCGAAGGCGCCCCAGAACACGCCGACGATCTGACAGGCTTTGAGCAACGCCAGATTGAGCGGGATCTTCGGGATGCCGGCCGGGAAGCCCACGACCAGGAACCGCCCTTCCCAGGCGATCGCCCTCAGCGCCGCCTCAGCATAGGCGCCGCCGACCGGGTCGTAGATGACATCGGCGCCGTTCTTGCCGCAGGCCTCCTTGAACAGGTCGGTGAGCGCCTTGGCGCCCTCCTTGTCGAACGGGCCTTCGGGATAGACGATGCCGACATCGGCGCCGTGAAGCTTGGCGAGCGCCACCTTCTCCTCGGACGAGGCGGCAGCGACGACGCGGGCACCGGCGGCCTTGCCGAGCTCGACCGTGGCGATGCCGACGCCGCCGGCCGCGCCCAGCACCAGCAGCGTCTCGCCCGGCTTGATCCGGGCGCGGTCCTTCAAGGCGTGATGCGAGGTGCCGTAGGTCAGGATGAAGGCGGAGGCCACATCGAACGGCATCGCGTCCGGCATCGGGATGCACCGGCTGGCGGCAAGAACCAGCTTCTCCGACATGCCGCCCCAGCCGGCCGAGCCGATGACCCGGTCGCCGATCTTGAGATGGTCGACACCCTCGCCCAGCGCCTCGACGATGCCCGAGACCTCGCTGCCGGGCGCGAAAGGCCGCTGCGGCTTGAATTGATAGAGATCCTGGATGATCAGGACATCTGGGAAATTGACGCCGCAGGCTTTGACCTTGATCAGCACCTCGCCCGGGCCGGGCACGGGATCGGGACGGTCTTGGATGACCAGGGTTTCCGGGCCGCCAGGCCCGATGCTCAGCAAAGCTTTCACGAGGGCGTTTCTCCCGAGATTATATCGGGCGCCAGCCTACTTCAGCCCTGGGCCTTGGCCCAAGGCTGAAGTCGCCATTAAAGTTCAGAAAGCGAGGATGAAATCGACCGCCATCGTGACCTGGCCGCTCTCCGTCTGATCGTCGAACGGCTTGGTGCCGTTGAGCGCCCCGTCGAAGCGCAGTTCCGGCCGGATGCTGAAGCTCGAGATCGGGTCCGGCAGCCCGAGGTCGGGCTTGATGGCGGCGCCCAGCGTGATCTCGCCGTAGGTGGTCGGACCGCCGCCGATGGCCGGCGCCGTGGGTGGCAGGCCGCGCTCGATATCGATGAAGTCGAGCGGGTTGCGAAAGGCCGCGACGAAGAAGCCGTTATCGTCGCGGAATATTTCGCCGCGCGCATTCAGCGTCACCACGTCGTTGAGCGTGTAGGAGATATATTGCGCGGCACCGAAGGCCTGGGCGTGGAAGCCGTCGTCATGGATATAGTTGAGCTCGGTCGTCAGCGTCGTCGTGTCCGAATATTTATAGGTGGCGACCACGTCGAACAGCTCGCGCACGGCGCTGTTGGCGTCGATGCCGGGCGTGTCGCTTGGATTTTCCGGGCCGATATGGGTGAGCGCCAGGATGGTCAGCTTCCCGTCGAGCAGGTTGTTGAGGCCGAAACCGCCGAAGAACGACGCCGAGTTGTTGTTGTCGCCCTTGCCGACGCCGGTGTTGATGCCGGTGTCGCCGCCCAGATAGAGGTCGAAGGTGTCGCTCAGATGGGCCGTGAAATAGCCGCCGGTATGCTTCAGCGGGATGCCGAAATTGAAGATGTAGGAGTGCGAATAGAACGGGTTGCCGGTGGCGTCGATCACCTCGTAGCCGATCGGCGTGGCATATTGGCCGAGCTTCACATCGACGCCGCCATCGCTGACGAAGGGCAGGTGCGCCTGGACATTCGCCTCGACGATGTCGAGCTGGGTGCGGTCATGGATGACGCGGTCGAGCTCGTCCGGGAAATGGGTGTAGCGCGCATCCGTGCCGTACATGGCTTGGAAGCGGAAGCCCCAATCAAAACCGGTCGCCTTGGGGTCGAGCGGCTGCTCGGCCGTGATCAGCGCCTGGTTCAGCAGCAACTGGTTGCTCTTGTCGGTGAAGAGCTGGCCGAAATTCAGGCGATCGTTGGGCGATTCCGGATTGGCCGTGACACCGGCCTCGATATGGCCGGAAATCTTGAAGCCGGGCGGGCCGGCATCGGCGGCGGCGTCCGGTGCTGCTGGGGCAGCATCCGGTGCGGGGGTCGCGGCGGGTGTCTCATCGGCGAGCGCCGGCGCCGTCCCCGCGGCGGCGGCAAGGGCGACCAAGGAGCAGAACATGCTCGCTCTCAATTTCATGATCCCATTTTCCCCTTTTTGTGGAGCATCAAGAGCGTCCGCCCTCCCCCGAGAGAGCTATATAAATTTTTTATATCAATATCCGTGCCAGCGGTTGAGGCCCGCGCAACGCACAGGTTTGGCGCGAACTGCCTAAATTAAAGGCAGCTCGCGCAAGCTTTGCGACGTTGCTGTGCAGCAAAAGTCAGCGCGTGACGCGCGCCGCCATCAGGGCATCGAGCAGCCGGCCGAGATGTTCGGTTTCGGGGCCGAGGCAGCCGAAGAACCGGTCGTGGGTGGCGCGGGCCAGCGGCATCGCGACCTTCAGGATGGCGCTGCCCGCCTCGGTCACATCGACCCGGTTGGCGCGCGGATCGTCCGGGTGCGGCCCGCGCGTGACATAGCGCTTCTCTTCCAGGAGCCGGACGACCTTCGACACCATCATCTTGTCGAGGCCCGACGCTTGGGCCAGCCGCGCCTGGGACGGCACCTGGCCGTTATGGGCGAGATAGGCGCTCTGCACCAGCAGCACGTATTGAAGATGCGTGAGGTCGAGCCCGCACAGCGCCTGCTCCAGGCTGCGCTGATAGGCATGCAGCACATGCCACAGCCGATAGCCCAGGCTTTCCTCGGGCTTGCTGAATCCTTCCGTCGGCAGCTCGAGCTCCGGTGCGGCACTGGTCGAGCGCCGGGTCATCGTGCGGACCAGCGGCGATGCCAGGACTGGTACATCAGCACGCACCAAAGCGGATATTGCGCATTCGTGGCCCCGGAGAGATGCTGCTCCCAGCGTCGGCGGATCGGCGCGGCAGCGAGCCCGCTCTCGCCGAGCCGCACGGGGTCGAGTAGATCCTCGGCCCAGTCCCGGAGCGGCCCGCGCAGCCAGCGATCGATCGGCACGCCGAACCCCATCTTCGGCCGGTCGATGAGCGATTTCGGCACATACCGGTCGAGCACCTGGCGCAAAAGCCACTTGGTCTCGCCATTGCGGATGCGCTGATGCGCCGGCAGATGGAAGGCGTGCTCGACCACCCGATGATCGATCAGCGGCACGCGCGCTTCCAACCCCACCGCCATGCTGGCCCGGTCGAGCTTGGTCAGGATGTCGTCGGGTAGATATGTCAGCATGTCGATGAGCTGCATGCGTTCGACCAGATCCGGCACTTCCGGCGTCAAGGCGCCGCTCCAGACCGGGTCGACCGGCTCGGCGATGCCGGGCAGCAGCGTCTCGGGATCGGCCCAATGCGAGACGAGCTGGCGATAAAGCAGCTCATCGACCGGCGAGCGCAGCAGCTCGGCCAGCTTGGCGGCGCGATCGGCCGGCCGCACGGGCCGGAGTGCCGCCGGCAGCAGCTCGGCGAAGCCGTTCCAGGTGCCGGCCGGCACCGCATCCAGCAGATAGGCACCGGCATCGCGCAGCGGCCGCGGGACCGCACCGGTCCAGCCGATCACGCGATTGCCGTGGAGATAGCGGGTATAGCCGGCGAACAGCTCGTCGCCGCCATCGCCCGACAGCGCCACCTTGACCTCGCCCTGCGCCAGCTCCGAGACGAGCAGGGTGGGGATCTGTGACGCATCGGCGAAGGGCTCATCATACCAATCGGCCAGGCGCGGCACGAGATCGAGCGCATGGGCAGGCTCGACATAGAGCTCGTGATGATCGGTGCCGAGATGCTTCGCCACCGCAGCGGCATAGGGCGCCTCGTCATAGCCTTCGGCATTGAAGCCGATCGTGAAGGTTTTGACTGGCCGGTCGCTTTGCGCCTGCATCAGCGCCACCACGGTCGAGCTGTCGATGCCGCCAGAGAGGAGGGCGCCCAGCGGCACGTCGGCGATCATCCGCCGCTTCACCGCATCGCGCAGCAGCGTGTCGAGTGCCTCCACCGCGGCGGCATCATCCTCGCCGGCGCGCTCGCTCCGCCCGGCGGCCGCCTTGGCGCGGATGTCCCAATAGCAGCGCTCGGTAACGGTGCCGTCGCTCGCGACCTCGGCCAGATGACCGGGCTTCAGCTGGTGCAGATCCCGATGGATCGAGCGCGCGCCCGGCACATAGGCGAAGCGCAGGAACGAGGCCAGCGTCTCGCGATCGATCTCGAAGCGCCAGTCGGGATGCGGCTCGAAACTCTTGGGTTGCGAGCCGAAGAAGAAGGTTCGTCCCATCCGACCGTAATAGAGCGGCTTGATCCCCATCCGGTCGCGCACGAGCGTCAGCCGCCGCTCCTGCCGGTCCCAGAGGGCGATCGCGAACATGCCGATCAGTTTGGGCAACACCGCGTCCACGCCCCAGGCGGCAAAGGCTTCCAGGATGATTTCGGTATCGGAATGACCGCGGAACGGGATGCCGCGGGAGGTCAGCTCGGGCCGGAGCTCCTCGGCATTATAGACCTCGCCATTATAGATCATGACGAAGCGGCCGGAGGCCGAGACCATCGGCTGCCGCCCGGCCGGGGTGAGATCGACGATGGCGAGGCGGCGGAAACCCAGCGCCACCCCGGCCTCGGCATCGACCCAGCTCGACTCGTCGTCGGGGCCGCGATGGGCGATCATGTCCATCATGCGGCCGATCGTGCTGGCGAGCGTGTCCGTTCCCGTCGCCCGGTCGAGATCGAGAAATCCGGTAAAGCCGCACATGGCAGATCAACGGCCTTTGTTCTGTTTAAAGGCCGAGTTACCTTAAGCGCCCGCGCGCGTCCACTGGAGACTTCTGCGCGCGCTGGTTCACCTCTCCGTCACACGACGCGGCGCGGCAGGGCGAAGCGGATGACGAGCACCAGCACCAGCGCCAGCGGCATGGCGAGCGATACGACGCTTGCCTCCGGCCCGACCGCGCCGCCGGTCAGCCAGTTGGGTCCGTTGAGCACGGTGTGCAGCAACGCGTCTTCCTGAGGATGGCCGCTGTCGGGGACGCCAAAGATGAAGTCTTCGACATAATCGTAAGCCAGGTGCCAGCCGATCGCGAACCACAGGGTGCCCGAGCGCCGGAAGGAATAGGCGAGCACCAGGCCGGCTACGCCGGCCATCAGCAGACCGAACGGCGCCTCGCTGGCGTTTCCCGCATGGGCGAGGGCGAACAGGGCGGATGTCAAGATTGCGGCCGGCCAGAAGCCGAAAGCCCGCGACAGCTGCACCAGCATGAAGGATCGGCACACCCCTTCCTCGAAGACCGCCACGCCGAAATCGAGCAAGGCATAGTAGGCCGCGAGATAGAGCCAGCCGGGTGCCAGCACCAAGCCGCCGGCCGCGCAGCCGCCCAGCGCCGCGATGGCGCCCAGAGTGCCTGCCACCGACACGAAGCCCGCGGCCAGCCCGATCAGCGAATCCCGCCCGGCGCCCGTCACGGCGAAGCCGAACCGGGCGATCGGTTCGCGCGTGAGGCGGCCCAGCACTGCGACGGCGAGCACCGTTGCGGCGACGGCGGCGCATTCATGCAGGAACTTCTGAAACGGCGTTTCGCTATGGAGCGGTGCGAGGCCCAGAGCTGCCGACCCGTACAGCAGCGCCGCCGTCATGAGAGCGAAAAGAGCAAGATAGAGAACAGCCAGTCCGAAGGCCCTGGCTCGCCCGGCCGCAGTCGGCCGGATATCGAATGTGCTGCCGGGCTCCGGCGGCATCGTCCCCGTCGTGGAAAGTTCGTAAGAAGCCATGCCGAAGTCCGTATGGAGTTTAGTCGCTATGATGATATTATCAGCGGTAGATACGCGGGTAGAACGAATAATTTCCGGAGATTTTTCGCTTTGATCGATCTTGACCGAATGGACGTCGGGATTCTCCGCCTTTTGCAAAACAATGCTCGGCTGTCGGTCAAGGAGATCGCCGCCGAGGTCGGCCTAGCGCCGTCCTCGACGCATGAGCGGATCAAGCGGATGCGCGATGGCGGGGTCCTGCGCGGGACCCATGTCGAAGTCGAGCCGAGGGCGCTTGGGATCGGGCTCGAGGCTCTGTTCATGATCGAGCTGTCCCAATACGACCGCAGCGCGGTCGACGCGTTCATGGATGCGGTGGTCAAGATGCCGGAGGTCCGGTCCGCTTTTCTCCTGTCCGGCCGTTACGATGTCGTAGTCCATGTGGCCGTTCGCGACACCCAGCATCTCAAGGATCTGGGGCTCGACCATTTCACCAGCTGGCCCAGCGTCAACCGAATCGAGACCTCGATCATCTTCGACGGACGCAGACGCTACGAGCTTCCGATGTTTCTTCCGTTATCCTGATCGTGGCTTCTGCTCCAGCCGGTGATTCCTGCTCCGAAGAAGGAGAGAGAATTCTGAATCGTGCCCTTATTCTCGATCGCGACGGCGTCATCAATGTCGATACCGGCTTTCTGCATCGGATCGAGGAGTGCCGCTTCGTCGACGGTATCGCAGCATTGCTGCGCTTCTTCGCGGGCGAGGGGTTCCGGCTGGTGATCGCGACCAACCAGTCGGGCATCGGCCGCGGCCTCTTCACCGAGGCGGACTACCAGCTTCTGATGGGCTGGATGACCGAGCGCTTCCGCCAGCAGGGCATCGTGATCGACCGCGTCTATCACGCGCCCGACGCGCCGGACGATCCCGCCCCGCGCTTTCCCGGCTGGCGCAAGCCCGCACCCGGCATGGTCCTCGAAGCGATCCGCGAGCTCGATCTCGATCCGGCGGCGAGTTGGGCGATCGGCGATCGGATGCGCGATCTCGAGGCGGCGGAGGCGGCCGGCATCCCGCACCGCGTCCTGTTCGATCCCACGATCGCGGCGACGGAAAGGCGGGCTGGCTATTGGGCCGTCCCGCGCTTGGCCGATATCCCGGCCCTTTACGCCGTCACTCCGCCGGGTGGCGCCTGACCGACAGCTTGTGCGCCTCGCCGATCTGCCAGGCGACCAGGCCCGGCACGAAGATCAGCACGTCGCGGAAGCGGCGGACGAGGGCTACCGCCAGGGCGATATCGGGCTCGAGCCCCAACAGGCTGCCGATCAGCACGAAGCCCCCTTCCTGGACGCCGAGCGCGCCCGGCACCACGAAGGCGGCCGAGCTGATCGCCTGGGCGATCGCCTCCATCAGGAAGGCGTCGTAGAGCGTCACAGGATGACCGAGGAAATTGAGGGCGAGACAGATCTCGCCGGTGCCGAGCGTCCAGCCTAGAAGCTGCAGCGTGATCGAGCCCAGCACGCGGCTGACGCGCCGATAGACCAGCCGCAGCACCCGGTCGAGCCGCGCGGCATTGCCGACGAGATCGGCCCAATGGTCGCCGAACAGGGCGCCGACCAGCTTCGAGCCCAGATTGACGATGCCGATCTGCTGGACCGCGACGAGCCCGCCGACCATCGGCAGGAATGCCAACAGGCCGCCGATGATGCGCCAGATCGCGTCGGTATCCTCGATGCGCAGCAGCAGCAGCACCAGGCCCGCGACCGTGAACAGGAACTGGCTCATGATCGCCAGCGTGATGTCGGCGATCAGGCTCGCCGCCACCGGGCTCGATTTGAAGCCCTGTCCGGTCAGCACGCGATAGGAGACGACCTCGCCGCCGATGCGGGCGACCGGCAGCAGGCCGTTGACCGATTCCCGGATCCAGACGGCATGCAGCATCTGCAGCAGCGTCGGCATCGGCCCGGCCACGAACAGCATGCGCCAGGCCGCGGCATTCACGATCATCGGCACGATATGGAAGAGGCTGGCCCAGACGAGGCCGAACCCGGCATCCAACAGCACGGAAGCGACCGTGCCGGCGCCCTCATAGATCAGCAGCCCGGTGAAGAGGGCCATGCCGACGAGGCCCAGTATGACGGCGCCCTTTACCATCGGGTCAGACTCATCATGCGGCGGCCTTCGCCAGGTCCGAGAAGCTGGTGCGCCCGATGCCGGCGGCCTCGAGGGCCGTCCGCACGCGCGGGCTCATGAGCGTGCCCAGCTCGTCGGCATGCCGATATGTCGGCATGGTCCGCGCGAGCTTGGCGGTGAGGGTGCGCGCCGGGTGGAAATAGATTTCGCTGACGCCGTCGGGCAGATGCGGGATCAGCCGCAGAATCCGGTCCTCGGTCATGGCGCCGGACCAGGCGATGCCGAAGGTCTGGTCGCTGGTGGCGAGACCGGCGCGCCGGATGGCCCGGCGCAGCTGCCCGGTCCAGGCGTGGAGCGCTCTGGCGCCGAAGCCGCTCTCGGTTCCGGCCGCCGCGAGCGGGCCCGCCGGCTCGGCCGGCACGCGCATCGCCTTGAGCCCGTAATCGCGGCCGATCTCCAGGATGAGCCGCGCCACGGTCGGGTGCAGATGGAAATGCTTGTGCGTGTTGGCATGATCGAGCGGCAGGCCGGTCGCGGCATATGCCGCGAACTGGGCCCGGATCTCGCGTTCAAGCTGGCGGCGGGTCTGCGGCAGGAAGAAGAATTGGAAGGCTGGTCCCACCATGTCGCTCGGGAAGCGACCCTCGCGGTCGATGAGGTCGGGAATTGTCTCAGGCCGAGAGACCGGCGTCCCTTCGGCCAGCACGATATGCAGCCCGACCTTGAGGTTGGGCAGGCGGCGTGCGCGTTCGACCGCGTCTTGGGCCGCATCCTCACCGATCATCAGACTCGCCGTCGACAGCAATCCATCCCGGTGACCGGCCTCGACCGCCTCGTTCACGGCCACATCGAGGCCGAAATCATCGGCCGAAAGGATAACCTGCTTCAGTTCGCAACCTGGTGACGTTCGCGCAGGAACTGGAAGAATTCCACCCCCTCGCGCAGGCGCCGGCGCATCATCTCCGGGCTCAGGATCATTTCGCCCACGAGCGAGCCGATCTTGCCGGCGCGGAAATAGAAGCGCTTGTAGAAGGTCTCGACCGAATCAAAGATCTCGGTGTGCGAGAGGTGCTCATAGTGCAGCGGCGCCATCTGCACGCCATGCTCGTCGATGAGCTCGGCATGCTCCGCGTCGAGCCAACCATTCTCGACCGCCTGGTTGAACAGGAACGTGCCGGGATAAGGGGCGGCCAGCGACACCTGGATCGTGTGGGGATTGATCTCGGTCGCGTACCGGATCGTCTCCTCGATCGTCTCCTTCGACTCGCCCGGCAGCCCCAGGATGAAGGTGCCGTGGATGGTGATGCCCAGCTTGTGGCAATCCTTGGTGAAGCGCTTGGCGACTTCGATCAGCATGCCCTTCTTGATATTGTGCAGGATCTGCTGGTTGCCCAACTCGTAACCCACGAGCAGCAGGCGCAGGCCATTGTCCTTCAGCACCTTGAGCGTGTCGTAGGGCACGTTCGCCTTGGCATTGCACGACCAGGTGACGCCCAGCTTGCCGAGCTCCCGCGCAATCGCCTCGGCGCGCGGCAAATCGTCGGTGAAGGTGTCGTCGTCGAAGAAGAACTCCTTCACCTGCGGGAAATACTGCTTGGCGAGCTTGATCTCCTCGATCACATGGCCGACCGAGCGGGTGCGGTAGCGATGGCCGCCCACCGTCTGCGGCCACAGGCAGAAGGTGCAGCGCGATTTGCAGCCGCGGCCGGTATAGATCGAGATGTAGGGGTGCTTCAGATACCCGATGAAATAATCTTCGATCCTGAGGTTGTCCTTGTAGACCTCGGTCACGAAGGGCAGCGAATCCATATTCTCGATGATGGCACGCGCCTGATTGTGCTGAATGATGCCATCGCGGTTGCGATAGGAGATGCCGTCGATCGAGCCCCAGTCGCGGCCCTCGGCCAGCTCCTTGATCGTGAAGTCGAACTCCTCGCGCGCCACGAAATCGACGGCGGCACCGGCAGCCTCGAGGCTCTTCTGCGTCTCGACCGCGACCTTGGCGCCGACGAAACCGATCTTGAGCGAAGGATTCTCGGCCTTCATCGCCTCCGCCACCTTCACGTCCGATGCGAAGGAGGGGGTCGAAGTGTGCATGACGACGAGGTCATGGGTCTTGGCCAACGGCAGCACGTCGTTGAGCTTCATGCGCGCGGGCGGCGCATCGATCAGGCGCGAGCCTGGAACGAGGGCGGCCGGCTGGGCCAGCCAGGTCGGGAACCAGAACGACTTGATCTCGCGTCGGGCCTGATAGCGCGACCCTGCGCCACCGTCGAAACCTTCGAAGGACGGGGCTTGCAGGAACAGGGTCTTCATCATGCCAAGGGATCTCCTTCAAGCGTCAGTTCGCCGCGATGGCCGACCTGGAAGCTGCTGTCACGCCAAGTGACGCGCTGGCCCAGGAAACTGGCTATGAAAAGGGCGAAAGACAATAGGTCACGCATCGGCACCAACAGCGCCGAAAGGGGAGTAAGGTTGAGTGCTGCGCGGCAGCTATAGACCAGGCTAAGCCGAATCGCCAAGCTCGCGAGCAGGATAAGCCATGCGTCCGTCGCGAACCCGGTCAGCGGCAGACCCAAAAGCGCCAGCCCGATCGGGTGGATGATGACGGACGCGGCATGGCCCAGGGGCGTGATGCTGCGGATCGTCCGCTGCCACCTGAGCTCGTGCCGGATGAGAGTCGGGAAGTCTGGCTCGAGCACGACATTCTTGATGATGTAGCGCGAGACCACGACCTTGAGGCCAGCAGCACGGACGAGGGCCCCCAGCACGTAATCGTCGGCCAGCTGGTTGATCAGCGCCGGCAGCCCGCCCACGGCATCGAGCGTCGAGCGCCGAATCGCCATGGTGGCGCCGAAGCAGCCGGCCTCGGTGCCGATCTGCCGCCCGACCAGGACCGACGGCAGGAAAGTGTAGTTGATCGCGGCACAACCCAGCTTCGAGGCGAGGCCGCCGGCCGGCGCGCCCTCGTAGAGGCAGGTCACCATGCCGACGCCGGGCTGCCTGAGCTCGGCCACGACCGAGGCGAGGTAATGGGGCTCGGCCCGCATGTCGCTGTCAGCGATGAACAGGATGTCGTGCTTTGCCAGCGGCATCATGTTGCTGACATTGCAGATCTTGAAATTGGTGCCGCCGAGCGCGCCGTCGATCACGAGCGAAACATCGGCATCCGGCAGGTCGGCGATGACGCGGCGCGCGATCGCCACGGCCGGGTCGCTTTCGCGATGGGCACCGATCAGCACCTGGACCGGGCCGCCATAATCCTGCCGGCAGAAGGAGACGAGATTCTCGTAAAGCCCGGGATCATCGCCGCACACCGGCTTCAGGATCGTCACGGCCGGGCAGGCCATCGGCGCAGCCGGCCGCACACGCGCGAAGCGCCAGACGGCCACCACGCCAATGAGGGAATAGACGATGCCCATCAGGGCAGCGACATTCGCCATATCCCCCAGAATATTCAAAAGGCTCAGCACCCGCGCCAACTTTCCCCGTTTAGCCGCAGCGGCGAAAACTCGATCCAACGGTCAGCTGCGTCAAATCTGCTCTCAGATACTATCTTTCAAGGGGTCAAATCCAGGTTGCCTGGAGAGTGTGCGGCGTTTGCAAGCAACCTGCATCTTTCTTGTCACCGCCATCGGGATCGACTGTCAAGTGCGGTGTTAAAATAGCCGCGTAATAGGGGTTATGTTGGGATTCGATGAGGTGCTGCGGTTACGCGAGGGCGACGTCCGACTCGCTTCAAGGCCGCTCCGAGGTGACTAAGCCCTCGAGCGCTATCGACAAATCGGCGATGACGCCGGCCCAGTCGCCCGGTCGTCGCTGGCGAAATTGTCGCAGGTCCGGGTACCACGGGCTGTCGGTGCGCTCTGTCAGCCAGGCAAAGTAGGGATCGAACCGGTTCATGAGCCAGACCGGCTTGCCGAGTGCCGCGGCGAGGTGGGCGACGCCGGTATCGACCGCGATGACGAGATCGAGCCCCGCGATAAGCGCGGCTGTATCGGCATAATCGCCGAGCTCCGCCGTCCAATCGACGATGTCGAGCCCGGGCGGCAGGCTCCTCGCCCCCTTCTGCAGCGACACGAAGGAAATGCCTGCGACCATGCCGAGCGGCGCCAGCGCCTCGGTGGCGATCGAGCGGCGCCGATCGTCGGGCTGATCGGGATTGCCGGCCCAGACCAGGCCGACGCGCCGGCCGGACAGGGCGCTCAAGCGCTGACGCCAGGCCTCGGCGCTAGCCGGGTCGGGTTCGAGATAGGGCGTTTCCGCCGGGATCGAGGCGAGCGTGGTGCCAAAGGCGAGCGGCAGGCTCAGGAGCGGGCAATGGAGATCGAAGGGTGGCGGCACCTCGCCCGCCGTCACCACTGCCACCGGCCCACGCAACTGCTCGAACAGCCGCACCATAGGCTTCGGCGCCTCCAGCACGACCGGGCCGAGTGCTGCCGCCATCGGCACGTAGCGGCAGAACATGAAGCTGTCGCCGGCGCCTTGCTCGGCATGCAGCAGCAGCGTGCGGCCATCGAGCGCCTCACCGGTCCAGAGTGGGCGGTCGAACCGTCGGGGCGCATGCTTCGATTTCAGCCGCCAGCGCCATTCGAACTCGCGCCAGCCCTCCTCATACTGCCCCGTCAGCAGCAGCACCCAGGAAAGATTGTAATGCGCCTCGGCATAGGCCGGATCGAGCGCCAGTGCGCGCCGGCAGCAGGCCTCGGCCTCGTCATGCCGGCCCAGCCCACGCACCGCGTTGGCGAGATTGTTGAAGGCCTCGGGATAGTTGGGATCGAGTGCCAGCGCCCGCCGATAGCAGGCTTCGGCCTCCTCCAGCCGCTCGGCGGCGGCCAGCACGACGCCAAGATTGTTATGGGCTGCTGCAAAGTCCGGCTTCAGCCGCAAGGAAGCGCGATAGGCGCGCTCGGCCTCGTCATGCCGGCCCAGATCCTTCAAGGCGTTGCCGAGATTGTTGCGCGCCTCGGCCAGGTCGGGCTGCAGCCGGATCGCGTCCCGAAAGCGCTGGGCCGCCTCCTCCAGCCGGTCGGCCGCGCTCAGCGCCAGGCCCAGATTATTGTGATAATCGGGCATAAAGGGCTGGATCCGGATCGCATTGCCGATGAGTTCGATGGCGATGTCGCTGTGACCGAGCTGGGCGGCAATGAGGCCCAGGAAATGCAGGCTATCGGCGTGGCCAGGCTCGGCGGCCAGCACGCGGCGATACTCGGCCTCGGCCTCCTTCAGCCGACCGGCGCGATGATGCTCGGTCGCCCGGGCGAAGAGACGCTGGAGGTCGATCGAAGCCGTCATATCCTGGCTCTACCCGGATCGGTGCTACATTAAAAGGATGTCATTCGGCGCGGAGCCCGCGCGTTCCTACATATTCGGGCACTGGCGAGTCACTGGAGCTTCTCGAATGTTTCATCTGATCGGCATCGTCATCATCGGTTTCGTGGCCGGCTTGATAGCGCGCCTCATTTCGCCGGCCCCGAACAATCCGCAGGGCTTTCTGCTGACCACGCTGCTCGGCATCGGCGGCGCCGTCACCTTCAGCTTCCTTGGCCGTGCGATCGGGCTGTTCGGCCCGTTCCATCATGTGGGATTCATCGGTGCCACGATCGGCGCCATCATCGTGCTGGCGATCTGGCACTGGTTCATGCGTTCCAGCTACCGCGGCTACTAAGCTCAGCTCTGTCGCTGCACCGGCGCCGGGATCGGCACCGTTTCCGAGCGCCACGGCGCGCTGATCGTCAGCAGCATGGTGATCGTGCCGCCGTCTGGCGAGAGCGGCACGATCACCGCCTCATAGAACAAGGTCGTGCCGTCGATCACCGATTGGCGGCGCGTGCGCAGCGCCTGGCGCTGGTCGAGCACTGCGATGCAGGAGGCGGTCAAGAGCCGCCGCTGCGTGACATGCGGCCAATCCTCCAGCCACATGCCGGTCGGCTCGAAGCCCAGATCCGTGCGCCAGCCGGTGCCCGCCAGCCTGACGCGGAAGCGCGGCGGCTCGCCATGAACCTCGATCAGCCCGACATTCGGCAGCACCTGCCGGAGCTCGCCCGGATCGATATCGGCGCGGCTCAGCATCGTCCTTCCGTCGCGTTTCGCCTCGAGCGTGCGCCAGGCCAGCTGCAGCGCCTCCGTTTCGAAATCGGCAACGCTGCCGACCGGGACGGACTCGGTGACGACCGGGTCGGGGATGGGAGGGAGGTTGGGTTCCAAAATGCCGAAGAAGCGGCGCAGGAAATGTGGGGGGATCTTGTCCGACATGAGTGGAGCTACCATAAGACGAATCGACTCCGAATTTCCATCCTGGAGACGCAAAATCGGGCCCGTGAGTTCGAAAGCTGGGTTTGCTGCGCAACATATTGTAGATTGCACTGCATCCCCTTTACCGGATTCCGATGGCTCATCCCCCCGCACGGCCTGATCCGCTGCAGCTCGAACTATCCGCCGTGGTCGTGGCCGTGACGGAGGATGAGCCGCGCGTGCTGGTGGTAGAGGATGGCCGGGCGCTGCCGTCGGGCCCGTTCGAATCGGACCACCGCACGCTCGAGCTGGGCTTGCGCGCTTGGGTTGAGGAGAAAACCCGCCTGCCCTTGGGCTATGTCGAGCAGCTCTACACCTTCGCCGATCGCGGCCGGGTCGGCTCGGGCGCCGGCCGGCGGGTGATCTCGCTTTCCTATGTAGCACTCACGCGCGAAGCGCCGGCGGCCATGCTGCCGGAGGCCGCCTGGCACAATTGGTACCGCTTCTTCCCGTGGGAGGATTGGCGCGCCGGCCCCAATGCGCTCGTGGGCGAAGTAATCCGGCCCAGCCTGTGGCGCTGGGCGGACCAGAGCGAGGGCGAATCCCGGCGCCAGCGGCGCCAGCGCGTCGCGGTCGCCTTCGGCACGGACGATCGCGGCTGGAACGAGGAGCTGGTGCTGCAGCGTTTCGAGCTCCTCTACGAAGCGGGATTGGTGCCCGAGGCGGCCTGCGCCAAATCGCCGCCCGAGCCGGCGCTCGGCCAGGCGATGGCGCATGACCACCGGCGCATCCTCGCCACCGGCATCGCCCGGCTCAGGGCCAAGATCAAGTACCGGCCGGTCGTATTCGAGCTCATGCCGCAGAGCTTCTCGCTCTTGCAGCTTCAGCGCGCCGTCGAGGCCTTGGCCGGCCGCCGCCTCCACAAGCAGAATTTCCGCCGCCTCATCGAAAGCGAAGGCCTGGTCGAGGAGACCGGCGAGATGGTCGCCGGCACCGGCGGCCGGCCGGCCAAGCTCGTCCGCTTCCGGCGCGAGGTGCTGACCCAGCGCGCCGCGTCGGGCAACAAACTGCCGCTGGTGCGGCCGGCTTGAGCGGCCTACGCCTCACCCAGCTTGACCGCCACGCGCACCGTCCCGGCGCGGTCATGCTGCGCGGTCACGGCCACCTCCGCGCCCGCCGGCCCGCGCACATGCCATTCGAAGCGCGCCCGGTCGGGCGTGGCGCTGAGGCTGCGGCCGAAACCGATCAGGGTCTTGAGATTGGAGCGTCCTTCGAGCTGTCCGCCTTCGATCCGGGCCAAGCCGGAGGCGAGCGATGTGCCTTCCGGCAGTGCCAACTCGGCCACGATGCCGCGCACGATCTTGCGGTCCAGCGCGGTCTTGGTGACATAGCTCGGCAGCCAGCCGGTATTGTGGACGACGAGCTCGACCCGCCACAGATCCTGGCTCAGCGCCTCCGTCTCGGCGCGCAGCACCTCGAGCTTGGGCGAGATGAGGGCGTGCCAGACGACCCAATCCGGGAACCGCGCCACCTCGCGCTCGAGGAATTGCGGCGGCGGGTTGCGGAAGGCATAGACCGCGTCCCAGCCGCCCAGCTCGACGGGCCCGAGCTGCGGATGCTCGAACGGGTACCAGTCGATATAGCCCTTGCCCTCGAGTGCCGTGTCCGACCAGCGCAGCAGCTTGAGATCATCCTCGACCGGATGGTCGCGGAACCAGTCGATGAAATCATAATTGTCGATGCCGGCCTCGCGCTGCGGCGACCAGATCTCGACCGCCCACATAAGGGCGCCCTGATGGGTGTAGAGCCAGTCGAAGCCGCCCGTGATCACCTGCTTCGGGTGATAGCGGAAATCATGATAGATCGAGATCGCCGGATAGCCCGTGAGCTCTGTGCCCTTGGCCCCGATGGTCTTGTAGGCCCACAGATCCTCGGCCGGCATCTCCTTGTCGTCCTTGTCGGAGAAGGGCCGCAGCAGCACGCCGCTATAGGTGTGGAAATCGATACCGCCGGTGATGTTGGGATGGCGCGCCACATAATCGACGATGGCACGGATCTCCGGCTCCGAGGTCGGGAACGGGCCGGCGCCCGGCTGCTCATGCTCCTGCCGCCATCCGGCCGGATAGTTGCGGTTGAGGTCGAGTCCCTGGCTCGCGGGCGCCAGCGGGATCAAGGCGCCGTCATAATCCTCGATCCGCCCTTCCGCCATGATCCGGAAATATTCGCCGCCGGTCTCGATCGGGTCTCGGCGGATCATCAGGCGCGGCTCGTCCGGATGCGCCTTCCAGGCGCCGTTGGCATCCGGAATGCGCATCATCAGCAGCCTGCCGTCGCCATCGATATCGCCTTCGACCAGCCCCTTCGGATGGTCATGCGCGAAAGGATAGGGCCGGGTGCTCGAACGGATGAGGCGCGGCGGCGATTCGAGCGCCCATTCCGCCCCGTCGGGATTGATGCGCGGGCAGATATAGAGGGCGCGGCTGTCGAGGAGCCGCGTCACATCCGCGTCGCTGCCATAGCGCTTCAGGAGCGACTCGATGAGATAGAGGCAGGCGGTCGAGGCCGAAAGCTCGCTCGCATGGACATTGCCGGCGACCCAGAATCCAGGCTTCTCCGCGGCCGGGCCGGTGTGCCGATTGCTCAGCGTCAGCACCCAGATCTCGCGTCCCTCATGGCTGGGACCCGCCAATTCGAGCGAGGCCAGATTGGGGTGGCGCTCGACGATGGCGCTGAGGGCTTGGGTCAGCTCGTCATGATGGTAGTAACGGTCGAAATCCATCGAGCTCTCAAGCCTTTCATGCTGTTGGCGGAATTGCCGGCCGTGGCGCAGGCCGGCGGCGAAACCATAGGCGACGGGCGGCATCAGGGGAAGGGCTGCGCATCGCGCAAATGCCGCACTTATTCCTATTGACAAGTTTGTCAGTAAACGGCATTTTCACGCTTAGCCAACGTGCTGGGGGAGTGAGAGCGATGCCGACCGAAGAGTCCCTGAAATTCCGCTTCCAGCCGTTGGCCGCCTGGCGCCATATGCAGCAGCTGCTGGCGGATGGCGAGGATACGAAGCAGGCCTTCTATATCGCCGAGGCTCTGCGCGGCGGCTCGGCCAAGCGCAATTTCGACAGCTTCCGCAAGAGCCCGGTCGGCCAGGCGGTCCTCGCCGAGCGCCGCATCCTGCTCGACCGGCTGTGCGATCGGCCGCGGAACGGCGCCCTCCCGCTCGGCACGCTCGGCCGGACCTATCACGATTTCCTGGCAAGCGAGAATCTGACCGCCGAAGGGCTGGTCGAGGCATCGAAATACACGGAGCGTTCGGGTGCCTCCTCCGATGTGCGGCTGTTCTTCGACCGCTCGCGCGACACGCATGACCTTTCCCATGTCGTGACCGGCTATGGCCGCGACGGCCTCGGCGAGATCTCGCTGCTGGCCTTCGCCTATGCCCAGTCGGGCAATCACGGGCTGGGCTTCATCTCCTTCATCGCCATGTCCAAGGTGTCGAGCGAGTTCCCCAACATCCCGGTCCGCGCCGCGGTGTGGGAGGGCTATCGCAACGGCCGGCATGCCGCGCGCTTCAACGAGGCGGATTGGGAGGCACTGCTCGAGCGGCCGCTCGAGGAAGTCCGCGCACTCCTTCGGATCCGTGCGCCCGTGCGCTACCAGGCGATCATGCAGTCGCTGAAAGATACGGCACCCAAGGATACTGCGGACGCCGAAGCGGGGCGCGCCGCCGCCTGACCGCCGAAACGCGGCAGATAGGCAGATAACACGCATTTAAGGTGAGCCGGCCGCGCCGGCCATGCCATAACGCTCCGAACATTGGTGGAGGGGATAGATGGCTTGGTCGCGCGGCGCGTGCTTGCTTGTTTCGATGCTCTTGTCCGGGACGGCGCTGGCGGCAGAGGGGCCGCCCGTGGCTGCGGTCAAGCCGGTCACCGAGAGCTTCTTCGGGACCTCGATCACCGATCCCTATCGCTGGATGGAAGAGCCCGACTCCAAGGACTTCCTCAGCTGGATCAAGGAAGAGGCCGACTACACCAACAGTGTGCTGGCCAAGATCCCCGGGCGCGACGCGCTGCTGAAGCGCGTGGTCGAGCTCGACAATGCCGGCAGCCTCGTGCGCGGCGTCCAGATCGCAGCCGGGAAATATCTCTATGAGAAGACCGTGCCGGGGGCGGCGAACTTCTCGCTGACCATGCGCGTCGGTCGGACCGGCAAGGAGCAGGTGCTGGTCGATCCCGAGAAGCTCGGCACCAAGGAGCACCATATCGCGCTCGACTGGTTCGCGCCCTCGCCGGACGGGCACTATGTCGCCTACGGCCTGTCCGAAGGCGGGTCGGAGGAAAGCGTTCTCCATGTCATCGATCTCAATACCGGCAAGGAGCTGCCGGACAAGATCGACCGTGCCCGCTTCGCCCAGCCGGCCTGGCTGCCCGACAACAATTCCTTCTTCTATACGCGCACCGAGAAGGGTGCCTCCGGCACCGACAAGTATAAGAACCTCAAGGTCTATCGCCATTTGCTCGGGACCGATCCCGAGCAGGATCCGCTGATCCTCGCCAAGGATTCGACCGACGGCGCGCATTTCGACGACGCCGACTTTCCCTTCATCATCGTGACGCCGGGCTCCGATATCGCGGGCGCCATCATCGTCCATGGCGTGCAGAACGAGATCACGCTCTATACGGCACCGCTTGCATCTGTGACGGGACCCAAGGCGCCCTGGCACAAGGTCGTCGATGTCGATGACGATGTCACCGGCGCTGCTCTTCACAATCGCGACCTCTATTTGCTCAGCCACAAGGACGCCTCGCGCTTCAAGGTACTGAAACTCGACGCCGGCACTCCCGACATTGCCAAGGCGGAAACCGTGGTGCCGTCGGGCCAGGCGGTCATCCGCAACATCGGCGCCGGGTCGGACGGGCTCTATATCCAGGATCTCGATGGCGGCATCGGCGAGCTGCGGCGCATCGATTTCGCCACCGGCAAAGTGGAGTCCGTGGCGCTGCCGGTGAAGGGCGCGCTCGACCAGATGTTCACCGATCCGGGTGCTCCCGGTGCGGTCTTCAGCCTGGAAAGCTGGGTCGTGTCGCGCGGCTGGTACGATTACGATCCCAAATCCCGGAAGGTCGCCGATACCGGGCTGCTGGCGAAATCGCCGATCGATGTCTCGGGCTATACCTCCGAGGAGGTCAAGGCCAAGGGTGCGGACGGCGTCGAGATCCCGGTCTCGATCGTGCACAAGAAGGGCATCAAGCTCGATGGCGAGCGTCCGACCTGGCTCACCGCCTATGGCTCCTACGGCATCACCATCGATCCGGTCTTCGCCCCCCGCTACCTGGCGCTGCTCGACAAGGGCGGCATCTGGGCCATCGCCCATGTCCGCGGTGGCGGCGAATATGGCGAGGATTGGCACAAGGCCGGTCAGAAGCTGACCAAGCAGAACACCATCACCGACATGGTGACGGCGGCGCAGTATCTGATCGACAAGCACTACACTTCGTCGGCCAAGCTCGCGATCAATGGCGGCAGCGCCGGCGGCATCACGGTCGGCGGGGCCGAGACCCAGCATCCGGAGCTGTTCCGTGTCGTGCTCGACGATGTCGGCGCCACCGATGCGCTGAGGGGCGAGTTTTCGGACAATGGCCCGCCCAACATCCCGGAATTCGGCACGGTCAAGACCGAGGACGGGTTCAAGGGCCTTTACGCGATGGATGCCTATCAGCACATCAAGGACGGGACGGCCTATCCGGCGACTTTCATCACCACCGGCATCAACGATCCGCGCGTGCCGTCCTGGGAGCCGTCGAAATATGCCGCCCGGCTTCAGGCGGCCAGCAATAGCGGCCGGCCGGTGCTGCTGCGCGTCGATTTCGATGCCGGCCACGGCTTAGGCTCGACCAAGCTGCAGCGCGACCGGGAATTCGCCGACAAGCTGGCCTTCCTGTTCTGGCAGGTGGGATTGCCGGAGTTCCAGCCGAAGTAGCTGACCGCAGGAGGAGGAGAGGGCGATGAGCGTACTCGAACGGACCGAGAAGCACCGGCCAGAACGCGCCTCGCCCAATCCCGATCCGCGTGATCTCGACCGGCCGCAGCTCGCGGCACCCGACGTGCCGGAGCAGCCGCTCTCGCTCTGGCGGCATTTCAAGGTGGCGCGGCGGAACGAGCTCGCGACGATCCCGCGCGCGGCATATCAGCAGCCGGTGTATGAGCGGCGGCTCCTCTGGTTCCGCACCGTGCTGATCAGCGATCCGGCGGCGGTGAAGGAGGTTCTGCTCGACGCGGTCGCGGATTATCCCAAGACCGATATTGAAAAGCGCGTGCTCAGCCTCGCCGCCGGGCAAGGCATCCTCACCACCGACGGCGAGATCTGGCGGGCGCATCGGCGCATCATGGCGCCCTCCTTCGATCATCGCAGCATCCAAAGCTATGCGCCGGCCATGACCGAGTCGAGCCTCAGGCGGCTCGAGCACTGGGACGCGTTGCCGGACGGATCGGTCGTCGATATCGCCGGCGAGATGATGCTGGTCACGCTCGACATCATCGCGCGCACCATGTTCTCGGCCGAAAGCGCCGACATGGTCGCGGTTACCGACGAGGCACTTCGCGACTTCCAGAAGACGCTCTTCTTCAATCTCCTCGATTTCACGCCGGTCATCGGGCCGCTCCGCTGGCGCCGGCGCGAGGCGGAGGCCAAGCGTATCTTCGCCGAGTTCGACCGCGTCATCCGCCGGCTGATCGACGACCGCATGAAGAGCGGGGCCGGGTCGACCGATCTCCTGGGCCGTCTCATTGCCGCGCGCGACGAGGAGTTGGGTGGCCGCTTGAGCGCCGAAGATCTGCGCGACCAGGTCGTCACCATCTTCCTCGCCGGTCACGAGACCATGGCCGTCGCCATGAGCTGGACCTGGTATCTCCTCTCGCAGCATCCCCAGGTGGTGGCCAAGCTCGAGGCCGAGCTCGGCGAGGTATTGGGCGGCCGCCCGCCCCGGCATGAGGATCTCGCCAAGCTTCCTTATGCGCGCAAGGTGATCGAGGAATCGATGCGGCTCTACCCGCCGGCGCCGGGCCTGTCGATGCGCATGGCCAAGGCCGATCGCGTGCTCGCCGGCACCCGTGTCGCCAAGGGTTCCCTTGTCGCGATCGCACCTTGGGTGCTCCATCGCCACGAGCTGCTCTGGGACGAGCCGCTGCGGTTCGATCCCGAACGCTTCTCGCCGGAGCGCGCGGCCGGCCGGCACCGCTTCGCCTATATGCCGTTCGGCGCCGGCCCGCGCATCTGCATCGGCTTCGCCTTCGCCATGACCGAGGCGATCCTCATCCTCGCCACCATGGCCCAGCGCTATCGCCTCCATCTGGTACCCGGCCAGGATATCGAGCCGTTCCAGGCGATCACGCTGCGCGCCCGCAACGGCATCAAGATGCAGCTGGAGCGAAAGGCCTGAGAGGTCGCCGCCGGCGTGCAACCTCCGATATTGCAATTTCCCTCATCCCATGCCAACGGTAGCGGATTGAACATACGCACGCGCGAGAAAGAGGCGCCGGATGAGGGTCGGGTCAGCACTTTTCCTGCTTTTTCTGAGCAGCGTCGGCCTCGCCGCCTGCGCCACCAATCCCAATAGTTCGGCATCGGGGCGCCCTGCGGCCGGCAGCGCGCCGACGGACTATCTCGCGGCCGCCCAACAATTCGAAAACCTCGCCCGCCAGGACAGCACTGCGAATGGCAATCTGCCGCGCTATAGCGAACCGGCGGCGGCAGGGCTGATCGACACATTGTCCGACAGCAACCGGTTTCTCGACAGCGCCGTCTACAGCCAGCCCGATATCGCCCTGCTGCTGCGCATGTGCGTGAAGACGCAGGAATTCGTGACGATTTATTCTTCGCCAGGCACGAGCGGCAAGACGGGACCCGAGCTCGCAACCGCCCAGGCGAAGAATTTCGTGACCTACTCGAACGAGCTGGTGCGCTTGCTGCCGTTCGACCTGCGCTGTTTTGCCAAGATGGTTCCGCTCTTATCGAACGCCTTGGCAACCGCCCCGCCCGAGGCGGTCGAGAAGTTCAAGCAGAATGGCTTGGCCAAGGCGCAGAAGGGTGCCACACAAGTCTTCGCGAGCTCGCTCGTTCTCATGGCCACGATGAGCAAAACCGTCAACGGCCTTGATCCGCTGCTGGCTAAGGCGATTTTGACCACCGTCGCGGACACCGCACCGGCCTTCGTTCAGTTCACCCCGCTCGAAAGCCGCCGGCAGATCCTGCTGCTGGCCCAGGCAGTGCAGAAGACGACCCCGACGGAGTTTCAGCCGGACCTGGCGCGGATCGTCAAGGCGATGGCGAACACGGATTGCGGCATCCTTTGCCAGGCGCCGACGGCGCCCGGAACCCCGACCTGACTCTCCGGCCGCGTTCATGCTATCCGTGACCGGTCGGCGCTCTCCCCGCCGCGCTGCTGATCAAGGACCGTATGAGCACCCCGATGCACAGGATGGATCCGCCCGCTTCGGCGCTGGCGAACCCTCGCCCTCACGGCCAGGCGGGCGAGGGGTCGTAGATTGGTCGACAAGCAAGACACGGCTGCCGTCGCGGCGGGGCTCGGCGGCATTCCAGGCCCCGTCGCCTGGCTCAGCCGCGCCCTCGTCAAGCATCCCGGATGGTTCATCCGCCTCGGCAATCTCGAAACCTCGCTGTTCGCCGACGCGCTCGACAAGATCGCGGTCGACCGCCCGATCTTCGTCTGCGGCCTGGCGCGTGCGGGTACCACCATCACGCTCGAGCTCCTGACCTCGCTCCCGGGCGTCGTCTCGCACCGCTACCAGGATTTCCCCTGCGTCCATCTGCCGATCGCGTGGAACCGGGCGCTCGGCCAAGCCGCGAACCGGCCCGGCGCTCCCGTCGAGCGGCTCCATCAGGACGGCATCGCCATCACCTCGGCCAGCCCCGAGGCGCTCGAAGAGCCAATCTGGATGTCGTTCTTCCCGGACGCCCATGATCCGCGCGTCTCGAACCTGCTGCGGGCCACGCTCGACCGCCCGGATTTCCAGGATTTCTATCGCCGCAACCTGCAAAAGATCCTCTATCTCCGCCAAGGCAGCCGCATCGCGATCAAGGGCAATTACCTGGTCTCGCGCCTGGCCTATCTGGCGAAACTCTTCCCCGATGCGCGTTTCGTCCTGCTCGTGCGCGAGCCCCTGGAGCATGCGGCCTCGCTCGCCCGTCAGCAGCAGATCTTCGCCGACGCCCAGCGCGCCGACCGCCGCGCCGCCGATTATCTCGCCGCACTCGGTCATTTCGAGTTCGGGCTCGATCGCCGGCCGATCAATATGGGCGACCAGGGTGCGATCGACGCGATCCTCGCCGCCTGGGAAGCGGGGGAGGAGCTCAAGGGGCTGGCGCTCTATTGGCGCCATCTCTATGGGGGCCTCGCCGATCAGCTCGCTGCCGAGACGGCGCTTAACGCCCGCGTGGCGGTCGTCCGATTCGAGGCGCTCTATGCCGAGCCTGTGCCGACGCTCCGCCAAATCCTCGATCATTGCGGGCTCGATGCCGATCCGGCCCCGCTCGCCGCCCGTCTCAAGCCGCCGCGGCTTTACCGCCCGTCGATCCCGCCGGCCGAGGCGGCGGCGGTCGACGCCATCTGCGGGCCGGTCGCGGCGCGCTACGGCTATGAGTGAGGCGCTGCCGCCGCACTCGCCGCACACCCCTCGGCGCAATTCTTGAGGAAGGGATAGTTCGCCGGATCGATCCGCCTGGCACCCCAGATCACCTGAGCGAAGCGGCTGCCGGGCCAGGGGGCGCTGACATATTGCCAGACCAGCTTGCCCGCGCGCGTCACCTCGAAGGCGCGGCCGCCGGTCAATTCCGTGATCAGCACATTGCCATTCTCGAGCGGATCCTTGGTGCCGCGCACCGAGGAGGCGAAGGGATGCTCCTTGCCGCCATCATAGGACCAGAGCTCGGCGCCATTGGCCGGGTCGATCTCGAGCACGCGTGACGGCTCGAGGCTGCCGATCGCGGCGCGATTATCGAAGATCATCAGCGTGCCTTGCGCCGTCAGCTCCGCATCATGCGCGTGATGCCACGGGCCTCGCCGGGCCCAGCGCACGATGCCGGTCGCGGGGTCGATCACGACCACCGCATCCGTGTCGCGCAGATTGACCAGCCAATCGCCTGCCACCACCGCCGGAAACTTGGCGCTGGCTTCGGCCGGCACGATCTGGATCGTGTTGGCGTGGAAGAGATCCCAGCAATAATGCCCATCCTCCGGGCAGCCATGCCAGCCTTCGTCGAGGATGGCGAAGAGCGAGGCGTAGCTCGAGCGCGCGATCGCATCGGCGAGCCAGATCGTGCGCACCACATGCCCGTCGGCATCGAGCTCGGCCACGCCCTCGTCGCGGAATTTTGGCGGCAGTGCCAGCCCGTCGCGCGGCGGCGTCCGTCCTTCGCGCGCCACCAGCACCAGGAAATGCCCGTTCGGCGCCAGGCGCACATCGTGGTGCGGGTTGCCGGTGAAGGACCAGACGAGCTTCGAGTCCTTGTCGAGCTTCACCAGCACCGTGTTGGTGACCGTGTCGTCCCAATGGAAGGCCGGAAATTCCTGTTCGTCGAGCAGCAGCGCCACCAGGCTGCCGTCGGGCAGCAGGGTCAGCCCGTCGATCACGATATCCTCGGGCTTGAGCAGGCCCGGCAGCGTGAAGAGATCCTCGACCGGCACGCGCCAGTGATGCACGATTTTGCCATCGGCATCGATCAGCTTCACGTCCGGCCCGCCGCTCGCCAGCAGGGTCAGCCCCGGCGCCATATCCTGCTTGTCGAGGACCGCGACACCGGGCGTGTCCGTGATCGCCCGGTCGCCCAGGCTCGCCGGCGGCGTCGGGCCGACCGCCCGGCGCAGCATCGCGACGGTGACGCGCGCCGCCGACAGCGCGCCGCGGATGCTCGTCGCCGGCTCCAGATCATAGCGCTCCAGGAACACGCCTGCCGTCAGCCCGATCAGGAACAGCAGGACCAAAAGTCCGGCTTTCCGTCCTCGCATCTTTCGCTACTCCTTCGATCCGAAACCGGTTATGCCGAGCGGGCCACGCACCGTTCAACCCACGAAACGGATTGTTACAAATTTGCTCTCGCCTGCGTGTGGGGGCGTGCCGCTGGAGATCCTTCGGACATGTCTCGTCTTCCGGCCCTGCTGCTGCTTGCCCTCACGATGATCGGTACGGCACGCGCCGAAGAAGGCATGTGGCTGCCGAACGCTTTTCCGAGCGCCAAGGTTGCCGAAACCTATGGTTTCGCGCCCGACGCCCAATGGCTCGATCATGCCAGGCTGTCGGCCCTGCGCCTGTCGGTCGGCTGCTCGGCGGGGTTCGTCTCGGCAAACGGGCTCGTCGCCACCAACCATCATTGCGTCGAGGATTGCCTCGCCCAGAATTCGCGCAAGGATGCCGATCTCACGGCCCAGGGCTTCTATGCCGCTACGCCGGCCGAGGAGAAGAGCTGCGCCGGGTCCTTGGCCGACCGTCTCCTCGCCATCACCGAGGTGACCGATCGCGTGCTCGCGGCCACCAAAGGGCAGGAAGGCGAGGCGCTGGCCGCCGGCCTCAAATCGGTCAAGGCGTCGCTGACATCCGATTGCCAGGGCGGCGACAGCAAATATCATTGCGAGGTGGTCACGCTCTTCAGCGGCGCCCGCTATGACCTCTACCGCTATCGCCGCTACAATGATCTGCGTCTGGTCTTTGCACCGGAGGATGGCATCGCCAATTTCGGCGGCGATCCCGATAATTTCGAGTTCCCGCGCTACGCGCTCGATGTCGCCTTCCTGCGTGCCTATGACAATGGCAAGCCGGTCGATTCCAAGGACGCTTACTTTCACTTCGGCGCGCGCGAGACGGTGCCGGGCGAGCTGCTCTTCACAATCGGCAATCCGGGCCGGACCGAGCGGCTCTACACCGTCGCCCAGCTCGAGGATGAGCGCGACCGGCAGCTGCCGCAGACGCTGTTCTATACGGCCGAGCTGCGCGGCATGCTGCGCGACTTCACGCGGCGCGGCGCCAACGAGCATCGGCTGGGCCTGCCGACACTGCTCGATTTCGAGAATGTCCTGAAGGAGGCCAAGGGCAGTTTCGCGGCTCTCGTCGATCCCGCCCTCATCGCGGCGAAGCGCCATGGCGAGGCCGATCTGCGCGCCCATGTGGCGGGCAATCCGGATGTGGCCGGCGCCTGGGACGAGATCGCCAAGGCCGTGGCGTGGCGCCGCGGCATCTCGGTCCGCGCGGCCCTCTTCGAGCGGCGGATGGACAGCGCGTCCGATCTCCTGGCGGCGGCGCTGACGCTGGTGCGCGCCCCGGTCGAGCGCGCCAAGCCTGATGGCGAGCGGCTCGTCGAATATAGCGACGGGCACTTCCCCGCACTGCGCGACGAGCTCGTTTCCGACCAGCTGATCGTGCCGGAGGTGGAGGCGCTGACCCTGGGATACTGGCTGCGCAAGCTGCAGGAGGATCTCGGGCCCGACGATACCGATGTACGCAGCCTGCTCGCCGGCCGCGCGCCCGAGGATCTGGGCGCCAACCTCGTCAAGACTACCAAGCTCGGCAGTGCACCACTCCGCCGCAAGCTGCTCGATGGCGGGGCCAAGGCGGTCGAGGCGGCGCGCGACCCGATGCTCGATTTCGCTCGCCTCGTCGACCCGATCGAGCGCGGTGTCCGCGCCCGGCTCGACACGCAATATTCCGCCGTGATCGAGGCGGCGGGCGGCCGGATCGGCCGGGCCGGCTTCTCGGTCTATGGCGCCGATCATTACCCGGACGCCACCTTCACCCTCCGGCTCAGCTGGGGCACGGTCCAGGGCTGGTCCGAAGACGGCAAATCGGTCCCGCCCGTGACCCGCTTCGCCGGCCTCTATACGCGCGCCACCGGCAACGATCCCTTCGCGCTGCCGCCGCGCTGGGTCGCCGCCAAAGCCGTGCTCGATCCGGGCACCGAGTTCAATTTCGCCACCACCAACGATATCGTCGGCGGCAATTCGGGCTCGCCGGTGATCGATCGCGACGGCACCGTGGTGGGCCTGGCCTTCGATGGCAATATCCAGTCCCTGGGCGGCGATTACGGCTTCGACCCCGCGGTCAACCGCTCGGTCGTCGTGAGCGCCGTGGCGATCCGCGAGGCGCTGGCCAAGATCTATGGGGCGAAGGCGCTGCTCGATGAGTTGGGGAGCGGGGCTCCATGACACTACCATCGCCTGCCGTTCCGCAGCCCGTGGCGGCACCGCTGACCCGTGCCGCGATCTTCCTGACCGTCACGGTCAAGCCGGGTACGGCGGCCCTCACCGCCGTGCGCGGCCTGTGCGGCGACCTCGCCGGCCTGCTGCGCTCGGTCGGGTTTCGCGAGCCCGATGAACGCCTCTCCTGCATCATGGCATTCGGGTCGGACGCTGTGGGATCGGCTGTTCGGGACGCCCCGGCCGGCCGAGCTGCATCCGTTCCGCGAGATCGTCGCCGGCCCGCGCCACGCGGTAGCGACACCGGGCGACCTCTTGTTCCATATTCGCGCCGAGCGGATGGACCTCTGCTTCGAGCTGGCGACACAGATCACGGTCCGGCTGGGCGAGGCGGTTTCGACCGCGGACGAGGTGCATGGCTTCCGCTATTTCGACGCCCGCGACCTCTTAGGCTTCGTCGATGGAACCGAGAATCCGAGCGGGGCGCCGGCGCTCGATGCCACGCTGATCGGCGAGGAGGATGCTGCTTTCGCCGGCGGCAGCTATGTCATCGTGCAGAAATACCTGCATGACATCGCCGGTTGGAACGCGCTGCCGACCGAAACTCAGGAACGCATCATCGGCCGCACCAAGCTCGCCGATATCGAGCTCGACGATGCGGTCAAGCCGAGCTGTGCCCACAACGCCTTGACCCAGATCGTGGAGAACGGCCGGGAGGTCAAGATTCTGCGCGACAACATGCCGTTCGGCCAGGCGGGGCGGGGCGAGTTCGGCACTTATTTCATCGGCTACAGCCGATCGCCGCGCACCATCGAGCAGATGCTGGTCAACATGTTCGTCGGCAACCCGCCCGGCAATTACGACCGGCTGCTCGATTTCAGCACGGCCGTGACGGGCAATCTGTTCTTCGTGCCCACGGCGACATTCCTCGATGCCGTAACAGCCGACCAGCCCGCCGGCTCGTCACCCGCACCGCTCGATCCGCCCCTTCATGATGGCTCGCTCGGCATCGGCTCGCTCAAAGGAGAACCATCGCTATGAACAATCTGCATCGCGAACTGGCCCCGATCTCCGCCCAGGCCTGGGAGGAGATCGAGGAGGAGGCGTCGCGGACCCTGAAGCGCTACCTGGCTGGACGGCGCGTCGTGGACGTCGAGGGACCGGCAGGCAGCGCGCTGGCCGCGGTCGGCACCGGCCATCAGAAGCCGATCGACCCTCCGGGCCCGGGCATTCTGGCGCGCCAGCGCGAAGCGAAGCCGCTGGTCGAGCTGCGCGTTCCGTTCGTGCTCGATCGCGACGCGATCGACGATGTCGAGCGGGGCTCGAACGATTCGGACTGGCAGCCGGTGAAGGACGCCGCGCGCCAGATCGCCTTCGCCGAGGACGGCGCCATCTTCGACGGCTATGCGGCCGCCGGCATCGAGGGCATCCGGCAAGGCACCAGCAACCCGGTCATGACGCTGCCGGCCGATGTCCGGGCATATCCCGACGCGATTGCCCAGGCCTTGAACCAGCTGCGCCTCGTCGGCGTCGACGGCCCCTATTGCGTGATTCTGGGGGCCGAATTCCTACACGGCCTTGCAGGAAAGCAGCGATGAAGGCTACCCGATCCTGGCGCACATCAAGCGCCTGATCGACAGCGACATCATCTGGGCGCCGGCGATTTCGGGCGCCTGCATCCTCAGCACGCGCGGCGGGGATTTCGACCTGCATATCGGCCAGGACATATCGATTGGCTATTTGAGCCATACCGACACCACGGTGACACTCTACCTGCAGGCGAGCTTCACCTTCCTGCTGCTGACGGCCGAGGCCGCGGTGGCACTGTCGCCCGCGGCCTCGGCCCAACCGGCCTGAACGATCAGCTCTTCAGGAACGCCAGGATGTCGGCGTTGATGGTCTCGGCCTCGGTCGTCGGCATGCCGTGCGGGAAGCCTTTATAGGTCTTCAAGGTGCCGTGCTTCAGCAGCTTGGCCGAGAGCGGGCCCGCATCGGCATAGGGCACGATCTGGTCGTCATCGCCATGCATCACCAGGACCGGCACGTTGATCTTCTTCAGATCCTCGGTGAAATCGGTCTGCGAGAAGGCGACGATGCCGTCATAATGCGCCTTGGCGCCGCCCATCATGCCCTGGCGCCACCAATTCCAGATCACGGCCTGGGACACTTTGGCCCCCGGCCGGTTGAAGCCGTAGAACGGACCGGCCGGCAGGTCATAGTAGAATTGGGCGCGGTTGGTCGCGACCTGGGCCTGCAGCCCGTCGAACACCGACTTGTCCAGCCCGCCCGGATTGGCCTCGGTCTTCACCATCAGCGGCGGCACCGCACTGATGATCACGCCTTTTGCCACCCGGCTGTCGCCGTGCCGCGCGATGTAGTGCACGACCTCGCCGCCGCCGGTCGAATGGCCGATATGGATCGCGTGTTTGAGATCGAGATGGGCCGTCAAGGCGGCCAGATCGTCGGCATAATGATCCATGTCATGGCCGCCGCCGGTCTGCGTCGAACGGCCATGGCCGCGGCGGTCATGGGCGATGACGCGAAAGCCCTTGCCGAGGAAGAACAGCATCTGCGTGTCCCAATCATCCGCCGAGAGCGGCCAGCCATGGCTGAACACGATCGGCTGACCCGTGCCCCAATCCTTGTAGAAAATCTCGGTGCCGTCCTTGGTCGTAATCGTGCTCATGTGACGCCCTCCTTGGCTGGGGTTCTCGGGGGGATGACAGCGATGCCGCCATGTCGGCCCCGACCGGAAAGGTGCTGCGCGCAGGATAGAGCCTGAACCGGTTTTATGACAGGACGACGCCGCGCGCGAGCAAAGCCAGAAGTAATCTTGGGGGTCCCCGAGCCTTTCGCCAAACCGATATATATCGGCGCAAGAAATATCCTATATTTGGATTCTCGGACGTTGGACCGATGCGCCATGTCGGTGAAATCCGTACCGATGTCCTCGACGCCATGATACATGTGGGGGAGGGCAGCCTTGCCCTTCAGCGTACCGCCCGCTGAATGTCTCCAGGTCGATACCGGGAAGCATTATCCATGTGGGCGCTGCTGTGTTTTTTTCTTGAATTACTGCTGATCTACGCTTGCCTCCGGCATTTGAGGCATGGCGGCCTGAAGTTTCTGGTCGCTGTCGCCTTCGGGTTGCTCGAGCTCACGATCTTCATTGCACCGATCAGATACATGGATACGGAAAGCCAATATTTTCCGTACGTGTATTTCGCGTGCGTGATCGTCGGCTTTATCAATATTCCCATATTCATTGTCATTATACGGCGCTGGGTGATTGCCATCGATCGCGCCGACACGCCGATCCATCAGGACAGGTAGAAGTATTCACGGAGGATAAGCACGTCATGAGTCACATCCGCAACGCTCGCCGCGCAGTGTCTTATGGTTCGGCCGTCTTGTTCAGTCTTCTTGGCTGTGCCGCGGCGGCAGCGGCTGGCGGCGGGCTGCGCACGGTCACCGTCGATGACACCGTGCTGGGCATGAACGCCTTCACCCTCAACATTCCCGCCGACTGGAAGTTCGTCGGCCTTATTCTGCGGCCGGGCGGCTGCTATGGCCCGAGCGTTCCCGCCGACGGCCTGTCCTTTTCGGCCGTCGCCCCCGACGGGATCGACGCGGCCATGAAGCTGCCGGGCGCGCAATGGTCGTGGGCGAGCGACGGCACCAGCCCCCAGGGCGCCAAATGCGCGCCGATCGCGATCGATTCCGCCGCTGGTTTCCTGCTCAACATCGCCGTGCCGCACATCCACCCCACGGCCCAGATCCTCGGCATCGTGCCGCTGACGCCGGCGATGCAGCAGAATCTCGATACGCAGAAGAAGCAGCTCGCGGCCAACAGCAATTTCGGCCCGATGCAGATGATTCAGAGCATCGACATCGCGCGCGTCCGCATCGAATACGTGCTGGATGGCCATCTGGTGCAGGAGCAGCTCGGCACGGCCGTCACCTGCATCGGCAGCAACCAGCCGGCCTACCCGCAGCTGCACCGGCCGGCGCGCACCGTCCGCACCTGCATGGCGCATGGCATCTTCGTCACGCGGGCCCCCAAGGGCGAGCTCGACCAGGTCATCGCCCGCAACTTGCCCCCGCCGCAGGTCAATCAGCAATGGGATCAAGCGATCTCGGAGCGGATCAAGCAAGCGGCCGAGGCCTACCGCATCGCGAGCGACAAGCAATTCCAGGCCATTCAGGACCATTACCGGCAGGTGACCGCCACCATGGTGGCGAACGCGCAGCGCTTCAACGACAACCTCGTGCAAAGCACGCAGCACGCCATGGCCGCCGATCGGGCGCAGCAGGACGCGATCGATCATGCCGCCCATCAGCAGGTTCTGGATTCGCTCAACCGCCAGGATTTCATCGATCCGCGGACTGGGCAAAAGATCGAGACCTCGAACCAGTATATGCATAATTGGATCTCGTCCGACGGCAGCTCGGTCGTCGTCAACAGCGATCCGACCTTCAATCCCAATGGTGTCGTCAACCCGATCCGCGAAGGCTGGACGGAGCTGATTCCCGTCAATTGAGAGGATTACGTCAGCGGGCGTCCCGTTCCGCCAGATACCGCTCCATCAACGGCCCCCAGATCTTCGACCCGTCCCTGCCGAAGAACAGCCCGTGGCCGTCACTGCCGTAGGCTTCCGGCTGCATGAACTCGGCCTTGCCGCCCGCCGCGGCGAAAGCCTGGTAGAGCGGCTCGGCGACGCGCGGCGGGAAGAAGGTGTCGTTGTGGGTATAGACCCACAGCATCGGCGTGGTCGCACTGGCGCCGTACTTCCCGGCGGCGTCGGCGAGGCGCTCGGGCGCGCAATTCTGGCCCGGCTGCCCGTTCTCATGGCCGCCGCGGCCGCCGGCCATGGCGATAAGGGCCACCACCTTGGGATGGGCCACGCTGTCATAGGCGACGCTGCCCCAGCCGCCCGCCGATTGGCCGACCACCACAACTCCGTCGGGCCGGATGCCCGGCTGTGCCGTCAGGAAATTCACGGCCGCATCGATGTCGCGCGCCGTCTCGAGCCCGGCGCGGTAGTAGTCGGCATAGACGCACGGGCCATAAGCCTCGGCCCACGGACCGCCGGTGGCGCCATAGCCGCGTCGGATGGGCAGCGCCACGGCGTAACCGCGCGTGAGGAACCATTGCACCGCTTCCCGGTCGCAGCCGGCCACCGTCAGTGTCGGGCGCTCGGATGGGTCGGCGGGCGAGCCGTGATTGATGATGACGAGCCGCGCCAGGCTCGCTCCGGCCGGACGGCAAAGGCGGGTCTTGAGCGCGGTTTTCTGGCCGAAGCCGTCGGTCATCGGCACAGCCAGCATCTGTTCCCGACTGTCGCTCGACGCCGGTTCAGCGACATGGGCGATCGGGGCCGCCAGGGCCAGCGAAGTCAGCCAGGCGAAGACGGCGATGCGCGGCATGGTTCCTCTGAGGTTGTGGTGCTGCGAAACCCGTCAGTTCGCTGCGGCGGTGCCGATGTTGCGTCCGAGAAACGCCTCGAGCCGGCTGAAGAAATCTTTGCGTGTTGAAGCGAGCGACAGAAAGTTGTTCTCGTCCTTGTAATATACGACCTCCACGGGCTTGCCGGCCTTTTTCATCGCCGCTTCCATTGTCCGCGTTTGCTCGACCGGTACGTTGTAATCCTCCTCGCCATGGGCGATGAGGATCGGGATGGCGATCTTGTCAGCATGGTGGGTGGGTGAAACCTCGTCCGGATCGGTGCCGGTCTTGCCGAACGTCCGGGTGGCGGGGTCCTTGTAGTCGAAATACTCCCTCCGATGGATGAAGTCGCCGAGATCGGTCACCGGCGAAAAAGCTGCGGCGCAGCGATAGAGATCCGGCCGGGATGTCGCGGCATAGAGGGCGGCGTAGCCGCCATAGCCCTGGCCAACGATACAGATTCGACCGGCCGCGGCGAGATGCTGATCGACGAGCCACTTGGTGCCGTCATCGATATCGTTTTGCATGATGCCGCCCCATTGCCCGAATCCTGCGCGCATGAACGCCGTGCCGTAGCTATCGGAGCCGCGGAAATTCGGCTGCAGCACGCCATAGCCGCGGCTCGCCAGGAATTGTGCCCGGTAATCGAAAACAGCCGCATCATGCGAGGTTGGGCCGCCATGCGGCAGCACCACGAAGGGCAGTGGGCCGTTCTGATCGAGCGGCATCGTCAGGATTGCTTCGATTTTCTGACCGTCGCGCGCGGCGTATTGCACCTTCTTGACGGTAGCAACAACACGGCCTTCAAGCTCGGGGTAATCGAGGCCGATGAGGTCGAGCTTCTTCTTCTCGCCTAGCGTCAGCCTGTAGAGCGCGGTCGGCCGGTCGGCGGAAGAGGAGCGGACCAAGGCGAAGCGTCGGTCGGGCGTGACGTTGACGATGATATTGCGCATGTCAGGCAAGGCCTTGTCGACCAAGCTCTTGAGCGCTGCGGCGTCGGGCGCGAAATAGGTCACCTCGGGCGCGACGAAGCCGACCGGTCGGTTGCCCCAGTAGATCGGGCCGCCGATATCACCGCCCTCGTAGGAAGCAAGCGTGCGGCCGAAGCTTTGGGTCGCCGGATCGTAGTCATAGGCGGCGATGAAGCCGGTTCCATGGTCCGATAGAACGATCAAATGGGTCGGGTCGTCGGCAACGCCGATCACCCCGAAGCGCGGGCCGGAGATTCGATCGACTGTCTGAAACTTCGTGAAACCGTCATCATCTTGGATCGTGTAGTACTGGGTTTTCTCGTCTCTGCTGCTTTCCGCGGCGCGAGGCTTGTGGTCCCGGTCCAGATACCAGCGATTGACATAACCCGGGCCTTTCGACACCAGCGACATGGCATCGTTATAAAGGCTGAGCTTTTTGAGGCCGTCGGCTTCGACCAGGATATTCTCCGGGTCTTGCGGCATCGTGTCGACGACGTTGAAGGACCGGGCCGGTACTATCCTTCTTACCTTCTGAGTCTCGGTGTCGAACCGGATCATCTCCGCATATCGCACGGGCTGCGAGCCGTTGGGCCTACGGGTCTGGCTGAGCAGCGCAACGAGCTCGTGGCTCGATTTCCAAAGGACCAGGCTGAAATCCCAATCTCCGCCCTGCACCATCTGCGGCTTGATCCCGCCGTCCTTGCGGGCCGAGACGACAACGAGCGTCTTCTTGCCGTCTACCGGCATCAGCACGGCCAACCGCTCGCCGTCCGGTGAAAGCCGGGCATCAAAGAGATCGGGCAGGCGTGTGAAGGCCTCGATCGGTGGCGGCGAGCCGGCAAGGGCCAGGAACGACGCCTGAAGAGCAGCGGCCAGGAACAGGCCGGTCAGCAAAAGGCGCTTAGCAATAGCGTTCAAGGTGCGGCACTCTCAGGGACGGTACAGACGGGCAACTCTCCTTAAGCGTGCAGTATCATCGTCCTGCCGGGCATACAATCCTCTCACGCGAGGCGATAGCTCTCCCCCTCGCGCACCACCCTTCCCTCCGCCTCGAGCTTGATGAGATGCGCCAGCACCGATCGTCCGGCGGCCCTGATCAGGCGCCTGTCGAGATTCTTGTAGATCGCTTCCACCAGCGCCGGGACTTCGGCCGGCCCTTCGCCCAAGCGTCGGAGGATCGCTGCCTCGCGTTGACGGCGGTGGCCGAGCTGCGCCCGGGCTAGGCTCGGCCCGTCGGCAATGTCGGGGCCATGGGCCGGGATGTAGTGCCGCTCCGGCCGGTCGCGCAGCTTGTCGAGCGAGGCCATATAAGCCGCCATGTCGCCGTCTGGCGGGCTCACCACGGTCGTCGACCAGCCCATCACATGGTCGCCGGTGAGGATCGTCGCCTCCTCCTCGAGCGCGAAGCAGAGATGGTTGGAGGCATGGCCCGGCGTAAAGATCGCCTCGAGCGTCCAGCCCGGCCCCGCCACCCGCTCGCCATCGGCGAGGCGCCGGTCGGGGTCGAAGCTCGTATCGCCGCCCATCTCGCCGCCCTCGCCGCGCTTCAAATGCGGCGCATAGCCCAGGATCGGCGCGCCGGTCGCTGCCTTGAGCGCCACTGCCAGCGGCGAATGGTCGATATGGCTGTGCGTCACCAGGATATGGCTGACGGTCTCGCTGCCGAGTGCTGTCTTGAGGGCTTCGAGATGGGCTGGATCGGCCGGCCCCGGATCCGCGACCGCGACCGTGCCGTGCCCGATGATGAAGCTGTTGGTGCCCGTATAGGTGAAGGGGCCGGGATTGTTGCAGATGACGCGCCGAATGAGCGGGCTCAGCGCCTCCGCCATGCCATAGGCCGGCTTCAGCGCGCGCTCGAACTTGATCTCGTCATCCGCCATACCGTCCGCCTTCCCGTCCGAATGTGTTCGTTTTCGTACATCACCGTCCGGAAGTGGACGGATGCGCTCCCACCATATCAACATAATGTCTTGAAAAGAAAGGATAGTGCCTCTGGCCTCTGCCTTGCGGAGATGGGTTCGTCTCAATCAAAGGAGCCCATCATGAAGTTCTATCATGTCGTCGAGGAAACCCTGCAAGCACTGGTCTGCCTGTCCTGCTTCGTGACCGCCGCCGCGGTTGTCTTGCAGTTCACTGGTGCTGCTCATCTCTTCCACTAAGAGATGGCTGCCATCCGCTCCTCCGGTTGCCGCCCGATGCGGACCGGAGGAGCTTGGCCACATCCACGGCATTAACGAATCTCTTAAGTTTGTCACGGGTTTGCAATTTTGGCTTGACTCGCGCCTTATGCTCAGGATTAGCATAAGTCCCAGCCGGCCCTAGAAGCCGGCATTTTCGGTCCCATATAATGCTCAAATTGAGCATAAAGGTGTCCCAATGTCAGCCGCCCTTAATACCGACCTTCTCGCCCGGACTGCACCCATCTATGACCGCGTCCGCAACGTCATCCCGTCGATCGAATGGCCGTTCTTCGCGCCCGATATCGACGCGATCCTCGATCTGAAGCGTAAGCGCAACGCCATCATCCTCGCCCACAATTACCAGACGCCGGAGATCTTCCATGGCGTCGCCGACATCGTCGGAGACAGTCTGGCGCTGGCGCGCGAGGCGGCCAAGGCCGAGGCCGATGTGATCGTGCTGGCCGGCGTGCATTTCATGGCCGAGACGGCGAAGCTCTTGAATCCCAGCCGCACCGTGCTGATCCCCGATACGCATGCTGGCTGCTCGCTCGCCTCCTCGATCACGGCGGCCGATGTGCGATTGCTCAAGCAGCGCTATCCGGGCGTGCCGGTCGTGGCCTATGTCAACACCTCGGCCGACGTGAAGGCCGAATGCGACATCTGCTGCACGTCGGGCAACGCCAAGAAGGTCGTTGAATCCCTCGGCGTGCCGCGCGTCATCATGCTGCCGGACAAGTACCTGGCGCGCAACATCGCGGCCCAGACGAATGTCGAGATCATCGCCTGGGACGGAGCTTGCGAGGTGCATGAGCGCTTCACCCCCGCCGATATCGCGACCATCCGCCAGAGCCATCCGAATGTGGTCGTGCTGGCCCATCCCGAATGCCCGCCCGAGGTGGTGGCGGTCGCGGACTATGCGGGCTCGACGGCCGGAATGGTCGAATTCGTGGCGGCGAAGCGCCCGGCGCGCGTCGCCCTCATTACCGAATGCTCCATGAGCGACAATGTCGCGGCTCAGTACCCCGATATCGAGTTCGTGCGTCCGTGCAACCTCTGCCCGCATATGAAGCAGATCACGCTGCCCAAGATCCGGCGCGCGCTCGAGACCATGACGTATGAAGTGACCGTACCGGCCGAGATCGCCGACGCCGCCCGGCGCTCGGTCGAACGGATGATCGCGATCGGCTGAAGCACCCCCATCATGTCGATAAATCTGGCCCAAACCGCCGGCCGGCCGATCATCATCGGCGCCGGCCTGGCGGGGTTGATGGCGGCACTCGAGCTCAGCCCCAGCCCCGTCATCGTCCTCACCAAATCGCCGTTGGGGTTCGACGCCGCCAGCGCCTGGTCGCAAGGCGGCCTCGCCGCCGCGATCTCCCCCGATGACAGCGTCGAGCTTCATCTCGCCGACACGATCGCCGCCGGCGACGGGCTCGTCGATGCCGACGCCGCGCGCCGCATCCTGGCCTATGGCCCGGCCGTGGTGGAGCGGCTGGTGGCGCTCGGCGCCCGCTTCGGCCGGCTGGCCGATGGCAGCTTCAAGCTCAAGCTCGAAGCCGCCCATTCCCGCCATCGCGTCGTCAATGCCGGCGGCGACGGCACCGGGGCCGAGATCATGCGCGCCGTGGTGGAGGCAGTGCGCCGCACGCCGTCGATCACGGTGCTCGAAGGCACAATTGCCCTCGATCTCGTCACCGACGGCAAGGGCATCGCCGGCGTCGCCGTGGCATCCGGCACCGAGACCGCGATCCTGCCGACCCGGGCCGTCATCATCGCCACCGGCGGCCTCGGCGGCCTCTGGCAGCATACGACCAACCCGCCCGGCGCCTTGGGCCAAGGGCTGGCGCTTGCCGCGCGCGCCGGCCTGCCGCTCGTCGATCTCGAATTCATGCAGTTCCACCCGACCGCCTTCGATGTCGGCCGCGATCCGATGCCGCTCGCCACCGAGGCGATCCGCGGCGATGGCGCCATCCTCATCGACGAGGCGGGCATCCGCTTCATGGCGGGGCAGGGCAGGGCGGAGCTCGAGCCGCGCGACATCGTCGCCCGCGCCGTCTGGCAGCGCTTGGGCGAAGGCCATCGCGTCTTCCTTGATGCGCGCGGCAGCATCGGCGCCGATTTCCCGACGCGCTTCCCGGGTGCCACGGCATCCTGCCGCGCCGCCGGCATCGATCCGGTGACCCAGCCCATGCCGATCCGCCCGGCCGCGCACTACCATATGGGCGGCGTCGCGGTCGACAGCACCGGCCGGACATCGCTCGACGGGCTCTGGGTCGTGGGCGAAAGCGCCTCCACCGGTCTCCATGGCGCCAACCGGCTCGCCAGCAACTCGATGCTCGAGGCCGCCGTCACGGGCCTCGTAGCGGCCCGCGATCTCGCCGGCCGCCCGCTCGGCTCGGCCAAGGCGCCCCGCCGCGCGCCCCTTCTGCCGCGCCCCGATCCCGCCGGCATCGCCCGCATCCGCGCCGCCATGAGTGCCGGCGTCGGCGTGCTGCGCGACGCCGCCGGCCTCGACCGCGCCATCGCGTCGCTGCTGCCGATCGCTCAAGGTGACACGGCCGCCGCCGGCCCGGCCATCGCGGGCCTGATGATCGCGGTCGCGGCGTCCCGCCGTCTGGAAAGCCGCGGCGGCCATGCGCGCACCGACTATCCGGCGCACCGCACCGGCGGGGCCATTCGCCAGCCGCTCACTCTCATTCAGGCCCTCGACACCGCGGAGACGATCGGAGCCGCCGCATGAGCGTCAATCCCTTGCCCGCCCTCCTGATCGAGCCGCTGGTGCGCAACGCCCTCCTCGAGGATCTCGGCCGCGCCGGCGACATCACGACGGACTCGATCGTGCCGGCCGGCACGCGTGCCACGCTGGCGCTGACCGCCCGCCAGCCCGGAATCGTTGCCGGCCTCGACCTGGCTTTGATGGCCTTCCGCCTGGTCGATCCCGCGATCGAGGCGACAGTCGCGAAACCCGATGGCTCGGCGCTCGAGCCTGGCGACGTCATCGCCACCCTCTCGGGCCCGGCGCGCGGCCTCCTCACCGGCGAACGGGTCGCCCTCAATTTCCTCTGCCACCTCTCCGGCATCGCCTCGGCCACGGCGGCGATCACGCGCGCGATCCAGCCGTACCAGGCGCGTGTCACCTGCACGCGCAAGACCATGCCGGGCTTGCGGCTGGTGCAGAAATACGCCGTCCGCGTCGGCGGCGGCGCCAATCACCGCTTCGGCCTCGACGATGCCGTGCTGATCAAGGACAACCACATCGCGGTGGCCGGCGGCATCCGCCCCGCCGTCGAGCGCGCCCGCGCCGCGATCGGCCACCTCGTCAAGATCGAGCTCGAGGTCGACACGCTCGATCAGCTGCGCGAGGCGCTGACGCTGCCCGTCGACGCAGTGCTGCTCGACAACATGACGCCCGACCAGCTGCGCGAAGCCGTGGCGCTGGTCGATGGCCGCGTGATCACCGAGGCGTCGGGCCGCATCAATGCCGAGACGGCGCCAGCGGTGGCGGCCACCGGCGTCGACCTGATCTCGATCGGCTGGCTGACGCACAGCGCGACGATCCTCGATATCGGGCTGGATGAGGTTTAGGGGCTCAACCGGCCTTGGCGAGACGCGCCGTCAACAAGGCCAGCTGCGACGGGTCGCGGTCGAGCAGCGCCAGCGCGCTGCAGATGGCCCGGCTCGGCAGTGAATCGCCCGCCTCGTATTTCTGAAAGGCGCGCGGTCCGCCGCCGATGATCTCGCCAGCCGCCTCCTGGCTCAGGCCGAGCTTCTTGCGGATGCGACGGATCTCCTCGGGCTCATAGAGCTTCTCGACGCGCGCCTTGAGCCTGTTGAGCGCCCGATCCGACATCTTCATGTCGGCGCCCGTATGGATGCTTTCCGCCGACTCGTCGCAATACCAGCCGGGCATGTCGAAGGTGATGCTCTGGCTGCGATAGTTGAGCGTCATCGGCCGCACGGCGCGGTGCATCGGCGTGCCGGTTTCCGGACAAAGCGGAACAGCCGGATCAGCCATTGTCCCTCTCCTTGAACGACAGCAGCAGGAATTCGGTAATGACGTCGGCAGTGAACTTCACATAGAGCAGCCCGGCCGGCGACGGCACATGATAAACATCCTGCCAAACGCGGTAGTCGGCATAGGCGGTCATCGACTTATAGAAATGCTGCCGTCGCATGGTCTGGATCGTGTCGACGATCTCCTGCCGGCCGAAGCCGAGGCTGGCAGCGCCGCGGAGCGCTGAACCGGTCGCATTCAAACGATCCACATCGCTGAACGCGGCCTTGAGGGCCTCCAGATCATAGGTCGGCTTTCGTTTCTCAGACATATATGACACCTTAAAGGTGTATTTTCAAGATCTCGCCGAAGTTCTATCTCCCATCATCTGACGGCAGGCAGGCCGCCCATTGCGATGGGTAGAGCAGGTTCCGGCGCGGATCGCGCGGGTCATAAACCACGGTCGGATTGAGCGTTGCGCTCGACAGATAGTGGGTCGTGCCTGGCCAACTTTGCGTCGGCAGGCCTTTGCACTCGCCGAACCCGCGCTCGCCGGTCGCACCGGTGAATTCGTAGGCGAGGGTTGTCGTCTCCCGCTGCCCGGTCCAGATCGTACGCTTGCCGGTGATTGTCGCCGCGGTTGCTGTGCCGTATCGGAGCAACCGGCGGTCGCGGCCGTAGCGATAGAGCGGGTAGGCGGTCCCAGCGGCGAGGATAAACACGCTCGCGAGGCCGCTCACCGCCACCACCAGATTGGCGAGGGAGTAGGGATCGCGCTGGTGAACCTGGTCGTTCAGATTGAGTGCCGAATTCCACGCATCGCGCGGATCATAGATCACCGGAACCGGGCTGCCGACCGAGAAGGTCGCAAATTCATCGACGCCCACCCTGTTGCTTCCGTAATATTTCACGGAATTCGCGGCGCGATCGGGCGAGATCTCGAAACTATAGTTGAAATAGTATCCGGCACCGCGTCCCCGTTTGCCGTATTTGTCCGTGACTGTTCCAGTCTTCACGATGCCGCGATCCTTCAGAACCGCGTTCTTGTACGCCGACGTATAAAACATCGCCGCAATGATCAAGTTCACGACGAAGAATGCGCCGGCGATCGCAAGCAGAATGAACGCGCCGGCTTTCGGCAGGCCGGTCCGGCGCGGCAATGGCTGATCCAGCTCTTTCGGCGACGTCCAGTCTTGCATCTCGAGGCAGGCTATCCAGAAGGTACGGCACTATCGTCGGTAGTATAGCCCATCTTAGGTGGATCATTCTGCGCGATCAATCTCCGAGCGGTCGGCCTTTCTAGCCTGCCCGCCGCCCCGACCGCAGCGTCAACTCCGGAATGAACACCAGCGCCACAAACCCCACCGCCGTCGTCACCGTGCCCGCCATGAAGGACAGTGCTATCGCCTGGCGATAGATCTCGACCACCGCATCATGCGCCGCGGGCGGCAGCGCCAGGATCTGCTGGATGCCGCCATCCAACAGCGCCTTGCCGTCGACGCCGGCCGGCAGCGCCCCCGACTGGAACTCGCTCTTAAGCCGCCCGGCCAGCATGGCGCCGGAGCCCGCCACGCCCAGCACGCCGCCCAGCGAGCGGAAGAAGGCGAGCGTCGCCGTCGCGGTCCCCATATCGTCCTGCCGCACGGCATTCTGCACGGCGATCGTCATATTCGGCATGACCATGCCGAGCCCGTAGCCCAGCACGACGAGCGCCGGCTCGACCACGGGGATGCCGAACCCCTCGCGCGTGCCCCAGGCGAGCACGCCGAACGCCACGACCGCCATGCCGAGGCCGACGAGCTGCATCGGCTTATACCGCCCCGTGCGAGCCAGCATCCCGCCATTCACTCGCGCCGCCACGACCAGGCCGATCAGCAGCGGCCCGGTCAACAGCCCGGAATTCGCCGCCTTTACGCCCAGCACCACCTGGAAGAACAGCGGGAAGAACACGGTGGCCGCCGTCAGCCCCATGAAGGTGCAGGCCAGCACGAAGCTCGCGATCACGAACACCTTGTTGCGGAAGAGATGGAGCGGCACGATCGGCTCCGGCGCCACTCGCTCGCGCATGACGAAGAGCATTGCCAATGCCACGGCGGCCCCCAACAGCCCGAGCGTGCCGGGATCGGCCCAGGGCAGGGTCGTGCCGCCCAGCGTCAGCACCAGCAGGAGCGCCACGGTCGAGCCCGCCAGCAGCAGCGCCCCCGGATAATCGATCCGGTGCGCGCGCTTCTTCTGCGGCCGCTTCAGCGCCACGCCGATCAGCAGAAGTGCCGCAATCCCGAACGGCAAGTTGATATAGAAGATCCAGTGCCAGGACAGGAGCTCGGTGATGGCACCCCCCAGCACCGGCCCGGCAATGCTGCAGATCGCATGGACGGCGCCGATCAGCCCCTGATACTTGCCGCGTTCGCGGGGCGCGATGAGATCGGCGATCGTGATCTGCGCCAGGGGCAAGAGGCCGCCGGCGCCCACCCCCTGAATCGCCCGGAACAGGATCAGCTGCCCCATGGTCTGCGCCAGCCCGGCCAGCACGGAGCCCAGCAGGAAGATCAGCACGCCGGCATAGATCATGCGCTTGCGGCCATATTGGTCGCTGAGCTTGCCATAGAGCGGCATGGTCGCCGTCGAGCTCAGAATATAGGCCGTGACCACCCAGGACAGGTGCGAGACGCCGCCGATATCGCTGACGATCCGCGGCAGCGCCGTCGCCACGATGCTCTGATCGAGCGAGGCCAGGCCCAGCACCAGCATGAAGCCCGAATAGACCAGCCGGATCTCGCGCGCCGTGGCCGGCGGCGCTTCCTCTTCCTCGGCCGAGCCGGCCGTCTCGCCGACGCGCGCGTCCATCATTGCCCCAGCGCCGCAAGCGGCCCGAGAGCGGCAGCGATCGCCTGCTGCCCCGCCGCGTCGAGGCGTTCCAGCCGCTCGGCCAGCCAATCGGTGCGCTGCCGCCGGATCGTTTCGAGCAGGGCCGTCCCGCGCTCGGTCACGACCAGCCCGACCCGCCGCCGATCCGAGGGATCGCGCGGCTCGCGCATGACGAGCCCGGCCGCCTCCATCTGCTTCACATGCCCGCTCATCGTCGGCCCGCGCAGGCATTCGATCTCGGCGAGCTCGCCCACCGTGATGCCCGGCCGGCGCTGGATCAGCCCGATCAGCATGTTCTGCAACAACGACAAGCCATGCGCCTCGGAATCCCGCCGCATCTGGCGATAAAGGCGCAACAAGGCCGGCCGCAGCTCTTCCGCCAGGGCCGTTGATTCAGGGGAGTTCATATAGGTAGGCTACCTATATAAACGAGCACCGTCAAGCGCGGCTGGTGGTCTTGTGCTACGACATCGGCTCTCTCTAGAGCCCGATGCGACCAGACCGGCCCGGTCTGGTCGCTGAATCGGTCTCTATCTATTTGAATCTAGAGCGGATTCACGCGGTCGGACGTTTTCGTCTGATCGCGATCCGCTCTAGAAACCCGGGAGACCGCTGCGATGACCAAGCAGAAGACACGGCACATCTCGCTCGCCGCCATGGTCTTCGTTGCGATCCTGAGGGGAGGCCCGGCAGCGCGTGCTGCCGATGCCGAGATCGTCGCCCAGGGTCTGGGATTCCTCGAGGGGACCATCTTCGTCGGGGATACGCTCTATTTCGTCGACTATTCATCCTCGAAGGTGCTGCGGCTCGTCGGCGGCAAGGTCGAGACCGTCTGGCAGAAGGATGGCTGCGGCGCGAACGGGTTAGTCGAGGTGCCTGCCGGCTTGCTCGTCGCTTGCTTCGACGGCGGCACCGTGGAGGAAATCTCCCTTAACGGGGAAAGCCGCCGGGCAATCGCTCGGGACGATTTGGGCCACCCACTGGTGGGACCGAACGATCTTGCCACCGATGCCAGGGGCGGCGTGTATTTCTCGGCGTCGGGCTCGGAGGGGCGCGTTCCCGGCAAGGTCTTCTATCTCGGCGCCGACAGCAGCGTCCGTGAGGTTGCTACCGGCATGCATTTCTCGAACGGGGTGGTCGTCTCGCCGGACGGCAAGCGCCTATACGTCGCCGAGTCCCGGGCCAGGCGGCTGCTGACCTTCGCAATATCGGCCGATGGCACGCTCGGCGATCAGCACGAGCTGGTGAAACTCGCCGATATCTTGGCCGGAGGCACGAACCGGCTCTACAGCCCGGACAGCATCCGCATGGACAAGCGCGGGAATATATTCGTCGCCTTGTACGAGGGCGGCGGCCTCGCCGTCGTCTCTCCTGATGGCAAGCGTGTCGCCCAGCTCGATTTGCCGGCGGCGCATCACACGAATTTGGCCATCGCGCCGGATGGAAAGTCGATCTACGTCACGGCCGTCGATGACGGTCCGGGCGGATCCTACAGCGGCGCTTTGTACCGAGTGCCGAACCCGGTAGCCGAATAAGCGAACCAGCCGCGCATTTGCACTTGTTCATCTATTTCCTTTGCTGCTGCGCCACGAAGGCGTCGAAGCGTTGGGTCCAGTCCGGGTGTCAGCGCGAGAGGGCGGGCCGGTTCTCGGTCATGTCGCCGCCACTCCACAGGATCCGGGCCGCATCCAGCTCGGACGACACGGTATCGTCCGGGCAGATCACATAGAAATCGCTATCGCCGCCCTCGATCTGCTTCGAGCCGGTATTGATGATGGCGGCGCGCGACGGCCAAGGCGTGTTGCGAACACGATGGGGCATGATCGCCGCCCGTCGATAATCGCGTGCCGCGACACCATCTTTCGCGCATGGCTCTTTCCGCATCGCAGGGCGACCTGTTCGGCGCCCCCATCCTGCCCGGCCTCGATCAGCATGACGATATCGTCAGCACCGAGGAAGCGGCCGAGCTCATCCGCCGCATCGATGCGGTCGAGCTCACACCCTTCCGCTTCCAGGGCTTTCTCGGCAAAAGACTGACCGCCGCCTTCGGCTGGCGCTACGACTATGATAGGGCGGCGTACGAGCGGGCCACACCCATCCCGGACTTCCTCCTGCCTTTGCGAGCGCGCGCCGCTTCCTTCGCCGGTCTCGGTGACGAGGATCTCGTTCAAGCCTTGCTGATCCGGTACGACCCCGGTGCCGGAATCGGCTGGCATCGCGACCGGCCGATGTTCGAGCATGTCATCGGCGTCTCGCTCGGCGCCGAGGCGACCCTGCGCTTCCGGAAGCGCGCCGATCGAGGGTTCATCCGCGCCAAGGCGCCGTTGAAACCGCGCGCCGCATATCACCTCTGCGGCGAGGCGCGCTGGGAGTGGGAGCACAGTATAGCCGAGATGGCGGTGACGAGGTGGTCGGTGACCTTCCGGAGCCTTGCCCATCTGGATGGCCAGTCGCCACAGCCTGCGATGCTTGCCGGACCACTGTCTCGGTGCTAGGGGAAGGAACCTGAAAGAGAAACGAAATGCCCGGACCCGGAGCCGGGGGAAAGAACAAATGACATCCAAATACGATCGCCTTCTGCGCGATCTCGATGACCATGGCATCGGCACGATGCGGTGCAGCGGCAATTCGATGTTGCCCATCCTCAGCAACCCTTCACCGAACACCTATGTGCGCCAGGAAACCTATGAGGTGGGCGATATCGTGTTCTGCAAGGTGAGGGGCCGCTATATCGACGCCCACAAGATCACGCGCAAGGATGGCCACGGCCGCTGCATGATTTCGAACAATCACGGCCACGATAATGGCATCGCGGGCATCATCTATGGCCGCGTCGTCCGGGGCCGAGGACACCCACGGGAACGTCAAGCACTTCTAGCGCTTACCGTCACGGCCAGGCTATCAATGCATCATCAAGAAACAGGGAGGAAAGCTCGATGCTCGCAGCGTTCGTGACGATCAAGGTCAAGCCCGGCAGCGAAGGGGATTTCGAAAAGGTGGCGAAGCAGCTCGTCGCCAAGGTCAATGCCGAGGAGCCCGGCTGCAAGCTTTACGAGCTCAGCCGCTCGGACCAGCCCGCCACATTCCATTTCATGGAACGCTATGTCGACCAGAACGCCGTCGCCGCCCACCGCGCCAGCGAGCATTACAAGACCTTGGGCCGCGAGATGGGCCAGTATATGGACGGCCAGCCGGTGATCGTCCGGCTGACGGAGGTGTGAGCCGACTTATGCACAGGACGGAATCCAGCAGGGATTGACCTATCGGCCGCCGTCATGTTCCTTATTTGTTCATATTGATGAACAAGGAGGTGGAGCGGTGGAGACGGAGCGGGATCGCGAGATCCTGGAAGAGCTGGCCGAGCTCGGCTTGGCGGTGGCAGCGACGCTCAAGGAGCGGATCGCGGCCGCCGGCGATGCCGATTGCGCGGAGCTCAGCCTCGCTTTCACGCGCGTCGCCCGCTCGATCCGCCAGACCCTGGCCTTCAAGGCGAAGCTTGCCGAGATGAAGGCGAAGAGTGCGGAGAAGCGCCAAACGAAAGATCGCGAGCAGGCGATAGAGACGACACGTCTGCGCGCCAAGAAGCACCAGGTCGCCCGTGATGTCGCCCTGATGGTCGAGGCCACATCGGAACCCGAGAGCCTGCTGACCGATCTGCACGAGCGTCTCATGGACCCGGATATCGAGGATGAGCTCCTCACCATCCGGGTCGGCGACGTCATCATCGGCCTCTGCGACGAGCTCGGCATCCCCGTCGAGCTCTCGGTCTGGCAGCACAAAGGCTGGTTCATCAACGAGGGCAGAGAAGCGCCCGAGCCGCCGCCGCGGCCAGCGCCACAGCCGGAGCCGCAGCCGTTCCGAGGTCAAGGCATGCCGCTTTATGAGTGGAACCGGCTACGCTATCACACGCCGCCGGACGGGTGATTCCGAGCGTTCCCCACCTCACCCGGCCTCTCCGCCCCACCTGGGGCGGAGAGGAGAGCTATGGCTAAAAATCTCCTCTCCGCCAATTTGGGGGAGCGCGCGCTAAAGCGCGGCGCTCCGTTTGCGAAGCAAGCCACGCGCCAAGCGCGTGGCAGGGGAAGGGGCCCATTGCGTCAGCAAGGGGAAGGTGAGGTGGCGTTTCCCGCACATCACGCCAGCGCCAGCGCCAGCGTCTGATCCTCGCTGAGTGCCGCCCCCTCGGCTTCGAGTGCGGCCAGCCGCTCTCGTGCCAACTCGGCCTCGAGCAGCGTCTCGAGCTCGGCGACGACGCGCAAACTGTGAAAATGCCGGTCGAAGCGATGCTGCCGGGCCGCCTCGTTGGCGTGGCCGAGCAGCCGTGCCGCCGTCTCGAGCCGGCCGGCGCGGCCGGCCCGGAGCGCCAGATAGTCGAGGAAAGCCAGCTGCACCCCCGCCTTGCGCACATGCGGCATCCCTTCGCGCGCCGCATTCAAAGCGTCGTCGAGATCGCCGCGCCCGATCAGGGCCGCCACCAGATTGACCCAGGCGAGCGCCCGGGCCGAGATGTTGGGCGTGTGCTCGACCGCCTTGAGCACGGCGCGGCAGCGCTCGGCCGCCTCGTCATAATCGCCCATGCTGTACGCGGCCGAGGCCAGATTCACAGTCAGCATCAGCGCGATGCGCGTCTCGCCGCTGGTTGCGGCAACCTGCAGCGCGCGTGCGAACAGCGCCTTCGCCTCGGCTATGGCGCCCTCTTGCGTGCGGATCGAGCCCAGCGCGAAATTGAGGCTGATCTCGGCGATCGGCACTTGCGTCGTGCGCAGCAAATCCAGCGCTTCCAGCAGCAGCGGCTCGGCCTCGTCGTTGCGGCCCAGGAACACCAGGCACTCGCCCACCGTGCACAGCGCCAGCGCCAGCCCGACCGGCTCGCTCACGGCCCGGAAGATCTCGATCGCTTTTCGCCCGGCCTCGATCGACGCTTCGAGCCCGGTATCGTCCTTGAGCTTGGCCACGCTATGCCACAGCCAGCCGACCATGACCGGCGGTGTCGCTGCATCGGCCCGCGCCAGGGCCAAGGATGCCCAACGCTCGCCTTCGGAGCCCAGCCCCAGCGTCGGCCAGAGCGATCGGGTCGCGGCCGCGAGTGCCACACCGTCCGCCACCGCGCCGTCCGGTCCGAAGCTCCAATCGAGGGCGGCCCGCGCGTCATCGACCAGATGGGCCACGGCCGGATGCCAGACCGGCTCCGGCATGTGGACGCGCCGGTTGCTGAGCCCCTCCCAGAGCTGGCGCTGATATGCGGCGTGACGCTGCCGAAGGGCGGCCGTCTCGACTGCCGCCTCGAGCTTTTCGAGCGCATAGGCGCGCATCGTCTCGAGCAGGCGATAGCGCGCCTCGCCTTCCGTACGATCCAGCACCAGGAGCGATTTCGCGACGAGCGAGGTCAGCGGGCCGATGATTTCCCATTCCGGCAGCGCCTCATCGGCCGCCACCGTCTCGGCCGCGGCCAGCGTGAAGAGCCCGCTGAAGATGGCGAGCCGCCGCAGCAGCAGCCGCTCATCCTCGGCCAAGAGATCATGGCTCCAATCGAGGGCGGCCCGCAGCGTCTGATGCCGCGGCAGCGCCGTGCGCCGCCCGCTCACCAGCACGCGGAACCGCTCATCGAGCCGGCTTTCGAGCGCCTCCAGGCCCAAGAGCGGCACTTGCGTCGCGGCCAGCTCCAAAGCGAGTGCTATGCCGTCGAGCCGCCGGCAGATGGTGGCGATCGTCTGGGCGTTCCGGTCATCGAGGGCAAATCCCGCATCGGCGGCGCGGGCGCGCTCGACGAAGAGCTCGATCGCGGGGGCCGTCAGCGCATCTTCCGCCCCCCGCACCGGCGCCGGCGACAGTCCCAAAGGCTGCAGCGCATGGATCTGCTCGCCTGCGGCCCTCAAGGCCTCGCGGCTCGTCGCCAGCACGCGCAGCCCCGGTCCCGCCTCGATCAGGTGCTGGGCCAGCGCCGCCGCCTCGGCCACGACATGCTCGCAATTGTCGAGCAGCAGCAGCAGCGCCCGCTGTTCGAGAGCCCCCGCCAGCGCGTCGGCCGTGACCGTGCCGGACAGGCGCAAGCCCAGCGCTGTGGCGACCGTGCTCGGCACCAGGGCCGGATCCTCGAGACCGGCCAGCTCCGCGAACCAGACGCCGTCCGGGAAATCCGCCGATTGGTCGGCCAGTACCGCGCGCCCGACCGCCAGCGCCAGCGTGGTCTTGCCGATGCCGCCCGGCCCCGTGATGGTCACCAGCCTTTCGCGCCCGAGCAGCGCCGTCACGGCCGCCACATCCGCATCCCGCCCGATCAGCCGGGCTGGCGCCTGGGGCAGGTTGGCAAGCGGCGCCGGGCCGGGCTGCTCGTCCGGTGTCGGCAGGGATGCCGCTTCGAGCGCCGTCACGGGCGCCACGAAGCGATAGCCGCGCCCCTGCTCGGTAACGATGGCGCCGGCATCGGGACCCAGCGCCCGGCGTAAGGCCGACATATGGACCTGCAGGGTGTTGTCGCCGACCGCGACATGCCCCCACAGCCGGTCCATGAGCGTGTCCTTCGCGACGAGTGCCCCCGCCGCTTCGACCAGCGCCTCCAGCAGGTCGAGGGCGCGCGATCCCAGCGGCACGGTGGCACCGTCGGCCAGCAGCCGCCTCTGGTCGGACCACAGCTCGTATCGGCCGAACCGGTAACGCCGAACCGGGCGTTGCGCCACGCTGCCTCCCAGCACTCTTCACAAAACTTCAGCGCCCGGTTCAGGACCGGGCCCAGCCGCTGGGGCAGAATGCCACACCGTGAAACGACGGTCATCAAATCAGCCGGAAAAGTGCAGGAGGAAAAATTGGCGGATATCACGACAGGAATGGGCTCGGTCAGCGGCGATGCGCGGGCGCCGGGTGCGGCGTCCCAACGGCACAGCGCGCCGCCGACGATGCTGCGCTGCTTCGTGGCGGCACTACTCTTGACTGGTTTCGTGCTGCTCTTCGCCAAGGGTGCGCCGGAGCAGTTGGCGGCGTGCGGCGCAGCTGAGGTTTCGATCTGCGGGCCGTAACCCGCGATTGTCAGCCCGCCGTCTCGAAGATCACGTAGTCGTTGCTCGGCTCGATCAGGCCACGGCCGGGCAACAGCTTCACCGCCAGGCGATCGCCGCCGATCCGGATATTGTAGAGTTGCGTCCCGGCATCGAACAGCGCCCAGCGCCCGACCGCATCGCTCGAGGTGACGACCCGACCATCGGCCATGAATTTCGTGGCGCCGTAATCGTTGCGCTTCGAAATATAGGTGCCGACGATCGGGTCGCCCCCGGCGCCCCCGCCGCCGAAACTGACTTGCCCCGTCGCCTCCAGGACGTAGTTGCGCGCCGACCGCACCAGCGAGCTGTGCGGCGGCTCGATAAGGATATAAACCTTGGTCGGCTGGTCGACGGTGCCGCTATAGACCGTGCCATTGGCGGTCTTGGCCGCGGTGAAATGGCTGTGCGGCGAGGTCGGCACCAGCGTGATCGCCGTGCCGATCGTGCCCGCGAGGGCGGAATCCCCACTCATGCCCAGCATCTGAACCGTCAACCGGAACGCGCCGGGCTGAACGAAGAAGTACCAGATGTGATCGCCCCGGAAACTGTCGGCCGACCCCTGATTGACGCCGGGCTGCATCGGCGTCGCATTCGTCACGAGCGGCGATTCCGCCCGGGCGGCGGCCATGACGGCCGAGGCATAGACGGCGAACCCGGTGGAGAGAAGGCGCAGCATCATGGCAAGGGTCTCCGGAGGCGACCCGTCGATCATTGCGGCCTAAAGGCCGTGCCGTCCTTAAGAGGGACCTGAAATTTCCTGAAATTGTTTGTCTAATACCGGATCCCGGTGAGCATGACTCACTGGGATCCGGTATCGCGAGCAAGTGCGCGCGCGCCCTATGGCGCGAAAGCCGAGCCCACGGATGTGGGCGCCCGGCGACTGAGGCCTCGGTGATCGGTCGCGATCACCGAGATTTGGTATAAGCGGTCCGCCCGAGCCGCTCGAGGCAGAGCTGCTCGACCGACACGAACTCGGTCTTGAGGCTGGCGGTGAGGCTGGATATCTCGGCGGCATCCGCCCCCTCCTTGCCGGCCATCTCCAGCATCGAGGCGAGGAGGGTCAGCCGCTCGAAGCCCAGCATGTCGACCGAGCCCTTCAAGGCATGGGCCTCGCGCGCCAGCGCCATCGCATCCTCCGATGCGGCATGATCCGCCATGCGGCCGACCCGCGCCCGGCTGTCGCGCAGGAACACGTCGGTGATGGCAAGGGCCGCCTCCTGGCCGACCTCGCTGACGAGCTTGTCATAGACGGCTTGGCTCCCGACCGCGAGCCCGTCGAGGAGCGGCGTCGGTGCCGCCTCGTCCGATGCCGGCTCGACGGGGGGCTGGTCCGAAGCGGGCAGCCATGGCGCCATGCGCTTGGCGAGATCGGTCCAGCGGAACGGCTTGGTGACGATATCCTGCATGCCGGCTTCGCGGCAGCGGTCATGGTCTTCCTTGAAGGCGTTGGCGGTGACGCCGATGATCGGGATGGATCCCGCCTTACCGCCCAGGCGCCGGATCGCCAACGTCGCCTCGAGCCCGTCCATCTCCGGCATCTGCATGTCCATGAGCACCAGATCGTAGGGGAAGCTGCGCACGGCATTGACCGCCTCGACGCCGTTCGAGACGAGATCGACGCGGAGCCCGTACTTGTCGAGCACGGCCGCGATGATCAGCTGGTTGGCCGGGTTGTCCTCGGCCACCAGCACGCGGCCCCTGAGCGCAAAAGCGGCGACGGCGGGCTCAGGCTCGACGACCGGCAGCTCCGGATCGAGGTTCGGATCCTTCTCGAGCGGCACGGTGCAGCGGAACATGCTGCCGATGCCGACGGCACTCTCGACCGCGATCGCGCCCTTCATGCCGTCCAGCAGCCGCTTGCAGATGGCGAGGCCCAAGCCCGTGCCGCCGAAGCGGCGCGAGACGGAGCTGTCGACCTGGCTGAACTCGGAGAAGAGGCCGGGAATAGCATCCGCCGGAATGCCGACGCCGGTATCGGTCACGATCATGACGAGGGAGGCGCCGGTATTCGTCTCGTCGCGGATCTCGAGCTCGACCGTGACGCTGCCATGATCGGTGAACTTGACCGCGTTGCCGACGAGGTTGAGCAGGATCTGCCGCAGCCGGCCCGGATCGCCCAGGAGATTGTGCGGCAGGGTGGCGGGCACGATGCGCTTGATCTCGACGCCCTTGGCGCCGGCCTTGGGGGCCGTGATGGCGATGACACTGTCGACGATCTCGCTCACCCGCATGCGCGTATGCTCGAACTCGAGCTTGCCGGCATCGATCTTCGAATAGTCGAGAATGTCGTTGATGATCTGCAGGAGATGCTCGGCCGAGGTCCGCAGCGTGCTCGCATAGCGCCATTGCTCGGGGGTCAGCTGCGTGTCGAGCAACAGGCCGGTCATGCCGACGACGCCGTTGATCGGCGTGCGGATCTCGTGGCTCACGGTCGCCAGGAACTCGGCTCGGGCGCGGTTCGCGCGGTCGGTCGCCTCGCGCGCCGCCTTGCGGGTAGCCTCGGTCTCGCGCGCCTCGGTCACATCCCGGAGCGTGCCGGCGACGAGCGGCGCGCCCGAGACCTCGTCATAGGCCGGGAAGGCGGTGATCTCGGCCCAGCGGGTGGTGCCGTCGGTACTGAGATAGCGGAACTCGTGCGGCTCGGCTTGGGGCGCACCAGCCTTGAGTGCCCGATAGAGCTGGAGCAGCCCGTGCCGGTCCTCGGCCGCGGCGCGGCCGAGCGCCTTGCGGCCCAGCGCGTCCGTCACTTCCTCGCCGGCGAGTCGGCTCCAGGCGCGGTTGAGGAAGCGCCAGCGGCCGGCTTGGTCGATCTGAAAGACGACTTCGCTCAGACTGTCGATGACGGAGCGATAGCGGTCGCGGCTCGCCGCCAGGATGGCGCCCAGCTGCCAATGCTCGGCCGCCGTCTCGCCGCTCTCGACAGAGGCGGCAAGCTCGGTCGCGGCCTCGCGCATGATGCCGGCATCGGCCGGCAGGATCTCGTGCGGCAGCGCGCCGAACGCGGCCAGCGTGCCGATCTGCGTGCCGTCGGGTTTGAGGATCGGTGTCACGGCCAGGAAGCGAACGCCGCGCCGGGCGCGCACGATCGGATGGTCGGCGAGATGCGGCTCTCTGCGCGCGTCGCCCAGCAGCAGCGTCTCGCCGCCATTGGCGCGGGCCAGCCGCACCAGATCCTGCACGGCACTCGCGGGCAGGCCGCCGCGGATGGCGGCCACCACCGGCCAGCCTTGCTCGATCAGCTCGACCAGCATGCCGGGCGCGCCGAGCCGGTCGGCCAGCTGCCTGTTGATGCGTTCGAACCCGCCGATCATCCTCGCCTCATCTCCCAGCACCGGGAGACGGCCTCACGCCATCTCCTTCGGCTGCATCTTACGATACAGCGTCGAGGGGTTGATGCCGAGCAGGCCGGCGGCGCGGGCGATATTGCCGCCGCTGGCGGCGATGGCGGCGCGGATCATCTCGGCCTCGGCGACGGCGAGCGGCTTCACCTCACGCACGCTGCGCGGGGCATCGGCGCGGCCGCTGGGCGGCGGCAGCTGCTCGCGCTTGCGATAGAGGGTCGACGGGCTGATGGCGAGGCGTGCCGCCGCCTGGAGCACATTGCCCTGGGCCTGCTCGAGTGCCAGCTCGATCAGCTCGCGCTCCATGTCATCGAGCGAGAAGGAGGCGGCCTCCGACGGCGCAGAGGAGGGCGGCGGCGTGAAGCCTGCGGGCCCCGGCGTCACGGTCATCGCCGGCATATGGGCGAAGCTCGGCGTGCCGAGCGGCGGCGGCAGCATGTCGGGGGTGACGATCTCGCCGTCATTCAGCAGCACGACCTGGCGCACGACGTTCTGCAGCTGGCGGATATTGCCGGGCCAGCCATAGTCGATCAGCATCCGCTCGGTCTCGGGCGAGAATTGGGTCAGGCTGCGGCCTTCCTCCTGCGCGTAATCGACTAGAAAGCGGCGCGCGATGATCAGCAGGTCGGTGCCACGCTCGCGGAGCGGCGGCAGCATCAGCGGCATGACATAAAGGCGGTAATAGAGATCCTCGCGGAACCGGCCGGCCTCGACCTCCTTCAGCGGGTCGCGATTGGTGGCCGAGACGAAGCGGACATCGACCTTCTGCGGCTGGGCCCCGCCGACCTTGGTGAAGCTGCCGGTCTGGATGAAGCGCAGGAGCTTGGCCTGCAGCCCGATATCCATCTCGCAGATCTCGTCGAAGAACAGCGTGCCGCCATCGGCGCGGCTGCCGGCCCCCTCGCGGTCCGAGACGGCGCCGGTAAAGGCGCCTTTGACATGGCCGAAGATCTCGCTTTCGATCAGATCCTTCGGAAATGCCGCGCAATTGAGCGCGATGAAGGCCTTGTCGCGGCGTGGGCTGCGGGCATGGATGGCCTCGGCGGCCAGCTCCTTGCCGGTGCCGCTCTCGCCGGTGATGAAGACGGGCGCCTTGGACTGGGCGGCGATGTCGATGATGCGGTAGACGCCGCGCATGGCCAGTGAATTGCCGATGAAGCCCCCGAACCGGTCATCCTCGCTCGGCGCGGGCATGCTGCTGACGATGCGCTTCAGGCTCTGCCGCTCGAGCGCATGCTCGATCGTGACCAGCAGCCGCTCGGGTGCAAAGGGCTTGACCAGGAAGTCGGCGGCACCCTCGCGCATCGCCTCGACGGCGATATTGATCGAGCCGTTCGCGGTGATGACGATGACGACGGTCTTCGGCCGCTCGGATGCCACACGCTTCAGGATCTCGAGACCGGTCATGTCCGGCAGCTGAAGATCCAGGAGAACCACCGCGAAATCGATTGCGGCCAGCGCAGCCAGCGCCTCCGCACCGGTCTCGCAATGGGTCGTCTCGAACGGGCCGCGGCGCAGATATTCGCGATAGACCCGGGCGATCGACGGATTGTCCTCGACGAGCAGCAGAGGATGTCGAGCAGTCAAGCGGCGTCTCCGATGGGGGCTCCGCGAGCGCGGCGCAGGCCCCGATCATCCACTGGTGCTGCTTAAGGCGAGGTTTATAAGGACGTTATCTCACCTGCACGCGACCGCGTTTCAATCGGTCGCAACCGCGACACTCGTCGAGCCGCGGATGTTGCCGCTGCCATCCTTGAAGCGGACGAAGACCCGGTTCGTCGCCGCCTGCAGCGGGATCGAGCCGCTGGCGGTGGCGAAGATCGAGAAGGTCGGCTGCGCATTGGTTGCGATCGTGGCCGAGATCGTGGGTTCGGCCGGCGACAGGCAGGCGCCCGTCGTCGGATTGGTCTGGCAGATCGCAACCGAGAGCGGCAGGCTGGTGCCGCCGGTGTCGACGCTAACATTCAGCGTTGCCGCCAGGCCGATATTGTCGGTGGCGACGGCGAAGGCGCCGGCCTGGCCTTGCGAGAACGGCACCGTCAGGATGCCATTGTCAGGGTTGGTCGCCGCGAGTGCGATCACGTCGGGAACGCCGATCAGATTGACGCTGAGATCGATCGTATTGACGCCGAGCGTCACGGCGGCCGGCAACGCCCCGGCGCAGACGAAGGTTAAGGGCTGGGTGAGCGTGGTCAGCGGGGTCGGGCTGCTGAAGGTCAGCACGAAGGATTGCGAGCCATGGCCGGCGATCGTCAGCGGCGTGTTGGTCGGGCCGTTCACCGCATTGGTGCTGGGATCGGTCGGTTGGTAGCTCAGGCTCAGCGTGCTCGGCGCCGAGGGCGGCAGGCCGATCTCGCATTGGTTGAGGCTGGCCGCACCCGCATTGAGGATGGTCGCGAACACGGTTGGCGAGGCGCCGACCTCGACCGACCGGCTGCCTGGCAGCACGGCGGCGGCGAGGGGTGTCGGCAGTGGTTCGCCAAGGACCTGGACGCGGTTGTTGAGCGTGTCGGCGACATAGAGACGACCGGTCTCCTGGTCGGCATAGAGCTCGAAGGGGAAATCGAAATGACTGTTGTCGGTGCTGGTCGTGGTCGTGCCGATCGTGCCGGTCTGGGCGAAATTGTCGGCATTGAAGACCAGGATCCGGTTGTTCACCGTATCGCTCAGGAGGATGCGATCCTTCGCGGGATCGGCCGCGACGCCGAAATCGAACAGGCCTTCGTCGATCTGGGTGAGCGACAGCATCGCGCAGCTGCCGAACTTCGTCCCCGAGGCGGCAAAGCTTTGGCTATCGAGCACGAAGACGCAATTCTGCGTCCCATCCAGCACCAGGAGCCGTCCCCGCGTCGTATCGACCGACACGGCCACGGGGCCGAGGAAGGGCTCGGTGGTTCCGCCTTTGCCGATGCTCGTTGTGAGCGCCAAGGTGGCGGTGCTGTAGACCTGGATGCGCAGGTTCCCGACATCCACGACAAGCAGGTTGCCGTTGACGGGATCGACGGCCACGCTGTCGGGTGCGATGAGACCGCCGATCGTCGCGACATAGGCGAAGCTGCCGGTATCGAAGACCTGGACCCGGTCGTTCTCCGTATCCGCGACGAAAAGATGGTTCCTCGCCTCGTCGATCGCCACGCTGCCCGGAAGATCGAAATGGGCATTGTCGGCGCCGGCCAGGCCCGAGGTGGATCCGATCGTCGCGATGAATGAGAGGCCGGTCGAATCGTAGACCTGAACCCGGTTGTTCTCGGAGTCGGCGACGAACACGCGGTTGTGGACGTGATCGACGACGATGCTGGTCGGCTGGCGGAGGCTGTTATTGCCGTTTCCGGCCACTGCGTTATTGGCACCAATCGTGGCAAGATACTGATCGGTCTGGGCGCGGGCCGGAAGAATGGAGAGCAGTAGGAGCGCGGTGGCGAGAAAGGCGCGGGCGGGCATGTCACACTACCTAAGGTGCTTGTTGACGGCCCAATAATCCAGCGTCGATCGAGAATCGCAAGTTAAATTTGAACGAGCGCGACACCGCTCTTGCGTGGCTTGCAATGGTGAAGCGCCGAGATCAGGGGGACCAGCATGAGAAGAGTGCCGTTCGCCGCTTTACTCCTGGGATTGTCGCTGGTCCAGCCGGCGATGGCCGAGGTCAAGTCGGTCGCACCGCAGGGGTTCGAGGTGGTCGAGACCGTGACCGTGCATCCGGGCCCGCACGAAGCCTTCGCCGACCTCGTCAAGATCGAGGCGTGGTGGGATGGCAGCCATAGCTTCTCGCACGATGCCGCGAACCTGTCGCTCGAGCCCAAGGTCGGCGGCTGCTGGTGCGAACGGCTGGCGAATGGCGGCATGGCCCAGCACCTCACGGTCACCTTCATCATGCCGGACCAGATGATCGAGGCGCGCGGCGCCTTCGGGCCGCTCCGCTTCGAAGCCGTCGACGGTGTCTTTCGCTGGACGCTGAAGCCGGCCGAAGGCGGCGGCACGCAGATCACCCAGAGCTACATCGTGGGCGGCTATATGCGCGAGGGGGCCGAGCATTGGGCGCCGATCGTCGACCAGGTGCTGAGCGAAGCGCTTCACCGCTTCGCCCGCTTTGCGGATACCGGCTCGCCCGAACCGAAATAGCCCTCAGCCGAACCGGCCGAGCGCCTGCAGTACGAGGTCCGGCCGTTCGAGCGTCACGGCGTGGCCGGCCTCGGGCACGGAGACGAGCTCGGCGCCCTTTATCGCCTTCTTGAAGGCATGGGCATAGGCCGGCACGATCAGCCGATCGGAATCGCCCCAGATCAGCAGCGTCTTCGCCTTGATCCGGTAGAGCCGCGATGCCAAGCCGCGATCGGGGATGGGGAACAAGAGCCGCCCGGCCATGCCGAGCTGGCGGGCATTGGTGATGAGGAAGCTTTTCAGCCACTCCGGATCGTCGATCGACATGCCGGCCGTCATCATGGCGGCCCCGGCGGCCGGGTCGTGGAACATGTATTGCGGGTACTCGTAGGGCAGCAGCGAGAAGAGGTCCGGAATCGGATGCTCGTCGAGCCAGAGGCCGGCCGGGCAGATGAGGGCCAGACGCGAGACGTCGTTCGGCGCGACGGCCGCCATCTCGGCCGCGATCATGCCGCCCATCGAATGGCCGGCCAGGATCGGATCCTTGAGGCCGAGGGCGTCCGCCACGTCCCAGCTATGGAGCGTGAAATCGAGCATCTCGCGGAGCTCGGGGCATTCCAGAGAATCGCCATAGCCGGGCAGCAACGGCGCATAGAGATGGTAGCGCTGGGCCAGTGCCTTCAGGAACGGATCTTCGGCCGTGGCGCCACCGGCACCATGCAGGAAGAGGAGCGGCGTGCCGCTGCCGCCTTCGAGATAGCGGACGGGCACATGCGGGGTCTCGACGGTCTTGAGCTCGAGCATCGTTTCTCTCTCTCAGGCCGGAACGCCGATGCGATCGGCGATCTCGCTCTCGTGCGGCAAGCTGCCCGGCACCGCCTGCTTCGCGAGCGGCTTGCACCAGAAGCGACCGTCGCTCGCATGATCGGGAAACAGATGCTTGAGCTTGGGCATGACCTGCTCGGCGAAGAGCTTCGTCGAGTACATGCACTTCTCGGCCGGGCATGTCGCCGACATGCATCAGGCAGAAGATGTTGCCGACATGGAGCCCCTTGATCAGATCCTCCATGCGCTGGCGCACCGTCTCCGGGCTGCCGGCGATGACATGGCCGCCCTCGATCAGGTCCTTCCAGGTCAGCGTCGCGAAATCGCGGCCGGCGGGGGCGTATTGCGAGAGGGCGCCGCTCTGGATGGTCTTGATCGTGCGGTAGCCGGGCGCGTCGGCGAAGCCCGGATAGACGTGCAGGCAGCGATTATAGAAATAGTTCACGTGCGGCGCAGTAGAGCCGCTCGGCCTCTTCATCGGTCTCGGCGACGCAGATGGTCTGGGCGAAGCCGGCCCGATAGGGCGAGGTGTCGGGCGCGTTGCGCTCCGCCACCCGGTCCCAATAGCCCTGCATCAGCGCCTTGGCGCGGATATAGCCGGTGAAGCTGAGGTAGGAGTAGGAATAGGTGTTGTCGATGCAGAAATCATAGGTCTCGACCGAGCCGCCGCCGGGGATATGAATCGGCGGATGCGGTTGCTGGATCGGCCGCGGCCAGATATTGACGTGACGCAGCTTGTTGTAGCGGCCGTTGAAGGCGAAGGGCTCGCGGCTCGTGCCAGGCCCGCATGATCAAATCGTGCGCTTCGCTGATACTTCTCGCGCGTCAGCGAGGGGATCTGGCCATAGCAATAATTCGTGTCCATCGAGGTGCCGACCGGGAAGCCCGCGACCAGCCTGCCCGCCGCGAGATGCAGTCGAGCATCGCGAACTCCTCGGCGACGCGGACCGGCGGGTTGTAGAGTGCGATCGAGTTGCCGAGCACGACCAGCGCCGCCTCCGTGCGCCCGCCGGGCGAGACCGGCGGCGATGATGTTGGGCGAAGGCATGAGGCCATAGCCGTTCTGGTGATGCTCATTCACGCCGATGCCGTCGAAGCCCAGCGTGCCGGCATATTCCAGAAGATCCATATAGGTGTTGTAGACCTCGTGGCTCTTCACCGGATCGAACAGGCGGGAATCGATATCGACCCAGACGGAGCGATGCTTCTCCCGGAAATCATCCGGCAGATAGGGCCAGGGCATGAGGTTGAACCAGGTGAACCGCATCGCTTTCCTCCCTCAGCACCGCTTCCCGGCATTCGATTAGGCCAGCCTAACCATCTTTCCGCGAGCGGGCAAATGCGGCGGCCGGCCGCTGGCGCGTCCACTCTGGATTAACAACTATGGATTGATTTTCATGGCGCGTTTATGCGTATGATAAACCGATAGTTCAGCGAAGAAGGCATTCGTTGACCATTTGAACCGAACATCTGACGGCCATGCGGGACGCTGGGCACGAAAAGGCTGATTATCGGGCACCTTTGATCGAAATGGATGGGTCGATGGCTAATACCGGTTCCTCTAAGGATTGACCTTTTCGGCCCAGGATGAAGCCGCGAGGGTCTGGATACGGCCTGCTTCGGCGATGAGCTTGTTCCAGGCCTCGCAGCAGGCGTCGATGATTTCATCTGCGTCAGCAAAGACGCAGTGGGAGAGGTAGCGCTCTTTGAGGTAGAGCCAGATGCGCTCGATGCCGTTGAGTTCAGGGCTGTAGGGCGGCAGGTGGATCGGCGAGACGTTGTCCGGCCATTTGAGGCGCTTGGCGGTGTGCCATCCGGCCTTGTCGAGGACGAGGATGGCATGGGCGTCCGGGGCGACTGCCTGGCTCAGCTCGGATAGCAGGAGCTGCATTGCTTCTGTGGTCGCCACGGGCAGGACGAGGGCGACGCCGGTATCGCGCGCCGGACAGACGGCGCCGAAGATCCAGGCCGCCTGGTGGCGCATGTCCCGCCTGCCGCGGGGCCGGATGCCTCGCTCGAACCAGAGCCTCCCGGTTCGTCCGACCTGGCCGACGCGGGTTTCGTCCTGGAACCAGATTTCGAGCCTTTTCCCTGGCGCCTTGCGGCGGGCTATGCGCCTCACCCGCGACCCGAACTTTTTTTGAATGTCCGCTGAGCGCGCGGATCGACTTGGGGATGGACCGGACGGGTCTTCTGATAGGACAGGTTCATCGCCTGCATGATCCGGTGCGTCCGCGAGACGCTGTAGCGCACCCCTGTGCGCTTCTCGATCATCTCGGCCACATCGACGATCCGGTAGAGCGGCTGTCCGCTTCCAGCCCCGGCCGCAGCACTCAGAATTTTCGCCTTCACCGCGGCAAGTTCCGCCTCGCTCACCGCCGCCGGTCGGCCAGGACCCCAGCGATCGCGCAGCCCTTCCAGACCGCCTTCATTGTAGCGCACGACCCAGTCACGCAGCGCCTGTCGATCCATGCCCGCGAGCCGCGCCGACATTTCCCGGCTCATCCCGTCCAGCGCATTGGCGATCGCCAGCAGTCTGCGCGCCACCCGGGGATTCTTCTCTCGCTTCGCATGTTGCCGAAGATCGGCGGCACTCAAGTCAGTCCGGATCGCCAAGGCGGGCATGGCTCGCTCCACAAAACCATGCCGCTCTATGAATCACGATTTGACGTGGCGGGGAATCCCCCGCGCGAGTCAGTCGTTCAGCGAACCGGTATAAGGTTCTGATCGCGGAAGATGACGCGCTGATCGCGCTGACACTCGAGATGGGACTGGTAAGCGACGGTTATGAAGTATGCGGAGTGGCACCCACCATTGCCAAGGGCGTCGAGCTGGCTGAGTTGCATCGTCCCGATTTCGCGGTCATCGATCTTCATCTGGCACATGGCGATGACGGCAGGGTGCTGGCGGAAAAACTGACCCGGCTGGGGCCGATCGGCATCGTCTTCGCGACCGGGTTGCTGGATCCCGATCGCCTGGCCGGCGGCCCGCGGGGAGTGAGCCTGCAGAAGCCTTATCGCCCGCGCGATGTCGTCGAGGCCCTCAAGGCCGTCGAGTATATGCAGCGATCCGGCGTACTGCCGGAGGAGCTGCCGTCGGGGCTGCGGCTCGTCATCTGATCGAGCAGGTCACGCTTCCGGCGGCAGGATCTCGGGCGCCAGAATCTCGTCGATGAGCTGCGGGCGGCGAATATCGGCGAGATGCGCGCGCTTTTCGTCGGCCGTGAGGCGGCTGCCGAGGCCCTGGGTCATGATCAGCAGCAGCGACCGATCGCTGAGATCGAGCCAATAGGCGCGGCGGATCAGCCGGTTCTCGCCGTCGCGCATGAAGGGGTCGTCTTCGTGGCCGTCGAGCGGCGGCTGATAGAAGCGGGTCATCCGGCATTCTCCCTCAAGCAATCGTCAGCTCGACCGCACCCAGCCCGTCGAGCGCGAAGCGATAGTGCTCAGCATGCGCCGGAAACTTCGTCGTGACGATGCTGCCGGTCATGACGATGGCGCCGGTGCCAAGCCTTTGGCCGCGCGCGCCCAGATGGTTGACGAGCCAGGCGAGCGACGCGAAGGGATGGCCCAGCACATCGGCACCCTTGCCTTGATCGAGCGGCTCGCCGTTCCGCGCGACGCGGCCCTCGATGGCGGCGAGATCGGGCCAGGAAGTGCGGAACTCGCCCAGCACGATGCCCTCGTTCCAGGCATTGTCGGCGACCAGCGACAGCACCTCGAGCCTGCCATAATCGGCGTTGCGGTCGTCGATAAGCTCGATCGCCGGGGCCACGGCGTCGACCGATCGGGCAATCTCCTCGATCTCGAGCGGGCGATCCAAGGCGGCGAGGTCCTCGCCAATCCGCACCGCGATCTCGAACTCGATGCCGAGCCGGCCGAATTCGGCAGGGTCGAGCCGCGCGCCGCTTGGCAGCACCCGATCGGGCCCGATCACGCCAGCGACCGGTTGGTCGATGCCGCACATGGCCTGCATGCGCGGCGAGGTGAGGCCGATCTTGTAGCCGGCACCGGGCTCGAAGGCGCGCCGGCGGACGAGCGCCTCCTGCGCGTCATAGGCATCATCGAGCGTCAGGATGCCGTGCGCGGCGGCGAAGGGACGAAATGGCGCCTTCGTCTCATGCTCGCCCAGGAGCTGGGCAGCGCAGCCTTCAAACCGATCCAATCTCTCACCATCCCTGCCTTTGGCGTCGCATCAGCACTCTATGCGGCCGGGCCGGCGATGGAAGGAACGAAATAGTGCTCAGCCGACCGTGAGCGAGGTGATTGCGTCCAAATTGTGCGTCTCGACCAGGATCGCCATGGCCGCATCGGTCGTCCGGACGCAGCCTTCCGTGCAATATTGAAATCCCGTCCGCCCGGCGCCGTCCGTGGAATTCTGCCGGCCGGAATGGACGCCCATCGCGGTTCGCCCGGGCACCTCGAAGACGAAGATGCCGGAGCTGCCATAGGGCGAGTCCGGCGCGTCGTCCGGGTGCGATTTGTGATAGGAAAACCCGTAGGCACCGTCCGGCCATGGACCGAGGCTATGCGAATCGACGTTATTGGCGGCGTCCCAGCTGCCGACATTGTTATTGCTGGCGTCCGTCAGCGTTATTGTGCTGTTTTGACGATCGAAGGCGAGAGTTGACATCTCGTTCTCCAGTATTCGCGGATATGTCCCGGACCCTGAAGACAATCTATGCGCTTCGCGCGCTGGCGGTGCCACTGGAAAGTTGAACGGCGCGGGCGCGCGTGAACGCGCCCGCTGATTCACCCCGCTATTCTTCGAGGGCCGAATAAATGATGCTCTTCAGCTGGCCGCGGAAGTTGAACGTGCCCGACGGCATCAGCTGGGTCATGAAAACCGCGATCAGATCTTCCTTGGGGTCGACCCAGAAGATGGTCGAGGCCGCACCGCCCCAGTAGAAATCGCCTTCGCCGAGCCCGCCATGCTTGACCTGGTCGAGCGTGGTGGCGAATCCCAGACCGAAGCCGATGCCCTCATTGGTGGTTTCGGAGAAGCTGCCGATCGCCAGATCGGTCAGGTCCTGGCCGCCGGACAGATGATTCTTGCACATGAGCTCGAGCGTGCGCGAGCCCAGGAGGCGATGGCCGCCGTGGCGGCCGCCCTGACGCAGCATGTCGCAGAAGCGCATATAATCGGCGATCGTGCCGGTGAGCCCGCCGCCGCCCGAGAGGAAGCCCGGCTGCTCCAGGAACACGCTGGTCGTCGGATCGTCGATGAGCGTCAGCGACTTGTTTGGCTGGCGCTGATAGTTGGCGGCGAAACGGTGGGCGTTTTCGGGTGCCACCGAGAAGGCCGTGTCGACCATGCCGAGCGGCTCGAAGATGTTTTCGCGGAAGAAATCGTCGAGCCGCCGTCCCGAGATCGCCTCGACCAGATGGCCGCAAATATCGGTCGAGAAGGAATACATCCAGCGTTCGCCCGGCTGATAGCGCAGCGGCACCTTCGCGAGCTTGCGGACGAAGAGGCCCAGCGGTTCGCTGCGGTCGCGGCGGATGCCGGCGTCGCGATAGGCCTGGTCGACCGGGTGGTCGGTGGCGCCATATGTAAGGCCACCCGAATGGCTGAGAACATGGCGGAAGCTCATCGGCCGCTTCGGCGCCTCGGTGACCATCGCCTCGCCCGAGCCCGACACCCAGACCTGGTGGTCCTGCCATTCCGGGATGAAGCGCGAGACCGGGTCGTTGAGCTGAAAATAGCCCTGCTCGTAGAGCATCATCAATGCCACCGAGGTGATCGGCTTGGTCATCGAATAGATGCGGAAGATGGTATCGTCTTCCATCTTCTTGCCGCGCTCGCGATCGCTGAGCCCGAAGCTCCTATGGTAAGCGAGGTGGCCGTGCCGGGCGACGGCCAGCTGACATCCCACGAGCTTGCCCGGATCGATATAGTTGCGCATGAGATGATCGGTCAGGCGGTCGAGCCGCCGCGCCGAAAATCCGGCGTGGTCAGGCGCCAGTTCCATGATGCTTCCCTCCGGCGTTCGGATTATTCCGATTATGTTTGCCGCCGGCAGCATAGGACGAAACGACCCTGCCGCGAAACCGGTGTCGATGCTTCACGCGAAAAAGATCGAACTGTTCTATCCGAGCCCGATGACGCAGACCATGCTGTCATCCTCGGTCCGGCCACCGCTGCGCAGGAGATGCGCCCGCAGCAGCCCGTCGGCGATGTCCGGCACCGGCCGGTCGGCCAACGCCGTGAGGTCGGCCTTGATCGAGCCTATTGCGAGGCCCGCCACGACCGGGTCGGCGACGTCGATGAAGCCGTCGGTCAGCAGCACCAGCCGGCTGCCAGGCTTGAGCTCGAGCACTTTCTCCTCATAGCTCTGGCCGGGAATGAGGCCGAGGAGCCCGCCTTCGAGCGGGATCTCGGTGATGCCGGCATGGTCGGCGAGGAGCGGCGACGGCTGGCCGGCATTGGCGAGCGCCACCTTGCCGTCGTCGCGCAGCCAGCAGCCGAGTGCGGTGAGCGTGGCCCCCTGCAGCAGGCCCTCGTCGCTCAAGAGGTCGGAGAGAGTGGCGATGAAGATGCCGGGACCGATGCCCGGTCCCATGCTCATGGCGGCGCCCTTGACGAAGCCCAGATTGGCCATGGCGAGCGGCCAGGCGCCGGCGCCATGCCCCATCGCGTCGCACAGCATCAGCTGGAAACCATCCGGCGTGTGGCGATGCCAGATATGGTCGCCGCCCAGCACATTGACATCGATCGGCTGGCCGGCCGAGACCCGCCGGGCGGCGATCGTGAAGGGGCCGACTTGGGCCGGCAGGGAGGGGCCGGCGAAGCGGTTGCTGGTATTCGCTGCCGAGCTCTCGTGACGCCTCAGCGCCTTCATCTGCTGTTGCCGTTTCAGGATCCGCCCGAGCACGCTGACGAGCCGCGTCTTGTCGAGCGGCTTATAGAGCATGTCGTCGATGCCGGCCTCGTTGGCCGCCGCCGTGGCGCCGGGGCTGCGGTCGCTGGTCAGGAACAGGAAAGGGACGAGGCCGAGCTCCGGCTCGCGCGACAGCCGGTCGCGGAAGGCGAGCCCGTCGCTGTCGGGCATATGGATGTCCGAGATGATGAGGTCCGGCGTCTGCAGCTTGGCCTCGATCTCGGCTTCGGCGGCGCTGGCGCGCGCCATGACCGTGTAGAGGCCGCGCAGATAGAGTTGCACCGCCATGCGCTGCACCGGATCGTCGTCGACCACGAGGATGCGCGGATAGCCGGTGCCGTTCGTGATATCGGCGCCGCGCACGATGAAGCGGTTGAGCGGGCGGAGCACCCGGACGCTGTCGCTGGGCTGGCCCCAGCCGCGCGGCACATAGAGATGCTGCGGGAACCGCGCCGCTACGATGAAGAGCCCGCGGCCCGATTCCTGAAGCGGGTCCGGCCGGCGCAGCGTATGGTCGCGAAAGCTGCCGATGTCGCGCAGCAATGGTTCGCCGTCATCGGCGACGGTCAGCGTCCAATCATGCTCCTGGTGCCGCAACTCGGCCTTGATGCGGCTGGTGCCGGTCGCGTGCTCGGCGACATTCACGCCGATCTCGACCAGCGCCACCGCCAGATCCTCGCCCAGCTCGCGGTCGAGCGGCAGCTCGGCAATCCGGGTGGCGAAGGAGCGCCTGAGCTCGCGGATGCCGGCAAGTGTCGGCGCGGTCTCACCGGCCCAGAGCGGCGCCTCGGTATCGATCATCTCGGATGCGCCTGTTCCTTGACCCAATCAAGGAGCCGGCCGAGCCCGTCCTCGATCGTGATCTCGGCCGAAACGCCGAGGTCCGCCTTGGCGCGATCGGGAGTGCCGATCGAATGGCGGATATCGCCGGGCCGGGCCGGGCCATGGCCGATCTCGGGCTCGACAGCGAGGCGGCCAGCGATGATCTGCGCCAAGGATGCGACCGAGGTGGCGCGGCCGGTGCAGACATTGAAGACACGGAAGCCCGTGGTCCCGGTCGCCATCGCCGCGCGGAGATGTGCCACGACATCGGCGACATAGATGAAGTCGCGGCTTTGCTGCCCGTCGCCATGGATCGCGATCGGCCGGCCGCCCTCGATCCGGTCGGCGAAGATCGAGATCACGCCGGAGTAGGGCGAGGCCGGATCCTGGCGCGGGCCATAGACATTGAAGAAGCGCAAGCCGGTGGTCGGCACGCCATGGACATGAAAGGCGACGCGGCCATGAAGCTCGGAGCCGAGCTTGTCCGCGCCATAGGCGGTGAGTGGCCGGGCGGGCGTATCCTCGTCGATCGGCATGCGCTCGGCATCGCCATAGATCGCGGCGGAGGAGGCGTAGACGACCGGGATGGCGGGCCTGCCGCCGCGCGGCCGCGCCGCATCGAAGAGCGTGATCGAGCCGGTCTGGTTGGCGCGGTGGGTGCCGAGCCAATCCTCGTTCGAGCGCGCGACGGAGGCGATGGCGGCGAGATGGAAGCAGCCTTCGGCCCCGTCCATCGCCCGGGCCACGAGATCCGCATCGGTCACGTCGCCGACGATGAGCTCCGCCCTCGGGTCGAGATTGTCCCGCTTGCCGGTCGAGAGGTCGTCCAGCACGACGACCTGATGGCCGTCCTTGAGCAGGCTGTCGACCAGATGCGAGCCGATGAAGCCGCAGCCGCCGGTAACAAGGAAGCGCGCCATGAAGCCTCCAGAGAGATGAGCTAAAAGATCGCCGCGAAACCGGGCGCCGTCAATTTCTCCGTCGGCCGAGCTTGATAAGAGGACTCTTAGAGCCTGTTTGAAAATGCGCGGAGACGCATTTTCGGTGCCGGGGCCAGCCCACTCCCCCACCCGGCCACCCACGTCAGTATCATGGCATGGGTGGCCGGGTGGGGGAGTGGGCCGGTGCAGCGCGCATTTTCAAACAAACTCTTATTGTCCCTTGCGGCCGATGACGACGGCGAAGGTCTTCCAGAGGATCGCGAGATCGGTGCTGAGCCAGCCCCAGAAGCTCATGATCGCGAGCCCGTAGGCATGATCGTAGAGCACCTTGGAACGGACATCGTCGAGCGATTCATCATAGCCCTGATTGACCTGGGCGAGGCCGGTGATCCCGGGCCGGATGCCGAAGGTGCGCTCGGTGAAGAACGGGATCGCGTCCTCCAGCCGGTGCGCGATGCCCGGCCGTTCCGGGCGCGGGCCGACCAGCGACATGTCGCCCCGGAGCACATTGATCAGCTGCGGGATCTCGTCGAGCCGGGTCTTGCGCAGGAACCGGCCGACCGGGGTGATGCGCGGGTCGTTCTTCGTGGCCCAGACGGGGCCGGTGCGCGCCTCGGCATCGATATACATGCTGCGGAACTTGTACATCATGAAGAGCTCGGTCCGGTCATCGAGCGCGCGGCCGATCCTGAGCTGGCGGAACACGATGGGCCCGGGCGAGCTTACCCGGATGGCGATCGCGATCGGAGCGGCGAAGAAGCCGCCGACCGCAAGGCCGATCAGCGATACTGCGATATCGAAGCCGCGCTTGCCGACCCGTGTGGCACGGGAGATGTGATTGAGTTTCGGCGCCGGCGCCTCGATCGGCAGCGTGTTGAGCTGGTGCCGCTCTTGTCCGGATGACAGGCGTCGTGCGAACAAGCTTCTGGCAAAGAGCATGTAACTCAGCCCCGACAGGACAAGGATTGCAGCCACGGAGATCCAAACAATCATGCTGTCCAACCGAATTGTAGTCCAAGCGGGATCTGCGCGGGTCTTGGGAACATCCCTTGAGCTCGCCCCCAGCCTCGCATGAAGGATATTGAAACTTCGTTGCTTTTCGGCGGTTCGTAGGAATGTTGAGGAACGGTCAACCGTTTGTGAGATACACTCGACAGAGAAGCTGCGCTATAGATCCGCCGGCGCGGGATGGAGACCAGATCGATGCAAGCGACGTATGTCGACCCCAACACGGTGATCATCACCCTGGAAGGCGAGTTCGACGCGCTGGCCGTGGGCGATGCCCGGCCTATGCTCGAAGACATCGTCGCAAAATCTACGGCCAACGTGGTAATGGAATTTTCCAAGGTGAATTTCCTGGACTCCTCGGGGGTCGGCTGCCTGGTCTTCCTGTTCAAGCGGCTTTACGCCGGCAAGCGTACGCTGACGCTCCAAGGCCTGCGCGACCAGCCGCAGCGGCTGATCCAGTCGCTCCGGATCGACAAAGCAATCCCGACCCGGGCCTCGAGTGCCGCCGCCTGATCCTCGATCCTCTGCCCTGATCCGCTCCTACGTATTCTCCGATTTCGGCTTGTCGATTTCGCACCGATAGGATTTGACGCGCCAGTCGGGATGCTCGGCGACATATTGCGCGCCGATCTGCTGCCCGATAATTGGGCAGCTCATGAGCGTCAAGCCGATTTCCTGCTCGGGCAGCAGAGGCCGTTCGTCATGGCATTCGGTGCCCGTTGCCAGACAATAGGTCATAACCAGCGCAATCACCATTCTCAACCACCATCCTGCTCGATTGACGATGCTGCACTGCAATGCAGGATTTATGCCGCGTTGCAGCGGAGCTTGGGCCGGCAAGCGGGATAGCTTTCCACGACATTCTTAATGTGCGATTTTCCAACGGTTGGCAGCGGGCGGAAAATCGAGATGAGCATGCCTTCCAGCCAGGACGACACACCCTCCACGCCGCCCTACGTCATCGGCGTCATCGGCGATTTCCTCGGCGACACCCCAGCACCGCGCCGCTATGTCGAGATTTCGGCTGAAACTCTGGAAGCGGTGCTGCGTCTGCTCGGCCCGACGCTCAGCCTCACCATCGACAATCTGCTGCAGAATGACGACAGCGCGATCCGCCTGACGCTGCGCTTCGCGGCCCTCGATGATTTCACGCCGGCAGGGCTCGGCCGGCAAATCGGTCCGCTCGCGGCCGCTCTCGGGCTGCGCGCGCAACCGACGGCGAGCCCGTTCGAGCAGCTGCTGCGCGCCCCTGGGAATGCTGCGCCGCAACAGGACGATGCCGGTCTCGCGCGGCAGATCGACGGAGTGAGGGGCGATCCCGCCTTCCGCCGGCTCGAAGCCGGCTGGCGCGGCCTGCAGCTACTGGCTCAGCGCGTGGCCGGGATGGCGGCCCTCTCCCTCCAGATTATTCCGATCGCCGAGCCGGCGCTGGCCAAGGCGCTGAGCGCCGATCCGGAGACGCTGTTCGCTTCGCTCTTCGACCCGGACGACGCGCCGGCGCCCGATCTCCTCATCGCCGATCTTGAATTCAGCCATGCAGCGCAATCGGTCGAAAGCTTAGGCTCGCTGGCCAACCTTGCGGCCGACGCGTCTGTGCCGGTCCTCGCCGGCGTCTCGCCTTATCTCTTCGGCGTCGACCGGATGACAGCACTCGAAGAGCTGGGCGACAATGAGCTTCGGCGCCGCTTCGAACGGCCCGACTTCGCGAAATGGCGCGGTCTGCGCGAGCGGGATGCGGCCCGTTACGTGACGCTGGTCATGCCGCGGGTCGAGGCCGGGACCGTCTCGATCAATGGCGCCTATTTGCTCGGCGCGCGCATCGCCGAGTGCGTCGCCGCGACCGGATGGGGCTTGGCGCTCGAAGGATCGGTGGGCCGGTTCGAGCCCGAGATCGAGATCGCGGGCGAGCGCGAGGCGCTGCTGTCCCGGCTCGGCCTCGCCTGTCTGGCCCGGACCGATGCGTCCGCCGAGCTCCGCTTCCTCGGTGTGCCGACATTCCAGAAGTCGCGCGAATATGACGATCCGGCCATCACGCGCCATGTTGCGATCGCAGCACAGCTGCCTGCCATGCTGGCCATCACGCACTCAATCCAGGTGCTGACGATGCTCGCCGGCGAGGCGTTCGAGACCGGGTCGTCGCTGGATGCCTGTGCCGCCCGGCTCAATGCCTGGCTCGGGCAGTTCGTCGGACCGGAGGCCGATCTTGCCTCGACCGGCGATCCGGCGCGCCCTTTCCGCGAGGCTCAGGTGACTTTGGTGCCGGCCGATCGCTCGGCGCGGGCGCAAGCACGGATCTGGGCCGATCTCAGGCTCTGGCCCCGATTACCGCGTCAGGCGCTGGCGGCACCGATCAAGCTCAGGATTCCGCTCGCCTGATCAAGCCGCGCGGATCTTGCTGAGGAAGGTGTCGACCTGGTCGCGCAAATGCTCGGCCTGGAGCCCGAGCGCCTCGGCGGCCGAGCGCACGCCTTCGGCCGCCGCCCCGGTGGCATCGGCATTGTCGGCGACGCCGGAGACGTTCTGCGACACTTCCTGCGTGCGCCGGGCGGCCTCCTGGGTGTTGCGGCTGATCTCCTGGGTCGCGGCCCCCTGCTCTTCGATGGCCGACGCGATCGAGGTGGCGACCTGATTGACCTCGCCGATCGTGCCGCCGATGCCCTGGATCGCTTCGACCGCGTCGCGGCTCACATCCTGCACCGCCTTGATCTGGGCCGAGATTTCCTCGGTGGCACGCGCCGTCTGGCTGGCCAAATTCTTGACCTCGGATGCCACCACGGCAAAGCCCTTGCCGGCTTCGCCCGCGCGGGCCGCCTCGATCGTGGCGTTCAAGGCCAGCAGGTTGGTCTGGCCGGCGATGTCGCTGATCAGCTTCACCACCTCGCCGATCCGGGCGGCGGTCTGGGCCAGGCCCTGGACCGTGCCGTCGGTGCGCTCGGTCTCCGACACGGCGCGACCGGCGATCGTCGCCGCCTGGCTTACCTGCCGGCTGATCTCGTTGATCGACGCGCTGAGCTGGTTGGACGCGGCCGCCACGGTCTCGACATTCGAGGACGCATCCTCTGATGCCGCCGCCGCGGTCTTGACCCGGGCATTCGTTTCCGTTGCCGTGGCCGAGAGATCCTCCGAAGTCTTGCGCATCTGGGACGACGCCCCGCTCAAGGCCGCGAGCGTGCTGCCAATCTCCTTCTCGAATGTGGCGATATAGTCAGCGACGGCGTTCTGGCGCGCCTCGGCCTGGTCGCGCCGATCGTTCTGCTCTGCCTCGATGCGGGCCTTGGCGATCGCATTTTCCTTGAAGATCCCGAGCGAGGAGGCGAGGTCGCCGATCTCGTCATGGCGATTGGTATAGAGCGCCTCGGCCGAAAGGTCGCCGCCGGCCAGCTTGCGCATGGCGCTGGAGATGGTAGCGAGCGGCCGGATCACGCGGCGCGTGACCGCGATCATGCTGACGCTGGCCATGGCGAGCGCCAGGATCAGGAGCGTGAACTGCACGCCGACCCGAAGGGCAGCACTGTCGCAGGCGGCCCGGGCATGGATTCGCGCCGCATCGAGGGCGGCATCCGCGACCGCGACCAGCGAGCCGCTGCGCCCGACCGTGATCGGCGCCCATTGATTGGCGGTGATCTCCGGCTTGTCGCCATTCATGAGCGCCTTGATGAGCCGCTCGCGCAATGCCGCGAAGTCCGGATCGAAGGCACTCTTGTCCGCGGCCACGATCGCGTCGCCGATGCTCTTCGGCAGGGTGACATCGGCGGCCATGTCCTTGACCGCCTGCCAGGCCGTGTCGGCGCCGCCCAGATTCTGCAGATATTTGAGATAGGCTTCCTGCGTGACCTTGCCCGCGCTGAGGCCGGAGGAGACGACGAAGGCGGCATCGCCGCCGACGCTGCGCACCATCCAGGCCAGCTGCTTCAGCTCCATCATCCCGTCGATGAAGGCATCGTCGTGGCGCACGGTGCGGAACAGCCGCTCCGACAGTTTGTCGAGATTGGTCAGCAGCACCGTCTCGATGTCCCAATATTCCTTGCCGATTCCATCGCGCCGCTGATCCTTCGGCTTGGCAAGCGCCTGCCAGGATTCGGTCTGCAGCGCCGTCAGCTTCGTCAGCGTCTGCTGCAGCTCCGGCAGCAGCTCGGCCTTATCGGCGAAGTCGATGCCGGCCGCGAGATCGGCGGCGGTCCGCATCGCCGGCATCTCCTCGTCTTGAAGCTGATGCGTATATTTGATGGTTTCGTTGTCCATCATGTCGGCGCTGTTGAGATTGCGCATGATGACCGAACGGTCGCCGCGCAGGCTGTGCATCGCCGTGAAGATGCTGGCGGAGGCGTCGGCAACCGTCACGATCCGGCGCGCCGCTCCCAGCCCCTGCCAGGCGGTCCAGGAATTCCCGGCCAGCATCAGCACGACGATGGTCGCCATCACGGCAATCACCGACTTCAACAGCATGTTTACGGTCAGACGGTCGAGCACGGACAGATCTCCAAAGGCAGGCCGCCTTTCTATCGCCGGGAAGGTGAAAGAGTTCTTTATTTCCAGGATAAAGCGGGAATGCGCGAGTGCAGTTGTATGAAGTCCGGTTTTTACTCGGCAGCCCGGCTATCCGTTTCAATTTACCGAGAAAAGACAAGGTAGGACAAATAGCGATAGTTGCGGATCGCTCAACGCTCGCGCACACGCATGAAGCGGCCGCTCAGCTTGCGGCCGCTCAGCTTGCGGCTGCCGGCTGGATGCCAAAGCCGGGTGAAGGTGATCGGCACCTTGCCGTTCCAGGTTCGGCGCTCGACGATGAGGCAGGGTGATCGTGCCTCGATCTCGAGGCGCCGCGCGATCGGGCCTGGTGCGGCCCCGGCCGTGATCGTGTGCTCGGCCTCGGTCCAGTCGATATGGCGCAGCAGCCAGCTGCCGGGCGGGATGCGGGCGAAATCCTCGGTGCGCGCGGCTGGTGCTGCCGCCAGATTGATCAGTCGCTCCTCGAACTGCGCCGGCTTGCCGTCGGCCCGGTGGCAGAGCGCCAGCGACAGGAGCTCGCCGGCGCCATCAAGCAGGGCGTGGCGCGGATCGTCCGGGCTCAGCACGATCCGTTCGACGAGATCGAAACTGTGCGCTTGGCCACCTGCCTCGATCTCGGCGGCTATGTCCCAGATCTCGAAGACCGGCCGCTCCGGCGGCGGCAGGGCCACGACAGTCCCGGCCCGGCGGCGGCGCACGATCAGCCCGTCGCCCGCCAGGTTGCGCAAGGCCCGATGCACGGTCATCCGGGCGGCACCGAACCGCACCATGAGATCGGCCTCGGACGGCACACGCGTGCCGACTTCCCAGACGCCGCTCAGGATCGGCCGCGCGATGGCGCGCTGGATCTGCTGCCAGAGCGGGCCGGTGCCGTCGAGCTCCAGCGCCTCGTCGCTCACGCTTAGAGCGCCTCCGCGAGCCGCGCGGCGGTGGCACGCCAGCGCGCCAGGATCGCATCGCGATGCCGGTGACGGCCCTGGGTCACGACCGCGACACCGCCGACATAGGCGGTATCGATCGCCTGGTCGGTGGTCGCGAAGAGCCAGCTATCGAGGATGCGGTCCTCGGATCGGCCGATGAGTGAAGGGTGATCGGCATCGAGCACCACGATGTCGGCGCGGGCACCGGGCTCGAGCGTGCCGATCCGGCGGTCCAGCACCTGCGCCCCGCCGGTGGTGGCGCGGTCGAACAGACCTCGGCCGCTTGAGCCGCCGATGGGCGCCAGCCGGTTGCGCGCGCGGTCGCGCAGCCTTTGCGCATAATCGAGCGCCCGAAGCTCGCCCGCGACCGAGATCGCGATGTTGGAATCAGTACCGATGCCGAAACGACCGCCGGCACCGAGATAATCGACGGCGGGAAAAATGCCGTCGCCGAGATTGGCCTCGGTCACCGGGCAGAGGCCGGCGACGGCGCCGGTATGCGCGAGGCGGCTCGTTTCCGCCGCGGTCATCTGAGTGGCGTGAACCAGGCACCAGCGGTGATCGAGCGGTGCATGGTCGAGCAGCCATTCGATCGGCCGGGCGCCGAGCGCCGCGATGCAGTCCTCGACCTCGCGGATCTGCTCGGCGGCATGGAGATGGATCGGGCCGTCGCCGGCGAGCGCCACGAGACGATCGAGCTCGGCCGGCGTCACGGCGCGGAGCGAATGGGGGGCGACACCGAGTCGCGCATCGACGAGCGGCGCCACAGCCTTGCGCGCTGCATCGAGCAGGCTTTCGTAGCTGTCGAGCGATTGGATGAAACGGCGCTGACCATGTGTCGGCTCGGCACCGCCGAAGCCGCCATGAGCATAGAAGACCGGCAGCAGGGTAAGGCCGATCCCGGTCTCGGCCGCTGCCGCGGCGATCCGCTCGGTCAGCTCGCCCGGTGCCGCATAAGGGCGGCCGTCGGCGTCATTGTGGAGATAGTGGAACTCGGCGACGGCCGTGAAGCCCGCCTCCAGCATTTCCATGAAGGCCAGCGCCGTGATCGCCTCGACATCCTCGGGTGTCAGCACGGCGAGGAAGCGATACATCACCTCGCGCCAGGACCAGAAATGATCGTCGGCGGGGCCGCCGCGCTCGCTCAGGCCGGCCATGCCGCGCTGGAAGGCGTGGCTGTGCAGATTGCCCATGCCGGGCAGGGCTGCGCCGCGATGGCGGATGGCGTCGCTCGGAGCGGCGAGACCTGACTCGATCGACTGAATGACGCCGTCGGCGACGATGATGACGACGTTGCGGCGCCAGCCTTCGGAGGTCAGCGCATCGGGAAAATAGAGCTTGCTGTCGGACCGGCTCATCGGATTATGTATAGACAATTAGAGTCCTGAGGCCAAGCGGATCATGCCGATCGATCGGATCCTGACGAATGGCCGTTTCCTGACGCTCCGCCCCGGCGCCCCCGAGACCGAACCGGAGTCCGGGCTGGCGCTGGGCATCGGCGATGGCCGGATCGCGGCGTTGGGGCCGCGGGACGAAGTGCTGTTGGCTCAGGTTGGCGCCGAGGTGATCGATCTCGAGGGGCGGCTGGTGACGCCCGGCCTCATCGACTGCCACACCCATCTCGTCCATGCCGGCGACCGCGCACGCGAGTTCGAGCTGCGGCTCAGCGGTGCCTCCTACGAGGAGATCGCGCGGGCGGGCGGCGGCATCGTCTCGACCGTGCGGGCGACCCGCACCGCCTCCGAGACGGAACTCATTGAATTGGCCGTGCCGCGCCTCGAGCAGCTGATGGCGGAGGGCGTCACCACGATCGAGATCAAATCAGGCTACGGCCTCGATCTCGAGACCGAGGCCCGCATGCTGCGCGCGGCGCGAGCGCTTGGGCAGCGCCATCCGGTCTCGGTCAGAACCAGCTATCTCGGTGCCCATGCGGTACCGCCGGACGAGACATCCGACGCCTATATCGACCGGATCTGCACCGAGATCCTGCCGGCCATCGCGGCTGAGGGGCTGGCCGATGCGGTCGATGGCTTCTGTGAGGGAATTGCCTTCTCGCCCGCTGAGATCCGCCGGGTGTTCGCGGCGGCCCGCGCGCTGGGATTGCCGGTCAAGCTCCATGCCGACCAGCTGTCGGATCTCGGTGGTGCCGCACTCGCCGCTGAGGCCGGTGCGCTCTCGGCCGATCATCTCGAATATACCAGCGAGGCGAGCGTGGCGGCGATGGCGCGCGCCGGCACCGTCGCCGTGCTGCTGCCCGGCGCCTTCTATTTTCTCGGCGAGACTCGCAAGCCGCCGGTCGAGGCCTTGCGCCGGCATCGCGTGCCGATCGCGGTCGCGACCGACTGCAATCCCGGCTCCTCGCCGCTCACCTCGCTGTTGCTGGCGATGAACATGGCGGCGACGTTGTTCCGCCTTACCGTCGCGGAATGCCTGGCCGGCGTCACGCGCGAAGCCGCGCGCGCCTTGGGCCTTGCCGCCGAGACCGGCACGATCGAGACCGGCAAGGCGGCCGACCTCGCGGTCTGGAATGTCGAGCGACCGGCCGAGCTGGTCTATCGCATCGGGGCCAATCCCCTTCATGCCCGGATCTGGAGAGGCCAATGGCAGAGCGTGTGAGGCTCGTTCCCGGCGAAGCGGCCTATGCCGAATGGCGGCAGATCTATCGAGGGGCGGCGATTGAGCTCGATCGGGGCAGCTTCGGCCGGGTCGATGCAGCCGCCGCCACGATCGCCGCCATCGTCGCCAAGGGTGAGCCGGTCTATGGCATCAATACCGGCTTCGGCAAGCTCGCCTCGGTCCGGATCGAGGCCGAGGATCTGCAAAGGCTGCAGCGGAACATCGTGCTGTCGCATGCGGCCGGGGTGGGCGACGCCTTGCCGGCGCCCGTCGTGCGGCTGATCCTGGCGCTCAAGGCGGCGAGCCTCGCACGCGGCGCTTCGGGCGTGACGCCGGCCACGATCGAGCGGTTGGTCGAGGCGCTGGAGCGCGGGTTGCTGCCGGTCGTCCCCGGCCAGGGCTCGGTCGGTGCCTCCGGCGATCTGGCACCGCTGGCCCATCTCTCCGCCGCGTTGTTCTTGGGCGAAGGCGAGATCGATCTCGCCGGCGTGCGGCTGCCCGCCGCGGCTGCGCTGGCCAGGGTCGGGCTCGCCCCGCTGGCACTCGGACCCAAGGAAGGGCTGGCGCTGCTCAATGGCACGCAAGTCTCGACGGCGCTGGCGCTCGCCGGGCTCGTTGAGGCCGAGACCTGCTTCCAGGCGGCGTTGGTGACTGGCGCGCTCGCGACCGATGCGGCGCGGGGTTCCGACGGGCCGTTCGATCCGCGCATCCATGCGCTGCGCGGCCAGCCGGGCCAGATCCGCGTCGCCGACGCTCTGCGGCGCCTGCTCGCCGGCAGCGCCATCCGAGCCTCGCACCTCACCGGCGACGATCGGCTGCAGGATCCTTATTGCCTGCGCTGCCAGCCGCAAGTGATGGGGGCCGTGCTCGACCTCTTGTCCAACACGGCCGCAACCTTGACGGCGGAGGCCAACGGCGTGTCGGACAATCCCCTGGTCTTCCCGGAAACGGGCGAGGTGATCTCGGGCGGGAATTTCCATGCCGAGCCGGTGGCCTTCGCGGCGGATATCACGGCGCTGGCGCTGTGCGAGACGGGGTCGCTGGCCGAGCGGCGGATCGCCATGCTGACCGACGCGGCACTGTCGCGCCTGCCGGCGTTCCTGACGCCGCGGCCGGGGTTGAATTCGGGCTTCATGCTGCCGCAGGTGACGGCGGCGGCGCTCGTCGCCGAGAACCGGCAGCGCGCCATGCCGGCCAGCGTCGACACGATCCCGACCTCGGCCAATCAGGAAGACCATGTCTCGATGGCGACCCATGGCGCCCGCCGGTTGCTGCCCATGGCGGAGAATGCCGTGAATATCGTCGCGATCGAGCTGCTGGCGGCCGCCCAGGGCTGTGATTTCCACGCGCCGCTTACATCGAGCGCGCCGCTCGAGGCCGTGCGCGCCCTGCTGCGACGGCGCGTGCCGCATCTCGAGGAGGATCGGCTGATGGCGCCCGACATTGCGGCGGCGGCCTCGCTCGTCCGCTCGGGTGCCGTGGCGGATGCCGCCGGTGCCGAGTTCTTGCCGGATCTGGGGAGACAATCATGAGCCGCCTCGACAACCAGCGCGTGATCCGGGCGCCGCGCGGGCCGCATCTCACGGCCAAGAGCTGGCTGACCGAGGCGCCGCTCCGCATGCTGATGAACAATCTCGATGCGCAAGTGGCGGAGAATCCCTCCGAGCTCGTCGTCTATGGTGGCATTGGCCGGGCGGCACGCAGCTGGGAGGCGTTCGACGCGATCGTGGCGGCGTTGAGGACGCTCGAGGCCGACGAAACGCTGCTCGTCCAGTCGGGCAAGCCGGTCGGCATCTTCCGCACTCATGCGGACGCACCCCGCGTCCTGATCGCCAACTCCAACCTCGTGCCGCGCTGGGCCGATTGGGACCATTTCAACGAGCTCGACCGCAAGGGGCTGATGATGTACGGCCAGATGACGGCCGGCTCCTGGATCTATATCGGCTCGCAGGGCATCGTGCAGGGCACCTACGAGACCTTCGTCGAGATCGGGCGGCGCCACTATGGCGGCGATCTCACCGGGCGCTGGATCCTGACGGCGGGACTGGGCGGCATGGGGGGCGCACAGCCGCTCGCTGCGACCATGGCCGGCCTATCCTGCCTCGCCATCGAATGCCAACCGAGCCGGATCGAGATGCGGCTCAAGACGGGCTATCTCGACCGGGCGGCCCAGACGCTCGACGAGGCGATGGCCCTGATCGAGGAAGCGCGCCGGACCGGCAAGCCGATCTCGGTCGGGCTGCTTGGCAATGCCGCCGAGCTTTATCCCGAGATCCTCCGGCGCGGCATCCGTCCCGACATCGTCACCGACCAGACCTCGGCGCACGATCCGATCAACGGCTATCTGCCGAAGGGCTGGGATCTCGCCCAATGGCAGGAGCGGCGCGAGCGGGCGCCCAAGGATGTCGAGGCGGCGGCCAAGGCATCGATGGCGGAGCATGTCCGGGCCATGCTGGCGTTTCATCGCCAGGGCATCCCGACCGTCGATTACGGCAACAATATCCGCCAGATGGCCAAGGAGGCCGGGGTCGCCGACGCCTTCGATTTCCCGGGCTTCGTGCCGGCCTATATCCGCCCGCTCTTCTGCCGCGGCGTCGGGCCGTTCCGCTGGGCGGCACTGTCCGGCGATCCCGAGGACATCTTCCGCACTGACGAGAAGGTCAAGGAGCTGCTGCCCGGCAACCGTCAGCTCCATCACTGGCTCGACATGGCGCGCGAACGGATCAAGTTCCAAGGCTTGCCGGCGCGAATCTGCTGGGTCGGCTTGGGCGACCGCCATCGGCTGGGCCTCGCCTTCAACGAGATGGTGGCGTCGGGCGAGCTCAAGGCGCCGATCGTCATCGGCCGCGATCATCTCGATTCCGGCTCGGTCGCGAGCCCCAATCGCGAGACGGAGGCGATGCGCGACGGCTCGGACGCGGTGTCGGACTGGCCGATGCTGAATGCGCTGCTGAACTGCGCCTCCGGGGCGACCTGGGTCTCCCTCCACCATGGCGGCGGCGTCGGCATGGGCTTCTCGCAGCATGCCGGCATGGTCATCGTCGCCGACGGCACCAAGGAAGCCGCGCGCCGGCTCGAGCGCGTGCTGTGGAATGATCCAGCCACCGGCGTGATGCGCCATGCCGATGCGGGTTACGAGGATGCGATCGCCTGTGCCAAGGAGAAGGGGCTGAACCTGCCGAGCTTGGATTAGCAGCGATTGCCGTGGATCATCGCGCAATCGGACGCGATCGGGTCGTTCTCCAGCCGCTCGATGACGAAGAGGGTAAGGATGACCAGTGCTGCGACGACGGCGAATCCCACCAGCGTGATCAGCGGATTGCCGGAATAGTTACTCGTCAGGCTGTCGTGGGCCGCGGCACGGGCGCGCTCGGCGGCATCGGCATCGGCGGCGGCTGCCGCGTCGATTTCGGCTTTGCGCCGACGCCACTCGGCATGGCGATCGGACGGTGGCTCGGTCATGTTCGGCCTTATCGAAACCGCGCGTAGTAGCGCGCCAGCATCCAGCATAGCTCGATCGTGACATTGTCGGCATCCGCGTCGGGCTCCTCCAGCACCATTTCGGTGCCGGCATAGGCGATCTCGGTGCTCAGCCTTGTGGCGACGCGAAGCTCGGCCTCGCTCGTCTCCGGATAGCGATCCTTGAGGGCTGCGAACAGCCGGTCGGCGACCCGGTCGCGGGACTCGATGCGGATCTGCCGCATCATCGGCACGGCACGCATCGCGCGCATGATGGAGAGGGCGCCTGGCTCGGCCCGGGTGATCTCGTTCACCCGTTGCTGGATCGTCAGCGTCTTGCGGAAGCTTTCCTCGAGCGTCTCGGCCTCGAGCCCGCCTTCGTCGATCCAGCGGAAGACGGCCTCGTCCTGCCGTTCCATCAGCCGAAGGCCGAGCGCCTTCAGCAGCGCGTATTTGTTCGGGAAATAGCGGTAGAGCGCGGGCGGCGACAGACCGGCGCGCTTGCAGACGAGGTTGGTCGAAAGCTGCTCGATGCCGAACTCGGCCAGCAGCTCGCCCGCGGCGGTGAGGATCGCATCGTAGGTCTGCTGCGACCGTCGCTGGATCGGCTTGGTCTTGAGATCGAGATCGATCATGGCCGGAGCGGCAATGTTGCCATCGCCTCTTCCGCCTGAGTGAAGCTATCGAGCCGGCCGAGCGTGCCGAGCCCCTGCGCTACGAGGGCCGCGACGGCACCGCCGAAGCGGCAAGCCTCGTCCGGCAGCCAGCCGCGATCGAGGGCGGCGATGAAGCCGGCACAGAAGGCATCGCCGCAGCTGGTCGTGTCGACGACCTCGATGCGATGTGCCGGACCCTCCGTGATGCCCGTCTGGTCGACCATCAGCCAGCCACGGGCGCCGCGCTTCACGATGCAGCAGCGGGCGCCGAGATCGAGGAAGCGGCGGGCCGCGGCAAGATCGTCCTCGAGGCCCGTGAGGACCCGCAGCTCGGCCTCGCTCGGCATGAAATAGTCGATCTGGGGCAGGATCTGGGTCAGCTCCTCCGTGGCACCCCGGCGCGGCGAAATGAGGTCGCAGGTGATCGTTGCACCCTTGGCACGGGCGGATGCCAGAAATGCCGCGGCTGCAGCACCGCCGATCCGGGGGGCGCCGATCGCAGCCCAATGGATGAAGCGAGCCTGGGACGCGGCCGCTTCGACCGCGGGACTGAGCTCGACCAGCGCTGAGGCACCGCGCGCATGGAAGGTCGGGCGCCGTCCGGCACTGTCGATCGTCAGGATCGTGGCGGACGTGCGCGCCTCGGGCAGGCTCGGCAGGAGGCTGGTATCGACGCCATGATCCTCGAAGGTGGCGCGGACGAGCGCGCCGATGCGATCGTCGCCCAGTGCTGAGACGAGCGCCGTCTTGAGGCCGAGCTTGGCCGCGACCAGCGCCGTACCGCCGGCAGTGCCGGCCGGCACCAGCTCGATCTCCTCGATCAGCCGGCCGGTTCCGTCCGAGGGTATCGCGTCGATCGGCCGGCCCAGAATGTCGAGCGTGGTGAGGCCGATCGCGAGCAACCCGTGCGTCATGCCGTCTTCCTTGTGCCTGTGCTCGGTTGATAGCGCCCGGTCGATATGATAGTCAAAACTATTGTTTTGGGAGGCCGCCATGGCGTCGAACGAGATCGAATGGAACATGCCGGAGGATCGGCGTCTGCGCGCCCGGGCGGCTGCGGTGCTGCCGAACGGCATGTACGGGCATCAATCGGTCCGCCTCCTGCCCGACGAATATCCGCAATTCTTCGCGCGGGCGGACGGCGCCTATCTCTGGGATGTCGATGGCCATCGCTACATCGATTATTTGTGCGGTTACGGTCCCAATCTGCTGGGCTATCGCAACTCCAAGATCGATGCCGCCTATGAAGAGCAGCTGGCGCGCGGCGATGCGCTGACCGGCCCGTCGCCGGTCATAGTCGAGCTGGCCGAGCTTTTCACGGGCATGATCTCGCACGCGGCCTGGGCGATCTTCTGCAAGAACGGCACGGATGCGACCTCGATGGCGATGGTGACGGCGCGCGCCTATACCGGCAAGCGCAAGATCCTGCTGGCCAAGGGCGCCTATCATGGTGCTGCCCCCTGGTGCACGCCGGTCAAGGCCGGCGTGACACCGGAGGATCGGGCGAACCAGATCTTCTACAGCTATAACGATGCCGACAGCCTCGAGGCCGCGGCCAAGGAAGCGGGCGAGGATCTCGCCGCCGTGTTCGCCTCGCCCTTCCGGCACGATGCCTTCGTGCCGCAGGAGCTGCCGGACCCGGACTATGCGCGACGCGCCCGCGCGCTCTGCGATCGGACCGGGGCGGTCCTGATCATCGACGATGTTCGCGCGGGCTTCCGCTTGGCGCGGGATTGCAGCTGGTCGCTGGTTGGCGTCGAGCCCGATCTTTCCTGCTGGGGCAAGGCGATCGCCAACGGCCATCCGCTCTCGGCGCTCTTGGGCTCGGAGAAGCTGCGGGCGGCTGCGGGCTCGATCTATGTCACCGGCTCCTACTGGTTCGCCGCGGCTGCCATGGCGGCCTCGATCGCAACATTGCACGAGCTGAAGTCAGGCGATTATCTCGAACGCACCATCCGGCTGGCCGAGCTTCTGCGCCACGGCCTCGACGAAGCGGCGCGCCGCCACGGCGTGGGTTTCCTCCAGACCGGCCCGGCCCAGATGCCGCTCTTCTTCTTCGAAGCCGACCAGGATTTCCGCAAAGCCTATTGCTGGTGTGTGGAGATGCTGAAGCGCGGAATCTACATGCATCCCTGGCACAATATGTTCCTCTCGGCCGCCATGACCGAGGCAGACATCGCCGCCACCGTCACGGCCGCTGACGGTGCTTTCGCGGCGCTGGCCGCCCGGCAGCATGATCTGCCGCCGAACGACAAGCTTCAGGCGATGTTCCAGGCGCGGCGGGGGTAGTCCGCCCCACTCCTCACTCCTTCTTCGCCGCCTTCTCCGGTGCCAGCCCGACCGTGCGGCCCGGGAAACCGGCCGCGTCGAAATAACGGGTGGTGCCGACCAGCTGATAATCGAGCACGGTCGCAAGCCCGTCCGGTGTCGGCGCCGAGCGCTCGGTCTTGGGCGTCACCTTCGGCACGGCACCGCCCGGCATCGCCTCGGCAGCGACGCGGCCGACCAGCTTGCCACGCGCCGGGATCTTGAGCTTCAGAATGGCGGCCACCGTCTTGCCGACATCGGCATTGCTGACCGGCGCCGGATCGACGAAGCCCGCTTTGAAATCGGGCCCGATCGCGGCCATGAAATTGTTGGTCTCGGCGCGGCTGAAGCTGCCATGCATGCCCTGGCCCTGCTGCAGCCCCGTATCGGCGATCTCGACCGTGCAGGTCACCGGCTCGCCGCAGCCGGTCGAGAAGGTGCGGAAATTGACCGCGATCGCCGGCATCGGCGTCAGCGCCGAGCCTTTGAGATTGATCATCGAGAGCGGCAGCGTGCCGGGGAACCGGCCGAGCGAATCATCGACGAAGAGGCCGCTCACATAATCTTGCGCCAGCAGCGCCTTCACCACCTTGGCGGCCAGATCCTTGGCGACGGGCTTCGGCAGATAGACCAGGTCCGAACCGCCATTGGCGGCCACCACCACTTGCGGCTTCGCCGGATCGGCGCCGATGAGGCCGTTCGAGAATTTCGGATGCTCGCCGCTCTTGACCGGCTGAGAATCATTGTCCGGGTCGGCCAGCGGCAGGCTGAGCGAGGCCGCGAGATCGATCGCGAGGAAGCCCGGCGGCAGGAAGCCCGGCTGCACGTCGGCATACTTCACCTGGGCCGCCGGGCTGGTCTTGCTTTCCTTCGAGATCGTGGTGAAGCCGTGATCGGCGCTGACCACGACATCGGTCGTAGCGTCGAGCCCCAGATCCTTGAGCGCCTGGCGGATCTTGCCCAGATCGTCATCGGCGTTCTTGATGGCCGCGAGCGAGGTCGGGCCGTTGATGCCCGGCGTCAGCTGATTGAGGCTGTCGCCCTCATTATGCTGCGAGCCATCCGGATCGCGCGACCAGAACACGGCGATGAACGGTTTCCCATCCGCCTTGAATTTGGGCAGCACGACCTTGGTCAGCACGTCGGCGAAGTAATTCTGCTGGTTGACATTGGCAGTGGTGGTGCCCGGCGTATTGAAGTTGCCGGCCTTGCCGTTCTCGCCGCGGCCAGGCGTCGTGGCCGGCAATCCTGCCTTGGCAAGCGCGTCGCTGAGCCAGGGGGCGAGCGGAATGCCTTTGGGCGAGCCGGTCTGGTCGTCGACGACGACCGTCTTGAGGCCGGTGCGCTCGGTATGATCGAAGATCAGCGTCGGGCCGAGCTTGCCGATCGTGGCCGTGTCGAAGCCGGCGTCGCGCGCCGCCTTCAAGAGCGTCGCCTCGTCGAGATAATCGCCGGTGAAATGCTCGTCGACATCGCCCAGCGTCGGATCGCTTTCGAGAAAGGGCGTCACCGACAGGCCGGCGCCCGGTACCGGGAAGCCCGACTTGGTCGGATAGCCCGTATAGATCGTGTTGCTGAAATCGCCCGTGTCGCCGAGATAATGGCCGGTCGCCATGGCGGACGCGTTGGGCGTCGTGAATGTCGGGAACAGCGAATGGCTGTTCTTGAAGGCGACACCCTTGGCTGCCAGATCCGCCATGACCGGCGCCGTTTCCGGCCGCACCATCAGCGCCCGGAGCCCGTCCGGCACGAACAGCACGACATTATGCACGGGCTCGGCCGCTTGGGCGGCGGAAAGGGCGAGGGCGGACCCCGCCGCCAAACTCAGGAAAGCGCTGCGCATCGGCCATTCACCCCGGAAAATTCGATCGCGCCGGACGATAGCGGGCCGATGCGACGGATTTATGACAGCCTATTCCACGAGCGCCTTCATCACCTTGTAGAGTTCGGACTTCGCCTCGAAGCCGATGCCAGGAATCTCGGGCAATCCTACATAGCCATCCTCGACCCGGATGCCATCGGCGAAGCCGCCGAACGGCTTGAACACATCCGGATAGGATTTATTGCCGCCGAGATGCAGGCCGGCCGCGATGTTGAGCGACATCTGATGGCCGCCATGCGGCACCACCCGGCGCGACGACCAGCCGAGCTCCTTCATGATGTCGAGGGTCCGAAGATACTCGACGAGGCCATAGGACAGCGCGCAGTCGAATTGCAGCCAATCGCGATCCGGCCGCATGCCGCCATAGCGCAGCAGATTGCGCGCATCCTGGTGCGAGAAGAGGTTCTCGCCGGTCGCCATCGGCTTCGAATAATGCTTGGCGAGTTCGGCCTGGAGCGCATAGTCGAGCGGATCGCCCGCTTCCTCGTACCACCAGAGATCATAGGGCTCGAGCGCCTTGGCATATGCCAAGGCGGTGTCGAGGTCGAACCTGCCATTGGCGTCGACCGCGAGATTGCGGCCGTCGCCGACGATCTCCAGCACGGCGTCGATGCGGCGCAGATCCTCGGCCAGCGGGGCGGCGCCGATCTTCATCTTCACGACCTTGTAGCCGCGGTCGCGATAGGAGCGCATCTCGTCCTGGAGCTGGCTCAGATCCTTGCCGGGATAATAGTAGCCGCCGGCGGCATACACCCAGACCCTGTCGTCCGGCACGCCATTGCCGAACCGCTCGGCAAGCAGGCGATAGAGCGGCTTGCCCGCGATCTTGGCGACGGCGTCCCAGACCGCCATGTCGATCGTGCCAACCGCGACCGAGCGTTCGCCATGACCGCCTGGCTTCTCGTTCGCCATGAGCGTCGCCCAGATCTTGAACGGATCGAGATTGTCGCCGGTCGTATCAAGCAGCGAGTCGGGGGCCGCCGCTTCGAGGCGCGGCAGGAACCGGTCGCGCATGAGCGCGCCCTGGCCGTAGCGTCCGTTCGAGTTGAAGCCGTAGCCGACGACCCGCTTGCCGTCACGCATCTGGTCGGTGACGACGGCCACGACCGAGCAGGTCATCTTGGAGAAATCGATATAGGCGTTGGCGATCGGCGAGGCGATCGAGGCGGTTTGCTCGCGGATTTCGACTATGCGCATGGCGGCCTCTGAAAACGGCGCCGGCCTCGCACGCCCTCAGGCACGCGGGCCGGCCGCTTTCAGAATGCGGGAATTTTCAGGCGGATCAAGCCGGGACGCGGGCTTGCATTTCTGCCGTGCGAAACCGCCGCCGCGCCATCAAGGCGAGGCCGGCGAGACCGGCGGCGACCAGCAGCACGGAGGACCCCTCGACCACGCTGGTGGTACCGGTCGTCGTCGTTCCGGGCAGCGCGCCCGTGAAGGCATATTCATGCAGCTCGCCATTGCCGGTCCAGCTATTGGCGAAGAGATCGCCATCGATCTGGTTGCCGTTCGTGACCGTGGCGCCGGTGGCGAGGATGGTGCCGGCGATCTGGGTCGACAGGCTCACGCTCGTCGCCTGATAGAAATTCCAGATGATATTGTCGGCACCCGTGACACCGCTCTCATCATTGGCGCTGAAGTTGACCGAGGTGCCGGACACGTTGAAGATCACCGTCTGGGCATTGTTCAGGTTGAGCATATAGCTCGGGATGCTGCTCAGAGCCGAGGCGGAGATATTGAAGACCGCGATGCCGTTGGCGTTCGGGGTAGCGGTGATCGTCTCGTTATTGCCCGTCGTCGGCAGCGTGCTGGTGGCGCTCAGCTGCGACAGCGAGGTCGAGAGGCTGGTCAGCGAGGTCTGGAAATCGGAAATCTGGCCCGGCGAGGTCGTGAGGTATTTACCGCCGCCATTGAAATTGACGCCGGCTCCCTTGGTCCCTTGGACATAAGCGCTGCCGCTATCGTTGAGATTGATCCAGTTGCCGCTGGTGCTGCCGAAGACCGTCAGCGCGCCATAGCCGGTCGGCAGGCTCAGGCTGGTGCCCGGATTGTTGAAGACAGTGGCGCCCGAGAAATTGCCGCCGATCACCGCCGCACCCTCGATGTCCGAGGTCGTCGTGGCGTTGTTGAAGATGACGGCGTTGAAATCCTTGAGGATCGTGCCGGCATCGATCGGGGTGGCGAGCGCGGGTGCCGAATTGAGGCCCAGAAGCAGGGCGCCGACGGTCAGCGAAAAAGACTTGAACATCAACAGTCTCTCAAAATAGAGGCAAAATATTCGAGGCGCGTATAGTCGCCGGCGGCTGAGCTATCGCTATACCGCTACAACAATTAAGAAACTGAAAAGATTAATTTCAAGGGATCGATAGCAGCTGTCGAAAATACGCAAGGGATCGGCAAAACTCGATCCCAGGCCACAGCGAAGTATATTCGCTAAAGTTTTATGGACTGCTTAAATTGAGCGGAGTCTGCGCGCGGAATCTGGTGACGTCATAAGTCTCGTTCCGCATGCGAGCGCAGAAGCGGTCCGCGCACCGCGCGTTTGACCCATTCCGGCGTGCGGTCGCCGCCGGCGACGGCATCGGCGAGCGCATCGTCGAAGCCGTTGCGGAACTGCATCTCGAGCGTGTCGCCGACCCCGACCGGGACGTTCATATCCTTGATCTGCAAGGTCCTGAACGGCCGCGCCGTCTTCGACGCGCCGTGCCGGAAGGCACCGCGGCCGCGCAGATAGGCCAGCGCCATCAGCGTCCAGATCCCGTGCCCTTCGAACCGGGATTCGCCCTCCGGCAGCTCGTTCGGGTCGGGTGCGTCGGTGCCGACCGGCTGGGCGACACCGCAGCCATCATCATCATCGATCGCATCGACCGCGAGCTCCCAATCCTCGAAGCTCCATTCAGTCGTGTTGCCGGCGGAAAAATTGAAGCCGCGCCGCAAGATGCGGATGAACTCGGTCAAGTTCTTGGTCGGGCGCACGGCGCCGTTATGGAACATGGGATCTTGCGCGTAGGGTTTCATGTTGTTCTTCCCGGCCGCTTATCGGCCATCAGAATAGCGCCGTTCGGGCTGGTTGTTGAAGCCGGACATACGCCGGATCAGATAGGCGGCACCCGAGCCGGCGATGCCGATACACAGGCTGACGAACGCCGACACGCCGAGAAGGTAGCAGCCGAGCAGAAGAATGAACGGGGCCGACCACCAGGCCGCGGCCGAGGCGATCGAGCCATCGAGCCGGCCGCGGCGCGCCTCGTGGACGAGTCCGCCCGGCAAGGACAGCCCGACCGCGATCAGGATCCAGGCGGCGAGGTGCGGTGCTTCGAGCAGCCCCCAGATCGCCATCAATCCCAATGAATTGAGCAGTAGAACGGCGATCGGCCGCATCGGGGGTTCTCTCGGCAATTATCGACGAGGTGGAGTTTAGGGCGCCTGGCCGAGCACATGCCAGCGTGTCGCTCTGCGCTCAGTCACGCACGACGGTGAGCCCGCGCTGCTCGAGGGCGTGCTGCAAACTGTCCGGCCCGGCCAGGTGCCCGGCACCGACCGCGACAAAGCGCGTCTCCCCGCCTTCCTTGAGCAGGGCGGCGATGCGGTCGGCCCAGGCCTGGTTGCGGTCGGTGAAGAGCCGCTTGTAGAAATCCGCATATTTCTTCTGGTCGAGCCCGATCAGCCCGGCCTCGAGCGCCGGCACATCGCCCGCTTGCCAGGCATTTGCGATCGCCTGCAGATGCTCGGCCGATTTCTGCGCGTCTTCGAGGGCCGAATGCAGCATCTCGAGCTCGATCGCGGGCGGCATGTCGGCAAAGAGCTGCACCTGCATATCGGGTGTCTCGAACGCGAGCAGCCGTTTGCCGTCGGCCTTGGCCTGGCTTTGCAATGCTGAATCGATCCCCTCCGCCGGATCATAGCCGGCCCGTAGCAGCGGAAGCACGGTGAAGGTGAGGGCCGCCATCCAGGGCCGCATCGGCTCAAGCCTGGCCCTGCCGTTGGGCAGCTCCAGCCGCTTGGCCGTCTTGTCGAGGAGGGCCAGATCCTGTTTCGTCAGCTTGGAGGACAGCGGGTGCTCGCGATCGACGCCCAGGGCCGCGATCACGGGTTGGACGGATTTGAGATCTTCCGGGAGCAGCTCGGTCCACAGCTCCGTGCTGGCCTGGAGCGCCGTCGAGATCTTCTCCGTCTCCCAGGGCTGGTCGGATTTCCAGATATGGATCGTGCCGAAGAGATAGACGGTCGAGCCGTCCTTGGTGACCGACCAGAGCGCCGGCTCCGCCGCCGCCGGGCTCGCTGCGGCGCATAGGCAGAGCCAAAGGAGGCAAGTCAGCCGGCGCAGATGGGGCCTGATGATCAGAGGAAGCATGGGCAGGAGATCCGGGCAGCGCCGTAATGCGATGACGGTTTCTAAATATCTAAATCTCCCCCGCAGGTTGTCAAAAGTAAAGTGTGATCACGCCTAACTAAGTTCGCTTCATCATTCAGGGTAATTTTACGGTTCGCCAATACACCGGTATGGCGTTCGAATGAGTTGAGCGCCGTGCGAGGAACATAGCGCGATGGGCGAGAGTTCGACGATGCGAACTTGGCTGCCGGCGATTGCGATGCTGGTGGCGAGCGTGGCAGCGGCGGGCTGGCTGGAGTTTCGACCAGTCGATGATCGCTTCGTCGCCGCCGTCTTCCCACCCTGGTGGGGTGCCGTGCGCAGCACCGATGCCGTGGTTTCGGCCGGCGGTGCCGTGCTCGGCTGGGGCGGCATGTCCTCGATCGTCATCACGCGGTCCGATGGCGATGACTTCATCGCCCGGCTGCATCAGGCAGGCGCACTCGTGCTGCTGGAACCTGCGCGATTTGGCTTGTGCGACGGGGCGGGCCCGGCTCTCAGCGGGTTGGTAAGAGGAGGAAGCAGAACATGACGAACGATCTGGCAACCTTGCGACGGAATGCCGGGCTGGGGCTGCAGGCTTTGCTATGGGTGCATGTGATGCTTACCTTCGGCGCAGCACTCTGGGTCGGGGCCGACTGGCTGCTGCCGACCCTGTTCATGGCCGTTCTCGCCACTTGCTCGACCGTTGCCTTCCGCCTCGATCCTCTCGGCCAGAGCTCGCGCCTCATCACGGCCGTCGCCCTCGTCGGCGCGCCCTCGCTGCTGCTCTATGTGATGCGCGGCCAGGTCTGGCAGCTCGACATTCATATGTATTATTTCGCGCTGCTCGCCATGCTGTCGGTCTATTGCGATTGGCAGGTGGTGCTGCTGGCGGCGGTGGCGACCGCGCTCCATCATCTCTCGCTCAATTTCCTGTTCCCGGCGGCGATCTATCCAGGCGGCAGCAATTTCGGCCGCGTCGTGCTGCATGCGGTCGTGGTCGTGCTCGAGACCGGGGCGCTCGCCTGGCTCGACATCCGGCTGGTTCAGCTCTTCACGACGGCCGAGCGCAGCCTGGCCGAGATCACCGCAGCCCAGGAAGAAAGCGCCCGGCTCAATACCGAGCGGAACCGGCTCCGGGAAGAGGCGGAAGCCGCGCGCCAATCGTCCATGCGCCAGGTTGCCGGCAGCTTCGAGACGCGCGTGGCCGGCATGATGGAGCGGGTTTCGATGGCCACCGGCGAGATGCAGGAAACCGCCCGGGCACTTGCGGGCTTCGCCCAGCGCACGGGCTCCCAGACCGGCACGGCGCGGGAGGAATCCGAGCGCACGAGCGAGAATGTCGAGGCCGTGGCGGCCGCGGTCGAGGAGCTGCTCGCCTCGGTGAGCGAGGTCGGCCGGCAGGTCAACGAAGCCGGCCGCATCGTGGCGCAGGCGGTCGATGAGGCCGAGGAGACCAATCGGACGATGCGCAACCTGTCCGATGCCGCCAGCAAGATCGGCGAGGTGATCGCCCTCATCAACGATATCGCATCGCAGACCAACCTGCTCGCCTTGAACGCCACGATCGAGGCGGCACGGGCGGGCGAGGCGGGCAAGGGCTTTGCCGTGGTGGCGAGCGAGGTCAAGAGCCTCGCCAACCAGACGGCGCGGGCGACCGAGGATATCCAGGCGCAGGTCGGCGCCATCCAGACCGAGACCAGCAAGGCGGTGGACGCGATTCAAGGCATCGCCAAGACGATCGGCACCATCAGCGACATTACCGGTGCCGTCGCCGCAGCGGCACAGGAGCAGACGGCCGCCACGGGCGAGATCAGCCGCAGCATCCATGAGGCGGCCCATCACTCGCAGGAAGTCTCGCACACCGTCCTCGACGCCGCCGGCATTGCCGACGAGACGCGCACGGCGGCCGACCGGGCGCTCAATGCCGCAACCAGGCTCGCCACCGATGGCGGCGAGCTGCGCCACGCGGTGAGCAGCTTCCTCGGCGAGCTGAACGCCGCTTGATGCACCTCTAGCCGAGCCGCATGCGGCTCGGCTAGCATTGGGCGATGGATTTCGCCCTGTCGGCCGACCAAGAAGCAGTGCGGGACGCGGTCGCCAAGATCTGCGTCCGGTTCGACGATGCCTATTGGCTCGAGCGCGATCGCCTGGGCGGCTTCCCGGTCGAGCTGCATGCAGCAATGGCCGAGGCCGGCTGGCTCGGCATCGCGATCCCCGAAGAGTATGGCGGCGCCGGGCTCGGCATCGCGGAAGCCGCGATCATGCTGCAGGCGATCGCGCAATCGGGTGCCGGCATGTCGGGCGCCTCGGCCGTGCATATGAACATCTTCGGCCTCAACCCGGTCGTCGTGTTCGGCACCGATGCGCAGAAGCGCCGGATGCTGCCGCCGCTCATTGCCGGCCGGGAAAAGGCCTGCTTCGCTGTGACCGAGCCCAATACCGGGCTCGATACCACCAGGCTCAAGACCCGTGCCGAACGGCGCGGCGACCGCTATGTGCTGAACGGCGCCAAGGTCTGGATCTCGACGGCACAGGTGGCGGAGAAGATGCTGATCCTCGCCCGCACCACGCCGATCGAGGAGACGAAGAAGCCGAGCCAAGGGCTGAGCCTCTTCTATACGACCCTCGACCGCACCAGGGTCGAGGTGCGCGAGATCGACAAGATGGGCCGCAAGGCAGTCGATTCGAACCAGCTTTTCATCGATGGGCTGGAGGTGCCGGTCGAGGACCGGATCGGCGAGGAAGGCAAGGGCTTCGACTACATCCTGCACGGGCTCAATCCCGAGCGGATCCTGATCGCGGCCGAGGCGATCGGGCTCGGCCGCGTGGCCCTGGAACGCGCGACGCGCTATGCCGGCGAGCGCATCGTGTTCGACCGGCCGATCGGACAGAACCAGGCGATCCAGCATCCGCTGGCCGAGCGCTGGATGGCGCTCGAGGCGGCCGATCTCATGATGCATCGCGCCGCCTGGCGCTATGATCAGGGGCTCGATTGCGGGGCGGCCGCCAATGCCGCGAAATATCTCGCCGCCGAGGCGGGATATCGGGCGTGCGAGACCGCGGTCATGACTCACGGCGGCTTCGGCTATGCCAAGGAATATCATGTCGAGCGGTATCTGCGCGAAAGCCTGATCCCACGCTTGGCACCGGTCAGCCCGCAGCTGATCCTCTGCTTCATCGCCGAGAAGGTGCTGGGCCTGCCCAAATCCTATTGAGGCGCGCCGTCGGCCTCGGCGCGGCCCCGCTCTACAACGAAACGATGGTGCCAATAGCGAAAGCGGGCGCGCTGCAGCGCCGCCTCGCCCAGCATCATGGCGGCTAGATCGAGCCGCGCCTGCGCCCGATGCCGCCGCGCGAAGCGGATCGCAAGATGGCACTGTTGCCTCGCATCGGCGCGGGCATAAAGAATGTCCTTCGAGAAAATGCTGTCGCTGTCGCCGGGCAATCGAGGCTCCTGAAGTAGAGGAAACTTCCTCGAATATCGCCGTTTCGTTGCTGCTAGGGCAAGATTGTAGCAACGATTAGTTGTGGATAAGTTGCGAATCCGGCGCTGGTGTATTCGCCGCAGGCTTGTGCCACAGTGCGGAAAAAAGGGAGGAAGACATGGCGGAATTGGAAGGTGTCGCTCTGCCGGAGCGCACGGAATCGCGCGCGGTCGAGCGGTATCCGAGCCAACTCTATGCCGCCTATGTCGTCGGCGTGCTGGTGGTCGCCTATACTTTCTCCTTCATCGACCGGCAGGTGCTGGTACTGCTGGTCGGGCCGATCAAGCGCGATCTCGGCATCAACGATACCGGGCTGAGCCTGCTCCAGGGGGCGGCCTTCGCGGTGTTCTATTCGCTCCTCGGCATACCCATCGGCCGGCTCGTCGACAGCAAGCGGCGCGTCACGATCGTGACGATCGGCGTGTTCGTCTGGAGCATCATGACGGCGCTGTGCGGCGTCGCCCGCAATTTCTGGTCGCTGTTCTCGGCACGCATCGGCGTCGGCATCGGCGAGGCGACGCTCTCGCCGTCCGCTTATTCGATGCTGTCCGACTATTTCCCGCCCAAGCGCCTTGGCACAGCACTCGGCATCTACAGCATGGGCGTCTATATCGGTGCGGGCTTGGCCCTGGTGATTGGTGCCGAGGTCATCCGACTGTTGTCCGGCACCGCCAATGTCGTGCTGCCGATCGTCGGCGAGGTCCATAGCTGGCAACTCGTCTTCTTCGCGGTCGGTCTGCCCGGCGTGATCGTGTCGCTCTGGGTCGCGACATTGCGCGAGCCGATCCGACGCGGCCACCGCTCGATGGCGCGCCAAGCCGATGGCAGTATGGCAGCCGTGGCGCCGCCTTGGAGCGAGGTCATGACCTATCTCCGTGCCAACCGCCGGACGCTCGCGCTGCAGTATCTGGCGTCGGCGCTCTCCGCCATGACCGCCTATGGCGTCGCCGCCTGGATTCCCAGTTTCTTCATCCGCAGCTATGGCTGGACTCCGGCCGAGGCCGGGCGCGATTACGGCCTCATCATCGCGGTGTTGGGCACGCTTGGCGTCGGCTGCGGCGGCGTGCTGGCCGATATCCTGGCGGCTCGGTTCCGCAGCGGGCGGATGATGGTGCTGGTGCTGTCCCCGCTGCTGACCCTGCCGTTCCTGATCGCCTATCCGCTGGTCGGCGACGCGCCGCTCAGCCTTCTGCTGGTGGGATTCGCGACATTCTTCGGCACGCTGCCGACGGGCGCGGGCGCCTCGTCGCTGCAGGAGATCATCCCCAACCAGATGCGCGGGTTCTTCTCGGCCCTCCTGATCTTCGTGGTCAGCCTGCTCGGCCTCGGGTTCGGCCCGACCGCGATCGCGGCCTTCACCGACTATGTGCTGAAGGATGAGAACCAGCTGCTCTATTCGCTGGCGATCGTGCCGACCTCGATCCTGTTCGTCTCCGCCCTTTGCGCAATGGCGGCGCTCAAGCCCTATGCCGCGAGCCGCGACTATTACGAGCGCTGGACCGCCGAGCGGGGCGGCCCTCGGTGAGCGGGCTCGACACGCCTATCGTCATCGTCGGCGCCGGCCATGCCGGCGGCTCCGCCGCGATCTTCTTGCGCCAATATGGCTGGCAGGGTCCGATCACGCTCATCGGCGAGGAGCCGCTGGCGCCTTATCAGCGGCCGCCTTTGTCCAAGGCCTGGCTCAAGGGCGAGGCCGATGCGGCGAGCTTGGCCTTGAAACCGGCGAGCTTCTATCCCGAGCACGGGATCGCGCTCCGGCTGGCGACACGGGTGGCGTCGATCGATCGGGCGGCCAAGCAAATCCGCCTCGTCGATGGCGAGGTCCTGGGCTACGACCATGCCATCCTGGCGTTGGGCTCGCGGGCACGGCGGCTCGATCTGCCAGGCCTCGATCTCGCCAATGTGCTGGAGCTCCGGACCGCGGCCGATGCCGATCTGCTCAAGGCGGCGCTCGGGCCGGGGCGCCACCTCGCCGTGGTCGGCGGCGGCTATATCGGGCTCGAGGCGGCAGCGTCCGCCCGGGCGCTGGGGGCGACGGCGACCATCATCGAGCGCGAGGCGCGCGTGCTGGCTCGCGTCGCCTGCGTGCCGCTATCGGATTTCTTTCAAGCCTATCATCGCGCCCAGGGTGTCGCGATCGAGCTCGACGCCAAGGTCGAGGCAATCGAGGGCGAGGCGGGTGCCGTCAGGGGCGTGCGGCTCGGCGACGGCCGGCTTATCCCCTGCGATGCAGCGCTGATCGGTGTCGGCGGCGTCGCCAATGACGATCTGGCGCGGGCCGCCGGCCTCGATTGCGACAATGGCATCATCGTCGACGGGTCGGCGCGGACCAGCGATCCCGCGATCTACGCGATCGGCGATTGCACGCGCCGGCCGATGCCGCTCTATGACCGTCGTTGGCGCCTCGAAAGCGTGCCGAACGCGCTCGAGCAAGCGAAGCAGGCGGCTTCATCCCTCACCGGCAAGCCGGCCCCGGCGCCCGAGGTGCCGTGGTTCTGGTCGGATCAGTACGACATCAAGCTGCAGATCGCCGGCGTGGCGTTCGACGCGTCACGCCTCGTGCTGCGCGGCGATCCGGCCGCGGCATCCTTCGCGGCGTTCCATCTCGCGGCCGATGGCAGGCTGCTCGTGGTCGAAGCCGTGAATGCGCCGGCCGAGTTCATGGCCGGCCGCATGATGATCGGGCGGCGCATGATGGTCGATCCCGATCGCCTGGCTGATCCGGCCGTGCCCATGAAGACATTGTTGGGCTGAGCAAACGCAGCTTTCCTTTCGGACGGCACTACGCTACCGAGAGGCATGCTGGTCGATTTCTCCCGCCTCCTGTCGCCCTCGCGGAAGGCGCTCTTCTTCCAATTCATCCGTTTCTCCGTGGTCGGCCTCGCCGGCCTTACGGTCGATACGGTGATCGTCTATTCATTGCGCGGCTGGATCGGGCTTTATGCCGCCGGCCTTGCCTCCTATCTGCTGGCGTCGACCACGACCTGGGCGATCAACCGAGCCTGGACCTTCCGCGGGCGCGGCGCCGGTACCACGCTCTATCGCCAATGGGTGCTGTTCCTGGCCGCCAACGGGCTGGGCTTCGTCCTCAACCGCGGCGCCTATTTCACACTGATCACGATCAGCCCGCTCTGCGTCCACTATCCGATCCTCGCCATTCTCGGCGGGGTCGGCGCTGGGGTGTTCGTCAATTTCTACCTCTCGCACCGGGTCGTGTTCCGCTAATAGGCGAGACCCTGCGCCACGGATTTCAGCCGCTCGACGGCAGCCATCTTGTCGTCGGTGAAATCGAGATCGATCCACCAGCTCTCGACCTCGCGCCGAACCTCAGCCATGAGTGCCTTGTCACGCACGCCGGCGGCGCGGATCTCGGCATCGCTGATCGGAAACGCGGGCGCTGTCCAGGTCTCGGCATAGACATGAAGCATGCGCCATTGCGCCGCCGCGGCTGTCCGCGTCGATCCGGCCCAGGCCAGCAGCACGCGGTCGCGGAAGGCCTCGGTGCCGATGCGATAGAGCGCGCGGCGCATCTCGCGCGGCGACAGGAAGGAGACGATCCGGAGCGTGGGATCGGGCAATGCCGCGATCAGCCGGCGACGGTCGGCATCGCTCAAACCGAGCCGCACCGCGGCCGCAGCGACCGGCGCCGGCTGGCTCGGCAGCAATGCGGCCAGCCGCACGATCGGATCCCAGGCGAAGAACAGGGCGGTCTCGATCTCGACCAGCGCGTTGAAGCGAGCGAGATCGGGCGGGTTGCCGAGCCTTTCCGTGAGTCCGCTCGAGGCGGCAATGGCGTCGCGAGGATCCTCCTCGGCAAGGAGCGCCAGCAGCTCGGGACCGGTCATCCGAGCTTCGGCACCGCATCGAGACCGCGCAGGATCAGATTGACCGCGAAGTCGGCCGCCCCTTCGGAGTCGAAGGGTTCCCGCGCCAGCATGAGGTCGCCGATATTCTGGGCGACGCCGATGGTCGCCGCGGTCAGGTAATCGGTATCGATGCGCGGACCCAGGCTGCGCTCGATGACGCTGGCCAGCGAATCGCGCACCTCTTGGTAGATCGCACTGTCGGTCGGCGTCTGCACCCGGACGAACGGGTAACGGTCCGAGCGCGGCCGGCGGCCGGCACCCCACAGGCGCTGCTCATTCACCAGGAACTCGAAATAGGCGCGGACGGCGCCGTTCAGGAAGCTTTCGAGATCGGTCGCCCGCTCGCGCTGGGCATGCAGGATCGGGCTCAGCCGATGGCCGACATCGGCGGCGAGCGCCCGGGCCACCTCTTCCTTGGAGCGGTAGTAATTGTAGAAGGTGCCGGAAGCGAGGCCGGTGCGGCGGATGATGTCGCGCACCGTGGCCGCGTCATATCCCAACTCGGCGAAGACCGCGCGCGCCGCCTGCAGGATCGCGTCGCGATTCTGCGCCTTGGTCAGCTCGCGCTTGCCGAGGGTCGATTCAGGATCTTCGGCCGAGCCGGTATCCGGAACCAAGGAAAGATTGGCCGGGTTCATGACACGGCAGAAGACCTCATTCCGTTCCGCTGGGCAAGCCTCGCGAGCAGGCTAAACTTGACGCAAGCGTCATTTTTCATTGACGGGGGCGCCGAACGAGAGGAAGCTTCGCAAAACAGCCTGGGTTGGGAGACGCGAGCATGGCGATCAACAACATCACCAAGGACGCGCTGTACGATGCGGTCGCGCCCGATGATTTCGAATCCATGCTCGAGCTCGACCGCTACGGCAACCGCTCGACCGCCTTCGACAAGATCATCAGCGCCACGCACGATCATTTTTGGGATCCGCTCGACAAGAAATACATCGATTTCGACGTGCCGTTCGATATGGAGAACGAGCCGTTGCTGCCCGACTCCCAGATCCTGTCGCTGCAGACCGACTATGTCTCGAACCATCTCAAGGACCCGAGGCAGCGGGCGCAATTCATCAACGAGATAGCGGCCTGGCAATTCTCCTCGATCCTCCATGGCGAGCAAGGGGCGCTCAACCTCTCGGCCTCGCTCTGCCATGTGCTGAAGGATCAGGGGGCCCAGGAATATGCCGCCAACCAGGCACGCGAGGAAGCGCGCCACGTCACGGCCTTCGCCAAATATGTCAAGGCGCGCTGGGGCCGGCCTCGTCCGTGCGGCCCGACGCTGAAGGCGCTGCTGGTCGAGATCATCTCATCGCCCGAGGTCTATAAGAAGATCATCGGCATGCAGCTGCTGGTCGAGGGGCTGGCGATGGGCGCCTTCGCGACCGGCTACCAATATAACCGCGATCCGGTCGCTCGCCGGCTCTTCCAGCTGGTCATGACCGACGAGGCGTTCCACCACAAATTCGGCAAGATCTGGGCCGACCGCACGATCCCGAAGCTGGCGCCGGAAGAGCTCAACGTGCTCGAGGATTGGGCCGCGCATTGCTTCCAGAGCCTGCTCTTCAATCTCGGCTCGCCCATCCATATGGGCGAGGTCTATCAGCGCTTCGGCATGGATCCGGCCAAGGTGCTGGACGCGATCCGGGAACTTACGACCGACGAGTTCCGGCGCAAGAACATGAAGGAAGCGACCAACATCTTCCGCACGCTGGTCAAGACCCTCCTGAAGGCCGGCCTCATCACGGATCGCACCAAGCCTTTCTATGCCGTCTATGTCGATCTCGACGAGCTCAAGGGCGAAGGCGACCGCATGATCGGCGACGATATCGCGGAGGATGGCATCCGTTACCTGCAGACGGTAAACTTCAACACGCGCTCCGATGTGCTCGCCCAGGTCGAGGCGGCCGAATAGGCGCGTTTGCTGGAGTGCCATGCCCGAGCCTGCAACACTGATCGAGACGCTGGCGCTCGAACCGATCGAAGTGAATCTGTTCCGCGGCGAAAGCCATGAGACGGAGTTTCCGCGCATCTTCGGCGGTACGGTCATCGCGCAAGCGCTGCTGTCAGCATATCGCACAATCGAGAACCGCGTTTGCCACTCGCTTCACGCCTATTTCCTGAGGCCGGGCGATCCCAGCATCCCGATCCTCTACGAGGTCGACCGCGCCCGCGACGGGCAGAGCTTCACGACGCGGCGCGTCGTCGCGATCCAGCACGGCCAGCAGATCTTCAACCTTGCCGCCTCGTTCCAGCTGGTCGAGAGCGGGTTCGAGCATCAGGCTGCCATGCCGGAGGTACCGGGCCCCGACACGCTGGGCGATGACCGCGAGGCGGTGAAGGCGCTCGCGAATGTGCCGCCCAGGCTCGCCCGAATCTTGTCGCGCCAGCGCCCGATCGAGCTGCGCTCGGTCAATCCGCAATCGCGCTTGGCCCCCAAGGTGATGGCGCCCGACTGCGCGGTCTGGCTCCGCTCGCGCGAGAAGGTCGCGCCCGACGTGGCGATGCAGCAGGCGGTGCTGGCCTATGCCTCCGACATGGGCCTGCTCGAGACCAGCATGCGGCCGCACGGCGCCAGCTGGAACACGCCGGGCCTGCAATCGGCCAGCCTCGATCATGCGATCTGGTTCCATCGCCGCCCGGAGATGGCGGACTGGCATCTCTACAGCCAGGACAGCCCGAGCGCGTCGGGTGCGCGCGGCTTCGTGCGCGGCGCCATGTACGACCAGGCCGGCCGCCTCGTCGCGTCCATCGCCCAGGAAGGGCTGATCCGCCTGCGCGAGTAGCGCGCCCCGGTCAGCGAAAATTCGGCCTGCCACAAGTGCTTGAGATCCGATATGGATCAAGCGGGGAGGCCAATTCATGTCCAATTGGTACCAGGAAAGCTCGCCGGCGGAACGGCGCACATTCTGGGCATGCTTCATGGGCTGGGGGCTCGACGCGCTCGATGTCCAGATGTTCGGGCTCGCAATTCCTGCACTCATCTTGGCATTCGGCATTAGCAAGGCGGATGCCGGGCTCCTGGGTTCGGTGACACTCTTCGCCGGTGCGTTCGGCGGCTGGGCCGGCGGCGCGCTGGCCGACCGCTATGGAAGGGTCAAGGCGCTGCAGATCACCATCCTGTGGTTCGCGCTCGCGACATTCGCCTGTGCGCTTGCGCAGAGCTACACGCAGCTTCTGGTGTTGAAGGCGATCCAGGGGCTTGGCTTCGGCGGCGAATGGGCCGTGGGCTCGGTGCTGATGGCCGAGATCATCCGGCCGGAGCATCGCGGCAAGGCGCTGGGCTCGGTGCAGAGCGCCTGGGCCGTCGGCTGGGGCAGTGCGGTGCTGCTGGCGACCGCGGTCTTCTCGCTCGTGCCGCCGGAGCCGGGCTGGCGCATCCTGTTCGCGGCCGGCCTGCTGCCGGCCCTCCTGACCTTCTATGTCCGCCGCTCGGTGCCGGAACCGGCACGGCCGGCCGTGCGCGAGGCAGGCGAGGGCTGGGCGCTCGACAATCTCATCGGCATCTTTCGCCCGGACGTGCTGCGCTCGACGCTGATCGGCGGCCTCTTCGGCATCGGTGCCCATGGCGGCTATGCGGCGCTGACCACCTTCCTGCCGACTTTCTTGAAGGAGGTGCGGCATCTCTCCGTGCTCGGCACCGGCCTCTATCTCGCCGTCATCATCGTGGCGTTCTTTTGCGGCTGCGTGGTGAGCGGCATGCTCAGCGACCGGATCGGCCGGCGCGCCAATGTCATGTTCTTCTCCGCCGCCTGTATCGCGACCGTGCTCATCTATATCTTCGCGCCCTTGAGCAATGCGGCGATGCTGGTGCTGGGCTTTCCGCTGGGCTTCTTCTCGTCCGGTATCCCGGCCAGCATGGCCGCCCTCTTCAGCGAACTCTATCCGGCAGGCGTGCGCGGGACGGGCGTGGGGTTCTGCTATAATTTCGGCCGCGTCGTCTCCGCGGGATTTCCAGTCATGGTCGGATTCTTGAGCGACCGCATCGGGCTCGGCCCCGCGATCGGCATCGATGCCGCCTTCGCCTATGCGCTGGTATTCGCGGCGGTACTGATGCTGCCGGAGACGCGCGGTGCCAGGCTGACGGCGCAAGCATGATCATCGACAGCCACGCCCACATCTTCCGTCGCGGCATGAATTGGGCCGAGGGAAGGCGCTATACGCCCGACTATGAGGCACCGCTTGATCTCTATCTCAAGCAGCTCGACGAGATCGGCATCGATCGTGGCGTGCTCGTGCAGCCGAGCTTTCTCGGCACCGACAATGCCTATGTGACCGAGGGGATCGCGGCGACGGGCGGCCGGCTGCGCGGCATTGCTGTTGTCGATCCGGGCATCACGCCCGCCGAGCTGGCCCGGCTCGACCGTGCCGGCATCGTCGGCATGCGGCTCAATCTGCTCGGCCGCCCGCTGCCCGATTTCGCCCGCGAGCCCTGGCCGGCGCTGCTCGCCGAAGTCGTCCGGCTCGGCTGGCAGGTCGAGATCCAGCGCGCGGCATCCGACCTCGCCGATCTCGTGCCGCCGCTGCTCGATTTCGATCTCTCGGTCGTGCTCGACCATTTCACGCTGCCGAGCCCCGATCTCGGCGTCGAGGATCCGGGCTTCCGGCGGCTCCTGACGCTCGGTGGGTCGCGCCGGATCTGGGTCAAGCTCTCGGCACCCTATCGCAGCGGGCCGAAGGGCGAGGCGATCGCACTCGCGGCATATCCGCTGCTGCGTGATGCATTCGGGCTCGATCGCCTGATCTGGGGCAGCGACTGGCCGCATACCCAGTTCGAGACGGTCGAGAGCTATGCGAAGAACCGGGCGTTTCTCGACCGGCTGGTGCCGGATGCGGCGGAGCGGGCCGCTATTCTCGGCAACGGCGCCCAACTCTTCCGCTTCTAAACTCTTTCAGTGGAGCGGGCGTCTCGCCCGCTGGCGGGCAGGATGCCCGCCCCACTTCATTTCTACCTAGGCCATTCAGCCCGGAATGCGCACCGGCAACGTCTCGTAGCCTTTGACGAAGCTCGAGAAGACGCGGCGCGGCTCGTCCACCACCTCGATCTTGGGGAAGCGCTTCAGGATCTCTTCCCACACGATCTTGAGCTGCATCTCGGCCAGGCGATTGCCGACGCAGCGATGGATGCCGAAGCCGAAGGAGAGGTGCTGGCGCGGCCGCGGGCGGTCGATGATGAAATCGTTCGGCCGCTCGATCGCCTCCTCGTCGCGATTGCCGGAGACGTACCACATGATGACGCGGTCGCCCTTGCGGATGGTCTTGCCGCCGAACTCGATATCCTGGTTCGCCGTACGCCGCATATGGGCGAGCGGCGTCTGATAACGGATGATCTCCGGCACCATGCTTTCGATCAGCGCCGGATTATCCTTGAGCTTGCGGAATTCCTGCGGATTCTGGTCGTTGAACAACACGCCGCCGCTGATCGAGTTGCGGGTCGTGTCGTTGCCGCCGACGATTAGCAGCAGGAGATTGCCGAGATACTCCATCGGCTGCATGTCTCGCGTTGCGTCCGCATGCGCCATCATGGAGATGAGGTCGCTGCCGGGCTCCTTGTTCACCCGCTCGTTCCAGAGTGCTGTGAAATAGGTCAGGCACTCGAGCAGCTCCGCCTCGCGCTCCTCCTCGGTCTCGATCAGGCCCGCACCCGGCACGGTGGTCGCGACATCCGACCAGCGGGTGAGCTTGCGCCGGTCCTCCCACGGGAAATCGAAGAGCGTGGCGAGCATCTGGGTCGTGAGCTCGATCGACACCTTGTCGACCCAATTGAAGGTCTCGTTGCGCGGCAGCTCGTCGAGGATCTTGCCGGCGCGCTCACGGATCGTGTGCGAGAGCTTCGCCAGATTTTCGGGCGCCACGATCGGGCTCACCACCTTGCGCTGCTCGTCATGGCGCGGCGGGTCCATGGCGATGAACATCGGCAGCATGAAATCGGTGCGCTGATCGCGGAGCGTGATGCCGCCCAATGTGGCTTCCGAGGAGAAGACACCATGGTTGGTATCGACCGCCATGATGTCCTTGTATTTCGTGATCGACCAATAGGGGCCGAACAGGCTGTCCGGGCAGTAATGCACCGGATCCTCGCGCCGCATGCGCTCGAAATAGGGCCAGAAACTGTCCGAGCGGAAGAGGCCCGGATGGCTGACATCGATGTCGCCGACGGGGATGGTCGCGGGATCGGCGCTGAGCATCCTGTCGTAGTCGATCAGAGCTTCACCCATGGCAGTTCCTCCGTCGTTTCGCACCTTTCAGTGCTGTGATTCTGGCATTCTCACGATCAGCCCGTCGAGCGCATCGCTGACCGGGATCTGGCAGGACAGGCGCGAGGTCGGCTGCGTGCCGTTGGCGAAATCGAGCATGCTCAGCTCCATCGCCTCCTTGGTACCCGTGCGCTCATACCAGGCGGGATCGACGAAGACATGGCAGGTGGCGCAGGCGCACGCACCGCCGCAATCGGCGTCGATACCGGGAATATTGTTGTTCACCGCACCCTGCATCACCGAGAGGCCGTTCGCGACCTCGATGACATGCTCGGTGCCGTTATGTTCGATATAGGTGATCTTGGCCACGAAGCTGCTCCTCGTTCCTCTAAGGACATCAAAAGTGACGCCGGCGTCAAGAATTACTTTTCGGGTGGGCCATCCAGGCCAGCCCGCTCCCCCACCCGACCACCCATGCCATGATACTGACGTGGGTGGTCGGGTGGGGGAGCGGGCCGGTGCAGCGCATTGCCACAACTCTCAAATAAATCGGCCGCGCAGGAAACCCAGCGCCGGCAGCGGGCGCCAGCTGCGCGGCAGGTCGGCACGCCGGATCGGCGCCACGCTGTAGCGGGGCAGGGGCTGCTTGGCCCAATCGAGCAGGCTGCGATATGCGAGAACCTGGCGTTCGCGCCAGGCCCGGTCGGTGAGTGCCGCAAGACGGCTCGAATGGATCTCGGCGATACGCTCGGCCCGGCCGACCGAGGCGACGACCGCCCAGAGCGTATCGTCGCCGCCGCCACTTATCCCTGGCGCTTGGCTCATGACCGGCATCTTGCCGGGCGTCCGCGCCGAGGTCAATCAAGGGCGACGAGCCGTATTGCGGGATTGTCACTGGTCGCGGCATGCGCTCGAAACCAACTTCCGCCAGCACGCCCTTTCACTGCGGGAGTCATCGCATGCCCAGCCACGAGACCCTCGAGCGCTTCATCGCGCGCGTCGAATCGAACGCCCATGCCGAGGCCGTCGCGGAGTTCTACACCGAAGGTTCGACGATGCAGGAAAATCAGGCGCCGCCGCGGGTTGGCCGCGACGCCCATATCGCCAACGAGCACGTGTTTCTGGCCAAGGCCAGGAGCCTGACCTCGACTTGTGTGCGTCCGGTCTTCGTCCAGGGCGACAAGGTCGTCATCCGCTGGATCTTCCATTTCGACTGGCTCGACGGCACGGTCACGGACATGGAGGAGTTGGCATATCAGCGCTGGGACGGCGAGCGCATCGCCGAGGAGCAGTTCTTCTACGACCCGGCCCAGCGCGTCCGGAAGCAAGCTTGAAGCGCGCGCAGCACTAATCTCCTCTCCGCCGGCGGGGCGGAGAGAAGAATTTCACTGCTTTTCTCTTGTCGTGGCCGGGCTTGTCCCGGCCATCCACGTCGGGCCGCCGCCGCGTTCTTGTGCGCGAAGTTCGCGCTGCGGTACGACGTGGATCCCCGGGACAAGAGCCCGGGGATGACGAAGACATCGCGCACGCTCGAAATCATCCGTCCGGCGGGGTGTGATAGTGCCGCCGGTTCCATTCATAGAGCGGCATGCCTTGCCCTCGGAACGGCTGGGGCTCCAGCTTTGGCGCTGGCCGCGGCGGCGGTTCCGGCGCCTCTCGCCCTTCATTGATGAACCAGCCCTTGTCCTGCCAGACCGAGAGCTCGACCGGGATCCCGAGCTCGTCGCAGAGGCCGATGATGACGTCGCCGACCCGGATGGTGAGGAGCTCGTCCTCGATGTCCGGGTCCATCAAGCGCTCGTGTAGATCGCCAAGCAGATTCTCCAATTCCTAAACTCCAGCAGCGCCCCCCATTGCGCTTCGCCGTCCCGCACTTCACCTCTATGATGATTAACGGGGTGCACAGGCTGGAGTGCGGGCATGGATACGCTGGCCGAGATCATTCGCGATCTCCTGATCTTCATCGTCATCATGTTCGCGATGCTCATCACGCTCATCGTGGTCGTCTCGCGGCTGCCCGACGGCAATCCGCTGAAGCGTCTGCTGACCGCCTTGAGCTACCGCGTCGGCGCCACGCTCGGCGCCGGTATCGTCGCCATCCCGGTCGAGCCCATCCCCGGGCTCGACATGATCTATGATGTCGGTGTGCCCGTGGCGCTGCTCTATTTCTGGTACACCTTCTTCCGCGACGCCTGGGCCGCGATGCAGCAGGGCACGAAACCGCCCTCCCAGATGGGGCGGCCACCCATCATCGATCACGAGCCCTGATACTGCGCCTGCTGTAGGCGCTGTTCCTGCCGGGGCGCGAATCGTCTAGCATCGCCGTTGGCGCGTCATTCCCTACGGCGTTCGTGCTTCTCATGCAGGTCGACGATTCGGCATTCGCTTTCGGCCCCTATCGTCTGCTGCCGGCGGGGCGCCTGTTGCTGCGCGACGGCACGCCCGTGCCCCTCGGAACGCGCGCCTTCGACCTGCTGGCGGCCCTCATCGACGCGCGCGGCGAGACGATCGCGCGTGACGCTCTGCTCCGGCGCGTCTGGCCGGAGGGCGGCATGCACGCCAACAATCTCGGCGTCCAGATCTCGGCCCTGAGGCGGGCGCTCGGCGGGGGCGCCGAGCAGACCTACATCGCCACGATACCCGGACGCGGCTTCCGGTTCGTGGCACCGGTCAAGCGCGATTCGAGCCCTATTTTCAGTGACGAGCCTCGGCCGGAGGAGCGCCGGCTGGCACCCGGCAATCTCGGCCGCGCGGGTGCATGGCCGATCGGCCGGGACCGGGAGATCGAGGCGGTGCTGGACGCACTCCGCCGCTGGCCGCTGGTCTCCGTGGTCGGGCCCGGCGGCATCGGCAAGACGCGCATCGCGCTCGCCGTTGCCGCCAAGGGTGAGGACCGGTTCCGTGACGGGGTGTGGCTCATCGATCTCGCCGCACTGGCCGAGCCGAGCGCCATCGCTGCCGGTATCGCCGCGGTGATGGCGCTGCCCATCGGTGCCGGCGCTACTGCGCCTGGCGATATCGCCCGGCAGCTGCGGCATCGGGCGGCGCTCCTGGTCTTCGACAATTGCGAGCATGTGCGGCGAGAGGCGGCCGAGACGGCGTCGATCCTGCTCGCTACCTGCCCGCACTTGCGGATCCTGGCGACGAGCCAGGCACGGCTTGAGCTCGAGCAGGAGCATGTCGAGCGCATCGAGCCGCTGGCGGTGCCGCCGGAAGGGAAGGGTCTCTCGGTCCGGGCGCTGTTCGATTTCGCCGCTTGCGCCCTGTTCCTCGAGCGGGCCAAGGCCGCCGACCGGAGGTTTGCCGCGACGGATGCCGACGCGCCGATCATCGCCGAGATCTGTCGGCGGCTCGACGGACTGCCGCTCGCCATCGAGCTGGCGGCGAGCCGCCATTATGCGCTCGGGCTCGACCAGATCCGCCAAGGGCTCGACGACCGGTTCCGGCTGCTGACCGGTGGCGAGCGGTTCGGGGTCGAGCGCCACCCGTCGCTCGGTGCAGCCCTGGCGTGGAGCTATGGTCTGCTCGCCCCGTCTGAGCAGCGCATCGTGCGGCATCTGAGTGTGCTGGTCGGCCCATTCGACGCCGAGGCGGGTCTTGCCGTGGCCCAAGCCCGCGCCGACGAGATCGCTTCGCTCGTCGATCGGTCGCTGCTCTCGGTCGAACTCGGTAGGCACTATCGAATGCTCGAATCGACGCGCGCTTTCGCTGCCGGAAGGCTGGCTGAAACAGGCGAGCGCCGAACGGCCGGCCGTGCCCATGCCGCCTATGTCGAAGCTCTGTTCGAAACCGCGTCGGCGCGCTGGGAGATCGAGCCGACGGCAGCTTGGCAAGCGCTGCTGATGCCGGCGCTCGGCAATCTGCGCGTCGCACTCGCCTGGAGCTTCGGTGCCGATGGCGATGCCGGCGGAATCGGCTGCCGCCTCTGTGCCGCATCGCTCCGATTCTGGCATGGCGCGAGCTTGATGACGGAATACCGGCGCTGGCTCGACCGGGCGCTCGAATTGATCCCGGAGCAGGCACCTCAGGACGAGTGGCTGGCGGCACGCCTCTGGCTCGCCAATGCGCGCTCGGTGCTGTCGGTCGCCATCCGCGAGCCGGCCGCCAGGCGCGCCGAGGCGCTCGCCCGTGCCGCCGGCGATCATGAAACGCTGGGCCGCGCCCTCGCCCTTATCGGCGATGCCCGGCGGCGGGCGGGTGATTTCGCCGGCGCCGACACGGCGCTCGTCGAGGCCGCCGATCTGCTGCAGTCGAGCGGCGCCGCCAAAAGCTGTGCCGAGGCGATCCAGCAGCTGGCGATCGTGCGCCATCATCGCGGCGATGTTGCCGGCGCGCGGGCGCTCAACGCCGATGCGCTGGTGCGCTTTCGCGCGACCGGGCACGAAGTCGGCATCATCGCCTGCCTGGTGCGCCAGGCGAACGACCAGATGGCGGAAGGGACGGTCGACGCCGCGATCGCGGCCACGGGTGAGGCACTGGCCCTCAGCCGCGCGCTTCAGAACCGCTACATGATGGAGCTGACGCTCGGCAATCTCGCCAGCTACCAGGCGCGCCGCGCCGACTGGCCTGCGGCCTGGCAAGCGGCGCGCGAGGCCTTGCCGATCGCGATCGAGCTCGACGACCGGGCCGGGGTCGCGGCGATCGTCGAGACCTTGGCCATGATCGCAGCACAGCATCGCCAGCACGAAGCCTCGGCCTGCCTGCTCGGCTATAGCGAGGCGTTCTATGCCGAGGAGGGCGAGACGCGCGAACCGACCGACCAGGGCGCCTATGAGCAGCTGACCGCCATGCTGTCCGGCGCGCTTGAGGCGGAAGCCCTAACCCAATGCCGCGCGATTGGCGCGAAATGGACGGAGAGCATTGTGCTCGCCGCGATCGGCCAACTGCGCTTGTTCGCGTAGCCGGCGCTCCCGAGGACACGGGCAAAGCCGTCCCGGTTGTAGTATGGCGCTGGTTGTGGCTGTCTTATTATTTTACAGAATCGCGATTTACAGTTTTTTATGTTGAAGAGACCAGGCCGATAGGCGGAAATTGTCGGTTAATATAAATATTCTGGTCGTGCTGTTTCCAGCTTCGGTTGTCGATCCGCCTCCGCGTCGAGCGGCAGCCGGTTCACCGAACGGTGTTCCGGCCAGGCTCAGGACAGGGGGAGCTAAATGTCGCTTTACCGAAACCTCGGCTGGTGCCGGCCATTGTTCATCGCGCTGTCGCTGGGGCTGTCCGCCGCCGGGACGGCACGCGCCGGCACCGATGTGTGGACCAGTTCCGGTCCGTTCGGCGGCGCCGTCCAAGTGCTGGCTGTCGACCCGCAGACACCGAGCACCCTCTACGCCGGCAATATCGGCGGCGGCGTGTTCAAGAGCACCGACGGCGGCGCGAGCTGGGCGCGGGCCAGCAGCGGCATGACCGACCTCGCCGTCAGGGCGATCGCCATCAATCCGCAGAACACATCGACGCTCTATGCCGCGACCGACCAGGGCGGCGGCCTGTTCGAGAGCACGAACGGCGGCGCCAGCTGGACGAGCGTCGGGGCGCTTCCGGGGGTCGCGAACGGCATCGCCATCGATCCCTCGACGCCAACCACGCTCTATGTCGCCGAGGAGCAGACCGGCCTCTTCAAGAGCACCGATGGCGGCGCCACCTTCACCGGCATCGGCACCGGCCTGCCCGGCTTCGACACTTTCGGGACGCTCATCGTCGATCCGCAGACGCCGACGACGCTTTATGCCGGCGACAGCAGCAACGGCATCTTCAAGAGCACCGATGGCGGCAACAGCTGGAGTGCGGCCAATACCGGGCTCACCGGCCCGAACATCAATGTCCAGGCGCTCGTCATCAACCCGCAAGCGCCGTCCACGCTCTATGCGGGGATCACTGCCGGCACGTCCGGCCTGTTCCAGAGCACCAATGGCGGGGCCAGCTGGACGCTGGTCAACAGCCAGTTCGCGGCTCAGATCGGCAACGGGTTCGTGCTCGCCATCAATCCGCAGACGCCGACGACGCTCTATGCCGGGCTCTTCGGCGTCGGCGCCGAGATCAGCACCAATGGCGGCGCCACCTTTACGGCGATCAATAGCGGCCTGCCCAATTTCACCTTCGTCGGATTCCAGGCGCTCGCGGTCAATCCGCAGAGCCCGGGCACCGTCTATGCCGGAACCCAGCTGGGCCTGTTCGCGACCGCCAATGCCGGGGGCGCCTGGACCGCCGAGAATAACGGGCTTTCTTTGAATGCCGTGATGGCGGTCGCCGTCGACCCGCTGACGCCGACCACGGTCTATGCCGGCACGTCCGGCGGCGGCATGTTCAAGAGCATGGATGGGGCGGCCACCTGGGCCGCGATCAATGCCGGGCTCGGCCTGCAGGGCCTGGTCGTCGATGTCATCGCGATCGATCCGCTGACCCCCGCGAACCTCTACGTCACCGGCAATAATGGCGGCATCTTCAAGAGCGCCAATGGCGGCGCAAGCTGGGCGGAGTCCGACACCGGGCTCACGCGTGCGCCGGTTACCGACATCGCGATCGACCCGGCGACCCCGACGACGCTCTTCGCCGGCACGAGCGATGACGGCGTGTTCAAGAGCACCGATGGCGGCGCCAGCTGGAGTGCGGCGAATAACGGGCTGCCGGCGGGGGAATCCATCGTCAATCTGTCGATCATCGGGCCGCCATCTCCCGTATTATTCGCATCGACGGTCACCGACGGGGTCTTCTCCTCGACGGATGGAGGAAGTACCTGGACATTGCTGAGCTTGACACTCCCGGCCTCGATTTCTGCTAATTCCCTTAGAGACAACTCGAAAGCTTCAGCTCTTCCAAATCAAAATGGTCTGCCTCCGTGCCAAAACAGCCTAAATCTTTGGCACGCGGAACTCATAAGGACTGGATTTTCAAATACAGGAGGGAACTTTTTTGAAGCGTACTATGCTTGTCAACAGAGGCAAGAAGAGCTCGGGCTGTCAGTTTTATTTGCGGCTCCGGTACAACCAAGCGTCATGAACGCTCGGCTTGCCAACGGGACGACCGGACCGGCATCAGGGTCTTCCATGGTGTCTCTCTGGGGCGCGACAGATGGCGCCTACACAGATGTCTGCGAGCCTCTTAATGCAATCACCATTAACCCGCTGGACGCCACCAACTTCTACATGGGCGGCAGCTGCGGCGTGCTGCGCGGCACCAATTCGGTCGCGCAGATCGTGTCGCTGAGCCTCGGCCTGCCGCCGAACCTTCAGGTCAATGCGCTCGCCATCACGCCCAATGCCAGCGATCTCTATGCCGGCACGGCGGCCGGCGTCTGGCGCTTCACCTTCGCGCCTTCGATGCTGGCGGCCGCGATCTTGCCGTCGAGCCGCTCGGTCGAGACCGGCGTCACCGCCACCGCCTTTGCCAGCATCGTCAATGGCGGCAATGCCACGGCCACGAGCTGCGGCCTCGCCCCGTCGACCTCGCTGCCCGCCGATTTCTTCTTCCAGACCACCGATCCCAAGACCAACACCCTCATCGGCACGCGCAACACAGCCGTCGACATTCCGGCCGGCCAGTCCCAGAGCTTCGTCTTCGGCTATACGCCCAACGCCGCCTTCGATCCGATCGATGCCCAGCTCGATTTCAGCTGCTCCGGCCTGCCGCCGGTGGCGGTGTTGCCCGGTGTCAACACGCTTCTCACCTCCGGTTCAACCTCCCCGGTGCCGGATGTCATCGCACTGGTCGGCACCGTCACCAATGACGGTACCCTGCACATCATGGGTACCACCGGCAGCAGCGCCTTCGCGCTTGCCACCGACAATGTCGGGGCTTCGGCAACGGTTACCGTGGCACCCAGTGCCAGCACCGCGTCCCTGCCGCTCGCCCTCTTCATCTGCCAGACCAATCCCGCCACCGGCCAGTGCCTGGCGGCGCCGACGCCGAGCGTGACCACTACCGTCAACAGCGGCGACCAGCCGACCTTCGGCATCTTCGGCACGGCCAGCGGCGCCATCCCGTTCGAACCCGCCGGCACCCGCATCTTCGTTCAGTTCATCGATACGAACGGCGCCGTCCGCGGCTCGACCAGCGTCGCGGTCGAAACGCAGTAAGAGGATCAGCTCCGGCGGAGGACCGAAATTCCGCCGGCGCCGGCGATGACCACCTCGGTCGCGATGCCGATGAAGAGGCCGCTCTCCATCACGCCGACGATCGACTTGATCCGGCCGGCGAGATCCGCGGCGTCGGCAATGGCGCCGAACTGGCAATCGATGATGAAATTGCCGCCGTCGGTCACCAGCGGCTGACCGTCCGGCCCCGGCCGGAGCTTGGGCTCGGCGCCGAGATCGATGAGCCGTCGCTGGGTCGCCTGCCAGCCGAAGCGCGTGACCTCGACCGGCACCGGGCAGAAGGTGCCGAAGGGTGTGCGCATCTTGGTCTCATCGACCATGACCATCATCCGGCGCGAGGCGGCGGCCACGATCTTTTCGCGCAGGAGTGCGCCGCCCAGGCCTTTGATCAGGTGCAAATGCGTCCGCTCGACCGCGTCGGCGCCGTCGATGGTGAGGTCGATCGCCTGATGCTCGCTGAAATCGGTGAGTGGGATGCCGAGGCCGCGCGCCTGCGCCGCCGTCGCTTCCGAGGTCGGGATGCCAGTCACCTTGAGGCCGCCGGCGACGCGTTTGCCCAGCGCCTCGATCGCAAGCCGCGATGTGGAGCCGGTGCCGAGGCCCAGCACCATGCCGTCCTCGACCGCATCGACGGCATGCTGCGCTGCGGCCTGCTTGAGGGCGAGATTGGGATCTTCGGCCATTTCTCTCACACGCTGACGGAGGGACGGAGGGCGGCGATCGCCTTGGCGTAGTCGCTGGCGCCGTAGATCGCGGAGCCCGCGACCAGCGCATCGGCGCCGGCGGCCAGCACCAGCGGGGCCGTCTCGGCGGTGATGCCGCCATCGACCTCGATCCGCGTATCGAGCCCGGCGGCGTTGCAGGCCGTGCGCAGCCGGCGGATCTTGGGCAGGATCCCGTGGATGAATTTCTGCCCGCCGAAGCCGGGATTGACCGACATGACCAGGATGATGTCGCACAGCGGCAGCACGTAATCGAGCACCTCCGGCGGCGTCGCCGGATTCAGCACGGCCCCCGCCTTGACGCCGTGATCGCGGATCTGGCTCAGCGTGCGATGCAGGTGGATGGTCGCCGCAGTCTCGGCATGGACCAGGATATGGTCGGCGCCGGCCTTGGCGAAATCGGCGATGTAGCGCTCGGGCTCGACGATCATCAGATGGACATCGAGCGGCTTCTTGGTGGCGCGCCGGGCGGCGGCCACGATCGGCGGGCCGATCGTGATGTTCGGCACGAAGCGGCCATCCATGACATCGACATGGATCCAGTCGGCGCCGGCCTTGTCGACCGCCTCGATCTCGGCGCCAAGCCTGAGGAAATCCGCCGACAGAATCGACGGCGCCACGATCACGGGCCGGTCGGGGCGAGGCGGGTTGGCATCCATGTCGCTCATCAGGGCGCTCCCGGCAGAGCCGGGCAAGATCCCGGCAAGGAAGCTGGTTTGCCCCGTGCGCCTGCGCCTGTAAAGCCCGCAAATGGAGTTATTGGCTGTCTGACGGCAAAGGCAGCCAGAGCCGGATCGTGGTGCCGCGGCCGGGTGCGCTCTCGATATCGAAGCGGCCGCCATGCATCTCGACCAACCGGACGGCGATGGGCAGACCGAGGCCGGTCCCGATATCGGCGGCGGTCTGAAGATCGCCATAGGGCCCATCGACCTGGCCGAACGGATCGAGCGCCGTGCGAATGCCGTCCGCATCCATGCCGGGGCCGGTGTCGGCGACGGTGATCTCGGTGCCGCCTGCCGGCGCCAGCTCGATCCCGACCGTGACGCGGCCGCCATCGGGCGTGAATTTCACGGCGTTGGACAGAAGATTGATCAGGATCTGCCGCAGTGCCAGCTCGTCGGCATGCACGGGTGCTGCATCACCGTGGATCTCGACCGCCACGTCGCGCTCGCCCGCGGCACGCGCCACCAGCGAGGCGCAATCGGCCGCGATCCTGCCGGCATCGAGCGTCTGGGGGGCCAGCACGCGCTTGCCCGCTTCGATCTTGGACAGGTCGAGGATGTTGTTGATGAGGTCCAGCAGCAGTTGGCCGCCGGCATGGATGTTCTCGGCATAGGTCTGATAGCGCGGATGCTCGATCGGCCCGAACACGCCCTGGCGCATAAGATCCGAAAATCCCAGGATCGCGGTCAGCGGCGTGCGCAGATCATGGCTCATCGCCGCCAGGAACATCGATTTCGAATGGTCGGATTTGCGGGCGCGATCGCGTTCCGCCTGCAGCTGGCGAGCGACGCGCCGGGCCTTTTCGACCTCGGCTTCGAGCGCGCGGTTCTGGCGCTCCAACCGCTCGATCCGCATCTCTAAAAGTTCGCCGTGCGGCGTTCCGCCATTGAACGCCCCGCCGGACTCATTTCGAGCCATCGCAATTTTGCGCATACGGGCCTCTCACCCATCAAGGGTTGCTATTCGTACCGCAAGCAAGCGCCTCGCGGTTGGGACATTCGCGGGGCAAATGGCGCCGACCGATGGCTTTTTTGGATCAGCAAGCCATTGATATTGAAAGTGTTTACGGAGTGTTAACGCGCGGTCGCCCGACGCTTGCAGCACGAATGCCCGAAAAATGCCCACCTTTCGCCCCTCTGGCATGCGCGGGTCGGATCGGGGCTAAGCTCAAGCGGGGGCGCGAAAAATATTGCCCGCATCGGTGCTGGGACTATGGTGGCAGGCGTTTGCCTCAGCCGAAGGAACTCGCCTCATGCCGATCGTCAATCGCATCGCCGATTTTCAGCCCGAGCTGACGGAGTGGCGACAGGATCTGCATGCCAATCCCGAGCTGGGTTACGAGGAGCATCGGACCTCCGAGCTGGTGGCGTCGCGGCTGGCTCAGTTCGGCCTCGAGGTGCATCGCGGCCTCGGCGGCACCGGCGTGGTCGGCACGCTCAAGGGGCTCGAGCCGGGCGGCCGGGCGATCGCACTGCGGGCCGACATGGATGCGCTGCCCATGACCGAGGCCAACCGCTTCGCGCATGCCTCCAAGAATCCCGGACGGATGCATGCCTGCGGCCATGACGGCCATACCACCATGCTGCTGGGGGCGGCCCGCTATCTGGCCGAGACGCGGAATTTCGCCGGCACGGTCCATTTCGTCTTCCAGCCGGCCGAGGAAGGCGGTGCCGGTGCCGCCGCCATGATCAAGGATGGCCTGTTCGAGCAATTCCCGGTCGACGAGGTCTATGGCATGCACAATATGCCGGGCCTGCCGTTGGGATCCTTCGCCGGCCGGGTCGGGCCGATGATGGCGGCCGCCGACCGGGTCGATATCCATGTCCGCGGCCGGGGCGGCCATGCGGCCCAGCCGCACAAGACGGTCGATCCCGTGGTGATCGGCGCCCAGATCGTGAATGCGCTACAGACCATCGCCAGCCGCACGGCCGATCCGATCGACAGCCTCGTCATCAGCATCACCGAGTTCCATGCCGGCTCGGCCTATAATGTCATCGCCGAAGACGCGATGCTGCGCGGCACGATCCGGACCTTCGATCCGGCGCTCAGGAAGCTCGCCGAGCAATCGATCCGCACGATCGCGACCGGCATCGCCACGGCCATGGGCGGCAGCGCCGATATCACCTACTACCCGGGCTATCCGGCCACGCGCAATCACGAGCAACCGCTCGAAAAGGCGCTCACCGTCGCCTCCCGGATGATGGGCGCCGACAAGGTCATCGACGATGTGACGCCGACCATGGGCAGCGAGGATTTCGCCTATATGCTGGACGCCAAGCCCGGCGCCTATCTGATGATCGGCTCGGGTCCGGAGGTCGAAGGCGGCAAGCTGCATCAGGTCAATTACGACTTCAATGACGAGCTCTTGCCGATCGGCGCCAGCTTCTGGGCGCGGCTCGTCGAGACCGTGCTCGCCCGGGCCTGATCAGGGAAGAACGACTTTATGCCGATCACCAACCGCATCGCCGATTACGAGGCCGACCTGACCGAGTGGCGGCAGGATTTCCATGCCCATCCGGAGCTTGCCTTCGCGGAGCACCGGACCTCGGACATCGTGGCCGCCAAGCTCGCCGAGTTCGGCATCGAGGTGCATCGCGGCCTTGCCGGCACCGGTGTCGTCGGCACGCTCAAGGGCAATCGGCCGGGCGAGCGGACGATCGGGCTCCGGGCCGACATGGACGCGCTGCCGATGACGGAGGCGAACAGCTTCGCCCACGCGTCGAAATTCCCGGGCCGCATGCATGCCTGCGGCCATGACGGCCATACCACCATGCTGCTGGGGGCCGCGCGCTATCTCGCCGAGACGCGGAATTTCGCCGGCACGGTGCAGTTCATCTTCCAGCCGGCCGAGGAATTCGGCGGCGGCGGCGATGTCATGGTGCGCGACGGGCTGTTCGAGAAATTCCCGGTCGACGAGGTCTATGGCATGCACAATGTGCCGGGCATGCCGATCGGCCATTTCGGTGGCCGGGCCGGGCCGATGATGGCGGCGACCGACGAGTTCGATATCGTCGTCAAGGGCCGGGGCGGTCATGCCGCCCAGCCGCACAAGACGGTCGATCCGGTGGTGATGGGCGCCCAGATCGTGGCGGCGCTGCAGACCATCACCAGCCGCACGGCCGATCCGATCGACAGCCTCGTGGTCAGCATCACCCAGTTCCATGCCGGCTCCGCCTATAATGTGATTGCCGAGGAGGCGGTGCTGCGCGGCACGGTCAGGAGCTTCGATCCGACCCTGCGCAAGACCGCGGAAACCTCGCTCCGGCACATCGCGACGGGGATTGCCAAGGCGTTGGGCGGCACGGCCGACGTGACCTGGACGCCGGGCTATCCCTCGACCCGCAATCACGCCGCCCAGCTCGACAAGGCGCTTGGCGTGGCCGCCAAGCTGGCGGGCCAGCAGAATGTCCATGGCAATATCCCGCCCGTGATGGGCGGCGAGGATTTCGCTTATATGCTCGAGGCGAAACCGGGCGCCTATATCGTCATCGGGGCCGGCCCGGGCAGCGGCGGCCGGAACCTGCATCAGGTCAATTACGACTTCAACGACGGGATCCTGACGCTCGGCGCCAGCTATTGGGCGCAGCTGGTCGAGACGGTGCTGGAGGAAGCGTAATACCAACCGTCGGAAGTCTTGACTTCCGACGGTTGGTATTACGAGCGACGGCGAGCGCGCGCCGTATGGCGCGAAAGCCTCAGGGGCGCGGAGGCGACCCGCGCGGCGCCTGAGCGACCCGCCTGAGTTTCGGATGAGTCCCGAAACTCAGGCGATTGGTATAGGCCGCCTATAGGCTCTTGGGGCTGGCCGCCGCCAGGGTCTCTTCCTCGACCCGCGGCACCAGCCCGAGCCGCTGGGCCAGATGGAACAGCTTTTCGCCCAGGAAGAAGCTCAGCACCATCATGACGGCCAGGCTGGCGAAGCCGATGATCGGGCGGATCTGCAGCACGCGCTCGATCGGCATGACCTGGCCCATCCAGAAATAGAGCGTGGCGCGCAGCACGAAATAGAGCGCCCAGGCCCAAGTCATCAGCTTGAAGAAGGCGCGAATATCGGCCCGGTCGGGGAAGCCCTCCTTGACCTGCTGCTCGGCCACCTTCTGGATCATCGACTTCTCGCCGCGCGTGCCCAGCGCGAAGGTGACGGCGATCACGAGATTGGTGATGACCGCCTCGTATTTGATCATGAAGGGCGTTTTCGAATAGAGATCGATGGCACCGAACACGAGCGTGAGCCCGCTGGTCAGGAGATAGAGGGCCGGGAAGCCGGCACGGGTGATAAGCCGCCGCGTGCTGTCGATCACCACGAAGACGATCGAGGCGGCGATCGCGACCTTGAGACCGAACAGCCAAAGCAGCGTCCAGAACAGGATCACCGTCGCAAGCTGTGCCGCGATCCCGCGGACGGCGGTCAGAATTTCCTTCATCGGCGGCTTCCGCCCGCTTTGATCGGCGGGATCACGCGGCGCGATCCTCTTCGAGGCTCTTCGACGCCATCTCGAAGCAATTGCGGCTGAGGCCGGGAACCGCGAGCACGCGCACGAGCTCACGCTTCATGGCATCCTGCCGGACCAGATCATGGCGTCGCCAAGTGCAGAGCGGCTGGATCAGCCGGGCCGCGAGCTGCGCGTTGACCCGGTCGATCGCGATGATTTGATCGGTCAGGAAAGCGTAGCCGGCGCCGGTCCGGTCGTGGAAGCGCAGCGGATTGCCGGCGGCGAAGACGCCGATCACCGCGCGCACGCGGTTGGGATTCTTGATGTCGAAGACCGGATGGTCGAGCAGCCGGCGGCAATGATCGAGCGTGCCGGGGAGCGGCGACATCGCTTGGATCGCCAGCCATTTATCGACGACCAGATCCTCATTCCGCCAATCGGCCAGGAATTTCGCGAGCGCGTCCGCACGCTCCGGCCGGTCGAGCCGCGACAGCTGGGCCAAGGCTGCGAGCCGGTCCGTCATATTGTCGCTTTGGTCGAATTGCGCCTTGGCCAGGCCGACCGCAGCATCGCCACCGCATGCCACGAGATAGAGCAGGGCCGCATTCCGCACGGCGCGGCGGCCGATGGACGCGCTGTCGATGCGATAGGGCCCCGATTGGCCGAAGCGGCGATAGGCCGCCTCGAGCTCGGGCTGCAAGGCCGTGCCGACCTGGGCGAGGAGGAAGCCGCGCGCGGCATGGATGGCATCGACATCGATCGGCGTCACACGATCGGCGATCGCCATCTCGTCCGGCACGCGCAGCATCTCGGCGGCGAAGGCCGGATCGGTATCGGCGGCCGCCAGGTTCCGGCGCACCAGGTCGATCACGGCCGGGTCGAGTGCCAGCACCTCGTGGCGCTGGAAGGCGCCGACCAGCTCGAGCAGCGCGTTCATCACGACCTGCTGCCCCGCCTCCCAGCGGGCGAACGGATCGCCGTCATGCAGCGCCAGGAAGCGCTGATGCGCGAGCGGCACGCCTTCGAGCCGGACGGGCGCCGAGAAGCCGCGCAAGAGCGACGGCACGGGCGGAGCCGCAACCTGCTCGAAGCGGAAGCTCTGCTCCGCTTCGGTCAGGGTCAAGATGCGGGTGCCATGCCGCAGCTCGGTCTCGCCGGCGAGGCGCGTCGGCAGCTCGGCGCCGTCTTCGCCGATGAGCGCCATGGCGAGCGGGATCACGAGCGGCTCCTTGGCCGGCTGCCCGGGTGTCGGCGCCGTCCTCTGCCGCACGGTCAGATCATAGTGCTGTGCCGCGGCATCCCAGCGATCCTCGACGGTGACGACCGGCGTGCCGGCCTGCCCGTACCAGCGCTTGAACCGGGCGAGATCGATGCCGGACGCATCGCTCATCGCCTGTACGAAATCCTCGGTCGTGGCCGCACTGTTGTCGTGGCGCGCGATATAGAGATCCATGCCCTTGCGGAAGTTTTCCGGCCCGATCAGCGTCTGGATCATGCGCACGACCTCGGCACCCTTGCGGTACACCGTGGCCGTGAAGAAGTTGTTGATCTCCATATAGGTTTCGGGCCGGATCGGGTGCGCCAGCGGGCCTGAATCCTCGCTGAACTGAAGCGAGCGCAAGGTCCGGACCTCGCCGATCCGGGCGACCGCACGGCTGTTCATGTCGGCCGAGAATTCCTGATCGCGGAAGACGGTCAGCCCTTCCTTCAGCGACAGCTGGAACCAGTCGCGGCAGGTGACGCGGTCGCCGGTCCAATTATGAAAATACTCATGGCCGATGACCGCTTCGATGCTCTGGAAATCATTGTCGGTCGCCGTATCCGGGCGGGCCAGCACATACTTCGTGTTGAAGATGTTGAGACCCTTATTCTCCATGGCGCCGCCATTGAAGTCCGAGACGGCGACGATGTTGAAGACATCGAGATCATATTCGAGGCCGAACACCTCCTCGTCCCATCGCATCGCCGCCTTGAGCGAGGCCATGGCATGCCCGCATTTATCCTCGTCGCCGCGCCGGACCCAGATGCCGAGCGCCACTTCGCGGCCGGAGCGGGTGGTGAAGCTGTCGCGCACGACGGCGAGCTCGCCCGCCACGAGGGCGAAGAGATAGGAGGGTTTGGGATGCGGGTCGTCCCACTTGGCCCAATGCCGGCCGCCCGAGCTCTCGCCGCCATCGACTGGATTGCCGTTCGAAAGCAGGACCGGATAGTGCTTCTTGTCGGCCAGGATCGTGGTCGTGTAGCGCGCCATCACGTCCGGACGATCGAGGAAATAGGTGATCCGCCGGAAGCCCTCGGGCTCGCATTGCGTGCAGAAATTGCCGCCGGATTTGAACAGCCCGCTCAGCTCCGTATTGTCCTGCGGTGCCAAGCTTGTCTCGATCTCGAGCGTGAAGCTGTCCGGCACCTCGGGGATGACGAGCGCCTCGTCGTTCAGCTGATAGCGATTCTGGCCGAGCCGCTCGCCGTCGAGCGCCACCGAGACGAGTTCCAGCGCCTCGCCGTCGAGTACCAGCGTCCCCGTCCGGTCCGCCGCATTCGGATTGCGGCGTACGGTCAGCCGCGATTTCACGAGGGTCCGATCCTCGCGGAGGTCGAACACCAGATCCACCGTGTCGATGACGAACTCGGGCGGCCGGTACTCGGCGAGCCGGACGGTACGAGGCGCTAGGTGCTCGCGCGCGGCATCGGACATGGCAGCTCCGTGGAGGAATCAAATCGCAACGAGGGCGAGCCGGGCTGCGCCGGCAATCGATCGGCGCAAGCCCGGCTCGTCCCGGAGATTACTTGCCGCCCCTATAGCTCGGGGCCTGAGGCACGGGCGGTGCCACCGCATTCGGATTGGCCGGCGGCGTCTCGACCTTGGTCTCCGAGCCCTTGAGCGAAGCCACGATTTTCTTCGTCTCGCCATTGCAATCGGCCGGCTGCCAATCGGCGAGATTGACCGATTTGTGCGACTCCGCGATCTGCTTCTCGAAGGCCGGATAGATCTTGTCGTTGAATAGCGCCGACAGCTTGTCCCTGATCTGCGCCTGAACGGCGGCCTGATCGGCACCCTGAACTGCGCCGATCGCTCTGACATCCTTCCCATAAGTGGCATCGAGCGAGTTGCCGAACTGGGCCGCCGCCGCGTCCTCGGCCTTGACGATCGGCTGCGCCTGGCTGGCGAAGGCGTCCTCGACGCAGGCATTGTCGGCCGATTCCTTCGCGACCGTGATCTTGCGCTTGAAGCTCAGCTTGAAGTTCACTTCCGCGAGCGCACCGCACATCGGGCCGTTGTTGGGCAGCTGCTGCATCTGGACGCTGCGGCTGGTCGCGATCGAGTCCTCGACCGAATAGTCCTGGTAGCGCCAATGGTCGCTGCCGTCGCCCTTGGCCGCTGCGATTTCCTTGGCACCCTTGGAGGCGTCGCGCTCGATCGGGTTGTCGACCACCTGGAACTTCACGACGGCGGGCGTGAAGGCCGGGCAGGAGCCGGCGGCATGGGCGGCCCCGCTGCCGAGAGCCAGAACGGCGGCGGCGGCGAGCATGGTTTTCTTCATCGGTACGATCCTTGCGGAAAACGGATCCGGGGAGAAAAGCCGGGCCGGCCCAGGATGTAAAGCCGGAACTTATCCACCGGCGCCACGCCCGGCACCGTCGGCAGCGAGCCGGTCGCGCAGGCGGTCGGTCGATGCCACCAGCGCCTCGGCCATGGCCGGCTCGAGATCGGTGTGATTGCCGGCCGTCACCATGGTGAGCCGGGAGCCGGGCCAGGCGCGATGCACGGCCCACGCCGTCTTGGGCGGCGTCACTACATCATAACGGCCCTGCACGATCTCGCAGGGCAGGTGGCTGATCCGGCCGAGATCGGCGATCAGTTGACCGTCCTCGACGAAGAAGTCGTTCACGCAATAGTGAGTGAAAAAGCGGGCGAGCGGCAGGGCCGCATGGAGATCGCCGGCCCCGGCGATCAGTGTCGGATCGGGCTCGAAGGTCGAGGTGCGCGCCGAGAAGCGCTTCAAGGCCAGTGCCGCGGGGCCGTGAATGGCCGGGTTCGGATCGGCCGTGCGTCCGGCGTAGGCCGCCAGCAAATCGTCCCGCTCCGCCGGCCCGACGGATGCTTCGAGCTCCTCGAACGCTTCCGGGAAAAGTGCCGCGATCCCGTTCCACCACCAATCGATCTCCTGCCGGCGGCCGGTGAAGACGCCGCGCAGCCGGAAGCCCAGGCAGCGTTCCGGATGGGTCTCGCCATAGAGCAACGCCAGGCAGCTGCCCCAGGAACCGCCGGCAAGCGCCCAGCGCTCGATGCCGAGATGTCGGCGCAGCCTCTCAAGATCCTCGACCAATGTTTTGGAATCGTTGCCCTTGAGGCTCGCCCAGGGGACCGAGTTGCCGCAGCCGCGCTGATCGAGCAGGACCGTGCGGAAGAAGGCGGGATCGAAAAAGCGGCGATGCACCGGCCGGATGCCGCCGCCCGGGCCGCCATGCAGGAATAGGATCGGCACGCCCTCGGGATTGCCCACACTCTCCCACGCGATCCGATGTCCGCTGCCGACCGGCAGCAGGCCGGTGGCAAAGGGCGTGATGTCAGGATACAGCATGGCGAATCAAGCCGTTGTTCGAGAATTCATGAAGCGCGGCATGCTGGCTTAGCCCCTTCGTGCTTGCAACCGCCGAGTTCCGGCCGTTGCTCAGGCACCATCTGAGAGTCGATTTATAGTCATCTGGATTTTATAAATATTTTACCCAAAATCCTCTCGACAGCGTGGCATTGTTCGAGCATGTTAACTAAGGTTAACGCTTCGTTAAGTGAACGAGATGAACCTTCGAATGACGCATAACCGATTCGCGGAGCGGCTTCTGCCGTGCGACGCGGTTCTGGTTCTCGTCGATTGCCAGGAGCGTCTGATCACCCGCCTGGCCGGCGCCAAGGCCGCCGCCCTCATGAACAATATCGACGGCCTGGCTAAGCTGGCGCAGATCTTCAGCGTGCCCACCGTGCTCAGCGCGCGGCCCGCGCGCCAGGCGGGCTCGATCGCACCTCAGCTCATCGAGATGTTCGGACAGGATTCCATGGTGACGCGCAAATCCGGCGATTTTTGGTCCGATGCCGCCTCGCGCGCCGCGGTCGGCCGGGCCGGCCGGCGCGAGGTCATTTTGGCCGGGCTCGTTCCGGGCGGCATTGCCGCCACGGCGCTGGCAGTACGCCTCGACGGCTATCAGATCCATGTCGTGCTCGATGCGTCCACCGGTGGCGACATCACGGCCGAACGGCTCGGCGTCGCGCGCATGACCGAGGCCGGGGTGCGCCTCACCAGCTGGGTGGCGATGCTGGCGGAATTCGCCGCCACGGGTGCCGCGCGCGGCGTCGCTGCCTCGCTCCGCGAGAATCTGGAGCGCTACCACGCCGATACGCTCGATCCGGGCGTGCTGGCCGATCCGCTTGGCGGCATCAACCTGCCGCTTACGGCTTGAGGCGCTATCAGGTCTGCAGAAAGGAATAATCGGCCCCCTCCGCGACCAGCGCCGTCAGGCGGCCGGTATGGAAGGCGCCGGTATCGATGCCGATGCGGTTGTGCCGGATCTGCGGCGTCTCGGCGATCGTGTGGCCATGGACGACAAGCTTGCCGAAGCCCTGATCGCTCATCAGGAACTCATAGCGGATCCATAACAGATCCTCTTCAGTCTGGGCCGACAGCGGCACGCCCGGCCTGACGCCGGCATGGACCAGGAAATAGTCGCCTTCCTGATGGGTGAGCTTGAGGGCCCGATAGAAATCGGCATGGTCGCGCGGCATCGAATGGCGAAGCTCGGCCCGGGCGCGCCGCAGCTGGTCGTCGGTAGGATCGCTGCTCACCGCGATGCCGTAGCTCGCCAGCGTCGCGTCGCCGCCCCAGCTCAGCCATTCCGGGCCGGGCTCGGCATCGTCCATGAAATCGAGCAGCGCCTGCTCGTGATTGCCTTTGAGATGGATCGCCTCGAATCCCGGCAGCGGATTGCGCAGCAAGAGATCGACGACGCCCTTGGAGCTCGGTCCGCGATCGACATAGTCGCCAAGATAGACCACGACCTGCCGTTCGGCACTCGACCCGGCCGCATCCTGGAGAATCCGGCGATGCAGATCGGCCAGCAGATCGGCCCGGCCGTGAATGTCGCCGATCGCGTAGAGACGCGTGCCCTGCGGCACCTCGGCGGACGGCGCAGCGGCAGGACCGCTGCGCCGAAAAAAGTTCCTCAGCATGGGATGCCGATCAGTGTCGCGGCGCGTGCTTCGACAGGATGCGCTGCAGGGTCCGGCGATGCATCTTCAAACGCCGCGCCGTCTCCGACACGTTGCGGTCGCATTGCTCGAAGACGCGCTGGATATGCTCCCAGCGGACGCGGTCGGCCGACATCGGATCCTCGGGCGGCGGCGGCAGCGAGGCGCCGCGGGTCAAGAGCGCGCGCTCGACCGCATCGGCATCGGCCGGCTTCGGCAGATAGTCGAGCGCACCCGCCTTCACGGCCGCGACGGCGGTCGCGATATTGCCGTATCCCGTCAGCATGATGATGCGCGCATTGGGCCGCACCCGGCGGATCGCCCCGACGATGTCGAGCCCGTTGCCGTCGCCGAGCCTGAGATCGACGACCGCGAAGGCGGGCGGCCGCTCGCCCGCGGCGGCGATGCCGCCGGCCACACTGTCGGCGGTTGCCACGACGAAGCCGCGGCGCTCCATGGCGCGGGCCAGGCGCAGGCACAGCGGCGAGTCATCGTCGACGATCAGCAGGCTGCGCTCACTCTCGGGCAGCCCGTCGAGGGCCACGAAATTGGGATCGGCGAGCGTCGGGCGCTCGGCGGTCATCGGTTCCGCATGGTTCATCATAAGATCGCCTCCTGAATGATCGGCGCCGCCTCGAGGGCCTCGCCTTTGGCAGTGAAAGATCGATGCGGCCAGCTGGCGCGCACCCGCGCGCCGCCGGCCGGAAGATTGCCGAATTCGACCGTGGCGCCGGTGCGCCGGAGCAAGGTCTCGGCGATGAAGATGCCGAGACCCATATGCTCTTCGGTTTCACCGCGGCCGCTGAGATAGGGCTCGCCCAGGCGCGACAGGATCGCCGGCGCGAAGCCCGGCCCGTCATCCACCACCTCGACCGAGACGCGCTTTTCGTCCCAGGCCGTCGTGACCCGGACCGTCTCGCGGGCGAATTGGCGGGCATTCTGGATGATGTTGCCCAGCCCGTGCAGGATCTCGGGGCTGCGCGCGATCGCCGGCTGGTCCGGCAAGGCACCGCGTGTCGCATAGACGAGATCGATCTTGCGAGCATCGAGCGGATGCGGGCGATGCGGCTCGCCGGCGGCCTCGACCAAGACACTGATCGGCAGCCTGGCATAGGGAGCGCCGCCATCGGCTTCGCGCTGGCGCGACAGCTCGGCCAGGATCGTGCGGCAGCGTGCGGTTTGCGACATCAAAAGCTGCGCGTCCTCGGCGAAGGGGCTGCTCGCCGGCAAGTCGCGCGCCAATTCCTTCGCGATGACGGTGATGGTGGCGAGCGGACTGCCCAGCTCATGGGCAGCGGCGGCGGCGAGGGCGCCCACGGCCGAGACGCGCTGCTCGCGGGCGAGCGCCAGCTGGGTGGCGGCCAGCGCGTCGCTCATCCGCCGCCCTTCCTCGGCGACGCTCCAGGTATAGGCTGAGATAAAGATGGTCGAGAGGATGAGCGCCAGCCACACGGCCGCGATATAGAGCGAGGGCAGCTGCAGCAGATCCTCGTCCCAGGGCAGCGGCAGATGCCAGACGGCCAAGGCCGAGATGACCGCGACGGTGATGGCCGAGAGGATCGAGGTGGAGGCGCGCGACAGGATCGTGGCGCCGATCGTCACGGGGGCCATCACCAGGAGCACGAACGGATTCTGCAAGCCGCCGGTCAGATAGATCAGCGCGCCGAGCTGAACCACGTCATAGGCCAGGTACATGGTCACGTCGCGGTCGCCCAGCCGGACAGCCCCCGAGGTCTGCAGCGAGTTCGCGATATTGATGAGGGCCGATGCCGCGACCACGCCCAGCGCGATCTCGAGCGGCAGCGTGAAGCCCAGCGCCAGATGCACGATCAGCAGCGTGCTCGCCTGGCCGATCACCGCGATCCAGCGGATCATGATGAGGGTGCGCAGATTGATGCGGCCGCGCTCACCCAGGACGAGCAGCGACGGCAGCTCGCCGGCCGGCCGATCGCCGGGCTCGAGCGATTCTTTCGTCACCGCACTCATCTCAAGGTCATATGCGCACTACCTCGGCCGGAAGGCCCCCTAACGCTCCCGTTAGGCCTGACGCCCATGTTGGTTCGTCCCGCCACTGCGGCAAGAGCCGCAGGCCAGATGCGCTCGCTTCTTGACGAAAAAAGGGCGAGAACCGGGGCAATGCGCCGGTCAGGCCGACTTGGTGCTGACCTTGGCCTCGGCGAAGGTCGCCATGCCGGCATGGCAGGCTGCCGCCGCCTTGAGGATGGCAATGGCGAGCGTGGCGCCGGAGCCTTCGCCGAGCCGCATGCCGAGATCGAGCAGCGGTTCCTTGCCGAGGATGCCGATGAGGCGGGAATGCCCCGGCTCGGTTGAGCGATGCGCGATAATGCAATGGTCGAGCGCGCGACGATCGAGCGCATGCAGCACGGAGGCGGCAGCGGTCGAGACGAAGCCGTCGAGCACGACCGGCACGCGCGCCAGCCGCGCCGCCAGGACGGCGCCGGCGATCGCCGCCAGCTCGAGACCGCCGACGCAGCGCAGCGTCTCGAGCGGATCGGTCATGACCGGCCTGTGCAGGGCCACGGCGGCCGCGACGATCGCCGTCTTATGCCGCAGCCGCTCGCCTTCGACGCCCGTGCCGGGGCCGACCCAATCCTCGGCCCTGCCGCCGAAGAGGGCGAGGCACAAGGCGGCGGCACTCGTCGTGTTGCCGATGCCCATCTCGCCCAGCGCCAGTACATCGAGCCCCGGCTCGACCGCCATCATGCCATAGGCCATGGCGCGCGCGCAGGTCGCCTCATCCATCGCCGGTGTGCTGCTGAAATCGTTGGTCGGCTGCTCGAGCGCCATCTCATAGACCCGGAGATCGGCATCGACCGATTCGCACAGCTGATTGACCGCGGCACCGCCGGTCACGAAATTCTGCACCATCTGGGCCGTGACTGCGGCGGGATAGGCGGACACGCCTTGAGCCGCGATGCCGTGATTGGCGGCAAACACGGCGGTGCGCGGATGGCGCACGACCGGCGGATGCTTGCCCTGCCAGGTCGCGAGCCAGGCCGCCAGCTCCTCGAGCCGGCCCAAGGAGCCGGCCGGCTTGGTCAGCTGCCGCTCGCGCACGAGGGCAGCAGTGCCGGCATCGAGATCGGGACCGGGCAGGGCGGCCAGCAGCCGCCGCGTCTCGTCGAAATTGGCGTCGGGGGAAACGGGATCGGCGGCCATGATGCCAAGAAACCCTTCTCGATTGCGAAGCCCGGCGCTTAACATGCCGCATGATGGGGAGTCCACGGCGCGGCGGGTCTCAAAGCGGAATGACGATATCGACGGCGCCCGAACCCCTGCTCAAACGCTGGCGCGATCGGCTTTCAAGCGGCGGCTTCGGGCCGCTGGCCCAGCTCTCGGTCGGGCTCATGTTCCTGACCCGGCTGCGCCTGCCGGTCGGCGGAAGCTGGCCCGAGGATGCGCTCGCCCGCGCCGCCTGGAGCTTTCCGATCGCGGGGGCGCTGGTCGGCGGGGTCGGCGGCGGCGTGGCGCTGCTGGCGCTTCGGCTCGGCCTCGTGGGGCCTTTGGCCGCCTTGCTCGCGGTCACGGCCACGATCCTCCTCACCGGTGCCTTGCATGAGGATGGGCTGGCCGACACGGTCGACGGCTTCGGCGGCGGCCGCACGGTCGAGCGCAAGCTTGAGATCATGAAGGACAGCCGGATCGGCACCTATGGCGTGCTGGCATTGCTGCTGAGCCTCGGCCTGCGCGTCGAATGCGTGACGATACTCATGCCCGAGGGCGCTCTGGCCCTTCTCGGCGGCCTGGCCGCCTCGCATGCGATGGCGCGCGCCTTCCTGCCTGGCGTGATGCGGGTGCTGCTGCCGGCGCGGCCGGGCGGCCTCGGTGCCAAGGCTGGCGTGCCATCCGCACCGCTCGTCTGGCTGGCGCTCTCGATCGGCCTTGCGGCGTCGCTCGTCGGCTTGGGATTCTGGCGCGGCCTGGTGGCGGCCCTCGTGGCCGTCGTCGTGATGGCGTCGGTCGCAGCACTTGCCCGCCGCCAGATCGGCGGCTACACCGGGGACGTGCTGGGGGCGATCGAGCAGGCCGGCGAAATCGCCATGCTGCTCGTCGCCGTCGCGCGCTGATACCCCACGAATAAAAGGGTCGTTGATGTCGAGCATTTCCGGAGGGCGCGTGCACAAGCCGTCGACGCGCTGGTGGTGGGTCAGGCATGCCCCGGTCGTGGCCAATAATGGCTGCTGCTACGGCCAGACCGATTTCGATTGCGTGACTACCGATGCGGCCGCTTTCGGCCGGCTGGCCGCCCTTCTGCCGCGGGACGCGGTGTGGGTCGTGAGCAATTTGAAGCGCACGCATCAGACGGCGGCGGCAATCGTTGCGGCGGGATTGCCCGGGCCGGCCGAGATTCCTGGTCCGGAGGTCCGCGTCGAGCCGGATCTGGCCGAGCAGAGTTTCGGCGAATGGCAGGGGCAGACCTATGCCAGCCTCGCCGAGCAGCGTGCCGAGGAATATCACCGCTTCTGGTTTGCGCCGGCGCGCGAGCGGGCACCGGGCGGCGAAAGCTTCACCGACCTTACCGAGCGCGTGCATGGCACGATCGATCGGCTCAATCGCGAATTCGCCGGCAAGACGATCATCGCGGTCACCCATGGCGGGACCATCCGCGCCGCGGTCAGCCGCGCGCTCGATCTCTCGCCCGAAACGGCGCTCGCCTTCACGGTCGACAATATCTCGGTTACCCAGCTCGATTATTTCGAGGATCCGACGGCTCGCCACGGCCATGCCTGGCGGGTCGGCGGAGTCAATATCCGACCATGATTCCGCGGCAGTGACAGAGCCGCCGATCTTCGATGCGGGCTTTCGCGCCCGCCTCCTCGATCTCGTGGCCTGGCGCCGCGATGTGCGGGAATTCAAGAGTGACGCGTTGCCGGTCGGGACCTTCGAACGACTGATCGGCATTGCGGCAATGGCGCCCTCGGTTGGGCTCAGCCAGCCCTGGCGCTTCGTGCTGGTCGAGGACAAGACGCGCCGGCTCGCGATTCGCGACAATTTCCAGCATTGCAACGCGGCCGCCCTGCAAGCCGAGACGGGCGAGCGGGCGACGCTCTATGCCCGGCTCAAGCTCGCCGGCCTCGACCAGGCGCCGGTGCAGTTCGCCGTGTTCGCCGATCGATCGACGGCCCAAGGCCATTGGCTCGGCCGACGCACCATGCCCGAGATGGCGGAATATTCGGCAATCACGGCCGTGCATACGCTGTGGCTGGCGGCGCGCGCCGAGGGCATCGGGCTCGGTTGGGTATCGATCCTCGATCCGGCCGCCGCTGCCGTCAGCCTCGACGTGCCGGCCGAATGGCGCTTCGTGGGTTATTTCTGCTTGGGCTATCCGGCCCGTGAAGACGATATCCCCGAGCTCGAGCGGGTCGCCTGGGAGAAACGGCAAGAGGCAACTTCTTTCATACTCCGGCGTTAGCCGGTCTTTGGCGTGGAAATTGCTTCTGCATGGCTGGGTCAGGTGGGAATGCCTTGCAATTTAACCATTTCCCGCCGGTTTGACACTCTTGCTTAAGAGGATGCCGTTATGCCTATCGTGCTCGGGCCGGTTGTCAGGAGGGAAGGCGGCTATGGTTTCGACAGTTGGGTGGCGAATGAAGGGCTGAGCCGTGGCTTTTCCTACCGCCGGCTCGAAGACGCTTATTATGCGCTGAGGGCTCGGATCGGCGAGGTTGTCCAGAAGGGCATCGAGCCGGTCGCTTGCGGTACGGTGGAGGAATTCATGGCTGAGACCGCACGTCGCGCCACAATGTGAGATCGGCTGCCTGCGGGGGAGATGGCGCAAGAGGAGGAGAAGCTTGCCCGGCTTGTCGAAGCCCTCGACAAGTCCTATCGCGAGGTCGCGCGCTGTGCCGCGCGGACCAAGGCGGGCATCGCATCGCACTCTTTCGCGCCATATCATGCCTATCGGGCGAGCATCGACGAATATTACGCCCTCGTCGCCGTGATCCGAGCCTCGATGGCTCAAGGCTCCAAGGATGCGACCCGGATCGAGGAAAGGCTGCTGGGGCGCGAGCGTCTGATGCTCAAGCTGATGATCAGCGCCGCCATGGATTTCTTCTTCGCGCTCTCGGCGATTCCGTCACTGCCGTTCGGCACGCGCGAATGCTTCGCCCATGAGCTGCACGCCATGCGCATCACTCATGAGCGCCTGCGAGCACCGGAGCATGAAGGCAAGCTGCCGCCGGACCTGCTGCAGGATCTCGAAGTGTCGGAAGAGATCCTTGCCGAGGTGATGCACAAGGCGCCGACGCTGGTGAGCTTCGATCCGGTCGCCTGACCTTACCTAATGCTAATGCAGGACGATGGCGCTGCCGCGAACGGTGGGGCCGCCGCGATCGGCCTCAAGCTCGATGAGCGCGCGCCGGAAGACGCAGAGATCCGGCCAGTCCTCGTGATTCTCATCGTCCAGATCGCTGAGCTTGAGCTCGACCAGATCGATGAGCGCGTCGATCGTACCCGGCGAATACGACATGATTTCCGGCTCCCTGCTTAGGATTTTAAAGTCTTGCGGTCAGGCGGTGCGGGTCTCTTCGCCTGTGGGCCAGTAGCTCGGCCGGACTGCGGGGCGGCCGGGAAAGGGCTGACCGCGACGGGAAGCCTCGATGATGGCGGCGTGCCGGCCGACGCTTTGCGGCATCTCGGTCAGGCCGTTGATATAGCCGGAGATCGTCGCCCGCTTGCGGCCGAGCTGCGTGGCGGCGGCGGTGAGCGTCAAATTCATGCGCTTCATCCAGGCAGCAAGGTCTTCAGCGGTCTCGATTTGTGCGATAGCCATTTGGGGTTCTCCCAGCGGTGCCTTTCGGCGCCCATTGCGGCTATAACGCCCTCTTTCTCAGATCCTCGCATTGATCCAGGTCAACGATCCGCGCTTTTTCTTGATCCGAACCGGGCTCGCCACCCGGGGCAGCCCATGCTAGCGTCCGCCCGGATCCGAGACAGGGAAGACCGGTGCGGCCGAGCCGCCAACTCCGGCGCTGCCCCCGCAACTGTAAGCGGCGAGATCGTAGAGCTTTAAGGCCACTGGTGCGGCAACGCATTGGGAAGGCTGCCCCGCGATCCTTGACCCCGAGCCAGGAGACCTCCTCGCGATCCCGGGTTTGAAACGCCAGCCTCGGGTGGAGGAAGGGAGTTCGATTGAGCGGTTCGGAACACCCCGCCGCGGGTGCGGCGGCGCTTGGCGGCGTGACGCTGGTGCTGGGCGGCGCGCGCTCGGGCAAGAGCGCCTATGCCGAGACGCTGATCGAGCGCCAGGCGGCCGGTGCCCTATATCTTGCGACCGCGACGGCAGGCGATGCCGAGATGGCGGATCGGATCCGCCGGCATCGCGAGCGCCGCGGTGCCTTCTGGCAGACGATCGAGGAGCCGCTCGCACTGTGCACCATGATGGCCGAGGTGGCCCGGCCCGATCGGCCGATCCTGGTCGATTGCCTGACGCTTTGGCTCTCGAACCTCATGCATGCGGAGCGCGATATCGAGGCCGAGACGCAGGCGCTCACCGCCTTGCTGCCGCGTCTTGCCGGCCCGGCCGTGCTCGTCTCGAACGAGGTCGGGCTCGGCATCGTGCCCGACAATGCGCTCGCCCGCCGCTTCCGCGACCATGCCGGGCGGCTCAATCAGGCGGTCGCGTCCGTGGCCGACAACGTCGTCTTCATTGCCGCGGGCCTGCCGCTTTTTCTCAAGCGCCGAGATCGTTAGGAGCCCGCCATGCCCCGCATTCCCGCCACCATCATTACCGGCTTTCTCGGCGCCGGAAAGACCAGCCTGGTCCGGCATCTCGTCGAGCACGCCCAAGGGCGGCGCATTGCCCTCCTCATCAACGAGTTCGGCGAGCTCGGCATCGATCGCGAGCTGCTGCTGGGCTGCGGCATCCAAGGTTGCCGCGAAGAGGATGTCGTCGAGCTGGCGAATGGCTGCATCTGCTGCACCGTCGCCGACGATTTCCTGCCGACGCTGCAAAAGCTGGTCGACCGGCCCGATCCGCCTGATCACATCGTCATCGAGACCTCGGGCCTGGCGCTGCCGAAGCCGCTGGTGCAGGCCTTCAACTGGCCGGAGATCCGCAGCCGGGTCACGGTCGACGGCGTGGTGACCGTGATTGATGCCGCCGCCGTGGCGGCCGGCCGCTTCGCCGACGACCCGGCGGCAGTTGCCGCCCAGCGCGCCGCCGACCCGTCGCTCGACCACGACAATCCGCTCGAGGAGGTGTTCGGCGACCAGCTCGCCTGCGCCGATCTCGTCATCCTCAACAAGCGCGATCTCTTGGACGAGCCAAGCTACGAAGCGGTCGAGCGCGAGCTCCGGGCCCGGCTGCGCCCCGCCGTGCAGCTGGTGCCGTCGAGCCATGGCGCCGTCCCGCCCGCGATCCTGCTCGGCCTCGAGGCGGCAGCTGAGGATGATCTGGCCCAGCGCCCCTCCTGCCATGATGGCGAGGACGGGCATGATCATGATGATTTCGACAGTTTCGCGGTGGCGCGCGGGCCGATAGAGGATCCGGCGTCGTTCGCGAGCCGGCTCGAATCCGTCATGGCGGCGCATGACATTCTCAGGATCAAGGGGTTCCTCGAGGTCGGCGGCAAGCAATTCCGCTCGGTGGTGCAGGGTGTCGGCGGCCGGGTCGGCCATTATTTCGACCGGCCGTGGCGGGCCGACGAAGAACGCGCCAGCCGGATCGTCGTGATCGGCCGCAAGGGCATCGATCGCGCCGCCATCACGGCAGCGCTGGCCGGCTGATTCGATGCATCTCCTCGCCGCCAAGCCGGGCCAGGTCAATGACGGCAGCGAGGCCGTCGATCTCGGCCAGACACAAGGCGATATCGTCGTGCTGTCGGCGGCGGACAGCGAGATCGCCTGCCTGGCCGCGGCGCAGCGGGCGCTCGTGGCGCGAGATCCGGATCGGCCGAACCTCCGGCTCGCGAGCCTGTTGGCGCTTCGGCACAATTTCTCGGTCGATCTCTATGCCGATCAGATCGTGGCGTCGTCAAAGCTCGTCATCGTCCGGCTGCTGGGCGGCCAATCCTATTGGCCTTACGGCGTCGAGCGCCTGTCGGCGCTGTGCCGGGCGCGAGGCATCCCGGTGGCTTTCCTGCCCGGCGACGATCGGCCGGATCCCGATCTTGGCGGCTGGAGCACGATCGAGCCGGCGATCGCCCATCTTCTCTGGCGCTATCTGGTCGAAGGCGGGCCCGCCAATGCCGAGAATTTCCTGCGGCTTGCCGGCACGCTGCTCGGCCGCACCGACGCGCCGGCCGAGGCGGTAGCGCTTCCGCATGCCGGCCTCTATTGGCCGGGCGCCGGCGATCCGCAGGCGCATTGGCGGCAAGGTCTGCCGGTCGCGGCACTCATCTTCTATCGCGCGCTCTACCAGGCGGCCAATCTGGCGCCGATCGACGCGCTGATCGCGGCCCTCGCAGCCCACGGCCTCAATGTGCTGCCGATCTGGGTGGCGAGCCTCAAGGACAAGGCGTCGGCCGAGCGGCTGGCCGAGCTCTTCGCCGAGACGCCGCCCGATATCGTGCTTAACGCGACCGCCTTTTCCGTTGCCGCACCCGGTGCCGAGTCCGTGGCACCCATCGCCGATTGCCCGCATCTGCAGATCATCTTCTCGGGCGGCAGCGAGGCGGCGTGGCGGGCCGGCACGCGCGGCCTGGATGCGCGCGATCTCGCCATGAATGTGGCGCTGCCGGAAGTCGATGGCCGCATCATCACGCGCGCCGTCTCGTTCAAAAATTCGCACGAGCGCGATCCGCTGACTGAGGCGGATCTGATGCTCTACCAGCCCGTGCCGGATCGAGTCGAGCTTCACGGCCGAGCTCGCCGCCCGCTGGGTCAGGCTGCGCCGGACCGGGCCGGCCGAGCGGCGCATCGGCATCGTGCTCGCCAATTACCCCAACAAGGATGGGCGGATCGGCAATGGCGTCGGGCTCGACACGCCGAACGGGCTGATCGAAATACTGCGCGCGCTGAAGGCGGCCGGCTATGGCGTCGATCCGGTGCCGGCCGACGGCGACGCGCTGATCCGCCGGCTCCAGGCCGGGCCGACCAATCGCGAGAAGCGCCGGATCGGCGCGGACACGCTGTTTCTGCCGCTCGCGGACTATGAGGCAGGCTTCGCAGCGCTGCCGCGGTCGGTGCAGCAGGCCGTGACCGAGCGCTGGGGCGAGCCGATGCTCGATCCCGGTTTCGTGCCCGGCCACGGCTTCGCGCTTTCGATCCTCCGGCTCGGCCAAATCGCGATCGGCATTCAGCCCTCGCGCGGCTACGACATCGATCCAGCCTCGAGCTACCACTCGCCCGACCTCGTGCCGCCGCACGCCTATTTCGCCTTCTATCTCTGGCTGCGTCACAGCCATCAGGCTGACGCGCTCATTCATATGGGCAAGCACGGCACGATGGAGTGGCTGCCGGGCAAGTCCGTGGCACTAGACAGCGCCTGCTTGCCGGAGGCGGTGTTCGGGCCGATGCCGCATCTCTATCCCTTCATCGTCAATGATCCGGGCGAGGGCAGCCAGGCCAAGCGCCGCGCCCAGGCCGTGATCGTCGATCATCTGACGCCGCCGCTGACGCGCGCCGAAAGCTACGGGCCGCTCATTCGGCTCGAAAGCCTGCTCGACGAATATTTCGCGGCCATGGGCCTCGATGCGCGCCGGCTCGGTCCGCTCGGGCGCGACATCCTCGATCTCGCGGCTGAGATCGGCCTCGACCGCGATTGCGGCATCACGGCGGCACTCGACACCGAGACCGCGCTGGCCAAGCTTGACGCCCATCTCTGCGGTTTGAAAGAGCTGCAGATCCGCGACGGGCTCCATATCTTCGGCCGCTCGCCCGCAGGCGCCCAACGGCTCGATCTGGCACTGGCGCTGGCGCGAGCGCCGCGCGGGCCGCGGCCGGAGCAGGCGTCTCTCATCCGGGCACTCGCTGCCGATCTCGATCTCGGCATCGATCCGCTCCTGGCCCCGCTCGGCGAAACTTGGCGGGGACCGCGGCCGGCGCTGCTCGCGGGCGAAAGTGCCTGGCGCACGGTCGGCGATACGGTCGAGCGGCTCGAAGGGCTGGCAAGCCGCCTGGTCGCGGGCGAGGCGCCGCCGGCCGGTCCGGCATCGACGGCCGTGCTCGATTGGGTGGCATCGGCGCTGCTGCCGGCGCTCGATGCCTGCGGGCCGGCCGAGCTCAAGGGATTGCTCGCCGGTCTCGATGGCCGTTTCGTGCCGCCCGGCCCGTCCGGCGCGCCCAGCCGCGGCCGGCCGGAGGTGCTGCCCACGGGCCGCAACTTCTATTCGCTCGATACGCGCAGCGTGCCGACGCCCACCGCCTGGCAGCTCGGCTGGAAATCGGCTTCACTGCTGATCGAGCGCCACGTTCAGGAGCATGGCGCCTATCCCGCCGCCGTCGCCCTCTCGGCCTGGGGTACCGCGAATATGCGGACAGGCGGCGATGATATCGCGCAAGGCTTGGCGCTGATGGGTGTGCGCCCGGTCTGGGAGCCGGCGACCGGCCGCGTCACCGGTTTCGAGATTCTGCCCGCCTCGGTGCTCGACCGGCCACGGGTCGATGTGACGCTCCGCGTGTCGGGCTTCTTCCGCGACGCTTTCCCGAATCTCATCGATCTTTTCGATTCGGCGGCACGGGCCGTGGCGGCCCTCGACGAGCCCGAAGACATCAACCCCCTGGCCGCGCGCTGGCGCGACGAGACGGCACGGTTGGAAGCGTCGGGCCTGGCCCGCGACCTTGCCGAGCGGCGGGCGGGATATCGCGTCTTCGGCTCGATGCCGGGCGCCTATGGTGCCGGCCTGCAAGCGCTCATCGACGAGGGCGGCTGGCGCGATACCGCGGATTTGGCCGAGGCCTATCTCGCCTGGGGCGGCTGGGCCTATGGCGAAGGCGCTGCGGGGACGGCTGCCGTGGACAGTTTCCGCCGGCGGCTCGGCCAGGTCGAAGCCGTGCTCCATAATCAGGATAATCGCGAGCACGATTTGCTCGACAGCGACGATTACTATCAGTTCGAGGGCGGCCTCGCCGCCGCGGTCGAGCATCTCACGGGCCACGCACCGGCGATCTACCACAACGACCATTCCCAGCCGGAACTGCCCCGCATCCGCACGCTCAAGGAGGAGATCGCGCGGGTCGTCCGCGGCCGGGCGGTCAATCCGAAATGGCTCGCGGGCATCATGCGCCATAGCTACAAGGGCGGCTTCGAGATGGCGGCCACGGTCGATTATCTTTTCGCCTTCGCGGCGACCACCGATGCCGTGGGCGATCATCAGTTCGAAGCGCTCTATGACGCCTATCTCGGCGATCCCGCGGTGCTGGAATTTCTCGACCGGCACAATCCGGCGGCCCGCGCCGAGATCGCGGCGCGCCTGGCCGAGGCGATCGATCGGCAGCTGTGGCGGCCGCGCTCGAACTCGGCGCGCGACCGGCTGTCCGAACTGATGGAAAGGGAAGCGCACTCATGAGCGACGAGACCGAAGCCGAGCTCAACGCCCGCCACAATGAGAAGATGGCGAAGCGCAAGGAAGCGCGCGACCGGATGCTGGCGACCAAGACCGAGGAGCGTGGCCTGCTGATCGTCCATACCGGTCTCGGCAAGGGCAAGTCGACGGCGGCCTTCGGCATGGTCATGCGCTGCATCGGCCATGGCTTCCGCACCGGCATCGTGCAATTCACCAAGGGCAAGTGGGAAACCGGCGAGCGCAAGGTGCTGGACCGGTTTCCGGAGCTCGTGACCTGCCGGGCGATGGGCGAGGGCTTTACCTGGGAGACGCAGGATCGCGCGCGCGACATCGCGGCGGCCCGCGCCGCCTGGGAATTCGCCAAGGCGATGATGGCCGATCCCGCCTATCGCTTCGTGCTGCTCGACGAGCTCAACATCCCGTTGCGCTATGATTACCTGCCGCTCGACGAGGTGGTCGAGACGCTCAAAGCGAAGCCGCGCGACCTCCATGTCGTGGTCACGGGGCGCAATGCGAAGCCCGAGCTGATCGAGATTGCCGACCTCGTCACCGAGATGACGATGATAAAACATCCGTTTAGAGCAGGAGTGCGCGCCCAACCAGGGATCGAGTTCTGAATTCCGCCGTTCACTGCGCGAAGTAGGAATTTCGGTAGAGAGGAAACCAAGATGCGCAAGATGCTTCTTCTGGCTGCCACGGCGGCCTTGGCGGTTGCCCAGTACGCCGCACCGGCGGCCCAGGCGTCCGAACAGCAGAATCTAATCGAGAAGGCCAGGATCACGGTCGATGATCTGAAGAAGGACAAGGAATTCGGCAACGCCCGCGATCTTCTGCTCCGCGCCAAAGGCGTGATGATCGTCCCCGGCCTGGTCAAGGGCGGCTTCTTCGTCGGCGGCGAAGGCGGCGACGGCGTGCTGCTGACCCGCGAGAGCCCGAAGCGCTGGAGCGAGCCGGCCTTCTACACGCTGGCCTCGGCCTCCTTCGGCCTGCAGATCGGCATCGAACAGTCCGAGCTCGTCATGTTCGTGATGAGTGAAAAGGGCCTCAATGCCCTGATGCAGGATGAGTTCAAGATCGGCGCCCAGGCCGGCATCGCTGTCGCGACGCTGGGCTCGGGCGCCGAGGCCTCGACCTCCGGCAATCTCAACGCAGACATCATCGTCTGGTCGTCCTCGACCGGTGCTTATGCCGGCCTGACGCTCAATGGCTCGGTGGTCAAGCCGCGTCACGAGTGGGATGCCGATTATTACGGCCACGCCGTCAGCTCCTCGGATATCGTGCTCAAGCACAACGCCAAGAATCCGGGTGCCGATGGTCTCAGGACGAATCTCGACTCGATCAGCTGATAAAACTTTTCCGCATCGGACTCCCGCGCTCATGTTCCAGGGTACGGGGTCCGATGTCGGGAAGTCATTGCTCGTCGCCGGCCTCGGCCGCACCTTCACCAGGCGCGGCCTGGCCGTCCGGCCGTTCAAGCCGCAGAACATGTCGAACAATGCGGCCGTGACCGCCGATGGCGGAGAAATCGGCCGCGCTCAAGCGCTTCAGGCCCGCGCTTGCTTCATTGCCGCAACGACGGACATGAATCCCGTCTTGCTCAAGCCGCAATCCATGATCGGCGCGCAAGTCATTGTGCAGGGGCAAGTTTTCGGCACATTCCTGGCGCGTGACTATCAGGCGCTGAAGCCGCAGCTGATGCCGCGTGTGCTCGACAGCTATCATCGTCTGGCTGCCGGCGCCGACCTCGTGCTGGTCGAAGGGGCGGGCTCGCCGGCCGAGATCAATCTGCGCACGGGCGACATCGCCAATATGGGCTTTGCCGAGGCGGCCGATCTGCCGGTGGTGCTGATCGGCGATATCGATCGCGGCGGCGTGCTGGCTGCGATTGCCGGCACTCATGCGCTGCTGCCGCCGGCCGAGCGGGCGCGGCTCAAGGCCTATATCATCAACAAGTTCCGCGGCGACCTCAGCCTGTTCGACCCCGCCATCGCGATCCTGGCCGAACGGACCGGGTTGCCATGCCTCGGAATCGTGCCGTTCTTTCCCTTGGCATCCAGGCTGCCGCCAGAGGATGGGGTGGCGCTCGATCGCGCGGTACCCTCAGGCGGTGGCCGGTGCAAGATCGCCGTGCCGCGACTGCCGCATATCGCCAATTTCGACGATCTCGATCCCTTGCGGGCCGAGCCCGATATCGCGGTCGAGATCGTCCAGCCCGGCCATCCGCTGCCGCGCGACGCGCAGCTGGTGCTGTTGCCCGGCTCCAAGGCCACGATCGCCGATCTCGCCGCATTTCGGGCCGAGGGCTGGGACATCGATCTCGCCGCCCACATCCGCGCGGGCGGCCATGTGCTGGGATTGTGCGGCGGATACCAGATGCTGGGCCGCCGCGTCGCCGATCCCGAAGGCATCGAAGGGCCGCCCGGCGAGGCGGCCGGCCTCAATTATCTCGATATCGAAACGATCCTCGGCGGCGACAAGAGGTTGGTCGCGATCGCCGCCACCGACCGGCTGAGCGGCCTCTCCATCAGCGGCTACGAGATCCATCTCGGCCGGACCGAGGGGCCGGGCACGGATCAACCCTTCCTCAGCCTCGATGGCCGGCCCGAAGGAGCCGTGTCGGCCGACGGCCGCATCGCCGGCTGCTATCTCCACGGAATCTTCGGGTCCGATGCCTGGCGCCGCCAGTATCTGTCGCGTCTCGGCGCCGCCGCCGATCCGATGCTCGACCACTCGGCGCTCATCGACAGCGTGCTCGACCGGCTGGCCGATCATCTCGAAACGCATCTCGATCTCGACCGGCTGCTGGCGCTGGCGCGAGCTTAGTGGCCGAGCGCCAGCGCCGCCCCTCCCAGCATCAGCAGCTCGATCAGACAGGCCACGACGAACAGCATGAGTGCACGGCGCATATCGCCGGCCATAGCCTGAACCGTGCCGTCGCCGAGCCAGGGATCGTCGATCACCAGGGCCCCATAGCGGCGCGGCCCGGCCAGCGACAGGCCAAGGGCGCCCGCCATCGCCGCCTCCGGCCAGCCGGCATTGGGCGAGCGATGCTTGCGCGCGTCCCGCCACATCAGCCTGATCGCGCGGATCGGCCGCCCGTCTGGCAGGAAGAATGCTGCGAGCGCGATCATGAGGCCGGACAGGCGCGCCGGGATCAAATTGAGCAGATCGTCGAACCGTGCCGAGGCCCAGCCGAAGGCGCGATAGCGCTCGGACCGGTGCCCGATCATGCTGTCGAGCGTGTTCACCGTCTTGTAGAGCAGGATGCCGGGCAGCCCGCCCGCCGCATAGAACAGCACCGGGGCCACGATGCCGTCGCTGAAATTCTCGGCCAGCGATTCGATGCCGGCCCGCGCCACCGCGAAACCGTCGAGCGTCTCGGGATCGCGCCCGACGATCTGGCTGACGGCGGCCCGCCCGGCTGCGAGCCCCTGCTGCTCGAGCGCGCGGCGAACCGCCATCACATGATCGAACAGGCTGCGCTGGGCGACGAGTACCGCCACCAGGATCAGCTCCAGGATCCAGCCCTGGGGAATGAGGGCGGCGCCAAGCGACAGAGCGGAGCCAACGGCGAGTGCCGCCAGCGCCATGAGGATCAGCACGACCACGCCGCGCACCCGCCGCGTCGCTTCGCTGCGCGTGTCGCGGTTGAGCCGCCGGTCGAACAGCGCTATGGCTTTGCCGATCAGCGCGACCGGATGCGGTATGCGGGCATAGAGGGCGGGCGGATCGCCGATGACGGCGTCGAGCGCCAGCGCCAGGATCAGGATCACCAGGCGATCGCCGAGACGCGTCGGCGGAATCAGCGAATCGACGAAGATCGTTGCGAAAAAGGACATGGCGGTCGCAGCATGGCGAGTGCCGGCGCCGCCGGTCAATCGTGGCGGGCGCAAGGAAAGGGCAAGCGGATAGGATGAACGAGGTCGCGCAGATCATCGCCGCCGAGTATGGCGAGCCGATGACCGGCATCATGGTGTGCGGCCATGGCAGCCGCGATGCCGGCGCCATGGCGGAATTCGAGCTTGTCGCGGCCGGCTTGCGCAAGGCGCTGCCCACATATCCGATCGAGACCGGCTATCTCGAATTCGCCCGGCCGGTCATCCGCGACGGGCTCAAGGCACTGGTCGATCAGGGGGTCACCCGCATCCTCGCGATCCCCGGCATGCTGTTCGCCGCTTCTCATGTGAAGAACGATCTGCCGTGGGAGCTCAACAGCTTCATGGCGGATAATCCGGGCATCGAGATCAAGTTCGGCCGCGATCTCGGCATCGATCCGCGGCTCCTGGAGGCGGCGCGCGACCGGATCGAGGAGGCCGAATTCTCCGGCCCCCGCGCGGTCAAGCGCGACGAGACACTGCTCGTCGTGGTCGGCCGCGGCACCAACGATCCCGACGCCAACTCCAACATCGCCAAGGTCGCGCGCATGTTGTGGGAGGGAATGGGCTTCGGCTGGACCGAGGTGGCCTATTCCGGCGTGGCCTCCCCGCGCGTCGACGAGTGCCTCGAGAAAGCAGTGCGGCTGGGCTTCGGCCGGATCATCGTGTTTCCCTATTTCCTGTTCACCGGTGTTTTGGTGCAGCGGATCTACGACCAGACCGACGCGGTCGCTTCCCGCCATCCGGGGATCGAGTTCGTGAAGGCGCCTTATCTGCGCGATCACCCCCTGGTGCTCGAAGCCTTCGCCGACCAGGTGGCCGAGATCCTCGACGGCTCGCCGGTCATGAATTGCCAGCTCTGCAAGTACCGCACGCAGATCATCGGCTACCGGGAATCGGTGGGAGCACCCCAGGAAGGCCATCATCATCACGTGGCCGGCATCGGCGGCCATACGCACGACCACCATCATCACCATCCGGACCCCAATTTCCCGGTGCGGCCGGACGGCGTGGAGGAAGGATGATCGGGTGCCGCCTCTCTTCGACACCTATCTGATGGTCGATTGGAGCGCCGCCGCCACGCCGAAGCTCGGAGCGGACAGTATCTGGATCGCCGGACTGCGGCGGCAGGGCTCGGGCGAATTGGTCGCCGACGATCCCGAAAATCTGCCGACGCGGGCGAAGGCGGCCGAGCGCATCGCCTCATTCCTCGAGGCCGAGCTGGCGGAGCGCCGCTCGGTGCTGATGGGGGTTGATTTCCCGCTGGGCTATCCGACGAGATTGGCGGTGCGCCTTGGGCTTGCGGGTCCGGCTTGGCGCGCGGTCTGGCAGGAGCTCGACCGGCTCATCGCGGACGATGCGGCCAATGGCAACAACCGCTTCACCGTCGCCGCCGAGCTCAACCGGCGTATCTCGAACGGCGCCTATCCTTTCTGGGGCCGGCCCGCGGGGCGTGATCTTCCGGGCCTCGATCCGCATCATCATCGCCGCCATCCCGAGGCCGGCCTCGCCGAGCGCCGGCTGGTCGATGACCGCGTGCGCTCGTCGCAGACAGTCTGGAAGCTGACCGGCATCGGCAGCGCCGGCAGCCAGGCGCTCATGGGCATTCCCATGCTCGAAAAGCTGCGCCGGCGCTTCGATGGCCAGATCACGGTGTGGCCTTACGAGACCGGGCTCGCAGCACGAGCACCGGGCGGTGTCGTGCTGGCCGAGATCTACCCGTCGCTTTTCGCGGCACCAATGCGACCGGGCGAGGTCAAGGATTCGGCGCAAGTGCGCGCGACGGCGCGGCGCTTTGCCGATTTCGACGAATCGGGCGAGCTCGAGACGCTCTTCGCCGGCGATCCGGCCTTGACCGCCGAGGAACGCCAGATCGTCGAGGCGGAGGAGGGCTGGGTGCTCGGCGTCGCCGGTCCGGTCCGCCGCCCGCCGCGCGCCGCATATCTCAAGGATGCGGCGGCCATCTACGCCGAGAGCTTCGCGATCGCGCGGCGCGAGACGGATCTCTCGCCTCTGCCGAAAGCGCTCCATGCGCTGGTGCTGCGTCTCGTCCATGCCGCGGCCGAGCCGGCGCTTGCGGCCGATCTCGTCTGGTCGAAGGGTGCGGTCGAGGCGGGGCGTGCGGCACTCCAAGCCGGCGCGCCGATCCTGGTCGATGCCGAGATGGTGGCGCATGGCATTACCCGCGCGCGCCTGCCGGCCGGCAACGAGGTGCTCTGCACGCTCAGCGATCCAACGGTGCCGGATCTCGCCAGGAAGCTCGGCACGACGCGATCGGCCGCCGCAATCGAGCTCTGGCGCGACCGGCTCTCGGGATCCGTCGTGGCGATCGGCAATGCGCCGACGGCGCTCTTCCATCTTCTCGAGATGATCGCACGCGGCGCCGGCCGACCGGCGCTGATCCTGGGCTTTCCAGTCGGTTTCGTGGGAGCGGCCGAGGCGAAGGCGGCGCTTGCCGCCAACCGGCTCGGCCTCGCCTATGTCGCACTCCGCGGCCGGCGCGGCGGCAGTGCGCTTGCGGCCGCCGCGGTCAACGCGCTGGCCGGGCCGGCGGAGGAGGGGCTGTGACGTTCCTGGCTCACCATCGTCGGCATCGGCGAGGATGGCTGGGACGGTCTCGGCGTCGAGGCGCGTGCCGCGATATCCGAGGCGGAGCTGCTGGTGGGCGGCGAGCGGCATCTGGCGCTGGTGCCGACTGGCCGCGCCGAGCGTCTGCCGTGGGCGAAGCCGCTCGGCGACACGGTCGACGCGATCCGCCGGCAGCGTGGCCGGCGCGTGACCGTGCTGGCGAGCGGCGATCCGCTGCATTTCGGCATCGGCGCCACGCTGCTGCGCGCCGTGCCGATCGAGGAGATGCGTATCCTGCCGGCCCCCGGCGCCTTTTCGCTCGCCGCCGCCCGGCTCGGCTGGCCGCTGCCGGGCACCCAATGCATCAGCCTCCACGGCCGCCCGCTCGATGGCCTCGCCAAGCATTTGAGCGGCGGCGCCCGGCTTCTGGTCCTGACCGACGATGGCGCCGCACCGGCCGTGATTGCCCGATGGTTGACCGAGCGCGGCTGGGGGCCGAGCCGCTTCGTCGTGCTCGAACGGCTGGGCGGTCCGGCCGAACAAGTCACCACCGGCACGGCCGAGGCGGTGTGCGGGACCTTCGCCGATCTCAACATCCTCGCGATCGAATGCCGCCCCGCGCCCGATACGCTCATTCGCGCGCGCCTCGCCGGCCTGCCCGATACGGCGTTCCGCCATGACGGGCAGCTGACCAAGGCCGAGATCCGCGCCGCCACCCTCGCAGCCCTGGCCCCGTGCCGCGGCGAGCTGCTCTGGGATGTCGGGGCCGGCTGCGGCTCGATCGGCATCGAATGGCTGCGCGCGATCGAGGACGGCGCCTGCCATGCGATCGAGCGCGATGCCGGCCGTGCCCGGCTGATTGCCGAGAATGCCGCGGCGCTGGGCGTGCCGGAGCTCGCAATCACGGTCGGGACGGCGCCGGAAGCGCTTGCCGGACTGCCCCCGCCCGATGCCATTTTCATCGGCGGCGGCGTCGAACCGGTATTGCTCGAGCATTGCTACGCAGCCCTCAAGCCCGGCGGGCGGCTCGTCGCGAATGCCGTCACCGTCGAGGGCGAAGCCTCCCTGGCGCAATTCCAGGCGGCGCGCGGCGGGACGCTGACGCGGCTGGCGATCTCCCGCGCCGAGCCCGTGGGCGCGCATCTCATCTGGCGCGCGCTGGCGCCGGTGACGCAGCTCGCCTGCCGCAAGGGTCCGGCCTGATCATGGCGGATTCGATCCGTGCCGCCGAGCGGCTGGACTATCTCTCGACCGGCGGACGGCCCTGGCTGCTGCTGGCGCTGCTGGCGCTCGCCCTCTTCCTGCCCGGCATCACCAGCCTGCCGCCGGTCGATCGCGACGAGGCGCGCTATGTCCAGGCGACGCGCCAGATGCTGGAAAGCGGCGATTTCGTCGAGATCCGCTTCCAGGACGAGGCGCGCAACAAGAAGCCGGCCGGCATCTATTGGCTGCAATCGGCACTCGTCGATGCCTTCACCGGCAGCGAGGCGACGGCGCTCTGGCCTTATCGGCTGGTCTCGACCGCGGGGGCACTTGCGGCCGTGCTGCTGACCTTCTTCTTCGGTTCCCAGATCTTCGACCGGCGTACCGCCCTCGTCGGTGCCGCGCTCCTGGCATCGACCGTGTTGTGCGTGGCGGAGGCGCATCTCGCCACCACCGACGCCGTGCAGCTGGCGGCCGCCGTCGCGGCCCAGGGGGCGCTCGGCATGGCCTATCTGTCGAGCCGTCGCGGCGAGCCCCTGCCGATCTGGCTGGCACTCCTTTTCTGGTTCGCCCAGGGCATCGCCATGCTGATCAAGGGGCCGGTCGTGCCGGCGCTGTCGGCGCTCACCGCGATCACCCTCATGATCGCCGACCGACGCTGGCGCTGGTTCCTCAGCCTGCGGCCGGGCTGGGGCATTCCGCTCGCCGTCGTCATCGTGGCGCCCTGGCTGATGCTGATCGAGATCCAGACCCAGGGCGCCTTCCTGCGCGACTCGGTCGGCCATGACCTGCTCGGCAAGGTCGCCGGCGCCCAGGAGGCGCATGGCGCGCCGCCGCTCTATTACCTGTTGCTGACGCCGGCGACGTTTTGGCCGGCCTCGCTCTTTCTGGGGGCAGCGGGCGTCTGGGCGTGGCGCTCGCGGCGCTTGCCGGCGGCCCGGCTGCTGCTGGCCTGGATCCTGCCCTTCTGGCTCGTGCTCGAACTCATCCCGACCAAGCTGCCGCATTATGTGCTGCCCCTCTATCCGGCTCTGGCGCTGCTGGCGGCCAAGGCGGCCGTGGCGCTGGGCGAGGAGGGCATGGTCGAGCCGCGTGCCTGGCTCAGGCCGATCTTTCCCTGGCTCTGGGCGATCCTCGGTATCGCACTCGGTCTGGCGCTGCTGGTCGTGCCGGCTTGGCTCGGTCTCGGGCTGCTCTATCCCGGGGCGATCGCCTTTGCGGCCGTGCTGGCTTGTGCCTGGCAGGTGCTGCGGCGCGAGCGGATGCGGCTCGGGCCGACGAGCGCGCTTGTCGCCGTGCTCGTCTCGCTACTGGTGCTGGTGCCGGGCTTCCTCGGCATCCTGCCGGCGCTCGATCCAATCTGGCTCAGCCGGTCGGCAGCGCGTCTCGTCGCGACGGCACGCCAGCCGGGCGAAATCGTGAGCTCGAGCGGCTTCGCCGAGCCGAGCCTCGTCTTCCTGCTCGGGACCGAGACCGAGCTGGTGCCGCCCGAGGCCGCGGCAAAGGACCTGGCCACCGGCAAGGTGGCGCTCTCGCTGGTGGAAAAGCAGCAGGAGGCCGCTTTCCACGCGGCGCTCGATGCCGCCGGCAAGACAGCGAAACCGCTCGGCCAGACCTATGGCTTCAACTATTCCAACGGAAAGTGGCTGACCTTGACCCTCTATCGCGCCGGGCCGCCGTCATGACCGGGACCGTGTGGGGCCTCGGCGTCGGGCCGGGCGATCCCGAGCTCTTGACCTTGAAGGCGCTTCGGCTGCTGCGCGCGGCACCGGTCGTGGCTTATCCGGCCCCCTTGGGCGGCGAGAGCTTCGCGCGTGGCATCGTCGCCTCATACCTGCCGGGCGGGCAGGAGGAGATCCCGATCGAGGTGCCGATGGAGGTGGCGCCCGAGCCGGCGCAGGCGGTCTATGACCAGGCGGCGGCGCGGATCGGCGCCGTGCTCGACAGCGGCCGCGATGTCGCGATCCTGTGCCAGGGCGATCCCTTCTTCTACGGCTCCTTCATGTATCTCTTCGGCCGCCTCGCCGGCCGGTTCCGGGTCGAGATCGTGCCCGGCGTCTCGTCGCTGACCGCAGTGGCGGCCGCCGTGCAGGCGCCGCTCGCCGCGCGCAACGACGTGCTGTCGGTGCTGCCGGCGCCGCTGCCGGAAGCCGAGCTTCGGCGCCGGCTCGAGGATGCCGATGCCGCCGCGATCATCAAGCTCGGCCGGCATTTCGCCAAGGTCCGGCAGGTGCTGGAGGCACTCGGCCTCGCCGACAAGGCGCGCTATGTCGAGCGTGCCAGCCTCGGTCATCAGCGCATCCTGCCGCTCGCCGCGGTCGATCCGGCGGAAGTGCCCTATTTCTCGATGATCCTCGTCCATCGCCGCGGCGAGGCCTGGCGATGAGCTTGCCGCCCGCCTATGTCGCGTTGACGCCGCAAGGCAGAGCGTTGGCGCAGCGTCTCAGCGCGGCAATTCCAGGCGAAATCGTCAGTCCCGAGCGCCCGGTCGAGCGGATCGCGGCACTTTTCGCGGCTGGGCGCCCGGTCATCGGGATCTGTGCCGCGGGCATCCTGATCCGCGCCGTGGCGCCGCGGCTTGCCGACAAGCGGAGCGAGCCGCCGGTGCTCGCCGTGGCGGAGGATGGTTCCGCCGTGGTGCCCCTTCTGGGCGGCCATCACGGCGCCAATGCGCTGGCGCGGCAGATCGCCGAGCACCTCGGCATCGCGGCCTCGATTACGACGGCCGGCGATCTCCGCCTCGGCGTGTCGCTCGACGAGCCGCCCAGGGGCTGGCGTATCGGCAATCTCGAGCGGGTGAAGGCGGCCGCCGCGGCGCTTATCGCCGGTGCTACGGCACGGATCGAAGGCGAAGTGCCGTGGCTCGCTTCTTTGCGGACGGCCAATGACGGCACCGTCGCGATCAAAGTGACGCCGCACCGCGTGATGCCGGACGAGACGGCGCTGGTCTATCACCCGCCCGTGCTGGCGCTCGGCGTCGGCTGCGAGCGGGGCTGCGCCATCGAGGAGCTGGAGGGTCTGGCCGCCTCGGTGCTGGAAGAGTCGGGCATGGCGCCCGGCAGCATCGCTTGCCTCGTCTCGATCGATCTCAAATCCGACGAGCCTTCTGTCCTGGCCCTCGCCGATCGGCTGGGCGTGCCGGCGCGGTTCTTTCCGGCCGCGAGGCTGGCGGAGGAAACCGACCGGCTCGCCTCACCGTCCGAAGCCGTGTTCCGCGAGACCGGCTGCTGGGGCGTGGCGGAGGGGGCTGCCCTCGCGGCGGTGGGCGGGCAGGGCACGCTCATCGGGCCCAAGCGAAAATCGGCGCGGGCGACGGCGGCGCTGGCACTGGCGCCGCAACCGATCGATCCCGCCCGGATCGGCCAGCCGCGCGGGCGGCTCGCGGTCATCGGCATCGGTCCCGGTACCGCCGCCTGGCGCACGCCCGAGGCGACTGCGGCCCTCGAAGCGGCCGATCATCTTGTCGGCTATGGGCTCTATCTCGACCTGCTGGGCGATCTCGCCGCCGGCAAGACGAGGCACGAGACGGGGCTCGGCGACGAGACCGGCCGTGCCCGCCAGGCGCTCGATCTCGCGGCCGCCGGTGGCGCCGTGGCGCTGATCTCGTCGGGCGATGCCGGCATCTACGGGCTGGCGACACTCGTCTTCGAGCTGCTGGAACGCGAGGCGCGGCCGGATTGGCGGCGCGTGGCGCTCTCGGTCGTGCCCGGATTGTCCGCGTTGCAGGCCGCGGCGGCGCGCGCCGGGGCACCCCTCGGCCATGATTTCGCGGCGATCTCGCTGTCCGACCTGATGACGCCTTGGCCGGTGATCGAGCGGCGCCTTGAAGCCGCGGCGGCAGCGGATTTCGTCACGGCGCTCTATAATCCCCGCTCCGAGCGGCGCCGGCATCAGCTCGATGCGGCGAAGGCGATCTTCCTCAAGCACCGGCCGGCCGAGACGCCGGTGCTGCTCGCCCGCAACCTCGGCCGCGATGGTGAGACGATCACAGCGACCAGCCTCGCCGAGCTCGATCCCGATCAGGTCGACATGCTGACGCTCGTGATGATCGGCGCCTCGACCACGCGCCGCGTGCCCGGCACGGGCTGGATCTATACGCCGCGCGGCTATGGGGATCGGGCACCGTGACGGTCCATTTCATCGGTGCCGGGCCGGGGGCGCCCGACCTCATCACGGTGCGGGGCTTGAGGCTGATCGAACGCTGCCCGGTCTGCCTCTATGCGGGCTCGCTGGTGCCGGCCGAGATCGTGGCCGCCGCCCCCGCGGGGGCGCGGGTGATCGACACGGCACCGCTGCATCTCGACCAGATCATCGCCGAGATCGCGGCGGCCCATGAAGCCGGGCTCGAGGTGGCGCGAATCCATTCGGGCGATCCTTCGCTCTACGGCGCCATCGCCGAGCAGATCCGAAGGCTGGATGCGCTCGGCATTCCGTGGGACGTGACACCGGGTGTGCCGGCCTTCGCCGCGGCGGCGGCCGCACTCGGGATGGAGCTGACCTTGCCCGAGGTGGCGCAGACTGTGATCCTGACCCGCACATCGGTGCGCGCCTCGCCGATGCCGAACCGCGAGGATCTGAAGACGCTCGGCGCCAGCGGCGCCACGCTGGCGATCCATCTCTCGATCAACAATCTTGCCGCCGTGGTGCGCGATCTGACCCCGCTCTATGGCGCCGATTGCCCTGTGGTGGTGGCCTATCGCGTCAGCTGGCCGGATCAGCAGATCCTGACCGGCACGCTCGCCACGATCCGCTCAGCGGTGAAGGTGGCGGGGCTGACGCGGACGGCGCTGATCCTGGTCGGCCGCGTGCTGGGCGAGCGGGATTTCAGCGACAGCCGGCTTTACGCCGCCGACCATCACCATGTGCTGCGCCCGCGCTCTATAAGCGAGCGCTGACCCATTCCACGGCCTCAGCCACCAACTCGACCAGCGGCCCGGGCGGCGGCAGCGGGCGGCGCACCATGACGACCGGCAGATCGGCCTCGCGGGCGGCGATAAGCTTCGCCTCGGTGGCGTTGCCGCCGCTGGCCTTGGTGACGAGCGTGTCGATGCGGTGATGGCGCAGCAGCAGCGCCTCTTCGGTGCCCGAGAAGGGGCCGCGGCCGAGCAGCAGCTGGGCTTGAGGAAAGGGCAAGGGCGTGCGCGGCGGGTCGATCATGCGGACGAGGAACCAGACCGCGTCGAGGCCGGCGAAGGGCTCGAGATCCGTCGCCCCGACAGTCAGAAAGACACGGCGGCTGCTCATCTGCTGGAGCGCATGGGCGGCCGCTGCCACGCTCTCGACCTCGACCCAGCGATCGAGCGGATGGCGCCGCCAGTGCGGCCGCTGCAGCCGGAGGCGCGGCAGACCCAGTGCGGCACAGGCCTCGGCCGCGTGGGTCGAGATCGCTGCGGCGAAGGGATGGGTCGCATCGATGACGAGATCGACCGCCGCGGTGCCGAGCCATGCGGCGAGCCCATCCGCCCCGCCGAACCCGCCGATGCGGACGATGCCCGGCAGGGGTGCCGGATGCTCGGTCCGGCCGGCGAGCGAGCTCGTGAGCTTGAGGCCGCTGCCGAATTGCGCGGCGAGGGTTGCCGCCAGCTCGGCCGCTTCGGCGGTGCCGCCCAGGATGAGCAGATGCGTCAAGGGCATGGCCGAAGCTTAGGCCGGCCCTTGACGCTATGCCAGTCTGGTCCCGGCCATCACGACCGACCGCCCCCTTCGTGGGGCAGAGGCCGGTTGAGGCCGTTCTGGATCTCGACCTGCTCGCCGAGCTGCCGGTTGCTGTCGACCACCGGCTCGCGCGCGCGGGCGAAAGCGACCAGGCGCGCATCGCTGCCGATCGTCGCTTCCTGCTGAAGGGCCGCGAGCTCGCCGCGCTTGGCCCAAAGCTCGCGATCCATATAGTCGCGATGGAAGGAATTGCCGCCGATCCCACCAAGCTGGTGATAGGTGTCGGCCTGATCGGGATCGAGCGTCGTCGGCAGGGCAACCTGGCGATCCTGGGCAATGCGCTGAAGTGCCGCGAGCGCCTGCTCGTGATCCTCCGCCATATGGCGGCCATAGGCGGCCACGTCCGGCAGGCGGGCATAGCGCTCGGCGAGCTGGCCGAGCTGGATCTCGAGCAGATCCTCCCGCGCCGATTGCTGCAAGAAGGCCGTGTCCGGATCCCCGGACGGCACCGGTGGCTGGGCACAGCCGAGCAAAGCGAAACCCGCGAGGCCGAGTCCGATGAAAATGGTGGGCTTCATGACACTCTCCCGCCTGTAAACACCGCCAGGAAGGTGCTGTCACGATCGGGCCAGAGTGCGATGACATTAGGTCGAATTGACCTAATGTCTGAATTGCCCTCTGACCCACATATCTAGAGACGGATTCAGCGATCAGGTCGCCTCGACCTGATCGCATCCGGCTCTAGGAGAGGGCCCGGCGGCATGTCGTTCCGCCCATCATAGCGCCGCACGGGCAGATTGAAAATATCCACCCCCTCTATGCAGCGAGCGTTGATCCCGACCATGCCGTCGGGGTAGCCGGTGCGCATCAGGCCGATGCCGCAGACCGGGCAGAAATGATAGCCGCCATCGAGGTCGCGCCAGATATATGTCGCGAGGCTTCGGCTTTGCGTGATGAGCCGGATCGCCGTGGCCGGCACCTTCCAACGCAGGAAGCCGGAACGGCCGCAGGTCGAGCAATTGCATTCGGTGAGGCCGGTCAATTCGGCATCGACCTCGAAGCGGATGGCTCCGCAATGGCAGGAGAGCGAATGGTGCGGCATGGTCGATCCCTCGGCGATGGCGATTGGACAGCATGATCGATCTGGCTGCGCTTGCCAAACGAGCGCCTGCTTAGCAAGCTCGGGCCATGACATCGCTCTCGGAACTGAATCTGCCCTTCACGCCGCCCGATTTCGCGCCCGGCTCCGTCTGGCTCGTCGGCGCCGGGCCGGGCGATCCGGGGCTGCTGACGCTCCATGCCTGCCACGCGCTCGGCACGGCCGATGTCGTGGTCTATGACGCGCTGGTCGATGAGCGCATCCTGCGGCTGGCACGGGCCGGGGCCCGGCTCGAATTCGCCGGCAAGCGCGGCGGCAAGCCGTCGCCGACCCAGCCCGATATCTCCCGGCTGCTGATCCGCCTGGCGCGCGAGGGGCAGCGCGTGCTGCGGCTCAAGGGTGGCGATCCCTTCGTGTTCGGGCGCGGCGGCGAGGAGGCGCTGGCGCTGGTCGCGGCGGGCATTCCATTCCGCATCGTGCCCGGCGTCACGGCCGGGATCGGCGGCCTGGCCTATGCCGGCATCCCGGCAACGCATCGCGATCTCGGCCAGGCCGTCACCTTCGTCACGGGTCATAATTACGCCGGCGCCGTGCCGGACGGGCTCGATTGGTCGGCGCTGGCGCGCTCGCCGACGCTCGTCTTCTATATGGCGCTCAAGCATCTCGACGGTATCGCCGCACGCCTGATCGAGCATGGGCGCCTGGCCGACGATCCCGTGGCGATCGTCAGCAAGGCCGCGACACCGGCACAGCGCGTGGTCGAGACGATTCTGGGGGAGGCGGCCGCCGCGGCGGCCCATGCGGCGATCGAGCCGCCGGCGCTTCTGGTGGTGGGTGCGGTCGTGCGTCTCCGCGCCGGGCTCGACTGGCTGGGGGCGCTCGAAGGCCGCGTGCTCGATCCCGATCCGCTTGGCCACCATCACGCGGGCGAGCCGTGAGTGCTGCCAAGGGCGTGATCCTGGCAGCACCCGCCTCGGGCAGCGGCAAGACGGTGGTGACGCTCGGGCTCTTGCGCGCCTTCAGGCGCCGCGGCATCGATGTCGCCGGTGCCAAGGCAGGCCCGGACTATATCGATCCGGGGTTTCATGGTGCCGCTTCTGGGCGGGCGTCGATCAATCTCGATCCCTGGGCGATGCGGCCGGAAACCATCGCCGGCCTCGTTGCCGGGATGTGCGCGGAGCTCGTGCTGTGCGAAGGGGTGATGGGCCTGTTCGATGGTGCCGGTGCCGCCGGCGATCAGGGCTCGACCGCCGATCTTGCCCTCATGACCGGCTGGCCGGTCGCGCTCGTCGTCGATGCGAGCGGCCAATCCGCCTCGGTCGCGGCGCTGTTGCGCGGCTTTACCACGCATCGGCCCGGGGTCGAGCTTGCCGGCGTCATCTTCAACCGGGTCGCCAGTGCGCGCCATCGGGCACTGCTCGAAGCCGCCGCGCGGGCGAGCCTGCCCGATCTCGCCTTGCTGGGTGCGGTACCGCGCGATGCGGCGCTGACGCTGCCGTCGCGCCATCTCGGCCTCGTGCTGGCCGAGGAACATGAGACACTCGACGGTTTCCTCGACCAGGCGGCCGATCTCATGGCGGAGTCGATCGATCTCGCTGGCCTCGCCGCACTCGCCCGCCCGGCGCAAACGATCTCGGCGGAAGCGATCTCCTGGCCGCCGCTCGGCCAGCGGATCGCCGTCGCCCGCGACGCCGCCTTCGCCTTCGCCTATCCGCATCTTCTCGACAGCTGGCGGCGGGACGGGGCGGAAATCCTCCCCTTCTCGCCGCTCGCCGGCGAAGCGCCCGATGCGGACGCCGATGCGATCTATCTGCCGGGCGGATATCCCGAGCTTCATGCCGGCCCGCTGGCCGCGGCCGAGCGGTTCAAGACCGGCCTCGAGCGCGCGGCCGCCCGCGATGCGGTCATCTATGGCGAGTGCGGCGGCTATATGGTGCTGGGCCAGGGCCTCGTCGACGGCGCCGGCGAACGCCATGCCATGGCAGGCCTGCTGCCGGTCGAAACGAGCTTCGCGAGCCCCACCCGACATCTGGGATATCGGCAAGTCACGGCCCTTGCCGGGCCTTGGCATGGCCAGCGGTTCCGCGCCCATGAATTCCACTACGCGACTGAGCTATCCGGCCCGGCCGAGGCGCCGCTTTTCGAGGCGGCGGACGCGGCCGGCACGCCACTCGGTGCCGTGGGCTGCGTCGCTGGCCGCGTCTCCGGCTCCTTCATCCACCTCATCGATCGCCGGTGATGGATCGCTTCTTCGGCATCACGGCGCAAGGCTCGACGATCCGGACCGAGCTGCTGGCCGGCCTCACCACCTTCGTCACCATGGCCTACATCCTGTTCGTCAATCCGCTGATCCTGGGCGAGGCGGGGATGGACAAGGGTGCGGTCTTCGTCGCCACCTGCCTGGCATCGGCTTTCGGCACGGCGGCGATGGGGCTTTATGCCAACTACCCGATCGCGTTAGCGCCGGGCATGGGGCTCAACGCCTATTTCACCTATTCCGTCGTGATCGGCATGCATCGGCCCTGGCAGGTGGCGCTGGGGGCGGTGTTTCTGTCCGGCATCCTGTTCGTGGCATTGTCGCTGAGCCGCCTGCGCGAGCTCCTCATCAACGGCATTCCGCGCTCGCAGAAGCTCGCCATCTCGGCCGGGATCGGCTTCTTCCTCGCCATCATCGCGCTCAAGAATGCGGGATTCATCGTGGCCTCGCCGGAGACTTTCGTGACGCTGGGCGATCTGCGCAGGCCGGCACCCGTGCTTGCCGCAGTGGGCTTCGCTGTCATGGTGGCGCTCGATGCGCGGCGCGTGCCGGGCGCCATCCTGATCGCGGTGCTCGGCACGGCTGCCTTGGGCATAGCACTCGGAATCTCGCCCTTCGGCGGCATCGCGGCACTGCCGCCCAGCCTGGCGCCGACCTTCCTGCAGCTCGATCTCGCCGGCGCCTTGGATCTCGGCATCGCCGCCATCGTCTTCGCCTTCTTCTTCGTCGATCTTTTCGACACCAGCGGCACGCTCATCGGCGTGGCCTACCGCGCCGGGCTCATCTTGCCGGACGGCACGATCCCGCGGCTCCGGCGCGTGCTGCTGTGCGACAGTGCCGCCATTCTCGTGGGAGCCCCTCTCGGCACCTCGACCGTGACCAGCTATATCGAAAGCGCCGCCGGCGTGAAGGCGGGCGGCCGCACCGGCTTGGTGGCGGTGACGGTGGCGCTCCTCTTTCTCGCAAGCCTCATGCTGGCGCCGCTCGCGGGATCGATTCCCGCCTATGCGACGGCGCCGGCGCTGCTCTTCGTCGCCGGCCTCATGGCGCGCGGGCTCTCCGAGATCGATTGGGAGGATGTGACCGACTATGCGCCGGCGGTCGTAACCGCGATCGCCATGCCGCTCACCTTCTCGATCGCCAACGGCATCGCCTTGGGCTTCGTGGCATATGCCGCGATCAAGCTCCTGGCCGGGCGCGACCCCGGCGTGACCATGCTGGCGCTCGCCGCCCTCTTCATCCTCCGCTATGCGGCTGCTCTTTGACCGGGCGCCCTTTTCGCATCAAATGCGAGGAGTCATCAACGTTCCGGCAATAGAGCCGGGCTTATCTTTGCCATGCGAACGGCAAAGGGCGGAAGATGAGCAAGCGGCTTCGGATTGCACTTTCGGCAGTTTTGATGACCTTGTCGGCCATCGCCACGGCGACCGCGACCACCATGCAGTCTGGTGCGCCGGGTGCCGATCCGGCCATCGATCTCACCACTGGCCCCGCGGGGCTCCTCGCCGGCGCCATTCTCTGCTTCGTCTTCATGCTGATGGTCTGGAGCGACGAGCTCGACCGCGTCGCGATCCGCCGCCACCGCACCCGGCGCAGGGCCTGACGCCGCTCATTCATTGACGATTGTGCGGCGTGACCTCTATGCTCGTGTCATGAACGGCCTTCGCTTCCCCACCCCGAGCCGACGCCGTCGCTGCAATCTTGCGGCGGCTTTTGCGGCTGCGTGCAGAGAGGCCTCCTTTCGGGTGAGGATCGTTCGCTAAACCGATCTGCCCCGCTCAAGCCTTCAGCCCGCGCTTCCAAACCTCCGCAGCCTCCGCTCCGGGGGTTTTTCTTTGCTCTTCTCTCGGGAAACGACCATGCCGAACCAGCCTTCACTGCCCAGCTTGCGTCGCGCAACCGCGGATGATGCGGCATCTGTCCGCGATCTCACGAGGTCGGCTTATGCCAAATGGGTGCCTATCATCGGCCGGGAGCCGAAGCCGATGACCGCCGACTATGATTTGGCCGTTCGCGACCATCTGGTGGATTTGCTGCATCTCGACGGCGAATTGACGGCCCTGATCGAGATGCGGCCCGAGGCCGACCATCTGCTCATTGTGAACGTCGCGGTGTCGCCCGCCTGCCAGGGTCAAGGCTATGGCCGCGCGCTCCTCGCGCACGCGGAAGAGCTCGCCCGTTCGCTCGGGTTCGCGGACGTACGCCTCTACACGAATGGCCGCTTCACCGACAACATAAAGCTCTATCAGCGCGTGGGTTACCAAACCGATCGCGAGGAGGTTCATCCGCAGCTCGGCACGGTCGTGTATATGAGCAAGCGTCTATCGGCACGCCCCTGACCGACGCAATCCGCGCCGGCCTGCGTCGCGCGACCGCAGCGGATGCCGCCGCGGTCCGCGATATTCCCTTTCGGCTGCGTCTTCCCCCTACCGCTTCGGCGGAAAGAAGCAATGCTCCGGCGCCGGGAACCGCCGGGCGCGCACATCCTCGGCGTAAGCCGCGGCAGCCCCGGCGATCTGCAGCCCGAGCTCGGCATAGCGCTTGACGAAACGCGGCGTGAAGTCGGCGAAGACGCCCAGCAAATCATCCACCACCAGCACCTGCCCGTCGCAGGCCGGCGAGGCGCCGATGCCGATCGTCGGCGTCGGGATCGCTTCGGTGATGGCGCGCGCCACCGGCTCGATCGTGCCTTCGATGACGATCGCGAAGGCGCCGGCGTCCGAGATGGCGCGGGCGTCGCGCTCGATCTTCTCGGCATCGAGCTCGGTCTTGCCGCGCGCGCGGAAGCCGCCATCGGCATTCAGTGATTGCGGCATCAGCCCGACATGACCGCACACCGGGATGCCGCGATCGACCAGGAACCGCACCGTCTCGGCCATCTCGGCGCCGCCCTCGAGCTTGACCGCACCGCAGCCCGTCTCGCTCAGGATGCGCGCCGCACTCTCGAACGCCTGGGCCGGCGAGCCCTGATAGGTGCCGAACGGCAGGTCGACCACGACGAGGGCGGTCTTGCTGCCGCGCACCACGGCCGCACCATGCTGGATCATCATGTCGAGCGTCACGGCCAAGGTGCTGGGAAAGCCATAGAGCACCATACCCAGCGAATCGCCGACCAACATCACATCGACATGCGGGTCGAGCCATTGGGCCATCGAGGCCGTATAGCAGGTCAGCCAGACGCTCGGCGTGCCGCCCTTGACGACATCGCGGATGGTGGCGCGCTTGGTGCGGGTGTGGGCGCTCATGATATTCCGTATCCTCACTTCCGGCGGCTTTGTTGACCGCTCGCCTGTTGCACCGCACTGTACAACAATTAGGCAATGATCTGCCGGGTTTCGTTGCATGTCTGCTGCCACTGCGCTGACGAATGAAGGGGTCGCCCAGCTCAATGAGCGGCGGTTCGATGCTGCGCGTGCGAGCTTCCTTGCGGCACTGCAGGCGGACGGGCGGCTCGAACAGGCTTGGCTCGGCCTGGCATTGGCCTTGGCGCTCGAAGGGCGGCTCGGCGACATCATTGGTCTCGCGCAGGAGCGGCAACGCCGGTTGAGCGACGGCTTCCTGTTCTGCCACGCCGCCCTCGGCATGCTGGTGGGCTATCGCCTCTACGACCATGTCCGCGCCCTCGAGCGCGCCGTGCCGGACGATAATCTTTACGCGCCCTCGCTGGCCTATCAAGCCGGCTGTGCCGCCCTGCTGCAGCAGGATGAGGATGCGGCCTTCGCCTGTTTCGGCCGGTTCAAGCGGCTGATCGCGGCGCGCGTCGGTACGCTGCCGATCGGGCCCGAGAGCCATTTCAATGTCGCCTATCGCCAGGGCAGCCTGATCGAGGATCGCGACTATGTCGCGGCGTTGGGCGAGGGCGCCGCCGATCCCGTGGCGCTCGATTGGCTCGGCGAGCCGAGGGTCGGCACCGGCGAGGCGGTCATCGCGGCCGCCTGCGACGTTCATTATTTCGACCTCTTCGCCCCCGGCTTCCTCCGCAGCGCCGCGTTGGTGCTGCCCGAGATGACACTGCATCTCCATGTGATCGGTCCGGATGCGGGCTTCGCCGAGCGCGCGCGGGCGATTGCCGCGGCGGTGCCGGCCGTGACACTCAACCTCTCGACCGAGCCCGAAGGGACGTGGCGCAGCGGCGCCTATTACGCGTCCAACCGCTTCCTGGTGGCGCCTGCGCTCATCGAGCGCTATGGCAGGCGTCTCGTCCTCACCGATATCGATGTCGAGTTCACGGCGCCGATGGCGGATCTGCTGGCCGCGACGGAGGCCAGCGATTTCGCCGTCTGCCGTCATGACGGCGCCGGCCCGGCGTCGCGCTATCCGGCCGTGCTGACGCTCTGGAGGCCCGGCGATGCGGCGCAGGTGCTGCTCGACCGGCTCGGCCGCTTCATCCAATCGAAGCTCGATATTCCCTGGCCGTTCAACTGGATGCTCGATCAGGCGGCGCTCGCCTCGGTGATCCGCTGGGCCCGGCTCGACCGGCCCGACATCGCGATCGGCCTCGTGAACGAGCTTGCCGGCAGCCACTTCCAACACTGGATCCGCCCGGTCGGCGGCGAGGAGAAGGCGGCGCTCATCCGTGCCGCCGAGAGCGGCAATGCGTCCGGCGAAACACCCGCTTCGTAACCTTTTCATCGGCGCTGCCGTACCTTCCGAGTAAGTCGGCAAATGGAGAGTTGCGATCTATCCTTGGCTTGATCCGCGCGGCCGGTTTTCCGCCTTCAAGGCCATCGTCTTCGCCGCCCTGTTCGGGCCGGGGCTGTGGGTGCTGTGGCTCGCCTTGTCGGACCAGCTGGGTGCCAGGCCGATCATGGAGGCGATCCATCAGCTCGGCCTCTGGGCGATCCGGCTGCTGTTCCTGTCGCTCGCGGTGACACCGTTGCGCGCCGCCTTGCGCTGGCCGGCGCTGCTGCAGGTCCGGCGCATGATCGGCGTCGCCAGCTTCTGCTATCTCATGGCCCATTTCTCGGGCTATGTGCTCGACCAAGGCTTCGATCTCGTGAAGGTCGCAAGCGAGATCGCGCTGCGCTTCTATCTGACGCTGGGCTTCATCGCCCTCGTCGGGCTGGCGACGCTGACCGCGACCTCGACCGAGGGGATGATGAAGCGGATCGGCGCCAAGCGCTGGCGACGGTTGCATCAGCTGAGCTACGGGTTCGCGGCCCTCGCCGTCATCCACTACTTCATGCAGTCGAAGCTCGAAGTGACCGAGGCGACCGTCATGGGTGGGCTCTATCTCTGGCTCATGGGGTTCCGGCTCGTCAGCCATTACCGGCGCCAGGGCATCCTGCCGGCCTGGGTGCTGGCGGCACTCTCGCTCGGGGCCGCCCTCATCACCTCGTTCGTCGAGACCGGCTATTACTGGCTTGTGCGCAATGTCGATCCGTGGCGAATCATCATGGCGACGCTGACCTTCACCCCGGTGATCCGCCCGGCCTGGTATGTGCTGGGCATCGGCCTCGCCGTCGCGGCGGTTGCAGCCTTGCGCACGCCGCGGGCGAAGACCCTGGCTACCGTCAGAGCGGCTTGAGCGGCAGCGGCCCCCCGTCCGGGATCGGCACGCCGGCGACATTGAGCGTCATCGACACGATCGTGTAATAGCCGGCGGCACCGATCAGATCGATGACACCCTGCTCGCCGAACATGGTGCGCGCGGCGTCGTATGTGGCCTCCGACACGTTCTTGTCGCGATGCAGCTCGGTCGTGAAATCATAGACGACCGTCTCTTCCGCATTCATGCGCGTCGGCCGCTTGCCCTCCGCGATGGCATCGGCGATCTCGGGATCGAGCCCGGCCTTTTCCGCCATCGGCCGATGGGCGAACCATTCGAACTGCGCCGTCCAATGCCGGGCCGTGATCAGGATCGCCAGCTCGTTCAAATGCCGCGGCAGCGAGCTCGAGAAGCGGACATGCTCGCCCACGCGCTGCAGCCGGTCGGCCAGCTCCGGGCTTCTGAGCCACGCGCCGAACGGGCCGCGCAACCCCTTGCGCGGGCCCGACAGGATGGCGTCGGCGACCTTGCGCTGAGCCTCGCTCATCGCCTCCTCCGCCAGCGGCGGCAATCTTTCACTCATCGGACTTCCTTTCGATAATCCTTGTCACCGTCAAAGACCGCCGCCTCGCGGAAGAAGATCGGCGTCTCGTCCGGCTCGACGGCGCCGATCTTGCTGAGGTCCACATTGGCGCGGCCCGTCGCCTCGTCGATGGCGATGGAATCCTGGTAGCGCATGCCGAAGAGAATGTCCTCGGGCGCGTAATTATGGATGCTGTTGACCCTGACGCCGAGCGCATGGTCATGCGCTTCGACGAAGGCGACCAGCCGCACCTCGCGCTCCAAGATCAACTCGGGCGACAGGCCGTAGAGCGGGCTCGTCTCGTCGAGCTCATGGAGCAGCGTCCAGGTCATGGCGAAGACGGTCAGGCGCTCCTTGGCCAGCCGAAGCTCATGGACACGACGGAAGCTGAGGTGCTCGGGGCTCTCTTCCTTCATGATCGCGTTGACATGGGCATCGGCGTTGGCCAGCAGCGACATCCGGCCATTGCCGACCCTGATCATCAGCGTCGGCTTGCCGTTGTAGTTCGTCACCACGGCCTTCTCGGCGAGCATGATCTTGGCCTTGGGCCGGGAGAAGCGGACGAAGATCAGGCCGGTGGCGATCGCGGTGAAGGTCATGCCGCACATGATCTCGGTGGAAGCGACGAGATGGCCGTAGATGGTCGCGGGCGCCGAGACGCCATATCCCACGGTGGCGAGCGTCTCCATGCTGAAGAAGAACACGTCGATGAAGGAACCGGGCCGCGTGTTGGTGACGCTGCCGGGCACCAGCATGTAGAGCAGCGCGAAGATCGTGTTGATCGCGAGATCGGCCACGAACAGCATCAGGAAGAAACGCGGCCAGGTGAGCGTCACCGCTAGATGGTAGGGGTCCCTGATATCGTAGCGATGAACGCCGGTCTTGGTGATCTCGAAACTGCCGATCCGCATCGCTACGGGGTCGTGGGGCAGGCGGAAATGCGGACGCTTCATTCGCTCATGGCCGGCGGCCGATCAGCCGGCGCAGCCGACCGAGGAGGCCGGCCTTGAGGGAAGCGGTCATCGTCCCTTCGGACGGCACGAAATAGAAGCCGCCACCGGGATGGCGGCGCGTCACGGGCATGTCGCTGCGGCGGGAGACAGCGCTGTAATGCGCGATCATCGACCTGCGTTCCGCCCCTGGCCGCGCCGCCATCGAGCCGCGATGGACCAGGCGCGCGTGCCAGATCAGCACATCACCCTTATTGCCGAGGAAACGCTCGACCTTGGCGCCGCGCCGCGCGATCTCGGCCTCGAAGAAGGGGGTGAGCAGCCGCTCGGATTCCCAGGGCCAGCTCGGATCGTCGCCGTCGGTCCGGCCGAGCAGCTTGAGGATGTTGGCCTGGCGGATGAAGGGCCAGCGATGCGAGCCCGGCACGAACTCGAACGGGCCACTATCGGGCTTGATCGTGTCGAGCGCCGTCCAGACCGCGGCGTAGTGGCCGTTCACCTCGGGCGGGTTCAGGTAATCATCCTGATGCCAGGCGCGTTCGGTCGAAACCCAGCCGGTGAGATTGAGGTGCAGCCCCATCGGCTCGCCCAAAAGATGCTCGAGCGTCTCCATCAGCGGGCCATGCAGGCAGAGCTCACGGATCTCCGGCACGTCGAGATAGGGTGTAGGCGACGGCCAGCCGCCGGGCTGGCCCAGCTTCCCGCGCACGGCGCAATAGCGGTCGACGATCTCATCCGGAATGAAGCCCGGCAGGATCAGATAGCCATTCTCGCGCCAGCTGCTCTGGAGCGGCGTCAGCCGGTCGAGCTTGACGCTGCCGCGGTCGAGCGGCGGCAAGGCCCGATCGGGCATATCCTCGCCGAGATCGGCCCAGCTCAAGGCGGCCGTCCCCGGCCGGCGGGCCGCGAGCCGCAGCATCAGATCGTTCTCCGGGCCGCCGAAATGCCCGATCTCGATCGCCTCGAACCCCGCCGCCTCGGCGAGCTGCTTCAGATTGTCCGGCGTGAAATAAGTGAGATAGCTGACCGGGATGAAATGAGGCCGGACCCAGCCCTCGCGCCGGCTCGCGGCCGAGGCGAAGTTCGGAACGGTCAGATAAAGCGTGGCGCCAGGCTTCAACGCCCTGAGGCAGGCTTCGAGCACGCGTTTCGGCTCGGCGGTGAATTGCAGCACATCGATCGCGATCACGAGGTCTTGCGATTCGGCCGGGATGGCGGTGCTCGTCTCGACTCGGCCGGTCTCGATCGCCAGCCGGTAATATTTCCGTCCGGCCGCGGTGGCCGCAACCCACGGATCGATGCCTCGCACCTGCCAGCCATGGGCGCGGAAATGGGTGAGCGCATGGCCCGCACCGCAGCCGACATCCAGGATCGACGGCCGTGCCGCCATCGGCGCGATCCAGGCGGCGACACGGTGCCGGGCTGCCATCACATCGCTATAGAGACCGGCCAGGCTGTCGAGATCGAGCGCCTTCCAATCATCGTAATAGGCCGCTTCCGGCAGGGGCGCGAAATCCTGCTCCCGGCGCGGCCAGATGAACACGGTCTCGCACTGCTCGCACGCGAGGGCCGAGCGGCCGTCGATCGGCGTCGGTCCAGCCGTCTTCGTTGCGGCGGCGCCGCAGACCGGACACCGGGGAGACTCGGTTCCCGCTTCGGGCAGAGAGGCCGGAGCAGACAGCGCCATGTCAGAGAGCCTTTCTCAGAATCCAGATCACTTCGATGCCGTTGAGCATGGAGCTTTCCACTTCCAGCCCTATCTCGCTCTTGCAAGCGACATAGGAAAAGAATTCCAGCATGCTCGAATAGTCCCATACATGGAAATGGATGTTCGCCCGCTGCGCGATCATCAAGCCGACCTTGGCGTGATATTCACTGCCGCTCAACCCGTCAACGCAGCGCGCCCACTCTTCGTAATGCTCCCGCAGCGAGCCGTCCGGACCTTCGGCATGATCGCGGATCAGATGATCGAGCGGCGTGAGCCGGCGCTCCTTGTCGAAGGTGAAGCGCTTGTCGGGAAGCGCCAGATAGGCGATGCCGCCTGGCCTCAGAACCCGGGCGATCGAACCGAGCGCGCGCAGCGGATCCTCGACATGCTCCAGCACATGGTTGGCGATGACGAAGTCCTGGCTGGCCTCCGGGATGCCGGCCATCGATTCGAGATCAGTCACGAAATCGACGGGACGGATGTCCTCGACATCGGGAAATGCCGCATGCAGTGCCGGGTCGGCGTGCATATCGGCATAGCGGACCTTTGTTCCCGGCGGCACCGCCAGCGGAAAATGCAATGCTCCGAACTCGACGCCCGAGCCGGAAATATAGGCGTCCGCCAGGATCTCCCGCTTCCCTTTGGGTGGGCCCGGAGGCGGAGGATAGAGGCGGTGCTTGATGGCGCGCAGAAGTCTCATTTGATCCCTGGAGCTGCGTGAACCGGGGGCCGTGCATCGTTTCGTGTCGCCTACGCGAAACTCATGCAGCCGACAATTGCATCAATCGCTGCGCGATGGCGATGCGTCAAGCTCAACACCATGAAGAAATCCGTTCATGGCGGCCGGACGCCGCGATCGATGCGACCAGCCAAGGCAGAGTGGCGCGCTTAAGCGCAGCCGCCGCCAGATCCAATTACCGAGGGAGCAAAATCCGAGGCCCGGAAGATTTGGTGGAGCCGCGGGGAATCGAACCCCGGACCTCGACATTGCGAACGTCGCGCTCTACCAACTGAGCTACGACCCCATCCCGAATCTTCGGAGCGGGTGATATGTCTTCACCACTCCCCGTCTGTCAAGCCCAGAGCCATCATCCGGCGAGCATGCCAGGAATGGCGGCTGGGCGGCGCCATGGCTGCCGGCCGTGAAAATGTCGTCGTGACGGAAAATATCCTGTTGACGTTCAATTCCGATATCGGATATGAAGCGCTCATCATGTTGAACCTATCCGCCTTCACCAATTCTGCTCGCCGCGTCGCCGCCATCGGCCGACCCGTGCGGGCCTGCGCGTGCCTGGCGACCCGCAAACCCATGCATCGCATGGATATGCAGGCCGTCGCAGCGCGGCAAGAGAGTGAAAATCGGTTTCCCAATTCGGGGGTTCTGCAGGCAGAGGCGGCGGCGACGTAGCTCCTTCCGGCAAATGGCAAGCAAGCCAGAACCCCTTCAGACCCGCTCTGAAGGGGTTTTTCGTGTTCAAGACACGCCAGCTCGGTGGAAGGCCCGGGTCGAACGCGGACAGGGGGCCGATCGCAGTGATCAGTTATTATTGGGCAGCTAGTTCAACGGCTAGAATCACGAGCTTGCACCTCGTAGATCAGGGTTCGACTCCCTGGCGGTCCACCAATTCACATGGCTCGAAGCTCCGGCTGAGCGGCGCCGTCTCATACGCGGTCGCAGTCAGGATCGACCCCTGATCGAGCCACCATCCAAAGATTGCCGAGCTGGCGTAGAGGGTCTGCGCGCGCCCCTGAAGAGGGCGAGGTCTCCGTTCGATCCGGAGGCTCGGCACCAACTAGTTGAAGCTCGAGCAGATTCACGCGCCCAGCCGTTCCGTCTGACCGCGATCTGCTCTAATGGCATCAGCCGTCCTGGGTGGACGGGGCGGTCTGTTAAACCGTTCGTGCTCGGTTCGAATCCGAGGATGCCAGCCAATTTCGGTCGCAAGCAAATGGAGAGCGAACCGCCTGCAAAGCGGTGGAACCGGTTCGATTCCGGAGCGGCCGTCCAAGTGTGGTCGAGGCGGAAGTAGACGACGCGGCGCCCTGTGAAGGCGTCTTAAGTGGATGCGAGTTCCACCGATCACCCCATGCTCGCCAGTTCGATTCTCGGCACCGAGCACCAATTTCATCCGGGATAGTTTAATGGCAGAACGCCGCGCTCTGGACGCGGAGATAGAGGTTCGATCCCTCCGCCCGGAACCAGTCTCATCCTCTTTCGTCTAGCGGAAGGATATCCGGCCTTGACCCGGAAGACCCTCGTTCGAATCGAGGCGGAGGAACCAACAACGGCGCGCTCGCCTAGAGGTCTGGGCACCCGTCTCTCAAACGGGAGGTCGGGGATCGTTACCCCGGCGCGCCGCCAACTATGCCCGCGTAGCCCAATCTGGCAGAGGCGTCTCGCTCAGAACGAGAAGGGTGTTCGTTCGAATCGAACCGCGGGTACCAATCTGGAGCATGCTGGGGTTGGCTCCCCATACGGCTTGCTAAGTCGCAGTGGCCGGCGACGGCCAATCGTTCGATGCGATCATGCTCCGCCAACCTTCCGTAGCTCAATGGCAGAGCAGCCGCCCGATAAGCGGCCGACCATCGTTCGATCCGATGCGGAAGGACCAGATTTTCGGGGGCGTAGTTCAACGGCTAGAACCGCCGGCTCTTAACCGGTAGACGACGGGTTCGACTCCCTCCGCCCCTACCAGCCAGCCCCGTGGCGCGCATAGGTCCGCGAGCAGCGCGCCGCGGGGCGGCTGACCCTCTTTGCCTTGGTCGCCGTCTGGAGACGGCAGCGGATTGTCGATCCGCTTAAGGCGGGTTCGATTCCCGTCCAAGGCGCCAAGTCAGCAAAACACGAGCGCTAGGATAGCGGCTAATCCGCCTGCTTCGGGAGCAGGATATCGGCAGTTCGAGTCTGCCGCGCTCGACCAATTCTAGGGGCCGTTAGCTCAGACAGCAGAGCGCCTGTCTTACAAGCAGGATGTCCGGGGTGCGATCCCTCGACGGCCTACCATTCGACCCGCGTGAGCCTGGCAGTCTGGGTATCGGCCTTTCAAGCCGAGGGAACCGGGGCAGCACCGGTACGCGGGACCAAGATGCGCTTGTAGCTGAACTGGATTAGCGTCGCTCTACGAAAGCGAAGCATGCGGGTTCGAGTCCCGCCAAGCGCGCCAGATCGCTCCGCCCGCTGGGCCGGACAGGGTCTTCTAAGCCCGAGACGGGGAGTTCGATCCTCCCGCGGAGCCCCAAATCGGTCTCGTAGTGAAACTGAACATAACACGGCTGTCCGAAGGCCGAGATGCCGGTTTGAATCCGGCCGAGACCTCCAACTTGCAATAAGCCGCGCTGGTGTAAAGGCAGCATATCGCCCTTTTAAGGCGTTTGGACCCAGTTCAACTCTTGGGGCGCGGCACCAAATCGCGAGCCGGCCGCTTTGCCGGTGCTTTGACCAGGAGATCGCCTGATGGCGCTCGGTCCGATCCATCACGACAGCGCGGGCATGCCGATCAAGACCTGGACCCACGGAGTTCCGGTCGAGGAGACGGCCATGCAGCAGCTGCGCAATGTGGCGTCGCTGCCCTTCATCCATCATCACGTCGCCGCCATGCCCGATGTCCATTGGGGCATGGGCGCCACCGTCGGCAGCGTGATCGCCACCCGGGGCGCCATCATTCCGGCTGCCGTCGGCGTCGATATCGGCTGCGGCATGATGGCTTGCCAGACCAGCCTCATGGCAGCCGACTTGCCGGACAATCTGCTGGCGGTCCGGTCGGCCATCGAAGCGGCCGTTCCGCACGGCCGCACCGATAATGGCGGCCCGAACGACCGGGGCGCCTGGTCCGACGGCGGCAAGCCCGCGCTGTCGCAGGATCTGGCGGCGCGTCTCAAGGCGATCGCGGGCAAGCATCCGAAGATCGAGCGTGCGGCACAGCGCGCCTCCAACCATGTCGGCACGCTCGGAACCGGCAACCATTTCATCGAAATCTGCCTCGACGAGGCCGACCGCGTCTGGATCATGCTCCACTCGGGATCCCGAGGGATCGGGAACCGGATCGGCTCCTACTTCATCGAGCTGGCCAAGGAGGATATGCGGCGCTGGTTCATCAACTTGCCCGATGCTGATCTGGCTTACCTGCCGGAAGGTACGGAGCATTGTGACGATTACGTCGAAGCCGTTGGCTGGGCGCAGGATTTCGCCAAGACCAATCGCGAGGCGATGATGGGCGCCACCGTCGCGGCGATCAAATCGGCACTCGCGCGCGAGTTCGAGGCGGCGGTGCTGGCGGTGAATTGCCATCACAACTATGTCCAGCGGGAGGCTCATTTCGGCGCCAATGTCTGGCTGACCCGCAAGGGTGCGGTTCGGGCACGGCTCGGCGATCTGGGGATCATCCCCGGCAGCATGGGCGCTCGATCCTACATCGTGCGGGGCAAGGGCAACGCTCAGAGCTTCGACAGCTGCTCGCACGGCGCCGGCCGCAAGATGTCGCGTTCGGCGGCCAACAAGCTCTTCACGGTCGATGATCACATCGCCGCGACCGCTGGCGTCGAATGCCGCAAGGATGCCGGCGTCATCGACGAGACGCCGGGTGCTTACAAAGACATCGATCAGGTCATGGCGGCCCAACAGGATCTGGTCGAAATCGTCCACACCCTGAAGCAGCTGCTCTGCGTAAAGGGCTAACGAAGAACCGGCAGGAGGTTCGTTTCCTCCTGCCGGCACCATCAGGGGAGTCGCGACATGCAAGCCATCGCCGAGCAAGCCCACTCGCATCGCCGAAGATCGCTGCGCTGCCTGGTCCTCAATGCCGATGGCAGGCCGCTCTCGACCTGGCCGCTGTCGCTGATCGCTGCGGACGAGGCGGTGCATGCCCTGTTTCGCGACCGCGTGACGGTGGTCGATGAATGGGACGAAATGTTCCGCTCGCCCTCGACCGCGGTCAAGATCCCCAAGGTCGTCATGACCCGGTCATATGTCCCGGTGACGGGCGAGCCCAAATTCTGCCGGCGCTCGATCCTGCTGCGCGACCGCTATCGCTGCCAATATTGCGGCGAGCGGTTCGATGCCCAGGAGCTCACCTTCGATCATGTCGTGCCGCGCTCGAAGGGCGGGCGGACGGTCTGGACCAACATCCTGACCGCTTGCTTGCGCTGCAACGGGCTCAAAGGCTCGGCCGAGGCCAATTTCAGCGGGCGCCGCGGCGTGATGTCCGGCGACGGACGGCTCAGGCCGCTCAAGGAGCCGAAGCGGCCGACCGCGGCCGAGCTGATGCGGGCCGGGCTCGAATGCCTGCCGCCCGACATCCAGGAGGATTTCGGCAGCTGGCTCTATTGGGAAGCGCCGCTGAGGGCCTGAGCTCACGCGCCCTTGCACGGCTCATCCGCAGCGGATAGGGTCCGCGCGTTCCAACGTCTCCGCGGCGATTTCCCCTATGTGTTCCCTCTACTCGCTCGTTCAAAGCGTGCTCACGCTGTACTATTGGGTGCTGATCGCTGCCGCGATCATGAGCTGGCTGTTGGCCTTCGGCGTCGTCAACCGGTACAACCGGGTGGTCGCGATGATCGAGGACATGCTCTATCGCGTCACCGAGCCGGCGCTCAGGCCGATTCGCCGGATCGTGCCGGGCCTGGGGGGTGTGGACATCTCCTTCATCATCCTGGTCCTGCTGATCATCTTCATCAAAAACCTGCTCGGTGAGTATGTTGCCGGCCCCGCCTGTTATTGACGGCAAGGGCTTCGCAGCATCGCTGCGCGCACGGGTAGCGGGAGCGGCGGCTTCCCTCAAATCGGCGCATGGGCTGGTGCCCGGCCTTGCCGTGGTGCTGGTCGGCGAGGATCCGGCGAGCCAGGTCTATGTCCGCTCGAAGACGCGGGCGACGCTCGAGGCCGGATTCCATTCGGTCGAGCATGTGCTGCCGGCGAGCATCGCCCAAGCGGAGCTGCTGGCTCTGGTCGAGCAGCTCAACCGCGATCCGGCGATCCATGGCATCCTGGTGCAGCTGCCGCTGCCGGCGGGGCTCGATGCCGGTGCCGTCGTGGCCGCGATCGATCCGGCCAAGGATGTCGACGGGCTCCATGCCGAGAATATCGGGCGGCTGTGGAGCGGGCTTCCGGGCCTGTTTCCCTGCACGCCGCTCGGCTGCATGATGCTGCTTCGCCACGTCCAGCCGAAGCTCGCCGGCCTCGATGCCGTCGTGATCGGCCGCTCCGCCCTCGTCGGCAAGCCGGTGGCGGGGCTGCTGCTGGCCGAGAGCTGCACGGTGACGATGGCGCATTCGCGCACCCGCGATCTGCCGGCACTCTGCCGCCGCGCCGACATTCTGGTCGCCGCCGTCGGCCGGCCGGAGCTTGTGCGCGGCGATTGGGTGAAGCCCGGCGCCATCGTAATCGATGTCGGGATCAATCGCGTGCCGGGTGCGGACGGGAAGAGCCGGCTCGTCGGCGATGTCGCCTTCGCCGAGGCGGCCGAGGTTGCGGGCGCCATCACGCCGGTGCCGGGCGGGGTCGGGCCGATGACGATCGCCTGCCTCTTGCGCAACACGCTCATCGCCGCCTGCCGCCAGGGCGGCGTGCCGGAGCCGGCGATCTGAACCGCGCAGCACTCCTGTCGGGGCTCATGCTCCTGGCGCTGCTGCCTGCTCATGCGGATCAGGAGCCGCTGGCCGCCCGCTACGACCGGCTGCTGGCAGCACACGAGTATGGCAAGCTCGCGGCCGACATCAAAGCCGGCATGGGGGCGGCAGCCACCGTCGGGCCGACGCTGATCTGGGAGCGGGAGCGGTTCGCCACCGGCACCACGATCTTCGTCGGCGCCTTCTATGCGCTCGACCTCATCGCAGCCGGGCGCGGGATCCAGGATGCGGCGGCCGGCCGGCAGATGCGCGAGAATGGCGTCGTGGTCGCACTCTATACGGCCGCGGTGATCGAGACCGACGGGCTGAAATGCGCCGATCTCGATGCGCAGACCTCGCGGCGCCGCCAATTCACTCAGATCCTGACGCCGGCCTGGGCCGAGCTGAAGGCTTTTCCGGACGAGGTGGTGGAGAAGATTCTGGGGCGTGCCCTCACCGAGGAGGCGATCCGGGCCGAGGGGCGGCCGCCCGACGATTATCTCTGCCGCGGGCGGACCGACGACATCCCCGATACGCTGCGGGAAGCGGGCCAGGCGATGGAGCCACGCTTCGTGCCGGTCGCGGAGTTGGCGCCCAAGGCGGAGGCCGTGCGGGCGCGGCTGCCGGCCTTGCTGGTCGAATTCGTGGCCCGGATGAAGGAGCAGCCCTGATCCCCGCACCGCGCTGGATTCGCCCCCCGATCCAGCTACACTGCGCGCATGATCGCTCATTTCCACACCCTCCTTCTGGCGGGGGTGATCTTCCTCGGCAGCCACGTACTGATCTCGAGCACACCGCTGCGCGGCACGCTGCGGGAGTCGCTGGGCGAGGGCGGGTATCTCGGCCTCTATTCCGTGCTGGCGGCGGTGACGCTCGGTTGGTTCATCGCGGCTTTCGTCCGGGCACCCACCGTGCCGGTCTGGCTGCCGCCGCTCTGGACGCATTGGATTCCCGTGGTCACGATGCCGCTCGCCTCGATCCTGCTGGTGGGCGGGATCACGACGCGCAACCCGACCGCGGTGGGCCAGGAGCGCCGGGCGCGCGAGGATGATCCAGCCCCCGGCCTCCTCCGGATCACCCGGCATCCGGTGATGTGGGGGATCGGCCTCTGGGGCCTCGGCCATCTCGCCGCCAATGGCGATGCCGCGGCGATCATCTTCTTCGGCCTGCTGACGCTGCAAGCGATCGGCGGCACCTTCCTGATCGACCGGCGCAAGCGGCTGGCGCTCGGCACCGATTGGTCGCGCCTGGCCGAAGTGACCTCGAACCTGCCTTTCGCCGCCCTCGTCACCGGCCGGACCCGGCTGCGCTTGAGCGAGATCGGCATCGCCCCGCCGCTCGCCGGGCTCCTGCTCTATGCCGTGCTGTTCCTGGCGCATCCGCTCTTCACGGGGTTGCCGGTGATGCTGCCGTAGGGGCGGAGGCCGATAGAAGCGGGTGCTCTGGAGGTGCGTCGGATGGGCGTAAGACCGTCGCGTCCTCATCGGCCGGCCGCGCCCCATGTTGGTCATTTTGGCGAAGCTGCCTCTTTCTCGAAGGCGGAATCCGTCTCTCATCAAATGTTTAGAGCATGATTCACGTATTGGCTGGTTTCCAGCCAATACGACTATGCTCTAGCAGTCTGTCGGGTTCATATCGTTTCTGGTGGTGTGACCGGTTGACGGTGTTGTTCAGGCGAGTTGCAGGCGATGTAGCCTACGGCAGTTATAGGCGAGCGCGACGAGGATCCATTCGGCGGTGACGTTTTGGATGCCTCTGAGGTGGAAGCGGGTGAAGCCCATCGCGTTTTTGATGATGCCGAAGACCGGTTCGACGGTCTGTTTTCGTTTTCTGTATTGGGCTTTGGCGTCCTTGGTTTGCAGCTTTTCCTTCATGGCGATGCGCCATGGCTCGGTGATGCGCCGCGCCGGCTTCACGTCTGGCGGCGGGCGGAAATCATAGGGCCGATGCGGCTGGGTGGAGGTGATCGCAACCAGCGGCTCGATGCCGCGCGCCCGGAGTTGGGCCACGGCCTTGCCACTGGCGAAGCCGGCATCGGCGAGAACCGTGCGGGGCAGGCCGACGGTCTTCTCCATGGCGAGGATAGTCGCGGCGAAGGTCGGCGGGTCTGAGGGCGTCGTGGCCATGTTGGTGGCGAGGATCAGTTGGCTGCCCTCGGCACAGACCACCGCTTGGGCGTTGTAGGCTTGGCGGTATTCATGCGCGTTGGATTTGCGCATCAAGGCGGAATCGGGGTCGGTCAGATTGCTCTGCCGGTCGGGCGGCGGCGTCTCGTCGGGCGGCTTGGGCGGCCGGCCGCGACGGCCCTTCTTGGCCTCATACGCCGCCTTCTTGGTCTCAAAGGCCGGCCGCCGAGCATCAGCCTCTGCCTTGACTTGCGCTTCCAGCCTGGCACAAGCCGCATCAAGCTTGGCTTTCAGCGTCTCGCGCCGGGCGATCTCGGCCGGCAGCGCCTGCGGATCGACGGTATCGGCATCGGCCGCATCGGCCTTCTGCGTCAATTCCGCGATGTCGGCCGCGAGCTTCTCGCGCAGCGCCCGCGCCCGATCATACCGCACCGAGCGGATCTTCGACGCGTTCGCGTCGATCTTGGTGCCGTCGATCGATACCGTGCCCAGCCGCAGCAGCCCGCTCTCGCGCGCCAGCAGCAACACCTCAAGGAACGCTGCCTCGAACGCAGCCCGGTTCACCCGCCGGAAATGCGCGATCGTGTCGTGGTCCGGATGTGTGTTGGCCGCGATGAAGCGCGTGCCAACATCCCGATACGTCGCACGCTCGATCCGTCGCGACGAGAAAACGCCGTTCGCATAGCTATAGATCAACAGCGCCAGCATCAGCCGCGGGTGATATTGCGGCTTGCCGCCAGCCTGACGGTTCGTCCGGAACTCACCAACCCGGACCCGATCCACCGCTGCAACGATGAAATGGGCTATGTCATCCTCAGCCAACCAATCCTTCAGATCAGGCGGCAGAAGAAATGGCTGTTCGCGGTCAAACGGAGCGTAGGTCGTCATCCGCGGATTCTGACATAATCGAACCCGCATGTGAATCCGACAGACTGCTAATGGGTTTGAGCCGACATTCGTGTCGTATATTCCGCGGGCATCCAGATAAACTCCGTCCCTCTAACCCCGACATGGCCCAAGCCGGGGAAAGAGATGTGCGCTGCGCCAATCCAGAATCCGTCCTTCGCCGCTTCAGCAAAGAATGTTCTGCGGGTAGTTTCGGCGAGCGCAGCGTCAGTGTCATATTCGACGGAAACTGAGGGGTCCGGGAATTGAATTGCGGCGACGTGAACTATGTCGCCCCAAACCAACAGCTTCTGCCCGCCGCTCTCGACTGAATATACCGTATGGCCCGAGGTGTGCCCTGGCGCTGGTATCGCCCGAATGCCGGTGACAAGTTCCGGAGCCCCGTCAAAAGGCTGGAACCGGCCGGCGGCAATGTAAGGTTTCAGTGAGGTTTTATCGCCCTCGAACATCGGTCGTAAAAAGGCGGGGGCCACCTTTTCATTTGCATCGTTCAACCAGTATTCGGCATCGAGCTTGCTTGCGCGGACAATGGCATTCGGAAAAGCCATCTGCCCGCCTGGAGCAATCCCGCCAACATGGTCCGCGTGGAGATGTGTCAACAAGACTTCGTCGACTTGCTCGGGCCGGTATCCGGCCGCCCTGAGGTTTTCAATCAGATGCCCGCAACAGGCGCCGTAGAGCGTACCGGCACCGCTGTCGATCAATATCAGCTTGGTCCCGGTGTTTATCAGAAAGGCATTGATCGATCCTTCGGTCGGCGCTTTCAGATCGGCCGCCGCCAGGAGCGCATTGGCCTCCTGCGGGTTGTCGTCGAACAATTTCGAGCGTTCGGCGGGCCTACCTGGCTTCGGCTTCATCAGCACCGCTTCATCCGGAAACGGATGCGTCCCGTCCAGCAGCGCCGTGATCTCAAAATCGCCCAGCATGATGCGATAAAAGCCGGGCGCCTGAGTACGAACCTGAGGGGCCGCTGCGAAGGACGACGACGCGATGGCGATGCAAGCGGCAAAGCCGACGAGTAAGGCGGACGCTGGGGATTTGCGCAAGGACCTGTTCAACGCCATTTCATACTGACCTCTTCTTGGCAAGTCTTGCGAAAGATCGCTGAACGCTTGCTCGTTCGCGACTAAGCCGCTGCCATGGAATTGACCGACTCTGCGGCCTCTTCGATGACAGCCGCGACTTTGTCGGGCTGCGATAGCAATGACATATGGCTGGCATGCAGGATGGTCACCCGCGCGGCCATTCGCTCGGCTTCCGTTCTCTGCAGTTCGACACTGACCACACGATCGTCGACGGTGACGATAAACCAAGAGGGCTTTGCCTTCCAGGCAGCCACGGTGGCTGTCTGCCCAAATGCAACCCCCGCGAGCCGCCCTTGTGTCGCGGCCAGTGTCCGCGCATCCGCTTCCGGAAGATCCGGCGCGACATTCCTGACCATGCCTTCGACCGTTTGATAGGTGAATCCGGCGCTATCGGTGACGACTGTCGACAATGCCGGTGGTGCCGGATGCGCGCCGATCAGGCTGCTGCCGCTCTCGCCGATCTCCGGCGCAAAGGCGGAGACATAGACAAGCGCCGCCACCTTGGGGTCGTCGCCCGCCTGCGTGACGGCCATGCCGCCCCAGCTGTGACCCACCAGGACGATCGGCCCGTCGATCGTCGAGATCGTGCGCTTTGTCACGGCGAGATCATCGACGATTGAGGTCAGTGGGAGTTGGACAGCAATGACGGGCAGACCCTTGGCCTGAAGGAGAGGGATTACCTTGTTCCAGCTTGAGCCATCGGCCCAGGCACCGTGCACAAGCACTATGGTCGTGGCGGCTTTGGTCATGAGATGGCCCTTTCAATTCTGACGGCGTTGAAGTCGAGGGAAAATAGAACGGATGGAGCCGATAATCCGACCGCCCGATCGTCAGCCGGCCTCCGGTACAGGGATGTCAAAACCATTCAGGGTTATCGAGACGAAACGGTAATGTCCTACCAGATAGATCAACTCGCTAACGCCATGCTGCCCGAATAACCCGAGCGTCCTATCGTAAACCGATGCGGCAAGGACGCCACCCTCCAGCAGGCCGTTGCTGCGTCATAGGCGGTCTCGGTCTCATCGGATAAGCTCGTCGGCTTCCGGCCTGCCACGATTGCAGCAAGTTGTTCGTCGGTGAGCCCCGCCGTCCTGGCGACGGCGGAATGGGCGTAGATTTATACGCAGCTCGAAACCGGCTGCCGACGACTGGGATGACGACCTGCCTGGCGACTTGAGGCAGGTGTTTGAAGCGTGTCATCGCCTTCGCAACCTCCCAGATCGCGGTCCCCAGCTCCGGCTCGTGCAGCCATGCGCGCCACGGGCCGAGGATCGCGCCGTCTTCGCGCATCGTGGCGAAATTGCCGTATTTCGCCGCAATGCCGACCTTCATGTCTTCACAAAGGGGGCGTTGTTCGGCGCTGATGTCCGTGGCGGAACAAATGGCAGGCGCATGGATTTTCTCCGACGCGGGCGGACGTCTCTCAGGCGCTGCCGCCAGGTGGCTGGTGCGCCGCCATGGGGACAAGGTCTCAGGCCCGGATAAAGGCAAGCAGGTCGGAATTGATCGTTTCAGATTCGGTCGTGGGCATGCCGTGGGGGAAGCCATTATAGGTCTTGAGCGTGCCGTTCTTCAGCAGTTTTGCCGACAGGGGCCCGGCATCGGCGTAGGGGACGATCTGATCGTCGTCGCCATGCATCACCAGCACCGGCACCGTGATCTTCTTCAAATCCTCGGTGAAATCGGTCTGCGAGAAGGCGACGATGCCGTCATAATGCGCCTTGGCGCCGCCCATCATTCCCTGCCGCCACCAGTTCTGGATGATCGGCTCCGATGCTTTCACGCCCGGACGGTTGAAGCCGTAGAACGGTCCTTCGGGTAGGTCGCGATAGAATTGCGCGCGGTTGGTTGCGAGCTGCGCCTGCAGTCCATCGAACACCTCCTTGGGGAGCCCGCCCGGATTGGCCTCGGTCTTCACCATCAGCGGCGGCACGGCGCTGATCAGCACGGCTTTCGCGACCCGGCCCTCGCCATGGCGTCCGAGATAGTGCGCGACCTCGCCGCCGCCCGTCGAATGGCCGACATGGACGGCGTTCTTGAGATCGAGATGCGCCGTCAGGGCCGCCAGGTCATCGGCATAATGATCCATATCGTGGCCGCTGGAGGTCTGGGTCGATCGGCCATGGCCACGGCGGTCATGCGCGATGACCCGATAGCCGTGGCGCAAGAAAAACAACATCTGCGTGTCCCAATCGTCCGCCGACAGCGGCCAACCGTGGCTGAACACGATCGGCAGGCCCGAACCCCAGTCCTTGTAGTAGATTTCGATGCCGTCCTTGGTGGTGACGGTGTGGCTTGCCATGGTCTTGCTTCCTTTGTTGGTGCGAGGATCGGGATGGCGATGCTCGGCCGCAGAATCCGCTGCCACGATCGAGCCCGTTCCTACCGGTTGGCGCCGCTGGCCATTTCGCTGGCGAAATACGCGAGATGGAATGCATCCCACGGCGTTTCGAGCATCTGGTCCGCGAAGGTTGCTTCGGGATGGTCGCGGCCGTCGATGAGCGTGCCGTCCAACGTCTCGAGCACGAGTTGATCGGGCACGAACACGCCGCGCCGGTCGGGGGCGATGAAAGGGGTGATCGTTAGGCTCTAACTATCGGTCTCGATCTCGAAGATCTTGTTGGCGAGCAGTCCGGGCCGCTGTTTTTCGTGCCAGATCGCGCCGCCGACCGAGAGCTCGGCCTTGAGCGGCTTGAATTCATTCCAGCGGCGCAGCCGGCCATGGGCTTCGACGGCGAATGCGAACAGGTTGTCCATGGAGTATCTCCTGGTCGATCCGGTTCATGGTCTTTCGGACCGGCAGCGGACCGTCAGGCTCATCGCGCGGGCAATGTGCTGGATCCCGTACCGTCTTCCGTTGGAACTTGGTCGAATTCGGTACCCTCGCTGATGGAATTTACGGTACCGAGCGGAGCAACACTGCCAGGCGATCATTCGCCACCGTAAACTCGGAATCTACTTATACCATCCCGCAGAGGACCGGCCGCGCTGAACGCGAGGCAAACGCGGATACGCGCATGGTTTAGGCGGAGACAGCCCGACCACAACGAACGGCCGCTTATTCCCGTCTACCGCCGAGGAACAGAACGACCGCTATCGGCCCAATTTTGCCGTCACAGCAAATGACTACTCGCCCGAAGTCGATCGTTTCCGACCGGGTTTTGACGACCAGAACCCCATCCCCCTACTTGCACGCCGTCTCGATGATGTCCTCGCCGAGCGGACGATGGGCGTCCGGACCCCATTGCGCGCGCCAGTCATTGCCGAGCCGCTGAAACTGAGCGCGGCTGACGGTCTTGAGCGGGGCGCCGGCGCAGCTCTTCTCCCAGATCACCAGGGTCGGCTGCCCGGCCGGCAGCGGATCGATCATCGCGGCGGCGATCTCGCCAGTCGAAAGGTCGGCGACGAAGGCGCTCTCGCTCGAACTCGTCGGCCGGTATGTTGCTGCGATAGAAGAAGAAACGGGAATCGATCAGCGTGCCGGCACCGAGATTGGAGGTCTCGACGAATTTGTCGAACGGGTTGCCTTCGAGCCAGGCGAAATGTCTGGTTTCCGTGTCGGTGAGCAGTGCGCCCAGGCTGCGCTGCAGGCCCACCGCCAGATTGTCGGACCGGTTGATGCGCTTGTCGAGCAGGCGGCGCAGATAGAGTTCCGTGCCGGCCATGCCGCGCAGCATCATGCGCTCGAAGGGCGACAGCAGATAGGGGGCGGCCGGCTTTTCATGCGGCAAGGCGGCGACGGCTTCGCGGCGCTTGTCGAGTTCGGTCAGCAGGCAGTTGCGCGCGCGATAATAGGCTTTGAGGTCGGCGGGCAGCACCCGCGAGCCGGCAATGCCGCAGCGCGCATCGAGCCCGCCCTCATATGTCAGGAACCAGAAGCTGTGATCGAGCTCGATCGCCTGGGCGCCACCCTCGTTCAGGCGCTCGCCGAGATCGGTATAGATGCCGGTCAGCCTGGCATCGGCCTTCTGCAGATCGGCGTCGGCGCAGATCAGCTTCTCGCTCGCCAGCAGCTCCCCGCGCGGCAGGCTGCAATCGACGCCGCTCGTGCCGACCGCATGCTCCACTGTCGCGGCGGCACAAGGCCGCGCCGCGAAGATCAGCAGGAAGGCGACGAGAATGAGCTTCATGATCCGGACACTTCGCGTTCGCGGGCTCCGAACATTGCCTCGATCGGACCTAATATTGCCATTAGTCTGCCGATCGGCCAAGAGATCGCTCAGAGTCCGTTTGAAAATGCGCTGCACCGGCCCCGAAAATGCGTTTCCGCGCATTTTCAAAAGGACTTTCACGTCACGCGCAACGTCGCCAGAAATTCCGGCCGGTTCCAGCTCTCCTTGGCCATGATCTCCTTGAGGCGTGCCACCGCGTCCCACAGCTCGGCAAAGCCCAGATAGAGCGGCGTGAAGCCGAAGCGCATGACATCGGGGGCGCGATAATCGCCGATCACTCGGGCTTCGATCAGCGCCCGCATGATCGGCCAGGCTTGGGCATGCTCGAGCCCGATCTGGCTGCCGCGCAGGGCTTGGTCGCGCGGGCTGACGATGCGGAAATCCCAAGGTGCCAGCTCCTGCTCGACGAGGGCGGCGAACAGGTCGAACTGCTGGATCGATTTGGCACGCAGCGCCTCGATCGGCGCTTCGAGCATGAGATCGACGCCGATTTCGAGGGCGGCAAGGCTGAGGATCGGCGGCGTGCCCGTGACGGCGCGCGCGATCCCCGCAGCCGGCCGATAAGACGGGTCGAAGGCGAAGGGTGCGGAATGGCCGAGCCAGCCCGTGATGGGCGAGCGCGCCGCCGCCTGCCAGCGCTCGGCGATGAAGAGAAAGGCCGGCGCACCCGGCCCGCCATTCAGATATTTGTAGCCGCACCCGACCGCGAGATCGGCCTCGGCAGCCGCGAGATCCAGCGGCACGGCACCGGTCGAATGGCAGAGATCCCACAGCACCAAGGCCCCGGCCTCATGGGCGCGACGGGTGATGGTCGCCATGTCATGCATCCGGCCCGTGCGGTAGTTCACATGGGTCAGCATCAGCACGGCCACCTCATCGTCGAGAGCGGCCGCGATCCCGTCGGGCTCGACGAGCCGCAGCTCGTGCCGGCCGGTCGATGCCGCCAGCCCTTCGGCGATATAGAGATCGGTCGGGAAATTGCCCGCTTCCGACAGGATGATGGATCGCCCGGGCCGGAGCTCCAGCGCCACCGCCAGCAGCTTGTAGAGATTGACGGAGGTCGAAATCGGCGACGATCGTCTCGCCCGGCTTGGCCCCGATCAGCCGGCCGATCTTGTCGCCGACCCGGTGCTGCAAATCGATCCAGCCATGCCGCGTCCAGCTCTGGATGAGATCGCCGCCCCATTCCTCGGCGACGAGCCGGCTGATCCGCGCCGGCACTGCCTTGGGCAAGGCGCCGAGCGAATTGCCGTCGAGGTATATGAGGCCGGGCGGCAGCTCGAACCGGTCGCGGAACCGCTTGAGCGGGTCCGCCTGGTCGAGTGCCGCCAGATCCTCCCGGCGTAGCAAGGGGGTCAGCCGCGCCCCGCCTTCGCCAGCCTCAGCCTCAGCGCATTGAGCTTGATGAAGCCCTGGGCGTCGCGCTGATCGTAGACCTGATCCTCCTCGAAGGTCACATGGGCCAGGCTGTAGAGCGTGCGCGGCGACTTCCGGCCGACCGTGCGGACGCTGCCCTTGTAAAGCTTGAGCCGGGCGGTCCCCCAGACATTCTCCTGGCTCTTGTCGATCAGCGCCTGCAGCATCTCGCGCTCGGGCGCGAACCAGAAGCCGTAATAGATCAGCTCGGCATAGCGCGGCATGATCTCGTCCTTCAAATGCGCCGCCTCGCGGTCGAGCGTGATGCTCTCGATCGCGCGGTGGGCCGCATGCAGCACGGTGCCGCCCGGGGTCTCGTAGATTCCGCGGGACTTCATGCCGACATAGCGGTTCTCGACCAGATCCAGCCGGCCGACGCCATTGCGCCCGCCGATCTCGTTGAGCCGGGTCAGGAGGGCGGCCGGCGACAGCCGCTCGCCATTGACCGCGACCGCATCGCCCTTCTCGAACTCGATCTCGACATATTCGGGCGTGTCCGGGGCCTGCTCGGGGGCGACGGTGCGGGAATAGACGAACTCCTCGGGCTCGATCCAGGGATCCTCCAGCACCTTGCCTTCGGCCGAGATGTGCAGAAGGTTGGCATCGACCGAGAAGGGCGCCTCGCCGCGCTTGTCCTTGGCGACCGGGATCTGATGCTTCTCGGCGAACTCGATGAGCTTGGTGCGCGAGCTCAAATCCCATTCGCGCCAGGGGGCGATCACCTTGATGTCGGGCTCGAGCGCGTAATAGGCGAGCTCGAAGCGGACCTGGTCGTTGCCCTTGCCGGTGGCGCCGTGGGCGACTGCATCGGCACCGACCTGGCGGGCGATCTCGATCTGGCGCTTGGCGATCAGCGGCCGGGCGATCGAGGTGCCGAGCAGGTACTGGCCTTCATAGAGCGCATTGGCGCGGAACATCGGGAAGACGAAGTCGCGGACGAACTCCTCGCGGACATCCTCGATGAAGACCTCCTTGATGCCCATCATCTCGGCCTTCTTGCGCGCCGGCTCGAGCTCCTCGCCCTGGCCGAGATCGGCCGTGAAGGTCACGACCTCGCAATGATATTGGTCCTGCAGCCAGCGCAGGATGACCGAGGTGTCGAGGCCGCCAGAATAGGCCAGCACGACCTTCTTGATGGAACTGCTCATGGGATGTCCTGCCTACTCGAAAGGCCGGCAGTATAAGGCGGCGCCGTGCTACGGCAAGGCGGCTAGCTGAGAGCTTCCAAGCCCCCGACCATCACCCGCTCGTCGGGCAGATGGATGCGGACCGTGGTGCCGCGGCCGACCTGGCTTTCGATCTCAAGCGTGCCGCCATGCAGCTCGACCAGCATCTTGGCGATGGGCAGGCCCAGGCCGGTGCCCTCATAGCGCCGCGCCAACTGGCCCTCGAGCTGGCGGAACGGGGTGAGGGCGATCGGGATGTCCTCGGGCTTCATGCCGATGCCGCTGTCGGCGACGGAAATGCAGATGCCATCGCGCTCGGTCCGCCAGGCATCGATCCTGACATGCCCGCCGGCCGGGGTGAATTTCACGGCATTGGCCAGAAGATTGAGGATGACCTGCTGAATGCGCGACTGATCGGCCATGATCGGCGGCAAGCGGCCGCGGTTGCCGACCTCGAGCCGGACCGACGCCGCCTCGGCGCGTGCCAGGATCAGCTTGCGGCAGGCGGCGATGACCTCGCCGAGATCGATCCATTCCTCCTGCAGCTCCATCCGGCCGGCTTCGATCTTCGACAGATCGAGCACATCGCCGATGACGCGCAGCAGATGGCGGCCGGCGACGTAGATGTCGCCGGCATAGTCGCGATAGCGTGTGTCGACGGGCCCCATCATGCCGTCGCGGATGATCTCGGCGAAGCCCAGGATGGCGTTGAGCGGCGTGCGGAGCTCATGGCTCATATTAGCCAGGAACTGCGACTTGGTCCGGCTCGCGGACTCGGCCTCCTCCTTGGCCAGATAGAGGGCATGCTCGGCCAGGATGCGGCCCGTGATGTCCGAGCCGGTGCCGCGATACCCCTTGAAATGATGGTGCGCGTCGAAGAGCGGGTCGCCGCTGATGCTGAGATAATGGACGCGGCCCGAGGGGTCGAGCCGCTCGAAGCGGAAATCCCGGATCGGCTGATGCCGGTCGAGGAGCATGCGATGCGTCGCCCATTGCGTCGCCGAGACGCCGCGCTCCACGATTTCCCAGCGCGACTTGCCGGGCATGAAGGCCTCGACGATCCGGCCATCGAGCGATGAGGTGTCCGAGATCCATTGAAACCGGTGCTGCGCATCTTGCTCCCAGAACCAGTCCGAGGCGGCGCGCGAAAAATCGCGGAACCTGTCGCCGTCGTCGCGCAGCGCCTGCTCCTCGGCGCGCCGCTCCAGCCCCATCTGAATGGTGGCGTGCAGCTCGCGCTCGGAAAACGGCTTCAGCAGAAAGCCATAGGGTTTCGTCGCCCGCGCCCGGTCGAGCGTGGATTCTTCGGCGTGAGCGGTCAAATAAATGACCGGAACGCCAGTGCAGTCGCGCAACCGGGATGCCGTCTCGATGCCGTCGAGATCGCCATCAATATGAACATCCATCAGGACGACGTCAGGTTGCAGCTCGTCGATCCGGTCCAGCGTCTGCCGGCCAGAAGAAAGCACCCCGACGACAGAATAGCCGAGCTTGCTCAACCGTTGGCACAAGTGAAACGCAACTATGCGTTCGTCTTCAACGACCAAAACCCGTGTGGAGCGAACTCGTGTATCCATCATTTTGTCGGCTCGCTGCGCGATCCTCAGGAGAGACAACGTCTGAATAAACTGCAAATTTTATCGTGGTTAACGCGTGCACATCAAATTTTAACAATCTTAGCGCGTTGAGCTAAGCGACGCTAGCCCGTTTCCTGCGATAGCACGGGAATTTACGAAGGGTTCCCGCCGGAATTGATAGAACTCCGATGCGGCGAAACTCAAGCGGAAGAGAATATCAGGCCTGAGCGCCCGGATTGAGCGCGCGGCAGCGGGCCTCGAAACCTTCACCGATGAAGGGCGGCCGCTTGTAGAAGCCCTTGAGCCAGCTCGCGACCAGGCACAATTCCTCGAGCCGCAAAACCTCGTCGAGCGTGCCCTCGGGGAAGCGGATGGTGAACCCTTCCTCGACATAGGAGATGACTTGTTCGATCTGCTCGGGCGAAAGCCCGAGATCGGTCTCAAGCAGGGCCGTGCGGACGAGATTGGCTTCCTCGATGCCGTATTCGTCGCGGATCAGCTTCACGATCCAGCGGAAGACATGCATCCAGTTGGTGATATCCGCGGTTGAAGCTGTTGCCATCCCGGGCCGCCATGTTCCGTCCGTCCGGACGCCCGGGCGGAACCATAGCGATGGCTGAACAACAAATTCTTAACAAAAACGCACATTTAGCGCGGTCGAGAACCGGTCACGCATGCAACCGTCGGCATAAGACCTGGACGCGGGTGCAGGTCGATCCATGCTCGAATTCGATTCAATTTGCGGCGAGGGCGGCTTGTCTCAAAAGCTCGCTTTTGCGCAACTTGACGCTCTCGGACTTCAACTGTCCGCAGGCGGCCAGGATGTCGCGGCCGCGCGGTGCGCGCACCGGCGAGGAATAGCCCGCATCATTGACGATGTCGGCGAAGGCGGAAATCGCCGCATTGCTCGAGCATTCGTAGGGCGCGCCGGGCCAGGGATTGAACGGGATGAGGTTGACCTTGGCCGGAATGCCCTTCAACAGCCGCACCAGTTCGCGCGCCTCGGCAGGGCTGTCATTGATCCCCTTCAGCATCACATATTCGAAGGTGATGCGCCGCGCGTTGGAGGAGCCCGGATAAGTCCGGCACGCCTGCAAAAGCTCTGCGATCGGGTATTTCTTGTTGATCGGCACGATCACGTCGCGGAGCTCGTCATTCACGGCATGGAGCGAGACGGCAAGATTGACGCCGAGCTCGGCGCCGCAGCGCTCGATCATCGGCACCACGCCGGCCGTCGACAGCGTGATCTTGCGTTTCGAGATCGCGAGCCCCTCATTGTCCATGACGATCTTCAGCGACTTGGCCACGTTCTCGTAATTATAGAGCGGCTCGCCCATGCCCATCATGACGATGTTGGTCAGCTGGCGGTCCTCGGTCGGCGTCGGCCAGCCTTCGAGCAGATCGCGCGCATTCATCACCTGGCCCACGATCTCGGCCGGCTCGAGGTTGCGCACCAGCCGCTGCGTGCCGGTGTGGCAGAATTTGCAGGTGAGCGTGCAGCCGACCTGGCTCGAGACGCACAGCGTGCCGCGATCCTCTTCGGGGATGTGGACGCTCTCGACCTCCTGCCCGTCGGGAAATTTCAACAGCCATTTGCGCGTGCCGTCGACCGACTTCATGTCGCCCGATATTTCCGGCCGGGCCACGCGATAGCGCTCGGCGAGGTCGGCGCGGAAGCCCTTCGACAGCGAGGTCATCGCCGCGAAATCGGTGGCGCCGCGATTATAGATCCACTGCCACAGCTGACGCGCGCGGAACTTCTCGGCCCCGATCGAGGCGAGCTCGATGCCAAGCTCCTCGCGCGTCAGGCCGACGAGATTGCGGCGCTCATCGGGCGCGATACTATCCATGGCTCAGTTCCGAAACCTCTGTCAGTGGAGCGGGCCTCCCGCCCGCTGGCGGGCAGGATGCCCGCCCCACTTTGTTTCTGTCTAGGCAAGAGCGCGTCTATATAGGCGCCGCCCGTCTCGAAGCCAAGCATAGCAAGCCAGCGCTAACGCTTCACCTTGCACGCCTTGTCGATCTGCTGCAGCGCATCGGCGAAGCCGGCCAGCGCGAAGACATCGGTCGTTTCCGTGCCGGCGGCGGATTTCGCCTTCACCGTCAGCTCGTTGCCCTTGATCATCGCGGTCGTGGTCGATTTGTCGGTCTCGGCATCGCGGGCCCAGGCCATCTGATGGTCGGTGAAGAAGTCGAGCTTGGTCTTGTCGATCTCGACTGCCGCACTCAATTCCTTGGCCGCCGTATAGCCCAGCTCGACGGAGACGACGTTGAACTGCTTCTCGGCCGGCCGGTGCGTGACCAGCAGATGGACGGCGTTCCGCTTCAGCTTGGGCGGGTCCGACTTCTTCGGATCGCTCACCGCATAGCAGATATCGCCCTTGGCCTCGCCCAGCGTATAAGCCGACCAGCCCTTGTACTCGCCGAGCAGCTTCGGTTCCGGCGGGTCGGCGGCGAGAGCCGTGCTACCCGAGGCCAGACCGAGCAGGACGAGGGCAAAGCCCATCGCCCGATGACATCCCGACATTCCCGCAATGTCTCCCGTGCCAAGATTAAGAGACTGTTTTGAAAATGCGCTGCACCGGCCCGCTCCCCCGGAAACGAAAATGCGCCCGACGCGCATTTTCAAAACAGTCTCTAAGCCGCGATAACGACGGAAACGGGCGCGAAGTGCAAGCATCGACGGACTCATTATTGCCGCAGTAGCCCGTAAAATCCTCGTGATGGCCCCTCTTGTCGCCACGCTGGACGGCAGGGCATGGTGCGAGGCAAGAAGAGCCGGCAGTCTTGGTTGTGAAGAGGATAGGCAATGCGCGGCAAGTTCATTCGGATCCTCGCAGCGATCATTCTGGTCGGTGCTGCGGGTGCCGGCGGCTATCTCTGGCTCCAGGGCCGGTCCGATCAGGCGCTGCAGCTGGCCGTCGAGCGGCTGAAGTCGCACCTGCCGGCCGGGATGAAGCTCGACATCGCCACCACCTCGATGCATCCGGCGAGCCGGGCCGCCGAGTTCGACCATGTGACATTCACCGATGACAACCGGCCGGACCGGCACGTCACCGTCGGCCGCTTCGTCATCTCGGGCCTCGCCCCGAGCGGCGATGGCGGTGCCAGCGCCAGCGAGGCGACCCTCGAAGACGTCGTCCTCAGCGCGGGCGACACCAAGCTCGCCATGGCGACCCTCACGCTAAACGGCTTGTCGGCACCGGCCGCGGGTCCCGACGGCAGCGTGCCGATCCGCAGCGTCAGGATCGCCGGCGGCACGATCGACCATGCCGTCATCTCCAAGCAGGATGTCGGCGGCGGCCAGGATGTGACGCTTTCCCATGTGACCATCGGCGCCCTGGCCGACGGCAAGCTCGACCGCATCACCTTCGCCGATTTCAACGCCACCGTGCCCGGCGAAGCCGGAACCACGGGGCAGCTCAGGCTCAAGGAGCTGACGCTGCTCGCGTTCGACATCGCGGCACTCGCCGATGGCAGCTTCCGCACCAAGGCGGCCTTTGGCGGCCTGCATCTCGCCGATTTCGATCTCGCCGGCGACAATGGCGATTTCTCGTTCGCCGCCCTCGATATGAGTGTGCCGTCGCGCGGCCCGGACGAGCGGCCGACTTCGGTCCGCCTGACGCTCGACGGCGCCCGGCTCGAGCCCAGGCCCGGGCCGAAAACCGAGATGCTGATGCAAGTCCTGGCGCGGCTCAAACGGACCGATGTCGTCCTGTCGCTGACCTGCGACGGTACCGAGGATTATGCCGCCCATGCCGGTACCGCGAACGAGACGTTGGTGCTCGACGGGATGGGCGATCTCAAGCTCGATCTCGCGATGGGCAATCTGCCGGACAGCTGGCAGCTCGATCAGCTCGATGACCAGGCCAAGATCCAGGCGGTCGCCGCGATGACGCTCGGTCCGGCTCGGCTTGGCTGGACCGATCGCGGCCTGGTGCCGGCGATCGAGCAGGAGACGGGCGGCGGCATGAACCCGGATCAGATCGGCCAGCTCGGCGAATCCGTGCTGCGCCAGCAGCTGGCGGCTCTGGGGCTCGGCGCCGTGACGCCGGCCTGGCCCGGCCAGGTGGCGCTCTTCCTCAGGAAGCCCGGCCATATCGAGTTCCGGCTCGATCCGGGCCAAGGCGTCTCCTTCGCCGGCCTCATGGATGGCGGGCAGCCGATCGTTGCTAAATTCGGCCTCTTGAAACCGACCCTTGCAGTCGATGCGGGACCCTGATCGGATTGGATGATGCCTGACGATTCTGTGAACAAATCCCCCACCATCGTCGAGATGATTCGCGGCGAGATGGTCGAAAGCCGCCATCGCGGTGCGGTGGCGATCGTCGATGCCTCGGGCCATGTGCGCCACGCAATCGGCGATATCGACCTGCCGGTCTTCGCCCGCTCCGCCATCAAGCCGCTGCAGGCGCTGCCGCTGGTCGAAAGCGGGGCGGCCGACCGCTATGGGCTGGGCAATGCAGAGCTGGCGCTCGCCTGTGCTTCGCATCAAGGCCAGCCGGCCCATATCGAGCGGGTGACGGGCTGGTTGGCGCGCATCGGGCTCGGCCCGGACGATCTCGAATGCGGGGCGCATCTGCCGACCGACGTGCCCTCGGCCCAGGCCATGATCCGCGCCGGCGAGGCGCCGACGGCCGTCCATAATAATTGCTCGGGCAAGCACACGGGATTCCTCTCGACCGCACGCCATCTGGGCGAGCCGACGCGTGGCTATATCGAGGCCGACCATCCGGTCCAGCAGCGCATCACTCAGGTCCTGGCCGAGATGACTGGGCTCGACCTCTCACGCGCGCCGCGCGGCCGCGATGGCTGCGGCATCCCGGTGATCGGCCTCAGCCTGCGCGGCATGGCCTATGCTTTCGCGCGCATGGCCGATCCCAAGGATCTGCCGGCGGAGCGGCGTGCCGCGTCCACGCGCCTCCTCGACGCTATGGCGGCCGAGTCGGCGATGGTCGACGGCACGGCGGGCATCGCCCATGCCGTCATGCGAGTCGCAGGCGCCGCCGTGCGTCTCAAGCCCGGTGCCGAGGGCGTCTTCTGTGCCGCCTTGCCAAAACTGGGCTTGGGTGTGGCCCTCAAGATCGAGGATGGCGCGCAGCGGGCGGCCCATCTCGCCATGATGACGGTGCTCGATCGGCTCGGTTGCTTCGACGAGGCGCAGCGCATGGCGCTGCATCCTTATCTCTCGCCGCATGTCCGGAACGTCGCCGGAATCGATGTCGGCGCGGTCCGCCCGGCCTCGGCGCTCAAAATTAACGCCTGAATCTCAGCGTGCATGTTGTGTCGGCGACCAGCCCTGGTTAGGAAGGTCGGAACGGCAGTCCATGGAGACCAGAAATGCCCAATGACGAAAAGCCCTCCGACCTGCTCGGCTCGCTCGCGGCCGCCCCGTCTGTATCGTCCGGGCCGGATGCGCCGGCCGCACCCCGCATGCCGCCGCGCATGCCGCTGTCGCCCGGGATGGCGGCGCCTTCGATAGCGCCGGCAGCGGCGCCGCGCCGCGAGGGGGCCGATGTCCGCCGGCTCATCGTCGGCCGCGAGATCTCGCTTTCGGGCCAGATCTCCGCCTGCGACGAGCTCATCGTCGAAGGCAATGTCGAGGCCAGCCTGACCGGCAGCCGCGACTTGCGCATCAGCGAGACCGGCCTCTTCAAGGGGGCGGCGACGGTCGAGGAGGCCGATGTGCGCGGCCGGTTCGAAGGCAATCTCACGGCCCAGCGCCTGATCATCCGCTCGACCGCCAAGGTCGCCGGCACGGTGCGCTACGGGCAGCTTCAGATCGAGCGCGGCGGCCGGATCGAGGGCGATGTCACGGTTGCTGCCGTCGCCCAAGCGGCAGATTGATGCGGAATCAGCATATTGTGTGAAATATTTAGTTCGACGCGATAAGTGGTGGTCTTGGCAGCCCCGATCGGTTAGAATTCTTCTCGTTCGGTCATCCATTGGAAGATGGTCCAACGGGTTTGAAACAGTTGCCGTTCGCCCACCACAGTCGCCGCTCGGCATCCTTCATGTCGTGTCGTTTCAACGCCTCCCGGAAATCCGGCGAGGCGTTTTTTGTTTCGGAACCTCCCTCGCTCATTCAGGAGTCCACATGGCAAAGCGCTCGAACTCGCGCCGTCCCATCGGTGCGCAGCCACGATCCCAAGATCGAATCCCTGTTTGCCGCCGAGCCCCGACTGGGTTGGCATCCTACCGCCGTTGGCGGCCATGACGAGGACAGCCGTGAGCAAAGCTATGTGCGCAAGGTGCGCCCGCAAAGCGAGAACCAAAGAGCGTTGATGCAGGCGATCGACAATTTCAATCTGACCGTGGCGCTCGGGCCCGCCGGGACGGGCAAGACCTATCTCGCCGTGACCGCCGCGGTCGAAGCGCTGGAGGAGGGGCGGATCGACCGCATCGTGCTGTCGCGCCCGGCGGTCGAGGCGGGCGAGAGCCTGGGTTTTCTGCCCGGCGACCTGCATGAGAAATTGGCCCCATATCTCCGCCCGCTCTATGACGCGCTCAACGAGCGCATCGGCGGCAAGCGCGTGCGGCAATATCTGGCCGAGGGCACCATCGAGATCGCCCCCATCGCCTATATGCGCGGCCGCACGCTCAACAACGCCTTCGTCGTCATCGACGAGGCGCAGAACTGCACCTACGGCCAGATCAAGATGCTGCTGACGCGCCTCGGCTGGCATTCCACCATGGTGCTGACCGGCGACCCCGATCAAAGCGATCTCCTCGAAGGCCTGTCCGGCCTGACCGATATCGCGCGCCGGTTGGATGCCGTTCCCGGCGTTGCCGTCGTGCGCTTGACCGACAGCGATATCGTCCGCCATCCGCTGGTCGCGGAGATGCTGACGGTGCTTTAGGGACACCAAGGGAGGGTGAGGGGGCGTAAGATCTTGAAATATATCGCGTACACCCTCTCCCGCTCACCATTTTTCGTCATGGCCGGGCTTGTCCCGGCCATCCACGTCCCGACGGTGGAACATTTTCTTCAAGCAAACTCGGCGTCGGCTCGACGTGGATCACCGGGACGAGCCCGGTGATGACGGTGAGGTAAAGGCATCTCATTGAAACGTCACAATAAAATCTGTGAACCCTGTCATGTCAGGGCGCCGTGCTTCCCGGAATGGCAGCCCGGCCGTTAAGGCCGGCCCACGATCAGGCGCAGAGAACCCTCGAAGGCGGGACGATGGCGCCACGCGCCATATCGCTCGTCCCAGGCACCCGACTGGAGATCCTCGGCCAGCCGCGCCTCGAACGCGGCGATCGCGGTGGGATCGACGAAGCTCCAGGCCGATTGCGCGCGCCGCACCTCGGGGCGCAGCAGCGCTTCGGGCCGGGCGTAGAAGGCTTCGCCGAAGCCGTCGGTGCAATCGATCGGGATCGGCACCGTCTCGATCGTCGAGCGTGGCCCGAGGGTGGCCGCGATGAGGTCGATCGGCGGGTAGCGCCGGCGCTCGACCGCGATCATCTCGGGCGCATAGTCGGCCAGCCAGAAACGGTCGAGTGCCGTACCGTCGGCGGTCAGCACCGCGACCGGCCCGCGCGCGACCCGGCGCAGCTCGGCCAGGCCTTTCCTGAGACCCGCCCATTGATGGACGGTGAAGACCGCCATCGCGGCATCGACCGAATGATCGTCGAGCGGCAGCGCTTCGGCAAAACCCGCGATTGCCGGCGGCGCAGAAGCCGGACGCTGCGCTCGCATCTCGGCCGACGGCTCGACCGCCAGCACCCAGCGATCCTGAGGCTCATAGGAACCGGCGCCGGCACCGACATTGAGCACGGTCCGTGCCGGCCCGAGCGCCTCATGGATCGCCGCGGCGATGCGCGGATCGGTCCGGCGCTGCACATTATAGCCGCCGCCGAACTGGCCGTAATCGACATCGCCGCCCTGCTTCGTCATGGAACGAAACTCCCTCATGAATCACGCATGGATGGATATCGCTTTATTTCCTCGATGAAAATTGAGAAGGGATAGTAGAAACGGTGAGGAAAACTCACAGAGGGCCGCCATGTCCGAACTCCCGCCCTTAGCCGCACTCCGCGCGCTGGAGGCCGTCGTGCGCACCGGTTCGGTCAATGGTGCCGCGGCTTTGCTCGGCCGCACGCACGGCGCCATCAGCAAGCATCTGCGCGCCTTGCAGGATCATGCCGGCGTCACGCTCTTGACCAAGAAGGGCACCGGCGTGGCACCGACGCCGGCCGCGATCGAGCTGGCGCAGGCGGTGCGCCGCGCGCTCGACGAGCTCGGCGCCGCCTACGACCGGATCGTCGGCGAGACGCGCTCGCCCATGCTCCGGATCGCCTGCAGCGCCACCTTCGCCATGCGCTGGCTGGTGCCGCACCTCAAGGATTTCTCGCGTCAGCGCCCGGAGATCCGCATTCGCCTGGCGATGATTTCGGCCCGGGACATGCGGTACGAGCAGGACGCCGACTTCGCCATCCTGTGGGATCGCAGCGCCTATCCGCCGGCCGATCAGGCGCGGGCGATCCGGGTCGGCGGCACGCGCTTCGTCGCCGTCGCGGCGCCGGACTACCCGGTGATCCGGCAGAGCGAATGCGAGCTCGGCGCGCCATGCCGCCTGACGCACGAATTCACCACCACGGCGTGGGAGCTCTGGTCGCGCTATGGCGGCGTCACGCTGCAGGCCCAGCGGACCGCCTCATTTCCGCATTCCCATCTCTGCATCGAGGCGGCACTCGCCGGGATCGGCGTGGCCTTGGCCGAGGAGCGGCTGGTGTCCGCCGAACTCGCCAGCGGCCGCTTGGCGGCGCTGACGCCGCCCGTCACCTTTCCGGACGGGATCGCGGTCGTGCCGCACCGAATGCGGCCGCTCCGGGCAGAAGCGCTGTCCTTTGTCGCTTGGCTCGAGACGACACTTATCCACAGCCCGATTTCCGTCGGATCTTGACCCGGGCCGGGCCATCATGTTCCTTATTCGTTCATAGTCACGAAACAAGGAGGTGCAGCGGTGGAGACGGAGCGGGATCGTGAGATCCTCGAGCAATTGGCCGAGTTCGGCATGGAGGTCGCGGCTGCGCTCAAGGCGCAGATCGTGGCCGCCAGCGATGCCGACTGCGCCGAGCTCAGCCTCGCCTTCACCCGTGTCAGCCGCTCGATCCGTCAGACGCTGGCCTTCAAGGCGAAGCTTGCCGATGTAAAGGCCAAGAGCGCCGAGAAGCGTCAGGCGAAGGAACGCGATCACGCGATAGAGACGACACGTCTGCGCGCCAAGAAGCACCAGGTCGCCCGTGATGTCGCCCTGATGGTCGAGGCCACATCGGAACCCGAGAGCCTGCTGACCGATCTGCACGAGCGTCTCATGGACCCGGATATCGAGGATGAGCTCCTCACCATCCGGGTCGGCGACGTCATCATCGGCCTCTGCGACGAGCTCGGCATCCCGGTCGAGCTCTCCGTCTGGCAGGACAAGGGCTGGTTCATCAACGAGGGCAGGGAAGCGCCGGAGCCGCCACCAAGACGGCCGAACTCCCTCTCTACCCCGTCGGGGTGGAGAGGGTTGGGGTGAGGCGGGGGCCGTCCCGCTTACTCCGCCGCCAAACCGCCTGATCCAACTGCCCCACCTCACCCGACCTCTCCGCCCCACTGGCGGAGAGGTCGGGTGAGGTGCTGCGCGCGCGCCGCTACGCCAACAACCGTGCCACGAACCGCGGCACCTCGATCGAGGCGGGGCCATGGATTGCTTCGTCGAAGAGTGCTGCCCCGTCCGACGGTTCGAGATTGAGCTCGACCGTGCGGGCGCCGGCTGCGCGTGCCTCGGCGACGAATCCCGCGGCCGGATAGACCGTGCCCGACGTGCCGATCGAGACGAAGAGATCGGCGGCGGCAAGGGCGGCGTAGATCCGCTCCATCTCGAGCGGCATCTCGCCGAACCAGACGACATGCGGGCGCATCGTGCCTACGCCACCGCAGCCGGTACAGCTTGTCTCGGCCGTGAGATCGTCCGCGACGCCGACGATGCCCGCGCAGGCCGTGCAGCGCGCCTTCAGCATCTCGCCATGCATATGGATGAGCCGCTTGGAACCGGCGCGCTCATGCAGATCATCGACATTCTGGGTCACCAGCAGCAGCGCGCCCGGCCATTCCGCATCGAGCCGCGCCAGCGCCCGATGCGCGTCATTGGGCTCGACGCCGGAAGCCAGCAGGCCGCGGCGCCGGGCATTGTAGAATTCCTGCACGCGCTGGGGGTCGCGCCGGAACGCGTCGGGCGTCGCCACATCCTCGAGCCGCACCCGGCTCCAGATGCCGCCGGCGTCGCGGAACGTGTCGAGCCCGCTCTCCTTGCTGATGCCGGCCCCGGTCAGGATGACGATCGATTGCATGCTTGGTTCCACGCGAAACTCCGATCATGCTGCCGGAATGTCGATCGCCGTTCCAGACCTGTCCACGCTCCTTGCCGAGATCCGCGCCTGCCGCGTCTGCGCCGATCAATTGCCGCTTGGGCCCCGCCCGATCGTCCGCGCCACGACCACATCCCGGCTACTCATCATCAGCCAGGCGCCCGGCACGCGCGTGCATGAGACCGGTATCAGCTTCAACGATCGCAGCGGCGACCGGCTGCGCGACTGGCTCGGCATCGACCGCGAGACCTTCTATGACGAGGCGCGCGTCGCCATCATCGGAATGGGCTTCTGCTATCCGGGTGTCGACGACAAGGGCGGCGACCTGCCGCCGCGGCTGGAATGCGCGCCGCTGTGGCATCCGCGCCTGCTGACGCTGCTGCCGGCGGTCGAGCTGACGCTGCTGGTTGGCTCCTATGCGCTCAACCGATATCTCGACGAGCCGCGCGGCACGCCCACGGCCGCAACCGTAGCGCGTTGGCGCGACTTTCTGCCGGATCGGTTCCCGCTGCCGCATCCAAGCTGGCGCAATATTGGCTGGCTCAAGCGCAACCCTTGGTTCGAGAGCGAGGCCTTGCCCGTGCTGCGCGCGCGAATTGCGGCGCTACTGGCCTAAAGTTAGGCATATTTCAAATCTGCGGCCTACATTTAGGGTTGACGCGCGGTCCGTCGCCATGATCGTTGGCCGCCGATGCCGTGCCAGACCTGATGGGCGCATCGCGGATGGGAAGGGAAGCGCATTGAGCGGCCAGCCCGAGACAACGGAACCGCCGTCCGTTTTGCCGTCGGCGGGCGATCGGCTGCAGCACCTGGTCACGGGTATGGCGTTGACGCCGGATCTCGTCGAGCTCATTCATCCGGACGATCGCGCCGGCTTCGAGGCGCTCCGATGCTGGGCGGCCCAGGGGGCGGGGCGCGAATTGACGTTGCGCGTGCGGCTCGAAAGAGGTCCCGGCCGCTGGACGACGGTCTTTGTGACGCTCTCGGGTGCCGCTGACGGGCAAGCCCGGATGACGCTCGAACTGGGCGAAGAGGCGGCCGACCGCCAGACGGCGGCCGAACTCCATGCGGTGATCCATGGCGCCCCCGAGGCGGCGCTGGTGACGATCGGCCCCGAGACGGTCTATTTCAACACCGCCTTCGCGCGGCTGCTGGGCTTCGATTCGGTCGCCGAGTTTCAGGCCAGCGGGCAGCGCCGCTTCATCCATCCCGAGGACCGGCCCAGGGTACGGGCACGCCTGCTGGTCCAGCCGGGCGAGGAGGCGCCGCTGCAATCGGGCGTGTTCCGCATGATCCGGCGCGATGGCTGCATCATCCTCGTCGAATCCTTCGCCTCTCCCATCGTCTGGGAAGGCAGGAAGGCGCGGCTTGCCTGGCTGTCCGATGTCACCCTGCGCGAGCGGACCGCCCAGGAACTGCGCAGCAGCACGGAGGCGGCGGAGCGCGCCAACCGCTCGAAGAGCGAGTTCCTGGCCAATATGAGCCACGAGCTGCGGACGCCGCTCAACGCCATCATCGGCTTTTCCGAGGTCATCAAGAACCAGCTGTTCGGGCCGGTCGGCACACTGAAATATGCGCAATATGCGGGCGACATCTACGAGAGCGGTACCCATCTTCTCCAGATCATCAACGACATTCTGGACCTCTCGAAGCTCGAGGCCGGCCGGCTCGAGCTGCATGAGAGCGTGGTCTCGCTGCCCGCCCTCATCAAAGGCTGCATCCCGCTTGTGCGCGACCGTGCCGCGGCGTCCGGGATCAGGATCAGGCTCGTGATGGCGGAGGCCCTGCCGCCGCTCCTGGTGGATGAGCGGATGATGAAGCAGATCCTGATCAATCTCTTGTCGAACGCGGTCAAATTCACCGGCCGCGGCGGCCGGATCGCCATCAGTGCCGCACTCGCCGAAACCGGCGGGCTCGAGATCAGCGTCGCCGATACCGGCATCGGCATGAGCGCCGGCGATATCGAGGTGGCGCTCCAGACCTTCGGTCAGGTCGACAACAGCACGACCCGCGCGCATCAGGGTACCGGCCTCGGATTGCCGCTGGCGCGCTCGCTGGCGGAGCTGCATGGCGGCAGCCTCCGGGTCGACAGCGCAATCGGTACCGGCACCGCCATCACCGTCACGCTGCCGCCGACGCGCGTGCTGAAGGATCGGGTCTTCTCCTAAGCCGGATGGCTCAGCCTTCCGCCTCGAACCGCTCCATATCCTCGTCGCTGAAGCCGAAATGGTGGCCGATCTCATGGATCAGCACATTGCGGACGATGTCCTCGAGCGATTCGCCCGTCTCGCACCAGTAATCGAGGATCGGCCGGCGATAGAGGAAGATCCGGTCGAGATCGGCCGGCGTGCCGCCGCCGCTCTTGTGCGGCAAGGCCACGCCGCGATAGAGGCCCAGAATGTCGAACGGGCTTTCGAGCGCCATCTCGGCCTCCACATCCTCGTCCGGAAACTCCTCGACCAGGAACGCCACGCCACGGACATGGCGGGCGAGTTCCGGCGGGATCTCGGCGAAGGCCGCGTGCGCGATCGCTTCGATCTGCGCGAGCGTGGGGGCGAGGGTCTCGATCATGGCGGGCAACTATCGGCCACAGCCCGCGCGCCGTAAATAGACAGCGCGCCTTCCCTCTGCCGTGACACGAAATCAACACTCTGGAAATGTTTTCCAACGTTATTGACAATCTTGTTCGGTGGATACCATCTAATTCACGATAATAAGGCGGATAGAGAGGGCATGATGAGCATGCCGGAGACGCTGGCAACACGGGCCGAGGCGCTGCAGCACCGTTATCAGGACGCGGATGCGGGAGGCCTGCTGCGTGGCCTGATCGAGACCGAATTCCCCGGCCGTATCGCGGTTTTATCAAGCTTCGGTGCGGAGTTTGCCTTGCTGCTGGCAGTCGTGGCGGAGATCGATCCGGCCATTCCGGTGATCTTCTTCGATACCGGCAAGATATTCCCCGAAACGATCGCGTATATTGCGGCCGTCGAGGCTCGGCTCGGCCTTGCCAACGTACGGCGGATCGCGCCGGACGCGACCAAATTGGCCGCGCGCGACCCGGACGGGACGCTCTGGCAATTCGATCCCGATGCATGCTGCAGCTTGCGCAAGGTCGAGCCGATGCTGGCCCATCTCGATGGGGTGGATGCGCTGATCTCGGGCCGCAAGCGCTATCACGGCGCACTCCGCCATTTCATTCCGCGGATCGAGGCCGGCGATGCCGTGATCAAGATCGATCCGATCGCCGACTGGTCGCGCGAGCGCGTCGCGGCCGAGTTCACGCTCCGGGGACTGCCGCGCCACCCGCTCGAATCGCTTGGCTATCCCTCGATCGGTTGCGTACCCTGCACGGCACCGGTCGGTCCGGGTCAGGATATGCGGGCCGGCCGCTGGGCCGGGACGGCGAAGACGGAATGCGGCATCCATTCGCCGCGCCACGCCGCCACGGCCGCCTCTTAAGCGCTCGCAGGAGAAATGACATGGTCGCGAAGCTTGCAGGAGCCGCTCGTGCCGAAGCGCTGGCCGGGCTGGCCGGCTGGACCGAGCTCAAGGATCGCGATGCGATCCAGAAATCCTACCGCTTCAAGGATTTCACCGAGGCCTTCGGCTTCATGACGCGCGTGGCGCTCTTGGCCGAGAAGGCCGACCATCATCCCGAATGGTCGAACGTCTATAATCGGGTCGAGATCGTGCTGACCACGCACGACGCCGACGGCCTGTCGCAGCGCGACATCGACCTCGCTAAGGCAATCGATAGCTAGTGCGGCTTGACGACCACCGTATGCTCGTCGAGCTTCTTGCCGAGCGCCTGTTCACGCCGGGCGATATAGAGCGTCGAGCCGATGATGACGGCACTGCCGATGAGCGTATAGCGCGTCGGGATCTCGCCGAAGATGAAGAAGCCGAACAGGATGGCGAAGAGCAGGCGCAGATAGTCGATCGGCGCCACGGCGGTCGCCTCGCCCTCGGCATAGGCCTGGGTGATCATCACCTGGCCGGCGCCGCCTGAGAGGCCCGTCGCCAGGAACAGCAGCAGGTCGAACCCGTCCGGCGTCTGCCAGACGAAGATCAACGGAATGCCCGAGACGACGGTCGAGATGACCGACAGGTAGAAGACGATGGTCGCCGGCTTCTCGGTGCCGCTCATCTTCTTGATCAGCGTGATGGTGCAGGCGGAGAGGAAGGCGCCGGCGAGCGCCACGGCCATGGGCAGGCTGATCTGGCCGTCGAACGGGCGGACGATGACCAGCACGCCGAGGAAGCCCATGAAGGTCGCGGTACCGCGCCGCCAGCGCACCGTCTCGCCCAGGAACAGCACGGCCATGAAGATCATGTAGAGCGGGGCGGTGAAGCTGACCGCGGTCGACAGCGCCAGCGGCAGCTTGGTCACCGACCAATAGCCCATGAACATGCCGACGACGCCGAGCGTGCCGCGGAAGAGGTGCTGGAACGGATGTGCCGTACGCAAGGCGCCGAAGCCGCCTTCGACGATGAAGGGCAGGAGCGGGATGATGCCGAGGAACGAGCGGAAGAAGGCGACCTCGATCGGGCTGTAGCGCTGGCCCAGGAGCTTGATCAGCATGCCCATGACCGAGAATGTGAGCGCGGCGAGCAGCGCCCAGATCACCGACCGCGTCGAGGGCGCCAGCCGATGCCAGCGCCGTGCCTCGTAGCGTAGGAACAGGCGCGGCCGATGATAGGCCAGCCGCTCGAGCGACTCATGGCGACGGCCGCCCTCGATGATCTGCGCCTCGCGCCGGGCGGCACCCGGCTTCGGGTCGCGGCGGCGGTGCGGCGAACGCTCGTGCGAGGATGGCGGCATCGGTTCCGGCGTTGGGAAAGCGAGCCGCGAAAGGGCTCCGGCGCGGGCGCCCGCTGAAGGGGCCGGAATCACCGGTAGCATATTCCCACTGGAGGCGCCATGGCGTGAGGCGCCGCTTACTGCTGCAGACGGCGCTCCGGGGTCGCGACGTCGAACGACCGCGCATCGCGAAACGGTAGGCGCTGCGGCGCCGGCGCGCCTGGGCGGAACAACCAGAGCAGGCCGCCGATGAGAATGACGAGGCCGGTGCCGACCACATCGAGCTCGATGACGGAACCGGAGATCTCGTCGCTGGCGAACTGCAGCGGCTCGGCCGGGGCCTCGAGGATCATGTGATGCGGCTTCTGGGGGGCGGCGGCACCGTCGAGAGCCGCCGCCACCAGAGCCGAGCTCAGGAGCAGTGCGTGAAGGGGCATTTGGCCTCTCCCGAAGGTGGAGCCCGCGAAGGGACGGGCGATCCCGTCACAATCGAGGAAGCCGGCTGAAGCGTCCTGAAACCTGAACTTAACTTATCTGAAGCCCGGCCCTATCCTACGGTCCCACGATCCCGGAGCCTTCTCATGCAGTTCCTGATCCTCGCCCGCGACGGCACCGATCCCGAGGCACCCGTCCGGCGTGCAGCAGCCCGGCCGGCCCATTTCGAGGGGGCGCGGAAGCTGAGGGCCGACGGCCATATCATCGTCGGCGGCGCCCGGCTCGACCCGTCGGGCGCCATGATCGGCTCGATGATGGTGGTGGATTTCCCCGACCGCGCCGCGCTCGACGCCTGGCTCGCGATCGAGCCCTATGCCACGCGCGGCGTCTGGCGCGAGATCGAGGTGCAGCCCTTCCGTGTCGCTTCGCTGGATTGACAGGTTGGCCGCGCCGACCTACAGCCTTGCCTGAAGCATCCCGACTAAAGCGCGAGGTTCCGCCCGTGAAAAAGGTCTATCCCGACGCCCGGAGCGCGCTCAACGGTCTGCTCCATGACGGCATCACCATCATGTCCGGCGGCTTCGGCCTGTGCGGCGTGCCCAATATCCTGATCCGCGAGGTGCGCGAGTCCGGGGTCAAGGGGCTGACCGTGGTCTCGAACAATGCCGGCATCGACGGCGACGGCCTGGGGATCCTGCTCGAGACAAGGCAGATCGCCAAGATGATCAGCTCCTATGTCGGCGAGAACAAGCTGTTCGAGAAGCAGTATCTGGCCGGCGAGCTCGCGCTCGAATTCAATCCGCAAGGCACCATGGCCGAGCGCATCCGCGCCGGCGGCGCCGGCATCCCCGCCTTCTTCACCAAGACCGGCGTCGGCACGCTGGTGGCCGAGGGCAAGGAGGAGCGCGAGTTCGACGGCCAGCGCTACATCATGGAGCGCGGGCTCACGGCCGACGTCTCGCTGATCCATGCCTGGAAGGCCGATACCGAAGGCAATCTCGTCTATCGCAAGACCGCGCGGAACTTCAATCCGATGATGGCGACGGCCGGTAAGGTCACGGTGGTGCAGGTCGAGCATCTGGTCCAGCCCGGCGAGATCGAGCCCGACCAGATCCACACACCCGGCATCTATGTGCAGCGCATCGTGCATGTGCCCGGCCTGGTGAAGCGGATCGAGAAGGTCACGACCCGGCCCCGGCCGACGGCTTAAGTCAAGGAGAACGCCATGCCCTGGACGCGCGACGAGATGGCGGCCCGCGCCGCGAAGGAGCTGAAGGACGGCTTCTACGTCAATCTCGGCATCGGCATTCCGACGCTGGTCTCGAACTTCATTCCGCCCGGCATGACCGTGCAGCTGCAAAGCGAGAACGGCATGCTGGGCTTCGGCCCGTTCCCCTATGAGGGCGACGAGGATCCCGATCTCATCAATGCCGGCAAGCAGACCATCACCGAGATCCCGACCTCGAGCTATTTCTCGAGTGCCGACAGCTTCGCCATGATCCGCGGCGGCCATATCGACCTCTCGATCCTGGGCGCCATGCAGGTGGCCGAGAATGGCGACCTCGCCAACTGGATGATCCCGGGCAAGATGGTGAAGGGCATGGGCGGCGCCATGGATCTGGTCGCCGGCGTGCGCCGCGTCGTGGTGCTGATGGAGCACACCGCCAAGGACGGCGAGAAGAAGCTGCTGCATCGCTGCGCGCTGCCGCTGACCGGGACCCAGGTGGTCGATCTCGTCATCACCGAGCTCGGCGTCTTCACCATCGACGAAGGCGGCATGCAGCTCGTCGAGCTGGCGCCCGGCGTCGGCCTCGACGAGATCGCCCAAAAAACCGAGGCCAGTTATAGCGTGGCGCCCGCGCTCAAGGCCGCCTGACAGCATAAAGGCAATATCCTGATGGTTCCGACGCTCGACGCCATTCGTCCGCGTATCCAGTCGCTTGAGGCTTCGCTCATCGGCGAGGTGTCGCGCCTCGGCCGCGGCCAGGCCGACGTGCTGCCGCTCTGGTTCGGCGAAGGCGATGAGCCGACCCCCGATTTCATCTGCGAGGCGGCGGCGGCCGCAATGCGCGCCGGCGAGACCTTCTACACCTACAATCTCGGGATTCCGCCGCTGCGCGAGGCGCTTGCCGCCTACGAGACGCGGCTCCATCAGAAACCGGTCGAGCCGGGCCGCATCGCGCTGACCAGTGCGGGCATGCAGAGCATCTTCCTCGCCGCGCAATGCCTGGTCGATCCGGGCGACAATGTTGCGGTGATCAGCCCGGTCTGGCCCAATGTTCGCGCCGCGATCCAGATCTTCGGCGGCGAGGCGCGCGACGTGGCCTTGGGCCGCACGGCCGATGGCGGCTTCCGCCTCGATATCGCAGCCCTGGAGGCCGCGTGCGACGCGCGCACCCGGGCGATCTTCGTCAACACGCCGAACAACCCGACTGGCTGGATGGCGAGCCATGAAGAGGCGCAGGCCGTGCTCGACCTCGCCCGCCGGAAGGGCATCTGGCTCATCGCCGACGAGGTCTATACGCGCATCGTCTATGACCGGCCGGTGGCGCCGTCCTTCCTCGATCTGATCGAGCCCGACGACCGCGTCCTCGTCGCCAACAGCTTCTCCAAGAACTGGGCGATGACCGGCTGGCGCGTGGGCTGGCTGGTGATGCCGCATGATTGGGAAGCGATGCTGGCCAAGATCGTCCAGTACAATACCAGCGGCGCGCCGACCTTCCTGCAGCATGGCTGCCTGGCCGCGATCACCGAAGGCGAAGGCTTCGTTTCCCGCATGACGGCTCGCTACAAAGCCGGGCGCGACCTCACCATGGAGTATCTCGGCAAGCTGCCGGGCATCACGCTCCGGGCGCCGGACGCGGCCTTCTATGCCTTCCTCCAGGTCGAGGGTCTTACCGACTCGCTCGATCTCGCCAAGCGCATCCTGACCGAGACGCGCGTCGGTCTGGCACCCGGCGCCGCCTTCGGCCTCGGCGGCGAGGGCCATCTCCGCCTGTGCTTCGCCGCCTCGCGCGACCGGCTCGAGCCGGCGCTCGAGCGGCTGGCGCGGTTCTTCGGGCGGAACTAGCGAGCGCGCCGATCCGACAACCGAGAGTTCTGGCATCACCCCGCTAAATCGGGCATATCTCCGGTAGAGCCGATCGGGGTCGTGTATGCGTAGAACATTGTGTGGAGCGATTGCCGTTCTCGCCTGGAGCTTGGCGTCGGCGGCCGCCGAGCCTGCTCCGGCAACCGACGCGCAGCGCATCGCCGATCTCGCCAGATGCAGCGCCATGGCCGATCCAAAGGACCGGGAGGCGGCGTGTGCCAGAGCTCAGCAGAACCCGCTGCTCGGCACCGAGGATCAGGCGCTCGCGCATTTCTTCCGGGCAATGGCGCTCATCGACCTCAACCGTCAGGGCGAGGCACGAACGGAGCTCTCGACGGCGACCTCGCTGGATCTCGATCTCTGGCCGGCCGATTGGATGCTGGGCGAGCAGCTCGACTATCTCGAGCAATATCGCCAGTCGGTCGCGGCATGGACGGCGGTGATCGCGCATAACCCGAAGCTTTCGAGCGGCTATGAGCGGCGGGCCTGGGCGAACGACCATGCGGGAGACGAAGCGGCCGCCGCCGCCGATTTCACCCAGGCGATAGCACTTGCCGGCCCATCCACGGCCACGGCGCCGCTTTATGCCGATCGCGGCGAGGCGCTGATCGGCACGGCTCAGTTGGATCAAGCGCTCGCCGATTTCGATCAGGCGATCAAGCTCGACGAGCATGAGATGCGCGGCCCGTTGGGCCGCGGCCGGGTGAGCTATCTCAAGGGCGATTTCGAGGCGGCCGCAGCCGCGTTCCGCAAGACGTTGGAGCTGCTGCCGGATTTCGCCTATGCGCCGATCTGGCTCTTCCTCGCCCAGTCGCAGGCCGGGCACGACGGCAAGCCGGATCTCAGGAAATGGCTCAAGAGCAATCCGAAGCCCGATTGGCCGAACCCTGTCATCCGCTTCTATCTCGGCGATTTGACGATCGAGCAGTTCAAGGCGGTGGCGGTGGCCGAGCCGAGCGCTTCCAGCGACGAGCGTTGCGAGAAGGAATTCTATCTGGCCGAATATGAGCGGCTGCACGGCCATCGCGACCAGGCGCAGGCGGCACTGCGCGCTGCTGTCGCCTCGCCGGTCAAATTCCTGATGGAATATCAGGCTGCCGCCTTCGAACTCGGTCATATGGCGCATTGAATGACGAGCAAGATGAAGTTTCGTGCCGGTTGGCTCCTCTGTGGTTTCGCCGCTCTTACCCTGGCTGGTTGCCAGGATCCGAAGGCGCCGGCGCCGGCACCTCCGGCCGGTCAGCGCCCGACGGCCGCTTCCTTCGGGCAGCCGGCCTTGGTTCTGGCGGAGAATGAGCTGGCCATTCGGCTGTCCGGTACCGGCAAAGGCATCCAGCCGGACCAGCCCGCCGTCTTCGCGACGATCGAGCGTATGGCTGAGGCGGGCCAGCCCTCAGCACAGCAGACGATAGGCGAGGCCTATCTGGCCGGCGCCCAGGTTCGAAAGGATCCGCAAATTGCGGCGTCCTGGCTGGCGAAGGCCGCCGATCAGAAGCAGCCGCGCGCCCAGACGGAGCTTGCCTTTCTCTATTTGAACGGCATCGGTGTGCCGAAGGATTACGCGCGCGCGCTCGAGCTGGCGCAGGCCGCCGCCGCACAAGGCAGTGTCGAGGCCGAGAGCGCTATTGGGCAGATTTATCTGGGCGGTCCGGGCGTCGAGGCCGACCCCGCGCGTGCGCTCGAAGCCTATCGCAAGGCGGCGGCCGCGAAATCCTCTGTCGCGATGGCGGCGCTGGGCACGCTCTATCGGGACGGCAAGGGCGTCTCGGCAGACAAGGTGACGGCGCTCGCTTGGTTCGACCTCTCTATCGCCTACAGCAAGGAGACGGCGTATCGCGATCTGGCGGCGCGGCAGCGGGACGATCTGGCGCTTGTGCTGTTGCCGGCCGAAACCGCGCTGGCCCAACGCCTGGCCGGGGATTGGAAGCCGGGCGAGGATCTCGCGGCCAAGCGCGCCGCGATCGAGGTTGCCAAGGCCGATCAGGCGCCGACCGCCGCGGGGAATCTCGTTCTGGCCGGCTCACCGGCGGCGGCCATGGGCGGGAAGCGCGCCAAGCCCGAAGACATCGGCGTCGTCGAGAAGCTCGTAACCTTCGATATCGACGTGCAGCCGGATGGCAGCTCGACCCGCCTGTACCATGTCGAATTCCAACCGAAGAAAGAGGCCGTGCTGAAGGAGCTCGGCCAGCTTCCGCTGCCCTACAGCGCCTCCCTCGATACGGTCGAGCTGGTCGAGGCCTATACGCTGAAGCCCGACGGACGCAAGCTGCCGGTCGATCCTGCTGCGGTCTATGCGCAGCTGGTGCCGGGCACGCCAACCCTGCCGATGTTCGACGATCAGCATCAGAAGGTCGTGGTGTTTCCCTATGTCGAGGTCGGCGATACGCTGGTGCTGACGGCCCGATATGTCGAAAAGCCGCGCATTCCGGGGCTGTTCAGCCTGAGCTGGTGGTTCTATCCGACGGACGCGATCGGCGATGCGCGGATCACGATCAAGGCGCCGAAATCGATGCCGCTGGCGACCGAGACGCACGACATCAAGTTCGATCGTCAGGATGCCGGCGACCGGATCAGCTATGAATGGCGCTACGCCAATCCCGAGCCGGCCGCACCCAGCTATGCCGTGGTCGATCTCAGGGATCGCGTGCCGCGCCTCAGCGTCTCGAGCTTTCAAAGCTACGAGCAGCTGGCGCGTGCCTATGCGGCCCTGGCCGAGCCGAAGATGACGCCGACGCCGAAGATCAAGGCGCTGGCCGCCGAGATCACGGCGGGCAAAAGCGACCGGCGTGCCCGAGCCGAGGCGATCTATGGCTGGGTCAGCCGGCACATCCGCTATGTCGGCATCGAGCTCGGTGCCGGCGGCATGGTGCCGCACGATGCCGATACGGTGCTCGCCAACGGCTATGGCGATTGCAAGGACCATAGCGTGCTGTTCTCAGCACTCCTCAAGGCGGCCGGCATCGCGAGCGACATCGTGCTCATCAATGGCGGCACCAGCTTCGAGCTGCCGAAGGCGCCCACGATCGGCACGCTCAACCACGCCATCACCTACCTGCCGGAGCTCGATCTCTATGCCGACACCACGGCCGGCGTGGCGCCCTTCGGCGTTCTGCCGCTGACCGAGTATGGCAAGCCGGTCATCCATACGCTCGCGGCCGCCAAATCCGTGCAGCGCACCCCCGCGCTCAAGAGCGACGCGGCCTCGATCAGCATCAAGACGACCGCGCATCTGGGATCCGACGGCAAGGTCACGGGCGAGTCGGAAACCATCGCCACCGGTCCCTTCTCGATCTGGACGCGCCAGATGGCGATCGCGATCGAGGCGGGCGGACCGGAGCAGATCGCCAAGAAACAGCTGCAGCAGGTCGGTCTCGACGGTTCGGGCAGCTACGAGCTGGGCGCGCCCTATGAGCTGGCGCCCAGCTATCGGCTGAAGGGCCATTTCGAATCCGGCGCGCGGGCGGAATATCTCGCCGGCACCAGCTTCTTCGTGCCGACCGCGCTGAGCGCCGGCGTGGCGCCTGGCGATCTCTTGATCGGCCCGCTGTCGCTCGTCGATCCGGCCGGGACGGAGCCGACCGCCTGCTATAGCGGCCGGGAAACCGAGGAGGCCTCGCTCGAGCTGCCGACCGGCAAGCATCTGCGCGAGCTGCCGAAGGGGCGGGAGCTCACCGATCCGCATTTCCATTTCAAATCGGAATGGAGCTTCGCGGGCCAGACGGTGACGGTGCGGCGCGAATTCACGGCCACGGTCGACGAGCCGGTCTGTATCGGCGAGATGCGCCGGACCGCCGCCAAGGCGATTGCCGCCATCCAGGATGATTACCGGACCCAGATCCAGCTGGTGGCCGACTGAGCGGCGCTATTTCAGCGGATAGTCCGCGATCTCCTCATAGATCGAGCCGCTTTTGGTCAGATAGCTGCGGATGAGCTCGAACCGGTCGATCCGGAAGGGCGGCAGGCGCAGGAGGTTGTTGGCCGCGACGAAGTGGTTGACCGTTTCCGGGCTGCCGTTCTTGACCGTGCCGAGCGTCACGTGCGGCGTGAAGCGGCGCGTGTCGGGCGGCAATCCTGCGCGCATCAGCGCATTCTCGATCTTGTCGTGCAGCTGGGTGAGCGGCTGGGATTTGTCGAGCCCGGCATAGACCACACGCGGCTTGTCGCCGGCACCGAAGCTGCCGGTGCCCGCGATCGCGAGCTCGAAACCCGACATGCGGATCTGCAGCAGCGCCTCGTCGATATCGGCAGCAGTGCCTTCATCCAGCTCGCCCAGGAAGCGCAGCGTGATATGGAAATTGCCCGGATCCATCCATCTGATGCCGGGCTGGCCGTGGCAGAGCGTGGAAAGCTGCAGCTTCTGCTCGGGCGGGAGCGCCAATCCGACAAACAATCTCAACATGGTTTTAGCTGCTCGTGGCGAGCAGTCGTTCGACAGAGGGCAGGATGCGCGCGACCAGGATGTCGACTCCGGCGGCGTTGGGGTGGAGCATGTCCGGCTGATTGAGCTTTGGATCCGTCGCCACCCCGTCCAGGAAGAAGGGATAGAGCGGCACATCGAACTTCTTGGCAAGCGCCGGATAGATGGCGTCGAAGCTCTTCTTGTAGTCGGGTCCCCAATTATTGACCGACAGCATGCCGCACAGCAGCACCTTGACGTGATCGGCCTGGAGCCGGGTCAGGATCTTGTCGAGATTGGCCTCGGCCTGGCCGGGATCGAGCCCGCGCAGCATGTCGTTGGCGCCGAGCTCGACCAGTGCCACGCTCGGACGATCGCCCATGGCCCAGTCCAGCCGGGCGACGCCACCCGCCGTCGTGTCGCCGCTGACGCCGGCATTGATCACCTTGACCTCGATGCCCTTGGCACTGAGGGCTGCCTGCAGCTTGGCCGTGAAGCCCTGCTCGGGCGGCAGGCCGTAGCCGGCGGTCAGGCTGTCGCCCAAGGCCAGCAGCTTCGCGGGCTCGGCCGCGGCCGGGAGGGCGAGGACGAGCAACAGGACAGGCAAAGCGCGCCGCAGCGCGTTGACAAGCCGCGCGCACGGGCCATATCCCCCTCGGTCGCCTCGCCCCAAGGAACTTTCCGGCATGCCGTCAGCCTCCGCGAACACTGAGCCGATGATCCGGCTCGAGCAGGTGCATCTGAAACTGGCGAGCGCCGCAGGCGAGGTCAACATCCTCAAGGGCATCGATCTCACGATCGAATCCGCCGAGACGGTCGGCATCGTCGGGCCTTCGGGCTCGGGCAAATCGACGCTGATGATGGTGATGGGCGGGCTCGAGCGGCCGAGTTCGGGCCGCGTCGCCGTGGCCGGGACCGATTTCGGCGGGCTCGACGAGGATGGGCTGGCGCGCTTCCGCAGCACCCGCGTCGGCATCGTCTTCCAATCCTTTCATCTGATCCCGACCATGACCGCGCTCGAAAATGTCGCGGTACCGCTCGAGCTTGCCGGGCGCCGCGACGCGTTCGCCGAGGCCGAGGAGCGGCTCCGCGCCGTCGGGCTCGGCCAGCGCCTCAGCCACTATCCGGGCCAGCTGTCGGGCGGCGAGCAGCAGCGCGTGGCGCTGGCGCGCGCCTTCGTCGCTCGGCCGCGCTTGCTGCTGGCGGACGAGCCGACCGGCAATCTCGACCAGGCGACCGGGCATCTCGTCATGGATCTGATCTTCGGACTTCAGGCCGAGCTCGGCACGACGCTGGTGCTCATCACCCATGATGCGGGCTTGGCCGAACGCTGCGGCCGGGTTATCGAGCTCGCCGATGGCCGCGTCGTGGAGGATCGCCATACTGCCGCGCGGCCGCGGCTCGCCTCGCATGGCTGAGCCTGCCCTGCTGCCGCTCGCCTGGCGCCTGGCGCGGCGGGAGCTGCGTGGCGGGCTCAAGGGCTTCCGCATCTTCCTCCTCTGCCTCGCGATTGGCGTCGGCGCCATCGCGGCGGTGGGTTCGGTCGCCGCCTCGCTCATCGGCGGGCTTCATGCCGATGCGCGCACGATCCTCGGCGGCGATGTCGAGTTCCGGCTGACCCAGCAGGGCGCACCGCCGCCGGTCGAAGCCTGGCTCGCCCAGCAAGGCACCGTCTCCAAGGTGCGCGAGATGCGGGCCATGGCGCGGCGCGAGGATGGCGACAAGCGCACGCTGATCGAGCTCAAGACCGTCGATTCGACCTATCCGCTCTATGGCAAGGCGGCGCTGGCGCCGGATCAGTCTTTGGCGGCGGAGCTCGCGACCGCGGATGGCATACCCGGCATCGCGGTCGATCCGGCGGTGCTGGACCGGCTCGGTCTCAAGCTCGGCGATCGGCTGCGTCTCGGTACCGAGGATTTCGCCATCGGCGCCGTTCTGACGCGCGAGCCCGATGTGGGCTCGAACCCTTTCACCTTCGGGCCGCGCGTGCTGATCTCGGAGCAGGCCTTCAATGCGACCGGGCTCGATCAGCCAGGCACGCTCAGCGCCGTAGCCTATCGACTGCGTCTCAGGCCGGGGGTAAGCGCCCAGTCGATCATTGCGGCCGCACACGACGCCTTTCCCGATCAGGCCTGGCGCGCGCGGGACTTCACCAATGCGTCCCCATCGATCCAGGGCTTCATCGACCGCACGGCGATGTTTCTGTCGCTGGTCGGGCTGACGGCGCTGCTGGTCGGCGGCGTGGGCGTCGGCAATGCGGTCTCGAGCCATCTCGCCGGCCGAGTGCCGGTGATTGCGACCTTGAAGTGTCTCGGCGCCTCGTCGCGGCTCATCTACGCTGTCTATCTCCTGCAGATCCTGGCGCTGGCGCTCGTCGGCATCGCCATCGGGCTCGCCATCGGCGCCGCGGCGCCGTGGCTCGTCGATGCGCTTGCCGCCGACAAGCTGCCCGTGGCGCTCGGCCTCGGCCTCTATCCGCTGCCGCTTGCGGTCGCGACCGGGTTCGGGCTCTTGACGGCGCTGGGCTTCTCGCTCTGGCCGCTGGCGCAGGCACGCCAGGTTTCGGCCGCCTCGCTGTTCCGGGCGCTCGTCGACGGCATCCGCCGCCGGATCCGGCCGGGCGATTGGCTGGCGCTTGGCGTTTCCGCGGCACTGTTGGCGGCTCTGACGGTCGGCACGGCCGATGATCGCCGCCTGGCCGGCTGGTTCCTGGTCGCCGTCGCCGTCTCGCTGGCGTCGTTTCGCTTCGCGGGACTGGGCGTCATGGCTGTGGCAAAACGGATCGGCCGGCCGCGCCTGCCCTGGCTCAGGCTCGCCATTGCCAATCTCTATCGACCAGGTGCGCCGACCCCGTCGGTCGTGCTGTCGATGGGGCTCGGCCTCACCGTGCTGGTCGCGGTGGCGCTGGTTGAAAGCAGCCTGGCGCATGAGGTGTCGGAGCGTCTGCCGGCCGAGGCGCCGAGCTATTTCTTCATCGATATCCAGCCGGATCAGGTCGCCCCTTTCGAGGCGCTGGTCAAGGCAGCACCCGGCGCCAGCCACCTCGAGCTGGTGCCGAGCCTGCGCGCCCGCGTGACCCAGCTCAACGGCGTGCCGGCGGATCAGGCCCGGACCGAGCCCGATGTCCGCTGGATCCTGCAATCCGAGCGTGGCCTGACATATACCGGCACCGTGCCCAAGGGCTCGCATCTCGTCGAGGGCGAGTGGTGGCCGGCCGATTACAACGGGCCGCCGCTCGTCTCGCTCGAGGCCGATCTCGCCCACGGCCTGCATCTGAAGCTCGGCGACAGCATCACCTTCAATGTCGCGGGCCGCGACGTGACCGGCCGCATCGCCAATTTCCGCAAGGTCGACTGGACCACGCTCGGCATCAATTTCTTCACAATCTTCTCGCCGGGAGCACTCGAAGCGGCCCCCCAGACCGCGATCGCCACCGTCAAGCTCGATACCGAGGCTCACGAGACCGCACTCGCCCGTGCCGTGACCGACCGTTTCCCGAACGTGACCGCGATCCGGGTCAAGGATGCGCTTGACACAGTGGCCCAGCTGCTGGGCAACATGGCGGCCGCCATCCGCGCCATCGCGGCGATCACGGTGCTCGCCGGCGTCGCCGTGCTTTCGGGTGCCATTGCCGCCGGGCATCGGCGCCGGGTCTATGACGCGGTCGTGCTCAAGGTGCTGGGGGCCACGCGCGCCATGATCGGGCGCGGCTTCCTGATCGAGTATGGGATCTTGGGCCTCGTTACGGCGGTGATCGCCTCATGTCTCGGCACGCTCGCCGCCTGGCTGATTGTGACCAGGCTGATGAAAGGCGACTGGCTGTTCGATCCCGGCCGGGTCGGCCTGACCGCGGTCGCGGGCGTTGCGGTTACGCTGCTGATTGCCTGGACCGGCACCTGGCGGGCGCTCGGCGCCAAGGCGGCGGCACAGCTGCGCAGCGAATAGGAAGGCTAGCGCCGCCCATCCTCGTCGACGAGCCGGCGGATCAGCCGGTCCTCGATCTGCTCCATCCGGTCGAGCTGGCTCTGCATGCGCGCCAGCTGCTCCTCGATGCATTGGAGGCGGCCCGCCACATCGTCGGCCTTGCTTGGCCGGCAGGGCAGGGGTGTATCGGCCTGCGGATCCCTGGCGCCGCCATAGGTGGGCGCCGGCGGCAGCTCGGGCTTCGCGGAATTATCGCCGGCGGCCCCGGCGCCGGCCGCCGGCAGGCTGCACATAAGTCCGGCCAGCAGCACCGCCCGAAACGCCATGGCTGGACGGCGTGCCATGTTGCGGCTCATATTGAATTCCACCGTGCTGTTCCAATATCGTTAGACGCGCAATCACACCTTTTGGTTCACGAGGCCGCTTATGTCTTATGGTTCGCAAAATCCGTGGCCGGTCGATCGCGGTGCGGCGACAGGCCAGGTCGGCTATGATGCCGGGCTGCGTCAGTACATGCTCCGGGTCTACAACTACATGGCCTCGGGGTTGGCGCTGACCGGTCTGGTCGCTTGGATCGCAGTCGATTCCGGCTTCTATGCCCAGATCTATCGCACGCCGATCATGTGGCTCGTCATTTTGGCGCCGCTCGTCATGGTGTTCGTGCTCGCCGCCCGGATCAACAAGATGAGTTTCGGTGCCGCCCAGGCAACCTTCTGGGTCTATGCGGCGCTGATGGGCCTGTCCATGGCCAGTATCTTCGAGCTCTACACACGAGGCAGCATCGCCGCGACCTTCTTCATCACCGCCGCGACCTTCCTTGGCATGAGCCTCTACGGCTACACGACCAAGGCCGACCTGTCGCGCATGGGCTCGTTCCTGGTGATGGGGCTGTGGGGCATCATCATCGCCTCGCTGGTCAACTTCTTCTTGCAATCCGGGGCGCTGCAATTCGCCATCTCGGCGATCGGCGTCCTGATCTTCACCGGCCTGACCGCGTGGGATACGCAGCGGATCAAGCAGCAGTATTATGAAGGCGCATACGGCGATGTGATGGCCAAGCAGGCTCTCATGGGCGCGCTGATGCTGTATCTCGACTTCATCAACCTGTTCATGTTCCTTATGCAGTTCCTGGGCACCCGGCGCAACTAAGCCCGGTTTGCCGCGGTAAGATTGACCGTCCGGCGACGCGCCGGACGGTTTTCTTTTGAAAGATCTAATTTTATTATTGTTGGTGCGCGTTTCCTGAACGCCCCGGTAGCTCAACATTTACGTGTTCTTATAGGTTTGCGATCACGCTGAGCGCGGATGCTGCTTCGTTTCGCGCCAGATCGGTGCCCGGCAGATCCCGTGTCGTGGTGCCGATGACCAAGCCTAAGATCGAACTCGTCGAATCGCTGCCGCCCGCCCTGACCAATCTGGCCGGCTTCGGGGGCGCTGCGCTTTTGGTTTCGCCCGATGGCCAGGTGCAGAGTGCGAACGAGCCGGGGGCCGAGCTGCTGGGCGCGCTCGACGATGACAGCCTGAACGAGATCGCGGTCGCTGCCGGCCGCGCCCTCGCCGCCGGTGCGGTCCGTCTCGAGCGGCTCAACGGCCCGTTCCCCGGCAGCTGCGGCGATGCGGTGATCCTGCCGCTGGTCGGCCTGCCGATGACGCTGGTGCTGATCGCGACCAATCCGGCGGAAAGTGCGGTCCGCCAGGCGCTCATCGAAAGCCGCCAGCGCTATCGCGACCTGATCGAGGCGTCGAGCGATTTCGTCTGGGAGACGGACCGGCACGGCCGCTTCGTGTTCATCTCGTCGCGCGGTGCCTTGGGCTATTCCAGCCGCGACATGCTGGGCCGCATGGCGGCGGAGTTCGTCGTCGATGTCGCCGGCCCGGCCGACCCGGTCTTCATGACCCGCGATCCCGTGCTGGCATCCGATGTCTGGCTACAGCGCGCGGACGGGCAGATCTCTTGCCAGGCGATCACCGCCGTGCCGATCTTCGACGAGACGGGTACGCGCTGCGGGGCGCGCGGCATGGGCCGCGACGTGACCGAGCAGCGCGAGCGCGAGCGGAACCAGCGCCAGACCCTGCTGCGCGACCGGCTGATGACCTACCTGCGCGACACGATCCGCAACGAGATCAATCCGGAAAAGACGCTGCCGGCGGCCCTCTCCGGGACGGGCCTCGCGATCGGCGCCGATGGCGGCATGATCATCAACGGCCATCCGGGCTCAGTGGGATATGACACGATCCTGTGGGGTGCCGAACTGCCGCGCGAGGATTTCCCCGAGGCGCATGCGGCCCTCCTCGAGCAGGGCTCGCTCGACCTGCTGCGCGGCGGGCTGCAGTTGATCGGCCATGTCACCGAGGATGGCACTGCCGGCGACGGCCGGATCAATGGCGCCGTGCTGTTCTGGTGCCGGGCCGACGGCGGCGGCTTCGGCGACGGCGACCGGTCGGTGCTGAGCGAAGTCGCCGCCCAGGTCGGGCTCGGCATCGCCCAGCTCAAGAACTATCGCGAGATCGTGACGCTCTCGAACACCGACGCCTTGACCGGCTTGCTCAATCGCCGCGCCTTCTTTCTCGATCTCGAACGGCGCGTGGCCCGGCTCGGGCGGAGCAAGGGCACCGGCGCGCTGGTCTATCTCGATATCAACAACCTCAAGACCCAGAACGACACGGCAGGCCATCTCGCGGGCGACCGGGCGATCCTCACCTGCGCCGAGATCCTGCGCAGCTGCACGCGCCCCACCGATCTCATCGCGCGCATCGGCGGTGACGAGTTCCTGCTCTGGCTCGAAGGCGTCAGCCGTGCCACGGCGGTTGCCCGTGCCGAGCAGCTGGTGCAGCATGCGAGCCGCTTGGCTGGCCTCTCGGCCATGACCGAAAAGCCCTTGGGCGTATCGCTCGGCCTCGCGATCTATGATGGCGGGGCGCCGGTTCCGCTCGACCGGCTGGTGGCCTCGGCCGATGCCAGCATGTATCAGGCGAAGGCGCAGCGGCGCAGCTGCTTCGTCGTGGCCGATACGATGTGCGACGGCGACGCGGCATGATCGGCCTGCTGCAGCGCGTCTTCAAGATCGGCAAGACGCCGACGCCCGTTATCGATTATGAGGACGCGAAACAGCTGGTGCAGAGCGCCCACAGCGCCGACCGTCGGCGGGTCGCGGTCAATCATCATGTCCGGCCCGAGTTCCTCTATTTCCTTGCGACCGATCCCGACAAATCCGTGCGCGTCGCGGTCGCCGCCAACGAGGCGACGCCGGTGCAGGCCGATCTGGTGCTCGCCAAGGATGGCGACGAGCAGGTGCGCGCCGATCTGGCATTGAAGATCGCTAGCCTGGCGCCCGAGCTCGGACCGAGCGAGACCGATCGCCTGAAGGCGATGACTTATGAGGTGCTCGAGATCCTGATCAATGATCAAGCGACGCGCGTGCGCCGGATCGTGGCCGAGACGCTCAAAGAGATGCCGAACGCGCCGGCCAATGTCGTTCAGCGCCTGGCGCGCGATCCGGAGCTCTCGGTGGCGGGGCCCGTGCTGCAATATTCGCCGGTGCTGACCGAGCGGGATCTGCTCGATATCGTCCGGCAGCTGCCGATCCCGGGAGCTGCTGCGGCGATCGCCCGCCGGCAGCGACTGTCGCCGAATGTCGCCGAGGCCATCGGGGCGGGCGACGATGTCGACGCGATCACGGCGCTATTGAGCAATGAGAGCGCTCAGATCCGCGAGGATACGCTCGACCGGCTGGTCGAGCGGGCTCCACATTACCCGTCCTGGCATCGGCCGCTCGTCGGCCGCCCGCAGCTGTCGGCCGAGGCGGCCAAGAAACTCGCCCGGTTCGTCGCGCGCGATCTGCTCGACCGGCTGAGGGCACGCACCGATCTGCCGGCCGAAGCGCTGGGCGAGCTCGAGCATATCGTGCTCGAGCGCCTCGAAACCGAGAAGCCAGCCGCTGCGGCCGAGCCGGCGCCAGCGAAATCCGCGCGCCCGCCCGAGACGAAAAGCGCGCTGATGGAAGAGGCGCGGCGCCTCAATGCCGACGGGAAGCTCAAGGAAGATCTGTTGGTCGATGCGTTGATCGGCGCCCGGCTGGGCTTCGTCGAGGCCGGCCTGGCCGTGCTGTCGGCAATGCCGATCGGCGTCATCGAGAAGATCACCTCGGCGCAGAGTGCCAAGGGCATCACGGCGCTCGTCTGGAAGGCCGGCCTGCCGATGCGCTTCGCCGTCAGGCTCCAGACCGTGCTCGCCCGGATCCCGGTCTCTCAAACCTTGAAGCCGCGCATGGATGGCGGATTTCCGCTGTCGCCGGACGCGTTGCAATGGCAGATCGATTTCTTCATGGATATGGGGGCGGAACGCAGCGTGGGCGACTGATCTCTTGCATCGCGCCCGATACATTGCCCCAGGACCGAGTCGCCCATGGCGGGCTACCGGCGCTCAGCGTGCGGGACGCTCCTCGCTCGCGTCGCTCAGCTTTCGGAGCATTTGCTCGATATCGCGGCGCGCGACGCGGTCGCGCTCCATCAGCGCCTGGATGATCGGATCTGCCAACATGTCCGCCAGACGCGGCTCTTCATGCGCATGCATCCAGTCGCTCATGATTTCCCCATAGCCGTTCGCTTGTACAACGGTCCGTGTCTCATTGTATTCCCGCAAAGGTAAAAATTTGCTTTACGCGCGGCGCGGCATTTTTTCTGACCGAATCTTAACGTGTCGATGGCGAGGTCGCTGCTAAGTTTTGACAATGACTGTGTCATTAGTGGTGAATTTTAAGAAATTGCGGAGTAGCATGGAAATTGTGCGCATCGTTGATCGTGGCGGTACGCCAATGACAGGCTTCTATACAAACGCGGGTGGGTGTAGAACGCTGGGGTCGGGTGCGACGAGGGCGAGATGGACATTCTAATCAGCGATTCTGGTGCGCTGTGGAGTCCGACCGGACATGAGCTGCCGCGCCCGCCGCTGTTAGGTCCGGGCGCAGCTGAAAACGCGCGCCGCAATGGGCCGCAATGCTATGTCCGGATGCGGGTCCAGTCGAAAGGGGCATGGGTCCGGCTCAGCCGCGGCGCCCTCTCCAGGGCTGCTTTCGAACGCGTGGTCTGGCTGCTCGTGCATAATCAGGTCGATCGCGCCATCATCGATTTCGACGATCCCGGCTCGGCGCCGGAGCTGCTGATCTCACTGCATGATGTCGTAGCGCGGCTCGACGAGGTGCGCGGTGAGGGGCCTGGCGAACCGCCGCGCCCGCGCTTCTTTCTGGAAAGGCTGGCGCTCGAGCGGCTCGAAGGGCCGCGGCGGATCGGTCTGCGCAAGGCCTTGGCCTCCTGGGCGCGTGCCCGCGGCCGGATCGGCAAGGAAGAGCTCGATAGCGAAATCGGCACGGTCAACGGCGACCGCACGCTGTTGCGTGTCGAGCGCGACGATAGTCTGCCGATGCTGGCGTTGAGCCAGACGATCGCCGCTTATCCACCCTGCGAGCGGATGTCGCTGCTGGGCAAGGATGTCGACCAGCAGCCCGACAGCGACTTCGGCGCCTGGATCTCCGGGCCCTACCGGTCATTCATCCGCGAGGAGGCGCCGAGCCTGCAATTGCTGGAGGTTGCGATCCCGTCGCCCAGCTTGGGCACGACGACGCGGGCGCGCTACGAGCGGCTGCTGCTGCCATGGCAATCGCCCGGTGGCGATAAATGGATCACGTCCAACGCGCTGGTCCGGATGCAGCGATCGGTTACGGAATAGGCGGGCGATTTGCGCAAGGACTTTTCGACGGACGTTCGGGCCGAGTGCCCGCGAGACGATAGCACTTGCTGGAGATCGGACGGTGCCGAGCGGCATACGGTGCTGATTGCCGACGACACGCCCGATGTCGTGAATTTTCTCGCCGCCATCCTCGGCAAGGAATATCGGATCATCACGGCCGTCGATGGCCGCCGGACGCTCGAGCTGGCGCGCGAGCACCAGCCCGACCTCATCCTACTCGACGTGATGATGCCCGGGATCGACGGGTTCGAGATCTGCCGGCGCCTGCGTCAGGAAGAGCGAACCCAGCGGATCCCCATCGTCTTCCTGACCGGCCTGACCACGGTCGAGGATGAGCAGCACGCGCTCGAGCTCGGCGCCATCGATTTCATCGTCAAGCCGATCCAGCCCGCGATCGTCCGACTGCGCGTGCGCAATCATATGGAGCTGAAGCAGTATCGCGATTTTCTCGAGGATCTGTCGCTGGCCGACGGGTTGACCGCGATCGGCAATCGGCGCCGGTTCGACGAGACGCTGCTGACCGAATGGCGCCGCGCGCGCCGCGCCCGCTCTGCGCTTGGGCTGGTTCTGCTCGATGTCGATTTCTTCAAGCTGTTCAATGACCGCTACGGCCACGCGATGGGCGATGATTGCCTGCGGCAGGTGGCGGCGACGATCGCCATGCTGGTGCGGCGCCCGGGCGATCTGTGCGCCCGCTATGGCGGCGAGGAATTTGCCGTGATCCTGCCGCAGACGGACCTCTCCGGCGTGCTCACCATGGGCGACCGGATCCGCCTGTCGGTCAAGGCGCTCGAGATCCCGCATGCGGATTCGAATGTGGAGCCTGTCGTCACGGTCAGTGTCGGGGCCGCCTCGCTCCGGCCCACGGGCGATGCCACGCCCGAAGATCTGGTCCGTCTGGCCGACAAGCGCCTCTATGATGCGAAGCTGGCCGGACGCAATTGCGTGATGTAGAAGACGGCCCGTCCTGAACAGGCCGTGGTCAATGAGCATTCCAGAGCTTGCCGAGGACACCCCGCCGGCGCTGTCGGTCATCATGCCCGTGCTGAATGCGGCCGGCACGATCGACGAGGCGATCGCCAGCATTGCTGCCGCCTCTGCCGGCCTTCGGCATGAAATCATCGTCGTCGATGGCGGATCGACCGACGGCACGGCCGAGCTGGCGCTCGGCCATCGGCACGTCTGGCTGATCGCGGCACCCGGCACCTCGATCTATCAGGCCGTCAATATCGCTTTCGAGGCATCTCGGGCGCCGCTCGTCGCCTGGCTCAATGCCGATGATCAGCTGCTGCCGGGGGCGCTCGACCGGATCGAGGCGGCCTTCGCAGCCGACCCAGCGGCCGACATCGTGCGCGGCCAGGCCGAGTTCATCCATAGCGATGGCGGCGGCTGGCAGGCCCATGACCGCCGCATCGAGAAGCGCATGGCCGGCCCGCTCCGGCTCGATCTCATCACGCGCGGCCCGCTCGCCGTCAACAGCATGGTCTTCCGCCGCCCCCTGTTCGAGCGCATCGGCCGCTTCGACGAAGGCCTGCGGCTGGCGGCCGATCGCGAATGGATGCTGCGGGCCTGGCTCGCCGGCATCAGGGTCGGCGAAGTCGCGGCTCCGGTCTATCGCTACCGGATCCATCGCGGGTCGAGCACGCTCGATCCGGGCCGGCGCCACGATCGGCTCGTCCGCAGCGAGCATGCCGCCATTCTCGATCGTTACCTGCCGACCGTGCTTGGCCGGCCTGCCGGCGATCCGGTCCGGGTCGAGCTGCGCCGCTGGCACGCGGCCGAAACCGCGTTGCGGCTGGGCGCGCTCCTGCGCAAGGGTGCGGTGCCGGCCGCGGCCCGGCTCGCCTTGCACGAGAGCTGGATCGATCCGGCCTGGCTTGGCATTGCGATCCGCACGGCCGGACAACGGCTTATGCGACGGTCGGGGCGATGAATTTCCGCCATCCGGGAGAGCTGAAGAAATGTCGCAGGATTCAGGACGGATGGTGATAGAACCAAAAGCGATGCTTCCGCGACGGGGCATAGCCGGGGCATCCCGGCGGGGCGTGGGTATGGGTTCAGCTATGGAACCGGCGCGTGTGGCACAGGATTGCAGTGTCCGGACAAGGTACGCTTGAGTCGGGGCTCTGCGCCGGGCCGATCGGGGTTCCGTGGGAGCGCGGTTGATGGCGTTGGTGTCGGTCGTAGTGCCCGTTTACAACAGGGCGAACGAGCTGAAGCGCGCTTTGCGCAGCGTTCTGCAACAAAGCTATCAGGACTTCGAGGTCGTGGTAGTCGATGACGCCTCGACCGAGGATATCTCGGGCGCCGTAGCCGAGCTGGGTGACTCGCGCATCCGGGTCATCACCAAACCCGTGAATGAAGGGGCGGCGGCCGCCCGCAATTCCGGCATTCTCGCGGCCCGGGGCCGGTGGGTGGCATTCCTCGACAGCGATGATGAATGGCTGCCGAAGAAGCTCGAGATCCAGATCGGCCAGCTCGCGGCGCGGCCGAACGGCGCCCGGATCTCCTGCACCGGCTATGTCATTCTGCATCTCCAGGAGCGCCGGGCGCGCGAATTCCGGCCTCGTCCTCAGGACGGGCTGGCGCGCCAGTTGGTTTGGGGCTGCTCGCTGAGTCCGGGCACCACGCTCGTCGCCGAGCGGACCTGCTTCGACGAGATCGGTCTCTTCGATGTGACGCTGCGGCGCTTCGAGGATTGGGATTGGCTGATGCGCTATGCGCGCCATTATCCGATCGCCATCGCGCCCGAGATCCTGGCCCGGATCAACAAGGACAGTATGCCGTCACAGGCCTCGGTCGTCTCCTCGCTCGAGAAGCTTCGGGCCAAGCATCGCGACAGCTGGTATGCGCGCTCCTGGCGGCTCGGCCGGAAATTCTCGTCGACCTTGCTGATCGAGCAGGCGGCGGCGACGTTCTATGCGCAGCAATATCGCCAGACGCTGCTGCTGCTCGGCCGCGCGATGATCACCTATCCCGTCCGCAACGCCGCTTTCTATCCGATGGCGGCTCGGCGCATCGCCAGCCTGCTTCGGACAGAACGGCCGGCCCGGCCCTCTGGCCGCCCGCCGGAAGAGCTTGGTTATCTTCGCCGGACTGAGCGGAGAATGCCTTGAATTGATCGGCGAATTGATTGAACTAGGCCGCTTACTCGCCGGCGCCGCTTGCCGCCGCCGCGGCCTCAGCCTCGAACCGCCTGCGCCGCTGCCGCTTGAGATACCAGCTGGCGACACCCGTTGCCGCAAAGAACGCCGGCGTCAGCCCGGTGATGAAGATCAGCACTTGCCAGGGCAGGCCGATGCCGGCGCCCGAATGCACGGCATTCAGCCAGCCCAGTACCGTCTCGCCGGCCGAATTGGCGGCGGGGTCGAGGCGAGCGACGATCTCGGCTCGCCACGGATCGATGATCAGCGTCAGCGCCGGCGTGCCGCGCCGCTGGCCTTGCCCTAACAAGCTGATGCGGTAAGGCTGATTGGGTCGAAGCGGCAGGCTGACGGTGCCGAGATACATGCCGGGCGCGGCATCGAGCGCCAGCGTCACGGCCTGATCGAGCCCGATCGGCTGGGCGCCCTCACGGGGCGTGATCGGCGGCGTGCCGGCCCTGGGATCGGCCATCGGCGAGACGAGGCCGAGAAGGCTGCGCGCCGTCTCGGGATAGGCCATGCCGAGGCCGCTCAGGCTCGCCATCAGCATCAGCAACGCGCCCCAGACGCCCGCGGCACTGTGCATCTGGCGATAGAGCTGCACGCTTCCGGCACCCTTCCGAACCGTGAGCGCGACGCGCCAGCGGCCGGGCCGCGGCCACCAATTGATCAGCCCCGTAACGGCAAGTGCCAAGAGTGCCAAGCCGATCCAGCCGGTCTGGTGCCGGGTCTCGAGCAGCAGGTTGGAGTGGAAGAGATGCAGGATGCGGGCGGCGGTGCTCGGCGTCTCGATGCGCCGCACCTCGAGCGTCACCGGATCGATCTCGAGCCGGACCGATTGCGCCGGCCCGGTGCGCCCTGGCGGGGCGAACCGAACATTGGCGGCATGGCCGGGCGATAGCGGTGCCAGATAGAGCACGGGGACGAGATCGGCCTCGACCGTCGCCCGAGCCGCTTCTTGCGCCGCGGCGACGATCTCGCTCGGACTGTGCGGCGTTCCAGCAGCCGTGGCGACGGGGGCTTCCTCCTGCCAGATCTGCAGCGTCACGATCGCGGTCCCGGTCAGGCCCTGCAGCACGACCGGCAGGCAGAGTGCCAGCGCCAGCCAAAGATGCAGCGTGCGGATCAGCCGGCGCAGCGCCTGGCCGCGCGGCAAAGCAGGATGGTGCATCATGGGGGGCGGGCGCTTCTCGTTCAGAGGCGATGGGCGGAGCGGCTCGCAGTAATAATCACTCGCAACGGCTTTGCAAGGCGGATTTGCGAGCGATTCTCAACCGGATGGCATAGTCGCTCCGCTATTTTGGCGTATCGGGGCTTCACCCGGCCACGTTCCCGACGCATGCTGCCGCCTCATATCTTGCCAGGCCGTTCCGATGACCGATCCCGCAGCACCCTGGTGGCACGGCGCCATCATCTATCAGATCTATCCGCGCAGCTTCCTCGACACGAATGGCGACGGCATCGGCGATCTCGCTGGGATCGAACGCCGGCTCGATCATGTGGGAGCACTGGGGGCCGACGCGATCTGGCTGTCGCCGATCTACCCCTCGCCCAATCGAGATTACGGCTATGACGTGGCCGATTATCTGGATGTGGCACCCGAGATGGGTACCCTCGCGGGTTTCGACGCGCTGCTCGCGGCGGCACATGCGCGCGGACTCAAGCTCATTCTCGATCTGGTGCTCAGTCACACTTCGGACCAGCATCCCTGGTTCCTCGAAAGTGCCGGCAGCCGCGAGAACGCCAAGTCCGACTGGTATGTCTGGGCAGATGCGCGCGAGGATGGCGGGCCGCCCAACAACTGGTTGGCCGCTTTCGGTGGGGCCGCTTGGTCATGGGCGCCGCGCCGGCGGCAATATTATCATCATAAGTTTCTGAAATCGCAGCCGAAGCTGAATTTCCACGAGCCCGCGGTCGTGGCCGCGGTCCATGAGGTGCTGCGCTTCTGGCTCGATCGCGGCGTCGACGGCTTTCGGCTCGATGTCGCCAATTCCTACATTCACGATCCGCTGCTGACTGACAACCCGCCGGTCCCGATGGCGCTCCGGCGCCCAGGCGATTGGGGTCACCCGCCGCGGCTCCAGCGTCATATCAACGATGCCAATCGGCCCGAGAACGAGGCGGCGCTCTGCGCCGTGCGCGCGGTGACGGACGCCTATCCCGATCGCTTCGTCTTCGGCGAGTTCTCCGAGGAGCCGTCGATGTTCGGGCGCTATGCCGGCGGGACCGAGCGGCTTCACAGCGGCTATACTTTCGATTTCCTGGAAAGCCGCAATTTCGCTCCGGCGCTCTTCCGCGCCTATTACGAGGATCTGCTGGCGGCGTGGCCCGAGCTCTGGCCTTGCGTCACTTTTTCCAACCATGACGTGGCGCGGCCCGTGACCCGCTGGGGCGGCGGGACGGGCGATGACGCACTCGCCAGGCTCTGCCTGTCGCTGCTGCTCGCACTCAAGGGGACCGTGCTGCTCTATCAGGGCGAGGAGTTGGGGCTGGCCGAGGCCGATCTCGATCGCCAGCAGCTGCGCGACCCATTCGGCGATCTCTATTTCCCCTGGTTCAAGGGGCGCGACGGCTGCCGTACACCGATGCCATGGGTGCCCACGCCCGTCACCGCCGGCTTCACCGACGGCGCGCCCTGGCTGCCGATCCCGGATCATCACCGCCAGCGTGCAGTCGCGATTCAGGCACAGGATCCGGGCTCCGTCTTGGCCCATGCCGCCGCGATGATCCGGCTGCGCAAGCAGCATCCGGCGCTCAGCCGCGGCGACATCCGCTTTCTCGATCTGGCACCGCCCCTGCTGGGCTTCGAGCGGCAAGGCGAGGGCGAACGGCTGCTTTGCCTCTTCAATCTCGGTCGGGAGCCGGCCCATGCCAGCTTCGCTGAGGTGGGCACGCCGATCTTCGGATCAATCCGGGCGGCGGCCGATATCGTGGCGTTGCCGCCGCTGGCTGCCTATCTCGCGGTGCTGTAGCGGCCGATTTGCTCCTTGCCGCGGCGCGTGTGTCCGCGCCATCTTGGTTTGGGAAACCTAACGATCAGAATGGGAATGGGAGGACCATGAATCTCTTCGACCTCAGCGACAAGGTCGCCATCGTCACCGGCTCGACGCGCGGCATCGGCGAGGCGATCGCGCATCGCTTCGCCGAGCATGGCGCCAAGGTCGTGGTCTCGAGCCGCAAGGCCGATGCCTGCGACAAGGTCGCCGCCGACATCAATGCCAAGCATCCGGGCCAGGCGATCGCGGTACCTTGCAACATCTCCGACAAGGCGGCGCTGCAGGCGCTCGTCGATGCCACCAACAAGCATTGGGGGCGGATCGATGTGCTGGTGTGCAACGCCGCGGTCAATCCCTATTACGGCCCGTCCAAGGGCATGCCCGACGAGGCGTTCGACAAGATCATGGGCGCCAACGTCAAGAGCAACCATTGGCTTTGCCATATGGTGCTGCCGCAGATGGTCGAGCGGCAGGACGGCTCGATCATCATCATTTCCTCGATCGGGGGACTGCGCGGCTCGACCGTGATCGGCGGCTATTGCATCTCCAAGGCGGCCGATCTCCAGCTCGCGCGCAATCTCGCCTGCGAGTATGGCGAGCACAATATCCGCATCAACTGCATCGCGCCCGGCCTCATCAAGACCTATTTCGCCAAGGCCTTGTGGGAAGATGCGGCCAATCTCGAAAAGCGCAACGCGACCACGCCGCTCCGGCGGATCGGAGAACCAGACGAGATCGCGGGTGCTGCCGTTTTCCTCGCCGGCAAGGCCGGCGCCTTCATGACCGGGCAGCAGATCGTCATCGATGGCGGCGTCACAATCGCCTGATCCGCGCGGCCGGGGGCGGGCTCTTCAACCGGCCCCGGCTCATGGCCTTGAACGCCCTCCATGCCGTCATCACATGTGGTTGCGGCGGCGAGGGCGATTACACTCATGCTTCAGTATCGCGGCGATGGGAACAGTGCAGATCGGCGCCAATCCAGGCCCGCGCGCGCCTCTTACTCTGGTTCTTTCGGTTTCGTTATCTCAGGACTCGCCAAGCTCGCGGCCGATTTACCCGAGGCCTGTTGCGCCATGCGCTGTGATTTTGGAAAATTTCAGGGAATTTAATTTGTTTCAAATTGTCGGAAACGTATGTTTCGCAGATGATTGTTTGGGTCTACTTGTCCAAGCTCAACTGTTTCTTCATAATACCATTTTATCACTAGAACACGGGATGCGGCGACCGATCGGGTGGGTTCGGGCGACCGGGAACGACGCGACCCGGGCAGTGTTTCGAGGCAATATCGGCCTGTGCTAAAAGTCTGCCTCACTGCAGGCGCGGCAAAGCCGGGCGGCGGTGGGAATTGGGGGATCTCTGCGGCCGGCCTCTGTCGTGCGCGCCAGTTGGGAAGGACTTGGGATGCAGGCCTGGAACATTATGATCCTCGGCTATCTGAGCGGAGTCTGGCGCCGGCGGTGGTACGCGATTGCCGTCGCCTGGCTGGTCTGTGCGCTCGGGTGGGCCGGCGTGGCGCTGATGCCGGATCGCTATTCCGTGGATGCCAAGGTCTATATCGACACCGACACGCTGATGGAGCCGCTGCTGAAGGGCATGACAGTGCCGGTCAACAGCGACCAGCGCGTCCAGATCATGCTGCACTCTCTGCTCACCCGCCCCAATCTCGAGCAGATCGAGCGCCTGGTCGACCGTCATGCCGACAGCCTGCCCCCGGCGGAGATGGATGCGACGCTGCAGCGGCTCGAGCGCGAGATCATCGTGCGGCCGCTCGGCACCAAGAATTTGTTCGAGATCTCCTATTCGAGCAGCGATCCCGACTATGCCGAGGCGGTGACCCAGGCGCTGGTCAATCTGCTGCTGGAATCCAATGCCGGCACCAAGCGGATCGAGATGGAGGACGCACAGTCCTTCCTCAATTCCAAACTCACCGAATATGAAGGGCTGCTGCGCGACGCCGAGCAGCGCCGGGCGCAGTTCAAGGAGAAATACATCGAGCTCCTGGGCGGCGAGCATCCCGACGCCAACCGCATGGACCTGGCCCGCCAGGAGCTCGAAAAATCGCAACGCGATCTCGAAACTGCCACGATCCGGCGGAATAATCTCAAGACGCAGCTGGCGACGATGCCGGCGACGCTCAGCGTCGACGCGGCCCCTCCCGTGGTGGTCGGCGGCGGTGGGCTCAATGGCTGGGAGTCGGATCGGGTGAGCTTGATCCAGCGCATTCGCGAGCAGCAGAAGACGCTCGACGAGCTGAAGTCGCGCTTCACCGACGCGCATCCCGACGTGATGGCCGCTTCCAAGCTGCTCGGCGATCTCAAGGCCAAGCTCTTGGAGACGCCGAACGATCCGGGCCACGGCGGGCCGGGGGGCGCACGCCAGCAGGGCGTGTCCAACCCGGTCTATGAGCAACTCCGGATCCGGCTCGCGGACGAGGAGGGCAACCTCACGCTGGCCGAGCGTCACCTCGAGGACGCCAAGGCCAAGGTCGAGCACGAGAAGCAGCAGGCCGAGGTCGCTGCCGAGGTCGAAGCGAAATATTCTGATCTCGACCGTGACTATGGTATCGTCCGGAAGAATTACGAGGAGTTGCTGGAGCGGCGGGAATCAGCGCGGCTGTCCGAGGCTGTCGAGAACCGCCGGAACAACATCTCCTTCCGCTTGATCGAGCCGCCGCATCGTTCGGAGCGGCCGGTAGCGCCGAACCGCACGCTGTTCAACACGGCGGTTCTGGTGCTCGCCATTGGCGCAGGCCTTGGCCTGGCCCTCGCGCTCAGCATTCATGCTGGCGCTTTCATAACGGGCAGCGAACTCAGCGAGGCGTTCGGCTTACCAGTTATCGGCATCGTGACGCGGCTGCAGCGTGGGGATGATCGGCGACGGGCGACCGCTATAGTCTTCAGGTTCGGCATGGCCTGCGTTTCGCTGTGCTTCTGTTATGTCGGGGTTCTCGCCTTGTTGAAGACTTCGCTCAACCTCAAGCATCTGTTGTCGATATGACCGAACGACGCGAGTCCCTGAACCTCATCCAGCGCGCTGCGCTGCGCCTCGGTCCGACGAGCGAGGTGACGGCCCCGACGGAGCTAGCCGCCACGATAGAGCCGGCCTTGGCGCCGCCGCCCACAGCGCTCCGGCCAGCCCCCACAGCGGTTCCGGCGCCGGCGCCGGTCGCGGCCCCCGATCCGGAGCCGATCCGCCCAGAGCCCGTCCGTCCCGAGGCGATGAAGGCCGAGGCAGCACCGCGGCGCGACCTGGTCGAGACGCCGCGCCCGCGCCCTGCGCGTGCCAAGCAAGCGCAGGGCGATCTCAGCAGCCGCGTTCATATCGATATGAACCGCCTTCGCCTCGCCGGCATGATCACGCCGGACAACATGTCCTCGGCACTTTCCAACGAGTTCCGCGCGATCAAGCGGCAATTGCTCGCCAAGGCGCGCAATCCCGAGGATGGCGTGCTGGAGCGCAACCTGGTTCTGGTGACGAGTGCCTTGCCCAACGAGGGCAAGACCTTCTCTTCGGTCAATCTCGCTATCAGCCTGGCGGCCGAGCGCGATCTTCATGTGCTGCTCATCGATGGCGATGTCGTCCGGCCTTCGGTCGGCCCGCTGCTCGGCCTGCCCGCCAGCAAGGGGCTGATCAACCTGCTGACCGACGAGGAGCAGCAGGTCAGCGACGTCATGCTCCGCTGCGAGCAGATCCCCAATCTCAGCATCATGCTGGCCGGCCCGTCCGCGATGAACAGCCCGGAATTGCTGGCGAGCCAGCGTATGGCGACCATTCTCGAGGACATCGCCAAGCGCTATCACGACCGCATGATCATCATCGATGCGCCACCGGTTCTGGTATCGCCGGAATTGGCGGTGCTCGCCGTCCGGGTCCATCAGCTGCTGATGGTGGTCGAGGCGGAATCGACCGAGCGGGCGCAGGTCCAGCGTGCGCTTGAAAGCGTCACGAGCTGCCCGGAGATCAGCCTCATTCTCAACAAGGCGCCGCGGTGGCGCCAAGGCAATGCCCGTTCCTATTACTACACGAACTGACGTGTCGATGATCTGAAGGGCGAACGAGCGGCCGACCGAAGGAAAAGCCATTGTACGCGGAGTTTTATGGGCTCAGGGCCGAACCGTTCCTGCTGACCCCGGACCATCAATTCTATTTCGAGAGTGCCGGCCATGTGCAGGCGATGGCGCATCTCACCTATGGTCTGAGCCGCGGCGAAGGCTTCATCATCATCACGGGCGATGTCGGCGCCGGCAAGACGACGGTGGTCAAGAAACTCTGCGCCACGCTCAACAGCGAGCAGATCACGGCGGCTCATGTCGTGACGACGCAGCTTGCCGGGCTCGATCTTCTGCGCATGGTGGCGGCCGCCTTCGGGCTCAAGGACCAGCAAACCGACAAGACCGGCGTGCTGGTGCATCTGCAGAATTTCTTCGAACAGACCCATCGCGCCGGGAAGCGCGCGCTTCTCATCGTCGATGAGGGGCAGAATCTGACGGTCGAAGGGCTCGAAGAGCTGCGCATGCTGTCGAACTTCCAGATCGGCTCGCATGCGCCGTTCCAATGCTTTCTCCTCGGCCAGCCGCAATTCCGGCAATTGCTGGCACGTCCGGATCTGGAGCAGCTGCGTCAGCGCATCATCGCGTCATACCATCTCGGCCCCATGTCGCTCGAGGAGGTCGGCGAATATCTGCGCCACCGCCTGAGCCTGGTCGGATGGAAGGGCGATCCGACCTTCGAGCCGAGCGCCGTTACCGCGATCTTCAACCATACCGGCGGCGTGCCCCGGCGCATCAACACCCTGTGCAGCCGGGTGTTGCTGCTGGGTTTCCTCGAGAATTTGCATTCCTTCACCAGCGAGGATGTCGATCAGGTCGTGTCCGAACTGGTCGATGACGGCCTGTCGGGCGATTGGGGCAAGCCTGTCGCGGCTGATGCCCGGGCCGAAGAGCTGGTCGATGCGGAGGCCGGGCCCTATGCGAATGGCGGGCATCTGAACGGCCATAAGAATGGCGGCCGGTCGAACGGCGCACTGGCCCATCACCACCAGGAGGGCGATCTCGCCCATCGCGTGGCCCAGCTCGAGGAGCGTCTGGACAAGCAGGCGCAGCTGCTGCGCCGCGCCTCGCTGGTGGCCTACGAATTCTTCAATAGCGGCCGGGCCAGCCGGATCCTGGACTGATCGGAGCGAGGCGCATGAGTGCCGTGGCCCAACCTTTCGTCGCCGCCGAGCAAAGCCCGGCCGAGCGGATCGCCCGGTGGCAGGATCGGCCATTGGCCGCCCCGGCGGCACCCGGTGCCAATGCGCTCACCGTCGATGTCGAGGATTATTTCCAGGTCGAGGCCTTCTTCCGCCATGTCGACCGGTCGAGCTGGGACGCGCGCCAGTGCCGGGTCGAGCCGAACACGGATCTGCTGCTCGAGCTGTTCGACGAGGCCGGCGTCAAGGGCACCTTCTTCACGCTCGGCTGGGTCGCCGAACGCTATCCGGCACTGATCCGGCGGATCGTCGCGGGCGGCCATGAGCTTGCTTCGCACGGCCTCGCCCATTTCCGCGCCGACAGCCAGGAGCCCGAGGAATTCCGCCGCGACGTAAGCCGTGCCAAGGCGATCCTCGAAGATACCGGCGGCACGGCGGTCTTGGGCTATCGCGCCGCCTCCTTCTCGATCGGCGCGCGCAATCTCTGGGCCTTCGACGTGCTGGCCGATGCGGGCTATCGCTACAGCTCCAGCGTCTTTCCGATCCGGCACGACCGCTACGGCATCCCCGAGGCGCCGCGCTTCGCCTTCCGGCCGCTCGAGGGGCGCCCCTTCATCGAGCTGCCGGTGACGACCGTGCGCCGGTTCGGCGCCACGCTGCCGGGCAGCGGCGGCGGCTATTTCCGGCTGCTGCCCTATTGGGCGAGTGCTGCCAATCTCGCCAAGGTCCGATCCGAGGATCGGCAATCCTGCATCTTCTACCTCCATCCTTGGGAGGTCGATCCGGGCCAGCCGCGCATTCCCGGCATCTCGCGCGCGACGCGGTTCCGCCACTATGTCGGGCTCGATCGCACCGTGGCGCGCCTCAGGCGCCTGCTGCGCGATTTCGCCTGGGATCGGATCGATCGCGTGTTTCCGGCCGTGACAGGGGATCCCGCGGCCGAGGCGAGCGCACGGTGACCAAGGACCTGCTGCTGCTCTGTCATCGCATTCCGTTTCCACCTGACAAGGGCGACAAGATCCGCTCGCATGCGATGCTGACGCATTTCGCGGCCCAGCGACGCGTCCATCTCGCCTGCTTCGTCGATGATCCGGCCGATTGGCAGCATGTCGACGCCGTGCGCCGGCTCGCTGGCGGCGATTGCCTCTTCATCCGGCTCCGCCCGCTGCTGGCGCGGGCCGCCAGCCTGTCGGCACTCCTCGGCGATCAGCCATTGACGACATCCTATTTCCGCAGTGCCGCGATCGATCGCTGGCTCGATCGCCTGATCGGGGCGGGCACGGTCGATCAGGCCGTGATCTTCGGCTCGGCCATGGCGCCCTACATCCTGAAGCGCCGGGACATCGATCCGGGCCGCTCGCTCTTCGACATGGTCGATCTCGATTCCGACAAATGGCGGCAGTACGCCGCTGGCGGCTCCCGGCTCCAGCGCTGGCTTTATGGGCGCGAGGCCCGCACGTTGCTGCGCCTCGAGCGCGAGGCGGCGCGGCGCTTCGGCGCCACGGTGCTGATCTCGCCGCATGAGGTCGACAGTTTCCGCATCGATGCGCCGGAATCGGCCGACAAGCTTTACAGCATCAGCAATGGCGTGGATCCGGCGCGCTTCTCGCCCGAGCGCCCGCAGGTCAATCCCTTTCCAGCGGATGTGGTGCCGATCGTGATGACCGGCGCCATGGATTACCGGCCCAATGCCGAAGGCGCTCAATGGTTTGCGGATGCGGTGCTGCCGCGCGTGAGAGCCGAAATGCCGGCGGCGCATTTCTTCGTGGTCGGCGCCAATCCGCCGCCCTCGCTCCAGCGGATCGCCGGACCGCATGTCATCATCACCGGGCGCGTGCCCGACATCCAACCCTATCTCGCCCATGCCGCCGCGGTCGTAGCCCCGCTTCGCATCGCGCGGGGCTTGCAGAACAAGGTGATCGAAGGCATGGCGATGGCAAAGCCCGTGGTGGCGACCTGGGAAGCGGCGCGTGCGCTCGCGGTGCGCCCGGGCGAAGATCTCTGGGTCGAGACGGAAGCCGAAGGGTTCGCCCGTGCTGTGATCGCAGCCGCTGCCGGTCCCGATCGCGACCGGATCGCGCGTAACGCCCGCACCTATGTCGAGTGCTACCATGATTGGGTGCTAAATCTGTCGGTGATGGACCGTCTGCTCGGCGAGCTTGCCGGACAGGCTACGGCGCATGCTGACATGGCGCTGGCGGCGGTATCGGCATGAGCGATGCTGCGGGAATGATCGGCGCCGGCAAGGCGCTCGCCTTCCGTGCCTGGGCACGGATGCTGGCACTGCTGGCGGTCATGGTGCTCGGCATCGGCGTGATCTATCGGGCGACCTTGGCGCCGGCGATCGTGGTCTGGATCGAATTGCCGACCTTCAATCACTGCTTCCTGATCGTCCCGACGGCTGGCTATCTCGTCTGGCTGCGCCGCGATGCGCTGCGCGGCGTGGCACCATCCTGGTCGCCGCTCTGGCTCATTCTGTTGCTGCCGCTTTCCGCGCTGTGGCTGTTCGGCCAGCTGGTCGGCGTGCTCGAGATCCAGCAGGTCGCGGTGGTCGGGATGGTCGAGACGGCGATGCTTGCGGCCCTCGGCTGGCCGGTTTATCGCGCCATCCTGTTTCCTGCCCTGTTCCTGTTCTTCCTGGTGCCGACCGGCGAATATCTGATCGATCCGCTGCAGCGCTTCACAACCGGCTTCATCGCGATCGGGCTCGATCTGCTGAATATCCCCGCCTTCATCGAGGGGACGTTGATCGAGCTCGGCAACGGCAGTTTCCAGGTCGCCGAGGCCTGTGCCGGCCTGCGCTTCTTGATCGCGACGATCGTGATCGGCGTGCTCTTTGCCCATCTCTACTACACACGGGTGATCAAGATCGCCCTGTTCCTCATCGCCTGCGCCATCGTGCCGGTGATCGCCAACGGCTTCCGGGCGCTCGGCATCGTGCTGCTGGCGCATGCGACCGACAACAGGGTCGCCGCCGGCGCCGATCACATCATCTATGGCTGGGGCTTTTCCGTCGCGATCCTGTTCGTGCTGCTCTATGTCGGCGCGCGCTTCGCCGATCCGCCCTGGCGGCCCTCGCCGAATGCGGGGCCGGCGCAAACGGGTATCGCCCCCGGCTTCCCGCTCCTCGCCGCGGCCGCGGTCGCGGGCCTGCTGATGGCGCTGAGCGGTCCGGCCGTTGCCTGGCAGCTCGATCGGCGGCCCGTCACGGTCGATGCCGCGGCACTGCGCCTGCCCACGAGCATGGGCCCGTTCACCGTCACGGCCAGCACGGCCGACTGGCATCCGATCTATCTCGAACCCGATGCGCATGTGACGGCGGCGTTGACCGAAGCCGGTTCGGCGCCGGTCGATCTCGAGCTCTTCTATTACGGCCGGATGCGCAAAGGGCACGAGCTGGTGAGCTCGGCCAACCGGCTCTGGAGCGAGGATGGCGTCTGGCGCCAGATCGCGACCGGGTCGGAGACGATCGAGATCGGCGGCAACCGGTTCCGGGTCCATGCCGACGTCATGTCCTCGATCCTCGGCAAGAGGCTGGTCTGGAGCTGGTATTGGATGGGCGGCGATTTCACCATCAGCAAGCCGCTTCTGAAGCTCAAGCAGCTGGAATCGACCTTCGCCCGCTGCCAGGGCGGGGCACTCGTGACGCTCTCGACCCCGATCGATGCGGCACCGGCCATCGCAGAGAAGCGCCTGGCGGCCGCGACCGAGGCCCTCGGCAGCTTGCCGGCGCAGCTGGCCGCCGCCTGCGGACGCTGATCCAAGACAAGGAAGAACCTTCGATGTGCGGCATATCCGGATGGTTCGACAGCCGCGGCAAGCGGCCGGTGGACGAGGCGCTGCTACGTCGGATGAATGGGCGCATCGGCCATCGCGGCCCGGATGGCGACGGTTTCCATTTCGCCGACGGGCTGGGATTCGGCCATCGCCGGCTCGCCATCATCGATCTCGCCGGCGGCGCTCAGCCGATGTTCAACGAGGATGGTGCGGTCTGCATCACCTTCAATGGCGAGATCTACAACTTCAAAGGCCTGCGCGAGGAGCTTCTGGCCAAGGGCCATCGCTTCGAGACCCGGTCCGACACTGAAGTCATCGTCCATGGCTGGGAGGAATGGGGCGAGGGCGTGCTCGATCGCCTGCAAGGCATGTTCGCCTTCGCGCTGTGGGACCGGAACCGCGAGATCCTGTTCCTGGCGCGCGACCGGATGGGCGAGAAGCCGATCTACTATGCGACGCTCGCCGACGGCACCTTTCTCTTCGCGTCCGAGCTCAAGGCGCTGCTCGTTCATCCCGGCCTCGAGCGGCGGATCGATCCCTGCGCGATCGAGGAATTCTTCGCGCTGGGCTATATCGCCGAGCCGCGCACGATCTATCAGGGCGTTGCCCGGCTCGAGGCGGGCCATTGCCTGAGGTTTCCGCGCGGCGGCACGCCGACGCTCCGTGCCTATTGGGATGTCCCGGCCGGTTCCGAGCGGACGGAGGGCAACGACGCGCTGGCCGAGGATCTTCAAGCGCGTCTCCGGCAATCGGTCGAGGCCCAGCTGGTCGCCGATGTACCGTTGGGCGGCTTCCTGTCGGGCGGCGTCGATTCGAGCGGTGTGGTGGCGCTCATGGCCGGTCTTTCGACCAGCCCGGTCAACACCTTCACCATCGGCTTCGGCGACAAGCGCTTCGACGAGACGCGCTATGCCGCCGAGGTGGCATCCCTCTACGGCACCAATCAGGTGGTGGAGCGGATGGCGGGCGACGAGGTGTCGCTCATCGAGCGGCTGCCCGGCATGTTCGACGAACCCTTCGGCGACAGCTCGGCCTTGCCGACATATCTCGTATCCCAGCTGGCGCGCCGGCATGTCACGGTGGCGCTGTCGGGCGATGCCGGGGACGAGCTCTTCGCCGGATATCGCCGCTATCGCTTTCACGACAAGGAGGAGGCGCTGCGCGGCCTGCTGCCCGGCGCCGTCCGGCGGCCGCTCTTCACGGCATTGGGCAAGGCATATCCTCAGCTCGACTGGGCGCCGCGCTTCCTGCGCGCCCGCCATACGTTCCAGGAGCTGGGGCTCGATTCCGCAGCGGGATATTTCGCCAACCTCTCGGTCGTCGATGACGAAGGGCGGGTGCGCCTCTTCAGCGACGGGCTGAAACACGAGCTGCAGGGCTACAATGCCGCCGATCTCATCGAGCATCACATGGCGCGGGCGCCGAGCGACGAGCCGGTCGCGGTGGCACAGTATGTCGATATGAAGACCTGGCTGCCGAGCGATATCCTGACCAAGGTAGACCGCACCAGCATGGCCTGCAGCCTGGAAGTGCGCGTGCCGATGCTCGACCACACGCTGGTCGAATGGGCGGCCCGGCTGCCGCGCGCGGCCAAGCTGCAGAACGGCTCGGGCAAGGCGGTGTTGAAGCAGGCGCTTCGCCCGCTGCTGCCCGACGGCTTTCTCGATCGGCCGAAGCAGGGCTTCTCCGTCCCGCTCGCACAATGGTTCCGCGGGCCGCTCCAGGCCCCCTTCCGTGCCGCGAGCGCTAACCTCGCCGATTGCGGCTATTTCAATAGGGCCGAGATCACGCGGCTCGCCGACCAGCATGAGAGCGGACTCTACGACCATAGCCGCGCCCTGTGGCTGCTCTGGATGTTCCAGGGCTTTCTCGACAAAACCCACGCTGCCTGAAGGGATTCTGCGAAGTATTGCAATTCCGCGTCATAAATATTGCGATAATATTACACGTCGATTCTGTAAAATTCTATTACCATCTTCGCGGCGTTGATTCGCTAATTAACTGAAAAGTAACGATTCGTTCGGCTGGCATAAAAGCTGCGAGCAACTCTCGGGCTAGGGAATCCCTGGTTACTTTCAACCCGAGAGATGGTGATCTCCATGCGTTTTGCTTTTCACACGGCTCTCGCTGCTGCCGCACTTTCCGCGGCCGTCGCCGGGAGCTCCCCCGCACAGGCCACGAGTTTCACGGGCCAAGTGTGGACTGGCTTCAATTTCGAGGTCAACATTCCGACCTCTCCCAGCATGCAGAACACGCAAACGCTGGAAACCGAAACGACTGCCGGGGATTTTCTGGGTGTCGGCAACGATACGGCTGCCTTCACCGCTAACTCGATCAATTTCGGGGTTGCCGCCAAGAAGACGGATAGTTTTGGCAATTTCTTCAATGACGGCGGGAAGAATCCCAATAATCTTCAGTATATCTCGCTCAATTCTTTCGATCTTCCGTCGATCGACGGCGTCCTTCTCGGCACGCCAGGCTCGTTCACGAATACTTACATCAGCATCACGACCAGCTTCACCGGGCCGGCGATCCTGTCGCTCTTGAGCGAGGGCGCTTCGGCCGTGTTCGTCGACGGCATCGAAGAGCTGTCGGAGATTGGCGGCGTCAATACCGACATCTTCAGCGTCACTGGCAGCGGTCCGCACACGATCGAGCTCGATTATGTCGAAAACGCCGGCGCCCCGGACTCGCTCGTCTTCGACGTGCCGGAGCCGGCTTCGCTCGCTTTCGTCGGCGCTGGCCTGATCGGTCTCGCGGCTTGGCGGCGCCGCACGGCGCGCTGAATCTATGGCAATCGGAGAAGGATCCTCGGTGATCCTTCTCCGATCAGGGCTGTAGCAATTTCTTACAGCAGGGGGCGGGGGGCTGACCTAAGCCATTGATTTTGCTTTTTGGCACGCCCCGTGCATTTAGCTTGAATGCGGTTTAATTTATTCTTAACCCTGTATCCCAGGGGAAATTAATATGAAGCAGGTACTTGAAGGCTATTATGAAGGCACGATGAACGGCGTTTTTGTCCGTATCTTCAAGCACGAGCGTGCTGCCGAGACGGTTCGCGAGCATTCGCGGACCGTCTCGGAGTGGCGCTTGCTGATTGGGCGCGACGATTATGCCGGCGCGTTCGCGACCCGGCGTCAAGCGCTGGAGGCGGCTCGCCGGCACGTCTAGCAAAGCAACGACAATAAAAACTCAGTCGATCGGTCGATCGTTCGGCCTGATCGCCGCAAAGCACATTGGATTATCATGACTACCGATTTGTTTCCTGACTCGGTTCAAGATACTGCCGACAGCGCGGCCATGGTGCGGGTCATCGAGGATCTGCTCGAGGATCCGCGCACGCCGATGGCAGAGATCTATGCCTATATCGATTTCTGCATGGATCTGTTCGCGACCTCGCCGCATGCGCGCCAGGTGCGTGCGACCTTTACGTTGCTGCGCAACGGCGCGCGGTCGCGCCGGGACCGGCTCGTCGGCGAGACGCCGGCCGCCTGAGCCTCCCGCTATTCCTTCCCACCGTTAAGACGCTGGCGCAGCCGCATCGGCCAGATATGCCGGAACGCTGTCGCCAGACCACGGGGCGACAGGGGATCGGCGGCAATCAGCCCGATCCGGTCGCGGCACTGGCCCATCCACTGTCTCTTATAACTGTCATTGCCGCGCCCGAAATCGATCGTCGCGATCCCCTCATTCTCGACCAGCCGCTTGAGCAGCCAGTGGCTCAGGAGCGTGCCCGGCGAATGCCGGTCCTGGGTGGAGCGATGGGCGAGCTTGAAGATGGTTGCATGGCGATGGCGAACGAGCCAGATCGCGGCGGCCGCCGGCGCCTCGTCGATATAGGCGATCCCGACGCGCGCCGCCCCTTCCTCGGCGAGCGAGCGGAGCATGGTGCCGATGAAGTCCGGATCGGGCTCCGGCTCCTTCCAGCTTTCGGCATAGATGGTCTCATAAATGGCGGCAGCATCCGCCATATCCTCGGGCGCGGTGAAGCAGGCGAAACGCAGCCTGCTGTCGCGTTCGAGCTTCCGGCTCTTGCGCCGGACCGTTTCCTTGAGATCGGACGGCCGTCCGGCCCAATAGGCCTCGAAGCTCGGAATCTCCTCGTGCCAATTGGCGAAATGGCGGTACCGGGCCGCCGCGAGTCCGCCTGCGGCAAGGCCGCGGACGAGGCCCGCCACGGTCGGGTCCGCGGGGTCGAGCGCGTCGAGCACCAGTCGCCCGCGCACCAAAGGCCGCAAGCCGCGGGCAAGCGCCTCGGCGGCGTCGGGGCTGCCAAGCGGCGGTGCATAGAGCGTGGTATAGGGGGCCGTCAGCGCGCGTAGCGAACGGTCCGGCCGTTCCACCAGGGGCAGACCGGCCAGCGCCGCATCATCGCCCTCCGCGAGCACCGCCATGACCGCCTGCTCGCCGGGGCTGAGCGTGGTGGCACTCAGCGTTTCGAACCAGCCGGCACTGCCTTCGGCTGAGCCGGCTCGCTGCAGCAAAGGGCGCAGCAGGCTAAGCCCGTCGCCAAGATTAACCTTTCTGACATGCATAATGCTGATGATGTGATAGCTCTATCGCGTGACGGGCGATCTTATGGGGCATGTTCCCCAAACACGCAATTGACCGTCCCGCAAATGTTTGATACGCAAGATTCTGTAAAAACTATTTACGTACGTTCGGCCATTACGGCCTTGCCGGGAGGGGCGGTTCCAAATGTTGGCTATGTCTTCGGCTGCCCCGGGGAAGGGCGGGCTCGTTCGCATGTTTGCTTTCGCCCTCGCGACGCTGGTGCTCAGCGCCTGCTCGAATGGCCCCTCCCTGCCACCGCCCGGCACGGTCGCGGGTGCAGTGAACGAGGAATATCTGATCGGCCCTGATGACCGGCTGCAGATCTTCGTTTGGCGGAACACCGAGCTGTCGACCACTGTTCCCGTGCGCCCCGACGGCAAGATCTCGATCCCGCTGGTCGAGGATATCCAGGCGGCTGGCAAGACGCCGACCGAGCTCGCGCGCGACATCGAGGGCAGCCTCAAGAAATTCGTCGACAACCCGATCGTCACCGTGATGGTGACGAATTTCGTCGGCCCCTTCTCGCAGCAGGTCCGCGTCGTCGGTCAGGCGCAGACACCGCGCGCCGTGCCCTATCGCGAGCATCTGTCCGTGCTCGACGTGATGATTCAGGTCGGCGGCCTCACGCAGTTCGCAGCCGGCAACCGGGCGTCGCTGATCCGGCGCGAGAATGGCCAGGAAGTGACCTACAATCTGCGGCTCGACGATCTTCTGAAGGATGGCGACATCTCGGCGAACGCCGATCTCCTGCCCGGTGACGTGATTATCATCCCGCTCAGCTACTTCTGATCGCTGTGGCCGGCGCGGGACGCGTCATGCGCAGAAGACCGAAACGCCCGACCGCTGGCCGGGTCGGCTCGAGCCTGACTCTGCTGGTCGGGATGGGGCTGACCTCGGTTCTGCCGTCCTATGGTCAGGAAGTGCCGCCGCCCGATTTCGGCGCGACCGGGCCCGACAGCGTCGTCGTACCGATTCCGCCCGCCGCTGCATCCACCCTCCCGGGCGCGCCCGGGCAGCCGGTCACCAATACGAGGCAGCCATTGCTGCCGCTGACCGGCACGGGACTGCGCATCATGCTTTCGGGCACGCTGCGCGAGACCTTTACCGATAACGCGTTCGAGTCGGTCGATGATCGCAAGGACGACATCATCACGACGCCTGAGATCGATCTCTCGGTGCATGATGATGGCCCGCACTATACGGGTGACCTGTTCTATTCGATCGCCGGCGATCTCTATACGCTCAACCCTTCGCTCGACGGGCTTCGGCAGAATCTGAACGCCGTCGGCCGGGCGGAGCTGATTCCACAGCTCTTGACGATCGATGCCCGGTTCTTCGCCCAGCCGCTCCTCATCGGACCCGGCGCTGCCGAGAGTGCCACCGATCGCACCGTGCCCAGCAGCGCCACGAGCGGCTACCAGGACACCTATGGCTATCTGATCGGCCCGACCCTGACCAACGCCTTCGATAATTGGGGGCTGAACAGGTTGTCGCTGTCGACCGGCGGGACCTTCTTCTCGACGCCGATCGGCCCGACCGTCAACACCACGCCGAACCAGCTGACGGATCTCGGCGTCGCGCAGAACACGATCGTCAATACGCTGACGGAGAAGCTCTCGAGCGGCCCGGCCTTCACGCAGCTGCAATGGGACGGCACGCTGCAGGATACCGAGACCACGCAAGAGCACGACAATATCGCCGATCGCACGGCGATCGCCGACATCAACTATTCGATCAACCGCTTCGTCCAGCTGCTGTCGACCTTCGGCTACGAGCAGATCACCGATACCCAGCAGCTCGAGCGCGGGCTGAGCGGACCGATCTACGAAGGCGGCCTCCGGCTGACACCGGGTCCTCGTCTCGATGTCAGTGCCGAGGCCGGCATCCGCAACAAGCATCCGACCTTCAACGGCAATCTCCGCTACGATATCGGTGCGCGCAGCACGCTGACTGCCTCCTATACCGACCAGATCACCACGCTGCAGCAGCAGTTGCTCGGCAATCTGGGCCAGCTCGGCGTCTCGCCGCTGACCAATCAACCAATCAATACGCAGACCGGCCTGCCTTTCACGGGCCAGACCGCGAACCAGCTGTCGCTCGAGAATCCGCTGTCGCGGTTCCGGGAGATCAATGCGGCACTCGTGCTGCACGGGCTGCGCACCGACTATACCGCCACGATCTTCCGTACCGAGCAGGACACGGAGACCGTGGCCGCGAGCGCCGTCTTGCCGCATCAGGAACAGACCGGCGGCTCGATCGAGGTCAATCATCATCTGACTCCGTCGCTGAGCGGCGACGCGCTGTTCGCCTATTCGAGCGGTACGCCCTTGATCCTAGGCGGCGGCGACGACAATGTTTTGCGAGCCTCGGTAAGCCTTATTTATGAGTTGAATCCGAAGATGAGCGCCGAATTGAGGTATACTCATCTTGAACAGGATCTGGCCAATCTCTCAGGCGTTCCCGGAACTGCGGTCGAGAACGCGATCGTCGTGTCGATCACGAGCAGATTCTGAGGTCATTTCGGTATGATGCCCACGCTACATGCGGCGCCCGGTTCCGAGGCGGTTACCCATGTCGTTCCCGGAATCGCGGCGCGGCCGGTCTCGGTGCGCCAGGCCGTGGCGGCGGATGCCGCCGCCTGGGACGCCTTCGTCGCGCGGATGCCGGACGCGACCTTCTTCCACCGCTTCGGCTGGCGCCGCGTGCTCGGCACGGCCTTCGGGCAGGCGACACCCTATCTCGTGGCGGAACGCGGCGGCGACATCGTCGGTATCCTGCCGCTCGCCCATCTCAAGAGCCTGCTGTTCGGCAATGCGTTGATCTCGACTGCCTATTGCATGGAGGGCGGGCCGCTCGCGGCCGATGACGCTGCGGCCAAAGCGCTCGATGCCGCGGCCGCGGCACTCATGGACAGCGTCGGCGCCGACTATCTCGAATATCGCAGCCGCAAGGCCGCGCGGGAAGGCTGGGCCGTCAAGTCCGGCCTCTATGCGACATTCGCCCGTTCGCTTTCGGCCGACGACAAGGACAATCTCCAAGCGATCCCGCGCAAGCAGCGGGCGGTCGTTCGCAAGACGCTCGAGGGCAATCTCAAGAGCGAGGTCGATGCCGATCCCGCGCGCGTCTACCGGGTCTATTCCGAAAGCGTGCGCAATCTCGGCACGCCGATGTTTCCGAAGCGCTATTTCCATCTGCTGATGGAGAGCTTCGGATCCGATTGCGATGTCGTCACCATCCTCGATGACGGGCGGCCGGTCAGCGCCGTCATGAATTTCTATTTCCGCGATACGGTCATGCCCTATTACGGCGGCGGCACGTTCGATGCTCGACGCTCCGGCGCGAATGATTTCCTCTATTGGGAGGTCATGCGGCGTGCCGCACTTCGCGGCTGCCGCCGCTTCGATTTCGGCCGCAGCAAGGCCGGCACCGGCGCTTTCTCCTTCAAGAAGAATTGGGGCTTCGAGCCGGATTGGCTCGAATATGAATATCGCCTGAAGCCGGGCACCGAGCTGCCCGAGAAGAACCCGCTCAATCCCAAATACGCGCTGATGATCAAGGCATGGCAGAAGCTGCCCCTGCCGGTCGCGAACTTCGTCGGGCCGTTCCTGAGCCGCAGCCTCGGCTGACCGGCGCCTGCCGTGGCGATCGAGGTCCAATTCACGCCGCTCGGGGCATCAGCCGGCCTGGCCGCGGAGTGGCAGGCGCTCGAAGCCCGCGCCGATCACAGTTTCTTCCAATCCTGGCTCTGGATCGGCAGCTGGCTCGACGCGACCGAGGCGAAGCCGCTGGTGCTGCGCCTTTCCGACGCCGGAAGGCCGATCGGTCTCGGGCTTTTCTGCGAGCGCCGCCTGCGCCGGCATGGGGTGCTGCCAGTGCGCCAGCTGCTGCTCAACCAGACCGGCCGGCCTGCAGAAGATCGGCTCGAGATCGAATATAACGGTCTCTTGCTGACGCGGGACGCGCCGGCCGACGTCCTCGGTCAGGCCTTTGCGGCCCTCGCTGCCGATGACGAAACATCAGGTCTTTGGCAGGAGTTGGTGCTGGCCGGTGTTCCGGAATCTCACGCCGCCGCGGCGCGGATGGCTGGCCTCCGGACCGAGCTCGATCGCGAGAGCCTTTGTTACGGCGTCGATCTCGCGGGGCTTCGCGCCGCGGGCCGGTCCTGGCTCGACTCACTCTCCGCGAACAGCCGCGGCCAGGTCCGCCAATCGCTGCGCCACGCCGAAGCGGCCGGGCCGCTGACCCTCACCACCGCGGCAAGTGCTGCCGAAGCGCTCGATTTCTTCGAGGGGCTGATCGAGCTCCATCAAGGCCGCTGGCAGGATCGCGGCAAGGCGGGGGCATTCGGCACCCCGTTCGAGCGAAATTTTCATCATCGTCTGATTAGCTCCGGCATCGCGGCCGGGCGGGTCGAACTCGTCCGCATCGCTGCGGGTACCAGGATTCTGGGCTATCTTTATAATTTTCTCCACCAGCATCAGGTCATGAATTATCAAGGCGGTTTCCGATATGGCGACGATAATCGCGACCGCCCGGGACTGGTCGCTCACGCGCTGCGTATTGCGGCGGCAGAGGCGGCGGGCCTTCAGCATTACGACCTTCTAGCGGGAGACAGCCGATACAAGCGCAGCCTGGCACAGAAGACGGAAAGCCTGATCTGGTGCCGTGTCCAGCGCCCGAGCTTGGCCTTCACGCTGGAGAGCGCCGCTCGGCGCCTCAAGGGGCTGGCGCGCCGTGGGTCGAGCGGTGCGGAGGGCTGACGGCGTGACCGAGCGCGACGATTCCTCGCTGGCGCGCCGCACCGCACTCGGTGCCGCCTGGCTCGTCTCCTGGCGGTTCGCCAGCCGGCTGCTCGGGCTTGGCAATACGCTGCTGCTGGCGCGCCTGCTGGTGCCTGGCGATTTCGGCATCGTCGCGATCGCGACCACCTATGTCTATGCGTTCGACGCGCTGTCGATGATCGGCACCGAGGATGCGATTGTCCGCTCGGCCAATCCCACCCGCGTGCTGTTCGATACCGGCTTCACGATCGCAGCATTGCGCGGCCTGGTGAATTCGCTTCTGGTCCTGGCGACGGCACCCTTTGTCGCGCGCGCCTTCGGCGAACCGCGGCTGATGCCGGTGCTGCTGGCCATCTCGGTGCTGCCGCTGCTCGATGGCTGCGAGAATATCGCTATCGCCGAATTCCGCCGCAATCTGCAGTTCGATCGCGAATTCATCCTGCAGCTGGTGCCGCGGCTGATCTCGGTCGCGGTCACGGTCGCTTCGGTGCTGATCGAGCGCACCTTCTGGGCGATGGTTATCGGCATCATCGCCGGCAAGGTCTGCCGCTTCTTCATGACCTATTACATGCGCCCGTTCCTGCCGCGCCCGACCTTCGCCGCCTGGCGCGAGCTCGCGGGTTATTCCTTCTGGAGCTGGGCCGCCTCGGTCGTGACATTCATCCGCGATCGCGGCTGGACGCTGCTGCTGGGCGCCATGCTGTCGCCGACCGATGTCGGCATCTTCAACATCGCGGCCGAGATCGCGCAGCTGCCGATCACCGAGATGGTCCAGCCGATCGGCCGTGCCGCCTTCGCCGGCATCTCGGCCTCGCGCAATGCCGGCGGCAACACGGCCGATAACGTGCCGCGGATCATCGGGCTGGTGCTGATGGTGACCTTGCCGGCGGCCCTCGGCATCTCCTCGCTCGCGCATCATATCGTCATGATCGGGCTCGGGCCGAGCTGGGTATCGGCGACGCTGATCATCGCCATCATCGCCGCGTCCTCGCCGCCGATGGTCATCATGACGATGAGCAACATCGCCTTATCGGCGACCGGCAACATCCGCTACAATTTCTACATCGTCGCCTGCAGCGCCGCCTTCGCGATCGGCGGGGCCGCGATCGGCGCGCATTACTGGGGGCTGCTGGGCGTGACCGCGGTCTTCGTCGCGATGATCACGCTCGAAGCCCTGGGCTTCCTTGTCATCACGATGCGGATCCTCAACGGCAAGCTCTCGGATATGGCGGCCCAGACCTGGCGGCCGGCCCTTGCTACCGCGGTGATGTGCGCCGCTCTTTATGCGAGCGGCTTCGGCTGGTCCACGCCTTCCGGCGCCATTCCTGATGTGATCCTCTCCGCGGCCGTGACGGCGTTGGTCGGTGCCGCTACCTATGTCGCGGTGCTGCTGCTGCTGTGGCGCGCCTCGGGCATGCCCGACAGCGCCGAGCGCTTCGTGCTCGATACGCTCCGCTTCAGCCTCGACCGCTTCCGCCGGATCCGCGCGGCCTGAGTTTAGGCCCGTCCATCGGCGGCCAGGCCCGCGACCGTGACGGCATTGCCGCGCCAGGTCAGCCGGCGCCTCTCGATCGTGGCGACGGCACCGCGGCCGAGCCGCTCGCGCAGTGCCGCGTCGCCGGCCAGCCGCTCGATCGCGTGCAGCAGCCCCTTGGGATCCTTCGGATCGAACAGCACGCAGTCATCGCCGTCGGTGACGATCTCGCGGATATTGGGCGCGTCGGGCGCCACGATCGCGCGGCCGAGCGCCATATATTCGAACAGCTTGAGCGGGCTCGCATAGGCGACGACCTCGGGCTGGAGTGCCACATCGAAGGCCGAGACATAGGCCGGCACGGCATCGCGCTCGACCACGCCCGTGATCGTGACGCGATCGGCGAGGCCCTGCGCGCGCGCCGTCGCCTCGAGCTCGGCCCGCACCGGCCCGTCGCCGACGATGAGGAGATGCGCATCCTTGAGCCCGGGCAGCAGGCCGATGACGCGGTCGAGCCGATGCCATTCGCGAATGAAGCCCGTGAAGCCCAGCACGAGCTTGCCGTCGAGCCCGAGCTTCTGCTTCGCCAGCTTAGGGTCGAGGGCTGCGAACCGGCTGCGATCGACGCCGTTCGGAATGACCGTGATGCGCTCGCGCGGGACGCCGGCTGCAACAACAAGATCGGCCAATACGGAAGTCACCGGCAGGACATGATCGGCGGCGCGCCACATGATCCGTTCGGTCCAGGCCGCGAGGCCGGGCAGCGCCATGCCGTTATATTTCGAGCGCTCCGTGGCGATCGGCGCATTGACCTCCAGCAGATAGGTGAGATTGAAGCGCCGCGCCGTCCACACGCCCGACAGCATCAGCACATTGGCGCGCTGATAGAGCGCGTCGGGCCGATATGCGCGCACCGCGGCGGCCAGGCGGCGATATTCGACGACGCTGTAGGCGAGCTCCATCAGCTCGTAGAGGAATTTCGGGATGACGGTTTTCTTGAGCGACGGCTTGGTGGCGTCGACACGCTCCGGCTCGACCACGACGACCTCGTGGCCTTCCGACCGCAAGGCGGCGATCAGCTCGTCGATATGGACCGACTGGCCGTCGCGCGAGCGCGTGCGGTGATGATAGAGGAGCTTGAGGCGGCGGGTCTCGGTACTCATCGCGATGCCTCGCTCAGCAATTGCCTGGCCCGGTCGCAGGATGGTCCGCTATAGCCGATGGCGCCCAAATCGGTGCGGTCGTGGCCGCGCGGATTACCGCAGAAATCGTCGGGCACCTCGGGCATGGCGCGTGCCCGATCGCGGATCGCGGTGCCGTCGCGCAGCCGGAAATCGCCGGAAGCGGCATCGGCGAACAGCGTCATGGCCGAGTCGATGGACAAATTATTGTCCTGTTTCAGCGTCCCGCCGTCGCGCTCGCGCACCCGGCCGCTCAGGATGTTGTTGCGGATCTCAGCATTGCTTTCCGGGAAGCGGATATCGATGCCGCCGGTATTGATCATGGTGTTGTCGAGAATTTTGATGTTGCGCGAGGCGTTGACATAGATACCGACATCGGCCGGGCAATTCATGATGATGTTGTTGCGGATGATGCCGTTGGTGTGCTTGGGCGTGCAGGTCCGGTCCTCGCAGATTTCCGGGACCTCGCTGCCGCCGCCGCCGAAGGACAGGCCGATGCGCGTGAAGCCCTTGTGCCGCCATTCGCAGATGACGAGGTTGCGCTCGAAGATCCCGTCGGACGAGCCGGCCTTCATGAAGGCGCCGTAGCTGACGCGATTGCCGCCTGCCTTGGCGAAATCAGCGATGAAATTGCCGCGCACGTCCCAGCGCCGCCCGCCATCGATATCGAGCGGCGTGACCGGCAGGTCGGTGTCGCGCACGGCGCCATTGTAGATGAGATTATCCTCGATCACGACATCGTCGGCGAAGCGCCCGTCGCGGATATTGCCTTTGACCGCCGCGTTGAAGTCGCGCAGCCGGTTGTGCCGGATGATTGTCCGGTCCGCCCCGCCGAGAATGTGAAAGGCATGGTCGGTGCCGGGGCCGGTCCCGGCGATCTCCAGATTCTCGAAGAGCCAATCGGAGCCGCTCACGACCAGCGCCTCGACATCGTCGGTCACGAGCTTTGCTTCGCCCAGTGCCGCGGCCCGAACCGTGATCGGCTGGCCGGGCTCGCCATGCGCCTTGAGCTCGGTGCGCCGGATCGGATAGGTGCCGGGCTTGAGCGTGATCACAGTGCCGGGCCGCGCATCGGCGAAGGCGCGCAGCAACCCATCGCTGGTCGAGACGGTCATGTTCAGGAAATCGGCCGGCGTCGCGGCCTCGGCCCGGCCGAACAAGCACAACATGCCCAGCAGGCAAACGATATTCCGTCTCATCGCGGGGTCCATTGTTTTGCCGCCGACCGGGACATTGCCAATCATTGCGGGCAAGTGCTAGAGCTGCCGGCCGAATTGGCGCTCGTTATGCCTAAAGAGAGCAGACCAAAGGATTAACGCGGACAGGGCAGGGCGCATGAGCCAACTCATCCGGCGATCGTGCCGCCCCGCCGAGCTTACGATCCTTTTCTTGCTGTTGCTGGCCGGGATCGTCGGGCTGCAGAGTGCTGTTTCCGCCTATTCGGCCGAGTTCGTCACCGACGCGAACAGCCACTATGTCTCCGGCAGCATGATCCACGATTATCTGCTGCATGGTTTATGGCCGTTCCAGAACCCCGTTCACTTCCTGATCGATTTTCACAGCCACTATCCGCTGGTCGATATCGGGCATTGGCCGCCGCTCTATTACGGTATCGAAGCGGTCTGGATGCTGATCTTCTCATCCTCGCGCGCGTCGATGCTGATGCTGTCGGCGGCCGTCGCAGCGTTCACGGCCGTACTGCTCTATGCCGGCCTTGCACCGCGTTTCGGCCGCGCGGCCGGGCTCTTCGCCGCCGCCGCCTTTATCACCGCCCCTCTCGTCCAGGCAGCGGACACGACGCTCATGCTCGATGTGCCGGTGGCGTTGTTCTGCCTCGCCGCGGCGTTGTCCTATGCCTGCTATCTCGAAACCGTCCAGCTGCGCTATTCCGCCGCCTTCGGCGTCATCGCCGCGGCGGCGCTCATGATCAAGGGCAATGCCGGTTGCCTCGCCTTGCTGCCGCCCTTCGTCCTGCTGCTGGGCCGGCGCTTCGAGCTGCTCCGCTGCTGGAGTTTCTGGGCGCCGGTACCGATCGTCATCATGCTGGCGGGCCCCTGGTATCTCGTGACGGGCGGTCGCGTCGAGGCGGGATTCCGATTCGCTGCCGGGTGGGACTATCTGATTGCCGCTGCCGGATCCAATCCGCCGGTGCTGCTCCATTCGCTCGGCCTGCTGGTCGCACTCCTGGCGCTCGCAGGGTTGGTGCTCCTATGCCTCAAGGGGCGTGGGGTCGACGCGGTGGCGCTTTCGGCGGGCGCGCTCCTGCTGGCTGTGCTTATCTTCCAGCTGATCGTGCCGGCCGCCCTCGAACCGCGCTATGTCATCCCGGCCATTCCACCGGCCCTGATCCTCGCGGCTTACGCGGCCTCGCGGCTCTTGACCTCTGTGCCCGGCAGCCGGCCGCGCAACGCCGTCATCGCTTTCGGCCTGCTCGCCCTTTCGGCGCTGCCGCAAACGCCCGAGCTGAAAAACGACATGGATGACAGCGGCATCATCGGAGCCGCCAAGGCGATCTGGCGGGCCCATATCCCAGGGAATCCGTCAGTTCTCATAGCAACCGACTATCAGGCCGAGGTCCAAGCCGTCGCCGACCTCGCCATGCTCGATCCGGCGCGTCCGAGCCTCTATGCCATCCGCGGCTCGCGGCTGCTGGGCGGCGGCGGCTATAACAGCGAGGATTATCAGCCACGCTTCGCCGACCCGGCCGAGGTCATGGCCGAGATCGACCGCTATGCCATTCCGCTGGTGCTCTTCCGCAAACGCGGCGACGACGATGATTGGGCGCATCTCGATCAGGTGGAAGCGGCGCGGGCGCTCGATCCCGCGCGCTGGGAGCTGATCTATCGCGATGCCGAACACGGGCCGGAAATCCTCTTGTTCCGGCTCCGCGGCAATGTCGAGCAGGGCGCCGACGACGCAGCCCTCAAGGCGCTCAGCGCTCCGAACGCGTTGCGCTGACGCGCTTCCGCACAAGCGCTGCGAACGGGTGCCGCCCGGATCCGTCCGACGTCAAAAGCACACATTTATGTCTCTCCCGCAACCGCTGCGTTCCGGATAGAAGTCCCCCGCGCTCAAATGCCCTGCTTCAAGTATTAAATCATCCCTATGAGGATGACTTCCCGACTTTGCTCGGGCAAAAGCAGTGAAAATTTTCCGGAAAAATGTCGGTATAATGAAAGCTTCACCGATAGAATATATTTTCCGGTTCTTCTTAAATTATATTCACGAGCTGATAAAAGACACAGGATTGTCCGATAGAACAAGACGGCACTTTAAGGGATCGTCAATCGTATTCATGACAATTTCTGGCGTGTTGAGTTGCTGAAGTCTTAGATTAATAGGCAATTTTCTCCGAAATTCTCGGTGTTGGGAAATCTGATGCGCAATATCAATAAAATTTCGCGAGTTTCTCTGAAGAATGAGAACAAGTCCGGCGGCAGTGTGGTGAAGCCGCTGGTAACGGCTAGCCTGGTCGCCATGGCCGCTCTGGCAGCGTTTGCCGGCCCATCGAGTGCCGAGGCGCAGGTCGTGAATGGCGTCGCTTATGCGCCGACGATCCTCTCGCCGGTGACGGGCGGGATCGTCTCGGTCACGCTCCAGAACAACAGTTCGACCAATCAGCCGGCCCGCGTCGTGACCTTCGGCCAGGTCTTCAAGCAGGGCGATCTGCCGGCCGGGTCGGGCCTTAGCGCCGTCACCACCGGCGGGGCCAGCGTGCCGGCCGCGATGACGGTCAAGGCAACCAACCCCGACGGCTCGGTCCGCCATGCCATCGTCTCGCTCAGCGTGCCCGCGATCGCCGCCAATTCGTCGGCGACCGTGAAGCTGTCCGCCGCCGGCACCCAGCCGGTTCCAGGTGGCATCAAGGTGACCGACATCGTCCGGCCCGGCTGGGCCCCGGTCGCGGTCTTCACCTTCCACAGCCCGAGCAGCACCACTGTCAGCGTGAATGTCTCGAATCTGGTCACCAAGGCGATCACCGACGGCACGGCCGCGGTCTGGATCAACAACAGCCTGACCAAGGAAGTGCGCGTCTCGACCAAGCTCAATGCGCAGATGACGGCGACCTTCGATATCCGCGTCTCGTCGGACGGGCAGATCAAGACCGATGTGATCGTGGCCAATGACGAGGCCTTCACGGTCACCAGCAGCTTCGTCTACGACGTGGCGATCACCAACAAGGGCAAGACGCTCTTCCAGGAGAGCAATCTCAGCCATTACCCTTATTCGAACTGGCACGAGGAGTTGTGGACCGGCACCGATCAGTCGGGCGTGAACGTCGCGCTCGATCCGGAATATATGGCTCGGGCCGGCGCTATTGCCGAATATGATTTCTCGCTCGGCCTTGCCACGAGCACGCTCGGCTCCTTCAACAGCGCGCTTGCAGGCGCCCGGAGCGGCCCGATGCTGGCGTCGCTGATCACGCCCTGGATCGGCCAGACCGGCGAACGGCCGGATATCGGCATCACCACGGCCTGGGCGGCCAACTGGCTGGTCAGCCAGGATCCGTCGGCCAAGGCGGTGATGCTCGCCCAGGCGAACGATGCGGGATCCGTGCCTTGGCATCTGCGCGATGCCGCGACCAACGCTCCGCTCTCGATCGCCAATCATCCGACCACCTGGGCCGATTATCGCGGAAGCAGCGAAAGCTCGACGCCGCAGGACATCCTGGCTTCCACCTTCGATACCACGGCCGCCTTTAATGCGGGCGGCTGGGGCCTCGATGTCGCGCACGAGCCGGACCTTTCCTTCGTGCCCTATCTCGTCACCGGCAATCATTATTATCTCGACGAGCTTGAGTTCGAGGCGGCCTATCTCGCCGTCGCCGGCAATCCCGGCTATCGGCAGGGCAGCCAGGCTCTGATCTATCCCGTCAATCAGCAGCGCGGCACGGCCTGGAATATCCGCGACTTCGCCAACACCGCCTGGATCGCGCCCGATGGCGATCCGCTGAAGACCACTTTCACCGGCGTCGTCGCCAACAATCTCAACGGGCTGAACGGCGTCTTCACGCAGATCCATGCGACCGGAGCCGAAGGCCAGATCGAAGGCTATCTGCCCGACATCGCGTTCGGCTCGAGCCAGAATGCGCCTTGGCAGGGCAACTACCTGACCATGACGATGGACCTCGCAGCCCGGCGCGGCATGACCAACGCGTCGGCGAACGAAGCCTGGCTCAACCAGTACAATTCCGGACTCTTCACCAACGGCGCCAACGGCTTCAACCCGCTGAACGGGCCTGGCTACTGGCTCTCCTTCGATCCCTTGAGCAATCCCGAGCCGGCGGCCGGCACTCCCGTCCAGTCGGCCCCGGTGGCGAACAGCTGGGCGCAGTTCTACGCCTACAACTACTCCAACGTCGCCGGCTACACGGCGCCGACCGGTCTCGCCAACACGCCGAGCTGCACCTACTGCTATCCGGCACTCGCCTCGATGTCGACTGCGGAAGCCCTCAGCACCACGGGTTCGGTCAAGGCGATCTGGGCCTTCGCCTACCTCGTCGGCAACACGCCGTCGCTGATCCAGCCAGGCGGCTACGTGTCCGATCCGAGCTGGCATGTGACCCCGGTGCTATCTGACGGTTATCACCTGCGCACCGCCGATCTGCAGATCATTCCGGATGCGGGCGGCTCCGCCACCATCGTCGGCACCCATGGCCTGATCGCCGGTGGTGCGGGGACCAACACGCTGAATGGCGGCACGGGCTGGAGCGTGCTTTACGCCGGTACCGGCCGGTCGACGATCAATGCCAATGGCGGCACCACCTATATCGTGGCCGGAGCGGGCGAAGGCTCGACCAGCGCCACCGCCGTCGTGAATGCCGCCTTGGCGGGCCAGGAGGTCATCATGGACTTCAACCCGTCCTTCGATGTCCTCAAGGTCAAGAATTCGGGCGGCGGGGCGGTGCATGCGACCGCCGATGCCAGCGGCGACGCGGTTTTGACCTTCCCGTCAGGCCATACGGTAACGCTGATCGGCATGGCGCCCTCGGCCGTGAATGCGAACTGGGTTCTGATGCAGTAAGCACGTTAGATCGGCGCCGGTCCTTATCCTCCCCCTAAGGACCTCGAAACGATCGTCCCCCAGGATGTGCGTCCTGGGGGATTTTTCTTGTGTCCCCAGCACATTGGCTTGAAAGCTTAGCGCCATGCCAATCTCCGTTCTCACCATCTCCACGCTGTTTCCGAACCCGGTGCAGCGGACCCATGGCATCTTCGTCGAGACCAGGCTGCGCAAGTTGATCGCGTCCGGCGCCATCACGTCGCGCGTCATAGCCCCCATTCCCTGGCTGCCGCCGGGGGCGGCACCGAAGGGCTATGGCCCGCTCGGCACCGTGCCGAGCCAAGTGGTCCGCGACGGGCTGACGATCGAGCATCCTCGATATCTGGTTCTGCCCAAGATCGGCATGAATGTGACGCCCTTCACGCTCTATCGGGCGATGCGCGCACGCTTCCTGGCGCTCAAGCGGACGGGATACGCCCCCGATCTCATCGACGCCCACTATTTCTATCCGGACGGCGTCGCGGCCGGCTGGCTCGCGCGGGAATTCGGCCTGCCCTATGTCGTGACCGCGCGCGGCACGGATCTGACGCTCATTCCGCGCTATCGCTGGCCGCGCCGGCTGATCAGCACCACCGCGGCGCGTGCCGACGGGCTCATCACCGTCTGTGCGGCACTCGCCGAACCGTTGGTCGAGCTGGGCGTGGCGCCCGAGCGGGTGACGGTGCTGCGCAACGGCGTCGATCTCCAGCGCTTCCGCCCCCACGAGCGCGCCGCGGCGCGGGCGCGCTACAATCTCACCCGCCGCACGCTCCTCTCCGTCGGCCATCTGATCGAGCGCAAGGGCCATCATCATATCATCGGCGCCTTGGCCCAGCTGCCGGATACCGACCTCGTCATCGCCGGCGCCGGACCCGAGCGCGACCGGCTGCAGCAGCTGGCCGACGGTCTCGGCGTGGCCGACCGAGTCCGCTTCCTCGGCAATCTCGATCAGACGCTTTTGCCCGAGCTCTACAGCGCCGCCGATGCGCTGGTGCTCGCGTCCAGCCGCGAAGGCTGGGCCAATGTACTGCTCGAGGCGATGGCGTGCGCCACGCCGGTCGCAGCATCCTCGGTCTGGGGCACGCCCGAGGTGGTGGCCTCGCCGGCAGCCGGTCGCCTGATGCCCGAGCTGAGTGCCGAAGGCGTGCGCGTGACAGTCGAGGCGCTCTTCGCCGATCTGCCGGACCGCCAGGCGACGCGCCGCTATGCCGAAGGGTTCGATTGGGCGCCTACCACGGAAGGGCAGCTGAGCCTGTTCCGCGCCATCCTGGATCGTGCAAACGCCGGTTGAAGTATTTTGGATTTGTCTCAATATGTCGGGCCGATCACAGGTTCAGTCCGCTTTTTCACCTGCCAGTCCACAATCGTAGGGCAATTCAGACAAAATTAATCACCTTCGATTGTGCGAAAATCATTCAGGAAGTGCGCTTGCGTGGCGGATGGCTCTAGTCTATATTCAAAGAATATCAATAGAGTGGGCGGTTTGTAAGAATTTAGTACATCAATGACCAGCCATAGCGTAACGACCTATTACACTCATATCCTGGCCTGTTTCGCCTATCTCGTGTTCGCCGGCTTGCTCGCCGCGCGGAGCGAGCGGTCGAGGCACACCAGCTTCCTGCTCGGCGCCGTCAGCCTGACGGCACTGTGGGCCGGCTGTGTCGCGGCGGGGATCTGGGTGACGGTGCCGGCCTGGCTGCCGCGCTTGGCCGAGACCTTGCGCGATGCCGGCTGGTATGCGGTGGCGCTCGTGCTGCTGATCTCGGTGGCGGAGAGTCCGAAGGCGCTCCTCGGGCTTTTAGTACCCTGCGCTGCCGTGCTGGCGGCCGATGCCGCGTTCGGCGCCGGGCTGGTCCAGCCTTTCGCCGCTTTCGGCCTCGTCCTGTCGTGGGTCGCCACGCGCATTGCCGCGGCGATCCTGGGGCTGGTCCTGGTCGAGAACCTGATGCGGAACAGCGACCGCGACGGCTCCTGGTCGCTCAAGTTCCTCGGCATCGGTCTCATCGGCATGTTCATGTTCGATCTGGTGCTGCGGCTGCTCGAGCTGTTCGGCCGCGAGGTCGATAGCGACCTGCTGGCGGCAAGGCCGATCGTCGTGCTGCTGGCGCTGCCGCTCTTCGTCGTAGCGGCCGTGCGCAATCCCAAGCTCCAGCTTCGCGTGCACACTTCGCGCAATATCGTCTTCTACACGGCCACGCTGGTCGGTGCCGGCATTCTGCTGCAAGGGGCGGCCGCTGCCGCCTTCTATGTCCGCCACTATGGCGGCAGCGCCGGGACGATCTTCGCGGTCATCGTGGGGTTCAGCCTCGCGATCGCGACCCTGTTGGGGCTCGCTTCGCACAGCGTGCGGTCTGCGGTCCGGCGTTTCATCGACGAGAATTTCTTCAGCTACAAGTACGACTACCGGCTCGAATGGTCGCGCTTCATCAAATCAATCTCTGCGATCGAGGCCGGCAATCTCGAGATTCGCGTCATCCGCACGCTCGCCGATGTGCTGGACAGCCCAGGCGGCGCGCTCTGGCTGTTCCGCGAGGATCGGCAGGAGTTCGCTCCCGCCTCCAAATGGGGCTTCCCGCACGAGCTGCCGATCCTGAGCGGCGCCGATCCAGCCGTGGCACCCTTCGGCGATGCCGAGCGGGTCTATCTCGATCTCCTGGCCCAGGGTCCGCGCGGCGAGGCGGAAAGGCTCTGGCTCGAACGCTTTCCCGATGCCTGGCTGATCGTGCCGCTGCGCTATCGCCAAGCCGTCATCGGGCTCATCGCCCTGCATCGTCCGCGCGCCACGCGCCGGCTCGATTGGGAAGACGGCAATCTCATCAATCTGATCTCGCTGCAGTTGGGCGCCTATCTCGTGCAGGAGGAGATGGCGCGCGCGCTGGCCGACAGCCGCCAGCTGAGCGAGTTCAACAAGCGCTTCGCCTTCATCATCCATGATGTGAAGAATGTCGCGGGCCAACTGGGTCTGCTCGTCCAGAACGCCGAGGCATTCGCCGACAACAAGGAATTCCAGCGCGATCTGATCCTGACCGTGCGCAATGCCGTCGACAAGCTGCGCCTGCTGCTGTCGCAGCTGAGCGGCCCGGCGGCGGTACCCGCGGCACCGGCGTCCGAGACCCCGGCGCGCTGTGATCTCACTGCACTGCTCGAAGGCTTCGCCGAGGAGAAGCGACGGCTCAAGCTCGATATCGCGGTCGAGGCGTCGCCGGGCCCGCATGTGGCCGCGATCGGTGCGCCGGCGCGTTTCCGGACCGTGCTCGACCATCTCGTCGACAATGCGCTCGAGGCGGCGGGATACGAGAAGCCGATCCGGCTCCGGCTCGGCCAGATCGGCGGCAAGATCCGCGTCGGGATCGAGGATCAGGGGCCCGGCATGTCGGCCGAGTTCATCCGCGACCGGCTGTTCAAGCCTTTGAGCTCGACCAAGGGCTCGGGCTTCGGCATCGGCACCTATCAGGCGCGCGAGATCATGCGCGAGCTGGGCGGCAGCATCGATGTCGCAAGCGCGCCCGACCAAGGCACCACCATGATACTCGTCCTGCCCGCGGCCGCGGCTGGTGACGGCGCTCCCATTCTGGAATCCGAGGAGGCTCGATGACCGCCACCGACACGATCGATCAGGAGCCGCAGCAGCGCCTGCTGCTGGTCGAAGACGATGCCGGGTTGCAACGCCAGATGCGCTGGGCGCTGGCGCCGCTCGCGGTCACGGTCGCAGGGACCAGGGCCGAGGCGATCCGCCAATTCACGGCCGCCAAGCCCTTTCCCGTGGTGATCCTCGATCTGGGTCTGCCGCCGGACGAGAACGGTGCCACCGAGGGGCTCCGGACGCTCAAGGAAATCCTGGTGATGGCGCCGCAGACCAAGATCATCGTGGCAAGCGGCAATGTCGACCGCGCCAATGCGGTGAAGGCGGTAGCAAGCGGTGCCTTCGATTTCTTCGGCAAGCCCGTCGACATCGAGATCGTCAAGCTGATCATCGATCGGGCGCTCCGCGTGCACGCGCTGGAGGAGGAAAATCAAGTACTGCGGCAGCAGGCGAGCACCGGCCTCATCGGCCTCGTCTCGGCCTCGCCGCAGATCCTCAAGATCGAACGGATCATCGAGCGTGTGGCGCCGACCGATGTCTCGGTCCTGCTGCTTGGCGAAAGCGGCTCCGGCAAGGAGGTGCTGGCGCGCGCGATCCATCATGCGTCGAACCGGCGTGCCGGAAAATTCATCGCCATCAATTGCGCTTCCATCCCGGAAAATCTGCTCGAAAGCGAGCTTTTCGGCCATGAGCGCGGTGCCTTCACCGGTGCGATCAAGCAGACGATTGGCAAATTCGAGCAGGCCGATGGCGGCACGCTGTTTCTTGACGAGATCGGCGACATGCCGATGCCGCTCCAGGCCAAGGTGCTGCGCTTCCTGCAGGAGCGCCGGTTCGAGCGGGTCGGCGGGCGCAGTTCGATCTCGGTCGATGTTCGCGTCGTCTCGGCGACCAATCGGCCGCTGGCGAAGCTCATCACCGAGGGCCAGTTCCGCGAGGATCTCTATTACCGGCTCGACGAGGTGCGGATCGACATTCCGCCCCTCCGTGAACGGCATGGCGACCCGATCGTGCTCGGCCATCACTTCCTCAATATCTTCAACCGCGCCTATGGCCGCAACGTCCAGGGCTTCGCCGAAGATGCGACGGCCGCCATGACGGCGCATAATTGGCCCGGCAATGTGCGCGAGCTCGAGAACCGCATGAAGCGCGCCGTGGTCATGTCGGAAGGCAAGCTGATCAGTGCCGTCGATCTCGATCTGGCGCAGGTCGAGGCTACGGAGCGCACCTATGATCTCAGAACGGTAACAGGAAAGTTGGAGAAGTCCCTGCTGCAGGAGGTGCTCGCCATCACTGGCGGCAATATCTCCAAATCGGCTAAGCTCTTAGGGGTCAGCCGTCCGCAGCTCTACCATCTAAGACGCCTGCATAATGTCTGAGCGACGCTGACCTCAAAACATTCGGAAAGAAAGATGATGGAAATCGATCGTCCCAGCCGGCGGTGGCGCGTGGCAGCCCTCATTGGCCTTGCCGTGTCTCTCTCCAGCCTCGAAGCAGCCTTTGCCAATGACGATCCGGCCGCGCAAGCAGGCGTCGATAGCGGGCGCGTCGCCGACTTCCTGAAGAATGCTCAGAAGGCGCTCGATCGCGGCGATTTGCGCGTCGCCCTCATCGAGCTCAAGAATGCCGCGCGCACGGCGCCCGCCAATACCGAGGTGCGTGTGAAGCTGGCCTTCGTCGAGCTCCGGAGCGGCGATGCCGCCTCGGCCGAGCGCGATCTCAGGCAGGCCAAGGATGATGGGGCCGACAAGAAGGCCTATCTGCCGCTGCTTCTGACCGCGATGCTCTCGCAGGACCATGCGGCCGAGCTCCTGGCCGAATTCCCCGATCCCGGCACCGATGCGAGCGACCCGACCGCAGGAGACGTGCTGCGCGCGCGGGCCGAGGCGCTCGATCATACCGGCAAGCCAGCCGACGCCAAGGCGGCGATGGATCGGGCACTCACGCTGCATCGCGATCCGACCACGCTCCTCAGCGCCGCCACGCTCGAGGCGCGCCAGCATCGGCCGGCCGATGCAGAGAAACTCGTCGACGAGCTGCTTGCGACGGACCCGAGCAACCTGCAGGCCGTGCTGGTCAAGATCGAGCTGCGCAAAATCGCGAACGACAAGGACGGCGAGGTAACGCTGGCGAACAAGGCGGTCGATCTCGATCCGCATGGCGTGCGCGGCCGGCTCGCGCGCATCGCGGTCTATTACGACCAGAAGAACGATGCCAAGGCACTCGAGGATATCAATGCGATCCTGACTGCGGCGCCGAAGCAGCCGCTCGCCCTTTATTACAAGGCGCTGATCCAGGCGCGCGCGCATGACGCCGCGGGGGCCTGGGCCATTGTCCAGTCCCTGCCGCCCGAGTTCGTCTCGAGCCAGTCATCGATCACGCTCGGCGTGGCGACCATCGCCGTCCAGAGCCACAATCTCGAGAACGCCGGCACCCTTCTGAACGGCGTCCTGTCCAAGAATCCGAGCATGACCCAGGCGCGCCTGATGCTGGCCGCGATCCGCCTCGAGCAGGGCAATCCGCAGGCCTCGCTCGACGTGCTCGATCCGGTGAAGGACGGCAACGATCCGCACGTGCTGGCGCTGCTGGCGCAGGCCGCCCTGAAGCTGCATCAATTCGACAAGGCGGCGAGCTATTTCGAGCGGGCCTCGGCCGCCGCTCCCGACAATGCGCTGCTCAAGACCGAGCTCGCGGTGACCGAGCTCCGATCCGGCCAGGAGGATACCGGCGTCGAGCTTCTGCGCGAGCTCGCAGCCCAGGACCCCAAGCGGCCGGAAACCGCGGCATTGCTGATCGCGACCCTGATGCGCGAAGGGAAATATGACGAGGCACTCGCCGCGGTCGACAAGATGGACGTGAAGGGGCCGCTGCCGTGGCTCTATCGCGGCCAGATCAAGGCCGCGCGCGGCGATCTCGCCGGCGCCATCGAGGCGTATGAGAGTGCTGCGAAGGAAGATCCGACCTTCACGCCGGCTCACTTCGCGCTCGCCCAGGTCTATGGCCAGCAGGGCGAGATCGCCAAGGCGCGGCAGGAGCTCGAAGCGGTGATCGCGACGGATCCGAAGAGCGTTCGGGCGATGCTCGCCGAGGCTGAGCTCGCGGCCCGGGACGACAAGCCGGACGATACGCTGGCGCTGCTCAAAAAGGCGATCGCCGCCGATCCCGACGACACGCAGGCGCCGCTGGCGCTCGCCAATTACCAGGTCATCCAGGGCCAGGTGCCGGACGCCAAGAAGACGGTCGAGGATCTGCTCAAATCCCATCCGGACCTGCCGGGAGCACTCGATCTTCTGGGCCGGATCCAGGTCCAGCAAGGCGACAAGGCGGCGGCCGTCACGACCTTCCAGAAGCTGACGGCGAAGCTGCCGCGCTCGGCGCCGGCCCAGCTGCGCCTTGCCGCGGCCCTCAACGCCAATGGCGACGAGCCGGGGTCGCTCGCGGCCCTCAAGGCAGCACTTGTCATCGATCCCGATTTCCTGCCGCCGCGCGAGACGCTGATCCGCTACCGCATCGCCCATGGCGATAAGGATGGGGCGCTCCAGCTGGCGCGCGAGTATCAGAATGCCAACCCGCGCGGCGGCGACATCCTGATGGCCGCGACCTTGACCTCGCTCGAGCGGTATGACGACGCGACCAAGCTGCTCGAGGACAGCCTCGCCAAGCGGCCGGAAGCCGACACGATGCTGGCGCTCGCCGAGATCGATGTCCGCAACAAGCATCCGGAAAAGGCGCGACAGCGCATGGCCGACTGGCTCAAGGCGCATCCGGAGAACCTGCTGGTCGCGCGCAACTACGCCGCCATGCAGATGCAGGCCGGCGACGAGGCGGGGGCCGCCGCGACCTACAAGCAGATCCTCGACCGTGACGCCTATGATCCGATTGCGCTCAACAATCTGGGCGAGCTCCTGCAGAAAAAGGACCCGCCTCAGGCGCTCTCGCTGATCAACCGGGCGGCCAAGATCGCGCCGCGCTCGGCCAACATCATCGATTCGCTCGGCTGGATCAAATATCAGGGCGGCGACCATGGCGAAGGGCTGACGCTGCTGACCCGCGCGCACGCGCTCGCAGGCGAAAATCCTGAGATCACCTATCATCTGGCGGTGGCCATGGATGCGGCCGGCAAGCGCGACGATGCGAAGAAGCTGCTCGAGCCGCTGGTCGCCAAAGACCAGGGCTTCGCCGATCACGCGGATGCCAAGAAGCTGCTCGACAGCTGGCATTGATGATGAGCGAGCCGCGGCGTGACGGTCACGCCGCGGCTCTCATCGAATGCGCTAGATCAAGAGTTTAGATTCAATAGATTAGAGACCGATTCAGCGATCAGGTCGGTTCGACCTGATCGCATCGGGCTCTATGCGCCTTTATTGAGCTCGGCGATCACGGTCTGGGCGCACTTGGCGAAGTAATCGTCGTCATAGCGCCAGGTGCCGAGGAAATGCAGGAAGGCGCTGCCGCTGCGCGGATGATCCGGACCGAAATTGGAGTATTTCGGCCGCAGCAGCACCGTGGCCTCGGGCGAGTTCGCGATCGCGAAGTTCGACGCGCATTGTTCCGTACCCCATTCCCGCCAGCGCGGGCCGAGCAGCCGTTCCATCGCCTCATGGAAGGCTTCGATCCGTTCGCGCGAGAAACCGCCATGGGCGAAACCCGTGAAGGCGGCGGAAGCGCGGACATATTTCAGATTTTCGGCGCCCGGATACCGATCGAACAGCCGCTCGGTGACGATGCCGATATAGTCGCTGTCGATGCCCTGCGCCTCGCGCGCGACGCTGGCCATCGGCTCGATCCGATGCTGCATGCTGCCGAGCGCGAAGGAGATGTTGTTGCGGATGCAGTGCATCACCTCGTCGATATCGGGTCCGAGCGCCAGCGTATCGCTGTCGAGCTGGATGCCGTAGCGCGTCTCGGATTGGTCGATCAGATAGATCAGCCGCTCCCAGCAACCGCCCTGCTGGCATTTGCCGGTGGGAAGGCGTTGCCGCATGACCAGCTCGATGCTCGGGAAATGCCGCTCCATCAGCCGCCGATCCTGCTGCGGCATGTCGTCGGCGATAAGGGCCGCGACGCGGCCCGCCTTGACCAGCCGGTAGAAGGATTTGAGCGCGAGGATGTACATCTGCACATCGTCATTGCCGACCATGCTGACGATGGTCCAGGGTGCGTCGACGATCGGCATCGGCGGCGTTGCCAGCACACCCTTGGTCAGCCGGTAGAAGCGGTCTCTCTTCAGCTTGGTGCGCCAACGATAGAACATGCGATCCTCTCTCGACCCCGAACATCCTTATCCGGCAATGTCTTAAAATATCCACCACAAAGCGATGGGGTCATGGGCGGCGCGTCTTGGCATAAAGACTTCGTTAGATCGCTGTTCGATATTGTCGGTCCCTGGCTTGGCCAGAAATGTTGAACCAGGCCGATTCGATGGTATTTTCCGGAGCTCGCAAGATCGCGCATCCGGTGCTGTCGGATCCAGCTCAAGGACGGTGCTGAGACATGAGGCCTCATCGTTGAGAACGCGCCGCCTTTCCCTCAGCGTGCTGATGCCGGCCTATAATGGCGAGCGCTATCTACGCCAGGCCGTGGCGAGCGTGCTGTCCCAGACCTACGAGGATTTCGAGCTCGTCATCGTCGATGATTGCTCGACCGACCGCACGGCCGAGATCCTGGCGAGCTTCGCCGACCCGCGCCTTCGGATCCTGCGCAATGAGGTCAATCTCGGCGTCGTGGGCTCGCTCAACCGAGCCATGGATGTTGCCGAGGGCCGCTATATCGCGCGCATGGATGCCGACGACCTCTGCCTGCCGACCCGTTTTGCGCGCCAGGTCGCCTTTCTCGACCGGCATCCCGATGTCACGCTCGTCGGCACCAGCAAATTCATCCTGACCGCCGGCCAGCTGCGCGCCGACATGCGGCCGATCGATCTCGATCCCGTGCTGTTGCGGTGCCTCTTCTATTTCAGCAATCCGATCGCGCATCCGACCATGATGTTCCGGTCGGACATCGTCGGCGAGCTCGGCACTTACCTCAGCCCGCAGCTGCAATATGCCGAGGATTTTGATTTCTCCCATCGCGTGCTGGCGCTCGGCCGGATCGCGATCATGCCGGAGCGGCTGCTGGTCTATCGCCAGCACGATCAGAATCTGACGCGCACCCGCCGCGACGAGATGGTGGCGCGCACGGCCGCCGTGCTGGAGCGCGCCTATCGCCCACTGCTCGAGGCCGACCCCGCGGATGCGGCGATGCTGGTGGCCGATCACCTTTTCGCCGGGACGCCGGCCAATGGCCGCGTGCTCGCTCGGCTGGGCGTGCTGCTCGAACGCCTCATCCGCGGCCTCGTGGCCGAAAACCATCTCGATGGCAGCCAAGAAGATCGTCTCATCACGCATGTCGGCACGATCTGGTGGCGTACGGTGCAGAGCGCCTTGCGCAGCGGCGCGCTCGGTGCCGTTGCCGCGAACCACCGGCGGTTCCATTGGGCCGAGCGGACCCGGCCGCCTCTGGCCCAGCTCATGCGGTCGAGCCTGTCGGGCGCCATTCCCGGCAAGGAGGCGCTTATGCGCCACCGGCCGAAATCTCTCTTCCGGCCGATGGCGCCGACAGGCGGGCGCTGCTTCGAGCTCGGCGGCGTCTCCTATATCGAGGAGCCGGTGCTGCGCGACGATCCGCCATCGCTCTATATCGTGGTCGATACCGAGGCGGAGTTCGATTGGAGCGGCGGCTTCGATCGCAGCCTGACCGATGTCAGCTCGATCGCGCGCCAGGAGCGCGCGCAGGAGATCTTCGATCACTACGGCGCCCGGCCGATCTATGTCGTGGATTATGCGGTCGCGTCGCAGCCCGAGGGCTATCTGCCGCTGCGCCGCATCCTCGAGCGCCATGGCTGCGCCATCGGCGCGCATCTCCATCCCTGGGTCAACCCGCCCTTCGAGGAGGAGCTGTCCGAGCTCAACTCCTTCGGCGGCAATCTTCCGCCCGATCTCGAGGCGCGGAAGCTCAAGGCGCTTCAGGCGATGATCGCAAAGAATTTCGGCGTCGTGCCGCTGTTCTTCAAAGCCGGCCGCTACGGCGTCGGGCCGGAGACGATGAAGACGCTGGCCCAGCTTGGTTTCGCCGTCGATTTCAGCATCCTGCCCGGCACCGATCTCACTGGCCGGGGCGGCCCGGATTTCCGCTACGCCGATGCCTCGCCCTACCGCGCCGCGGTCGAGGGCGTCTTGTCCGTGCCGATGACGCGCGGCCAGGTCGGGCTCTTGCCGACCCTGCCGCCGCGGCTCCACGCGGCCTTGGAATCGCCCGCGATGCGCCGGCTGCGCATTCCGGGCCTTCTATCCAACACCGGCCTCGCCAACACGGTGACCTTGACGCCCGAGGGCGTCACCGCCGAGGAGCAATGCAATCTCGTGCGCAGCTTCGTCGGGCGCGGCTATCGCACCTTCACGCTCCATTATCACAGTCCGTCGCTGGTCAGCGGCAACACGCCCTATGTGCGCTCGGACGCCGATCTGCAGGAGTTCCTCAACCGGATCCGTGCCGTCTGCCGGTTCTTCTTCGAGGAGCTGGGCGGCTTGCCGGGCAACCCGGCCGATCTCCTGCCGCCGTCGCTGCGCCAGAAGGTCTGGCCAAGCGCAAAGCAGGCCGAGCTTGCGGAAGCGGGGTCTTAGGAAAGCGCCATGGAAGCCGTAGCCCTCGTCGCCGATCTGGTAGCCCTCGTCTTCCTCATCTACTGGGTCGTCGCCAATGACAGCGACGCGACCGAGGTGCCGAGCAAGGGTTTCTTCGGCTTCCTCACGACGCTCGGCGACCGTGAGACAGGCCGGAAGAAGAAGCTCACCTTCCAGGAAAAGCGGCTGATGGCGCAGGGCAAGCTGCCGCCGGAGGAATAAGGGGCGGGCCTTATACCAAGCGCCTGAATTTCGGACTCATCCGAAACCCAGGCGGTCGCTCAGACGCCGCGCGGGTCGCCTCCGCGACCCTGAGGCTTCGCGCCATACGGCGCGCGCTCGCAGTCGCTCGCGATACCAATCGCCAGAAGTCAAGACTTCTGGCGATTGGTATTACACCCGCCCGTAGGTATCCTCGATCCGCACGATGTCATCCTCGCCGAGATAGCTGCCCGACTGCACCTCGATGAGATGGAGCGGGATACGGCCCGGGTTGACCAGGCGATGCTGCGCGCCGAGCGGGATGTAGGTCGACTGGTTCTCGGTCAGCATGATCTCCTCGCCGTCGCGGACAACGAGGGCGGTGCCGCGCACGACGACCCAATGCTCGGCGCGGTGATGATGCTTCTGCAAGGACAGCTTGGCGCCCGGCTTGACCGTGATGTGCTTCACCTGCACACGGTCGCCCATATGGATCGTCCGGTAGGTGCCCCAGGGGCGGTGCACGGTCGAGAGATGCGTCAGCTCGCTGCGCTTGTCGGCCTTGAGGCGGTCGACCATCAGCTTCACATCCTGGGCGCGGTCCTTGGGCGCCACCAGCACGGCGTCGGCCGTCGCGACAACGATCAGATTCTCGACGCCGAAGGCGGCGAGCAGCCCTTCCTCGACGCGGAGATAGGAATTCTTGCAATCGACGGCGACGACATCGCCGATCTCGACATTGCCATGCTCGCTCGATTTCGGGCTGATTTCCCAGAGCGCATCCCAGGCGCCGACATCGCTCCAGCCCATCGAGACCGGCACCACGGCCGCATTGTGGGTGTGCTCCATCACCGCATAATCGATGGACTCGCTCTCGGCCTTGCCGAAGGCGTCGGCATCGAGGCGGAGGAAATCGAGGTCCGCTTGCGCCTTCTCGACGGCATTGCGGGCGGCCGAGGCCAATGCCGGCTTCAGCCGGTCGAGCTCGGCGAGATAGGCCTTCACCGGGAACAGGAAGATGCCGCTGTTCCAGCTGTAGTCGCCCGATGCGATATAGGTTTCGGCGTGGGCACGATCCGGCTTCTCGACGAAGCCCGCGAGCTCATAAGCGCCATCGACCGGCAGTGCGGCACCGCGCTTGATATAGCCGTAGCCGGTCTCCGGCCGTTCGGGATTGATGCCGAACGTCACGAGGCGTCCTTCAGCTGCAGCACGTTGGCCCGTCGCCAGCGCGTCCAGGAAGGCTGTCCGATCCGAGATCATGTGGTCGGACGGCATGATCAGCATGAGGGCGTCGGGATCGGTCGCCGCGAGAAAGGCGGCGGCGGCGGCGGCGGCGGGTGCTGTATTGCGCGCGACCGGCTCCAGCATGATCGTGTGCGGCTTGACGCCGATCTGGCGCAACTGCTCGGCGATGATGAAGCGGTGCTCGTCATTGGCCAGGATGAGCGGGGCGGCGAACGTTCCGCCATCGACGCGCCGGACCGATTCCTGCAGCAGGCTGTGATCGGACAGGAGCGGCAGCAACTGCTTCGGATATGCCGAGCGCGACATCGGCCACAACCGAGTGCCCGACCCGCCGGACAGGATCACAGGATAGATCGTGCGCCCTGCAGCTTCGGACGGGGCGACAGCGCTGTTTGGTCGTTCGGCCATTTGCTCCAGTCTCGCCGTCGGTTGACGCCTCTGTCATGCCCGATGAAGGGCGGGGAACGCAAGCAATGCGGCGGCCAGGCGAGGTCGCCCGTCAGGCGACCTCGTCCTCCAGCACCGCGACCTGCTCCGGCAATGCCGGTTCGGTGCGAGATGCCCGGATCTCCAGCACGCTGATGAAGAAGGAGCCGTAGGCCACTTGGAAACCCAGCAGGATCGCGGTGGCCGACGGGATCACGAGACGCATCGTCTCGCTCGGCTGCAAGAGCCCGAAGGTTTTCTCGCCCCACCGGCCGAGCGCCTCGGCACCGAGCACCAGGCCCAGCACGATCAAGAGCCCGCCGGCGATCAGCCCGCGCTCGAGCGTCGCGATGCCGATCCAGGAGCGGAACCAATTATCGGCCGGCACGATGCCTTCGCGCATGCCGTAGATCTTGGTGAAGATCCAGAACTGGATCGCCTGCGCACCGATGACGACAGCGAGCGAGGCGTAAAGCAGCGTATGGATGTCGAGCATTATGGTGCCGACCTGGCGGGCGGCGGGCAGCAGCCAGGCCATGCCGGCGAGGCCGCCGAGGAAGAGGGTCGCACCCGGGAGCAGGAACAGCCAGCGTGGGCTGAACAGCAGCAGGAACCTCAGATGCCGCCAGCCGTCGCGCCAGCTCCGGAGATGCGGCGGGCGCGAGCGGCCGTCGGGCGAGAGCGTCGTCGGCACCTCGGTGATGCGAAGATTGTTGGTCGTCGCCTTCACGACCATCTCGCTGGCGAACTCCATGCCCGGCGCTTGCAGGTCGAGCGCCAGGATCGCGTTGCGATCGAAACCGCGCAAGCCGCAATGGAAATCGCCGCACGGGCTGTGAAAGAAGGCGCGGCCGATCGCGGTCAGCACCGGATTGCCGAGATAGCGGTGCAGCGCTGGCATGGCGCCCGGCTTGATGCCGCCCTTGAAGCGGTTGCCCATGACCAGTTGCCAGCCCTCGCGCAGCTTGGCGACGAAGGGGGCGAGCGCGCCGAAATCATAAGAATCGTCGCTATCGCCCATGATTACATAGCGACCGCGCGCGGCGCGGATGCCGCCCTTGAGCGCGCTGCCATAACCGCGGACGGGGATATCGACGACGCGCGCGCCATGGGCTCGCGCGATCTCCTGCGAGCCGTCCGTGCTGCCATTGTCGGCGATGACGATTTCGCCCGCGATGCCGGCGCGCGCCAGGAAAGCCTGTGCCTTGTCGACGCAGATAGCGAGCGTCTCGGCCTCGTCGAGGCAGGGCATCAGGATCGTCAGTTCGCAGCTTCCAACCATTCGGCTCGCCTGCTCTGGCTCCGGAAATGCCTCGCTTCTGTTTAGATCACCAGCATTAAGATTCGGCGAAGAGCGTAAAGCCGCCCCCCGGCGTCATGATAGGGCCGGGGCGTGCGCCGGGCCGCCGGTCAGCCAATACCAGCTCAGGCCCAGCCATTCATGGATGGCGAAGCTGCTGCCCTGAAAGGCGTGGGCAGAGGGCAGGAACTCGTCGACATGTCCTCGGAAATGCGAGGTGAATTCCGTCGGCGCCGGCCGGACGGCGAAGCCTGCCTGCGCGAAGGACAGAAGCGCTCGGGGCATGTGCCAGCTATGGGTGACAAGCAGGGCCGATCGGATTCCCTCAGCCTGGAGGATCCGTGCCGAGAAGACCGCATTCTCATAGGTATTTGCCGATTTGTCCTCGACCCAGCGGGCTTCGAGGCCGAACTCTTCCTTCAGCACGCGCGCCATGGCGGGGGCGACCGGCGGCGCGTCGAGTTCGGCGTTGCCGCCGGTCACGAGGATCGGCAGATGGAAGCGCCGGGCGAGGAACGCTCCATAGCGGAGGCGTGCCAGCGTCAGCGCGCCGATCGAGGTGCCGCCATATTCAGGGGCATCGCGATCGATATCGGCGCTCAGCACGATGATGGCGGCGGCATCGCCGACCTCGTTCCCAATGATCTCGCTCGGCGTCTCGAGCGAGCCGAGGAGCGCGTTCGCGACCGCCGGAACGCACATGAGGAACATGAGCAGGCCCGCCATTGCCACGAGGCTGCGGCCGAGCCGCGGAAGTCGGCGCCCTAGCAGAAATCCAAATGCCGCCAGGAGGAACAGCGACAGCGGCGGCACCGGAAGCGCGCGAAGCAGCAGATCGAGCTCGCTCATGGGCTGCCTTTGTGCCGATGCGGGCTCAGATGGCGCCGGTCTGCGCCGGGGCGCCTGACGGGCCGGGCCGCTGCAGCGCGAAGGGCGAGGCGGGGCGCAAGAGCGGCTGCGGCACCAGATCATGCTCGACCAGGCGGCGCAGCACGACAAGCGTCGTCAGGATGACGAAAACGAGCTCGAAATAAGCCATGCTGAGAGCGGCGCCCGTGACCATATAGGCGAACATCGAGATGCGCAGCGATCCCGCCAGGCTGCCGGCCCATTCGGCCTGCTCGCTCATGCGCGCCCGTTTTCGGATCGCCAGGATGTTGAACTGGGCCAGCGCCAGCAGCGCCAGGAACAGGATCAGGCCGGTAAAGCCCAGATCGCCCAACACCTCGAAATAGATGCTGTGCGCCGCATGGGGCGCTTCCGACGGCTCGTCGGTCGGGATGAAGCTCAGCGTGTCGAAATGGGCGCTGTAATATTCCCACACTCCCTTGTCCTGGACCGCCAGGAACCCGGCACCGATGAACGGATGGTCGAGTGCGATCAGCACGCTCATCTTCCACGCGACCACGCGGCCCATGAAGGAGGTGTCTTGGTCCGCCGAGGCGATCGTATCGACGCGCTCGAACCAGGAGGAGGGCGCCATGGACAGCAGCGCCACGCCGACCATGGCGACGTAGAAGCCGTTCCGAATCTTGTTCTTGCCGCTCAGCACGGTGGCGAGCGCGACCGTGACGAGGCCGAGGAAGCCGCCGCGCGAGAAGGTGCCGACGACGGCCACGGCGCAGAGGCCCGCCGCCACCATGAAGCCGATCCGGACCGCGCGCTGGGACGAATAGCGACCGAGATACATCAGGATCGGGATCGTCAGACAGATCGCCAGCGCGAAATTGTTGTTGTCGCCGAACGAGGCGAAATGCGCGCCGCGCGGCGTCCCGGTCAGGATGAAGCGAATGCCTTCGAGCGAGCCGTGGAAGGCCAGCGCCAGACAGACGGCCATCAGCACCGCATGCACGCGCAGCTGATTGCGCGTGGTAATCAGCATGATCAGGCAGAAGGACAGGACCTTCAGCGTGCGCGAGCCGATGTCCCAAGAATCGATATAGACCGTGGTCGAGAAGAAACTCGAGACAATCCCCAGGACCGCGAAGAGCGCGATGACGATCGTCAGCTTGTCGGCGAAGAAATTCTTCTTCTCGCGTGAGAACAGCACGCAAAGGATGGTCAGGCCCGAGACGATCTTCGTCATCGGTACCTCGTTCATGAAGCCGTAGAAATAATCGTCCGGAAAGATGAAGGAGGTCCACGCCCAAAGGACGACCCCGGCGAACGGCCGACGGAACACCATCGGCAGCGCCGCGATCAGGGCGAAGAGCATTACGATGTCCCGCATGCGCGGCGCGTCTCCTGGAGCAGGATGATTTGAGGTCGAGCCGACCTGAAATCTCGATCTTCTCCGGTTCAAAATAACTAGAGACCGATTCAGCGATCAGGTCGGCTCGACCTGATCCCATCGGGCTCCAGGGTTCATCGGCCTATCATATCGACGATCGTCCATAAAGATTCGGTTGATCTCGCGCCGCCGCGGTGGCGCAGACAATCTCCGCCCCGTGTGTTACTCCATCCGCCAAGATCGACGGGCGATGGCTGGAGCTTCGCCCGATCCCCGCGCGGCGATCAGGCGGGACAATTCGCCGCGCCGAACGTTTCTAGATGAGCTGGTCAAGAGTGCAGGGGTTCGATTGATTTTCGACTTTTCGCAATCGGGCGGATACTCGCTATCCGTGGGCGCTTCTGCCATTGGGCCACTCAAGGGCTGAAGATGCTCCTGTTTCGACGCAACGTCCGCTCGACGGCGATCGCGCTCTTCATCCTCGATCTCCTATTCTTTACCGCGTTCGACACGGTGTTCCTGGTGGCACTCCGGAACCGCTCGGTCATCAACAATATCGACGGGTTCGTGCCGGTCCTCGTGAGCGTGATCGCGATCACGCTCACGCTCACCTACGCGGTCGGGCTTTATCGCCGGGATTCGGTCGCGGCCCCGCTTTTAGCACTCGGCCGGCTGCCGATAGCACTCGGCCTCGGCGCCATCGCCCAGGCGATGGTCATCCGGCTGATCTTCTCGCCGATCTATCCGGATGAGATCATCTTCCACAGCATCAGCCGATGCTTCGGGCTCGTGATGACGTTGACCGGGGTCGCCTATTGCGCCGGCGCGCTCTCACGCGCCGTGTTCGAGCTGTTTCTGCATCGGCAATGGTTCCGCCGCTCGATCCTGGTCGTCGGCACCGGCAAGCGTGCAGCCCACCTGCTCGACAGCATGACCGTGGAGGCGCGGCCGATCGCGGCCCTTCATTTCATCCCCGAAACGATCTTGAGCGGTGCGGAAGGGACGCCGGTTCGCGCGGCCATCGAGCTCCGGAATGCCGCGATCCTCGAGCCGGATGGCCGCTCGCTCGAGGAGGTCGCGCGCGCGCTCGGCGTCGACGAGATCGTCGTCGCTGCCGACGAGCGGCGCGGCCTGCCGATCAAGAGCCTGCTGGATTGCAAGATCGCCGGATTTTCGGTGATCAACCACGCGGCCTTCGTCGAGCGCGAGACCGGCCGGATCGATCTCAGCTGGATCGAGCTTGGCTGGCTCGTCTATGCCGAAGGCTTCCGGATCCGGCTCATCGATCTTGTGGCCAAGCGCTTCCTCGACATCGTGGTGAGCCTCTTGGGCCTCGTCCTGACGCTGCCGGTGCTCGTGATCGCCATGATCTGCATTCGGCTCGAAAGCCCCGGCCCCGTCTTCTTCCGCCAGGAGCGTGTGACCAAGGACGGCCGCATCTTCTCGCTGATCAAGCTCCGCAGCATGCGCCAGGACGCCGAGCGGCACGGGCCGCAATGGGCGTCATTGCGCGACAGCCGCATCACCCGGGTAGGATCCATCCTCCGGCGTACGCGGGTCGACGAGATCCCGCAGCTCATCAATATCCTGGCCGGCGACATGTCGCTGGTCGGGCCGCGGCCGGAGCGGCCGGTCTTCATCGATCAGCTGACCCGCAACATCGAGCTCTATCCCGAGCGGCATGTCGTCAAGGCCGGCCTGACCGGCTGGGCCCAAGTCAATTTCCCCTATGGCGCCTCGGTCGCGGATGCCCGCGCCAAGCTTGAATATGATCTCTACTACATCAAGAATTTCGACATATTGCTGGATGCCCGCATCTTGCTGCAGACGATCCGCATCATCTTCTGGCCGAGCGGAGTGCGCTAGATGGCGCCGCTTCTTCTGCATGTCTTCTCGACATTCGAGATGGGCGGCCAGCAGAGCCGCTTCGTCACGCTGGCGAATCGCTTCAAGGGCGAGTTCCGGCACACGGTGCTGGCGATGGACGGCAAGCTCGATGCCCGCACGCGGCTCGATCCCGATCTCGATTGCGGCTTTGCCGAGATCCCGGTCACGAAGTCGGGCGGCGTCAGCCTCGCCAATCTCCGCGCCGCACGCGCCCTCATGCGCCGGCTCAAGCCGGATCTGCTGCTGACCTACAATTGGGGCGCCATCGAATGGGGGCTGGCGAACCGGCTCCGGCCCTTGGCGCCGCATCTTCATTTCGAGGATGGCTTCGGTCCCGATGAATCACCGACGCGGCAGAATCCGAAGCGCGCCCTGATGCGGCGCCTGCTGTTCGCAGGCTATGGGCGCATCGTGGTGCCGTCGCGCACGCTCGCAACCGTGGCTTTGACGCGCTGGCATGTGGCGCCGGCCCGCGTGCTCTATCTGCCGAATGGCATCGATTGCGCGCGCTTCGCAGGCGCCCCCGATGCCGAGCTCGTGGCGTCGCTCGGCCTTGATCCTGCGGTTCCGGTGATCGGCACGGTCGCAGCATTGCGGCGCGAGAAGAATCTGGGGCGGCTTCTGCGCATCGTCGCGTCCCTGCCGCCGGAGCGCCCGGTCCGGCTCGTCATCGTCGGCGATGGTGCGGAGCGGCCCGGGCTCGAGGCCGAGGCGGCGCGGCTCGGCCTTGCCGACCGCGTGATCTTCACCGGCTCGATCGCCAAGCCCGAGCGGATCGTCGGGCGGTTCGACATCTTCGCGCTCACCTCCGATACCGAGCAGATGCCGATTTCCGTGCTCGAGGCGATGGCGGCCGGCAAGCCGGTCATCGCCACCGATGTCGGCGATGTGCGCACGATCCTGGCCGGACCGAATCAGGCGTATGTCGTGCCCGTTTCCGACGAGCCGCGATTTAGCACCTTGCTGGCCTCGCTGCTCGCCGACCCGGCGCAGCGGGCGATACTTGGCGAGGCGAACCGGCAGCATGTCGCCGGCCAATATGCGCTCGACACCATGACCGACCGATATCGGGCTCTATTCGCCGAAACCCTGTGATCCCGGCATTGAAGCCGGTCGAGTATTGATTTAGCTTGAGTATGTTAGTTCGGTTGGGCAACCGAAAATTGTAAATACGTCCTTTATTTTAGAAGTGCCGGAGAGCCGGCATGTCTTTTCGGGGGAAAAGGGGATACTCGATGAGCGCACATAATGCGTTTCTCGGCCAGCAGGCACGGCGGCTCATGCTCGCCAGCAGCCTGGCCATGGTGCTGAATGGCTGCCAGTCGGGCGGCAACATGTTTTCGAGCAGTGCCGACCCGTCCGATAGTTGTGGGCGCGAACATGTCGCCTTTGCCGACTCCAAGAGCTTTTATTTGCAGGAGACGATGCAAGGCGCCCTCCTCGGCGGTCTTGGCGGTGCGGCACTGGGCGCCATCGGCGCCGCTGCGACCGGCGGCGATGCCGGCAAGGGCGCTCTTATCGGCGGCGGCGTCGGGCTCATTGCCGGCGGGGCGGCCGGCTATTTCAATGCGCGCCAGAAGGATGCGGCCGACCGGACGCAGCTGGCCGGCTCGATCAATAGCGACATCTCGCAGGCCGCGAACGAGATCGACCGTACGAGCACGACTTTCGCGGCCTTGAAGCAATGCCGCTTCAACACGGTCGCCCAGATCAAGGCGCAGGTGCGCCAGGGCTCGCTCGCGCGAGACCGCGGGGCAACGCAGATCGCCGACCAGAAGCGCCGCTTCGATGACGAGCTGGCGCTGGCTCGCCAATACGGCACCAAGATGGCGCAGCAGGATGATTCCTTCCGCTTCGCGTCCGAGCAGCTGGTCAAGGACGATCCCGAGGCGCAGAGCGTCATGGCGACCCGCTCGGCCCAGATCGCGGCGGCCAATGCGCCGACGATGGATTATGTGGCGACGGCCGGCACCAATGTTCGCTCAGGCCCCAGCGCCGGCAGCGCCAAGATCGATACCGTTGCCAAGGGCGACCATGTCCGCGTCTTCAACGAGGGCGGCAGCGGCAGTTGGCGCAAGGTCAACCTCGATGACGGCACCACGGGCTTCGTCTCGGCCCAGTATCTGGCGCTCTCATCTGCGACCCCCCGGCCGTCCCCGACGACTGCGACGGCCAGCAACTATACGCCGCCGCCGCGGCCGCCCGTCACCAGCACCAACCGCAATGTCCAGGTCGCGGTCGGTGCCACCGAGACGATCCCGGAAAAGCGGGTCGCCTATGACCATTCGGTGGACGATGCCTCGAAGCAGAGCACGCTCGCCTTCAATCTCGATTCGGATACGAGCACCAGCTGAGGCTCCGCCATGCGGCGCAGATTGCTGACCTGTCTGGGCCTGGCTCTGGCGTTCATCGCCGGGGCAGGGCCCGTTTCGGCCCAAGACAATGCCAACGCGCCGGTGCTCCGGATCGAGACCGGCATGCATGGCGCCATCATCAACCGCTTCGCCTTGGCCGATCAGGGACGCGAGCTCATCACGGTTTCCGACGACAAGACAGCGCGCGGCTGGGCGCTTGGCACAGGCCTGCCGCAAACCGTCTGGCGCCCGCCGATCGGGTCCGGGGATATCGGTGCCCTTTATGCCGTCGCGGCGACGGGCGATCTCATCGTGGTCGGTGGCCGCACCGGCGAGGACAAGGGCTCCGCACTCTATGTGCTCGATCGGCGCAGCGGCCGGATGCGGGGCGCCATCGGCGGTTTCGCCGATGCCGTCTCGGCGCTGGCCTTCTCGGCCGACGGCAAGCTGCTGGCCGTCGGGCTGCAAGGCTCGGCCGGCATCGTGCTGATCGATTTCGCCGGCCAGAGGAAGTTGGCCGAGGACCATAAATATGGCGGCACGGTCAATTGGCTGGCCTTCGCGCCCGACGGGTCGCTGGCATCAACCTCGGATGACGGCCGTATCCGCCTTTACGGCCCGGGCCTGGCCGAGCCGGCGCTCGCCAATCTTCAGGATGGCCGGCCTTGGGGTGCCGCCTTCTCGCCCGACGGCAAGCGCCTTGCCATCGGCAGCGCCGGCGGGCCGCATGTCGCCCTCTTCAGCGCGCCCGGGCTGAAGCCATTGCAGACGCTCGATGGCGCCGCGGGGCGGACCGGCGCGCTGTCCGTCGTCGCCTGGCGTCCGGACGGGTCTTCGCTCGCGGCCGCCGGCGGCTACAAGGATGGCGATGGCCATCGTCTCGTCCGCCTCTGGCATGCCGCGGCCACGCTGGCGCCCGATCGCGATTTGCTGGCCACCGCTCTCGATACGGTGACGGATCTCGCCATCCTGCCCGACGGCGGGGCCCTTTATACGAGTGCCGAGCCATCCTTCGCCGTCATCGGTCCCGATGGTGCGGAACATATCCATCGTGGCGCTGATCACGTGGATTTCCGCGATGCCTGGCAGGATGGGTTCCGGGTTTCCCAGGATGGCGGCGTGCTCGAATTCCCGCTCGAGCCGGGGGCGAAGAGCCGCCTGCGTTTCGATCTGCTGGAAGGCACGCTCGAGCCGGCGAATGCTTCGCGCGCCGATCTCAAGCTCGCTCAGCCGAGCGATGCGAAGCTCAATCTCGCCGATTGGCGCAACGGCACGGCACCCAAGCTCAATGGCCGCCAGATCCAGCTCGATCCGAACGAGCATAGCCGGTCGGCCGCCGTCCTGCCGGGCGATGCCGGTGTCGCCATCGGCACGGATTTCTATCTGCGGTTCGAGCGCGCCGATGCCGAGGCCTGGCACCAGGTGCTGCCGGCGCCGGCCTGGAGCGTCGATGTCAGCGGCGATGGCCGCTACATTCTGGCCGCCTTGGGCGACGGCACGATCCGCTGGTATGCCGCGGCCGATGGCAGGCTGGCCTTGAGCCTCTTCGTCGATCGCCAGGACAAGCGTTGGGTCGTCTGGGTGCCCGAAGGCTATTTCGACCATAGCCGCGATGCCAGCGGCGTCTCGGGCGAGACGCTGGTCGGATACCATATCGGCAACGGCCCGCAGAAGGCGGCCGATTTCGTCGCGATCGGCCAGCTCTATGGGCGCTTCTATCGGCGCGATCTCGTGCTGGCACGCTTCCGCGGTGCCGCCGTGCTCGATCCCGGCAAGGGCGGCAATTCCGTGCAATCGGTGCTGAAGAGCGGCCTGCCGCCGAAACTGACGCTGCTCGAAGCCTGTATCCGTCCCTCGGGTGCCGCCAATTGTCCGGCCGACAGCGAGGCCAAGCCCAGCCAGGATGCGAAACATCTCGCCGCGTCCGGCGCCGGCGACGAGTTCTTCGCCCGCTATCAGATCGAGGATCAGGGCGGCGGCCTCGGCCGCGTCACGGTCCGGCGCAATGGCGCCAATATCGACGGCAAGCGGCAAGTCGAATTGGAGGATCCGAAGCAGCGGCGTGAAACGGTCGTGCTGGCGCTGGCGCCCAAAGCCAACGAGTTCCGCTTCGCCACGGCGTCGGCCAACGGTGCGATCCAGTCGAATCCTGGCGAAGATGTCGTCGTCACGGCGACCAAGGCCGCGGCTCCCGTGACAGCTTCGACCGAGACGAGCGATGCCGTGCTCTACATCGTCGCGGTCGGCGTCAGCAATTATCAGCAGGCGGAATTCCGCCTCGCCAATGCCGCAAACGACGCCAAGGCGGTGGGCGAGATGCTGGCGAAGCCGAGCCCGCCGGTCTATGGCCGGGCCGAGGCGAAACTGCTGCTCGACAATGAGGCGACCGCGCCCAAGATCACGGCGGCCCTCGATGATGTCGCGGCCAAGGCGCGGCCGCAGGACATCATCGTGCTCTATTTCTCCGGCCATGGCGAAGCGATCGATGGGCAATATTACTTCGCTCCCGTCGATTTCGCCGTGAAGCATCAGGACATGCTGGCCGATGCGCGCAACGGCACCGAAGCGCATGAGCGCGAGATCGTGGCCGATCTCTTCCGCCAGGACGGCTATGGCGAGGCGGCGCTCCTGCCGCTGCTCGAAAAGATGCAGGGCAACCTGCTGCTCGTGCTCGACACCTGCTATTCCGCGGCCCTTGCCACCAGCGACGCGGTCGAGCAGAAGGCGCGCAACGAGACGGTGGCGAAAAGTGTCGGCCACGAGATCGGCCGCTTCATCCTGGCCGGTGCGCGCAGCGAGGCGCTCGATTCAAGCGGCGCGAGCGGCAGCACGCACGGGCTGTTCACCACATATCTGCTCCAAGGCCTCAAGGGCGACGCCGATATGGACCATGCCGGCAAGGTCAATGTCGCCGAGCTGCTGCTCTTCACCAAATCCCATGTGCATGACGCGAGCCGCAAGCTCAACCTCGAGCAGGACCCGTTCTATTACTTCAGCGGCAGCAATTTCTTCGATGTGCGCGCGGTGAGCGATCAGTAGGGGGCACTTTGCATTCCATGTTCATCTCAGCGCTTCGGCTCCGCAATGGGCGGGCTTGCTGGAAGGAATTGCTCATTGCCGACTAAGCCGATATTGGCGCCGTATCGCTGAAGAATTTTCATGACTTCCGCCACGTGCTGATATGTAGCCTCCCGCGCTGGCACGAGATGGATCATCGGGCGGCCAAATTCGGCCGCATAGACAGCAAGCTTCTGATCGAGGCCTGCGGCGTCAGGAATAGGCAATCCATCCCATAGCGCGAACGGGGGATCGGCGCGGTCAACCATTATGGTAATCAAAGGTGGCGAAGAATTCGCGCGCGGTGAGAGGGCTGGCTCGGCGGCCTTGGCAACCGCTTGAACGAATAGGATCGAGAGCGCGGCGCAGATAATACCGCTCCAGTAGGCTGATCTGCGGGAAGCTCGCGACATCAGAAGCGAAACTCCATCTCGGTAAACTCCCGTAGGGTACCCCGGCTGCGTCTCTCTTGTTGGTAACGGTCTTAACCGATACGCTGTCCCTATACAAAGACCGGAGGGCGGCGCATGAGGATCCATCGGTCCGAAACCATCCCGGCCCTTCTCGCCCTGCCGCTGCTGCTCTCCGTGCCGGCGCTGGCGGATGACCGCTGCTATCTCAAGAAGCTCGGCTCGATGGATGCCGAGCTCACGGCCGGGAACCAGCTGCTGGTGAAGGCGGAGTTCGGCGATGTGTCGATCCCCATGCTGTTCGACACGGCGGCCGCCTGGAATGCGTTTGGCCTGTCGGCGACGGCGCGGCTCGGCCTCGTGCCGGATTACGGCTATGGCGGCAATCTTCAGACCATGCATGAGCGGCGGGCCTATTTCCGCACGACCGAATTCGCCTATCCCGGCAGTCTGTCCGACGGTGCGGCCCATCCGCTCGGCGGCAAGTCGGTGCTGAGCGAGGCCGTTATTTTCGATGCCACCAGTTTCTATGTCTTTCCTGACAGCGGCGGTGGCGGCAATGCGGCGGCGGGCGTGCTGGGGGCGGCGGCGCGGAACGATGTCGATTTCGAGATCGATCCGACGGGCGGCAAGATCAATGTGTTCGAGCCCAATCATTGCACCGGCCGGGTGGTCTATTGGTCCGACGATTACGAAACGATGCCCTATCACGTCGAACCGGCGATGGGTTACCTCGAAGTTCCAGTCGAACTCGACGGGGTGAAGCTCACCGGCGTGATCGATACCGGCGCCAGCCGGACCGTGGTGCCGAGCGGTGTCGCCTATCACAAGCTCGGCATCGAGCAGCCCGAAGGCGAGGCCGCCGACATCACGCTCGACGCCCAGCCGCAGACGGGAATCGATCATGATGTCGCGACGCTCAAGATCGGCGACCTCACCGTCCATGAGGTAACGGTGGTGGTGACGCAGCTCCGGCACGATACCGATGTGGCTACCGGGACCCATATCCATCGCCAGTCGGTCACAGCGCCGGATGTGATCATCGGCATGGATGTGCTGCGGCACCTCCATCTCTACATCGCGTCGCGCGAGCAGGTGATCTATTACACCGACGCCAAGGCCGGCCGCTCCGCGACTGAATAGGAGTGGTTGAAAAACCGCTTCCCGCATCTGCATTTCATGGTAGATCTCGTAGTCGAGCCGCACGCGGAGCGTGCGGTCGTGATGCAAGCAACTTGGCGGAGCGCATGTCATGCTGTCCTGGAAGACCAGCCTTGGTCTCGCCCTCGCTTTCCCCCTCCTTTGCCTCGATCCCGCCCATGCCGATGAGTCCTGCACGCTGAAGAAGCTGGGCTCGATGGCGATGCACATCACGCCCGGCAATCAGCTCGTCGTGCAGGCTCGGATCAACGGCACCGACGTGCCGATGCTGCTCGATACGGGCGCCTGGTGGAACGGCCTGACGCATCCGATGGCGAACCGGCTCGGCCTGACCTTCCTCAATTCGCATGTGGCACTGCGTCCGATCGGTGGTGCCGCCCCTAACGAGGGCATCAAAGTCGGCACGACGGAACTCGGCACCACCCACGCCGACGAGCTTTACTACTTTGCGCTTGCCAAGGGCGGCGACGGTTCCGACGGCAATGCCGCCGGGGTCCTGGCCGCCTATAACCGCATCATCGACATCGAGATCGATCCGGCCGCGGGCAAAGTGAATTTCTTCGACCAGGATCGATGCCCCGACAAGGCGGTCTATTGGGCGAGCGATTACGGCACGCTGCCGACGCTGCTCGATCCGGCGCGGATGACGCTCGATGTCGAGCTCGATGGGCAGAAGGTCCGCGCCATGATCGATACCGGCGCCAGCTGGACGACCATGCCGATCGGCACGGCGCGCGACCGTTTCGGCCTCACCCTGTCCTCGCCGGGCGTGACGCCGGTACCGGGCGGCATCACGATCGACAGTCAGCCGCAGGAAGTCGGCGCCTACGGTTTCCAGACGTTGAAGATCGGCGACATCGTCATCCACAATCCGCGCATCATGATTGCCGAGCTCAGGCACGATACCGATCTTGCCGGCGAATCCCATTTCAATCGCCAATCGCTCTTCATGCCGGATCTTCTGATCGGGATGAATATTCTCAAGAACTTCCACATGTTCATCGCCTATCGCGAGCAGCAGATCTATTATACCGGCGTAAATGCAGGCCATGCCGCTGCGCAATAACGAGCGAGGTGAGCAATGCTCTCCGCCAAGATCCGCCTCATCCCCTTCCCGCTGGTCCTTTTGGTCGCGAGTGCTGCCGCCATGGCGGCGGAACCGAGCTGCAGCCTGACCAAGATCGGCACGATCCCAGCGCGGATCACGCCGCAGAACCAGCTGCTGCTGGACGCCAAGATCGGGACCGTCCCGGTCCCGCTGCTGCTCGATACCGGGGCCGGCTGGCATGGGCTGACGCGGCCGATGGGGCAGAAGCTCGGCCTGCAATTCCTCACGCCCAGCGACTCGAGCCGCGACAGCGTGCTCGCCCATCGCTCGGTCCGCACCAACCTCGTCGATCACACCGCGCCCGAGCTGGCGCTCAATGACGGTACGGCGCGGCCGCTCGGCGGCAAGAGCGTGCTGACCGACAAGGTGACGGTGAGCGATGTCACGCTCGGCGCGATCCGCAGCGGCTCGATCGATTTCTACGCGCTCGGCCAAGGCGGTGACGGCAGCGACGGCCAGGCGGCCGGCGTGCTGGGCGCCTCCAATCTTCGCAGTGCGGATCTCGAGATCGATCCGGCCGCGGGTCAGGTGAAGCTGTTCGACCAGAATCACTGCGAGGGCCGGACCGTCTACTGGTCGAGCAACTATGAGGCGCTGCCGATCCATATCGACCCTCGTACGCAATGGCTCCTCGTCGATGTCGAGCTCGATGGTCAAAAGCTCACCGGCATGATCGATACCGGCGCCAGCTGGACGGTGATCCCGACCGGGGCCGCACTCGACCGCTTCGGCCTGTCGCCGACCTCGCCAGGCGCCATTGCCGCGCCGGAAGGGATGACGATCGATGCTCAGCCGCAGGAGGCGGTTGCCTTCAACTTCAAGAGCCTCCGGATCGGCGATATCACAATCCACAATCCGCGCATCTTGGCGGCCTCGCTCCGGCATGACACGGATACGGCGACCGGCAGCCACATGAGCGTCCAATCGCAGATCATGCCGGACATCCTGATCGGCATGAATATCCTCAAGAATTTCCGGCTCTACATCGCTTATCACGAGGAGAAGATCTATCTCACGAACGTCGAGGCCGGCCGCTCGGCGACGGAGTAGCCTCGCCGCAGGCGTGAAAACGGCCGGATCGGGGGGAGTGGATCCGGCCGTTTCCGAGAGATCGCGAGCGGAGGGGGAGACTCGGCTGCGATCGGACGACCGGGACCGGACGAGGTTTCCTCGTCCGGCGCCCAGCCGCTAACTCCTGATCAGTGCTTCGTGATGGCGCGCGCTGTGTCCTTGGCCTTGCCAACCGCGCTACGCACTTTGCCCTTGGCCTTGTCGATGGCGCCGCTCGCCTCGAGCTTCTTGTTGCCGACCGCCTTGCCCGCCGCCTGCTTGACCGAACCCTTGGCCTGCTCGGCCGCCCCGACAATCCGTTGCTTGTCCATTTCCGTCTCCTCTGCGACCGTTGAGGCCATGCCAGAACAACAGCATGAGGGCGGAAAAGTTCGATCAGTCCTTCAGCTACGGAAATCGGGCGGCCGCTGCTCCAGGTTGGCGCGCACGGCCTCGATCTGATCGGGGCCGCCGATCAGCGCCAGCTGCTCGGCCGCCTCATTGGCAAGGCCGGTCTTGGGGTCGACCAGCCGGGACGTGTTGAAGAGCCGTTTCGCCGCCCGGATGGCACTCGGGCTCTTGCCGGCGATCTCGCGCGCCACCGCCAGCGCCTCGGCCCGTGGATCCTCGACGATCCGGGTCGCGATGCCATAGCTCAGCGCCTCTTCGGGCGAGAAGATCCGGCCGGTATAGGTGAGCTCGCGCGCGATATCGTCGCGCACCAGATGGCGCAGCAGCTGGGTTCCCGCCATGTCCGGCACGAGGCCCCATTTGATCTCCATGATCGAGAGCTTGGTCCCCGGTGCCATATAGCGCATATCGGCGCCCAGCATGATCTGGAAGCCGCCGCCGAACGCCACGCCATGGACGGCCGCGATCACCGGCACCGGCACCTCGCGCCAGACCCAGGCGGCATATTGCGGCCGATTGGCGATGCCGTAAGCCGGGTCACTGAGGTCATGGCCGGCGCCGCCACGGGGTGTCCCATCCGCCATCTTGCCGAAGCGCCCCATATCGAGTCCGGCACAGAAGGCGCGGCCCTCGCCCGACAGAACCACGGCGCGCAGGCCGCGCTCTTCCTTCAGCCGGTTGCCGGTGTCGACGATCGCCTCGAACATGGCGTCGTCGAGCGCATTCATTTTGTCGGCGCGCGTCAGCCGCACATCGGCGACGCCGTTCTCGATCTCGACCGAAACCCGATCGCTCATATTCATCTCTCCTCAGGCGACCTTGACCATGCGCTTGCCGCGATTCTCGCCGGCCAGCAGACCGATCAGCGCCTGCGGCATCTTTTCGAGCCCGTCCATGATGTCCTCCTCGACCTTGAGCCGGCCGCTGGCGACCCAGGTTTGGAGATCGGCCAGCGCCTGGTCGCGCTCGTCGTAATAGTCGGACACGATGAAACCCTGCACGGCGAGCCGCTTCACCACGAAGAGCCCGGGCACGCCGCGCGGGCCGTGCGCCGCCGGGGCGCCATCATATTGCGAGACCGCACCACAGCAGGCGATCCGGCCCTTGACGTTCATCTGGAACAAAGAGGCCTCGAAGATATCGCCGCCGACATTGTCGAAATAGACATCGATGCCGTTGGGTGCCGCCGATTTGAGGTCGCGGAACAGCTGCCCGGCCTTGTAATCGACCGCCGCATCGAAGCCCAGTGTCTCGGTCAGCCAGCTGCATTTGGCGGTACCGCCGGCGATGCCGACCACATGGCAGCCCTTGATCTTGGCGATCTGGCCGACGAGCGAACCAACGGCACCTGCCGCGGCCGAAACCACGACCGTCTCGCCCGCCTGCGGCCGCCCGGCCTTCAGCAGGCCGAAATAGGCGGTCAGCCCCGCCACGCCATAGACGCTGATGAGATGCGTGATCGGCTCGAGCTTCGGCAGCGCCGCCAGGCGCTTGCCCGGCAAGACGGCGTAATCCTGCCAGCCGGTATCGGCGAAGACGAGATCGCCCGGCTTGAGGTTGGGCGCATGGCTTTCGACCACCTCGGCAACCGCACCGCCCGCCATCACCGTGCCGGCCTCGACGGCGGAACGGTAAGTGGCGCCCTGCATCCAGGCTCGATTCGCGGCATCGAGCGAGATATAGCGCACGCGCAGCAGCACCTCGCCGTCGCCCGGTTTCGGGATCGGCGCCGTTTCCATCCGGAAATGCTCCGGCGCCAGCTTTCCCTTGGGCGTCTCGACAAGCAGGACCCGCCTGTTCTCGGTGCCGGACATGATGCCTCCCTATGGTTGCTTCTAGTTTTTGGCGAAATCGAAATCGAATTGGCAATGCGCGGCACTGCCGGTGCCGGCAAAGCCACGGTCGGTGAAACGGCCCTCGAGCACCAGCGGCACAGGCATCCGCGCATTCTCGAAGGCCTTGACCGAGAGGGCGCCACCGGCGCCGAGCGTGCCTTGGACGACGCCTCTGGGCGTGGTGATCGAGACCGCCTCGCCGGTCACGGTCACCATCATCCGCTCGGTTTCGCAACCATGCGCCACGGTGCGGCCGGCATAGGTGCCGTCGAAACGCTTCGGGGCGGGTGGTGCCACGAGCGCTGTCTGCGTCGGGGCACTGTTGGGCATCGGCGACGGCGTCGTCGCGGGACGCGATGGCTTCGGCTTCCGCGGCGGTGCAGGGACGCTGGCCGGAGTCGGGACAGCGGCTGGCGTCGGGACGGGCGGCGGCGGCGGCGCCACGACCGGGGCAGGTACTGCGACCGGCTCCGGGTTTGGCGTGGACGGGGCGGGGGGCGCTGGTGTCGGTGTCGTTTCCGGAGCCGCAGATGGAATAGCGGCGACCTGGGGAGAAGGTGAAGGCGACGGTTCGGGCGTGGCGGTGCCCAGAGTCTGCGCGTCGTGCAACATGCTGAAATGCGTGTCGGGCGGCGGTGCCGGCTTGGACGGCAGGGGTGCCGGGGTCGGGCCTGGGCCGTCCAGCATAAGCCAGCTGCCCGCGGCAAGGATTGCTGCGACCGCGGCACCGGTCAGGATCATGCTCGTCCGCGCCATAGGCACCAGGCTCCACAGAATGTATCTGCGACCAATCTACCGCTGCGCCGGGGCTTTACAACAGCGAGCAGCTTTGCCTTGCTAGCCGGGACGGAGCCCAAGGCGGGAAGCGGACGGGATGATCGACAAGCAAGTGGCGAGTTTGGCCGACGCGGTGGCGGATATCCGGGATGGGGCCACGATCCTGTGCGCGGGATTCGGCGCCGTGGGCTCACCCAATCGGCTGTTCGAGGCGCTGCTCGAGCAGGGGGCGAAGGATCTCATCGCCGTCTCCAACAATGCCGGCTCCGGCCAGGTCGGGCTGGCGGCACTCATCAAGGCCGGGCGGGTGCGCCGGGTCATCTGCTCCTATCCGCGCACGACCGATCCGGTCGTGTTCGAGGAGGCCTATCGCGCCGGCAAGATCGAGCTCGAGCTGGTGCCGCAGGGCACGATGAGCGAGCGGATGCGTTGTGCCGCCGCCGGGCTTGGCGGTTTCTGGTCGCCGGTGGGCGTCGGGACCCGGCTGGCCGAAGGCAAGGAGCAGCGCGAGATCGACGGCAAGATGTATGTGCTGGAGAAGCCGCTCAAGGGCGATGTCGCTTTCATTCGCGCCGACAAGGCCGATCGCTGGGGCAATCTCACCTATCGGAAATCGGCGCGCAATTTCAATCCAGTGATGGCGATGGCCGCGACGCTCACCGTGGCCGAGGTGCGCGAGCTGGTGCCGCTTGGCGCCATGGACCCGGAGAACATCGTGACACCAGGGATCTTCGTCGATCGCGTCGTCGTCTTGGGAGATGAGGCATGACCCCGCTCAGCCGCCGCCAGATCGCCTGGCGCGCAGCCCTGGACGTGGCGGATGGATCCTATGTCAATCTCGGCATCGGCATCCCGACGCTCGTGGCCGACTATATGCCCGAAGGACGCGAGATCGTGTTCCATAGCGAGAACGGCATTCTCGGCGTCGGTCCGGCGCCTCTGCCAGGCGAGGAGGATCCCGATCTCATCAATGCCGGCAAGAGCCGGGTGACGCTCCGCCCGGGCGGATCCTTCTTCACTCATAGCGATGCCTTCCTCATGATCCGCGGCGGCCATCTCGATCTGGCGCTCCTGGGCGGTTTTGAGGTCGGGCTGGGCGGCGACCTCGCCAATTGGACGACCGACGATCCCAATATGAGCCCCGGCGTCGGCGGCGCCATGGATCTGGCGGTCGGCGCCAAGGAAGTGCGCGTGCTGATGCAGCACCTCACCAACAAGGGCGAGCCGCGCGTGAAGCGAAGCTGCACCTATCCGCTGACGGCCGCCAAGGTGGTGAAGCGCCTCTATACCGACCACGCCGTGCTCGATATCGCCGAGGATTGCTTCATCCTGCGCGAGATGATTCCCGGCCTCGATCTGGCAACCCTCGAGCGGATCACCGAGGCGCCGCTCTCCGTCCCGGAACGGCCGCGCGTGATCGAGGCGCCGGCGCTTTAGAGGGCCGACGCTCGCCTATTCCCGCAAGATGTACTCCGCGTACCAGTCCGGCCAGTTGGCATCGGGCGTGCCGGTCCGCTTCTCATGCTCGCCATGGGCAGCCGCGGCACGACGGAGTGCTGCTGCGAGTTCCGTTGACGAGGAAAATCTCCTTCCGTCCGGGTTCACGCGTCCGGGCAGGCGCTGGGTGACTTCCTGGATCAGCCAGGCGTTGCCATCCGGGTCGTTGAAGGTGGCGAGCGAGGCGTAGCTGCGCCGTTCCGGATCCGGGCCGCTGGGCCGCGTATTCGGGGCGGCACCGCGATGGAATATTTCGCTGACCTCGACGCCGCGAGCTTCGAGCTCGGCCCGTGCCGACTCGATGTCGTTCACGACGAGATAGAAGCTCGCGGCCGATCCGGAAGCAAGCTGGATCGACGCCGGCGAGCTTGGCGGCGTCAGTTGCACACCGCGGGATCCATCGATCCGGACGTAGTCCACGTCAAGTCGCCAACCCAGGCCTGCATAGAAGCGCTTGGCACGATCCACGTCGGAAACAGGAAGGACGGCGACCTCGAGCTTCATATCGACAGTCGCCGCTTTCGGGGGCTCGTTTGCAATGGCCATGGCTCGCTCCTTCTTGTTTCAGCTGGATCCTTTCACGGTGCGTAATGCGCAAAGAGAAAATCATTGCCCGTCGCGGAATGTCCGTTATGCCGCGTGATGTGACGTTAGCACTTGTTGGCGCCGACCGACGTTCAGAAGGCGCTAGCTTAGTCCGATCTGCGTCGGCCGGCGGGCCGCCTGCAACGCTGTCGGTTCTCCGAACCGGCGGACTGGTCTACTGTCGCCCGATCTTCGTGTATCGGACCCATGGAAGACGCTATGGCCCAGCTGCCTCAGATCGCGATCACCCGCACGACCACGCCCAAACAGCACCCCAAGGATGACGATCTTACCTTCGGCACGGTCTTCACCGACCATATGTTCGTGATGGATTACGTCGCCGGCGAAGGCTGGCAGCATGCGCGCATCGTACCCTACGCGCCGATCAGCGTCGATCCTGCCGCCGCCGTGCTCCATTACGCCCAGTCCGTGTTCGACGGGCTCAAGGCGTTCCGCGGCGGCGACGGCACCATCCGCCTGTTCCGGGCGCCGAAGCATATCGAACGCCTGAACCGCTCCTGCGAGCGGCTCTGCATCCCGCCGCTCGATCCTGCGATCGTGCAGCGCTCCTTCGAGGCGCTGATCGAGGTCGATCACGAATGGGTGCCGGCGAAGCGCGGCACGGCGCTCTATCTCCGCCCGACCGTGATTGCGTCCGAGGCGTTCCTCGGCGTTCGCCCGGCCAAGACCTACACTTACTTCCTCATCTTCTCGCCGGTCGGACCCTACTATGCCGAAGGCATCAACCCGGTGAAGATCCTTGCGACCGACGCTTATGTGCGCGCTGTCGAAGGCGGTCTCGGCGCGGCCAAGACGGCCGGCAACTATGCCGCCAGCCTCTATGCCGCCGAGGAGGCCAAGAAGCAGGGCTTCACCCAGGTGCTCTGGCTCGACGGCGTCCATCGCAAATATCTCGACGAGGTCGGGACCATGAACATCATGGTCAAGATCGGCGACGAGATCATCACGCCGCCCTTGACCGGCACGATCCTCGCCGGCGTCACGCGCGATTCGATCCTGACGCTGATGCGCGACTGGGGGCTCAAAGTCTCGGAGCGGCAGATCTCGATCGACGAGGTCTTCGCGGCGTCGCGCGACGGCAAGCTGGTCGAGATGTGGGGCACCGGTACGGCGGCCGTGGTTTCGCCGGTCGGCGAGCTCGGCTACAAGGGCGAGCGGATCACCATCAACAACGGCAAGACCGGGGCGCTCACCCAGAAGCTCTACGACACGATCGTCGGCATCCAGTACGGCCAGGCCAACGATCCGCATAACTGGTCGCAGCCGGTGCCGATCAGCTAATCCTGCGGGTGCGAGAGCTTGTCGCGCAGCGCCGCGATGAGGGTGGCGATACTGCCATCGCCATGCACGATGATGGAGGTGAACTCGGCGCGCTGGGCCGCCTCCAGGCTGACCTGGTCGAGGACCACATCGCCTATGCGGAACCCCTCGGGTGTGCTTCGCACCAGCCAGTCGATATGGGTGGCCTGGCCGTTGGCGCCGCCCGTAAGCTCGGAGGCGACCATTGTCGCGTCGCCATCCTCATGGGCGTCGAGCACATGGAATTTCTCGCCGCTATAAGAGGCGAAGCGGCCGGAATAGAGCCCCACGATATAGCGCCGGAACAGGCCCAGATACTCGTCGTGCTCCTGGTCGGTCGCATGCTCCCAATAGTGGCCCAGCACATACTGGGCGATCCCGGCGACGTTGAAGCTTGCCTCGAACAGGGTTGCGAACTTGGCGCGGCTCTCGGCCTTGGTGAGCGCGTGGTCATTGATGATCACAACCGCCTTGTCGCCCAGATCCTGGATGAAGCCGGTCGGGCCTTCGGCGGCGCGGGCTTCGATCGCGGCCGGGGCCAGCAACAGAACTGCCAGCACCGACAGGACGAGACGGCGCCATGCCGCGAAAACAGCCATACGAAATTCCCATATTCTTTCTGGATAGATACGACCCTACGCGCAAATCATCCTGCCTGTCATCCCACCCGCTTCCAGAGCGCGATGACATCAGGTCGAACCGGCCTGATCGCATCCGGTTCCAAGGCTCATTCGGCCACTGCGGGATCGACCATGCTGAGGCGCAGGAAAAGGCCGGCGGGCTCGGCGGTGCCGCTCGGCAGAGCATGAACCGAGAGTGTGGCGAGCCGGCCCGCAGGGTCGATGCCGGAAAAGCCGATCCGCCCAGCATCGGCCGGAGGCTTGCCGAGCTCGGCACTGGTCGGGCTGAAGCCGTCGGCGGTGAGGGCCACGCTGAGATTGATGAGGAGATCCTCGGCCGCCTCCTCGTCGAGCGGCTTCTCCGGATCCCTGCCCCACTCCGCCACGATGCCGGCCAGGCGATGATCGGTCGAGGTCAGCTCGTAGAGCGTCTGGAACCGACCGAACTGGGCCGACTGCCCGGCGATCCGGATCAACCGCCGCGCCGCGGTGGTGCCGACATCGATCGTCATGCGCACCGGGGCCGGCTCGCCATCGGGCTGATCCGCCAATTGCGCCAAGAGCGAGTGATCGTCGAGGCCGAAGCGCGCCGTCACGAAGCCCGCCTCTTTGAGAATGGCATCCGGCTCGGGCGCCGGTGGTTGCTCGATGGTCTCGCTTGCTGCCTCGAAATCGAGCACCAGCCGGAAGCCGGGGCGGCTCACGATCGGCAGGATGAAATTACGGCGCAGCGTGACCGGCCTATCGAACCAGATCAGCAGCCGAGGCGGCCTGCCGTTCCGCCGGTGCATCTCGCTCAGCCGGCTGATCGGGGCTTCGAGGCGATGCGGCAGCACCAGGCCGAGGGAAGGCGGGATTGCTACGGCCATCAGCTTGGCGTCGGGCGACAAGGCCGGCACCAGGTCGAACCGCTGGCTCGTCTCGATGACGATGCGGGTGAAATCGCCGTGCTGGCCGAGCCGGACGATAGCAACCCCCTGTTGACGGGTGCCAGGGGTGGCGGCAACGGCGCTCACCGCGAGCAGAAGCGTCGCGATCGAGGCAAGCATGGCCAGGCGGGAGCGATCCATCGGCATTTCGTGCAGGATAGCCGATTGCGCCGCCCCCGCCGATATCCCCTTGAGACGCAGCATTGCGCGATGCAGCGAGCCCGTCGTAGCGTGCGACCGTTTCCTGCGACTTTCGGAACCTCGGATGCGCGTTCGTTCGCTTTGCGCCGGCTTGCTGCTGTTGGGAACTCTATGCGACCCGACGGCCGGCGCCTTCGCGGCGGATGACGACTCCTGCCGACTGGAAAAGATGGCGTCGCTGCCCATGACGATCGATCAGTCGAACGGGCTTGTCGTCGAGGCTCTGTTCGGGGGAAAACGCCGTTCGCCAGTCCTCATCGATACAGGCGCCAGCGCCAGCCTGTTGCGGCGCTCCATCGCGACCGAGCTCGGTCTGACGCCGCAGACGCTTCGGCACGGCGTCTACGGCGCCGGCGGCCATGTGCTCAGCACGGCGGTCAGCGTCGATGTGCAGCTCGATCGCCTGACCGCCCATGACGCGGTCTTCGTCATCGCACCCGACGACGCCTTCGCCATCGATCCCGACGTGTCCGCCTCGATCGGCGAGGATATTCTGTCCAATTACGATCTCGAGCTCGATTTCGCGGGGCGCCACATCAACCTGTTCTCGTCGGATCATTGCCCAGGTGGGGTCGTCTATTGGGCGAAGAGCTACCTCAAGCTGCCCTTCGGCCTCGACGAGCAGCATCAGATCGTCGTTTCGGCCACCCTCGACGGCAAGAAGCTGCGTGCCATTCTCGATACCGGCGCGTCGGAGACCTTTCTCGGGCTGCCGACCGCGTCGGAGCTCTTCGACCTCACGCCGGATTCGCCCGGCGTCAAACCGGACGGCACCGTCAGCACGACCGACTGGACCCAGCTCGATGCCTATAGCTATCGCTTCAAGACGCTCGAGCTCGGCGGCATCACCTTCCGCAACCCGAACCTCATCCTGGTGCCGACGCCGAAACTGGGCCGGGAGCAGCCGATCGGCGGGCACGCCGATGTCGTGCTGGGGCATCGCCCCGACCTGATCATCGGGGTGAACGAGATCGCCAAGCTGCATCTCTATATCGCCTATGATGAGCGCGTCATCTATCTGACGCCGGCCCGGGGCGAGCCGTGACGGCCGATTGGCCGCGGGGTGGTTCGGCGATGTCGTGCTATCCTGGCGTGTCATCCGCACTGAGCTGAGGCTCGATCTTGTCTCGCCTGTTCTTCCTGGCTTTCCTGCTGTCATGCCAGATCGCGCCGGCCTGGGCCAATGACTGTCCGCTGAAGCGGCTGGCATCGATGCCGATGGTACTCAACCGAGCGCGAGAAGTGGTCATCCCGGTGACGCTGCAGGGCAAGATGCCGGGCAAGCTGATGATCGACACCGGCGCCCCGGTGAGTGCCATCTCGCAGTCGGTCGCGGCGGCGCTCGATCTCGAGGGGCGGCCGTTGCAGGGCGGTATCTACGGCTTCGGCGGGCGCAAGGTCGAGACCGGTGTCACGCTCGATCTCAAGCTCGATCAGATGGTGGCGCGGGGCGCCGTTCTGCCCGTGGCTCCCGAGGCGGTGTTCGGTGGCCGAAGCGATATTTCCGGGATTTTCGGTGCGGATTTCCTGTCGAATTATGATCTCGAGCTCGATTTCGGCGGCGGCAAGGTCAATCTCTTCTCATCCGACCATTGCGCGGGACAGGTCGTCTATTGGGCCAAGGACTTCATCGCCATTCCCTTCACCATGGATGCCGGGCATCACATCGAGCTGCCGGTCGAGCTCGATGGCAAGAGGATGCGGGCGATGCTGGATACCGGCGCGTCCTTGACGCTGATCGGCTGGCGGGATGCGGGCCTCATCTTTGGCATCGACCGCGAGTCGCCGGGCGTTCAAGCGGGCGGCATGGTCATGACCTTCGACGGGGCGAAGATGCCGGCGTCGACATACCGCTTCCACACGCTCGATATCGGCGGCATCGCCTTTCACGATCCCGAGCTGTTGCTGACCGAGCAGCATCAGATGGGGACTGAGACGCGCGGCAGCGCCATGAACCAGGCGGAGCTCGATCGTCCGACGCTCGTCCTCGGCATGAGCGAGCTCACCAAGCTCCATCTCTATATCGCCTATGGCGAACGCGTGCTCTATGTGACGCCGGCCAAGGCCGGGTCCTGACCGGCTGGCCTACCAGCCGGCGACACAGCCGTCGCTGCGCGGATCGGCGGCACCCTCGAGCATGCCCTCCGGATGGCGGACAATGGCGCCGGCATGGCCCATCAGGCTCGTGAACGGGGCGACGATCTCGACATCATGACCGGCCGCCCTCAACGCCGCGACCAGAGCGGGATCAAACCGATCCTCGAGCTTGAGGCTGACGCTCTCGGCACCCCAGGTCCTGCCCAGGAGCCAGCGCGGCGCCGTCACTGCCTGCTGCAAACTCTGCCCGAGCCACGCATAGCGCGAGAAGAGGGCGGCCTGGGTCTGCGGCTGGCCTTCGCCGCCCATGGTGCCATAGACCATGCTGCGGCCATCGGCGAAGCGGGCCAGCGCCGGGTTGAGCGTGTGGAAGGGCTTCGCACCCTTGCGGATCTGCCGCTTGCCCGCGTCGAGGCTGAAGGAGCTGCCGCGATTCTGCCAGACGATGCCGGTCTCCGGCAGCACGACGCCCGAGCCATATTCGAAATAGAGGCTCTGGATCAGGCTGACCGAGCGGCCGGCCTTGTCGGTAACGCCCAACCAGATCGTGTCGCCGCCGGCGGGCTTGACCGGCCAGGGCAGCGCCTGCGCGCGATCGATCCGTGCTGCGAGCGCGTCGAGCGCGGCCGTTTCGAGGAACTGCCGCGGATCGGCAGTCATCGACGCGGGATCGGCGATCTCGCTGTCGCGGACCAGAAAGGCCTGCTTGGTCGCCTCGACCAGCCCATGGACGTGGTCGAAGCCTTCGCCGCGCTTGACGCCCAGCCGATCGAACATGGCCAGGATCATGAGCGACGACAGGCCCTGGGTCGGCGGCGGGAAGTTATAGAGCTGGGCGCCGGTGACCGCGATCGAGAGCGGTTCCCGGATCTGGCCATGCTGGGCGGCGAGATCGGCCGCCGTCACGGGCGAGCCGGCGCGGGCGAGGTCGGCGGCGATCGCGGCCGCGAGCCTGCCGCGATAGAAATCGTCGATGCCGGCCTCTGCGAGCGTCCGGAGTGTCCGCGCGAGGGCCGGCTGGCGGAGCACGCTGCCCTCGGTCGGCGGCGCGCCGTTCGTCAGATAAGTCTCGGCGAAGCCAGAGACCGATTGGAGCTCCGGCAGCTTCTCAGCCGTGAGCTCGGCTTGGCTTGCCGTGACGATGATGCCGCCCTCGGCATAGTCGATCGCATCTTCGAGCAGGCGGGAAAGCGCCAGCCTGCTGCCCCAACGCCGATTGATCTCGAGGGCCGCCTGCCAACCCGACAAGGTGCCCGCGACGGTGTTGGCGGCCAGCGGCCCGCGCGACGGAATGGCAGTGAGTCCTTGGCTTCGATAAAGCGCCGCATCGGCCGCGGCAGCGCCGCAGCCATCCACCGCGACCGGCGCGTGACCGGGCTCCGCCACGAGCCAGAAGCTGTCGCCGCCGATGCCGTTCATATGCGGATAGACGACAGCGATCATCGCCGCCATCGCAACAGCCGCTTCGATCGCGGTACCGCCCTCGCGCAGGATGGCGAGCCCCGCCTGGCTCGCCAGATGATGCGGCGAGGTGACCATGCCATGGCGGCAACGAGGCGTGTTGAGCATGCGGGCGGCCTTGTCCTGAGGAGAGAGACAGGTTGAGGAAAATACGATCGCCCGACCAGACGGGGAAGGGGCCTCGGCGCCGATCCACCCTGTTTCATTGCCTGCGGCCAACCCGATCGGTATCGTGACGCCCGTCATCGAGGGGATTGGGATTGGTTCAGAACGGACGGGCAGGCTCGACAGCAGCGCATTCGGTCGGCGAGCGTTTCGCCGCCGCCCAGAATCTCCATCAATCCGGCCGGCTGGCCGAGGCAGAGCGGATCTATCGTGAGATCCTGGTGGCCCAGCCGCAGCATCTGGGCGCGCTCCATAGCCTCGGCCTGCTGGCACTCCAGGCCGGTCACGGCGATGCGATCAGGCTCCTGGAAACGGCTGTCTCGCTCAGCAAGCGGACGCCCCAGCTGCGCTACCATCTGGGCCTGGCCTATCGGGCGCAGCGCCGGTTGGGCGACGCGGAGCAGGCCTTCGCCGAGGCGCTGGCGCTCGATCCCGGCGCCGCCGAGGTCGAATGTGCGCTGGCGCAGCTGGCCGCCGAACAAGGGCAGGTCGAGGCCGCGATCGCGCGTTATCGCGGCCTGCTCGCATCACGGCCGGGCCATCTCGAGGCTCTTACCGGTCTCGGCAGTGCGCTGCTCGGGCAAAACCGCTTCGACGAGGCGATTGCAGCCTTCGGCGAGGTCGCCGAGCGGTTGCCGCAAGTAGCCGAGGCGCAGGCCAATCTCGGCAAGGCGCTCAAGGAGGCGGGCCGGCTCGAGGAAGCGGCTGCCCGTTACGAGGGCGCTGTGGCGCTCAAGCCGGATGTGCCGCATTTCCACAACGATCTCGGCAGCGTGCGCGCGGCACAGGGCCTCGGCGACGCGGCGATGGAGCAGTATCGCCAGGCCTTATCATTGTCGCCCGGCTTCGCCGACGCCCATTACAATCTCGGCAATGCGCTCAAGCAGGCGGACCGGCCGCAGGACGCGATCGGCTATTTCCGCCAGGCCGTCCAGCTGAAGCCGCGCTTCGCCGAGGCGCATTACAATCTCGCCCAGCTCCTCTTCGCCGAAGGCGAGGTTGCGGCGGCGTTGGCGCATGCCGCCAGCTCGCACGCACTGCTCGACACGCAGGGTTGCCGCGCGCTGATCGTGCAATGCCTGGCGCGCAGCGATCCGCAGATGGTGGGGCCGGCGCTCGAGGCGCTCATTATCCGGGCGCTCGACGAGGGTTGGACCGGGTCGAGCGTGCTGTCGGTCCCCGGCGCCATGCTGCTGCGCCGCGGCTTGGCGATCCGATCGATGCTCGACCGTGCCGAGGCGGCCTGGCCGAGGCTTCTGCCCGCTTCCGAGCTGTTCGGTCCGGGCGGACGGGCGGCCTTGGCCGGCAGCCGGCTGCTCGACAGCCTGTTGCGCAATGTCGTCATCGCCGATGTCGGCTTCGAAAGGCTGCTGACCGGCGTCCGCGCGGCGCTGCTCGAGGACATGCTGGCCGGCGCCAGGCCCGCGACGGACCTTGCCTTCGCCTGCGTGCTCGCCCGGCAATGCTTCATTACCGAACATGTCTATGCCGAGACGGCCGAAGAGCTGGCCGGTATCGCCAAGGTTCGCGATGGCCTGACGGACGATCCGTCGCCGCATCGGCTGGCCGTGCTCGCCGCATATCGCCCGCTCGTCGAGCTCGCCGAGGCGGAATCGCTGCTCGACGGCACCTGGCCGGCGCCGGTTGCGGCCTTGCTCGATCAGCAGCTGCGCGAGCCGCTCGAGGAACGCCGCATCCGCTCGACCATCGCGGTGCTGACGCCGATCGAGGGCGCGGTGTCGCAGGCCGTGCAGCAGCAATATGAGGAGAATCCTTATCCGCGGTGGGTCGCGCCCGTGCAGGCTGCCGATGCTTCGGCAGCAGAGGAGGGACCGTCTCGGCTGGCGCTCCTGCGCGAGCAGGCTCGCGGCCGGGGCACCGCGATCGATATCCTGATCGCCGGCTGCGGCACCGGGCAGCATTCGATCGAGATCGCCCGCCGCTATGTCGGCGCGCGCGTGCTGGCGGTCGATCTGAGCCGCACCAGCCTTGCTTATGCGATCCGCATGAGCGGCCGGCTCGGCATCGGCAATATCGATTATGCCCAGGCCGATCTGCTGGCGCTCGGCGATCTCGATCGCCGCTTCGACAATATCGAGTCGGTCGGCGTGCTGCATCATCTCGGCGATCCGGCCGCGGGCTTGCGCGTGCTGGTGGGGCTGCTGAAGCCGAACGGGCTCATCCGGCTCGGCCTCTATAGCGAGCTGGCACGGCGCCCGATCGTGGCAGCGCGCGACTTCATCGCCGATCGCGGCTGTAGCGTGGATGCGGACGGGATCCGGCACTGTCGCCAGGCGCTGATGGCGCCCTCGGCGCGCGGGCAATTCGAGAAATTCCAGCGCTCAAGCGATTTCTTCTCGATGAGCGGCGTGCGCGACCTGCTGTTCCATGTCCAGGAGCATCGCTTCACCGTGCCGCAGCTGGCGGCACTGCTGGCGGGCGCCGGGCTCAATTTCCTGGGCTTCGACCTGACGGTCGATATCGCGCGGCGGTATCGCGCCCGGTTCCCGCACGACAAGGACATGATCGATCTCGATTGCTGGAACGTCTTCGAGACCGAAAATCCCGACAGCTTCGCCGCCATGTATCAGTTCTGGGCCCAGAAACCAGGATCTGAACCGGGCGCCTGAAGACGCCCGGTTGCCGCCGGTCTTAATGCATGAAATGCGGCAGAAGCCCAGCCAATCCGATCAGGATCAGGTAGAGTGCCACGATGATGTTGAGGACGCGGGGCATGATCAGGATCAGAACGCCCGCGATAAGAGCGATCAGCGGCTGCAAGAGGACCAGATTGACGGTCATGTCGGATTCCTTCGAGTGGGAAGGGGCTGGGATAGCATAGAGCGGTCAGGCTCGATCAACGCCCGGTAGCTCGCAATCATTCCCGCTTTTGTCGCACAGCGTTTGCAGCGCTTCACGAATTGGCAGGAAACCGCGCTTAGGCTGGCGGGTCTTGACCGGACAAGGCAAGGAGAGTGCTGTTGGACGGTGCGGAATTTCGCGCGTTGATCACGGACCCGCGGCTGCAGCTGTTATTCGATTATTGGCACCGCATCAAGCAGGACCGGAGCATGCCCGATTGGGCCGACCTGCGCCCGGAGGAGATTGCACCGGTTTTGCCGGTCATCTGGGCTTGGCGGTTCGACGAGAATGGCGATTTCCGGCTGCGCCTCGCCGGCGAATCGATCGCCGAGGTGCTCGAAGTCAATATCCGCGGCAAGACGCCGTTCGATCTCTATACCAAGGCGGCAGCACAAGGCATCGACGAGCGGTTCCGCAAAGTGATCACCGACCCGACCTGCAGCTTCAGCGCAGGTCCCGTCAACCGCGACAGCAGGGCGGTGGGATTCGGCCAGCGCCTGGTGCTGCCATATGAGGACCGCAAGGCGGGTCGGCGCGGCGTAATCGGCGCGTCGACCTTGGAAAAGTACGACCGCGCCAATCCCGCCAACTCGACGCTCTACGAGCTCGTCGGCAACGAATATTTCCTGCCGCTGTCCTAGCGCAGGATGATTTCAGGTCGAAATCGACCTGAAATCTGAATCCTTCGCTAGTTTAAATAGTTAGAGACCGATTCAGCGATCAGGTCGGTTCGACCTGATCGCATCGGGCTCTAGCTTTCGCTTGCCGGCTGAGCGGGCCAAATTGTGGTTCCGCAGGTCATGCCGCCATCGATCGCAAGTTCCGTTCCGGTCACATAGCTCGATGCCTCCGAGGCCAGGAACAGCACGCCATTGGCGATATCCTGCGCCAAGCCGGCCCGGCCGAGCGGGGTCACGGCCTTGGCCATGGCATGCGGATCGGGGCCGGCATTCTGGCCCGGCGCCGCCGCCCCGCCGGCGGGGATCTTGCCCCAGATCGGCGTGTCGATGATGCCTGGATGCACGGAATTGACCCGGACATTGACGCCCATCGCGGCGCATTCGAGCGCCAGTGCCTTGGCGAATAGCCGGACGCCGCCCTTGGTCGCGCAATAGCCGGCCAAGCCTGCCGCCCCGCGCAGCCCCGCCACCGATGACATGATGACGATCGAGCCGCCGCCGGACTTCGCCATCGCCGGGATCGAATATTTCGCGGACATGAAGACGCCATCGAGATTGACGGCGGTCTGGCGGCGCCAATCGGCCAGGCTCATCTCGACCACCAGCCCGCCGACGCCGATGCCGGCATTGGCGACCATGATATGAAGCCCGCCATAGAGACGCACCGCGGTCGCGATCACGTCGGGCCAGGCCGTATCGTCGCTGACATCCTGATGCAGAAAGCTGGCTTCGCCGCCGGCGGCCGTGATCCGGTCGAGCACGCTCTGGCCGAGCGTATCGTCGATATCGGTGATCAGTACCTTGGCTCCCTCGCGCGCCAATGTTTCTGCACAAGCAGCACCAATGCCGGATGCGCCGCCGGTTACGATCGCGACCTTGCCTTCAACCTGTCCCATGCTTCCCTCCCGTTTCGGCGCCGCGGTCCTCTGTTAATTATTTGAAATATATGATAAACATGAGAATGCGCTGGCGTGCTCGGCTTGACGCTAGGAGATGGATCGGACGACGTCAATTGCGTTGTCGTGGCAACCATCGCGGTGCGAGCAAACGAGGTGTGGAATGAAACCCGTTCGGATTCTGCCACTGCTTTGCTCGCTCGGCCTCTTGGCGCAAGGTGCTGCTGCGGCATCGGGCCAGCGGGCCCATGATCTGCCGGCGCGGGAAGGAATGTGCGTCCGATCGACGATCTCGGGCATCGGCGAGCGCCTCGTCGACGGCACCAACGACCAGCCGATCCCGGGGTCCGGTTCGAGCGTCGATTTTGCCGATGGCCTCAATCAGGTGGGATATGACGAGCTGCCGCCGATCAAGCAGTCGCGCGTCGGCGATCATGTGATGATCTGCCTCATCCGTATTCCGAAAGCCTGTCCGCCCGGTGACGATCGCGGCCGTATCTACACGACGACCAATCTCCGGACGCTCGAATCCTGGACCTTGGCCGACTCGGAACATGGCTGCGGCGGCGCGTGATGCGCTCGACTCGGAAAAGATCCGGCCAATTCCGTCATCCACAGTGCTGTGGATAAGTCTGTGCACAAAGCGGGCGGTACAGACCGCTAAGTGCGACGAAATCTCGCTTCTTGACGGCTTGCCCAAATTTTATGCAAATCGGATAAGGTATTGATTTCGAAGGATAGATTTATTTTCAAGAGATGTCGGCTCGCATGCGCGCTTGGCACTGGCGCGGCCCAGGAGCGCCGCGCCGCCAATTGTGCGAAACGGCAGCCTCAGCGGCCTTTGAAGCGGGGCTCGCGCTTGTCGACGAAGGCCGCGGCGGCCTCGCGATGGTCTTCCGTGTCCGAGCAGCGGGTATGGCGCAGCGCCTCCGCATCCATCACTTGAGCGAGCGTGGCGGTCTCGGCCAAATTGAGATTCTGCTTCATATAGTGGAGCGTCACGGTCGGGCCCTGGGCGAGCGAACGCGCGAAGGCGAGCGTCGCGGTCTCGAGCTCGGCATCGGGCACCAAGCGGGTCAAAAGGCCGAGGCGATTGGCTTCCTCGGCCGAGAGCACCGGCGAGGTCAGATAAAGCTCGCGCGCCTTGGCGCTGCCGACGAGCTGGGTCAGGAACCAGCTGCCGCCGAAATCGCCCGACAGCCCGACCTTGGCAAAGGCCGTGGTCAGCCGCGCCGTCTCGCTCGCGATCCGGAAATCGCAGGCAAGCGCGATCGAGAGACCCGCTCCCGCGGCCGGGCCACGGATCATCGCGATGGTCAGTTTCGGCGTCTCATGCAGCAGGCGGGCGACTTCCATCCGCTGGCGCAGCCCGGAAGCGCGCGCCTCGAAGCTCGCATCGGCGAAGGCGCCTTCGGCCATGCTCTTCACGTCGCCGCCGGCGCAGAAGCCGCGCCCGGCGCCGGTCAGCACGATGACGGCGATCTTGGGATCGGAAGCGGCCCGCGCCACGGCATCATAGAGCTCGCCCAACAGCGCGGGGTTGAGCGCGTTCAGCCGATCGGGCCGGTTCATGGTGAGCGTCAGGATCCCGTCTTCGACGGATTGCAGCAGGATCTCGGACATCTTCGTTCCCTTTGCTGACGATATGTTACGCCGACTCTAGCACGAGCGGGCGGCAAGTGGTTCAATTGCGGGGCAAGCATCTTGGCGGCAAGGCAGAGAGGAGATCTCACATGTCGATCCGTACGATCCTGGTGCCGACCTGGCAGGGCGCCGATCCCACCTTGGCACTCGAGGCCGGCGAGTCCTTTGCCCGCGTGCTGGGCGCTTGGCTCGAGCTCGCTTTCATCCGCTCCAACCCCAACGCCGTCGTGAGCATGGTGCCCGAGCTCGTGCCGGTCACGAAGTTCGAGTTCGAGGCGATCGACCGGGAGGGCCGGGCCGCCGCGACCAAGGCCAAGGCCGAGTTCGAAACCTGGCTGCAGCAGCGCGGCCTGATGCTTGCCGATACCGAGAAGCTCCCGGACAGCGCGGCCGCGAGCTGGGTCGAGGAGATCGGCGAGATCGCCGCCGCGATCGAGCATCGCGGGCGCCTGTGCGACATGCTGGTGATCGCCCTCGGCCAGGTGGACGATTACATGTCGTCGCGGGCACTCGAAGCGGCCCTCTTCGGCACCGGGCGCCCGGCGCTCATCGTGCGCGAGCGGCCGCAACCCAACCCCTTGGCACATGTCATGATCGCCTGGAACGGCACGCTCGAGGCGAGCCAGGCCGTGTCGCAATCCTTCGAGCTCTTGCGGCGCGCCCAGCGGATCTCGATCTTCGGCGAGCCGCCCAATGAGGAGGCGCGGCTGGAGCTGGCCCATTATCTGCGCCGCCACGGCCTGTCGCCCGACACGAGCCTGACCGTGGTCCCGGCCGCCTCGACCGGCGCCTCGCTGCTGGCGACGGCGGAGCAGGCGGGGGTGACGCTCATCGTGCGCGGCGCCTATACCCACGGCAGGCTGCGGCAGACCTTGCTGGGCGGCATCACGCGCGACGTGCTGGAGCGCGCGCGGATTCCCATCTTCATGATGCACTGAAAGCGGGGGCTTCAGCCCCGGTCGCCGCGCGCCACGAACAGGCGCTGGTCGGTCAAGGCCGCGACGCTGACCGATTTGATCCGGCTGCGGTCGCCGTCATTGACGAGCCGCGCATAGCTCAGCCCGTCCTTGCCGACGAAAATGTCGGCCACTGTCCAGGATGCCGTCGGCAGCGACTGGAATGTTTTGCCGGTCGGGCGAAACGAACGGCCGATCAAATCCCTGCGGTCAGCCATGCGACGGTACTCGTAATCGGGTCCGCAACTTTAAAGCCCGGCAGCGATGATCGTCTAGCTCTCGGGATCGGATAGCGCCGGCTGGCTCAGGAACGTCACGGCGTCGTCGATCGGGTGGTCGCTCGGATGCGGTCCGTCGGCGGCACCGGCGATTTCCCAATAATTGCCGTTCCGCTCGCGCTCATCCAGCACCACGATCAGCCGGTGGCCGCCGCGGAACCGCCCGGCCTCCTTCGCCGCCTCGGCCGCGGGAACGAGCTCCTCGAGCGCTGCGGCCACGTCGTTGAGGCGCGGCAAACTTGCCTCGGCATCGTCATAGGCGCCGCCGAAGGCCAAGCGCACATAGACGGCGAGCGCATCGAGCTTCAGCCGATAGCAGAGCCACCAGCTCGAGACGCCATGGCCGATATGGCCGAAGGCGATCTCATCTTCGCCGCCCGGCTGGCGGGCCGCCTCGATCAGGCCCTCGCGGTCCTCGAGATTGATATTGTCGCTGCCCCAACGCCAATCGGCGAACTCGTCGAGCTCGTCGACCAGCTGACGCGGGATCGGCGGCAGGCGCAATCCTGCATCCTGATAGGCGAAGAAGGCCTCTTCGAGCGCCGAGGGCTCCTCATCATCTTCGTCATCGAGATCGGGTGTTTCGGGTGCCATCTCAACGCTCCGTCATTATTCCTTGAAGGCGGCCTGTCGCTAAAAGAAATCGCGCTTCATCAGGCTCGACGACTTCGATCTGGCCAGGTAGGCGCCGGCATCCTGTCTTTCGGGCGGCGGCCCGCGCCAAGTCTCCCAATCCGTCACGATGCAGCCATCCTGCTCAAGCTGCAGCACATGGTTGTAGAGTGCGGTAAAGCGGGTCTTGGCAAACTTGATCTCGTTGGCATTGAGCAGATCGGCGAAGCCCGGCGCCATGTCGCGATCGAAATCGATCGCCTTGACCCGATCCGCGGTCGCCTTGTCGATCAGCGCCGGCATGTTCTTGATCGAGGTCGTGGCGATGCAGACGAACGGGATCTTGTCCTTGCCGCCCATCGGGCTGTTGTCGAGATTGGGAAAAGAGAAGTCGTTGTCGATGCCGACCACGGTGACCTTGTCGCCCTGGACATCGACCATGTAGTTGCCGGGATGCCGATCGGTCTGGCCGGTCAGGATGTCGCATACTTCAAGATCGGCCAGCTGCCGCTGCAGGCTGGCCTGCGCCTTGGGCGTCAGATCCCCGTCGTCGCCATCCTCGATGAATTTATTGGCCGTCTTGCCGTTCGCCTTCTGCATCAGGAGGCCGACCTTGCCGTCGCTGATCCCGAAGCTGCTCTCCGGCATCACGCCCGTGCCCAGCAGCTTGCCCACGATGCTGCCGGCGATATTGCGATTGCCATAGCGCGGATCATTCGCGACATCGATCCCGAGCATGGCGGGCGCCCAGGCCTGGCTCTTATCGACCGATTTCTCTTCCTTGAACACACGCTCGACACCGCCATGCTTGATCAGATCCACCGTATTGACGGCACCTCGCCCCAGCACCTTCGGCGCCTGGTCTCGCGTGTCGTCGTTGACCATGTTGAAATTGCAGTGTTTCGGGCTCACACCTTTGAGCTGCGCCGGGGTGATGCCGGCGCGCTTGGCCGCCATCGCATTGTCGAGGCCGAGCCCGTCCGGCAACTCCCCGTCGGTGAGCAGATCGAGCGTGCCGGGGATCTCCTTGCGGAACCGCTCGACATCATCCAGCAGCTGCTGGACGGCGGCGCCCTTCTTGCCGGTATGTTTCTTCTTATAGCGATTGCCCGCCGTGACGATCTCGTCCAGCTGCTGATTGAGCAGCAGCTCGAACGCATCGCGGCCGCCATCCTGATTGATCTGGGCCAGCGTCGCGGTCGCCAGCGTCGTCTTCACGGCGTCGAGCTTGTTGCCGATCGCCTTGTAGCGCTCCGACATCTTGACCTTGCCGCCGAAGCGATTTTTCTTCGGCTTGGAACCGATCTTTTGCTGCAGCTCCTCATAGGTCATGAGGTTCTTGGTGGGCCGGTCAGGAATGCCTTTCAGCACATTTTGCAGCTCGTCGACCTTGTCGACATAGAACCGTTCCTGCCGTTTCAGCGGCGGGCGTTGCGGACGGCGCGGGCGGGTCTCACTGTCGCTGATCGTGGTCACGGCATTCTCCTCAGCCGGCCGCGCGGACGGCGGTTTCGATCTCGTCCATCGCCGCCGACAGCTTATCCCGCAGTGCCAGCGGGACCTTCAGGCTATTGTTGGCAAAGGCTTCGAGGCGAGCCAGCCCTTGCGCACCGGCGAGTGCCTGCCGGTACTGCCCGACCGCGGCGAGGACCGCCTGTGCTGCGCTGGGATCGGCTCCGCCAGCCGCCAGCAGCGTCTCGATCTGCCGGCCGGGGGCGGGCAGCATGTTCGGGATCTCCGCCGCGGCTGCCTGCACGAAGTTCAGCCGAGAATCGGATTTGATGCCGGCATCGGCGAGCAGTGCTGAACGGAACGAGGTAAGCTCGGCATCCACATCCTGGCGCGCCTTCTGCCATCGCGCGCGCGCAGCGCCGAAACCAGCCGACCCTGCGGCAGGTGTGGCGGCCGTACCGAAAGTAATGCCGAAAACGCGCGTGACCCAGTCACGCTTCGCCGGATCGTCACTCATGCGACCCCCCCCAAATTTGCTCAGGTTATTTTGGCCCCGTTACCTGACGGTGGCACAATCCTGTCCGAGGGTCAAAGCGATCCGTGCGGCGCGATCAGTGGCCTGGCGCCATGTGACTCATATCCATGTCTTTCATGGCGTTGCCTACGGAAGCGGCGGTACCGAGCGGACGGACCGTGACCATCGTGGTGACTGCGCCCGCATGCTCGAAGGTAAGCGTCAGCGGGAATTGGTCGGCCGCCTTCAAGGGCTGCTTCAGCCCTTCCAGCATCACGTGATAGCCGCCGGGGGCCAGCTTCGTCGGCGCCTTGGGATCGATCGCCAGCGCCTCGACGGGCCGCATCTGCGTGACGCCGTTCACGGTCTCGCTCTCATGAACCGAGGCGCTCGCGGCGATCGGCGTGCTCACGGACATCAGGCGGTCGGGCGCTCCCGTATCGGTGATCGTCGCATAGACGGCGCCGGTCGAGGCTCCAGGCGGCGTGGCGCGCGCCCAAAGGTCGGTGACGGCGATACCGTTCGTCCCGGAATCGGCGGCGAGCGCCAGTGCGGAAGAGCCGGCGAGGAGGAGGGTGGACAGCAGGAGTTGGCGCATCATGACGATCTCTATTCGCTATGACATGTAGTGGAGGATAGTGTCGGCGATCTGGTCGGACGAGCTGTCGGCTTTGAGCGGTGCTATCAGGCGCCCATCCGGTCCCATCAGATAGAGCACCGAGCTGTGATCGACCGTGTAGTCGCCCTGGCCGGGGCCGGTCCGATGAATGGCGGCATAGATCCGGTATTCCTTCTCGACCGCGCCGATCTCTGCCGCCGTGCCGGAGAGGCCGAGCAGCCGCGGCGAGAAGGCGGCGGTATAGCGGGCCAGCACGGCCGGCGTGTCGCGGCCGGGATCGACCGTGATGAGCAGCGGCTGGAGCTTGGCGGCCTTGGCGCCCAGCGTGTCGAGCGCTGCTGCGACCGATTGCAGCGTGGTCGGGCAGACATCCGGGCAATAGGTGTAGCCGAAATAGATCAGCAGGTATTTACCGCGGAAATCCTGATCCGTCACCTCGCGCCCGTCGCTCGCGGTCAGGCGGAACGGGCCGCCGATCGCGGGCGCCGGTGCCGGCTCGCTCAGAAGCCAGATCCCCCCGGCGCCGCCGATCAGAAAGAGCGCAAAGACGGCGAGGATCAGGCTCAAGGCCCGCCGCTCCCGGTGCCGTCGGTCGGATCCGGCACGGTTACGAATGGTGGTGGTGGGCATCCGCACTTCCTTGATCTTCGAGTGGGTGACGGCAGATCTGCTCGATCTCGGCGATGAGGGCGGCCGGGTCGGTAGCTTGGCTGCCATCGGCGCCGGCCGGCGCCACGGCACGCAGCCAGCCATTCGGATCGATCAGGAACTGGCTGCCGGCCAGCCGCTCCGGCGGCAGCCCCGCGATGATTCCGTAGGCAGTCCGGATCTGCGGATCGGTGGCGATGCAGCCGGCATCGGTCCGCGTCATCACCGTTCCGTCCTCCGGCACGATGATTGTCGCGAGCGCCACGCTGCTGGGCGGCAGCGGCGGCAGATCGAGCCGGGCGCCGGCAAAGACGAGGCGGACGACCTTGCCGTGCAGTGCCGACAGCCATATCCGCCGCTTGTCCGGGCAGCTGGCCAAGAGATCCGGCGCCTTGACCGGCGGCAGCCAGGTCCCGGTAGCACCATGGCCGATTCCGGCATTGTGCGCGCGCACATAGTCGATGAGATCCCAGCGCTGATCATCCGTGAGCGCCGCCGCGAAGCCCGGCATCACGAGCCCGCCTTCCGGCCCCTCGATCCCGTGCGTCAGCCACCAGAACAGCTCGCCATCGCTATGGCCCCAGAGATGGGCGGCCGTGAGGTCGGCCGGCGGCACGGGCAGCGTGCCGGCATCCGGCCCATCGCCTCGGCCATCGGTGCCATGGCAGGCGGCACAATGCTGCGGGTAGAGCGAGGCGCCGATGGCGATGGCGCTTGCCGTGAAGCGGGTCGGCGAATGATAGAAGCTGGTCGGATATGCCGGGACGAACAGCAGGCCGAGCGGCCGAATCGCGAAGAAGCCGATGCCGAGCGCCAGGATCAGTGCTGGCCAGCGCACGCGCCGGATCGCCGCCGCCAGCGCCAGCAGCAATGTCGCGAGGCCCAGCAGTGCCACGGCGCCCACGACCATCGGACGCAGCTCCGGCGCCTCCTCGATCGTTACCAGGCTCGGTTGCTCGGTGAAGGGCCAGACCGGCTCGGTGTGAACACCCGGCGCCAAGTTGGCGAGAAGGCCGGCGGCAATCACGATGGCGAGGCCGAAGCCGGCTTGCAGCGTGATGCTGCGGATGAGCGTCCGCTTCGCGGCGATGCCGTCAGGCCCCAGCATGGCGGGCGCGAAGCGATAGCGATTGAACCACGCGAAGCCGAAGAGAATGCCGAACAGCATGAGCTTCACGAGCGCCATCCAGCCATAGGCGGTGCCGACCACACCGGCGAGGCCGCCCATCAGCTCCCATGCCTGATACGCGGCGGTCACGAGCAGGCCGTAGAGGCAAAGTTTGCCGAGCGGTGAGAAATACCGTGCTGCGGTGGCGCCGGCTGGCGGCGGCGCATCTCGGACGAAGAGCAGGAGCGGGATGAGTCCGCCGAGCCAGCCGCCGGCGCAGAGAAGATGCAGCGCATCGGAGGCGAGCAACAGGCTCGGCCCGCGCTCGATCGCCAGCGCATGGCTGTGGCCGGCATGGAGCATTGTCGCCAGAACGCCGAGGCCGGCTGCGATCCGCCAGCGCCGTCCTGAAACGGCGTCGCCGCGTCCGAGTGCCCAGGCAATGGCGAGCGTGGCAGCGAGCTGCGCTTCCACGATTCGGCCGAAATCGGTGCGCGACAGCACCAGCCGGGCCGCGTCCAACAATGCTGCGAGGCCCGGCTCGTCCGCCAGCACAGAGGATTCGAAGATCAGCCAGAGAACGAGGCCCGCGGCATTGACGGCGAGGCTCCATCGGATCAGGCGGAGCAGCCTGCGCTCGATCGCGGCAGCAGTCGGGCCGTCAAGCCGCGCCAAGGCCCGCGGTGCCACGAACACGTGGAAGATGAGCGCGCCATAGACGGAGAAGAGCGAGACGACCGTCAGGCTTCGGGTCAGCGAGAGCGGCAGACCGCCTTCCGTCAGATCGAACGCTGGGAGGGCGCCGTTGAACATCGTCTAGGGCGCCACGGTGAAGCTGAAGCTGCCGCTGGTCTTGTGCGTATCGACCGAGGTCACCCGCCAATTGACCTTGTAGCTGCCAGGTTTCAGCGGCTTGAGATCGACCGCGAAACGCGTCGGATCGTCCGGCGCCACATGCGCGTCATCGAGATCGACGCGCTCTCCCGCCTCGTCCTTCACGGTGATGCTGGAGAAGCTCGGCTCCAGCGCCTCCGTGAAGGTGATCGCGACGATCGCCGGTGCCCCCTTGACCGTCGAGCCGACCGCGGGATCGGCCGTGTCGAGAAAGGCGTGAGCAAGGGCCGGGTCGGCCAGACCGAGCAGTCCGGCCGCGACAGGGAGGAGCAGAAGAGCGCGCCGCATCATGACGATCCTCAGAACAGCGTGCTGTTGCTCAAGATCGGCCGGCCGATCGAGTTCGGGAACAGATCATCCAGGAACAGATGGAACTGCACGAGGGCGCCCACCCCATGCCCCTGGCCTTCGCCATAGGGAATGATCGCCTCGGCACCGATCTGATAGAACTGGCCGGCCCAGATCACGCCCGGTGCGATGATGCCGGTCGTGCCGTTGCCGGTACTGTTGGTGAGGCCGGTATCGGGGTTGAAGCCGCGATTGAACGGCGTGGTCGTGGTGATCTCGACCAGCGGGATCATCCGATCGAACGGGGCCGAAAGCCCGACATCCTTCACATGATGCTGAAGATATTCGAGGCTGTACTCGATCGCGAACCCCGCATTGAAGGTGTCCTGATTGAGCTCCCCATTGCTGTTGATCCGGGTCGGAAAGCTGGCGCCGATATTGCCGGTGATCGCGAGCGGCTTCAGCCAGGTCAGGCTGTCAGGCAAATCGCCGAAGCCCTTGCCGAAATCGAATGTCGGCGACAGCGTCGTATGATCGTCGGCGCCGCCGTGATTGACGGCACCCGTATGCCCCCAATCGACATCGAGGCCCACGAGCCCCATGAACTCATGCTCGTCATTGATGAAGAGCTGATACTGAGCGCCGGTGCTGAGCCCGGCCCAGCCATACTGCGCCGGCCCGCCCTTGGGCTGGAAATAGTTCCAGGAATAGGCGGCGGTCAGACCGAAATCGCTGGTCAGACGCTTGGCGATATCGGCTTCGAGATTATAGGACTGCCCGCCGGTCGGATCGTCGGGGTTCTTGGTAACGGTCAGGAGCGACGCTTCATCGGCGACGAAGGGATCGTCGGTCTCCAATGTCGCGGGGAAGAAGCGATCGCCGGCGAAGCCATGGGCGAAAGCTGGTTCGACGGCGAGGCCGTTCGCGCAAAGGAGTGCGGCGGCGCCGGTCGTAAGGCGAAAAGACATGTATCAATCCTGCGGTCGAGCTGCGGCGAGCCGGCCGCTTGGTGGCGGCCGACCATCGATGCGAAAGCGTCAGACCGAAGGCGGGGGTGCTCGCGCCCGGTGACCGGCGGCAAACCGAACCGGCCGGATCGAGGTAGTGGCCGGAAATTCGATGTCCCGGGCTTGGCCGAAGGTCGGTTGGAAGTCGAGCGGGGCCGGCGGGACGAGGCTGCCGAGCAGCAGGGCTGCCTGGCAGACCGGGCAGTCGATCCCGGCATGGCCGGTCGCCTTGCCGGGCTTGGCAGGCGTCTGCGAGCCGTCATCCGTCTGCAGGCAGATCGTGGGATCGAGTGCCGAGAATCGGCCTTCGGCCATCGCCGGCATCGGCAGGACGGAAATCACCAGCTGACAGAAGAGCGCCAGCAACGCCAGCATCGTGCCGGCGCAGCGCTGCGCGCTCATCCCTCTGTCTAAGCCGATTGTCCGGTTGCCGAACCGCATCTTGTCCGTCGCCCTGTCGTCGGGACCGTATACTCTATCGGTCCTCTTACGGGTAGACAGTGTTTTGCCTCAGATATTCCCGCGGGGCAGATGCGCGAGGAACGGCGCGCCCGCATTGGCAATCCATAGAAACCGCTCGTTCTCGGTGGATAGCTTGGGATCGCGGTTGAGACTTATCGCCATGAACCCGCCGAAAATGAGGACGAATCCCGGCAAATAGGTCAGCAGATCCCACTCGTCGGGCTGGTTGCCGAAGATGCCGACCAGCACCAAGGCGATGCCGAGAGGGAATCCCGCGAGTGTGAGCCAGCGAAACAGGGACCGCCGCCGGCGATGCCGGAGGCAAAGGCCGAAGCTCACGCGACGCTGCCGCGCCTTCGGCCGATCGACGATCCACCAGGCGAACCATAGGATAAGAAGCAGGAAATCGATCAGAAACAGGATCAAACCGGCGGTGCCGCCCACCGCCATCATCCCGCCGCGGTCGAAGACGGCGCTCCAACTCGCCGCCAGATGCTTCACGATCGGCCGCCCTGCCGGTGCCGCGGCGCATTGGAAGCAGCAGCTCGAAAAATCGGCGCCGCGCGGCGCCACGATGAGGTTGCCGCTGCGGACGATGGGGCCGGGCGGCGCGGGACTGGGTGCGGTCATTGCCATGCTGTCGGTCCCCCTCAGGGCATCGAGGGCGGGAATTTGTCGAGCAGTGCGCAGATGACTGCAAAGAGCACGAAAGCCGGGGCAGCGCCCATCGCGAGGGTGATGAGACCGCTGCCGTCATCATCGAGCTCCAACACGCTGTGCTGGGGCTTCTTGGGGTCGCAGAGTGCGGGAACGGTAGCGCCGACCGGATAGCGCGCGACCCATTCCGTGACATCGGCCTCGCTCGTGTTCGAGCCCGCATCCATCTGCACGCGCGTGCCTTCACGGTCGACGCCGTCGAGCCTGAAACGGTATCGGACATCGGGGGCATAGAAGCGGTCGGATCCGCCGCCCCAGGGATAAGCCCGCTTCACCTCGGACTTGGTGATTGTCGCCTCGACCCGGGTCCAGTTTTGCTCGCGGCGGCGCCATCGCCTTTCGTACAGACCCCGGAGGAGGCCGAAGAGGACGATCATGCCGCCGCCGCCCAGTTCGAACATGATCAGTTCGCCATAGGTCGCGTCTCGCCACAGGCCGGCGGCGAGCAAGATGCCCGCTGCGGTGAAACCCAGCTTGAGGCCGAACTTCACGATGACGAGAGTCACCTGATCCAGGCCCCAACGGGCCAGGAGCTGGCCAGCTTCGTCGCTCATGGGCAGCTCGTCGAGGTGTTGGTGCCGTTGACGGTCGTCACGCATTTGGTCGGGCTGCCGTCGGCCGGATGCTGTGCCGCGTTCATCTGGTCATCCATGTCCTTCTGCATGGCAGCGCGCTGGCGCTCCATGTCGGCCCGCATCTGCGCCCGCTGCTGATCGGGATCGCCCTTCGGCGCGGCTGGAGCGCCGCCGGACGCCTTCTCGGCGTCGGCCATTGCTGCAACACAGGATTTGTAGCTCTCCGAGCCGGGCGAAAGCCCATATGAGGCGCACTCTGCGGCGGGATCGGCCTGCGCCGGCAGCGCAAGTAGGAGCGGCAACGCCGCAAGCGTGATGAAGAAAGCGAGCCGGGTCATGGATTCTCCTGGCGAGCCTGGGGCCGGGGCTGTCTATCGGCGACAGCTGCACTCTTGGCCGCTCGAGCCGGGAAAATCTTGACGGAATTCGGAAAAGTTCCGAACGCGCCTACCGAAGCATTGGGGAGAAGCTGGCGGACCCGAGACGATTCGAACGTCCGGCTTCCACCTTCGGAGGGCGGCGCTCTATTCCGGATACCGTACAACCACGATTTTCTGACTGGGTGCTCCGGTTTGGTCCAGCACTTTTGGTCCGATCGGCCGTCTCGTCATGCCGAGCCGATCAGATCGTCGATATCGACCTTGAGCACGGTCGCGAGCTTGCGCAGGACCTTATGAGAAGCCTCGCGGCGCCCATGCTCGAGCTGAGACAGATAAGCTGCCGAGATTTCCGTTGCCGTTGCCAAGTCGGCTGCGGACATGCCGCGATGATCGCGCCAGACGCGGATGGGGTTCTCGCCAGCGATTAGACGATCAACGACGGAAGCCGGCACATATTCCTGCGGCTCGGCAGACTTGGCGGCGTCGAAGGCGCGAATATCCTCAAGGTCTTCCAGATCCTCGAGCATCTTCCGATAGGTCTCGGCAGGAACCAGGGCGAAGCGCTGACCGTCCCGCTCAATGTAAGACACGCTCATTCGTAGATCCCTCCTCTCGGACCGACCTCCTCGACCGACAACACCCGGATCTCTTCTTCCAGAGTGTAGATAATCCGCCAATCGCCGACCCGGAGGCGGTAGCCGGGCCTGCCCTTGAGCGGCTTCAGATTGTTGTTCGGCGCGTATGGATCCCGGGCAACTTGATCGATTTTTTCCCGGATCATCAAGGCCGCGTTCCGCGGAATCCTGGTTAGGACTTTGACGGCCAACCTGCTAAAGCGAACGTCGAACATCGGCGTGAGATTAGCTATCAGCTAATTTCGGGTCAATAGCCAATCGGCTATGAGCTATGGGAAGGCTGCCGCGCCCTGGGCACTTCATCCCGGACGGCACTCCGATATCTCGCCATGGTATTGAGAGAAGCTGGCGGACCCGAGACGATTCGAACGTCCGGCCTCTGCCTTCGGAGGAAGTAGTCCTGATTACGACGATTCCCGACAGGACCGCCCCCGATGCGCTATGCTACTCTAATCACTAAACAAATTGAAATCTCACGCCTTCTGGCTTACTCTCAAACACGCTCCGATTTACGCCCCTCTGCTTACGTGGTGCTTACGCGAGAACCGGAGCTTGGACGGGAGAATTCCCATGGCTAAGCTCACCAAGCGGGTCGTCGACGCCGCCGAGTCCCGCGAGAAGGACTACGTTATCTGGGACGATGAACTACCAGGTTTCGGCCTACGCGTCTTCGCTTCTGGCAAGCGCAGTTATGTCCTTCAATATCGAGCGCTGGGCCGCTCGCGCCGCTATACGATTGGCCTGCATGGCGTTTGGACCCCCGAAAGCGCGAGGCAGGAAGCGAAGGTTCAGTTGGGGCGTGTCGCGCAGGGCGACAATCCTGCTGAGGAACGCCAACTCGACCACAAAGCCATCACGGTGAAGGAGCTCTGCACCCTTTATCTGAATGACATGAACGCCGGCCTCATCATGGGAAAGGGCGGCCGACCGAAGAAGCCCCACACGATCATCACCGATACCGGACGGATCAACCGGCACATCGTTCCGCTTCTCGGCACGCGGCGGGTGAAGGATCTCACCAAGACCGACGTGAACAAGATGCTGAAGGACGTGATGGCCGGAAGGACGCGGGTGTCGGTGAAAACGGACAAATTGCGGGGCAAAGCCATTGTACGCGGCGGCGCCGGCACAGCGGCGCGAACCGTTGGGCTTCTCGGCGGAATTCTCACGTATGCGATCGAGGCTGGGATTATCAGCACCAACCCCGCCCACGGCCTTCGCAAGCCGAAGGATGCCGTCCGGACACGCCGACTGAGTGAGGCGGAGTATCGGACCTTGGGCGACATGCTCCGCAAAGCCCAAGAGGATGAGAAATACGCGCCGAGCGTCGATATCATTCGATTGATCGCGCTGACAGGCTGCCGGCGAAGCGAAATTGTCGGACTGAAGTGGGCTGAGGCAGACGTTGACGGAAGCTGCCTTCGGCTGATCGACAGCAAAGAGGGCACGTCGATCCGCCCCATCGGGTTGCCGGTCGTGGAGCTTCTCGAAGACCGCCAGAAGACGTCTACCGGCACCTACGTCATCTCTGGCTACGGCGACGACAATGCGTTCGGAGGATTCCCGAGGCACTGGGACCAGATCTTCAAGGACTCGTCGCTTTCCGACGTGACACCTCATGTCCTTCGGCACAGCTTCGCGAGCCTGGGCAACGACCTGGGCTTCACGGAAATGACAATCGCGGCCCTAGTCGGGCACTCGAAAGGTTCTGTAACGAGCAATTACATTCATACGCTCGACACGGCGCTGATCATGGCCGCCGACACGATCGCCGGTTACATCGCTGGCCTGCTCGACGGGAAGGAGTTCAAGCAGACAGCCTACGCGTTGGACCGTGAATCCCGCAAAGCGGCTCTGGCCCGCTTTCTGCGTAAAGCCTCCGGCGATGACGAATCACAGGTCGAGCAGGAACAGCGTATCGCCGCTTAATGGAATGCTCTAATACCAGTGTTAGCTCTTGTTCATCGGGCCACGTCTTGAGTTACTTCTCCGCTCCGGCCCGCTCATCCGCCGTGGCAACATTGCCGACTAGAATCGCGTGGGGTTCAATATCGTTAAGGACGATGACGAGCGCACCGCTCTTCTGTTCGTTGGCTGAAAGAGATATTAACTCTCCGGGATTTCGCACGATAAGCCCGACAACTTCCTCACTTTGTTTCTCCTCACCCTCCTTCTTGTCGGCTGGCACTTTCAACTGAGCAAGCATTCCCTTCGCGGTGGCTGCCGGGACCTTAAGGCCGCGTTGGAGTAGGGACCGAAACGAGGATGAAGCCTGAAGTCTCCTGAGCGTATCCCTAGTGCGATCGGGGACTTGCCCTTCTTCCATCTTCGGAATCAGGTTGAGAATTTCGTCGACCGAGGATTCGGTGAGAGCGAGTTGCGTCAGGTCGTCCCCGGCGGCGTCGCGTCCCGTAATGCAAACACCTCCGTCACGTGTCGTAATAGGCAATTCGAGCGCCTTGGGTTTCCCGTCGCCATCGGTCGTAAACATGCGAACCTCCACAGGGAAAGTGAAGGGCATCTTGCTCAGAAGTCCGACGCGTCCCATCTCGGACAGCATGCGCTGCTGCAGCTCAAGCGCGTTGCTTTCTCTGAGCCGCAGGCCAACCGAATAGGCTCCCTCCACACGGATCAGATCGCCCAGTTCGTCGCGCTTGAGCATCCGTTGATCGTCGAGGTCCCATTCGATGGACATGCGAGGTTGGTCCGGAAACTGCACAATCGGCGTGGTTACGCCCTTGGTCTTGTATCTCCAGGTCTTGGTGTCGAGCGCCTTCAGAGTGCCCCCTACGAGAAGCACGCGCCGTTTGTCAGGGTTTCGCACTAGGTCGCAGGCGGGCGTAAGCACGACCAAGACATCCGGTTGATCCGCCGGCACCGCTGCGGGCGCCGCGGGGTCGAGCCTCGAACGACGTACGAGAACGTCGCCGAAGCTGACCGGCATGCCTGCGGTGTTGCCCGTCACCTTCAGCCGTTCGGCATTCTGCCACAACGACCGCGCGACAAGATCCTGCAGATCCGAAGAGCCGGCAATATATGGCGCGGGGTACTTTGAAGGGTCGATAGCGTTGAGCTCCTGCGCCGCGGAGATCGTGGCCGCATGGCCTTCGATTTCATGTTGGAGGACGCGATCAAAAACGTCCAGCATGTAGCTGCCGAGGGGCTGCCCCTCTACGTCGAGCAGAACCTCTCGGATCTTGCTGTAGTCAGAGAGATCGAGCCGCCTCATTAGCTTCATAAACTCGCTCGCGGCGCCGCCGAGGCCCGCCTCCCACGCGGCGAGGAACGCAGCAACGCGCACCGCGTCGGCATGGTGCGTCGCGAGACGTTCGAGAATCGTCTCGACCGTCGATCCTTCAAGCAGGTCCTGCTTGCGGTAGACCCGGAACAGCGCCCCTACCATCTTCGCGTCATCGCGAAACCGCTCCTTCTTGTCCTGCAGCCGGGGGCTCCGCGACATCAACACCACAGCGGGAGGTGCGCTCTCGCGGCCCGCCATCAGTTCACCTAGTCTGCGGATCGACTTGTCAACGTCAAAATCCTGCTGGGCGGCCCCGAGAAAGAGATCCGCAAAGATGATGCTGCACTCGTGCACGTCATCCGGGAGATTACGGCCGGCTGTTGTCACCTGCAGGCCGGCGGCGGATAAACGTTCCCCGAGTTTATTCAGGAAATCCCGGTCCGCTGCTCGATCGCGCTCATAGCCCTCAAACAAAGTGTTCCATAGCTCCGGGCGCAGCTTTTCTCTCAACTCATACATCGCCTTTACGAAGTAATCAGAGCTTCTAAGCTCGTTGGCATCCTTTTCTCTGTATTCGGGGAAGGCTTCTTCAACGACGTCGATATCTGTGTTGATATCGTCCATGAAGATCGCCCACGCTTCCTCGTCCATCGCCAAGTCGGCAGCGATGGGAACGTCGTCGAAAGCGTCGTCAACGATCAGCGCCGATCCGAAGCCCGTGCTCTTCAGAACATCGGACACGGCGCTCATCGGACCACCGCGGCGTCGGGAAGTTCGAGCACGAACTCGTGGAGTTGACCCGTCTGCTTGTCGGCCTTGTCGGACAATGTTAGCCGCCCCTTGAGATCAGTAGCGTTTGATGCGGCGATGAAAAGGCCGAGCCCCCGACGCTTCGACTTTTCTTTGAGCGACCAATAGGCGCGGAAAACCCTCTCGCGGTGATCCGGTGCGATACCGCGGCCGTTGTCCGAGAACCGGATCGTCAAAGGGTCCGTTTCGATACGAATGTCGATCGCCGGCCGGTAACCTGCTTCGCGGTCCGCCCGGAGCTTCATCCAGTAGACCGAATTCGAGAGGAGATTTTCGAGTATCTGGACAATCATGCCCTTCACCAGCTTCACCCGGAGGGGTCCCTTCGGCGCCCTTATTCTCATGTCGATACTGTGGCGCGCAAACTGCGGGCCGTGGCCCTCCTTCAGATCCTCCACGAGCCGTATGAGGTCAAAGGTCTCGGCCCGCTGTCGGCCGGGAACGCTCGCCTCGTCGAGCACACGCAGGCGTTTTGACACGCTCTTAATCTCAGCACGCAGTGTGTCGAGCCGCGCATTCACCTCCTGCGGCAAGTCCTTCCCGCGTAGCCCTTCGAGGGATGCAAGGGCGCTCTCCGTCGACCGCGCAAGCTCGTGTGCCACCATCTCGACGAGGAGCCCGACACCCGCCATTTGCACCATCTGCCTGCTGTCGGCTTCTACCTCCTCCAGGCGTTGTTGCGCTCTCGTCGAGAGGTCGTGGAATTCGCGAAGCGAATGCTCAAGGTCGGTGAAGATCTCCAAGCCTTCGCGCGGAACAAATTTACGAAGCTTGCCGAGTGCCGCCTTCGCCCTGCTTTCTAGGCCAACGATTTCCTTCCTGACATCGCCAAGGTCCTCCGTTCGCTTGCGGTAACGGAGGTCGACGTCCTTGAAGAAGCTCCATAGCCTTTCGGCGACAGCGTCATGCAGCACCTCCTCGAAGACCTTAGACTCCGGCGTCTCCCGCAGACCTTCGCGATTTGTTTGGTCAACCAATTCCGGGTTTCGGGCCCGCGAAATGCGAACGTGACCGATGAACTGGTTCTTGTTCAGCACGTATCCGGTTCGGCCGAGAGCGACAGCATCGAGGCCTAGCCAATCGTCCTCTTCGTCTCCGTACGGGAAGACCCTGAAGCCGTCGCGGAAGAGCATGATGCTCGACCACTTCTTCACAAGAGCTCGCACTGCGGCTTGGTTTCCGATCGCGTCGATCTTGGCCAGATATCGGCGGTTGAACCAGTAGATCTCAAAATCGAAGTCTCCAACAGCAGTCAGCGCGCTCTCGGGCAGCTGATTGTCCGTTCCCGCAAGCAATCCTTCCAGATCCGGCCGCGTCAGCGTCAATGCATCGGTCTCGCGCGGATGCTCGAAGCTTCCTAGCTTGGTCGCCACCATCTTCAATTCGAGCGTGGGCTCGCCGGCCTTAACCGAATAGGTTCCGGTGAGGCTCGCATGCGCGTTCTCGACGAGGGCCGGGTCGAGCCAAGGAATAGCAATGCGCTCGCCATTCCAATGGAGCGCAACGCGCGGCCTTGCCTTCGGATCAAGGAAGGGATCGGTCAGTCGCGCAAAATCATAGTCTGCGAACTTTCGCAATCGCTTCTCGGTCCAGTCCTCAAGCAGCCCGCCGATCGTGAGCTTCGTGCCGTGCCATCCATCCTTCTCCTTGCGAGGTCCCCTGGTCGGCTCGATGGCGACGTCCTCGATCATCGCGTCAAGGTTCTCGAACATGCGCCAGTCGATTTCTAAAAGGTTCAGGCGTGCATCTTCCGCGCGCGCCGTCTCCATTCTCAGCCGCTCGCCGAGCCTCATCGCGGACAGTCGGCCAATTCCCTTTTCTCCCAGAGGTGTCTTCGCGCCCCCCTGAATCAGTATCCGGTCGACCTCCCGTTTGCGCGCGGGCGTCCCGATTGTGAGGAAATTTGTGCTGATATCGGCAAAAGACATGCCGCTGCCGGTATCGGAAATCACGATGGCATTGTGGTCGTCGTAGCAGGCATCGAGACGCTTCACGAAGTCGCTCAGATCTTCGGACTCTTCGACCAACGCATTGAACTTGGCGACCGCTTCGCTGCCGGCCGACAGATCGAGCTTTGCGGCCACTTGTCTGATCAGGTCCGCCAGTTGTTCCGCCCGCTCTGCCTTGGAGGCCTTCACTTCGCCGAGAGACAGCGCCCTGTCGCGGATGCGCAGATAGTCGTTCCTCCGCATGGCGATCTGGAAGCGAATGTCCGCGCCAGTGCGCGAGCCAGCGTCGAACGCATTCTTGATGAGCTCGTAGAACGCAATAATGTCCGAGCTGATGAGCTCGGAGCCTAGCTCCAGCACCGTCCTAGCGTTGACCCGAAAGACCAATCGATATCCCCCCCTTGAGCTATGTAAAGAGCTGCTTGATATCCGCCACCGGCCTGAACAACTTCATCGGTTGATCGGCAAACGGCAAGAAGCTCTCTCGCTCGTAAAAGCGGCGCGCATCCTCGTCCTTGGCGTCCACAACCACCGCGAACGAAGCGATCTCGTTGCGGGCGACGCGGTAGAGTGCGTCGGCCAACAGAAATCGGCCATAGCCTTTGCCCTGAAACCGCCGATCAACAGCCAGCCGGCCCAGAAGAGTCGCGGGAACGAGAGGATAGCGTGGAAGCCGACGAACCGTCTGATCCGGAAGATCAGCCAACTTCACAGCGGTTGCCGAGAGCGTGTAATAGCCGCCGACGGCACCACCTGGGAGCACGAGCACGAACGGCGCCGCCATGTTCTTTCGAGCGTCCTGGCTAGCCTGGCTTCGTAGATATCGGTCGAGCGGTTCGGCGCCGCTGTCGAATGAGGCGCGATCATGGTGGGAACCGAGCGGCTCGACGTGAAGCGATTCCCCAGGAGCGCCCGGCACCGGTTATACGCCGGTGGCTTCGCGAAAACGTCTCACCGTGTCACACAGACGATCGTTGACGGGTTTTGGATTTAGCAGCGCGTCGACAAAAGCCTGGCTGTCGCGAACCGACAGTTCAAGTTGCTGATGCTCTTCAATCGCGCGCCGTGCCGCGTCCTGGACGCTCGTCAGCACGAAATCCGTGACCGTCCGCCCCTGAAGGGCAGCAGCATGTTCGATGAGCGTTTTCTGCTCCACCGTCACCCGCGCCTCAAGGCGCTGGGCGCGGGTGCGACCACGTGGGGATTTCAAAACAGACTTTGCCATCGTGCTTCTCCTGTGCGAATGTACGGCCAACACCCGGCCATTTCAAGAGCCCTCCGGCTAAAAAGGCATAGAATACCACAACGATGCGTGAGAACAAAAAAGAACGCTTGCATGCGTCACCACAGGTCGCCATCAATTCCGGAGTCCATGAGAGGTGCGATGCCCAATTCGATCTACCTCGATAATCAAGCCACCACGCCCACCGATCCGCGGGTGCGTGATGCCATGTTACCGCTCCTAGAAAAGAGCTTCGTCGGCAATCCGCACTCAGAGCATTTCGTTGGGCGACGCGCTGCAACGGCGGTCGAAGACGCGCGTGCGAAAATCGCCGCACTGATCGGTGCGCGACCGGAGGAGGTCGTCTTTACTTCTGGCGCGACCGAAGCGAACAACCTTGCGCTTCAGGGCGTCGCTCGATCGCCGAAACGTCGCGGCAACCACATCATCACCTGCGCCACCGAGCATAAGTGCGTCCTGGAGACCGTCAGCTATTTGTCGCGCAGTGGTTTCCGCGCCGAGGTTCTGCCCGTCGGACCGAGTGGCCTCATTGACCCCGCAGCGCTCGCGGCAGCGATAACATCCGACACCTTCCTTGTGTCGATCATGGCGGCAAACAATGAAATCGGCGTCCTGCAACCAATCGAGGAGATAGCCGCGATTTGCCGATCGCATAACGTCGTATTTCATTCAGACGCAGCGCAGGCGGTTGGCAAGATTCCGGTCGACGTAAAGGCGAGTGGCGTCGATATGATGAGCCTGACAGGCCATAAGATTTACGCGCCGATCGGTGTGGGGGCCTTATATATTTCCGAGGAAAGCTCGATCGTTCCGGAGCCGTTGTTTTGGGGTGGCGGTCAAGAACGCGGCCTGCGGTCCGGCACGATTGCCCCTGCTCTTTGCGCCGCCTTCGGCGCGGCGAGCGCTATCGCTCTTGCCGAGCTCCAAGAGAATGCGCGATTAGCTGCATCGTTACGGGGCGTGTTCCTTGAGATCGTGCTCAGCCGATGCCCGGACGCACGTGTCAACGGCGATCAGAAGCGACGGCTCCCCGGCAATCTGAGTCTGACCTTTCCGGGGTGCGACGCCGATCGATTGGTTGGGGCGTTGCAGCCGGACGTCGCGCTCTCGACGAACGCCGCATGCAGCGCCGGCATTTTGCAGCCCTCGCACGTCCTGTTGGCGTTGGGGCTGACCGACTCGGACGCCGCAAGCACAATCCGTGTCGGCTTTGGCCGGTTCAATACGCGCGCGGAGGTCGAAGTCGCGGCCGAACGCGTCGCCGCTGTGGTCACGCGCATTCGCGAAGGCGTCTCGTTGGAGATCGCCGCAGTGTAGAACGAGACTCAAGCACCGAGTTGACGTAATCCCGGCTTGCTACTGGACGGATCGTCCAGTAGCATATCTTCATGCTACGGGGACCGATCACAGCAAGCGATTTCAAGGGGCAGTTCTCGGGCCACGAGACATTCCCCCTGCGGCATCTTTGGCTGCGTAAAGCCTTTGATGCCGTGGAGCCGGGCGCGCCACGAACCATCTTCAGTAGTCCCGAATCCATTGTGACCTTCGGGGTCGGAAAGAACATGGCGCTTGCGATTCGCCATTGGGCGCTCGCCTGCGGCGTGATCGAAGAGCGGGACATGCGCGTTGGCGCCTCCGAGCTCGGCCGAAACCTATTCGGCGGCGAACGCCCTTGGGATCCGTTCATGGAGAAGGCGGCGACGGCTTGGCTCGTGCAATGGCAGATCGCCGGCGACCCCAAGATGACCACGACGTGGTATTGGGCCTTCAATCATTTGGTGGCGCAAACCTTCGACCATGAAGCGCTCAGCACATCGATTCTGCAATATGCCCGGGCGCGGCAATGGTCTCGTATCGCCGAGAAGACCGTCACGCGCGACGTCGAATGTTTCATCCGAAGCTACGTGCCTCGCGTTGACAAGGCCGCCGGTGAAGACGCCTTGGAACCTGTCTTGGCAGAGCTCGGACTCGTCCGTCAGGTCGCGGGCCGTCTCTACGAGTTCAGACGCGGTCCCAAGCCGAGCCTCCCCGATGGCGTCTTCGCCTATGCGCTGAATGCCTTTTGGGATCGCTACGCCCCGAATGCCGCCACGCTTTCTGTGGAGGCAATCGCCTATGAGCCGGGTTCGCCCGGGCGTGTATTCAAGCTCGACGAAAACTCGATTGTCGAGCGCCTGACCCTTATGGAAGACGTGACCCGAGGCCGCCTGGTGTGGTCCGATTCCGCCGGCGTTCGCCAAGTGCTACGGGTCAAGCCTGTGACCAACCCTCTTGCGCTCTTGGCGGCGGCCTTTCGCGCCGAAACTGAGAAACGGCGGGCCGCATGATGCTCGCCGGCCACGTTTCCATCGCTCGCCGGTTTCAACGCTCGATTAGGCTCGATGCCGACTTATCGCGCGTCGATGCGTTGCAGGGATTTGTCTGCCAAAGATCCGCGGCGGATGGCCTCCTGGGAATGGCGAGCCAGATCACCCAAACCGCTCAACGGGCCTTCACCTGGACCGGTCCCTATGGCGGCGGCAAATCCAGTCTAGCCGTGACGCTGGCCGGATTGCTCGGCCCGAAAGGCGCCATTCGCAGCGCCGCTGCCATAGCGTTGGGAGATACGACCGCGCAGCAGCTTCTTGACGCCTTTCAGCCGGGTCGAGACGGCTGGCTGGTGGTGCCGGTTGTCGGGCGACGCAGCGATCCCGTGGCCGATATCGCCCGCGCGTTGGAACAGACGCGCCGGCAAAACGGGGCCAACCGCGGGCGGCCGCGCCAGGACGTGAAGACCGGACGCGAACTGATTGATCGCCTCGTCCAGGAGGCGGACGCGCGACCGCGAGACGGCGTTCTGCTGATCATCGACGAGATGGGAAAGTTTCTGGAAGGCGCCGCCGCCGACGGCGCTGACATCTATTTCTTTCAAGAACTCGCGGAAGCAGCGGCGCGCGCGCGCGGCAAGCTGGTTATCGTTGGCATTCTGCACCAGGCCTTCGAGCAGTATGCGAGTCGTCTTGGTCGAGAAACTCGCGACGAATGGGCGAAAATCCAGGGCCGCTTCTCTGACGTGCCGCTGATCGCGGGCGTTGATGAGGTCATCGATTTGCTGGGTCGCGCCATTGTCACTGAGCAACGACATCCCCAAACAGCTCAATCCGTCGAGGCGATCGCGAAATCGATCCGTTCGCGCCGTCCTGGAACTCCGGCGGACCTCAATATCCGCCTGGACAAGTGCTGGCCGCTCCACCCCGTCACGGCAGTCGTGCTTGGCCCGATGTCCCGGCGCCGCTTCGGCCAAAACGAACGCAGCCTGTTCGGTTTTCTCGCGTCGGCCGAACCGGGCGGCTTCCAGGATTTCCTCCGGGCTGAATCTGCGGGTACGTGCGAAGTGTTCGGTCCTGACCGGTTTTGGGACTATCTACGCATTAACCTGGAGCCAGCAATCCTGGCGTCGAACGACAGCCATCGCTGGGCGCAAGGTGCAGATGCGATCGAGCGCTGCGAGGCGCGCGGAACGGCCCTTCATGTCAGGGTCGCCAAATCCATCGCCCTCATCGACATGTTCCGAAATGGCTCGGGACTTGCCGCGGACCGGCCGACGCTTGCGGCTTGCATACCCGACGCACCCGATGGCGCTATCGACGTGGTTGCGGCCGATTTAGAGCGTTGGTCCGTCGCCGTCTTTCGGAAACATCTGGATGCTTGGTCGATCTATGCCGGGAGCGATTTTGATATCGATGGAGCGGTCTCCGTGGCCGCCGCCCAGGCCTCCACTCTCGATCTCAATCGTCTCGCACGGCTGGCTGGCCTTCAGCCGGTCTTGGCGAAGCGCCACTATCACGAGACGGGCAGTCTGCGCTGGTTTCAAACAGAACTCGTGCATCTTTCGGAGTTGGATCGCATTGCGGACCGTCCCGGGGATGCCGCCGGGCATTTCATCCTGGCAATCCCATCGGCGGATGAGCAGCGCAAACCGGCAATGGTAAACTGCTGCGCTGCGTCGGAAATGACGAGCAAACATCTCATCGCGGTAGGTCTGCCCCGCAATGCGTGGCGGGTCCGCGATCTGGGAGCCGAACTCATTGCTCTTGAAGCCGTCCGCACGAGCCGTCCCGAACTAGACGGCGATAGCGTGGCGCGCCGCGAGATCGCTGCGCGGATTGCTGCAGTATCTGCGGAACTTGACGAAGAGCTGCGTGCGGGCTTTGCCGACGCTGATTGGTATGTCGCGGGCGAGCGTGTCGAACTGCCGCCCGGTGCAAGCCTTTCCCGGCTGGCATCAGATCTTGCGGATCAACGTTACAGCAAAGCCCCGCGCGTCCACAGCGAACTCGTTAATCGTCAAAGGCCGTCGAGCAACACTCAGGCCGGTGTTCGCGACTTGATGCATGCGATGATTTCGGCGGCTGACAAGCCGGCCTTGGGAATCGAGGGATTCCCCGTTCACCGCGGGCTCTACAGCACGGTTCTCGCGGCTGCAGGCCTACATCACAAATCCGGCGAGACGTACGGCTTCAGCAAGCCTACCCACAGCAAGATCGGTCAAAGTTACAAGCCAGCTTGGGAGGCCGCAGAAGCCCTCTTTGCAAGTGAACCGACACCCATTCTGCTGGGGAAGCTCTATCGCATATGGGGCGACCCGCCCTTTGGCATCCGTCGTGGGCTAATGCCGATTCTGGCGCTCGCCTTCATCATGGCTAACCGCCACCGCCTAGCCCTCTATGGGGAGGGGAAATTCCAGGCGGATATCGACGACTACCTTGTCGACATCCTGCTCCAGGACGAAGACCTCGTTGCCTTGCGCCGTGTCGATGTCGATGCGTTCCGAGGCGCAATCCTCGACGGCGTCGCGCGAGCGGTGAAAAAGGCGACGGGACAAGCCTGCCCGCCCGACCCGCTGGAGGTAGCACGACGTTTGGTGCGCTTTGCCCGCGACTTGCCTCCTTGGACTCAGAAGACGCTGAGCCTTTCACCACCAACATCGGAAGTGCGCCGCGTGCTCCTGCGGGCGGATGATCCGCACAAAGCGCTGTTCGTCGATATTCCTACGATCTTTGGGGAGAGCGATGCTCAAGCGGCCGCAAAGGGTATCGAATCAGCGCTTCACGAGCTGGCCGCTGCCTATCCCAAAATGATGGCCGAGCTTTCGCAGAAAATGATGGGGGCTCTTGGTGAGCCGGAGAACGACTACGCCGACTTGCAGCAGCGCGCCCGCATTGTAGCCGAACTCACTGGCGATCTGCGCGTCGATGCGTTCGCTGCGCGCCTCGCAATCTATTGCGGCGATGTAAACGATCTTGAAGCAATCGCCAGTATGGCGATCAACCGGCCACCTCGGGAATGGACGGACCGAGACCCGGACCAGGCGGCATTGGCTTTGGCGGACTTCGCGTTGAAATTCCGCCGCGCCGAGACGCTCGCACGCGTCAAGGGGCGGCATCCTTCGCGCGAAGCCATGGCGCTTATCATTGGAACCGGGGAAGCCGGGCAAGAGGTCATTGAGGAATTCGAGATCGCAGAACGCGATCGCCCCAAAGTCACCGCCCTCGCTCAAGCGCTTCACAAGGTTCTGGCTCAATCAGGCGCGGAGCGCAGTGTTGTCCTCGCCGCTTTGGCTGAAACGGGTCTCGACACGTTGGCCGCGCGAGATGGCCGCATGCGAAAGGTGGGCTGAGCGTGGAGCGACATGTCCTTGGCATTTCTGGTGGTCGCGACAGCGCTGCGCTCGCGGTGCTGATGCGCCAAACGCGGCCAGACCTCACGCTTGAGTATTTCTTCACCGACACCGGCAAGGAACTACCGGAAGTCTATGATTTCCTCGGCAGGTTGGAGGGCTTTCTCGGCGCCCCCATCCGTCGCCTCAATCCAGACCGGGATTTCGATTTCTGGCTCCGGGAATACAATAATTTTCTTCCTTCGCCGCGCACGCGCTGGTGCACACGGCAGCTCAAGCTGCGGCCTTTCGAGCGATGGATCCGCCCCGACCTTGAAGCCGGTGCGACGATCTACAGCTATGTCGCGATCCGCGCAGACGAGCCGCATCGCGAAGGTCTGACCGCGACTCATCCCAATCTGAAAGTCGTGTTGCCGCTCCGCGAACGTGGCATCGACAAAGCCGGTGTCATCGATCTGCTCGATGGCGCCGGCGTAGGTCTCCCCGACTACTACCGCTGGCGGTCGCGCAGCGGCTGCACCTTTTGTTTCTTTCAGCAGAAAATCGAATGGGTGAACCTCATGAGGGAGCACCCTGAAGCCTTTGCAGAAGCGAAGCGCTACGAAAAAAACGCGCTTGAGCATGGCTCGCCGTTCACTTGGAGTGATCGCGAATCCCTCGATGAGCTTGCCGAACCGCAACGTGTCGAACAGATTGAGCGTGAGCATCAAATACGGCTTGACCGTCTCAAAGCACGTCGGCGGCCGAACGCGCTACGACCGACTGAGGAGGTCGACGAGGTATTGTTCGAGGACGATGGTGCGGGTTGCCTGATCTGTCACAAATAAGAGAATCCAGCCGAGGTCAAGCCGATGGGCGAAATCACCCGAACCGATATCTACAGGGAACAGTACGCTCATTTTCGTTCGATGAATGACATCCTGTATAAAATACCTCCGCTATTTACTGCGATCCTAGGCGGACTCTGGTACTTTGCTGTCATCAATCTCGAAAAGGACAAGTGGATTGCCTGTGCCGTCTTCGCGTTCGCGGCGATCGGGAGTATTTGCTTCGTCAATATAATGCAGCGCTTTAGGCTGGCGTTCAATTCCTACATCGACAATTTGAACCAAATGGATGGCGATATGAAAGTCTCTACCAAGCCATCCTGCTTTCCCTCGACAATCGTTACGATTCAGCTGCTCCTATGGGCAGCGGCCTTGGTTTCTGTTCTTGGCATTTTCTACGCTGCTCACAAATAGGCGGTCGATGACAGCAGCCGCGCCCTATCTTGAAAACGGCCGCTACGCCGCCGGTGCCGCTTCGCGCTCCTCGACTTCTCGTGCCGCAGTTTGGTTGCCTCGTATGATCGCCTCGACTGCCAAATCGATGTCCTCATCGGACATGAAGGGCGCCTGAGCGAAGACGATTCCCGGCTCGCCGTTCAAACGCGCCGCGAGATGGCCAAGGCCAAGCAGGGATTCCGCCCCTTTCACTCCCAACGCGATCTCCGATGTGCCAACGCTGGCCACCTTCAAGATCAAGCGGTTTCCAAGATTGTCGCGCAACTGCATCGGCATAACGTTCACGTCGGGACGCTGTGCCGCAAAGATTAGATGAATTCCCGCCGCCCGTGCCTTGACGCCCAATCGCTGGACGTTTGCAGCCACCGCTTCCTTGTAATCCTCGGTCAGCATCCACTCGGCGAATTCATCGTGGACGAGAAACAGCATGGGCAAACGATTGGCGGGTGTTGCCGCTACATTGAAGGCTCGCAAGTCTCGAACGCCCTGCGCCCGGAAGAGCTCGTAGCGCCGATCCATCTCTCCAACTAAGCGCTCTAACTCCTCCTTCGCTCGCGTTTGATCGATGATAATGCCACCAGGAATATGAGGCAGACGCTCGAGCGCGGCATAATCGACGCCCATCTTCGGGTCGATCAGAATAATCTGTACCAAGGCACTCGAGTTCGTCGCCGCGATATCAAGGATCAGACCCTGGATGAGAACCGACTTACCGCTGCCCGTGGCGCCGGCAACCAGGGTGTGCGGCTCGTGCTGTTGCGCCCCGCCGAACGCGGATCCCAGATTCAAATAGAGGATCTCCCCATCCAACTCCCGCAGCCCGACGACAAAGGAAGTGTTCAACCCGGCTGCGTTGCGGTTCAAATCGCGGCGCGCCCATACGTCCCAGAGAGAAACCGTCTGGCGCTGCGGTCGCGCCACGGCAACGACAATCTCCCCTGGCAAAGGCGAGATGGCCACCAGGCGCAGACCATGTGTCGTCAACAGCGCTGACTGCTTGCTCTCGATATCCTCCACCCGAAGTCGATCCGAGCCCATAAATCGAATAAGGGCAGCGTTCGGCGTCAGCCGCGTGCCCAAAATTTTGGCTTGCAAGCCGTAGCCCAACAATGCCGTCCGTAGCTTCTGCGACGTACTCTCAAGCCACGTCTCGTCAACCTCGGACACAGATGCTCGCTGCAGGGATCGCGTTTTGATCAATGAAGCGATGTCCTGAACTTCTTCGGGCCCCGGTGCCTCGCTTGTCTCGACTATGGGTTCGGGTAGGTCCGTCTCGAGTGGTTCAGGTATGATTGCAACCGGCTGCGCGGCAACTGACCTTGGCATCTTGGGAGGGGTCGGACAACTCTTCCCCTCCCTGATGGCCGGCGTGGTACTCGCCTCCACCCCCGTCTGAGAACGGTTGGTCCAATTGACCCTCGGCGCCGGGCTACGAAATTCGGCGTCTTCCCACGGATGTTGTTCACCCAGCCCGCTGCGTACGCCTGCCAGCGACGCCCGAGCCTCATAGGCTTTGAGAAGATTGCGCAGATCCTCGCGGCTAAATATCTCCTGGACACCATGTGGCACGTCGGCAATCGGCTCCTGCTCGCCGGTGCCACCCGTTTCAGTCAGGCCCGAAATGAAGATGTGGGAGTAACCGCGAAGATCGATCGTTGTAGCGCCTTGACGAATGCCGTCGCGCACAGCTTCGAGCGCATCGGACTGCCCCAGCGCCGTCGTACCGTCGAGCAGAAGATCGGCGATCCGAGAAAGCCACAAATCGCGATCCAACCGACCGGGATCGCCGAACAATGCTTCCTCAATGCGCTGAACGGTATGTCGCAGTTGCTGCTTAGAGGTTCGGCGAGCCTCCGCTGCCGCGTCAACGCCCACATATTTGGCCTCAGTAACGACCGCGCGCAACGTTGTCGCCCCACTTGCGTCGCGCCCAACGCTGAGCGCAAGGATATCGGCGATGCCCTGCTCGCGCTGCCCGAGCCATTCCGCGTAGTCGTCGAGCAGGAACCAGGCGACGGTGGCTTGGGCGCCGAACTCCTCAGCGACGAGTGCGCGGCTCAAGACCAGGCCAATCAACTCGCCCGCCGAGACGCCGCGCTTCGCAGCGCGCAATACGATATCACCCGAGATGCTGCAGGCGTCGTCGATCATGCGTTGAGCCAGGACGGAAAGCCGTTCGTCTGGAAGACCTAAGCTCAATTCCATCAGCCGCCGTCGCACCAATACGTGCAAGATGCGCAGCTCGGATGTTGATGACACGATCATGTTGCGACCGTGAGTCCGTTGGCGCCGATAACGGATCACATTGATGCCCTGGGCGGCGAGTTGCCGCTTATCGAGAAGATCGTCGTAGGTCGCCACCCATTCCGCCAAGCCGTGGACTTCGTCGAACATTCCCTTCAGGCCTTGGTCCTGGAAGGAGATTTGGCGGGCCGGCAGAACATGCTCATTCGGCCCATGAGATTGCCGGCGCACCACATCCGCGACGGCATCGAGATAGGCCCAGCCGGCGGTGGGTTGTCGGGGACATGCTAGATAGTTCGTCGCCTTCAATTCGTCTTCCGCCGTCACCCGGCGATACGACCAGCGTGCCGGAACATGATCGAGCAGGCTCGGTGCTACCGCCGCCGCAGGGACGGAGAACCACGCCTCTTTCGCTTGCCGCGAGACGACATCGTGGAGGAAAGCAACATCCACGCTGCGGTACTCTGAGGACGGTGCAGCTCCACCATCCAGCATCACGCCGATCCGCAACTTCGACATAAAGTTCCGTGATGTCTCGCTGACCACGAGAGCATCTGGATCGGCCTCGGACCCTTCAAGCAGCTCCTTATAGATACGATTCAGCTTGGGGCGATCACGATGTCGGACAAGGACATTGCAATGCATCTCGTCTTCGTCGTGGACGGAGCCAAGCGCATTGACCGTTGCGAAGGGCAACCCTGCCGCGTCGCAATTGTAGAGCATGATGCTTAGGTTCGAGCGCTCGTGCGGCTGAAGGTCAAGATAACGCTCGAGCAAGCCGCGAATTTGTACCGCCGCTTCGCGCGGATCGACGTCGGTAGCCGCTTCCGAAGGATCCCGAACCGGCCTCTCCATCAGACTATAGTCGTTGACCGTGCTTGTTTCAGCCAACAACACCGGCTCGGCACCGTGATAGCCAACAGCAATTTCAGGATAGTAGGGATGGGCAAGCTCAGCGCGCAGATCGGCGAAAAAAAGCCGCGAATCTCCGAAATTGATTTGCTCGGCCGCGAGCAAATGCGCCGCTAGGCCCGCCACGCCACGAGCCTTTATAGCGCTGGCCGCCAACCGCAATGGATGCCACGGCGCGATAATCGCGGAAGGAGCACCGCCAGTGACTGCGATGCAGCCTAGCGATAGAACCGGCTCCCACAGTTCCTGCCGATTAAGGTCGCCGGGCGCGTGCTGCGCGAGCGTTCGTAACAGCGCTCCGTATTGCTCGGCTTGATCGAGGAGCGTCGGATCGGCAAGACCGTGGTGCCGCCAGCCTTGGAGGGCTGCATCATAAGCTGCGGAAAATCTGTCCCACGCCGCGCCGACGGCCGCAGTCGCATCGGCACTCAACCGTCCATTAGCAGCCGCTTTGAGCGCTTTCGGGAATTGTCGTCCGATATCGTACGCGGGATCCGACTTTGGAATTAGCGATCCGGAATCCTGGCGGTAGGCCGGCTGAAGGGTCGCGACATCGCTCAACGAGACTGATTGTAGTGAACCTTTCCGGCTTACGGGTTGGCGCGCGACGCTGGAACGGGTCAAGGGACGCTTCAGCAGCCGATCGAGATCGTCGCGAAGCTCCAACCCAACTCCATCCGGGCGGCCTATCCAGATGAGTTGAACGGTCGTGCGATCGGCCAATGCACCGTCGCCGACCTTTAAGGTGATGTCCAACTTGATCTGAAGGCTGGTCCGAGAGACGGAGACATTACGCTTGTACTTCTTGCGCCGCGCAGCCGCTTCGAGCAGGGCTTCGTATTCGAAGAGGTGCGACGTATCCCATTTGACTGCGCCGCCCATCAAGGCGGGCAACCCGCGATAACGCACCGCGAAGGCCGTGGCGACGTCCGCGTTGAGTTCGAGCCATTGGGCCTTGGTTCGTCTTGTCGTCCTGATCTCAAGTAACCTCACGGCACTAAGTGCACCGGCCTGTCCGTAGAGGCGTTCCAATGCACGCAAGAGACCATCAAGCAGGTCGGTGCACTCGATCGGACGGCCGAAGATGAAGCGCTCCCATTTCGCGCGTAACGACCGATCCTTGCCAAGTTCCTCGCGATGCGCTTCGAAGAAGTCCCGATCGTCGTCGCGCGGCTCTTTGTGAGATTTGGATTCCTTGAGTTGGCGGAGATATTCCTTGTCGCCGTCGCTGAGGCGATCTGGCGCCTCGAATTCGAAGAATTGAATAGTCTCCTCCGGCAAACTCGTCTTTTTCTGCCGTAGACCGGAGAAGACTTGAAGAACGCCGTCAGATTCCCATTCGAGCTCCGCGAGTGCCGCGGCCTCGTCCCGCCAACTTGGCGGAGCATTGATGAACGCCTCAATGGCAGCATGTGCTGTGGGCGGAATATCGTCCCGCACGGCTTCGAATTGCGTCCGCAACTCCTCTGCTTCGATCACCTGCCGGGGCGGCCTTTGCTTCAGCAAAAGCGGGCGACGGTCGGTCACGAGCTTATCGAACAGCTTCTTCCAGCGCGCGCTAAGCGCTTGATCTTTGGGTCGGATCGCTAGAAAATAGCCAGAATCGCGCGGCAATTGTAGCGCCGGGAGCGCCCATCCGAGAGCTTCAAGAAGCGGCTTGGACTCATCGGCAATGGACCGACGCGTGAGCTCTACATAGTTCGAAACCTGGTGCAGCGTCCAATCTTCCGCGCCCGCCAAACCTCGCAGCGCGGCTTCCCAAATCGTACGTTGCGCTTCCGGTAGACCAAGCCCTGTCGCAGCCGCCTCAACCCACAACCTCGGCTCTTCAGTAAGCTGCTTGGCGCCGAGCAAGGTCACATCTTGAAGGGAAGCACCTTGATCGTCATCGGAATTGGCCAACAACAATGCGGGTCGATCGCACTCCGCGTGGCGCAAGGCAACAGTCCGCTCGTCGGTGACGACGATCTCTGGCAGTCCTAGATCGAAGCCGCCGGACTCAGCGGACCCGATGGCGTCGTGCTGGGCCGCTACCAGCGCAGCTACTTGCGCCACGACGGGCCGGAGCATGTGTTGTGCTTCGCGCCGACGCGATCGGGTAAAGGCGTCGGCCTCGTCATCCCATCGCTGTTGACCTGGCCGGGCTCGGCGATCGTCCACGACATCAAGGGCGAGAACTGGCAGCTCACCGCGGGCTTCCGCGCACAGCACGGCCGCGTGCTCCTGTTCGATCCGACCAATGCGAAGTCATCGGCCTATAATCCGCTGCTCGAAGTGCGGCGTGGCGAGTGGGAGGTGCGCGACGTTCAGAACATCGCCGATATCCTCGTCGATCCCGAAGGCAGCCTCGAAAAGCGGAACCACTGGGAGAAGACCAGCCACGCGCTTTTGGTCGGCGCCATCCTTCACGTCCTCTATGCCGAGGAGGACAAGACGCTCGCCGGCGTCGCGTCGTTCCTGTCCGATCCGAAGCGGCCGATCGAGTCCACGCTCTCGGCCATGATGCGGACTCCGCATCTCGGCGAGGCTGGCGTTCATCCCGTCGTCGCCAGCGCCGCCAGGGAGTTGTTGAACAAATCCGGCAACGAGCGCTCCGGCGTCTTGAGCACGGCCATGTCGTTCCTTGGCCTCTATCGCGACCCAGTGGTCGCCGAGGTGACGCGGCGCTGCGACTGGCGGATCGGCGATATCGTGGCCGGCGAGCGGCCGACGACGCTCTACCTCGTGGTGCCGCCCTCGGACATCAACCGCACCAAGCCGCTGATCCGCCTGATCCTCAACCAGATCGGCCGGCGTCTGACCGAGGACCTGCAGGCTAAGGCCGGCCGGCGGCGGCTCCTCTTGATGCTCGACGAGTTCCCGGCGCTGGGTCGGCTCGACTTCTTCGAGTCGGCGCTCGCCTTCATGGCGGGCTACGGCATCAAGAGCTTCCTGATCGCCCAGTCGCTGAACCAGATCGAGAAGGCCTATGGGCCGAACAACTCGATCCTCGACAACTGCCATGTGCGGGTATCGACGGCAGCAACATCGCGCCCGCGATCGTCGAGAGCTGTCCGACGCGTATCTTCCTGCCGAACGAGCGCGCGATCGAGCCGCAGATCACCGCGATCTACCGCCGCTTCGGTCTCAACGATCGCCAGATTGAGATCCTCGCGCGAGCTACGCCGAAGCGCGACTACTACTGCCAGTCGCGCCGCGGCAATCGCCTGTTCGAGCTGGGTCTCGGCCCCGTAGCGCTCGCCTTCTGTGCCGCTTCCTCCAAGGCGGACCACGCCGCGATCGAGCGCGTCGTCGCCGAGCACGGCCGCGATGCTTTCACGCCCGCTTGGCTCGCGGACCACGAGCTCCTCTGGGCCGCCGATCTCATCCCTGACCTGATCAACCTGGAGACATCATCATGATGAAGCTGCGCCAGCTGGCGGCGGCAAGCGCCGCCGTGCTCACCCTGGCCGTCGCCGTACCGCCCGCTTCGGCGCAGTGGATCGTCTACGACCCGACCAACTTCGGCCAGAACGTGCTGACCGCCGCGCGCGAGCTGCAGCAGATCAACAATCAGATTACGATGCTGACCAACCAGGCGACGTTGCTGGTCAACCAGGCGCGCAACCTTGCAAACCTGCCGATGTCGACGTTGACCCAGCTTCAGTCGTCGATCGCCCAGACCCAGTCACTGCTAGGTCAGGCGCAGAACATCGCCTTCAACGTCCAGCGCATCGAGCAGGCCTATTCGACGAGCTACGGTTCGGCCGCCGGCACAGGTTCGACCACCGCCATGGTCGCCAACGCGCAGACCCGCTGGCAGAACTCCGTCGCCGCCTTCGAGGACAGCCTGAAGGTACAGGCGGGCGTGGTCGGCAACATCCCGACGAACTCCAGTGCGATGACCTCGCTAGTCACGGCCAGCCAGAGCGCCACCGGCGCGCTGCAGGCGGCACAGGCCGGCAACCAACTCTTGGCGCTGCAATCTCAGCAGCTTTCCGATCTCGTCGCCGTGCTGTCGGCCAAGAGTCGGGCCGACGCCCTGGAGCAGGCGCGTACCGCCTCGGCCGAGGCGCAAGGCCAGCAGAACTACAAGACCTTCTCGACGCGCACCGGCTATCAGCCCGGCAACGTCACCATGTTCAGCGGCAACTGAGGCGCGGTGATGCTGGGACGGTCGGAAATCTTCCGCGCCGCCGCGATCGTCGCCCTGATCGCGGTCGCCATCACGGCTCTTGTGGTGACCAACCGGCGCCACTCGGCCCCCATTGCCGAGACCCCTCCGACCATCGCCACACCAGCATCCGATGACCTCTCGGCCGAGCTGCGCCGTTGCAGCGCGCTCGGTCCCCAGGATGCCGAAGATCCGCATTGCGTCGCGGTCTGGGAGGAGAACCGCCAGCGATTCTTCGGCAGGCCGGCGCGGCCTCTGCCGCCACAAACGCCCCCAGGCGCTGCCGCGCCGGCCACCCCTTCTAAGGGAGATGCGCGATGAACAACGTCGGCGTCATCGACACCTTCCTCAACACCTTCACCACCTACATCGATTCCGGCTTCGGCCTGATCAAGGGCGAAGTCGGCTATCTCTCGTCCACGCTGATCGTCATCGACATCACCCTGGCAGGCCTGTTCTGGGCCTGGGGCGCCGACGAGGACATCCTCCAGCGCCTGGTGAAGAAGACCCTCTACATCGGCTTCTTCGCCTTCATCATCAACAACTTCAACAATCTATCGGCCATCGTCTTCAACAGCTTCGCCGGCCTCGGCCTGAAGGCGGGCGGCTCGTCTATCAGCACCGCCGACTTCCTGCGGCCGGGCAAGCTCGCCCAGGTCGGGCTCGACGCCGGACAGCCGCTGCTCGATGCGGCCAATCAGATGATGGGCTTCACCAGCTTCTTCGCGAACTTCGTGCAGATCGCGGTGCTGATGGTCTCGTGGGTTCTGGTGCTGATCGCCTTCTTCATTCTGGCGGTTCAGCTCTTCGTCACGCTGATCGAATTCAAGCTGACCACACTGGCCGGCTTCATCCTCATTCCCTTCGCGCTCTTCAACAAGACCGCCTTCCTCGCTGAGAAGGTGCTCGGCAACATCGTCGCGTCCGGCATCAAGGTGATGGTGCTGGCCGTCATCGTCGGCATCGGCACCGGGCTCTTCTCGCAGTTCACGCAGACCTACGCCGGCGGCCAGCCGACGGTCGAGCAAGCGCTGTCCGTCGTGCTGGCCGCCCTCGCCATGCTGGGCCTCGGCATCTTCGGCCCCGGCATCGCCACCGGCCTGGTCTCCGGCGCGCCCCAGCTCGGCGCGGGCGCCGCCGTCGGGACTGGCCTGGCCGTCGCGGGTACGGCGATGGCCGGCGCCGGCGCGCTCGGCCTGGCCGGCAGGGGGGCGATGGCCGCGGCTTCCGGCACTGCCGCCGCCGCGCGCGGTGGGGCGGCAATGGCCGGCGGCGCGTCCTCCGCCTACAGCCTTGCTTCAGCCGGCCGGTCCGGCGCGTCGGGCGTCGCGGCCGGACTCGGCGGGGTCGGGCGAGCGGCCGCTTCAGCCGCCGCGGCTCCTGTGCGGCGCGCCGCCGCTCAAGCCGGCAGTTCGATGCGGGAAAGCTTCGCCGCCGGCGGCCGGTCCAGTTTCGCTGCAACCGGCGGATCATCGACCGGAGGGACGGTCGGCGGCAATTCACCAAGCACGCCCGCGGCGCCCACCGGCGGATCGGAGGGTTCCGGCCCACCGGCCTGGGCCCAGCGCATGAAGCGCAACCAGTCGATCGTCCACGGGACGCAGACCGCTGCGCAGGTCCTCAGGTCCGGCGACAGCCATGGCGGCGGCCATTCCGTCGATCTCTCTGGAGGAGAATAAGAGATGGCGCTGTTTCGCCGCCCCACCGTTCGCTACGGTCGAACGCCCGAGCCTGAAACCCCCTATCAGCGCGCCGCCCAGGTGTGGGACGACCGCATCGGCTCGGCTCGGGTGCAGGCCAAGAACTGGCGGCTGATGGCCTTCGGCTCGCTCGCGCTGTCCATGGGTCTCGCCGGCGGTCTCGTCTGGCAATCGACCCACGGCACCATCGTCCCCTGGGTCGTGCAGGTCGACAAGCTCGGCCAGGCGCAGGCCGTCGCGCCCGCCGCCGCCGACTACACGCCCAGCGATCCGCAGGTTGCCTGGTATCTTGCGCACTTCATCCAGATCGTTCGGTCGCTGCCGGCCGATCCGATCATCGTGCGGCAGAACTGGCTGCAGGCCTACGACTTCACCACCACCTCGGGCTCCCAGGCGCTCAACGACTATGCGCGCGCCAACGACCCCTTCGCCAAGCTCGGCAAGCAGCAGATCGCCATCGACGTATCTAGCGTGATCCGCGCGTCGCCCTCGAGCTTCCGCGTCGAATGGGTCGAGCATCGCTATCAAGACGGCGCGCTCGCCGACAACACCCGTTGGACCGCGATCCTCACCATCGCGATCCAGACGCCGACTTCCGCCGACGTGCTCCGCAAGAACCCGCTCGGAGTCTACGTCACCGCCATCAACTGGTCGAAGGAGCTAGGACAATGACCTCGCCGATTTCCATGGAAGCCGGCGGCCCGGCTTCGCGTCTTTTCACCATTCAGCAGAGCCGGAAAGGAGGGATTGCGCCTTTCCGTAAAGCCGCCCTGGCGGCTTTGCTGATGTCCGCCACTACGCTGGGCGGCTGCGCGCACAATTTCATTCCGCCCGACATCAATTACGACAGCGCGGCGCCGGCAAAGCTCACCATCGATCCGCCAGCGCCTATCAAGATCGTGGAGTTGCCCAAGCTGCTGCCGCTGCCCGGGCAACTGAAGCCGATCGACGGTGGCAAGCCGACACCCGAGGCCGCCGACCCGACCGTGCGCGTCAACCAGGCCAACGCCGCCGCGCGGATTCAGCCGGTGCGCAACGGCTTCATCAACGCGGTCCAGGTCTACCCGTTCTCCGGCGGGGCGCTCTACCAAGTCTATACGGCGCCCGGCGAGATTACCGACATCGCGCTGCAGGACGGCGAGCAGCTCGTCGGCTCCGGCCCCGTCGCCGCCGGCGACACCGTGCGCTGGATTATCGGCGATACCGAGAGCGGCACGGGCGCCACCAAGAAAGTTCACATCCTGGTCAAGCCGACGAGACCCGAGCTGCTCACCAATCTGGTCATCAACACGGATCGGCGGACCTACCTCCTCGAGCTGCGCTCGACCGAGAAGACCTATAT
>CAVXLN010000002.1:0-100561 GCA_963762435.1 uncultured Alphaproteobacteria bacterium | reverse complement strand
GCGAGATCGGTTTTTCCGTGCGCTCGACCGGTCTCGGCCTCAGTGCCGAGCAGCTGGAGCAACTGTTCCAGCCCGCCTCCCCGATCGGCGAAGACGGCGCCGGTATCGGCCTGACCATCTCGAAACGGCTGGTCGAGCTGATGGGCGGCAAGCTCGAGGTCGAGAGTGCCGCAGGAGTCGGCAGCAGGACACGCTTCACGGTGCGCCTCGGCGTGCCGTCCGGCGGCAGGGTTCCGGCCATGCCGGTCCGCCTCGATGGCAGGCGCCTGCTCGTCATCGACGACAGCGCTGCCGCGCGCGGCATGCTGTCGGCGGCTCTCGGATCCGTCGGCATGGTGGTGACCGAGGCCGCGAGCGGGACCGAGGCCATGCGGCTCCTCGGCGGCAGGCCGCAGCCCTTCGATCTGGTGCTGGTCGATTGCACCTTGCCGGACGAGGACGGGCTCGGCCTGGCGCAGCGGCTGCGGGCACTCAAGCTCTTGAACGAAACGCCTATCCGGCTGATGAGCGTGGGGACGGCGAAACCCCTGCTCGAAGTGCCGGCACGGGAAGCAGGTTTCGGCGCCATTCTGGTGAAGCCGCTGCGCGCCGAGCGCCTGATCGAGACGGTGGCGATCGAGCTCGCCCATGGCAGCCCCTCGGCGCCTGTTTCAACAGTCGATCGGCGCGCAGCGGCAGCTCCCGCGGCACCGGCATCGGTCCCGGCCTCGATCGCCGGCGCGCAGATCCTGCTGGTCGAGGATAATCAAATCAACCAGATGGTCGCGAAGGGCATCCTCGAAGGCGCCAAGGCCAAGATCACCATCGCCAACAATGGCAGCGAGGCGGTGGCGGCGCTGCGCCAGGCCCGCTTCGATGCCGTGCTGATGGATTTGCAGATGCCGGTGATGGATGGTTATGCCGCGACGCGGGCGATCCGCGAGGAGCTCGGTATGGCCGACCTGCCGATCATCGCCATGACCGCCCACGCCATGGCCGAGGAGCGGCGCAACTGCTTCGCCGCCGGTATGAACGAGCATGTCTCGAAGCCGGTCAATCCGCAGCGCCTGCTGTCGGTGCTCGCCCGCTTCATCCGCATGGCGCCGCCGGTCGCGGCACTGGAGCCAGCGCCGGCACCGCCGCCTGCAGCGGTACAGGAGACCGTACCGGAGATGCCGGCCGCGGCCGCTTCGGAGACATCCCTGCCCGGGATCGACATTGCCGATGCGATGCGCCGGCTGGGCGGCAATCGCGAGCTGCTCGACCGGGTCTATGCCGATTTCTGCGAGCATTATGTCGATGCCGCGGCCGAGGTGGCGGCGCTCGGCACGGCTCAGCGCGACGAGGCGAAGCGGCTGGTCCATACGATCAAGGGTGTCGCCGGCAATATCGGCGCCAAGAGCGTGTTCCGGACCGCGCTGGCGCTCGAGGCCGCCTTTGCGTCGGGCGATGATGTAGCGGGTTCGCTCGCGGCCTTCGCCGAGGCATTGGCGGAATGCGCGCCGGCCGGGCGGAAGGTGGCGGCACCGCCGTCGGCATCCGTGATGACGGCGGTCGAGCTCGATACCGCAACCGTGGCACCGCTGGTGGCGCGGCTCGACACGCTGTTGAGCCAGCGCGATCTCGATGCCGAGGATTGCTTCGCCGAGCTCGTCGCCAGCTGCGCGCCGTCGCGCGCGGCCGGCACGGCGCTGGATGGCGCGCTCTCGGCCCTCGAGGCGCAGATGCGGGCGCTTGATTTCGAGGCCGCGCGCGAATGCCTTGGTGCCTTGAAGCAGCTGGCCGAACCGGTGCCGGCCTTGGGGGCGCGATGATCGAGCACGAGCTCTCGCCCAAGATCCTGCTCGTGGACGATGCGCCGGAGAATATCCGGATGCTGCGCAACCTGCTGAAGGAAGATGCCCGCCTGCTGTTCGCGACGAGCGGCGTCGATGCGCTCGAGACCGCACGGCTCGAGCGGCCGGACCTCATCCTGCTCGACGTGCTGATGCCGGGGATGGATGGCTATGAAGTCTGCCAGCACCTGAAAAGCATGCCGGAGACCAAGGACATCCCGGTCATCTTCGTCACCGGCCTGACCGAGGAGACGGATGAGAGCCGCGGGCTCGAGCTCGGCGCTATCGACTACATCACCAAGCCCTTCGCGCCCGGCATCGTGCGCATACGCGTGCAGAACCATCTGGCGCTGCGCCGGGTCACGCGCGAGCTGCAGCTGGCCAATGCCCAGCTGAAGAGGCTGGCGACGATCGACCCGCTGACCGGCGTCAGCAATCGCCGGCACTTCTTCGACCTGGTCGAGGAGGAGATCGAGCGGATGCGCCGCTATCGGCATCCGGCCTCGATGTTCATGCTCGATCTCGACCATTTCAAGCTGCTGAACGACACGCATGGCCATGACGCCGGCGACCGGGCGCTCGCCGAGGTGGCGCAGGAGGTGCGCGGGCTGCTCCGGGGCCACGATCTCTTCGGGCGGATGGGCGGCGAGGAATTCGCGGGCTTTCTGCCCGAGACCAATATCGATGCCGCCTTCTCGGTGTGCGAGCGGCTGCGCGAGCGCATCGCCGAGATCGAGATCCGCGCCGGCAGCAATATCGTTCGCTTCACGGCGAGCATCGGTGTCGCCGCGGTCGAAATCGACGATGAGAGCCCGGACGCCTCGCTGAAGCGCGCCGACAAGGCGCTCTATACCGTCAAATCCAATGGCCGGGACGGGGTCAGGCGCGGGTAGTGCCGAGATTTCGCCCCGCGGAGGATCTCTCGCGGGCGACGGTGATGATGGCGGTTGCGGGTTCGGAGCCGACATGAAACAGAACGCTCGTCGTCTGGGGGCGCTACGACCCGTCCTTCGAGGCTGCGGAGGCCCAGGCCTACAAGCGTGAGCTGCCGAATGCGGAAATCCATGTGATCAACGCCGGCCACTTCGCGCTGGATGAGAAGGCCGACGAGATCTCGGACTATGTTCGCAGCTTCCTGACGCAGCCTGCGCCCCGATAGGTCTCAGCCGAGGCTGAAGCCGTAATAGGCGCGGAGAAAGCGGTCGACTGCCGGAACGAAGCCTTCATCGCCGCGCTGCGTGACACGCGCCGCGGTCTGGCCCGGCTCGGTGGCGTCCAGTGGCGGCACGAGCTCCACCAGCTGGCTCTTGCCGTTGATGGACTGGACCGCCTCCGTCAGCTTGCCGGAGATTTCCGTCTCGGCCTCGAGCACGGCCAAGCGGCCGCTTTCGAACAGCTCGAGCTCGCCCACGCGGGTCTCCGCCCCCGAGGCCGGGTCGACGCGAAAGACGGTCAGGGTCGTCGCGACCTCATCCTGTTCGGCCATTGCGTTTCCTCTCGATCCGGTTTCAGGCGCTGAGCGCGTCCATCAGCATATGGGCCGCTTGCGGGCCTGCGAGCCAGGCGTGCGCCTCGATCGGCTGTTTCTGGTATCCGTCGTAATCTTCATCGCCATTGATGTAGGCGTTGGATGCGGCGGTCCAGGTCGCCTGGAACATCTTGGCCTGGGTCAAGGGCGGGTCGGTGGTGATGGTGGCGATCCCTTTCACCAGCTGATTCTGATAATTATGGCTGTTCTCGTGGAAGATCAGGTCGATCGCCAGCTCGAAATCCTCGTACACAGGCTGCTTCGTGTTGATGAGGATCGTGTCCCGGCTCATGCTGTAGCGGCCATTGTCGGTATCCTCACCCATCGTGCTGTTGGGATAGAAGGTGAAGGAGCTGCCCGGGGTAGCGCCGCCCGGTTTGGTATGGCCGATCTGGGCGCAATGCGCGTCGACCACCTTCTGCAGCATGCTCTCGCGCTGCTCCTTGGTCATGATGCCCCAATTGTCGCGGGCATCCTTGAACTCCTGCTTATGGTCGCGCATCAGGGCGTCGACGACGGCCTTGCGGTTGGCGTTGTCCGTGTCGATGAATTGGGCGTCCAAGGTCATGGCACCGTAGACCTTGCGCATCGCGACACGCTTGGGGTCGTTGCGGTTGGACCGGCTGCTGGCGGGCATCCCGTCGGTCCGCAGCGTCGCCAGCAGCGTGATCTTGTCGTCGGGGCTCATGGCCTCGAGCACGGCGGGATCGGCGCCGGCGATCGCGGCTCGGCCGGCCTCGGCCTTCTGCTGCTTCTCGACTGGCGTGCCGGACGGCAGTGCTGCGGCCGTCGCTGCTTGCGACTTTGCCGCCTGGATCTTCGGCTGGAGCGCGGCCAGCGCCTTGGCCTTGAGGTCCGGCAGGAGCACGGTTGCCCTTTGGAAGCGATCCGCCTCGGTCCCGCCGACCAGTCCGGTGACGCCACCCCGGGCGGTTTGGAACAATGTCACCGCATGAGTATCGGCACCAGGGCCAGTTGGCGCCGGTTCAGCGGCAGCACTCGTGACCAATGTCTCGATCTTGCGATAGGCGGCGGTATAGGCGGCCTCGGCCGCGTCGCCCGTGGTGCGCATCGCGATCAGCTGCTTCGCCTTCGTTTGTGCCGAGGCAAGCCGCTCGTAATTCTGCTTGGCGGTGCCGCTGCCGCTCGACTGGTACTCCGCGTCCATCTCACGCAGCAGCGTCGCCATCTGCGGGTTCTTGATCGGCACGCAGCCGGCTTTCTGGATGAGGCCGCCGGCGCCTGTATCGAGGAGCGCCTGCCGGCGGGCGACGTAATAGGTGTTGGGCGGAGCGCCGGTGCCGAGGCTCGCCTCATACGCCACGCGCAGCGCCTCGGCCTTGTCGATCGCGGTCTGGCGCAGTCCTGCTAGGCCGGCGCTGCCTGCCGTGCTTGTCGCGGGCTTGGGCACCGCGGTCCAAGCGGCAGTGTAAGCGGCTTGGGCCGCCGCGAGCGGCGTGCCGGCGGTCGCGGCCGGAATTGTCGCGAGATGGGCGTTGCCCTTGGTAAGATTGCCCACCTCGACATTGTGCTTGCGCACCAGGCTCCAATCGGCGACGGCCTGCTTGACCTTAGGCGCAAGCACATTGAAATCGGCTTTGGCACCATCGAAATCGTCCGCATCCAGCGCTTTTGAGCCGGCAGCGGTGAGATCAGTCGAGAAGCCGCTGGCCGCAAGGACGGCACCGGCGTCCCAGCCCTTGAGGCGCGCAATCTCGTTCTGGGCCGCGACATAGGCGGGCGTGGCCTTGAAGAGATTCCAGTCGGCCAGGATCTTCGCCTTCTTCTCGGCCTTGAGCCGCGCCGCCTCGTTTATCGCGGTCTGCTCGGCCGCCGCCACATCGGCTGCGAGATTAGCTTCCGCGACCAGTGCTGCCTTGAGGGCCGTGACTGTCGCGGCATCGCGCAGCTGATCGCGCCGAAGCTTCAGCGCCGTCTCGCTCGCGACGAGCGGCTGCTTGTCCGGGACGTCCTCGATCGTTGCAAGCGCGGTGACCAGCTTGCCGAGCGCCGCGTCGACGGCCCGGACCCGGTCGAGGCGCTGTTGATGCTGCGCCAGCGCCGCGCGCACCTCGGCGATGGCATCGCGAGTCTGCGGCTTGACCGCGTCAAGGCCGCGCAGACGCGCCGTATCGTCCGACGCGGCCATGGCTTGCTGCTTGGCCGAGGTGAGGTCCGCCGGCTTTTGGCTGAGGGCCGGATCGGTGAGCCCCGCCGTGCCGAGCTTGCCAAGCTCGCTGTTGAGCTCGATGAGTGCCGCGTCGATCTCGCCACCTCGCGTCGCGACCAGCTGGGCGAGCGCCCGCGCGCTCTCGGCCGCCGCGCGCAGCCGATCGGCCGCATCCTTGGCATCCTGCTCGGCGCCCGCGATATCGCCGAGCAGCCCCGCTTCCGCGGCCAGCCGGTCGCGGACATCGGTCACGATCGTGGCGCCGGCGAGATTGTCGCGCCGTTGCTTCAAGGTGGCCGCGCGGGCCGCGAGGGGCTGCCGGGTCGTCCCGTCGGTGATCGCGCTCATCGCGCCCCCGAGGTCGCGCAGCGCCGCATCGGCGTCGGTGACGAGGGTTTGTCGCTGCTGGTGCCAACCGAGAGATGTCGCGACCGATTGCGGGGCTTGCTGCGCCGTCGCACGCGCATTCGCCTTCACCGTGTCGAGGGCCACGCATTTGGCGGCATTGCCGTTGGCCAGGAGCGCCTGCTGCTTGGCGGCCAGGTAATTGGCCGACGCGGCCGCGAGAACGGGATCGGTCATGCCGGCGGGCGCCAGCTTGGCGATCTCGGCATTGATGAGCCCGATAGCGGTGTCGACCTTGCCCGCGCGCACCGCGACCAGCTCGTCGGTGACGAGATGGCCGCCGGTCATGACGCGGACGAACCGGCTCAGCGGCACAGGCATCGGGCTTCTCCCTGCTCTTTTTGCTTTCCTCGAAAGCGCTCGTCAGACCGCTTGCAGCAACTTGGCCTCGATCTCGGCGAGAGCGCCGCCGAAGGTCGCCCTGATCGACACGGCGACGCCCAATGGATTGTCGTCGCACACCTCGATCCGCTCGTCGCTGTCGAGATGGTTTCGGAACGATCCGATCGTGGCGAGCAGCCTTGTGCTGGCCTTCTTGGTGGCATCGGCATCCCCGGTGCCGAGCGCGCCGAGGCCGGCGAGTACGCGCACCTTGTGATTGCCCGTCAGGCCATTCATGCCGAACTGCGCGATCTCCTCCAGCACCTCATCGCCGCTTTGGCGAAGAGCACCCTGGAGTGCTGAAATCTGCGCATCGACCGCGTCGCTGGCCGTCTGCCAAGCGGCGCGAAGCTGAGACCAATCAATCGAAGCTGTGGGCTTAGGCGTGTCGGTGCCGGAGGCGAACTGCACCTTCAGCACCCGAGTCACCCAATCCAGCTTGATCTGTTTGCCGGCATCGCTCATGGGCAGGACTCCAGCGGGAAGGGCTGGAAAACCCTAATACCGCCGGGTCCCGTGCGCAAGCGGCGACAGCGCGAGTTTTGAGCTCGCCGCCAGGCGCTTTGGCTAAGTGTTGAAACTACTTGGCGACCAGCACACCCTGGGCGGTGTCCCGGTGAAAATCGCCGAAGAAGGCATAATCGCCTGGATCGAGCGGGCCGAGCAGCAGCGGGATCTCCTCGCCCGGCGGCACCAGCTTCTCGCGCTTCAGCTGGTCGCTCTCGAACTCCTCGGTCGTCTCGTCCTCGTTCTTGACCAGGATGCGGAACTTGGTGCCGGCCGGCACTTCGAGCCGGTCAGGCTGATATTTGTGATCCTTGATGGTGAGGTGGATCTCGTTGTCCGCCTTGGCCGGCCCGATCGTGAGGAGGGCGGCCAGTAGGATCAGGATCGGCGTCGCATGGCGCGCCCGGGGCATCCGCCGGTGCTGCTTGCCATGATTGCGCCCGACAACCCGGGTCGCCGCGATCAGCAGGACGAGGGTGGCGAGATATGCCACCACCTGGATACCCGGCGGCCGATCCGAGTAACCGACCAGCGCATGGAGCGCCTGGCCGGCCAGGCTGGATTCCGGCAGCAGGGCAGAGCTGTTCCAGACCTGGTCGCCCCAGCTCGGCAGCAGATCGACGCTGGCGAGGAGGGCGGCGGCCTGGCCGGCCATGCCGGCCGCGAGCAGCGCCATCAGCACGTTGATGACCTTGAAGAGATGCCGGAGCGGAATGGCGACGAGGCCGCGATAGAGCAGCCAGGCGATGACGGCGCCCAGCGCCACGCCGGCGCAGCCGCCCGATGCCAACGCCCAGTGGCTTTCATGCGAAGCCGCGACGATGCCGTAGAGGAACAGCACCACCTCGGAGCCTTCGCGCAGCACGGCGATGGCGACGACCACGGCGAGGGCGAACAGCGTCCGCTCGCCGCCGCGGACGGCATTGCCCATGGCCTTGAGCTCAGTCGCCAGCGCGCGCCCGTGGCTGGCCATCCAGAGATTGTGCCAGCCCAGCATGGCGACGGCGCAGCACAGGATCGCGGCGGTGAAGACTTCCTGGCCGATGCCGGAGAGAGAGGACGCGATGGCGCCGGCGAAGATCGCGACCAGGATCGAGCCCGCGACGCCGGCGCCGACGCCGCCCGCGATCCAGCGGCCCCGCTCGGGAATGCCGGCGGTGGCAGCGAGCACGATGCCGACGATCATGCCCGCTTCGAGCACTTCCCGGAATACGATGAGCAGGCTGGCCAGCACGGGTGCAAATCCTTCACCGATCTCGCCGCGCACGCGCGGCCCCGCAAATGCGAACTGTTCGCATGCCTAACCCACTTAGTGCAAGGGGCTTGCGGCGGCAAGTGCGAATGTCACAAAAGCGAAATCGGGTGCGTTTTGCCGCAACCGGCCGGGACCGGATCAGGCTTCGGGGCAGATTTCCTGGTCGGGGGGGCAGCGGATGGCGGCCAGCCTGGTCTCGACCATGCGGCAGATCCGGACGATGGCGCCCAGATCATGATGTGGGAATTCCGCACAGAGCTCGGCGATCTGCTGGCGCGGATCGGGCAGTGTGAGGTCGAGACGAGGTTCGTCGTAGGGCATGACACTGGCCTAAAAATGCGAGCAGGGCCAAAGATGCGCCGCTACGCCTTGCCGAACCGTTAAGGCTTGTCCGGTGGTGCTGCGCTCCTCGGATCATCCTGATAGGCGTAGCGGACCGGCATCCGCGGTAGCATCAGCTTCGGTATGGGCCGCCCCGCAGTGACCAGGACCTGATCGATCGGGATGGCATCCTCGGCCTCGTTCGCCAGGAAAGCCTGGATCAGCCGGGTGCCGCTGTGCGGCAGCAGCGATGCCGGGATTTCCACTGGTCGGCGGCCCATGCTCCCGAGCCATCCCGGACGGCCGTAGCGGGCCGGCACGCGCGGATGCACGATTTGTAGATCGATCGTGCCCTTGAGCAGCCCGACGACCATCGGCCGGCCGTTGCTCATCAGCACCATGGATTAAGTCTTGGCCTTCTTCGATGCGATCGCGTCGATATCCAAATCCGGCCGATACAGCGCCTGGCCGAACTCGGCCTGATCGATGACCAGGGGGTCGATCCCGCTCAAGCGTTTCAGCCGCCCGGCCATCCACAAACGTCCTGGCTCGGTGTCATCCGCGATCGGGGTCTTGGCGGCATGGTGGAAACCGCAATAGACCAGCACCTTCGCGTTCGGGTCCGGGTCGAGCGCGCGATGGACGATGTTTTCCGCCTGCTCCTCTTCGCGCCGATCGGTCCGCGCCTCGTCGGTCGTCTCATCGGTGAAGCCCGCAAATTCGTCGGAAACAAGCCGGTAGCCCATCGCCAGCGCCTGGCGCAGATAGTCCGCGAAGACAGGATCGTTGGTGTAGTAGCCGTTCGAGCGGCGCAGATAGCCGTCCTTGGAGATCGCCTGCATCTTGGCGAGGGAGACGGCGTCGTCCTTATCCCGCGACAAGGTCTCGACCACCAGAACCGTGTAGCCGAGCGGTCGGAGCGCGCGGGCGACCTCGAGGCCGAACGCCCGATCCTGCGGAACGAGATGATCCTCGTCGAGGACGACCACGCGCGTGTGTTTCGCCCGGGCGACGATCTCGGCGATGGCGGGCCGGGCCTCGGCCGCTTCCAGGGCCGCGATTTCTTCTGGACCCACATGGCGAGAGGCGGCTTTGCCTGCGTTATCGGCAGGCTCGCCGGTCATGGCCGACCAGACCTGGCTCCACTGATCGAAGAGATCAGGGTCCGGGATCTTGGCCGGCGCATCGACGCCGAGCGAGGCGAGCAGGCCGAACGACGCCTCCATGTAGCGGCCCCGCTTCGCCGCATCGATCGAACCTTTGTAGGCGGCGTCGAGGCACGCGCTGTCGGCGGCGCAGCCGGTCGGCGGCGAGGCCGGCGGATCGGCAGCGGCGGGCAGGGCCAGGAAGATGCCCAAAAACATGGCCGCCCTATAAGCTTTCATGGGTCACCTTATTGGCCGAGTCTAATAGTACGATTCGTACTATCGTGGAGATTGCTGGCCCAGATCAAGGATCGCGTGGTCGCGGACGGGAGATTTCGATGTTGACCGAATTGGAAGGCGCCATTCTTGCCGAGATCCATAATCGGGGCGACGGGACGACGTTTCAGGTGCGCCGCGCCTTCGCAAGCTCGCTTTCGCTGGAATGGAAGGGCAGTGCCGGTGCCGTCTATCCGGCCGTCAAGCGGCTGGAGGAACGCGGCCTGATCACGGCGTCCGCGGCCGAAGGCGGGCGAGGCGCGCGCCGGCTCTCGCTCACCGAGAGCGGCTGGTCCGCCATGATGAGCTGGGCCTGCGATCTCAAGCTCGCGACGAATGTCGGCATCGATCCCTTCCGCCTCCGCTCCAGTGTCTGGGCCTGGCTCGAGCCGGATCTCAGGAAGCGCTTGTTCGCGTCGCTCCGGGCGGAGATCCTCGCCAGCCTGCCAATGATGCAGCAGACCTTGGACGAGACCGACCCGATCGAGCGCGTCCGCGTCGTCCTGTCCATGCAGCTTCAGCAGGCCCGGCTCAGCACGCTCGACCGGTGGGAGGCCGAACAGACCGACTGATCGGAATCACTCGGTCACCACGGCACCGTCGATCACCGCCTTGCGATGGAGGATGCGGAGCAGCCTTCGATCGGCATCGGCAAGCCTGCCGCGGCGAAGCGCCTCGCGCATGTCGTGGAGGCGGAGCTTCAGGATCTCGGAGACTTTCTCGGACTGAAGAAGCTGATCGAGCAGGATCAGATCCTGGTCGGCGTGCCGGGGGCGACTTGGCGCCGGCGTCTCGAGATCGGGGATGATGGCGTCCCAGCCGGCACCCGATGCCTTGACGAGCGCGTCGATATGGCGGGCCGCACTCAACGCCTCGCCATCATGGGTCGAGCCGAGCAGGCCCAGCAATTTGCGCAGGCGAACGCGGTCGAGCGACGCTGCGTCCCCGGATTTTCGGCGCGTTGACTGGGCTATTTTAGCATCCTCCCCGATCCGTTGTTGCGCCCGCGAAACTTTGCTAGGGTCCGCCGCCCGGCGCCGATCCGGCCGGCCGGAAGATCCCTTTCACAAAGATCGCCCATACACCTTGGCCACAGAACCGCCCAACCCTACGCCCTTCGATATTACCCCCGTCACCATCGAGGAGGAGATGAAGCGCTCCTATCTCGATTACGCCATGAGCGTGATCGTGAGCCGCGCGCTCCCCGATGTCCGCGACGGGCTGAAGCCGGTGCATCGCCGTATCCTCTACGGCATGAAGGAAGCCGGCAACGAGTGGAATCGCGGCTTCCGCAAATCGGCCAACACGGTCGGCGAAGTGATGGGCCGCTACCATCCGCATGGCGACTCCGCGATCTATGACGCGATGGTCCGCATGGCGCAGGATTTCTCGATGCGCGTGCCGCTGATCCAGGGCCAGGGCAATTTCGGCTCGATGGACGGCGATCCGCCGGCGGCGATGCGCTACACGGAGGCGCGGCTCGCCCGCATCTCGGAAAGCCTGCTCGAGGATATCGACAAGAACACGGTCGATTTCCAGCCGAACTATGATGAGCGGCGAGTCGAGCCGGTCGTGTTGCCGGCCCGCTTCCCCAACCTACTGGTCAATGGCGCCGGCGGCATCGCGGTCGGCATGGCGACCAACATCCCGCCCCATAATCTGGGCGAGGTGATCGATGCCTGCTTCGCCTATATCGACAATCCGGCGATCACGATCGACGAGCTGATCGAGTTCCTGCCGGGGCCGGACTTCCCGACCGGTGGGCTCATCATGGGGAAGAGCGGCATCCGCGCGGCCTATCACTCCGGCCGCGGCTCGATCATGATGCGCTGCCGCCATGTCATCGAGGAGATCCGCGCCGGCCGCGAGGCGATCGTGGTCTCGGAGATCCCCTACCAGGTCAACAAGACGCGCCTTCTGGAGCGGATCGGCGAATGCATCCGCGACAAGATCGTCGAGGGGGCGTCGGATCTGCGCGACGAATCGGATCGCGACGGTGTCCGCGTCGTCATCGAATTGAAGCGCGACGCCTCGCCCGATGTCGTGCTGAACCAGCTGTTCCGCCACACGCCGCTGCAGACGAGCTTCGGCGTCAACATGCTGGCGCTGAATGGCGGCCGGCCGCAGCTGCTCAATGTGAAAGAGGTGATCGCCGCCTTCATCGACTTCCGCGAGGAGGTGATCACCAGGCGGACGATCTTCGAGCTCGGCAAGGCGCGCGAGCGGGCCCATGAATTGGCCGGCCTCGCGGTTGCCGTCGCCAATATCGACGAGATCATCAAGGTCATCCGCTTCGCGCGCGACCCGGCCGAGGCCTTGGCCGGCCTCACCAGCCGCGACTGGCCGGCGCTCGATGTGAAGCCCTTGATCGAGCTCATCAACGAGCCCGGTCATCAGGTCGCCCCCGACGGCTCCTACCGCCTGTCAGAGGCGCAGGCGCGGGCGATCCTGCAGTTGCGCCTCCAGCGCCTGACCGGGCTCGAGCGCGAGAAGATTGCCGAGGAGCTGGCGGCGATCGCTGACACGATCGCGGACCTTCTGGGCATTCTTCGCTCGCGCGAGCGCAAGTTCGAGATCCTTCGGGCCGAGATGCTGGCGATCAAGGAGCAGTTCACCACGCCGCGGCGCACCACGATCGAGGAGCTCGAGTTCGAGACCGATATCGAAGCGCTGATCCAGCGCGAGGAGATGGTCGTGACCGTCAGCCTCGCCGGCGCCATCAAGCGCGTGCCGACCTCGACATACCGCGCCCAGCGCCGAGGCGGCCGCGGCCGCTCCGGCATGGCGATGCGCGAGGAGGATTCGGTCGGCCAGCTGTTCGTGGCCTCGACCCACACGCCCGTTCTGTTCTTCACCACGACGGGGCGGGCCTACAAGCTCAAGGTCTGGCGCCTGCCGCTCGGCACCCCGCAATCGCGCGGCCGGGCGATCGTCAATCTCCTGCCGAACATGCAGCCGGGCGAGGGCGTGTCGGCGATCCTGCCGCTGCCCGAGGACGAGGCGACCTGGGGCGACTACACCGTGATGTTCGCGACATCCAAGGGCAATGTCCGGCGCAACACGCTGGCCGATTTTGCCAATGTCATGGCGAACGGCAAGATCGCCATGAAGTTCGAGGGCGAGGATGCCGACGACACGCTGATCGGCGTGGCCACCTGCACTGATGATCACGATGTGCTGCTGGCGACCGAGAATGGCCGCTGCATCCGCTTCGCCGTGCCGGAGGTGCGCGTCTTCACCGGCCGCAGCTCGGTCGGCGTGCGCGGCATCAAGCTCTTGGGCGACGACAAGGTTATCTCCATGTCGATCCTCAACCATATCGAGATCGAGACGGCCGAGCGCGACGCTTATCTCAAGCTCGCGAGCGAGCGCCGGCGTGCCGCGGGCGCCGAGCCGGATGCCGAGTCGCCCGTCGAGTCCGTTATCGAGTCGGCCGCCGATGCCGGCGAGGAGAATGGCGAGGCCGAGGCCGTGCAGATCGACGAGGCGCGGTTTGCGGCACTCGATGAGCGCGAGGAGTTCCTCCTCGGCGTCACCAGCAAGGGCTTCGGCGTGCGCACCTCGGCCTATCGCTTCCGCATCACGGGGCGAGGCGGGCAGGGCATCGTCAATATGGATCTGGAAAAGCGCGGCGATGCGGTCGTCGCCGTCTTCCCCGTGCTCCATGGCGACGAGATCGTGCTCGTGACCGATCTGGGACAGGTCATCCGGTGTCCGGTCAAGGGCATCCGCATCGCGGGCCGCGGCACGGCCGGCGTGATGGTGTTCCGCGTCGGTGCCGAGGAAAAGGTCGTCTCGGTTGCGACATTGCGCGAGAATGACGAAAATGGCGGCGAGGAGGGCGACGCAGCGCCTGCTCCCGACTCGCCCGCATCCGAATCACCGCCGTCGGGTGGGGGCGGCGCCCCGCCGGACGGCACCATCCATTAGCGGCCAGGCCGGAACCAAACGATGAGCAGCACCCGTATCGGCATCTATCCGGGCACCTTCGATCCGATCACCAACGGCCATATGGATGTCATCCTCCGGGGCGCGCGCCTCGTCGACCGGCTTGTCATCGGGGTCGCGAAGAGTGCGGGCAAAGGGCCGCTCTTCACGGCCGAGGAGCGGGTGGCGATCGTGCAGGAGGAGATTGACCATCTCGCCGAGCCCGGTCTCGCCAAGCGCATCGAGGTCAGGTCGTTCGACATGCTGCTGACGAACTTCGCCGTGTCGGTCGGCGCCAAAGTCATCATCCGCGGACTGCGCGCCGTCTCGGATTTCGAGTACGAGTTCCAGATGGCCGGTATAAATGCCCGTCTCAACCCTGATATCGAGACCTTGTTCCTGATGGCATCGGACCGGTATGGGTTCATCTCCTCGCGCTTCGTGAAGGAGATCGGCCAGCTCGCCGGCGATGTCGGCCATTTCGTCTCGCCGCGCGTGGCGGCGCATCTGAAACGGCGCTTCGGCGGGACGGAAAGCTGACCCGCACCCGAGCGACGTTGACCCGGGGCGGCCCTGTCCCTATTTTCCGCACCGCGTAACGGCGCGAGACCGTAGCTCAGCTGGTAGAGCATCTGACTTTTAATCAGGTGGTCATGGGTTCGAATCCCATCGGTCTCACCAATTTTTTGCAAGCATTCGCATGCATTCGAAGGGGAGCCGTTACGGCTCCCCCCGCATCGTCATGATCAGGGCGTTGCCCTTTCAGCACCATGCTCGATGGCCTTGCCGGTCTTGGAAATATCCTCGCCGGCACCTTCGGTCGTATGGCAGGCGCTCAGGATCGGGGTCATGCCCATGAGCGCGAGGAGCGTCAGGGTGAGGATCGTCTTCTTTCGCATGGCGGCTCTCCGTCTTGACAGTGTTCAGCGATGACAAGGCAACGGGGGGCCGCCCCTTGTGGTTCCTCGACCGACGTTGTTTGACACAGGCGGCCGGCAGTGTCGGTGGGACTGGCGCCGTCACGGCTCGGGAACAGCGTGATCCAGCTGAACATACGCGTGTGCGCGTATGAGTATATATTGATCCTATACTGAGTTATTCTTGGTTATGGCCGTGCGATCATTGGCGGAAAACTGGAAGAATATTTGACATTCTACATCGCACCTTATGAGTAAGCCGTTGAAAACATTACCGGTGCGATTTTGGCATGAAGCTTGCTGAAACTTTGCCATCGGCGAGCACCATCAAAAAATAAAATGCTCATGCCGAGACTCTGGGAGGTAGGATCTTGCTGCGTTCTTCTTTGCTGGCCTTGGCGGCCATGGCACTTGGTGCGAGCGTCGCTCAGGCGGAAACCTTCGTGGGCACCACGGCCTTCACGGACCAGAATGCCGGCGGCAAGGTCGATTTCACCGGCACTTCGCCGGCCATCGATTTGACGACGCTGCTCGCGGCCGGCGACAGTGTGGCGATCAGCGATTTCCTGACGATCACCTCGACCGACACGACCAACAAGACCGGCGAGGAGATCGACGATCTCGTCGTCACCTTCAAATTCACCGCACCGACCAACGAGACCGACAAGCAGACCGGCACCGGCACGGAGGAGGTCGTGATCACCTCCAAGGTGGTGAATACCGCTCAGGGCCAGATCACCTGGGACGATACCGGCCTCGGCGCCGGTGTTACCGAGGTCGATTTCGGCGATGGCGCGATCCTCGATATCGCGCTGGCACCGGGCATCGACGACGTGTTCAACAACACCGACCCGGACCTGACTTTCGATATCGATGCCACCTTCACGCTGGTGCAGGTGCCGGAGCCGGCTTCGCTCCTGCTGCTGGGCGGCGGTCTCCTCGGTCTGGCCGGGCTGCGGCGGCGGGTTCGGCGCTAAAAGGGCTTAGGCGCTGCGTGCTTGCCCCGGGTCGTCGCCTTCCTCCGGCCCGACTGCGCGCAGACGGCTCGGCTGGAGCGCACCGGCGCGTTCCAGCACGGGATATGCCACCGAGCAGATATGCGAATGAATGCGCTTCAGATCGCGCAGGATGTCGAGATGGAGCGAGCTCGAACTCGATGCTCTCCGGCCGCCCTTGGCGCAGGCGGCCGAGATGGCTCTCCGCGGCGGCGAGCTCCGCGGTCCGGAGCGTCGTCTTTTCGGCGATCAGTTGTCGGGCGATCTTGACGTCGCCCGACATGAAGACGCCGAAAGCCAGCTTGAGATTGCCCAGCACCTCCTGGTGAAACGCCTCGAGCTCGGCCATGCCCTGCTTTGACAGGACCAGCCGGCGCTTGATCTTCTTCTGCGCCAGCTCCATCAGGTTGCGGTCGACGATGTCGCCGATATGCTCGAGATTGATCGAGAAGGCGATGATCTCCATGGCGCGATGGCCGTCCCGCTCGTCGAGCCCCTCGCGCGTCAGCTTGGTGACATAGAGCTTCACCGCCTCGTCGAGCTTGTCGACGGCATTGTCCATCCGGCTGATCTCGCCGACCAGTCGTCGATCGTCGGTGGCGAGCGCCGTCATGGATTGGCGCAGCATGGTCTCGACCAGATCGCCCAGATGCAGCACCTCACGCGCAGCGCAGGCCAGCGCCACCGAGGGCGAGCCGAGGGCCGAATCGTCGAGATAGAGCGGCGTCGCCGGATCGTTCGGCTTGGCGCGTTCGGGCAGCATTCGGGTCAGCCAGGTCGCCAGCGGGTTCAGCGGCAGGATGAAGAGCAGCGCCAGCCCGATATTGAAGGCAGTGTGGAAATCCGCCGCCATGCGCGACGGGTTGGGCTCGAGCCGGCTGAGCCAATCGGCGATCGGATGCAGGAACGGCAGCACCAGGGCGCAGCCGACCAGGCGATTGAGGAGATTGCCGAGCGGCAGCCGGCGGCTGGCCGGATTGCTGCTCTGGCTGCCCTCGATCAAAGGATTGATGGCGCTGCCCAGATTGGCGCCGAGAATGAGCGCCAAGGTCGCCACCGGCGAAATGAAGTGAGAGAACGACAGCGACATGACCAGGAGCACGACGGTGACACTCGAATGGGCGGCCCAGGTCAGCGCCGCCGCGAGCAGGACGCACAGCACGGGGTCGCCGGTGATGGCCGACAGCACGGTGCGCACGACCGGCGCGTCCTCGGCCGGCGCCAGCGTGTCGAGCAGGATATGAAGCGACAGCAGCATCAGGCCGACGCCGATCGCGACACGGCCGAGATCGCGCGTCCTGGTCTCGCCGCCGCGCTTGAATGCGAAGACGCCGATGAGGAATAGAATGGGGGCGACGGCCGAGATGTCGAAGGACAGCACCTGGACGATCAGCGTGGTGCCGATATTGGCGCCCAGCATGATGGCAAGCGCGGGGGCGAGATCGACGGCGCCGCCGGTGACGAAGGAGGCGGTCATCAGCCCGGTGGCCGTGCTGCTTTGCAGGAGCGTGGTGACTACCAGCCCGGCCAGGAGTGCCAAGAAGCGGTTGCGCAAGGCCGTGCCGAGGACGCGCCTGAGATCGGCGCCGAAGGCGCGCACGATGCCGCTATGGACCATATGCAGGCCCCACAGCAGCAGCGCCACACCGCCCATTAGATCGAGAATGATCAAGCTGCCCAAATGTGCCCACCCTCCTAAGCCGGTTAACGGCCTCGGATCACGGCCGCTCCATCATCGGATCAGCCGCGCAGGCGGTGCCGGTGCCGAACCGGCAGGGCCGGTACCGAACAGGCCAATGTTTCCTCGAGCTCGCACATTCGGTCAAGCAGGGGCACGACGCCCGGTTCCTCGATCAAGCTGATCGCCTTCATGGCCGACACCCAGGCGAGACGGCGCTCGCCCTTCTCCGGCCATTTCTTGAGCTGTTCCTTGACCTTGAGGAGATAGACCTCGACGGCGGCGGCCCGGCTCTCGCCCGAGGGCAGGCGCTTGAAATAGGTGTAGACGCCGAGCGGCAGAGTGCCCTCGATCGAGCCTTTCACGCCGCCTTCCTCGAAGGCTTCGCGCTTCGCCGCCTGGGCCGGGGTCATGCCGCCGCCGATATTGCCCTTCGGGATCAGCCATCGCCCCGTATCGCGCGATGTCAGCAGCAGAACCTCCACCGCACCGTCCCGGACCCGGTAGGCGATCACGCCGGCTTGGTGGAGGATCGGATCTGCTTGCCCCATCGCAATTTTTACTCCGACTTGAACTAAGCAAACTTATCACATTTCAGCTAAAGTCGAGCGCATATTTGATAAGAATCGAAGGGTTTTCAGTTCGCCCGTCGAGTGCGGTCAAGGCTTGTAAATCAATGCCGGGCCGCCGGTTTGCCGGACCCTGAGATTGATCGTCACCTCGACCCGATCGGCAATCCGGATGAAGGGGATGCCGCTATCCATGCCGTAATTCTTGCGGTCGAAGGCCATCATGCCTTGGACCGCACCTTGATTGGTGTCCTGGCCCGATACGGTCAGCGTGAGAGGCTCGGTCTTCGAAACGCCGCGGATGGTGAAGGTGCCTTGCACCTGGAAGCTGTTGGGGCCGGTCTGCGCCACGGATGTCGAGTGGAAGCTGATGATCGGATTCTTGTCGACGGAGAAGAAATCCTCGCTCTTGAGCTTGCTGTTCTTGATGCCGTTGCCGGTATCCACGCTCGCCGCCTCGATCTCGAGATCGAGAACCCCGGTCGTCACGTCCGGCGAGGCGAAGGTGAGCATGGCGGTCCATTTGTCGAAAGTGCCGTCGAGGGCGACCGACGCGTTGACGTGAAACTTGATGGTGCTGCCGCCCTGCAAAATGGCGAAAACGGGCGCTTCGGCGCGGCTTGCCGATGGGAACAGGGCGCAGGCGGCCAGAAAAAGAAGGATAAGTCGGCTCCGGCGCACCATGACAAATCTCGCTCTGATGTCGACTGCGACCAGAGATTGGTCTGGCTCGCCCGGCTTGTCAAAGCAGAAGGGATTGATTTCCCTGCCGTGAGGCAAAAGTCCCGGACCTGTGCGCCCAATATGGTTATTTGCGGACCTCGACTTCCGGTAAGCGCAATGAGCGTCTGGATTTGCGGCGCCAGCTGGGTTACGTCCTTTATCAGGGTGATGTTTGAAGTGCCGTTTCCGGGTTCCGCCACATCTTCAGAGGGGTGAAGATATGGAGCAGCAGGCCGCTCAATCCGCACCGTCCACGCCGCAAGCGTCGGGCGATTTGCTCTCGCTCGGCGCCTGGTGCGGCGTCTTCACGTTTCTCGCCGTCCTGCTGATGGCGCTGCCGTTCCTGCGCTACATCATCCTGGGCTGGCAGCTGAAGCTCGATGCCATCACCAACCAGTTCGATCCGCCCTCGATCGCGCTCTATTTCCGCAAATACCGCACGGGCGAGAAGACCGGGGATGGCAGGCGCCTCCTGATGTCGCTCCGGCCCGGCATCGAGGACGAGCGGCTGACGGCCGAGTTTCTGCGCCTCTATCGGCGCGAGTTCGGCCGGGTCCGCTACATCATCCCGCTCATGATGATGCTGATCATCACGGCGATCGAAGCCATGGCGGCGATCCAGAGCGGCCTGTTCCATGCGCGCCAGCTCGATCTCTTCACGCGGCTGTGCGGCGGCGTCGCCGCGGCGCCGGCCTGCGTCGCGGCCGATTACCGGAACGGCCTCGCCTTGCTCTATGACGAGCTCGTCTGGCAATCGCTGCTGATCAATGCGACGGCGGTCGCCGGCCTGGTCGGCGCCTATATGTGGGTGGTGCAGGACGGCATCACCCGCATGCGGTCGGGCGACATGCTGTCCTCGAACATCTATTGGTCGGCCTTGCGCATGATGATCGCGGCCCCGCTCGGCATTGCGGTGGCCTCGATCGGCAACGATGCGTCGGGGCCGTTCCTGGCCTTCGCCATCGGCGCCTTTCCGATCGACCAGATCTCGCGCTATCTGCGCACGCTCGCGGCTAAGCAGCTCGGCGTCACCAACGATCCCGACACGGATGGCGATGAGGTCAAGAAGCTGATCGGCATCAATAACGACGTGGCTCAGCGCCTGGTCGCGGAAAGCACCAGCACCGTGCTCGAGCTGGCCAAGGCCGATCCGGTCTGGCTTACTATGCGCACCAATCTTGATCTCGCCGTCGTGGCCGAGCTGATCGACCAGGCCATCGTCTGGCTCAATCTCGCCTCGGCGCGCGCCGATGTCACAGCCCTCAGAATGGAACGGCTGCGCGCCTCGGAACTGGGCACGGCGACCCAGATCGCCGCCTTCATCGACGATTTCCGGGCGACGGTTCCAGATGGCGCGTCGGATGCGCTCAAGGGCGAGATCGCGAGCCGAGCGGAGGCGGCCGAGGCGATGCTGCTCATCACGGCCGCCACCTTGCGGCTCGACGACGGACCGCCGCCGCTGCTCTATGACAAGGCCCAGTTGCTGCGCATCTTCACCGTGATCGCCAATGATGACGGCACGGAGTTCCTGGTCAAGCTCAAGGCGCTGTCGCCGCGGGCCCTCATCCTGCCGGCGGCGGCCGAGGCACCGAAGCACAAGACGGCTAAGGTCGAGACGAAGGCGGCGTAGCCCCTTACGCATGACCGCGTGCCTTCCGCCTGCGGCGGGCGCACTTGGTGCCGCCGGTCATCGTCACGATATGAGGGCGGCTGGCGGTCGGGGTGGTTGGGGAGAAAGCAATGCGGTTCCGCCGTTTGGCGAAGAATTTGGCGATGCCCTTGGTGGCAGCCGTCGCCATCCTCTATTTCCTGATCGATGGCCTGTTCTTGTCGCTCCTGCGCCCGGTCGCGCGGGCGATCGGCCGGCTGGCCGTCATGGCGCGGCTGGGCGAGCGGGTGCGGGCGCTGCCGGCCTATCCGGCGCTGATCCTGGTGGTAATCCCGGTGGCGCTCCTGGAGCCGGCGAAGCCGTTGGGCTTCTACCTCATCGCCGAGGGCCATTTCCGCACCGGCATCGGGATCATCGCCGGTGCCGAGATCCTCAAGGTGCTCGTCGTGGAGCGGCTGTTCGAGATGAGCCGCGACAAGATCATGTCGATCTGGTGGTTCGCGCGCGGTTATAATTTCGTGATCGGCTGGCTGGTGCGGCTGCGCATAATCCAGGCCTGGCGGGCGGCGCGGCGCTGGGGCCTGCAGCTGCGCCAGGCGCTTCGCCGCCTGGCCGGGTGGCTGGCGCGCGAAATGCGCCGCGAGCCCGGTTGAAAAATATCGTAACCACTTGTTACCAAATACCGGTGTTAAGGCGTTGTCCTTACAGCCGATACGCCCATCTTATGCCATGATCATAGAGTATGGCTCGTGGTGAGCGGGCTAGTACGGCCTGGTTTGGGACGGAGAGGACCCAAGTATCATGATGGAAAAGAGCTTCAGCTTGTCCGGCAGCACGCGCGCCATATTGGCCGCGGCCGCGGTCGCCGCGATCGGCCTGGCCGCCGCACCGGCGGCCGAGGCACGCACCTTCGTCTCGATCGGCGTCGGCTTGCCGCTGTTCGCGCCGCCGGTGGTCTATGCGCCGCCGCCCGTCTATTACGCGCCGCCGCCGGTCGTCTACGCGCCCCCCGCCGCTTACGCACCGCCGCCGGGCTACGCGCCGCCGCCGGGCTATGCGCCACCGCCGGCCAATTATGCGCCGGCACCATCGCCTGACTCCTCCTATGGCGGCAATTGCCGGGACTACACGACGACCCAGAATATCGGCGGCGTGCAGCAGCCGGTGACCGGCACGGCCTGTCAGCAGCCGGACGGCAGCTGGCGTATCGTCAGGTAACGGCGTCGCGCCGCCTGTGGCGGCTAGAGCAAATCGCCTTGGGTTGACCCAACCCAAGGCGTGAATCCTGCTCTAATTATTTGAATCAGATGAGGATTCACCGGCTGGGTTGATTCAACCCAGCCGGATCTTGATCTAGAACCTACTGATCTTTCCAGGCATCAACGCCGAGGCGGCTCCGCCCCGGCGTTTTGCCGCGGATGGGCCGGCGCTTGCCTGGTAACTATTGGTTGAGCTGAATGGCCAGAAAATAGTAAAGAAAATAGTATTCGAGAGCCGTGAGCAGTTGCATCCTTGGGCGGCCAAGTGCGGATTCTGAAATTGTCTCGGCATTTTAAGCCCTTCGGCAACATCTGTGATGACTATGGTATGCGATCTCACATGCGAAGGTACGTATAATTACCGATCGACTGGATCGCTGCTTCGTATAATTATCAGCGCGCGGTGATGGGCCGCAGCGGGATAAGCGGTCAGAATTTTGAACTCTAGTGACAGAATGCTGAATTTGGGCACAGAATCAGCGGCCAAGCCGATATCGACGCCGGAGCAGCGTCGGCGCAATGGCGATGTTGCTCGCAAGGTCAACCAGTCCGTCGGGCGGCGGGTCAGGGCGATCCGCACGGCCAGCGGCCATTCGCAGGAGCATGTGGCTCAGCTTTTGAGCCTGTCGTTCCAGCAGATCCAGAAATTCGAGAGCGGGGCGAGCCGGATTTCGCCCGACAAGCTCTTGAGCATCGCACGCTATTACGACATGCCGATCGCCTGGTTCTTCGAGGATGTGCCGCTGGAGCTGCTGCCCAAGGCCGATGCCGCGACGGCGCAGCCTTCCTCGGCCACGGCCAGCTATCGGCTGCGGCTTGAGATCGGGCGCGAGCTGCAGTTCGTCGATGAGAGCCTGCTCAGGCCCTTGCTCGACCTGCTCCGAACCTCGCGCCGCGTCAGCGTGGCGGCCCTGCCAGATCCCGCATAAGCCGGACCAGCGCCGGCATCTCGCCCTCGGCGATGCCGTTGCGGCGCTGCAGCCCGCAGCGCTCGCACTCATGTAGCACGAAATACCGGCCGGCTTCGAGCGCGCTGCCGATCGGCCGCATCAGGCCGCCGCATTCGGCCGCCCGATCGCCGGGCGCCACATCGACATGGCGGCTGTAGAGGCATTTCGGGCAATGGTTCGTGTAGCCATTACCGGTGACGGCATGGCCGCAATGGGCGCAGGTGAAATTCTCGATCCGCCGCTGGAATTTGCGCATCGCCGCTACCGGGCGAGCCGGCTCGCCAGTTCGGCGAACACCGCCTCGAACATCGCGACAGTCAGCCGGCCCGTATTCGTATTATAGCGCGAGCAATGGTAGCTGTCGGCGAGGATGAGGCCCGAGGGGAGCGTGTGGATCGCGCCATGGACGAAGCCGTACGCAGCCTGGCGCAGCCCCAAGGTGGCCAGCACCTGCTTGTGCGAGATCTGGCCCAGTGCCAACACGGCCCTGAGCTTGGGCAAGAGTGCCAGCTCGGCCTTGAGGAAGGGGCGGCAGGCGGCGATCTCGTCGGTCTCGGGCTTGTTCTCGGGCGGCACGCAGCGCACGGCATTGGTAATCCGGACCCCGTCGAGCGCGAAGCCGTCATCGGCGCGGGCATCGTAACCGCCGTGGGCAAGCCCGAATTTCTTGAGCGTCCCATAGAGCAGATCGCCGGCATAATCGCCGGTGAAGGGCCGACCGGTCCGATTAGCCCCTTTGAGGCCCGGCGCCAGCCCGACGATGAGCAGACGGGCCTCGGTCCCGCCAAAAGAGGGGACCGGGCCGTTGAACCAGTCTGGATGCTGGGCGCGCTGCGCGTGGCGGTATGTCGCGAGGCGCGGGCAGAGCGGACAATCGCGCGACGGCGATGCCGCGGCACCGCTCGGCGCGGTCAAGCCTGACAGGGTCAAACCTTCTCGACCACACCCTGATCTTGCCGATTGGCGGGCGCCACCGTATGGGCGGCGTTGCCGGCGTGATCCTCGCGATGGCTATGGACACGCATGATCGCGCTGGCGAGATCCTGCAGCTCCACGAAATTGTCGGCTTGACGGCGGAGCTCGTCGGCGACCATCGGCGGCGAGGAGCGGATCGTCGAGACCACGGTCACGCGCACGCCCTTGCGCTGCACTGCTTCGACGAGGCGGCGGAAATCGCCATCACCCGAAAACAGCACGACATGGTTCAGATGCTGCGCCATCTCCATCACGTCGATGGCCAGTTCGATATCCATGTTGCCTTTGATCTTGCGCCGGCCCATGGCATCGGTGAATTCCTTGGTCGGCTTGGTGACCATGGTGTAGCCATTATAATCGAGCCAGTCGACCAATGGCCGAATCGGAGAATACTCCTGATCCTCCACCAGCGCCGTGTAATAGAAGGCGCGCACGAGCTGCCCCTGCGCCCGAAACACATCAAGCAATCTTTTATAATCTATATCAAAACCCAGCGCCCGGGCCGCGGCGTAAAGATTCGAGCCGTCAATAAACAGGCCGATGCGTTCTTGGGGATAGAAAGTCATGGATGGTTATCCTGGGTACCTTGCAACCGATAATTCCGACCGGCAAACGCCAAATCAATATCTTGATTACTATGTAATGGGCGACGGCATGAGCGCAAGCCTATCTTGCACGCGATGGGGTGCCGACTCCTCGAAAGCGCGAGAAAATTCATGATCCTCGTCGGCCTGGGCGGCAATCTGCCGAGCCCCGAGCATGGCGACCCGGTGCGGACGCTGACGGCGGCACTGGACGCGCTCGAAAATGCCGGCATCCGGCTGGAGCGACTCTCGCGCTGGTATGAATCGGCCCCACTGCCCCCGTCGGATCAGCCCTGGTACGTCAATGCGGTAGCGCGGGTCGGCAGCGATCTCGACGCGGCATCACTGCTCCGGCGGCTGCATGAGGTGGAGGTGCTGTTCGGCCGGGTGCGCGGCGTCGCCAACGGGCCGCGCCTCATCGATCTCGACCTCCTCGACCATGACGGGAGGGTCGAGGAAGGCTGGCCGATTTTGCCGCATCCGCGGCTTGCCCAGCGCGCTTTCGTGTTGGCGCCGCTGATCGACGTGGCGCCCGATTGGCGTCATCCGGTCAGCGGCAAAAGCGCCGCGGCGTTGCTGGCAGCGCTCGACTCGGCGCAGGTGATCAGGCTCATTACGGATCCGGCGCGCCTGCGATAGAGCCGGATCGCGTTGGCCGGAAGCCAGCCAATGCGATCCGGCCCTTGTCGTCGCTGGCGTAAAGCGGGGCGGCCATGTCCGGCATGGGAATGCGCGCGTCTTGCACGTGTGCAGCGGGCATCGTATATCTCAAGGCTCGCACAAAATTTGTGGATTGCTGGAAGATGGCGCGAGTAACGGTCGAAGATTGCGTGATGAGGGTGCCGAATCGCTTCGAGCTGGTGCTTGTGGCGGCGCAGCGGGCACGGGACATCGCGTCGGGAACGCCGATCTCCATCGATCGCGACAACGACAAGAATCCCGTCGTGGCGTTGCGCGAGATCGCCGATGCGACGATCGATACCGACACGCTGCAGAACGCGCTGGTGACTGGGCTGCAGAAGCAGCCCGAGGTCGACGAACCCGAGGAAGATCGGGATCTCGCCATTGCCGAGCCGGTCTGGCCGCGCGGCGCCGGCGAGCAGGCGATCGACGACGAGCTCAAGGAAGACATGCTGTTCACGGGCGAGGACGGCGAGGTCGAGGCCGACGGCGAGCCCGGTGCCGAGCCGGACGAGTTCACCGACGAGATCGACGCCGGTGACGATCCGTCGAGCGACAGTATCTGAGTTGTGCGGGGCGGCGGCTCAACGCAGTCTCTGGGAAGCTTGAGATGCGCCGGGCTGTCGCCATAGCTTTACGAATACCGCGTCACCGATACGTGACGGAGACGCGGCCATGATGCGGCAGTTCGAGCTCGTCGAGCGTGTCCGCGCCTACGACGCCGATGCCGACGAGGACGCGATCAACCGCGCCTATGTCTTCTCGATGAAGGCGCATGGCACGCAGGTGCGGGCCTCCGGCGATCCCTATTTCTCTCATCCGGTCGAAGTCGCGGGCATTCTGGCCCAGATGAAGCTCGACGGTGCGTCGATCGTGACCGGCCTCCTGCACGACACGGTCGAGGATACGGTGGCCACGCTCGAGGATATCGATCGCCTCTTCGGCAACGATATCGCGCGGCTCGTCGATGGCGTCACCAAGCTCTCGCGCATCGAGCTGCAATCGGACCAGACCAAGCAGGCGGAGAATTTCCGCAAGCTCGTCCTCGCCATGTCCGAGGATATCCGCGTCCTCCTGGTCAAGCTCGCGGATCGCCTCCACAACATGCGCACGCTCCGCTTCATCAAGGATCCGGAGAAGCGCCGGCGCATCGCGCGCGAGACGATGGATATCTATGCGCCTTTGGCCGAGCGCATCGGTATCCACCGGATGAAGGACGAGCTCGAGGATCTGGCCTTCGCCGAGCTCCATCCCGAAGCGCGCGACAGCATCCTGACGCGGCTGGCGTTCTTAAAGGAGCAGGGCGGCGGTCTCGTCGGCCGGGTCACGGCCGAGCTGCAGGAGACGTTGCAGGAAGGCGGCATCGATGCGGTTGTGACCGGGCGCGAGAAGACCGCCTATTCGATCTGGCGCAAGATGCAGCGCAAGAATGTCGGGTTCGAGCAGCTCTCCGACATCATGGCGTTCCGCGTCATGGTGCCGCCCGAGCAATGCTATCCGGCGCTCGGCGTCATCCACGGCAAGTATCCGATGGTGCCGGGCCGCTTCAAGGACTACATCTCGACGCCCAAGCCGAACGGTTACAAATCGCTCCACACCGGTGTCATCGGGCCGGAAAGCCAGCGCATCGAGGTGCAGATCCGCACCCGCGACATGCATGAGGTGGCCGAGCTCGGCGTCGCAGCACACTGGACCTACAAGCAGGACGGGATCAGGACCGAGGGCAAGCAATATGCTGGCTGCGCGAGCTGCTCGACATTCTGGAGCATGCCCAGAATCCCGAGGAGTTCTTCGAGAACACCAAGCTCGAGATGTATCACGACCAGGTGTTCTGCTTCACGCCGAAGGGCGATCTCATCGCCTTGCCGCGCGGGGCGACGTCGGTCGATTTCGCCTATGCCGTCCATAGCGAGGTCGGCGACACCTGCGTCGGCGCCAAGATCAATGGCCGCATCGTGCCCTTGCGCGCCCAGCTCTCGAACGGCGACCAGGTCGAGATCATCACCTCCAAGGCGCAGACGCCGTCGCCGACCTGGGAGCGTTTCGTCGTTACGGGCCGCGCCAGGGCGCGCATCCGCCGCTTCGTGCGCAATCAGCAGCGCGCGCAATATCTCGACCTCGGCAAGGAGATCCTGGCCAAGGCGTTCCGCCACGAGAATCTGGATCTCAGCGAGAAGCTGCTCGAGACGTGCCTCAAGCAATTCAACCAGCCCTCGGTCGATGATCTCTATGCGGCGGTAGGCGAGGGGCTGGTCACACGGGGCGAGGTGCTGAACGCCGCATATCCCAACCGTGCCGAGCAGCAGCGCGCCGAGAAGGCGCCCAAGATCGTGCCGCTGCCGCGCAACCGCAAGCCGTCCGACAATGCGGTGCCGATCCGCGGCCTCATTCCCGGCATGGCGCTGCACTATGCCGGCTGCTGCCATCCGCTGCCGGGCGACCGCATCGTCGGCATCGTCACGACCGGCAAGGGTGTCACCATCCACACGATCGATTGCGATACGCTCGAAAGCTTCAGCGAGACGCCCGAGCGCTGGCTCGATGTCTCCTGGGACAGCGACGAGGCCGCGGCCGGCGGCCATGTCGGCCGGATCGCGGTCATGCTGGGCAACGAGCCGGGCAGCCTCGCCAGCCTGACCACGATCATCGGCAAGAACGGCGGCAACATCACGAACCTCAAGATCACCAACCGGTCGGTCGATTTCTTCGAGATCCTGATCGATATCGAGGTGAAGGATGTGAAGCACCTGTCGAATGTGATCGCGGCGTTGCGAGCGACGCCGGCGATCTCCTCCGTCGAGCGGGCACGCGGCTGATGAACTTCTTGCACTCCCATCTTCGCCTCGGCATCAATATCGACCATGTCGCGACCGTGCGGAACGCGCGCGGCGGCGACCAGCCGCAGCCGATCCGGGCCGCCTTCCTCGCCATGGAGGCCGGCGCCGACGGCATCACCGCGCATTTGCGGGAGGATCGCCGGCACATCACCGACGACGATCTCTGGTCGCTCGTCGAGCATCTCAAGGCCCCGCTCAATCTCGAGATAGCGGCGACCGAGGAGATGGTCGAGATCGCGCTCAAGGCGAAGCCGTACGCGGTCTGCCTGGTGCCGGAGCGGCGCCAGGAGGTGACGACCGAAGGCGGGCTCGATGCGGCGGGATCGATCGCGACGCTGGGTCCGATCGTGAGCCGCCTCAGCGCCGCCGGCATCCGTGTCTCGCTCTTCATCGATCCGGACCGGCACCAGGTCGAGGCGGCGCATCGCCTCAAGGCGCCCGTCGTCGAGCTCCATACCGGCACCTACAGCCATGCGCGCGGCCCGGTGATCACGACCGAGCTCGAGCGGCTCCGGCACGCGGCCGAGCAGACCGAGGCGCTCGGCATCGAATGCCACGCCGGCCATGGGCTCGATTACGCGAATGTCGCTCCCGTCGCCGGGATCCGGCAGATGGCGGAACTCAATATCGGCCATTTCCTCATTGGCGAGGCGATCTTCGACGGGCTCGCCAAAGCCATCCATAAGATGCGCGTGGCGATGGATGACGGGCGGATGGGACTGCCGTCATGATCCTCGGCATGGGGTCCGACCTCATCGACATCACCCGCATCGAGAAGACGCTCGAGCGCTTCGGCGACAAGTTCGTGGAGCGTGTGTTCACCCCGATCGAGCGCGCCAAGTCCGACCGCCGCGCGCTCCGCGCCGCCTCCTATGCCAAGCGCTACGCCGCCAAGGAGGCCTGCTCCAAGGCGCTCGGCACCGGCTTCCGCAAGGGCGTGTTCTGGCGCGATATCGGTGTCGTCAACCTGCCGTCGGGTCAACCGACGCTGGCGCTGACCGGCGGCGCCAAGCAGCGGCTCGACGAGATGGTGCCGCCCGGCATGCGCGCCGAGATCCATCTGACGCTGACCGACGAGCCGCCGCTTGCCCAGGCGATGGTGCTGATCGTCGCGGTGCCGGCGTGAGGTGGGCTTCCGCGCTTGACGGCGCCATGGCGCGCCTGCTTGATGGCGCCTCAAAAATTAAGTGGGCGATTAGGTGATGAGCGACAGCGCGAAGAAGACGGCGGCCGGGAAAGCCAAGCAAGGCGAAAGCTTTCTCGACATCGTCAAGACCGTTGTCACGGTCGTCGTCGTCGTGCTCGGCATCCGGACTTTCGCCTTCGAGCCCTTCAACATCCCGTCCGGCTCGATGATTCCGACGCTGCTGATCGGCGACTACGTGTTCGTGTCGAAATACAGCTATGGCTATAGCGGCTATTCGCTGCCCTTCTGGCATCCGCATTTCGGCCGTATCTTTGCGAAGCTGCCGGAGCGCGGCGATGTCGCCGTGTTCAAGCTGCCGCGTGATCCGTCGATCGATTACATCAAGCGGATCGTGGGGTTGCCGGGCGACAAGCTGCAGGTGATCGAAGGGCTGCTCTATATCAACGACAAGCCGGTCATGCGCGTGCGCGCAGAGGATTTCATCGACGATGAGAACGGCGCCAAGGTGCCGGTGCGCCAGTTCCTGGAAACCCTGCCGAACGGCGTCCAGCACCCGATTCTGCAGCCGGAGGATAATGGACAGACCGACAATACGCCGGTCTTCGAGGTGCCGCCCGACCATGTCTTCGGCATGGGCGACAATCGCGACAACTCGCTCGACAGCCGCGTACCGCCTGAGCGCGGCGGTGTCGGCTATATCCCGGTCGAGAATCTGGTCGGCCATGCCGAGTTCCGCTTCTTCTCCTTCGACGGCAACACCCCCTGGTGGCATGTCTGGGAATGGCCCTTCGCCATCCGCTATTCGCGTCTGTTCACGGGCGTGCATTGAGGCCGGCTGAGCAGGCTCGATGACGACCGATGCGGAGCGAGCGACCAGCGGTCGCCTGGGTGGGTGGCTGCGCCGGCTCGGCGCGCTTGCCATCGCCGCCATTGTCGGGCTGATCGGGTTCCGGACGTTCGTGTTCGAGCCGTTCAATATTCCGTCCGGCGCAATGATCCCGACGCTGCTGATCGGCGACGTGGTGCTCGCAGCGAAATACAGCTATGGCTATAGCGGCTATTCGCTGCCCTTCTGGCATCCGCATTTCGGACGCGTTTTCGGCCGCTTCCCCGAGCGGGGCGATGTTGTCGTGTACAAGCTGCCGCGTAATCCGGTGTTCGACTACGTCGCTCGAATCGTCGGCCTGCCAGGCGACAAGGTGCAAATGATCGCTGGCGTCCTCCAGATCAATGGTGCGCCCGTAGCGCGCCGGCGCATCGATGACTTCGTGGACGACGAGAGCGGCGCGAAAGTATCGGTCCGCCAGTTTCTCGAGACATTGCCGAATGGCGCGGAATATTCGATCCTTCAACCAGTCGATAACGGGCCGCTCGATAACACGCCGATCTATGAGGTGCCACCCGACCATGTGTTCGTCCTCGGCGACAATCGCGACAATTCGCTGGACAGCCGAGTATCGGGCTCACGGGGCGGCATCGGCTTCGTGCCCATTGAGAATCTCCTCGGCCGCGTCGACCGCGCGCTGTTGTCGATTGATCGAAAAGCGGACGGCGGCCCCACGCTCCGGCGGACGCGCACTCTTGCCGGCATCCATTGAACCCGCTCGACGCATGAGAAGCTCGCCATGAGCCGGGCCGATCTCGAAGCTGCTCTCGGCCACCGCTTCGCGCGGGCGGAGCTGCTCGACGAGGCGCTCACCCATCGCAGCACGGGCGGATCGCAGCGGCCCGGCGGAAGATGGGTCGCGGGGCCGGCACCCAGCTACGAGCGGCTCGAATTCCTGGGCGACCGGGTCGTCGGGCTCATCGTCGCCGAGATGCTGCTTAACGCCTTTCCGGCCGAGGCGGAAGGCGCCTTGACCCGCCGTTTCGCCGCCCTCGTGCGCAAGGAAACGCTGGCCGAGGTGGCGGGCGAGTTCGATCTCGCCGAGCATATCCGCCTGCCGCCGGGCGAGCAGCCCTCGGCGCGGCGCAATCCGAGCTTGCTCGCCGATGTCTGCGAGGCGCTCATCGCCGCCCTTTATCTCGATGGCGGCATGGGGGCCGCCCGCGCTTTCATCGAGCGCTATTGGGCGAAACGCATGGCGGCCAGCGTGGCGCCGCCGCAGGATGCCAAGACCGCCCTCCAGGAATGGGCGCAGGGCCGCGGGCGGCCGCTGCCGGCCTATCGCCTGGTGCGCGAGGAGGGGCCGGCGCATCAGCCGGTCTTCACCGTCTCCGTCGCGGTCGAAGGCGAAGCGCCGGCCGAGGCGAGCGGCACATCCAAGCGCCTCGCCGAAACGGCGGCGGCACAATCGCTGCTCGAGCGGCTGAAGGGAGCGGCACCATGAGTGAGGAGATGCGCTGCGGCTATGTCGCGATTCTGGGCGCACCCAATGCCGGGAAATCGACGCTGCTGAACCGGCTGGTCGGCGCCAAGGTCTCGATCGTCTCGCCCAAGGTGCAGACGACGCGCACCAAGGTGCTGGGCATCCAGGTCAAGGATGGGGCGCAGATCGTCTATGTCGACACGCCCGGCATCTTCCGCCCCAAGCGCCGGCTCGACCGGGCGATGGTGGCGGCGGCCTGGACGGGTGCCTCGGACGCCGACGAGGTCGTGCTGCTGGTCGATACGATCCATGGCTACGACGCCGAGGTGCGCGAGATCGTGATGCGGCTCAAGGCCGAGAAGCGCCGCGCCGTGCTGGCCTTGAACAAGATCGATGCGATCCCGCGCGAGAAGCTGCTGACGCTGGCGGCAACCTTCAATGCCGATGGGATCTTCGAGGCGATCTTCATGATCTCGGCCTTGACCGGCGACGGCGTTGCCGATCTCGAGGCGCACCTCGTGGCGAAGCTGCCGATCGGCCCCTGGCTCTTCCCGGACGACCAGCTCTCGACCATGCCGGAACGGCTGCTGGCCTCCGAGGTCACGCGCGAGCAGCTCTATCATCAGCTCCATGACGAGCTGCCTTACGAGACGACTGTCGAAACCGAGGCCTGGGAGGAATTCCAGGATGGCAGCGTCAAGATCAGCCAGGCCATCTTTGTCCAGCGCCCGACCCAGAAGGCGATCGTGCTGGGCAAGGGCGGCAAGCGCATCAAGGCGATCAGCGAGCGGGCGCGCAACGAGCTCGAGCGCATGCTGGAGCGGCGCGTCCATCTCTTCCTCTTCGTCAAGGTGCGCGAAGGCTGGCTCGACGAGCGCGAACGCTTCGACGCGATCGGGCTTGATTGGCAGGAGTAGGAGGGAAATTAGAATGGAATCTCATCGTCCAAATCTGAAGTTGACGATTTTTTTCTATTTTGGGGTTTGGGTGTCGCAAATTCTAGCTTGTCCGAATTTTCTAGCAGCCAGTTTATCCCCATATCTTCTACGTAATACACAGTAAACGGCTCATGATTAAAATCACTTTCTCTTCCAATTCTTATCATTTTCTTTTTCAAAAGCCTTTCTACTCCTATATTCAGGGCCAAATTATTGTACCCTAACTGTTCAAGATTGTTTTTAATTATCCAATGACTAATGTACTCCCCGGGTCCGTGCCTATTTTCCATTATCGTTGCGAGAACTATCATTTCGTAAAGATTAAGATCGCCAGATTTAATAGGGGATGCTGTGTTCATAACAGCTATTTTTGCCGATTTCTCCAATATTGCGCTCAACCTATTTGTTATCTTCTCTCGAAGAGTGTCATAATCGCTCAACGAATCGACGTTATATTTTATAATAGTTCGATGTTGAACATCGAATGGAAAGCGTGTCTGCCTCTCTTCGGAGCAAATAAGGCAAATCTCCTTATCGCTCGCGAGCGCGAAGCCCAGCTCAAACCAGACATTTGGATTATCTAAAGTAATATCTGCAAAACAAACCGATGACCCTTTAATTCCCAACTCGATATCGTTGATAGGTATGCTGACGCTTGGATCCCTATCGACTCTATAAGGCTCTAAGCCGGCCGCCACGATTGCGGGCTTGAACACGTCTGCAAACCGCTTATCGAATTTCCCACCGTCGAATGGCTGGATCACGAAGCAAGATGGCATTGCGCTACCGTCCTCAATGTTCATTTTCTTATTGGCAGTATGGAACATCGCAACTGTAGGTGCAAACATGGACGTTCGTGCAGATGATGCCTGCATGGCATAGGCTCCGACCATGGAATGGACCGACCAGGCGATCGTGCTGGGATCCCGCCGGCAGGGCGAGGGCAGCCTCACTCTGTCGCTGCTGACGCGCGAGCATGGGCGGCATAAGGGCCTCGTGCGCGGCGGGGCCAAGAGCCGGCAGCGCGGGCTCTATGAGCCGGGCAATCTCGTCACTGCGAGCTGGAATGCGCGGCTGGCCGAGCATCTGGGGCTGCTCCGGATCGAGGCGGGGACGAGCTACGCGGCATCTCTGCTCGAGGATCCGCTGCGGCTCGCCTGTCTCGAGGCGGCCACAGCCATGGCCGAGACGGCGCTGCCCGAGCGGTCGCCTTATCCGGCCCTTTTCGATGGGCTCAAGGATTTGCTGGTCCAGCTCGGCCGCGACGAGGCCTATGCGCCGGCGCATCTTCGTTGGGAGCTGCTGCTGCTCCGGGAGCTGGGATACGGGCTCGATCTCGAGAGCTGTGCCGTCACCGGCGAGAAGACCGATCTCGCCTATGTCTCGCCGCGCACCGGGCGGGCGGTATCAATCAATGCCGGTGCGGCCTATAAGGACCGGCTCTTGATCCTGCCGCGGCTTCTGGGCGGAATCGGCCGCGCCGGGGCGGGGGAGGTCGAGGATCTGCTCGACGGGCTGGCCTTGACCGGCGCCTTCCTCGAAAGGCTGCTCGAACGGCAGATGCCGCCGGTGCGCACACTATATATTGACCGGATCGCTCGGCTCATGGCCATATCCGGTGTTGTTGACGAGTAGGACCGAATGGCTTCGACATCATCTGCAGGCGAGATCCGCGATACCGAGCTTTATGACGCGCTATCGGAGCGTTATCTTTCCTATGCGCTCTCGACCATCATGGCGCGCTCGCTGCCGGATGTGCGCGACGGCTTGAAGCCGGTCCATCGGCGCCTGCTCTGGGCGATGCGGCAGCTCCGGCTCGATCCGGGCTCGGGCTACAAGAAATGCGCGCGCGTCGTGGGCGATGTCATCGGCAAGTATCACCCCCATGGCGATGTTGCCATCTACGAGGCGCTGGTGCGCTTGGCCCAGGATTTCGCCCAGCGCTATCCGCTGATCGACGGACAAGGCAATTTCGGCAATATCGACGGCGATAACGCCGCGGCGATGCGCTACACGGAAAGCCGCCTGACCGCGGTCGCCCAGGCGCTCATGGACGGGATCGAGCACGACACCGTCGATTTCCGCTCGACATATGACGGCGAGGGCGAGGAGCCGGTGGTGCTGCCGGCACGCTTCCCGAATCTGTTGGCGAACGGTGCGACCGGCATCGCCGTCGGTATGGCGACGAGCATTCCGCCGCACAATGCCGGCGAATTGATCGATGGGCTGAGGCTGCTGGTCAAGCAATCCGATTGCTCGGTCGAAGCCCTGATCCAACACATCCCCGGCCCCGATTTCCCGACCGGCGGCGTGCTGGTCGAAACGCCGGACAATATCCGTCAGGCCTATGAGACCGGGCGCGGCAGCTTCCGGTTGCGGTCGCGCTGGGTGAAGGAGCCGCTGCCGCTTGGCGCCTATCAGCTGGTCGTGACCGAGATCCCCTATCTCGTCCCGAAGGCGCGGCTGATCGAACGCGTGGCGCAGCTCTTGGAGGAGAAGAAGCTGCCGCTCCTGGCCGACATCCGTGAGGAATCGGACGACGAGATCCGACTCGTCTTCGAGCCCAAGACGCGCAATGTCGACGCCGACATGCTGATGGAATTGCTGTTCCGCGCGACCGATCTCGAGGTGCGCATTCCGCTCAACCTCAATGTGCTGGACGCCCAGGGGGCGCCACGCGTCATGAGCCTCAAGGAGGCGTTGCGCGCCTTCCTCGATCACCGTCTCGAGGTGCTGGAACGCAGCTCGCGGGCGAGGCTGCGCGAGATCGAGAAGCGGCTCCATATCCTGGCCGGGTTCCTCGTCGTCTTTCTCAATATCGACGAGGTCATCCGCATCATCCGCTTCGAGGATCATCCGAAGCAGGCGCTCATCGCGCGCTGGGATCTCAGCGACGAGCAGGCCGAGGCGATCCTCAATATCCGGCTGCGCGCGCTGCACAAGCTCGAGCAGCTGGCGATCGAGAAGGAGCAGGGCGAGCTCGAGGCCGAGAGGGCTTCGCTCACCGATCTCCTCGGTGACTCGGCCAAGCGCTGGAAGGCGATCGACAAGGAGCTGGTCCAACTCAAGAAGGAGTTCGGGCCGGACACGGTGCTGGGCAAGCGCCGGACCGAGATCGGCCTGCCGCCGGGCGAGGTGGTGGTGCCGGTCCATGCCCTGGTCGAGCGCGAGCCGGTGACCGTGCTGTGCTCGGCCAAGGGCTGGATCCGTGCCGTCAAGGGCCACAACATTCCGGCCGGCGAGCAGCGCTACAAGGAGGGCGACGGGCCGCGCTTCTCGATCGAGGCACAGACGACCGACCGGATGCTGCTGTTCGCGTCAAACGGCCGCTTCTACACGCTGGGCGTCGACAAGCTGCCGGGTGGGCGCGGCATGGGCGAGCCGGTGCGGCTGATGCTCGACCTGCCGAACGAGGCGGACATCGTCGATGTCGTGCCCTACCGCGCCGGCGAGAAGCTGATGCTCATCTCGACCGATGGCCGCGGCTTCCTGGTGGCGCAGGATGAGGCGGCGGCACAGACCCGCACCGGCAAGCAGATCATGGTGCCGGCCGACGGCGCCGTGGCGCGCTGGTGCCTGGCGCTCAAGGGCGATGCGCTGGCGCTGCTCGGCGAGAACCGCAAGATGCTGGTGCTGCCCTTCGCCGAGATCCCGGAAATGTCGCGCGGGCGCGGCGTCATCCTGCAGAAATACAAGGATGGCGGCCTCGCCGACGTGAAGGCCGTGACGCTGGCCGGGGGAATCAGCTGGCAGGCGGGCTCGCGCACGCGCAGCGAGCCGGACCTCGCCGCCTGGCAGACCGGCCGCGGCTCCAGCGGTCGCATGGCGCCGCTGGGCTTTCCGCAGAAGCCGGTGCGGTTTCCGTAAAGCTCATTCCCCCGGCTCGGCCGCCAGCCCGTGCAGCTCGTGATCGTCGATCACCTTGGGGGCGACCTGGGCCAGCTTGGCGCAGGCGAACATGATGAGGGCGACGCCGAGATAGGAGAGCGCCACCTCGGGCTCGCTGCCGAGGCCGATCGCCTCGCCATGGATCAGCCCCACGAAGGTGAGGACGGCGCCCAGCGCCGCCGCGACAGCGGCGTGCATCAGCTGCCGCTCGATCAGGAAGACGGTGATCGAGCCCAGGATGATGCCGGCGAGCGTCGGGCCGCCGCCCAGGATCGCGAGCCCGTGATAGAGCGTGCCGCCCTGGGCGAGCTTGTCGTAGCCCACGGCGCTGGCGCTGGTGCCGGCAGCCCCCAGCGCATTGTCGACCTGGCTCTTGGTCCAGGCCGCGAGCTGCGGCACGACGGCGATGATGATCGCAGGCGCGTGGGTGCGCGGCGTCTCCTGGAAGGCCTGGGAACCGATCAGCATGCCGATATAGAGCAGGATCGGCAGGATCGCGACGACGGGGATGAGCGAGCTGATGAGCGCGATGATGCCGAACCAGGACAGCAGCAGGATCATGATGCCCGTGGCAGCCGAGTAGCCGATGCGGCCGCCCATCGATTTCCAGCCGGGATGGCCGATATAGACGGCGTTGATGAAGGGGTTGCCCATCAGGCAGCCGATCAGGCTAATGACGCCGTCGGCCGTCAGCACCCGGGTCGTCGGGAAGGAGTTGCCGGCGGCGGCCGCACTTTCGACATTGTCCATCGCCTCGATCAGATCATAGAGGCCGAACGGGATGGCGGTGACGAGAATGACGCCCAGATAATGGAAGCCTGAGAAGGTGTAGCCGATCGCCGGCAGCGGGATCGAGAAGCCGAAATGAGTGAGGGCGGCGAAGACGGCGGGGACGCTGAGCCCGCCATAGCTCGCCCCCGTCGCCGTCGAGATCCACGCGATGAGCGTGCCGACCAGGATCGCCACGAGGCCGCCCGGCAGGCCGCGGAAATAGCGCACGCCGCCGAACCAGCTGGCCAGGATGATGGCGAAGCAGATGAGGCCGATCGCCGGCGTCTGGAACATCTGCGCCGCCGGCCGCATCGAGATGAAGGTGATGGCGATGCCGGCGAGCGAGCCCAGCAGGGCCGCGCGCGGCGTCACGCGCCGGATCGCGGGGGCCACGAAGCCGCCCAGCATCAGTACGAAGCTCTGCACGAAGACCCAGGTGAGGCCGGCCTCCCAGGCCTGGATCGGGTCGTTGGTCGCCTGCAGGATCGGCAGCATCACCACGAAGGTGACGACGAACATGTGCGGCACGCTGGTGCCGGAGGGTAAGGCACAGACATCGTCGCGGCCGGTCCGCTTGGCCAGGCGATAGGCGAGCCAGGCATAGTAACAGGTGCTGAGAAACAGCATGAGGCCGGTTGCCGGCAGGATGCGGCCGAAGATCAGCTCGTCCGGCATCTTGAGCACGAAGCGCAACAGGCCGGTCAGGGTCAGCACATTCACCAGAATATTGGTGCCGAACCCGAAGAAGGCATTGAGATCCCCTTTGACCCAGAGCTTGGGGCCGGCGCCGGCGGCGGTGGTCGACATGTCCCTTCTCCCTGCTCGATCAGTGCTAGCCGATCGCTTCGATCACTTGGTTGGAATGGCTGACCCAGCCGAAGATGCCGCCTTGGGCGGCGATCATCTCGAGCCCGATCCTGTGGAATTCCGGGAAGTAGGAGCCGGTGCAATCCTCCAGCACCAGGCACTCATAGCCGCGGTCGTTGGCTTCGCGGACAGTGGTGTTGACGCAGACCTCGGTGGTGACACCGGTTACGACCAGCTGGGCGATGCCGCGATTCCTGAGGATCGCCTGCAGGTCGGTCGCGAAGAAGGCGCCCTTGCCGGGCTTGTCGATGATCGGTTCGTCGGACGCCGGCCTCAGCTCCGGGATGATGTCGTGGCCGGCCTCGCCGCGGATCAGGATGCGGCCCATCGGGCCGTCATCGCCGATGCTCTTGGCGCCCCTGCCGCGAATCTTCTTGGCCGGCGGCAGGTCGGTGAGATCGGGCCGGTGGCCTTCGCGCGTATGGATCGCGAGCAGGCCCGCCGCGCGCCAGGCGGCGAGCAGGTGCTGATTCGGCTCGATCGTGCGGCGCAGCTCCGCCACATCATTGCCCAGCATGGCACCGAAGCCGCCCGGCTCGAGGAAATCGCGCTGCATGTCGATGATGACGAGGGCGGCCTGCTCGGGCCGAAGCTCGAACGGGTAGGGGCGTGCGGCAATGCTCAGCATCCTCGCCTCCTCGCTGGTTTCGCGGTACCGGGCTCGAGCGCTGCCCAAAATCGCGTCGCCGATCGATGACGATTTCCTGATTTGCAAGGTGTGTGCCTGAATTTCCCAGGCGATCTTTAAGTCGTCGACGCTTCAATAATGTCAAATAATACCGATTATTTCGGTATTTACTGGCGTCCGTTAGACGAGCGTTGTCGGAAGCTCGGTAATTTCAGCGGGGATACCGGAAGTCGTAAGGCGAGTTGGCGCAGGCGTTCGAGCGCGATATGCTTTCGGCGGCCGTGGAAGAGGATATCTTTCGGTGCCCTGACCATCTTGAATGCATTGTTGTACACAAGATTTCGGCGACGGTATTTGCCGGCTGGGAAGCCCGCCGATGCGCATGAAACAGGCGGCAGCGCCGCCGCTGCCTGTTTCGGCGTATCGCTGCCGATAAAATAGACGATGGTGATCAGGCCAGGGCGGGAAGGCTGCCGGTGGCACCCAACGGCAGGCCGAGCTTGCGTTGAAAGCGGCCGGCGAGACCGGCGAGGCCGCGGTCGGAAAAGGCCGGCCCGAGAAGGGTGATGCCGTGCGGCAGCCCGTCCGGGCGGAATCCCGCCGGTACGGCGATGCCGGCGAGGTCGAGCAGATTGCCGAAAGTGGTGTAGGTGCCGAGCATCGCGTTGAGCGCGATCGGATCGGCCTCGAGTGCGGCAAGCCGGACCGGGCGCGGATATGTCGGCACGACGAGGCAGGCGAGCTCGTCCCAGAGCGGACGGATAGAGGCCGCGATCTCGGCCAGGCGGTGCTGGCCCATGAAGACATCGGCACCGGTGATGGTGCCGCCGTCGAGCAGGATCTCGCGCGTGACCGGATGAAGTGCGTCCGGATGCGCTTCCGCAAAGCCACCGAGATCGGCGAAGCGCTCGGCCACGAACGGGCCGTAAAGCAGCTGCCCGGCTTCGAGGAAGGGCGCGAAATCGAGCTCGACCGGCGTACCGCCAAGGGCTGCGAGATGATCGAGCGCCTCGGCGAAGCCGCGCTCCGCCGCCGCATCGGCGACGCTCCTGCGGAAGGCCGCAGAGGGCACACCGAAGCGGAAAGCGGGGGCGATCGTGCGCGTCTCGACCGGCGGAATCCGGCAATAGGGGTCGGCCGGATCGAAGCCGGCGGCGGCCGCGAACGCCTCCATCGCATCGTCGACCGTGAGCGCCATCAGCGTGATGCAATCAGCCGAGCGGCAGGCCGGCACCAGCCCGACCATACTGATCTGGCCACGCGTCGGCTTCACCCCCACGACACTGCACAGGCCCGCCGGCACGCGGCCGGAACCCGCCGTGTCGGTCGCGACGGCGAAGCTTACCTGCCCGAGCGAGACGGCCAATGCGGAGCCGGAGCTCGAGCCGCCGGATATATAGGCGGGATCGAACGGATTGCGCGGCTTGGTGCCAAGTACGCGGGCGCCGACCAGACCGGTCGCGAACTGGTCGAGATTGGTCTTGCCGATCGGGAGTGCCCCGGCCGCGATCAAGCGCTCCACCGCCGTGGCCGAGCGTTCCGGCTGATAGGCGAAGGCGGGGCAGGCCAGCGTAGTCGGGCAGCCCGCGAGATCGATGCTGTCCTTGACGCCGAAGGGCAGACCCCAGAGCGGCAGCTGGACGCGCTCGCCGGGCGACAGGCTTTCGAGCCGCCGCGCCATCGCCAGCACTGTCTCCTTCGGCAGCAGGCTCAGCCACACGCCGTCGTCGCCGCGCGCGGCAATCCGATCGAACACGGTCTCGACGATGCGCGACGGGGTCGTTTCGCCCGAGCGATAGGCACTGCGAAGGCGGGTGAAATCGAGCCCGATAGCGTCCGTCACGGCTGAGCATCCTCGGTCCGCAGCAAATGGGAGAGGGAATGACCGATTTCCGCTATCTTGTCGACAAGAGACCATGCATCGTTTCTATGTTCTCTGCGGGCAGCGCGTGATCTCGGCGCGTGCAACCGATAGGATGAAGCCGGAAGAGGAGCTATGAGCGAGCGCCGGGTCAATCAGTTAGCCGAGCAGGTCTATGACAGCATCAAGGCCGAGATCTTCGATTTCCGCCTGCTGCCCGGCGACCGCTTCACCGAGACGGAGCTGGCCTTGCGTTACGGTGTGTCGCGCACGCCAGTGCGGGATGCGCTCTATCGGCTGAAGCGCGACGGCTATCTCGAGGTCGCCTTCCGCAGCGGCTGGAGCGTCCGGCCGTTCGATTTCTCCCGCTTCGACGAGCTCTACGATCTCAGGATCGTGCTTGAATTCGACCGCGATCGAGCGGATCTGCCGCAGCCCGCATCCGGTCGATCTTTCGGACCTCATGCGCATCTGGATCACGGGCCAGGAGAATTGGCTGTCGGATGCGAGCGCGCTCATGACGCTCGACGAGGAATTCCATGCCGCTCTCATCGAGCGTGCCGGCAATCGCGAGCTGTCGCTCGTCTATGGCCAGATCGCGGAAAAGATCCGCATCGTCCGGCGCTTGGGCTATCTGCGCCAGCATCGGCTCGATGCGACTTATATCGAGCATGCCGAGATCCTGCAGCTGCTCAATCGGCGCAAGGAAGCGGAGACGCAGATGGTGCTGCGCGCCCATATCACCCACGCCAAGCAGGAAGTGCACAAGATCACCGTCCATATGCTCTATCAGGCGCGCAGTACGCCGGCGGCCGCGGCCGCAAGCTCCTGAGTCTAGGCGCCCGCCGCTGCATGGCATTTGTGCAGCGGCCTGATTTGAGAGCAGAAACGCGCCGTCTCTCTACCCGGACCCCACCTTGACAATGCTGCAAAACTGAGCCTTCCGACCTTGCGGCCGGCCCTGGCACGTCGTTTGCGTCAACTGGGACACAAACTTGGATACAAGTTTGTCGGCGAGATGCCGGCCCGATTGATTCGAGATGGAGATCGCGATGCTCAGACGCTCGGCTGGATTGGTGGCAATCGTTCTCGCTTCGGCGCCGGCGGCGGCCCTTGCCGATGATCCACCGCCGCCGCTTGCCATCCATGGCTTCGGCGATTTCAAGCTGAGCAATGATTATCTGACGCCGCGCGGCCTGCTCGTGACCAACAAGGGCGTGACGATGCAGGTGCTCGCCGGTCTGGTTTTCGATGTCTACCAGAACCCAGGTGCCACGATCAGCGACCTCTCGCTCGTCGCCGGCATCTGGAACGACATCGATACGGACCAGCATGCCGGCGATGTGGGCTCCTGGAACGAGTTCGATTGGTTCGCAGGCTTCAACCTCACTTTGGCTCAGGACTGGACCGCGGGCGTGCAATATGTCCAGTTCATCAGCCCGCCGGGCAACTTCAATGACGAGCAGAATATCGAGTTCAGCCTGAAATATGACGACCATCTGGCGCCCATCAAGTTGAACCCGTACATCAAGCTGTTCTATGCGGTAAGCGGCGATTCGACGGTCATTACCGGCTCGAAGGGCGGCACGTTCGATGTCGAGATCGGTGCGGCACCAACCTATAGCGTGGAGCTCGGCGCGCAGCCGGTCACCTTCAGCGCACCCACCTGGATCACCGTCGGCCCGTCGGATTTCTGGGGCGGCACCGATAATTGGGGCGTGTTCACGACTGGTATCGAGGCCAGGACGCCCTTGAGCTTCATCCCGCCGCAGCTCGGCCATTGGCAGCTCCATGCCGGCGTTCAATATTATAATATGCTCAACGACCGGCTGATCCTGGCCCAGCACCTCGCCGGCACGACGCCGGCGGATGGCGAGGGGCATCGCAACGAGTTCGTCTATTCGGTCGGATTCGGTTTCGGTTTCTGATGCAGGTGCCCAGGGAGAGGTGGAGATGACCAGCGTCGCGGCCGATCCCTATCCCTGGCCTTATGACGGCGATCTCCGGCTGGAGAATACGGCGCTGGTGATCATCGACATGCAGATCGATTTTTGCGGTGTTGGCGGTTATGTCGATAAGATGGGGTATGATCTTTCCCTGACACGTGCACCGATCGAGCCGATCGGGCGCGTGCTGGCGGCAATGCGAGGCGCGGGGTTCCATATCATCCACACGCGTGAAGGCCACCGGCCGGATCTCGCCGATCTGCCGGCGAACAAGCGCTGGCGCTCGCGCCGGATCGGCGCCGGCATCGGCGATGCCGGCCCGTGCGGCCGCATCCTCGTGCGCGGCGAGCCGGGCTGGGAGATCATTCCGGAGCTCAAGCCGCTCGAGGGCGAAGCGATCATCGACAAGCCCGGCAAGGGCTCGTTCTGTGCCACCGACCTCGAGCTGATGCTCCGGGTCAAGGGTATCGCCAATCTCATCCTCACCGGCATCACGACCGATGTCTGCGTCAGCACGACCATGCGTGAGGCCAATGATCGCGGCTTCGAATGCCTGGTGCTGTCGGATTGCTGCGGCGCCACCGATCGCGGCAATCACCTCGCGGCACTCAAGATGGTGACGATGCAGGGCGGCGTGTTCGGTGCGGTGGCGACATCTGAGGCGGTGCTGGACGTGGTTCGCTAGATAATGGGGCTCTTGGCACGGATCATGCTTGATTTTGTGCCGGAGGCATTATGACACGCCTGACAATTCGCCATCTGACCACCTACCGGTATCGCCAGCCGGTGGGATTCGGCGAGCATCGCATGATGCTTCGGCCGCGCGATTCGCATGATCAGCGCGTGCTGGAGGCCAGGCTCGATATCACGCCCAGCCCGACGAAGCTCAGCTTCACGCAGGATGTCTTCGGCAATCATATCGCGACGGCCCGCTTCGCCGGCCGGGCGGATGTTTTGCATTTCGAGAGCATCATCGAGCTCGATCACCGGCCACGCGACCCCTTCGAGCTTGAGACCGACGGGCCGATCCGCGGATTTCCGATCGCTTACGATGTCGACGAGATGCCCGATCTCGCGCGCCTGATCGAGCGTCAGCAGCCCGATCCCGGTAACGAGGTCGGCACCTGGGCGCAGCGTCTTCTGCCGGCCGGCGGATCGATCGGCGTCTTCGAGCTCATGAAGCGCATGTCGATCACCATCAATGGCGATTTCCTCTATCGCCGGCGCGAGGCGCAAGGCGTGCAGTCGCCCGTGGAGACGCTGCGGCTCGGTCGTGGCAGCTGCCGCGACTTCGCGATGCTGATGATCGAGGCAGCACGCTCGCTCGGCCTCGCCGCCCGCTTCGCCTCAGGCTATCTGGCGGTTCCGCTGGGTGAGAGCGACATCGGGGGCCATGGCTCGACCCACGCCTGGGCGCAAATCTATCTACCGCGGGCCGGCTGGATCGATTTCGACCCGACCTGCGGCACGGCCGGCAATGGCGACCTGATCACCGTTGCGGTCGCCCGCCATCCAAGCCAGGCGATCCCGCTCCAGGGAACTTATATCGGTCTGCCGACTGATTATCTCGATATGATGGTGTCGGTGATGGTCGAGGAGGCGGATGAAGGCGTCGTCCTGCATCGCTCGCGGCGCCTTGCCGGCGAAACTGGGATTGGATAGTGCTCGATGGAGATCCGCGTCGGCTACGAGCTGATCTATGAGTTTCCTCAGCCGACGCCTGTGATCATGGTGCTCGGCACGCATTTCAGCCGGGCGTCCGACATCGTCCGGCCCGACTATCCGACGACCGATCCGGCGCTGCCGATCTATCCTTATCGCGACGTGTTCGGCAATTTGTGCAGCCGCGTCCTGGCGCCGGCTGGGCGGGTCCGGTTCACCGCCGACGGTATCGTCCGCGACAGCGGGCTGCCTGACGCGGTGGCGCCGGACGCGATCCAGCATGCGGTCGAGGATCTGCCCGCCGACACGCTGCTCTATCTGCTCGGCAGCCGCTATTGCGAGACCGACCTGCTGAGCGATCTAGCCTGGCGGCTCTTTGCCGGAGCACCGCAGGGCTGGGCACGGGTGCGGGCGATCTGCGACTTCGTCCATCAGCACATCGCCTTCGGCTATGCGCATGCGCGGCCGTCAAAGACCGCCTGGGAGGCTTATCAGGAAGGCAAGGGCGTGTGCCGCGATTATGCGCATCTTGCCATCACGCTCTGCCGCTGCATGAACATCCCGGCGCGCTATTGCACCGGCTATCTCGGCGATATCGGCGTGCCGGCGGTCGATTCCCCAATGGATTTCTCCGGCTGGTTCGAGGCCTTCCTGGGCGGCCGCTGGTACACATTCGATGCGCGGCACAATGTGCCGCGCATCGGCCGTATCCTGATCGGTCATGGGCGCGACGCCGCCGATGTGCCGATCGCCTATACGTTCGGCCCCAACAAGCTCGAAAGCTTCAAGGTCTGGACCGACGAGATCACTCCAGCTGCTTAGTGGTGATGCTCGACATCGCCGATTGCGAGATCGGTCTCGCGCAGCGCGTCGTTGATGTGCTCGAGCGAGCGGTGCTTGAGATCGCGGGTGGCCGGATCCTCCTCCTCGCGCGCGATGTCGGAATGGACCTTCTGCAAGAGCGCCTGCGCATTATGGAGCCGGCCCGGCCCGTCGGCAGGGACATCGGCCGGCGGGTGATCGCTGAGATTCTTGCCGTCATCGATCGCGGCCTGCTTGATGTCGCCGATCGCAGCCTCGATCTGCTGGACCGCGCGCTGCTCATGCTCGCTGACGGCGGCGTCGCCGGGCCGGTGCGAAAGCATCCAGCGGGCTGATCTCAAGTCGCTCAGCGCATGGAGATATGCAGGGTGCTTGCCCGGCACGTCGGCATGGCTTGCCGCGAACGGAGCGGCGGCCAGGATCAGGGCGAGGGCAGAGAAGCGGAGCTTGGACAAGATCGTGTCTCCTGAGGCGGGAAGTGCCGGGAGAACGAGCGAGATGATATTAACGATCCCTCGGGCGCGCACTTGCCCGAACAGGATCACGGCGCGAAGCTGGAGCGCGCCTTGATGCCCCAATGACCGGCCTCGCAGGTCACGACATAGATCGAATCGAAGCCGCCGATGACGCTGCCATCGGCCCGATAGCGGGTGAAGCGCGTATCGATATGTACCTTGTCCGCGCCGGCATGGATCACGGCACGCCGTTCCCAGGCCGAATAGTGCCAATCGGCAAGGGCACCCGTCTTGAACATCCCCGGCTTGTGATAACCGGGCTCGATCAGCACCATCCGGTTGGACGCGAGCCTGACGCTGGGGAAGTTGAAGGTCTCCTCGAAAGCCTCGAGGTCGCGTTCATTGAAAGCGGCCATGAAATCGTCGAGGCAGGCCATCGCGGCATCGATGGCGGCTTGGTGCTCCATGCCGGTCTACTCGGCGACCGTGTCCATCGGCGCCCAGCCGACGGGGCCGAGCGCTTCGAGCGGGCGGAAGCGGGTCTTATAGCCCATCTTGCGGCTCTCCTCGATCCAGTAGCCCAGATAAACATAGCGCTGGCCGAGATGGCGCACCCGTTCGATGAGCGCCAGCACCAGCCAGGTGCCGAGGCTGCGGCGCTTCTCGTCCGGCTCGTAGAAGCTGTAGACCGCCGAGACGCCGTCATCGAGCTCGTCGGTAAGGCAGATGCCCATCAGCTTGCCGCTCGGGTCGCGCAGCGCGATCAGGAGCGTATCGACCGGGCTATCCTCGATCATCGCGCGGTAATCGCCGAAGCTCATCCCGGCCATGTCGCTGTCGCCATGGCGGGCATATTGATAGCGCATGAACAGCCGATATTGCTCGACCGACGCGATCGGCTCGATCTCGAGAATGGTCAGATCGGCATTGATCTGGGCCAGCCGCCGATGCGACCGGCTGGCTGCGAAGAGCCCGGCATCGATCCGCACCGGCCGACAGGCGCTGCAGGACGGGCAGGCGGGTCGATAAGCCAGCTGATGGCTGCGCCGGAAGCCCGCGCGGCTCAAATCATTATAGAGGGTGGCGGCACCTGGCGCGCCCAGCTCGGTGATGATCTTGCGCTCGATGCGGCCGCCGACATAGGGGCAAGGCTGGGAGCTCGTCCGGTAGAAATGATGCAGAGGCTGGATGAGCGTCTTGTTCATCGCATTCCATGCTGATGCCGCTGGCGTCGATATTGCCGATTGTGACCGGTCTATGCCAGCGGGAAGATACCAAGATCCTCAGAAGAACACTGCTCGGTCGCTGCGCACGAGCAATGTCCCGGAAAGATAGTCATGAAGCGCGCGATGGCGCGCCGTGACGAGCGGCAACAGCAGGATGAGGCCGCCGGTGACGGCGCAGCTCAGATAGAAGAAGAGCGCGAAGAGGATCGCGTGAGCAAAGCCCGGCGCGCCGCCATCGGTGCGTCGCACTTGGATCCGCATCAACCGCATGCCGATCGTGGCCGAGCCGGGTGCCGCGATGAGGAGGATCGCATAGGCAAGCCCGACCAGCGGCCCGAGGCGCCAGAGAAAGCTCAAAAGGCCGAAACTCAGCACGGTCAGGATCGAAAGCGGAATGGAGAGCGTCGCATCGATAATCGCGATGACGACGAGATCGATGAGATAAGCCAGCACGCGACGGCCGAGGATATCCTCGAACGGGTCGGTGCGCAGCGACCAGGGTGAAAGCTCCGGATCGAAGCTCGGCCGGTGGCGTCGGTTGGACCAGCGATCTCGGTTCGGCAAAACCGTCTCCATGAGCTCGGTCGCCAGACCATAGCGTGCCGCGCGGCCGGGCGGAACAGGACGCCCGGCGGACGCGACCATTCGCTCGCTAATGGGCTTGCGGAATGCTCACGAGCGAGGTCGTGCCAGGCGGCTTGGGCGTGACAGCATTGGGGGCCACGATCGGCGCCGTGCTTGCCGGCATGAGGCGGCCGGGCTGCGGTGCCGCCGGTGCCGCGCCGGTCGGGATGGGTGCCGCGGCCGGTGCCGGCGTCACTGCCGTGTCGCGCAACAGCACGATGCTGACGCGCCGGTTCTGCGGCGAATTCGGGTCCTGCGGCAGATAGGGGTCGCTCGGCCCCTTGCCGCTGACATCATAGACCCGGTCCTCGCTGAGGCCGGCGGCCAGGAGTGCCCGGCGGCTCGCATTGGCGCGCTCGGCCGAGAGGTCCCAATTATCCTTGACGGTGGGGTTGGCGAAGGGGGTCGAATCCGTGTGGCCGGTGATCGAGACCCGGTTCGGCATCTGGTTGATCGCCTGGGCGACCAGCCCCATCAGCTTCTTGGCCGCCGGATTCATGTCGGTCGAGCCCGACGGGAACATCGAGTTCTTGTCCTGGTCGACGAGCTGGATGCGCAAGCCTTCCTTGGTCTTGTCGACGATGAGGTTCTGGGCCAGCGGCTTGAGGTCCGGGATCTGCTGGATCGCCTGCTTCAGCTCATGCTCCGCCTGCTCGAACTGCTTGTCCTCGCGCTCCGATTTCAAGGCCTGGAACTGCTGCTCAGTCAGATGGTTCGGATCGACCGGCTTGCCGGGCGACAGCTTCTGCAGCATGGCGCGCTCGTCGCCCGTCAGCTGGTTGCCGTTCGGCTGATTGCCCGCCTGCTGATTGGTCGAGACGTTGCGGTTCGATTCATTGGGCTTCGGCTGCGCCTGGTCGGCGTTGGGATCGCCGGCGGCGTTGTAGGCATAGTCGTTCGGATTCTCGACCTTGCCCGGCGTGTCGTCGTCGTCGTTGTCGTCGAAATCCTGGGGCTTGTTGAAATCGGTCGTGATCGCGGGCGGGGCAGCATTGCTGACCTGCGAGCCCTGGCTCGCCATGGTCTGGCCGCCGAGCACACCGCCGGCACCGCTTGTCGTCGATTTCGTTGCCAGCGTCGGCGCGAAATAATCCGCAATGCCGCGCTTCTGCGCATCGGTGGTCGCGTTCAGCAGCCACAGCAGCAGAAAGAAGGCCATCATGGCCGTCACGAAATCAGCATAGGCGACCTTCCAGGCACCGCCGTGATGACCGTGACCGCCTTTCTTGATCTTCTTGACGATGATCGCGTTGGATTTAGCCATGACCCCGTCGCAAGGCCCTTTGGGCCCGCCTTTCCACTCCTGTTTCCCAGCTTTCCCTTAAGATAGCGTGAAACCGGGCCCGTGCCCCTGGTTAGGCCAGCGCCTGCTCGAGATCGCCGATCAGATCCTCGACATCCTCGATGCCGACCGACAGCCGGCACAGCGTGTCGGAAATGCCGAGGGCCGCGCGCTGTTCCGGCGGGATCGAGGAATGGGTCATGATCGCCGGATGCTCGATCAGGCTTTCGACCCCGCCCAGACTTTCGGCCAGCGCGAAGATCTGGCAGCGCTCGAGGAAACGGCGCGCCTCCTCGAGCCCGCCCTTCATCACCATCGTCACCATGCCGCCGAATCCGTCCATCTGGCGCTTGGCGAGCTCGTGCTGCGGATGGCTCGCCAGACCCGGATAATGCACGCGCGCGACCTTCGGATGGCGTTCGAGCCATTCGGCGACGGCAAGTGCGGAGGCGCAATGCTGCCGGAGCCTGAGCGGCAGGGTCTTGAGGCCGCGCAGCGCCAGGAAACTGTCGAACGGGCCCTGGATGGCGCCCACGGCGTTGTGCAGGAAGGCCAATTGCTCGGCGAGCTCCGGATGATCGCCGACCACGACCACGCCGCCCACCATGTCGGAATGGCCGTTCAGATATTTCGTCGCCGAATGCATGACCAGATGGAAGCCATGCTCGATCGGCCGCTGCACGACCGGTGTCGCGAAGGTGTTGTCGGATGCCGCGATGATGCCGCGGGCGCGGGCGAGCTTCGCCACCGCTTCGAGATCGATCAGCTTCAGCATCGGGTTTGACGGCGTCTCGATCCAGATAAGCTTGGTTTCGGGCCGGATCGCGGCCTCGATGGCACTGGGATCGGTCATGTCGACGAAGCTGAATTTCAGGCCGGCCGAGCGTTCGCGCACGCGCTTGAACAGGCGATAGCTGCCGCCATAGAGATCGTCCGACGCGATGATGTGGCTGCCGCTCTCGAAGAGATCGAGGATGGTGGCGATGCCGGCGAGGCCCGAGGCGAAGGCGTAGCCCTGCACGCCGCCTTCGAGATCGGTGATGCAGCGCTCATAGGCCATGCGCGTCGGATTCTGCGAGCGCGAATATTCATAGCCCTTGTTGACGCCCGGGCTGGACTGGACATAGGTCGAAGTCTGGTAGATCGGCGGCATGATGGCGCCGGTCGAGGGATCGGGCGACTGGCCGGCATGGATCGCGCGCGTGGCGAGACCGGGGCGGTTCGAGCGGTTTTGCTGCATGGTTAAGCGATCTTCTGGCGCAGATGGTTGAGCAGGTCGATGCGGGTGATGAGCCCGTAGAACTTGCCGTCCTCCTCGACGACCGCGACGTGATCTTTGGCGAAGATCGGCAGGAGGTCGGTGATCGGCGCTTCTGGGGCGATGGTATGAAGGCGGCTTACCATCGCGGAGCTCACCTTCTGGGTGAATCGCTCCGGCCGGGAGGTCACGGCGAGCAGCAGATCGGATTCATCGACGATGCCGATGAGCTTGCCATGCTCGAGCACCGGCAGCTGCGACACCTCATAGAGCTTCATGCGGCGATAGACGACCAGGAGGCTGTCGTCGGGTGCGACGGTGACGGCACCGCCATCATCGTAGCGCCGGGTGATCAGATCCTTGAGATTGCCCTCGCTCGGCCGGTCGAGCAGGCCCTGATCGAACATCCAATAGTCATTGTACATCTTGGAGAGATATTTGTTGCCGGTGTCGCAGATGAAGGTCACGACCCGCTTGGGCTCAGTCTGTGCGCGGCAATATTTGAGCGCGCCGGCGACGAGCGTGCCGGAGGAGGAGCCGCCGAGGATGCCTTCCTTGAGCAGCAGCTCGCGCGCCGTCACGAAGCTTTCCTTATCGGTGACCGTATAGGCGGCCGAGACCAGCGACAGGTCGCAATTGGGCGGCACGAAATCCTCGCCGATGCCTTCGACCAGCCAGGAGCCCGCCTCGGTCATGCGGCCGGTCTCGACCAGCTCGCGCAGCACCGATCCGTCGGGATCGGCCAGCACCATCTCGATATCGGGATTGACCCGCTTGAAGAAGCGGCCGAGCCCCGAGAGCGTGCCGCCGGAACCGACGCCGACGACGACGGCATCGACCTGATGCTCCATCTGCGCCCAGATCTCGGGGGCCGTGCCGACCTCGTGCGCCAGCGGGATTGGCCGGGTTCTGAAACTGGTTGATGTAGAAGGAGTTCGGAATCTCCTGGTTCAACCGCTCGGCGATGTCCTGGTAATAGGCCGGATCGCCCTTGACCACGTCGGAGCGGGTGAGCCGCACCTCGGCGCCCAGCGAGCGCAGATGGAAGATCTTGTCCTGGCTCATCTTGTCGGGCACGACCAGGATCAGGCGGTAGCCCTTCTGGGCGGCCACCAGCGCCAGCCCGATGCCGGTATTGCCGGCGGTCGCCTCGATCACCGTGCCGCCGGGCTTCAGGCGCCCGTCGCGTTCGGCCGCCTCGATCATGGTCAGCGCGATCCGATCCTTGATCGAGCCGCCCGGATTCTGATTCTCCAGCTTGACGAAGAGCCGGCATGGCCCGGCATCGATTCGCTTAAGCTCGACCAGCGGCGTATTGCCAATCGTTTGCAGGATATTGTTATAGGGCGCCATTGCCGATCTCCCAGCACCGCTGCTTAGCCACGGGGCCGGGACGATAGCATAGCGGCGGAAAGAGGTAAGGGGCGGGGTTTGCACCGCCCCTTGACCGAAGCAGCTAGCCGCGGCCGCCGATCCGCACGGGCCGGAGCAGGAAGGCCGGCTGGTGATCGCCGAAGCCGATCACGGGCTCGTCGTCATCGTCGCGATCGCGGCGATGGGAAGAGGGCCGCGCCGCCTCGAACGGGGTGACGTTGGAGGCGGTACCCATGCGAATCGGTTCGACGGCCGGCGGCGCGTCACGGAAATTGCTGCGGCGCGGCTTGCGCGGGCCGGCAGGGCGCCGCTCGCGCGGCTCATGCTCGACTGCGGGGGCCGCTTCCTCGTGCCGCTCGGCCTGTGCTCGCTCGGGCTGTGCTCGTTCGGACTGTGGCGGCTTCGACGTCCGCTTCTGGTCGTCGCGCTTGGGCGCGCCGCGGCGGCGGCTACGGCTGCCTTCGGGGGCGAATTCCGGATGCTCGAAGCCGTCGAGCGTCATCGGCTCGATCTCCTTGCCGGTCAGTTTCGTGATGGCGGCGACGAGCTTGCCGTCGTCCGGCGTGGCGAGCGTGAAGGAACGGCCAAGATTGCCGGCGCGCCCGGTCCGGCCGATGCGGTGGACATAATCCTCGGCATGGAGCGGCACGTCGAAATTGAAGACATGCGACAGGCCGACGATATCGATGCCGCGCGCGGCGACATCGCTCGCCACCAGCAGGCGGACCTGGCTGGCACGGAACTTGTCGAGCGTCTCGGTCCGCTTGGCCTGCGCCATGTCGCCATGCAGCGCCACCGCATCGAAGCCGTGGCGATGCAGCGACTTGAACAGAATATCCACATCGCGCTTGCGATTGCAGAAGATGATCGCGTTCTTCACATCCTCGAGCTCGATCAGCTTCCGGAGTGCCGCGCGCTTTTCCTCCTCATGCACCATCAGGAGATGCTGGGCGACATTGACCGCCGGCGAGGCCGGGGGCGCCACGGTAATCTCCTTGGGGTTCGACAGAAACGCGTCGGCCAGACGCCGGATCTCGGGCGGCATGGTGGCGGAGAAGAACAGCGTCTGCCGTGTCTTCGGCAGCATGCTGACGATCCGTTCAATGTCCGGGATGAAGCCCATATCGAGCATGCGGTCGGCCTCGTCGATGACGAGGATCTTGATGTCGGACAGCAGGATCTTGCCGCGCTCGAAAAGATCGAGCAGCCGCCCCGGCGTCGCGATCAGCACATCGACGCCGCGATCGAGCTTGCGCTCCTGGTCCGACATGCTCTCACCGCCGATGACCAACGCCATCGTCAGCTTGTTGTTCTTGCCATAGGTCTCGAAGGCGTTGGAAACCTGGGCCGCGAGCTCGCGCGTCGGCTCCAGAATGAGCGTGCGCGGCATGCGGGCCCGGGCCCGGCCGCTCGCCAGAATATCGATCATCGGCAGCGTGAAGCCTGCCGTCTTGCCCGTGCCCGTCTGGGCACAGCCCAGCACATCGCGCCCCATCAGCACATAGGGGATGGCCTGCGCCTGAATAGGCGTCGGCGTCGTATAGCCCGCGGCGGTGACGGCGTCGAGCAGCGCCGGCGACAGGCCGAGATCGGCAAATGCAGTCAAGTTTGTTCCGGTTCCGGTAAATTTAAGCGCCACAATTTGGCGGGAGTGTAGTTGGTATGTATTAGGCCAAATGTCAAAGGGGATCGTGGCAGATTCGGCACAAGTCAGCCATGTTTCGGGCTCGAGCCGATTGAAATTCGCCGGGTGGGGCGGTTTGATCACGGTCGCGGCCCGGTTTGGACGAGGCGGGGCCGAGATTGCGAGGGGCCGCGATGCCGGCGAAGGAAGCGCTGATCTTATTGCCGGGGCTGCTGTGCGACGAGGCGCTTTGGCAGTTCCAGTTGACGGCACTCGACGAGTTCGCCTGCCCGATCGTGGCCGACCTCCGGGGCGAGGATCTTGCGGGCGCGTCCTCGATCGCAGCGCTCGCGGCGGGCGTGCTGGCCACCGCACCCCGGCGTTTCGCCTTGGCCGGCCTGTCGATGGGCGGCTATGTCGCCTTCGAAATCTGGCGCCAGGCGCCGGAGCGCGTGACGCGGCTGGCTCTGCTGGACACCAGCGCCCGGCCGGATACCGATGAGGTGCTGGCGCGCCGGCGCGGCTTCATTGAGCTCGCCCAGCGCGGCCGGTTCAAGGGTGTGACGCCGCAGCTCCTGCCCATGCTGCTCCACCCAAAGAATCTCGGCAGCCCGTTGGCCGCGATCGTCACGGGCATGGCGGAACGGATCGGCCAGACAGCCTTCATCCGCCAGGAGCTGGCGATCCTCGACCGCATCGACAGCAGGCCGACGCTGCCCCTCGTCACAGTGCCCAGCCTTGTGATCTGCGGTGCCGACGACCGGTTGACGCCGCCGGCGCTGGCCGAGGAGATGGCCGCCGCTCTGCCGGATGCCGAGCTCGACATCGTGCCCGACTGCGGCCATCTCAGCACGCTCGAACGACCTGACGCAGTCAATCGCGCGCTGATCGACTGGCTGGGCCGCTGACCTGCTTCAAAAGATCAGAGCGGGATTGCCTTTGGTTGGATCAACCCAAGGCAATCCCGCGCTATTGCGCGGCGGGGAGGCGGCGCTGCTCGCCCCAGTTGCGGGCGAGGGCGGCGCGGACGAAGCGGCTGACCGGCGCTTCGGCGTCGCGGCCTTCGGCCACCACCAGATGGATCTCGCGCAGCTGGTTGAGACCGAAGACCGGGCGCGTCACCGTGCCGGAGACAGGCGGTGCCGATTCCGGCAGGATCGTGACACCAATCCCGGCCGCCACCAGACTCAGCGCCCAATCCTCCCGCGCGCAATCGGATTCGGCATCGAACTCCAGCCCGGCCTCGCGGCACTCGGCCTGGATCGCATCCAGATCGTCCGATGCGCACCAGATCATATGACGCTCCTGCGCCAGCTCGGCCAATCCCACCGTCTTCATGCGTTGGAACCGATGTCCCTCAGGGAAGGCCAGCACGAACCGCTCGCGGAACAGGCTCTGCCATTTGAGGCGCGAATCCTCTGCCGGCGGGCGAGTGGTCAGCGCCAGATGCAACGTGCCGTCGAGCAGCAGCTCGATCAACCGATCGCGGCCGCCGGTCGTCACACGCAGCTGCACGGCCTTGCCGGCGGCCGAGAAATCGCGGAAGAGATCGCTGAAATAACGCGGCCCGAGCGTCTCGAGCATGCCGAGGTTGAGCGCCGTGCCATGATGCAGCCGGAAGTCCTTGGCGGCCTGGCGCAGCCGTTCCGTCTCGGCCAGGATCCGTTCGAAGTGGCCCAGCATCATCCGGCCGAACGGCGTCAGCTGCGTGAGATGGTGCTCGCGCAAGAACAGCTTGGCGCCGAGCTCTTGCTCCAGGAGGCCGATACTGCGGGTGAGCGCGGGCTGAGTGACATTGCAGGCCTTGGCTGCATGGGTAAAATTGTTGGTATTACAGGCGGCGAGGAAATATTTGATTTGAACAAGCTGCATGATCTCTTGCGATCGCTGGGCGGATGGCGGGCGGAACGAAGCGTCGAAAGTGCCAGGACCCAGGCTGAAGCCCGGGTTTCGGGCGCGGATCCAAGCGCCGGTATCGAGCTATAATTTTATTTCATATTGGCGATGGAATTTGCGGAAATCCGTAACCTAACCGACATAAGTCCCCAATTTAGGCCGTCTGATCCGGAAAAACCCGGGGTCTGTGGCCGATAAGGCACAATTTCTGTGGCTGTAAAATCAGCAAGGCGATTCGGCCCGGAAAACCTGCGTAACCCTCAAAAAGTCAAGAGCGCCGCGGCATCTTAACCATCATGCACTGCACAAAGCCGACGCACCCGCGCACCGTTATCCATATCTAAAGTATGGATTTCAATACAAAGTATTTATTTGAGACTTCCAAATAGTTTCAGCAAGACAAAGGAGTAACTGCGGCTCGGGGGCGAACCCGACGCGTAATGTCGTGAGTCCGAGGGCAAGCAGTACCAGGACATCCGTAGCGGGGGGAGTTTAAGATTATGGAGTTTTTCGGCACCGGGGGCGCTGGGCGTCGCCGTCTTAAGACCGGCCTGCTGATGGGCACCGGCACAGCCCTTGCCCTGTCGGTTCTGGCGGTCACGCCGGCGGCCGCAGCGGATAGCAGCGCATCTATCAAAGCGCAGCTTGACGCGCTGACGGCTCAGATCAATGCGCTGTCCGCGCGTGATGCCGCGCAGGCTGCGCAAATCAAGGCACTGAATGATCAGCTTCAGCAACTGACGGCAACTCCGCCGACGCCGCCGGCTCCGCCGGTGGTCTTCACAGCACCGGGCACGCCGCCGACCTTCGATCAGACGAACGTCGCCGTGCAGCAGAGCCCGGGCAACGTCCCGGGCCGCAGCGGCTATCCGCCTGAGTCGTCGAACGGCGTCAACCCAGCTCTCGGCACGGCGCCCTTCGCCGCTGTCGTCGGCACGAACCCGGTCGGCGCCGGCAACCCGACGGTCAAGCTCTCGCTGTCCGGCCAGGTCGACCGCGAAGAGGTCTATGGCAATGACGGTCGCGCCGGAGAATTCCGTAATCTCGACAACAACATTTCCTCGACGCGCTTCCGCTTCCAGGGTGAATCCTGGATCAATTCCCAGACCTCGGCGGGCGCCAACATCGAGTTGGAAATTCGTCCGAACAGCTCGTCGAACACTGGCCTGACCCCCGACGGTTCGAACTCGGTGACCAACTTCACCGGCGGTATTGCGAACGTCGGATCGACCACGGGCGCTCCGGCGAGCAATTCCACCGGCGTGCCGACGGTGCGCTGGGCCGAAGCCTTCATCTCCAATACGGAATGGGGTGCTCTGCATCTCGGCTTCGGCGGTACCGCGGGCTACCTGACGAACGAAATGGATCTGTCCGGCACCTTCTACGCCGGTTACGAAAACGTGTCCGACACCGATGGCGGCTTCTCGTTCCGTCAGAACGGCGAGGCGCGGGTTCCGGCCGGTGCGGGCAACACCTTCATCACCGCACCCAGCGGCGCCTTCGGCCCGGCGGTCGGCAGCGTGTTCTTCTTCTTTGACGGCCTGGTCCGTAACGATCGCATCCGGTACGACTCGCCGCAATGGAACGGCTTCCAGTTCTCGACCTCGGCCATCGATGGCGGCGCTGTCGACTTCGCGCTCCGCTACGGCGGCAACTGGTACGGCACGATCGTGCAGGCTGGTGGCGCGATTACGCTCGCGACCAGCCTCAACCACGCCGCCCCGAACGCCTATGCCTACTCCAGCGGCGTGCCCACGGTTGCCAGCACCCTGGTCGGTCAGGGCAGCACGCCGCCGATCATCACCGGCCCGTCGGCGGCCGGCTCGACGCAGTATAACGGCTCGGTCTCGGTCCTTACGCCGATCGGTATCAACCTGACCCTGGCCGGCGGTTATCAGGACGTGATCTACCAGGATCCGCTGCATAAGAACCTGTCGCCGGATCTGATCTACGCCAAGCTCGGCTGGAAGACTCCGACCCCGTGGTTCAGCATCGGCCCGACGGCCTTCGCGGTCAGCTTTGCCCAGAACGATGACCTGCTCTATCATGGTGACACGGCGAAGGACTACGGCGTACTGTTCGAGCAGGAGGTTAATCCCGCCTCGATGTCCGTCTATATGAGCTACCATCACCAGACCCTCGATCGCGATTTCGGCAGTTACCTTCCGATCGATGTTGTGACGGCCGGTGGTATCGTCCGGTTCTAGGGAGAGTACGCGTGGCTTGTAGCATTCGGCAGATCGGCGGGCGGGCAGCGAGTTTCGTGCTGTTCGCCAGCCTCGCGGCGGGGTTGAGCGCGTGCAGCGGCATCAAGCCGGCACCACTCATTACGCCGCCGAGCGAGATGAGCGATGACAGACCCGGCTTGGTTAGCGGTCCGACCGGGGAAATCGTGATCTACGAGCGCAAATAGCTGCGATAGAGGATCGTTAAGGCAGCCGCCGGCATGGGTGACCATGCCGGCGGTTTTGCTTTTCGGCGCTGGCTGGTTAAGAACCGGCGCAATAGCGCTGCCACATCCGGCGATAGACTGCTTCCATAGCCCGCGCGAAATGCGTGGCATCGAGCAGCGGTGCCGCGCGCATTCGTGCCCTGAGCCCGGATCTGAGCTCCGAGAGCCGATCGAGGTCGCCGGCAAGCGCCGAGGCGATCCGGCGATAGGCATCGGTATCCGATGCGACGAGTTCCTCGAGCCCGAGCCCCGACAGCAGGCTGGCGCCGACCCGGGCGGCGTGACGATCGCCGCGTAAGCTCACGACGGGCACGCCCATCCACAGCGCCTCACAGCTCGTCGTCGTGCCGTTATAGGGGTGCGGATCGAGCGCGATGTCGACCGCGCCATAGAGGCCGAGATGCTCCGCTGGAGTGAGGTCGGCGCTGCGCAGATCGAGGCGCCTGGGCTCGATGCCGCGCCGAATGAAGTCGGCTCGATAGAGTTCCTGCACGGCCGGGTCGGCAAACGGTTTCGCCTTGAGCAGCAGCCGGCTGCCCGGCACCTCGGCCAGGAGGGCGGCCCAAAGCGCCCGGGTCAGGTCATTGAGCTTCGCGAGATTGTTGAACGAGCCGAAGGTCACGAAGCCGTTCGAGCGCGCGGGCAGGGGGACGACATCCGGCGCTTCCGCGGGCGGTCGATAGCACAGGAAGCTCTCCGCAACCCGTTCGATCCGCTCGATCCGGTCGCCCTTGCCGCCTGTCGGATCGGCGGTCTCGTCGCTGATCCGGTAATCGATGGCACCGAGGCCGGTGCCGTGCGGATAGCCGAGCCAGGAGGCTTGGATCGGCGCCGGCTTCCGGGCGAAAAGCGCCATCTGGGCGCCATTGGTGTGGCCGGCGAGATCGATCAGGATATCGATACGGTCATTGCGGATCCGCGCGGCCGCGGCCACTTCATCGAGCGCCAGGATCGAGACCCAATGATCGGCGAAGCCGCGCATCCGGTCGGTGGCTGCATCTTCCCGAGCCACGCGCGCATAGCAGAAGATTTCGGTCTCGGCGCGATCATGATGCTCGAGCAGCGGCTCGAGGAAGAGCCCGACTGGATGCTGCCGAAAGTCGCTCGAAACATAGCCGATTCGCAGCCGCCGGTCCGGCGATCGATCCGGCTGGTAGAGCAGCGGCTCGGGCGTGCCGGCATGGACGGTATCCCACAGCCTATGCTCGGCGGCGAGGCTTTCGACCGATCGATCCGTCAGGTAGTTCAAGTTCAAAAGCAAGCTGCTGCGGGCAAGCGAGAAACCCGGCGCCGTTTCGAGGCAACGGCGGTAATGCCGATCGGCCTCTCGGGTTTGGCCAATGCTGGCGAGGAGATTGCCGAGATTATGCTCGGTCATGGGTGATGCCGGCTGCAGCCGCAAGGCTTCGCCATAAGCCTGATAGGCCTCCGTCGCACGGCCGAGCGCCGATAGGATATTGCCGTGAATATGATGCATGGTCGGCGTGATCGGACCAAGCGCCAGGGCGGTGCGGACCGCCGCCGCCGCTTCCTCATAGCGGCCGAGCCCGTTCAGCGCATTGGCGAGATCGGCGTGGGCCGCCCCCGATCTCGGGTCGAGCCGGCAGGCCTGGCGGAGCGAAGCCTCGGCCTCGGTCCAACGACCGAGTCCCAGCAGGACATTGCCGAGATTGACATGGGCATCGACAAGGTTCGGGTGCCGGCGCAGGACCGATCGGAAATGGGCCTCGGCCTCGGCTAGCTGACCGGCTTGGGCAAGAATCGAGCCGAGATTGGTCTCGGCCGCAAAATCCTTGGGATCGCATTCGAGTGCGGCGCGATAGCTGGCCATGGCGTCGGCGGGCCGCTGCATCAACTCGTAAGCGATGCCAAGGCCGCGATGATAATCCGCCGATCGTGGCTCGAGCGCGATGGCGCGCTGGAGCTGGGCTACGGCGATGTCGGGACGCCCGGCCCGGACCGCGATCGCGCTGAGCCGATACCAGCTGTCGGCATGCCCGGGCTCGGCTGCGAGGATGCGGCGATAGAGCTCGCCCGCCTCGTCGAGCCGTCCGGCATTCTGATGCGCCTTTGCCTGGCGGAACGCTTCGAACAGAGGGGGCGGCAGCCGCATCAGCACGATGCTCCGGCTGAAAAGACTGATGCCCTCGCCGGCGGACGGCCGGGCGAGGGCATCATCATGACTTCTCGATAGAGGCGAGAGCAGGCCGATCGCGTCGGCCTGCCCGTGTGCCGGTCAGAAGCTGTAGGACACGAAAGCCGAGAAGAAGTCCCTGTCATAATTGTCATTGTCGAAGGGGTTGCCGCCGATCTGGAAGTTATAGACGTAACCCACGCCCCATTGCAGATTTTGCAGATAGCTGAAGTTCAGATTGAGGCCCAGCTGTGCCGCATGCGCCAGGAACGAGCCGGCGCCGACGGGGCTGGTGCCACCGATGCCCCAGTTGAACGCGATCGACGGCGTCATGTCGATGCCGGCCGGCAAGGTGTGCGGCAGGTCGAAGGTGGCGAGCGCGTCGACGCCGTAGGACACCTGGCTTGCCAGCTGGGTGCTCTGGATTCCGCCAGTGCTGGTCGGCACTACCGGCACGCCGTTGAGAGCGAAGCCCGAGGCACCCGTCGTGCCGAAGGACTGGAGGATCGCGGCGCTCGACGGGAAATCATGCACATAGACAAGCCCGGCTTCGGCCACGAACACCGTCGACTCGATCGGCGTGCCGGGAATGTTGTTCCAAAGCTTGGTGACCGAGGCCTGAACTTGGCTGACCGGGAAGCGCTTCGCCACGCCGAAGGTCGTATTGAAATTATTCGGGCCACCGCCGAGCGCCTGGATCGCCGGGTCCGCCTTGGCGCCGGCGCAGTTGCCGGCGAGGGCCGCGGTGAGCGGCAGGCCTGGCGTGCAGAGAGCCGGAATATCGACCGCGAGTTCGTCATCGGCGAAGGCCAGCAAGATCGGCTGGTTGAACCGATGCGAGATTTCGCCCTGGAACTGCAGCTGGGCGGGGCCGACGAAGCTGAAGCTGGCACCGACCAGGTGAATATGTTCCGGATAGGTCAAGGACACGGTCGTGTCCGCGAGATAAGAGGTGGACGGGCCGAGACCGATGAGGCCGAGCTCGTCGGCCAGGGCCGCCTGCGGGCTGCCGGTCTTGAAATTGACGAAGGGCGTGCGGCTCGCAAAGGTCTCGTAGTAGGCGCCGAACTCGGCATCATCGAGCGCCGGCACGGTCAGGCGCGAGGCGACACCGAACTCGTCCGAGAGGTTTTTGGCGTCGGTCGCATTGGACTGCGGCTGGATGCGGCCGAAGGCGGCGTCGGGCAGACGCGTGAAATTGAGGTTGGTCAGGAAGGGCGGCGTCGTGGACGAGCCTTCGACGATGAACCGGCCGCCCGGCGAGACGAGATCGTTCGCCTCGAGGAAGGTGCCCTGGCCGTCGAGCAGCGTGTGGGCGTTCAGGAACTGGTAGTAGGCCTCGAAGCTCACATTCGAGGTGGGCGAATATTTGAAGTCGATCGCCGGGATCGGCAGGATGATGTCCTTGAGCTCGGTGCCCGGCGCGTGGGCCGCGGTCGCATCGACCGGCGCCACCGAGTTGATGCCGCCCTGGATGAAGGTGCTTTCGCCCCAGTTGATCACCTGGTTGCCGACGCGAACCGTGGCCGGTGCGCCGACCACGTCGAACTTCTGATCGACGAAGGCGTCGAGCAGCCGGATGGCGCGGCCCGATGCGTCGATCGAGCCATGGGGAAGGGGACGGAAATCAGTGTTCGAGCCGGTCGCGAGAACCGTGTCATAGAAGGCCGTGCCGCGCACGAAGATGGTGGTCTGGCCGTTCTTGATCGTCAGCTCGGTGGTGATGCGGTCCGGCTGCGAGGTCAGATCGCCCTGCCGGAAATTGAGGTCGCCGTCGAGCATCGCCTCGGTGCCTCTCGGATTGCCCGTGGCCGGGCCGCCGAAATGCTGGAAATCCTGCGAATCGGTACGAACCGTGGCCCCCGCCGCGATCGTCGTATCGAGATTGCCGGTCCAGCCGTCGCCGATCGTGAACTCGAAAGCATTGGCCGGCTGACTCGCCATGCCGGCGGTCATCAGGGCGACCGTGGCGCACGCGGTGGATGTGCGGAGACGAGGCCGAAGCGTTTTTGTCATTGTTTCCCCCTAGATATTGTTCTCGCCTAAGTCGGCATTTGCTCGAAACGATGTGCTAACTTGAACTGGAAAAGGTGAAGGCTCGGTTGAAGAGTCCCCAATAGCCGACTGGAAACATTCGCTGCACGATGTCGATGAGTCGGGCATCGGCCCCGATCAGGATACGCTTCTCACGTGTTCTGATGCCGCGCAGGATACGATCGGCCGCAGCGGTCGGGCTGGTGCGCGCCACCCGCTCGAAGCCGTCCACGGCCGCCTTGGCGGTGGCCGGATCGATCGCGTTTGACACGCGGGCATGTGCCGCGATCTCGGTGGCGATGCCCCCCGGATGCACGACCGAGACCGAGACGTTGGTGCCGGCCAGCTCGTGGCGCAGCACCTCGGAAAAACCGCGCACGGCGAACTTGCTGGCGCTGTAGGCGCATTGACCGACCGGGCCGATGATGCCGAACACGCTCGACAGATTGACGATATGGGCTGCGGGTTGGCTCTTCAGGATCGGCATGAACGCCTTGGTCGTGCGCACCACGCCCCAGAAATTGATCCCCATCACCCATTCGATGTCGGCGAGCGAAACCTCGTCGAAGCTGCCCATGAGGGCGACTCCGGCATTATTCACCAAGAGCGTCACGCGCCCGTGCCGATCGAGCACCGACGCGGGCAGGGCAGCGACGGCACCGGCATCCGCGATATCGACGATGTGAGTCGAGACCGTGCCGGGCCCATGCGAATCGATCGCGGCGGCGGCCTCGTCCAAAGCCGCCGAATCGCGATCGACAAGCGCCAGGCTCATCCCCTCTTGGGCGAGTTTCAGAGCGAGCGCGCGACCGAGTCCGTGGGCCGCCCCCGTGACGACCGCAACACCGTTCCGAAGCGACCAGCTCATCGCTTGCTCTCGAAACCGCTAGGCCGCTGAGGCCGCATCGACATGGACCAAACACCTGAGGTGGAAGGAGGAGTCTCCATTACAAATTCTACCACCATCGCGACGTCCCAGCCATGTGGCTAGCCCGTCCCGGCTGCATTACGCGTGCGAGTGAGTGATTTTTGCCCCACCGCATGATAAACCCGTTGCCCGTCCTGTCCGGCGGACACGACAGATCGGATGGACCAGGAGCTTGGGCCACAAGAATCACGCTTCCCCCCGATACGGCTATTTTTTCTTGCCGCCGCGCGATTTCACGCGAAGCGGCTTGGCCGCATTTCTTGTGTTACGCTAAGGTGGATACCTTAAATTCGTCAAGAGGTCTTGGTGTGGAACGGGCCGTGGAACCGCAGAGCACCAAGGGGCGTGTCTTGCGTGCATGCCTTCAGCTTTTCAACGAACGAGGCGTCGGAAACGTCACCACCGCGGAGATCGCCGCCACGGTCGGGATCAACCAAGGCAATCTTTATTACTATTTCAAACGCAAGGAACAGATCGTCGTAGCGCTCTTCGATGAGTTCGAGCAGGCGATGGAGCGGCATGCGCTGGTCGGCCTCAACAACCCGCATGACAATGAGCGCTATTCGCACTATCTCGCCGGCTGGTTCGGGTTGATGTGGGATTATCGCCTGTTCTATCGCGACGGGGCCTCGCTCTACCGGGTGGCGCCCTCGCTTCGGGAGCGGCTCAAGCTCACGACCGATCGCGGGCAGCAGAATCTAAGGCGAGCGCTGCTCGACCTGAATGAGGTCGGCATCCTCCGTGCGCCCGCCGCCGAGATCGATCGCCTGGTCGTGAATTCCTGGGTGATTGCCGCCTATTGGCTGGATTATCTCCAGACGCGGGAGGGCATCACCAATATTACTCAGGCCCATGTCGATTGGGGCTATGCCCAGGTCTTGAGCCTGTTCCGTCCCTATCTTGCGAAGCCGCAGCGCCTGTCGCTCGGCCGCATGGCGCCGATCGCCGAGGCCCAGCGGCCGCTTCGGAGCCAGGTGGCCGAAAGCGGCCGGCCCCGGCGCGGGAGCGCCGAGCGCGGCTGAACGATCCGTTGCGGCCGTCACCGTCTTCTTACGCGAAAAAGTGACGTTCCGGCATCGCGCGGCTGAAGATTTCGAACGACAAGCCGGTTCGAGCGCGATAAGGTGAATACCTTAAAACTGGTCGGCTGGGGTCGCGGTGCCGGCGGGTAATTAAAAAATGAGGGGAGGAGCGATGCGGAGCGTGTTCAACGCGTGCGGGATAGTCGCCGCGGCAACTTTATTGTCGGCTGCCGCGAGTGCCGCCGACGTTAACGATCTTGGCAAGACGCTGACGCCACTGGGTGCGCTGAAGGCTGGCAATGCCGACGGTTCGATCCCGGCCTGGGATGGCGGCATCACCAAGCCGCCGGCTGGTTACGTCGCCGGGCAGCACTATGTCGACCCTTATGCAGCCGACAAGCCGCTCTTCACCATCACGCCGGACAATGTCGACAAATACGCCGACAAGCTGGCCGCCGGCACGATCGCCAAGTTCAAGGCCTATCCGAACTTCAAGGTGAACGTCTACCCGTCGCACCGCAGCTTCGCGGCACCGCAATATGTTTATGACGGTGCCATCGAGAATGCGCACAAGGCCAAGATCTCGGATGACGGCAACACGGTGACGGGTATGGCCCACACCTCGCCGTTCCCGTTGGCCACAACCGGCAGCCAGGCGATCTGGAACCACATCCTGCGCTGGCGCGGCACGCAGTTCAAAAGCCATGTCGTGATCGCCGCCGTCACGGAAAGCGGCGCCTATACCGAGCAGAAGGTCGATTTCAAGATCATCTACCCGATCGACTTCCCGGGTAATGAGCCGACCACGGTCAATGCCTATTTCTATGCCGAGACGGTGCAGCCCCCGCGTACGGCGGGCGATATCGTGCTGGTCCACGAATTCACCGATCCATCGGTCGAGGAACGGCAGGCCTGGACCTACAACCCCGGTCAGCGTCGCGTCCGCCGGGCGCCCGAAGTCAGCTTCGACAATCCGATCACGGCCTATGACAGCCTGGCCACGACCGACGATTTCGACATGTATAACGGTGCCACCGAGCGGTATGACTGGAAACTGGTCGGCACCAAGGAAATGTATGTCCCCTACAACGACTATGCGTTGCAGGATCCGAAATACCAGTATTCGGAGATCATCAAGGCCCTGACGATCAATCCTGACATGTGCCGCTGGGAGCTCCATCGCGTGCATGTCGTCGAAGCAACCTTGAAGGCCGACGCCCACCATGTTTACGCCAAGCGGACCTTCTATCTCGATGAGGACAGCTGGTACGCGCTGATTGCCGATGCCTATGACGGCCACGGCCAGCTTTGGCGTACGCATACGAACTATACGATCAACTTCTACGATACGCCGATCTTCGCTTCCGTCGCTTTGGAGTATAGCGATCTGCTCGCTCGGCGTTATGCGGTAACCGGCCTGTTCGGCCAGGATCCGGTGTCCACCTATACGGGCACTGATCTGCAGGTTTCCGATTTCTCGCCGGAAGTGCTACGACGTACCGGCAAATAGTGATCGTATCGTAAGGCAAGGATCGTATAGCGGATGTTTCGAACGCTGATTGCGTTCGTGTTCAGTGTCTTGCTGCCTGTGTCGGCTTATGCTGCACAGGCAGCGTCATTGGATGCGAAGCCGACGGCGCGGCCTCATGTTTCTCTGATGCTCGGGATCGCCCGGGCCGGGGATCGGCTGGTCGCTGTCGGGGAGAGGGGGAGCATTCTGCTCTCCGAAGATAGCGGCAAGACCTGGCGCGGCGTGCCCAGCAACACGGAGGCCACGCTCACGCATGTGACCTTCGTCGGGCCGAAGACCGCTTTCGCGGTCGGTTGGGACGGCACGATCCTGCGCACGGACGATGCCGGCGACAGCTGGGTCAAGCAGCATGAAGACGCCTCCCAGGACAGCGGACTCTTTGCTGTCGTCGGGTTGCCCGGCGGCGGGGCGCTCGCAGCCGGCGCCTACGGTCTTTTCTACAAGACCGAGGACGGCAAGAGCTGGACCGACCTCCATAGCGACACGCTTGACCCCGATGCGCACACCAATGCGCTGATTACGCCGGCGCCAGGCCGTGTCGTGCTCGCGGGCGAGACCGGCAACGTCTATTCGAGCGAGGATGCCGGCAAGAGCTGGAAGCATCTCGATTTCCCCTATCAGGGCTCGCTCTTCGGCGCCTTGGCGCTCGGACCCGACGATTGGCTGGTGTTCGGCCTGCGCGGCCATGCGCTCAGGACGCGCGACGCCGGCGCTCATTGGGCCGAGCTTTCGACGCCGACACCAGTCGGCATGATGGGCGGGACGATCCTCAAGGATGGTCGCGTCGTATTGGTCGGGTCGGGCGGCACCGCGATGATCTCAAATGCCGACGTTACCAAGTTCGAAGCGTTGCCACAGGAGGAGCACCAGGGCCTGAGCGACGTGGTCGAAGCGCCTGATGGCAGCCTGGTCGCCGTGGGCGAGGCGGGCATCTCGACTGATCAGTCGAGCTTCGTACGGATTGCAGTGCCGGCAAAGGTGGCAGCGAAATAATGAGTGAAAGCATCATCTTCCGCGCCGTCGCCAAGCTCGAGTCAGCCGTCTTCAAGGCGCGCCTGCCGATCATCGGGGCGTTCGTGCTGGCAACCCTGTTCTTCGGCTGGCAGGCAACCCACCTCCGGCTCGATGCGGGCATCGAGAAGCTGGTCCCGGCCGGCCATCCCTTCATCCAGGCGCAGGACCAGTACGGCAAGGATTTCTCGGGCGGCAATCCGTTGTTTGTTGCGGTCGAATCGAAGAAGGGCGATATTTTTTCGGCCGAGTTCTTCGACACGCTGCGCAAGGTCAACGACGCCGTGTTCTACTTGCCCGGCGTCGATCGCTCGCATCTCCTCTCGCTGTTCTCTCCCAATGTCCGTGTGGTGGAGATCACCGAGGAGGGCTTCCATTCCGAGCCAGTGATCCCGCGCGATTTCAAGGCGACCCCCGAAGGCTTCAGCCACGTCAAGGAGAATATCCTCCAGGGCAACGGTCTCTTCGGCCGGTTGGTCTCGAGCGATTTCACCACGGCGGTGGTGGCGGCCCCGCTGCTCGAGCATGATCCGGCGACCGGCAAGCGACTCGACTACATCAATCTCGCCCATCACATCGAAACCGATGTGAAGCAGAAGTTCGAGGCGGAAAACCCCGATATCCGAATCCATATCGTAGGCTTCGCACGGGCCGTCGGCGAAATCGCGGATGGTGCGGCCTATGTCGTGCTGTTCTTCGCGATTGCGCTGGCGATCACTGCCTTCCTGCTCTATCGGGTCAGCCATCATTGGTGGCTGACGCTGGCGCCGCTCATCTGCTCGCTCTCGGCGGTCATCTGGCAGCTCGGCCTCATCACCATCTTCGGTTACGGCATCGATGTGCTGTCGGTGCTGATCCCGTTCCTCATCATGTCGATCGGCGTCAGCCACGGCGTGCAGATGATCCTGTCGACCGGACAGCTCGCCGCTTCCGGCCAGTCGAGCTACCACGCGGCACGGCAGAGCTTCCGGCGCCTGTTCCTGCCGGGCTCGGTGGCGCTCATCACGGGCGTCGTCACCTTCCTGACGATCACGACGATCAAGATCCCCGTCATCCGCGAGCTTGCGGCAACGGCCACGATCGGCATCGGGGCGCTCGCCTTCACCAATCTGATCTGGCTGCCGCTCATGGTCAGCTACGCCAAGATCAGCCGTAAGACGATCGACAAGATGCAGATGGCCCTCGATCGGCGCGAGAAATTCTGGCATCTGCTGGCGATCCTGGTGCAGCCGCGCTATGCGGTCATGCTGTCGGCCGGCGCCATCGTGATCGCGATCGGGGCCTATGTCGAGGCGCAGAACCTCGTCGTCGGCGACCTCAATCGCGGCCGTCCGGAGCTGCGGCCCAACAGCCGCTTCAACAAGGATATCGCCTTCGTCTCCGACCATTTCGGCCTCAGCATCGACGTTATGCAGGTCTATGCGGTCGGACCTGAGAATGCCTGTCTGACCCATTCCAATATCCAGGCGGTCGATGATTTCACCGATGCGATGCGCTATGTGCCCGGCGTGCACGGAACGGACAGCCAGTCCAACTTCATGAAGAGCATCACGTCCGTCTTCAATGAGGGCAATATTCGGTGGCGCATTCTGCCCCGCGACGCCCACATGCTGGGTCAGGCAACCGGCGGTGATATCGGCAGCGGCATGTCGACACCCGACTGCAAGACGATGCTGGTCAATCTGTTCCTCGAAGATCACAAGGCCGAGACCATCTCCCGCGTCGTAAAGGCGGCGCAAGCCTATATCGCGGCGCACCCCAATTCGGTGATGAAGTTCGAACTGGCCGGCGGCAGCGCCGGCATCGATGCCGCGACCAACGATGCGGTCGAGGCGGCGCAGATCCCGATGATGGTGCTGGTCTATGTCGGGGTGACGCTGATCTGCGCCATCACCTTCCGATCGACCAGGGCGGTCATCTGCATCATCCTGCCACTGGGCCTCGTCTCGCTCATCGCCAATGCGGCGATGGCCTTGCTCGGCATCGGGCTCAAGACGGCGACCTTGCCGGTGGCGGCCTTGGGCGTCGGTATCGGCGTCGATTACGGCATCTATAAATTCAGCCGCCTCAGCCATTACATGGGCACGGGCATGTCGCTGCAGGACGCCTATGTCCAGACGCTGCGCGAGACGGGCAGTGCCGTGATCTTCACCGGCCTCACGCTCTCGGTCGGTGTCGCCACCTGGGTGTTCTCGCCGCTGCAGTTCCAGGCCGATATGGGGCTGCTGCTCACCCTCATGTTCTTCATGAACATGGTCGGGGCGATCATCCTGCTGCCGGCCATCATCGGCGTCATGCAGATCATCAAGCCGCAGCGCGTCGAGGATATGGCGCGCTCCAGCATGCTGCATCAGCACTGACGACTTAACAGGTCAAAGGGGCGAGGCGATCCCGATAAGCGCCTCGCCCCGATTGACCACCAGGCTCGAGAGTCGGAAAAGCACGGTGCCCGATATGGGCGATCGAACCGTGTCGACGAGCTCTCCGAAGAGATTGCGGATCTCGCCCAATATCTCGCCTTCGGCGACCGTCTCATCGAGTTCCTTCACCGGGTACCAGAGCCCGTTGGCGCCTGCCGGCGGCATGCGCAGATCCGTGAGCTGGACCGGCGGGGGCGTCGGACCGGGCGTCGCAACCATGCCCAGATGATGCAGTACACGCTCGATGCCGGCCATCATCATGGCGACGCCGGCCTCGTCCCAGATCCCATTGGCGCCGACCTCGGCGATCACGCTCGGGACACCGAGCTTCGTTGCCGCCGCAATCGTATAGGTCTCGCCGCCCGACGCCACGGCGACCGGCAGACCGAAGGCGAGCGCCAGATCTCTGGAAGCGTCGTGGCTGGCGGAAAAGAGCGAAAAGGGCAGCAGCATCTCCGAGAGATCGCCGCCATGAAGATCGAGATAGGCATCGGCCTTGGGATAGATCTCGCTCACCAGCCAATGGGCCAGCCGCTCGCTGAAGCTGCCCTCGGGATTGCCGGGGAACATCCGGTTCAGATTCCGCCCATCTTCCGGCATGACATAGACCGACCGCTGCCGGAACCCCGACGGGTTGAGCAGCGGCAGCACCAGGATCGTGCCGGCGAGCCCCTCGGGCTTGTGCCGCATCAGCTGGAGCGCCGTCTCGATCGAGCAATATTCCGAGCCATGAACGCCGGCCGTCACCAGCAGCACCGGCCCGGGCCGCTCGCCCTCGACGAGGCCGAACGGGATCTCGAGCCCGTCGATCGGTCGGATGAAGCCATGCTCGGCGCGCGGCCGGCCGATGCGAAGCGGGGGGAGGGTGGACATGCTTGGCTCGCTCGAAGGGAGGGACAGGGCATCCTAGCCTGGCGGTGGAGCGGGTTATAGGGCGGTCGAAGAAGTCGTCAGAGCGGCCCAGAGGGCGATGGACCCTCGCGTGAGGGAAGATTTGAAACGCGGAACCCAGCGGGCTCGATCGGTCAGCTGGAGTGTTAGAGTTTCAAGACAAGGCCGCCGTCGAGGAGCGTTGATGACGTGAGTCTTGCGTCGACTCATGGCGGATTAGCATCACAAGGCTGGGGTACCATATCCCCAGCTTCCCTAGGCAACCTGCCGAGCGTTGGGAGGGCGGCGAATCCGAGATGCGAAGATGAGCCGTAGCACCCTGCGTCGGCGTGACCTGCTGATCGCGACCGGGGTCTCCATCCTCTTGAGCGACGGCGCCTTCGCGCTGCCGACAGGCGAGCGGCGGCTTACGCTCAAGCACGCTCATACCGGCGAGACCTTCGACGGCCCTTATCGTGACTCGACCGGGCCACTGCCGGGCGCCATGTCCGACCTCGCCATCTTCCTGCGCGACTTTCATGCTGACAAGACGGGGCCGGTCGATCTTGCCATACTCGACTTCCTCGCCGACCTGATGGCGGAAACGGGCCAGCGCAGTGCCACCGTGCTGTCAGGCTATCGGACACGCGAGACCAATGAGCGGCTCAGGGCGACCTCGTTCGGGGTGGCCGAAAACAGCCAGCATCTCTACGGAAAAGCCGTCGACGTAACTTTCGAGAGTGGTCTCGGCGGTGCGGAGCAGGCGGCTTTGGCACTCCGTCGCGGCGGCGTCGGCTGGTATCCGCGCTCGCATTTCATTCATCTCGACAGCGGACCCGTGCGCAGCTGGGAGCTGGACGGCGCCGACTTCGATCGTCTGCTGCTCGGCCCGTTGCCGCGAGGCCACGTTCTCACAGTGCGCGAGCGGATGACGCGGTTGCGCGCCTACGCTCACCAGCAGATGCTGCTTCGGCAGCGCTGAGTTAGCGTGCGGTAAAAACACAACCCGCCGAGCAATCCCGTCCGGCTTTTCTATTGAGACCTGGTTACATGGAGGCCCACCAACCGGGCCAGCAAAATCGCGGGGAACAGATGACCGACCACGGTCTCGAGGTCGGTCAGGCTCTTCGCGAAGGGGGAATACGGGCTGATCGAGCGATCTCCAATGGTCGTGAGGGTCGCAAAACTGAAATGCACCATCTCGGAAAGCCGAACCGGCGCGTCGGCGGCAAGGCCCGACAATGCTTCTGGGTCAACGACCCGAAGGCCCGCATAGGCAAGTGCGAAGAGCAACGCCATATTGAGGTAAATGAAGACGGCACCGGAAATTCTGTGATGGTTCACCTCCCCTCGGCCGAAGACCGCGTTCGCGGTGACTGCCGTAAACAGCGAATTGTAGGCGAAGCCCATGCCGAGCGCCGCGGTCGGCAGCCGATGAGGCAGCAGACTCGCGAGCAATGTTAGCGCGAAGCTGATTGCGAGCCCGAGCCGCGGCCAGCTCGATTTTGCTATGAGCGCAATCGCCACCCCGGCGAGGACGAATTGCAGAAGCCTTACAAGGTCCCGGTCGGTGTCTCCCATGCTGAGCGCTGGGATGGCGCCGAAGAGGAATGCGATTTCCAGGGCGAGCATGAGACTGAACTGCCAGCCGGGCTCTCGCGGAAACAAGAGCCGAGGCCGGGCCGACGCTTCGGCGCCTGATTTCGGAGCCTTGGCGGCCATGTATCCTCCACGGAAAGTCCATCGGCATCGTGTAGATGGAGCGCCTGGGCAGCGCTCCATCTGCGTAACGCGTCATGCCGGGGACCGATCCATTACGACCGCGGAGGATTGTCGTTGGGCTGCCATCGAGCTGGGTGCCCAACTTTGTAAAATGAGCGTTCGGTCGGGCTGAGAGACCCAATATCGCCGGGATCGCGTCCAACCGGCCGACGGCAAGGGCGTGATTCAGCCCGCCGCCATCTTGCGCACATCGGCCGCCTGCAGGGGCCGGCCACCGATCGCCCAGTCGCCTCCTTCGACCTCGTTGATCTTCACCCAGGTGACGCCGCGAAGATTCTCGCCCTCTATCGCGACCATCGCATCTGTGACTTTGGCGATCATGGCCATCTTTTGCTCGGGCGTGAACACGCCTTTGATCACGTGAATATCTACCAATGGCATGGCTTGCTCCTTCAAATTGGAGCTGCGAGGATGTCAGAATAGAGCCCGGCGGCAAGTTCAGGAACTGAACCGATGCGCACGCCCGCGACTGAGCCAGCAGCCTGCGAGACAATCCAGATCGCGGCGGGCGAGGAGTCGCTCTATGGCCAGTTCTGCCCGGTGGCAATGGCGGCCGAACTGCTGGCGACGCGCTGGACCCTCGTGGTGCTGGGCGAGATGCTCTCAGGATCGACCCGGTTCAACGAGATCCGACGCGGTGTCCCGCGGATGTCGTCCGCCTTGCTGGCAAAGCGTCTGCGCGAACTGGAGCAGGCGGGCGTATTGGCGCATCTGAATGGCGAGTACGTCCTGACCGCATCGGGCCGTGACCTGGCACCGATTGTCCAGGGATTAGGTCGCTGGGCGCTGCGATGGGTGGATTCCGACTGCTCGCTCGCCAATCTCGATGTCCGACTGTTGATGTGGAACGTGCGCCGCAATCTTCGACCTGATCCGATGCCAGCACGACGCGTGACTGTCGAGTTCCACTATCCAGAACTGGCCGAGCCCGAGAGCCGGTACTGGTTGATCGTGGCACCCGGCACGCCGGTCGATCTATGCTCGCTCGATCCAGGACACGAGATCGACCTCCTCGTGACCGCGGATCTTCGCGCCATGACTTCTGCTTGGATGGGGATGTGCGCGTTCGACGGCGAACTGCGGGCGGGACGCATTCAGCTGGATGGCGATCCTGCCTTATCCACAAGCTTCACACGGTGGATTGGCCGGAGCGGGCTGGCTACTGGAGCTGCTACCGGCTGACTGACTCAATCGGTCCCTCACGGCGAGGAGAAACCTGTTGCCTGTTCTCGAAACGATGCCCCGCAGGGGCTTCCTGACGCTGGCCGCGGCCGCAACGCTCGCTTCTTCACGGGCGAGTGCCGCAAGCAATGGCAACGAGATCTTTCACGTCGCGATCTTTCGCTTCTCGAAAGAACATGTCGAAGATGCCGTCGCGGCGTTTCGGGCGATGTCGTCGGCGACCCGGCAGGAGCCCGGGAATCTTGCCTACGAGATCTACCGCGGCATCGAGGACGAGCTCGAATTCTATATCGTGGAGCATTGGGCCTCGCCGGAGGCCCTGAAGGCGCACGAAGGAAGCGAGGCCTTCATCCGGTTCGGCCAGGGTGTGCTGGGTAAGCTCGCGACGCTTCACGACACGGTTACCGGCCGGGCGTTCTCATAGCGTCAGACACCTATCCTCAGATATCCAGATCCCGCACGAACCGCGCATTCTCGGTGATGAAGTTGTAGCGCAGCTCCGGCTTCCGCCCCATCAGGCTCTCGACGAGATCCGATGTTTCGAGTTTCTCCTTGGTCACGCGGAGCAGCGTGCGGCTCGCCGGGTCCATGGTCGTCACCCTGAGGTCGGCCGATGGCATCTCGCCCAGGCCCTTGAAGCGGCTGACCTCGACCTTCTTGCCCTTGAAGGTCGTGCGCATGAGTTCGTCCTTATGCGCGTCGTCGCGGGCATAGAGCTTGGTGCCGCCGGCGGTCAGGCTGTAGAGCGGCGGCTGGGCCAGATGGAGATGGCCGCGATCGATGATCGGCAGCATCTCGCGATAGAAGAAGGTCATGAGCAGCGAGGCGATATGCGCACCGTCGACATCGGCGTCGGTCATGATGATGACCCGCTCATAGCGCAGTTTCGCCTCGTCGCAATGCTTTCCGGAGCCGCAGCCCAAGGCCAGCACCAGATCCGACAGTTCTTGATTGGCCCTGAGCTTGTCGGCCGTAGCACTCGCGACATTGAGGATCTTGCCGCGCAAGGGCAGGATCGCCTGGGTCTCGCGATTGCGCGCCTGCTTGGCCGAGCCGCCCGCCGAATCGCCCTCGACCAGGAAGATCTCGGTGCCGATGGCGCTGTCGCGCGAGCAATCGACCAGCTTGCCGGGCAGCCGGAGCCTGCGCGTGGCGCTCTTGCGCTGCATCTCCTTTTGCTGGCGCCGGCGCTGCCGTTCCTCGGCCTTCTCGACCAGATTGTCGAGCAGCGTCTTGGCCGAGACCGGATCGTCGCTCAGCCAGTGATCGAACCGGTCCTTGACTGCGGTCTCGACCAGCCGCTGCGCCTCGGACGAGACGAGCCGATCCTTTGTCTGGCCCTGGAATTGCGGGTCGCGCATGAACAGCGACAGCATGATCGCCGCGCCGCCCATGACATCCTCGGCCGCCACGATCGCCGCCCGGCGATTGCCGACGAGCTCGCCATAGGCCCTGAGCGAGCGCGTCAGCGCCGTGCGCAGCCCGACCTCATGCGTGCCGCCATCGGGCGTCGGGATCGTGTTGCAATAGAAGCTGGCGAAGCCGTCGCCATCTTCAGCCCAGGCGATCGCCCATTCGACGCGTGCTGAATCGGCGAGCTCGACCTCGCCCGTGAAGGGGTTGGCCGTGATGGTGGCGCGGTCGGTGAGCGCCGAATCCAGATAGTCGGCGAGGCCGCCCGGGAAATGCAGCGTGTCCTTATCCGGCACGCCGTCCGGCCGCGGCAGCGTTTCGGCGCAGCTCCAGCGGATCTCGACACCCTTGAAGAGATAGGCCTTGGACCGCGCCATGCGGTAGAGCGTGCCGGCATTGAAACTGGGATCGGGGAAGATCTGAGGGTCGGGATGGAAGCTGACGGTGGTGCCGCGCCGATTGGCGACCGGGCCCATCGGCTGGACCGGCGTCAAGGGCGCGCCGCGCGAATATTCCTGGCGGAAAAGCTGCTTGTCGCGCGCCACCTCGATGGTCAGCCGGTCGGACAGCGCATTCACCACCGACACGCCGACGCCGTGGAGGCCGCCCGAGGTCTTGTAGGCATCGCCGCCGAACTTGCCGCCGGAATGCAGCATGGTCAGGATGACCTCGAGCGCCGATTTGTCGGGGAAGCGCGGATGCGGATCGATCGGAATGCCGCGGCCATTGTCGCGGATCGTCAGCATATGGTCGGCAGCGAGCTCGATCTCGATGCGGGTGGCGAAACCCGCCACCGCCTCGTCCATGGCATTGTCGAGCACCTCGGCGGCGAGGTGATGAAGTGCGCGCGCATCGGTGCCGCCGATATACATGCCGGGCCGCCGCCGAACCGGCTCCAGCCCTTCCAGGACCTCGATATCCTTGGCGGAATATGAATCAGCCTTGCGCGCGGTATTGTCGAAAAGATCAGCCATGGCGCGACAATAGGGGCAGTGTCGGCTCGCTGACAAGCGTCAAGATATTGTGTGTCGTTGGCGAAGCAAACCCAAGGAGTACGAGTCATGAGCGATCTCGAACCCATCGGCAAGGAGGCGGCGCTGCGCACCATCGCGATGCCGGCTGATGCCAATCCGAGCGGCGACATCTTCGGCGGCTGGCTTCTGTCGCAGATGGATCTGGCCGGCGGCGTGGCTGCGGCGCAGCGCGCGCAAGGCCGGGTTGCCACTGTCGCCATCGAGGCGATGAAGTTCCACAAGCCAGTCCTGGTCGGCGACGAGGTCAGCTGCTATTGCGCGATCGCGCGCACCGGCACCACCTCGATCACCATCCATATCGAGAGCTGGGTCCGCCGCGCCCAGGGACGCGAGCGGATCAAGGTGACGGAGGGCATGTTCACCTATGTGGCGCTCGATGCCGGCCGGAAGCCGCGCCCGATCGATTAACTCCTTGTAGGCTTCTGCCGCAATATCGCCCTGATCCGGCCTCATCGCCGCCGCGCCGATGCTGGATCGTCCGATCATGCGAGTGACAGCGATCGGGGGGATCGACATGCAGTGCCAGTGCCGCGAACCAAGCCTCAACGAACTGATGCAGGAGCCGATCATCCGCGCCGTCATGGCGCGCGACGCGGTCGAGGAGGCGGCTCTACGCCGGATGCTCGATCGGCTGAGCGCCGTTTATCGCGCAGCCGACGGCCGGATGGACGCCCGTCGTCATTGAGCCTGTTGCGAAGGTTACAGGTGCAATCATATACGGCCTCTGCCGGCATCGATCGGTAACACGCAACGCTGAGCCTTCTCCTCATCGAAATCGGCAGAGGAGAGGCCAATCATGGGCGAAGCGATCGACAGGGTGGCGTCCCTCGTCGGCGGTGATTCACCGCACGCCGATCTCATCAAACGGGCACGGGAGCTCGTGCCGCTGCTGGCGCGCAATGCCGCCCAGGCCGAATCCCAGCGCCGGTTGACCGATGAGGTCGTTGCCGCCCTTGAGGAGGCCGGACTGTTCAGGATGCTGCAGCCGCGCCGGTTCGGCGGTTTCGAGGCCGATTTTCGCACCGTCTTCGCGGTGACCAGCGAGTTGGCGAAGGGCTGCGCCTCGACCGCCTGGCTGGTGGCGCTGATGGGCAACCTCTCCTGGATCATCGGGCTGGGGCCCGATCGGCTTCAGCAGGATATCTGGGGCGAGAATCCCGCGGCGCGCGGGGCCGGCTCCTTTGCAGGATCGGCCGAGAGCCGCGGCGTCGAGGGCGGTCTGCGCGTCAGCGGCAAATGGCTCACCAGCAGCGGCTGCCTCCATGCGCATTGGGCCGCTGTCGGCGTGCCATTGCTCGATGCCGCGGATCAGGTGGTTGGTCGAGGCCTGGCCTTGGTTCCCATGCGCGAGCTGAGCATCCAGGAGACCTGGTTCACGGCCGGCATGCGGGCGACCGGCAGCAACACGATCGTTGCCGACGATGTGTTCGTGCCCAGCCATCGGATCCTCTCCATGACAGATCTCATCGCCGGCGATTATGCGACGCCGCATAAGGATGAAGCGCTTTATCGATCGGCCTTCATTCCCGTTGTCGCCACCATCCTGGCGACGGTACAACTCGGGCTCGCGATGCGGGCCTTGGAGCTGGTGATCGAGAGCGCACCGAAACGCGCGGTGGCCCATACCATTTATGCCAGCCGGACTGAGGCGCCGAGCATACAGATGGCCGTGGCCAGGGCGGCCATGCTCATCGACACGGCCAGGTTTCATGTCCGTCATGCCGCCGAGGCGATCGATGAAGCGGCGCAAGCAGGCCGGAAGCCCGAGTACCTGGAGCGCGCCCGGTCGCGGATGGAGGCCGGCTATATCTCGGAAACGGCACGCGAAGCGATCCGCATCCTGTGCCAGGCGAACGGCTCCGCCACCTTCGCCGATACCAATCCGCTGCAACGGATCTGGCGTGATTCGGAGACGGCGGCCAGCCATGCCGGCCTTCAGCCCGACATCAATGCCGAGATCTATGGGCGGGCTCTGCTCGGCCTGACCGAGAACATATCGCAGCTCGTCTAGCGTTGGTCGCGCTATGCTCGGCGGCATGGCGCGCTTCTTCACCAGCGACACGCATTTCGGCCATGGCGGTGCGCTCGGCATCTATCGCCGGCCGTTCGAATCGGTCGCCGCGATGGATTCGGCCCTGATCGAAAGCTGGAACCGCGTCGTCGGTCCCGAGGACGAGATCTGGCATCTCGGCGATTTCGCCATCCAGCCGCGTCCCGGTCGAGTGGCGGAGCTGCTCGACGCGCTCAACGGCGTGAAGCACCTCGTCACCGGCAACAACGATCCGCCGGAGACGCTCGCGGCGGCGGGCTGGGCCAGCGTCCAGCCCTATGCCGAGCTGATCGAGGATGGGCGGCGCCTCATCCTCTGCCATTACGCCTTCCGTACCTGGCGCGACATGGACAAGGGTGCCGTCGATCTCCATGGCCATAGCCACGGCAGGCTCAAAGGCTTGCCGCGGCAATGGGATGTCGGGGTCGATGTCTGGAATTTCCGGCCGGCTACGCTGGCGGAGATCCTCCGTCCCGCGGCGCCTTTTCGTCCAGGAAGCTCTGCACCGCCGTGAAGAGCTGCATCCGGTTCTTCTCCATCACGACCGTATGCGTGCCTTCGCCGATCAGCACATATTCCTTCCAGGCGGCATGGGTGAGGAGCGGGAAGAGCGCCTGCGACATGTAGGGCGGCGTGTCGTGGTCCCATTCGGCCTGGATCATGAGCGTGGGGGCCGTGATCAGAGACGGGTCGTAGGTCGTCTTGCCCGACATGTAGTAGCCGCGGATATCCTGGGTCACGCCGTTGGGTGCTCGCAGCGAGCCCGAGCCGGCTTCAGGGTCGGTTGCCCAAGTCGCCTTCTGCCAGGCCTCGAACCAGCCGGCCGGGATGAGATCGGCGACCTTGTCCTCGGGCACGCCGTTGAGCCAGCGCTTCTTAGCTGAATCGGCGGTGACGAGGCGGTAGGTGCCGAGCTTGGCGTCGTCGCCGGTCGGCGGCGGGTTCTTGTTGAGCCAGACCGAGGCATAGAGCACCAGCCGATCGACCTTGGCCGGCTGTTCCGCCGCGAAGCCGCCGGCGATGGTGGTGCCCCAGGACCAGCCCATGACATCGAGCTTCGGCAAATGCCGGCGTGCCAGTACCCAATCGACTACGGCACCGTAATCGCGCACGGCGTCGGCCGTGGTCTCGAAGGGCTGCCCGCCTTCGGCCGGCCGGTCCATCGCGGCGGGACGGGTCGAACGGCCATAGCCGGGCAGGTCGAGGAGATAGACGTCGAAGCCGCGCTGGGCGATGTAGTCCATCCAGCTGAGCCCGCCCAGCTCGAGATCGAACGCTGTGCTGGCCGGATATGTGGCGCCATGGACGAAGACGAGCGTCCGTTCCGGCGAAAAATGCGTCATGCCGGCCGGGTGCTTTTCCCGGACATAGATCTTCAGGCCCGGCTGCGGCGATGGCACCATCGCCTCCTCGGTCACCAGCTTCGGCGGCTCGGCATGGGCTGAGGCGAATCCCGCCGCCAGCGCCGCGGCTATGATCGCGATCTTCATGGATTTCCTCGATCTTGTGATTGCGCCTGAGCTTCGCCCGCGGTCGTTCGGCCGGCAAGCTCAGGCGCGCTGGCCAAGCTGCATGGCAGGCTTGATCCGATAGGCGCAGCGCCTGGCACCTGCCAGCAGATGGTCGGTGCGCTCGACGGTGCAGCCGGCGCCGAGCACGGTTTGGAACAGCTTGAGCTCGGATCGGCAGAAGCCCTGGCACGCGGTAGCCGCAGCGCAGATCGGACAATGATCCTCGATCAGCAGAAACCCGTCCTCGACCGCCTCGACGCGCGCCATATAGCCTTCGGCGGCGCGGAGGGCGGCAAGAGCCGACACCTTCTCGGCCAGGGTCGGAAGCGGGACAAGGGTGACGCCGTAGCTCGTCGCCATCTCCTGCTCGCGCCGGGCGATCAGCCGGTCGAGTCCGGCCTCGCCGAGCTCGGCGCGGATCGCGTCGATCAGGCTGGTGGCGAGCAGCGTATGGCTGTCGGGAAAGTGCCCATGACCCTGCTTGGTCAGCGACCAGAAACGCTTGGGGCGGCCGGGCCCGGCAGCGCGATCCTCGAACGCGACGAGACCGGCCGCGTGCAGCCGGTCGAGCTGCTGGCGCACGGCTTGAGGACTGATGCCGAGCGCGTGGGCGAGCGGCTCGGCCCGCGCGGGACCGGCGGTCTTGAGACGGAACAGAAGCGTGTCGGCAGTGGCGGGCATGAAGTCGATTTTAACAACAGATCGCTTGCTATAGCCAGGGTGACAATATAGCAATAAAGAGCTTGTTTTAAGAGGGTGCATGAGCGAGACGGAAACATTGCCGAGCTGGCGCGAGATCGCGGCGACGGGGCAACTGGCCGGCTTCAGCCTGCTGTGTCTCGGCGTCTGGCTGCATGCGGCGGATTCGCTGCTGGTGGCGACGGTGATGCCGGCGGCGGTGGCCGAGATCGGCGGCATCCTCTTCGTCAACTGGGCGCTGGCGCTCTACACGATGGGCTCGATCCTGGCATCGGCGCTGACCGGCTCGGTCACGGCCCGGATCGGCCTGCGCAGCAGCTTGGCATTGGCGGCGGTACTCTATGCGGCCGGCTGCGCGGTCAGCGCCGTGGCGCCCTCGATGGCGATCCTGCTCGTTGGCCGGCTGCTGCAAGGCCTCGGCGGTGGCGCCATGGTGGCGCTTGTCTAGCTGGCTTCGAGGGCTTTTCGGCAGCGACGGTCTGGTAACAAGTACCGGATGCTTCGGGTACACGCACAGGCGAACAGCCTCAACTTGCGGTCAGTCACCTTCCCCCGAAGGTATTCTAGCATCGGGGTCGGGTCTTCACACTTCAACCACTCCTCTTCCGTCATCGTCGTTCCTCTTCTGCTCCTCATCTGCTCTCGCTTGCTACCTCGCAGCGTACCGCCCCGCCGCTCGCAAGGCAAGAAATACGGCCCACGTTGCACGGCAATCACATCACCGCGCTGCCCACCACCGCCCCCAAGATGATTCGCCGAGCCTTCCTGAAAAGACGGACGAAACACGGACACCCCGCGATATGCCGGACGCCCCAGGTCGAAACCAGGGGCCTTGCTGACCAGGCCCACGACGCCACCGGACGTCTGGCGCGAGCAGAACCTGAGCGGTCGGTGGACGACAAGCCCGCGGCGGGTAGAATGCCGGACGAACTTCCTGACAAGGAGAAATCGTGATGCGAACCCTGATGTGTCTCAGTCGGTGGGCTGCTGTTGACGTTGGCCGCCTGTGGGAAGAAAGACCCTACTGGGAACACTGGAGTAGAAGGGAGCAAGCCGAACCAAGCCGAGAAGAAGGAGAAGCCCAAAGAACTGATCGTCGGAGTGTGGAACCTGATCTCCGCTGACCGAGTCAAACGACGCAGGAGTACAAGTCGGACGGAACCATCCTCGTCAAATGCGGGTCTTGAAGGGGAGCCAAAGTGCATGGAAGTCCTCAAGTACACATTTCTTGAGGATGATGTGCATCGAGATAGATTTCTCCCCACCAGCGGCTGACAGAGAAGGAAACCAAAAGGTCAAGCTGACGAAAATCACCAAGGACGAGATGGTGCAGAAGAACCCCGACGAGACAGAGGTCAAGTTCAAGCGAGCGAAGTGACCCTAATCGCAGGGCGAGTGCTGGCGGCACGTCCGATGTGTTGACGGTGACCATCGCCGCATCGGGTCACATTTTGCAGAGGCCAACGACGCTGATTTCGGCGAGGCAGCGGAAACTGGCGCAGGCGAGATCGAGGAGTCGCGGCCTGGCCCTGGCCAGTTGCCGGCAAGAAGATTCTACAGTTCGCTTTCAACCTTGCCGTGGCCTGGGTCGAGGCAGGCGTTCCAGGCTTGCACGGGTGACCACCTCTCCGACTCTCGCTGCCAGAGGATCACGCCATGACCCGGAGGCGACGAAGAGTGATCGTCGGGGGGGATCGTCGTCCTGCTCCTCGTCGCGCTGGCCGCCTGGTTTCCGTGGGGCGATTACTTCGGCCCGCCGCCCGTTCGCGCCTTTGCACGGGAGCCGTCGTTGCTCAATCGGTTTATCCAGTTGTTCAAGCCGAGACACCAGCCAGTAAGAACGGAAACTCTCCAGACGACATCGCCCGATCCACCTCGTCCTTCTCCGTCGTCGCCGACGAGGGCGTCCTCATTGCCAGAGGAGTGGTCGAAGCAGGGTTCGGCCGATTGACGACCTGGTCAGTGACAATCCGGCGAGTCCGGAAGGCTTGACGGGTGCGGCGATCAGCACCGCGCGGCCGGCCCACGACGCGACCGTTGAACGAGAAGTTGCAGGTAGCCAAAGGGACAACGTGACCCTTTGATCGGCAACGCATCCACGTTTGCTTATCTAGCGATGCGTCTGCTCCAGGCCGTCGTTGATCCTTTCGTGAAACATCCTGCCGACACCGGCGTGATCGCGGAGCAACGAAGGCCAACGTGATCTGCGAGCCATGTCAGCCTGTTGACGGGCCGTTGGCCAGTGACGATACTGACACTATTACAAACCTGTGGGAAAAGCGTCAGTGGAGTGGTCATGGCGGCACTGAAACTGTCTGCGGAAGACGAGAGACATCTGAAGACCCTCAACCCCAAGCTGGACTTGATCCGCGACCGGATCAGGAGCGTCGTCAATGCGTACTCCACCGGCCTGTACCTGTTCGGCGAAGGCGGCACCAGCAAAAGCTACACCGTTCTCGACGAACTCAAGACACTCAAAGCTGATTACGTTCTCCACAACAGCCGCATGACAGGTCGTGGTCTGGTGGACACCCTCCAGAAGCTGCCGACCACGATCCACGTCATCGAGGACTGTGAGAGCATCTTCGATGACAAGCGGGCCTGGGCGTCTTGAGAAGTGCCTTGTGGTCGCAGTCGAAGAAACGTCCTCCCGAACGAGAAATCTCGTGGACGGCCTTTAACGTGGACATCCGCTTTGTCTTCACCGGCGCCGTGAATTCATAACCGGCCTGGTGCGGAATCGCGTCGTAAGACTTCGCCTGCTCAGAGATCACCATCAAGCGGTTCTTATGGAATTCATAACCGGCCTGGTGTGGAACCCACATCTGATGTCCAGTTGTCGCAGGATTTCAAGGAACGTGGTTCTCGTCTTCTCCGAGTAGCGGTAGATGTGAAGAAGCATGCTCGCGTCGAAGGCGAAGATGCCTTCCTTCCACATGGCCTGGAACTCAGCATCGGAGGGACGGTAGTAAGCATGAAATTTGTCCCGCATGTTGTCGCCCGCCCGGCCTCTGGATTCCCGTTAAGTGTTACTTTCGTTTGTACATCGTGATCGTCTGGCCGCTGCCTTTGCTGGCAGTGAACTTCGCCGGTCGGTCATCACCGGCGCCGAAGCAGACTTGAAGCGTCTCCTTGTTGACGCCGTACAGGCCAAGCAGCGGCGGCTTGCCGGAGTCGTCCAGGAAGTCCAGCGTCTCCTTCTTCGGGTCGAACTCGACCTTGCCTTTGAACGCTTCCTTGCCGTTCTGCTTGACGAGGAAAATGCCGTCCTTCACGGTGAGAACTGTGTCACCAGGCTCGTCCTCGACCGTGCCGTCCTTCTCGATCCTGACCACGGCCCAGACTCCCTCAATAGTTTGCGTGTCGTCGGCCGCGAGGACCGAGACGACGGTCATGGCGAAGAAGAGCATGGTGAACTCCACGGCATCGAGTAGCTTGGCCAGTCCTTATATCGTACCGTCAAAACTCTGCCACGGCACGGTTGCACGATGACGTCCGGCAGCATGGCCCAGCAGGCTGGCGTTTGCTCGTGCCGCCCGTTGCGGGTGAGTCGATGGTACTGCGCGGCGCGAAACGCTACGACGACAAAGAGCGAAAAGAGCCGGCAGTCGCAACTCAAGGACAGCATCACGGTGCCCCCGCAATCAGCAAATTCATATCTTGGTCGCTACTCCAATCCCGACGACACCCTCTCCCGCTCGCCGTTCTCGGCACAAGTCGCCATGTGCCGCAAAGTCAAGCGCGGCTAAGTGTTAAGATCCATTGCGAATGTGAAGCGGCGACCGCTCCGCGGCCCCTGAGTCGCACGGCCGACAGCCGCCGGCCATCGAAGGCATCACGGTGCTGGCCCGATTCGTGCAGGAGAACCTGTTCTTCGACGGCCTTCCAATCCCGACGACTTCCTCTCCGGCTCGCCCGTTCTCGGTGCATATCGCCATGTGCCGCAAAGTAAAGCACGGCTGAGTGTTAAGAGTCATCGCGGAACTCTCACCCGCAGCCCACGCGGTAACGCTGCGCCCAACTGGCCCTGACTTCCCAGAGAACGTGATCGCCGCTCAGTGAGAGACTCCGGCACGTCAGGTTTTTGAGCATACCGTGCAGTTTGTGATTTGATGACTGAAGACGTGCAGAACTCAACAGCCCATGCACTTGTGGAGGTCTTTTATGACGCGACTGCTCACTGAAGGATTGATCCCAATCTCTGCGGCGGCGAGCCTTGTGCCCACAGACGGAGCGGGCCGGCCTGTCCATCCCAGCACGATGATCCGGTGGAGCCGGCGTGCGTCGGTGGCGTTCGTCTGGAATGTTGCCGGCGCGGTAACCGCTGGTACACGACTCCCGCGGCGATCAGCAGGTTCCTGGCGTCCTGCACCAGTTCCGCCGCTGGCTCTGAATGAGCCAGCGACGATGAACGATCCCCTGAAAAAGGCCGCAAACCCTGATGGAGCAGGGTGAGCGGCCAAGGCTACTGCTGCGGCACGCAGCATTGATAGGAGTATGTTTATGCCCTTATCTGATACGCCACGCCCCGTCAACGGGGACGCGGCCCCGCCGTGCCTCGTCCCTGCCGAGGCCCTGGAGGGCTTCGGCGTCACGCCGCTGTGGGATCGTCATTCGAGTCTCACTAACTGTCCCCCGTGCAACCAAAGGGCCGGTTGCCTCCGCCACGCGAAGGATAAGGACCTTTTTGCCTGCCGCTTCGTTGAAGACCACCTCGGCGTCCCCTGCACGGCTCCGGATGGGACCCGCTTCATCTTGTTCCACGCCGGTCGCCTCCGCCAGGCCGTGGAAGCTGAGATACACCGCACCCTGGAGTTTCTACACCCCACCGGTGTGATCGAAATCCGTATCCTCGATGCCCGAGACGAGCGTGGCCGGAAATTCGACGCCGCTGGCTACTTTGATTCGCCTGCGAAGGCTGCCCGCCAAGTCGCGGAGTACGAGATGAAGCACCGGCCAGGCGGCATCTATGTCCTGCTGAACCCCGTCCACCCCAGCACCCTGGCCCGCAGTCCGAATCGCATCACCCACGGCCTCGCGCCGCTTGCCAGCGTCAATGACATCCTCCGCCTGCGGTGGCTTTTCATTGATCTCGATCCGGTCCGGCCAGCCGGTGTCCCGTCCACGAACGAAGAACTGCTGGCGGCGAAGTCGCCTCGCCATACTCGTCCGCGACTGGCTCGGCCTTAAGTTCGGGTTCGAGACCCCCGCCGTTGCGGAATCCGGCAACGGCATCCACTTGCTCTACGAGGTCGATCTGCCCAACATACCGGAGTCCACGGCCCTGCTGCGCGGCGTACTCCAGTCCGTCAAGGAGCAGTTCCCCGAGCCGGCCGACGGCCACCGCGTCAAGGTCGATGTCACCACTTTCAATGCGGCCCGCATCACCAAGTCTGTACGGCACCGTGGCCCGCAAGGGACATCCGTTGCCGAACCTGCCCTGGCGCCGCTCCCCGCCTCCTGCTCACCGAGGAGGCCCAATGATGAAGCCGACCACTTCCGAAGCCCTGAAGCGTGTGGCCGCGGCGCTGTCCAAGGAAGTCGCCGACGAGGCGGCATCCAAGGAGATCGGCACGCCCGCCAGCGACGCCGTCCCAGCACCGGCTACCCCTTCTTCTCCTGCGGCACCGTCCACAGGAGCAATCAGGGGCAACCACATACTCGACGTGCCGCGTTGGTTGTCAGACCACGGCGTCAGTTTCCACGCTGGCGAAACGATGCCTGACAGGCGCATGAAGTTCCGTTTGAGTTGTTGCCCGTTCAACGCAGAACACAGGGATGGCGACGCCTCGATCTTCCAGTCTCCGGACGGCAAGTTGGGCTTCAAATGCTTCCACGATTCGTGTGCCTCACACGGCTGGCAGCAGGCCCGCGACGCCATCGGCAAACCCGACGGCGACCACTACGACCCACCCCTGCGGAGTAAATCAGGTGGTGGCGGCCGTGCCGCCAGCACCACGGCACACGGCGATGCGGGAACGACCACTCCGGCACCGGAGAAGGTCATTCCCGACGAGCAACTCGGCGGCGACACCGACCCTCACCGCCTCGGAGATGTCTACCTCCGCCGGCACCACTGTCATCCCGATGGCCACACCCTGCGTTTTCACCGCGATGAGTACCATGCCTGGGAAGGCGGTGCGTACCGGCCCGTTCCGGCGAAGGAAGTGCGATCCCAGGTGACAAAGGCCGTGCGCAAGGAGTTCGTCGATACCTTCAAGTTGACGATGGAACTGGCTGCGGCCCACCCTGGTGCATCCGCAAAAGACGACGATGACGAAGGCCCGAAGCTGCACCCCGTCACCGTCCCCTTGGTCAATAACGTGATGCAGGCCATCGGCGGCATGACGCTACTCTCCTCCCGCATCGAGTGCGGCGTGGCTCGGGGACACGGCTCCCTTTCCCGCGAATGAGGTGCTGGCGGCCAGGAACGGCCTGGTCCACCTGCCGTCTTTTGTGGATGGCAAAGAGTGCTGCCGTCCCCATACGCCTCTGTTCTTCAGTCCGACCGTACTGGACTTCGATTTCAACGCCGACGCCCCCGAGCCGGTCGGGTGGTTGAAGTTCCTGCGGAAGCTGTGGGACACAGAGGCGGACTGTATCTCGCTCCTCCAAGAGTGGTTCGGGTACTGCCTGTTGCCGGACACACGGCAGCAGAAGATGCTCTCGTTGGTTGGCCCGCCACGGAGCGGCAAAGGAACCATCGCCCGCGTCCTCCACGGTCTGATCGGCATGAGGAACACCGCCGGCCCGACCCTGGCAAGCCTCGGCACGACCTTCGGCCTGTGGCCGCTGTTGGGCAAAAGCATCGCCATTATCAGCGATGCCCGCCTCTCTGCCCGCTCCGACACCGCAGTCGTCGTCGAACGCTTGCTGTCCATCAGTGGTGAAGACGCCCAGACCATTGACAGGAAATACCTAACACCGGTGACCTGCAAACTGCCAACGAGGTTTGTGATCTTGACCAACGAACTCCCACGTCTCAACGATGCCAGCGGCGCCCGGGCATCGCGGATGCTCATGCTGCCGATGACCACCTCCTGGTTAGGCAAAGAGGACACGACGCTCACCGACCGCCTCCTCGCCGAACTGCCTGGCATCCTGCTCTGGGCCGTCGAAGGCTGGAAACGCCTCCGTGACCGCGGCCACTTCGTCCAGGCCGAGGCGGGACGCACACTCGTCCAGGCCCTGGAGGAACTCACCAGCCCGATGCTGGCTTTCGTGCGCGAGCGGTGCGAGGTCGGCCCCTGTTGCAACATCTCGGTCGCTGAGTTGTACTCCGCCTGGTGCAGGTGGTGTGACGACAAGGGCAGGAAGGAATGCGGCACGGAACAGACCTTCGGGCGTGACCTCCACGCCGCCGCCCCGACCGTGAAGGTCAGGCAGTGCTGCGAAAATGGGTGGCGATACCGCCTCTACGAGGGCATCCAGTTGGCGGAAGCAACACGCGACTTCAGCGACCTCAGCGGGCGTTGAGGTCATCTGCACGCAACCGCACGCAGTTGCACGCGGAGGAGGACGCCGGCGGCGTTGACAGAAGTCCTTGTCGTAACATGGTTAATATTCTTCTGCACGCAGTCGCACGCGATAAAAACAACTATTGCGCGAAGGGACATAAGAGGAGGAACAACGGCACAAGATCGTCCCATATCTTCATGGGCTGCGATGTTTCTCGCGTGCAATCGCGTGCAGGGAGGGGTGACCGTGGTTGGTGTGGCGAGTGCTGGGTGCAGAGGGCCGATTGCTACCCCCTCTACAAGCAATCGCCGCCGCGAAGTCTGCCTGATGATCGTGATGTCCTGGTTCTGATGGATCGCCCCAACGTGGAGGATTTCGACCATGATCTCACCGAAATGCCGGCGCCGGTGCAGCCGCGGTGGCGCACGTTCAAGAACCTGACCAGGCACATCGAGGCGTTGTCCGCACTGCCGGTTCTTCATCGGCTGGCTGACCCAAACGCCGGAGAATATCGCCGTGGCCGACCGCATCAACGACCAAGATGAACGCTCCGGCGCCGAAGAATTGGCCGCCGGCAGTTGACCGCCTGGGCTGGCCTGGCCGTGCGGCGTTCAGGACAGTATCGGCCTCGTCGGCGCAACTTCGATTTGTCCGCGAGCGTTCGGCAAATGTCAGCCCACGACCGATCTGCTGCAAATATAGTGCAAAAGAGAACAGAATTGGGGTCTGGTAGAAAGAGGTGTTTTTCGGAGGTGGTTTCGCCGCGAACCTTCGGCAAGTCTGGGACGCCCGCGGCACCGGCTAGCGGTTTGGCGCAAGCCTTCGCAAACTCCGTTTGGGCCGCCCCGCCAGCTTCGGGTGCCGCGGATGTGGGCTGTCGATCACCGCCGGTTCAGCTTCCGTGTGGCCCCTTGGTGCTACCGCTGCGGCGGCAGTGGGGAATGGGCGTCGAGTCGCTCCTGTGACATGCAGGACAGCGATGTGTTACGCGGTCGAGGTTCCTGTCGGTTCGGTAGGTCGATGGCTGTAGAAGCGATCCCGTCGCATTGGCGGGCCGGTCGGCGCTGAGTTGGTCATAATCGGCCGTCGTCAGCCGCTGGCATCATCTTCAACCCGTCGATCATGGTGCTGGCCGCCCGCACCAACAACTCTTCCGGCTTCGTGACGCCGTGCTGGCGCAGCAAGCCGCTCAAGTCCAGCCCCTTGTCGTCCACGAGGCGGCGGATCATGCGCACTTCGCCGGCGTCGCACGCCGCGACAGGCCCACACGTTCCTTGCCGTTGGTTTCGGGCGGCGGACTGTCCGGCGACGACAACGGCACGGCTGTGGCCGCATCGGCAGCGGTGGACATCCCGCACGGTCCTCACGCCGATCCTTGTTCTACGCTCAGTGCGGCTTTGCCAGCATCGGCACTTCGATGTTGCGGGTTATCTCCCAGCCGATGCGGAACAACACACTCCGCGGGGGACCGAGTCGGCTTTTTCGCTCAATGCTCGTTCTCCATCGGGGCCAGGGCGGACCTTGGGTCGAAGGTAATGACAGGCGATTGCGGGCCGACTTGCCGAATCTTCACCTGCTTGAAAGTGAACAACGGCTCTGAACCTTGCAATGCGGCACACACGACCTCGGCGGTGGCTTCGCCTTTCGTCTTCGGCAACGCAGTGAAAACAGGTTGTTCTTCGAGTTCAATTTCCACGGCCGAGAAGGGGAACGCCGCCGGTGTGCCGATCAGGTTCCACAACCTGGACAGTTGCTTGAAGATGTCGTCCGCCTTGGCTGCTCGCGTGTCGGGCGAAGGCTTGAAGAGGAAGTAGGCCAGCCGTGGCCGCTCACCAGCAACCACCGCCGACGCAGCCCGATGGAGCATCTGGTAGATCGCCTCCGCGAAGTCGGCAGCGGCATAGGTCTTGCCGAGACGCCGGCCCAGTTCGTTGAGCCAGCCGTTCAGGACGGCTTGCTGATTCGCCGTTTTCGCAACCCCCTTCTCGGGCCAGTCCTTGATCGTCTCGTACATCGGCTCGGTCCATTTGGCTTCGATGGCCAACGAGTCGGCCCCAGACGTGAGCATCACGTCCGTATGGGATGCTTTGCCTCGGCCACCGAACGGGCCGACCGTGTATTCCAGGTGCAGGACGTGCTGCGGGGGAAACCCAATCTCGCAGATGATCCTGTCGAACACAGAGCGAGAGTGGATGAGCAGGTCAAGCATCGGCACGGTGGATCGGGTTGCCGATTCAAACTCTTTGCGTCCGTAAAGCGGCACGGCGTCCGCAATGGATTGGATGGTCTTCGATGTTCCGAAATGGAGGTTCACGGCGTTGCGAGCGTTCACGTCTTGGGCCTCGACGGTTCACGGGATCAGATGTTTCCATTGTGATCCACGGCGGTGACTGCGTCCACGACTTTCTTGCAGGGCACACTCAGCCTGGACCGCCAGCGTTCTTCGGAACGACGGCCGTTTTTTCGTTTCGCGCGAGCGGCACATGCGGTACATTAGCTACAGTTGTGCGACCGGCGCGGTGCCGGCCGCCTACGACTGATTCACCGAGGTACGCTGACCAGGCATGACCGTGGCCAACATCGGCCACGATACAACCCGATTGTCGCGTGAGCGACAAGTAACCGCTTCACAGAGAACCGCCAACCTGGGTCGGGAAACCGACCCTTGTATCTCCACATACGAAGCGGCCTTGTGCCACGCCCCCGCAAGGGGGCGTCGGCCAGGTGCCGTTCGTATGCCCCTTGGCGGGGGTTCTGTCGGCGCCCTGGTTCGGCGTCCCTTTTCTTTTTCGGCCCCTGCCAATGGTCGCCTTGCATCATCGGAAATCCGCGACTGCATATCACGCTTCTCGTGGGTCAGTATTCTTGGGAGTGGTTTTCTTCCCCAAGGTGCCGACCATCATGACCACGCCCCAAGATTCTGGTTCCTCCCTCGGTTCGACCGCGTCCAGCCTGCTCCGGCGGGTGCAATCTCACGATCAGGACGCCTGGCGTCGGCTGGTCAGGCTCTACGGCCCGCTGGTGGCGTCCTGGCTCCGCCGCGCCGGCCTGCAATCGGCCGATGTAGAGGACGTGTTCCAGTTCGTGTTCAAGGCCGTCGCCGCCAGCATTGGCACATTTCAGCGCGAGCGTACCGGCGGCTTCCGCCGGTGGCTGCGCACCATCACCATGACCAAACTCGCCGACCACTTCCGGCGCCGACTTGCCGAACCGGAGGCCACAGGTGGTTCCGATGCCCAACAGCGTCTCGTGGAACTTGAGGCGACCTTGCCCGACGACACGGACGACGAGTTGAACGAGATCGAGGCCCTGCGCCGCCGCGCCTTGCAAATGGTTCGCAGCGAGTTCGAGGAGAAGACCTGGCAGGCGTTCTGGCGACGTCACCGTCGATGGACATGAAGTCGCTGATGTCGCCCACGACCTTGGCATCTCGCCCCAAAGTGTTCGTGTTTATAAGGCTCGTGTGCTGCGGCGGTTGCGGGACGAGATGGCGGGCCTGGAACCGTGACCGGACGGCTCGGCCTTGCCGGTCTGGAAAAATGGTGTAACGCTGTCGCGGTCTTTCTTGTGATGGGTGGCGCGGTCGTACTGACCTGGGAGGTGGCGAACGTGGTCGAGCAACTGCCAACAACGGGATGCCCAAGCCGCGATGATCTCGCCGGCATGGCCCTGGGCAAGTTGCCGTTGGAGTCCATCGAATCATTGAACGACCACGTTGAAACGTGCGCGAAATGCCAGGCGATCCTGGAGCAGTTTGACCACGCCGAAGACTCCTTTCTCACCGGCCTGAAGGGCGGCCAGGTTCCCGCCGGAGAGGGCAGCGATTCCAGTTTGGAAAGGCTCTTGCAATCAGCAGAAGAGATCAGCCGTGATGTCTGGAAGGAGGGAGGAGCCGAAGTTCATCCTGATGCACCGCTCCCACGATGCTTGGGTCAGTACGAGTTATTGGAGCAGGTCGGGCGTGGCGGCATGGGCGTTGTCTTCAAGGCTCGTCACACTATGCTCAACCGCACGGTCGCAGTGAAGGTGTTGACCGCACGCCGACTCCGCGACGCCGACTCCGCACAACGGTTCCGGCAGGAGATGCAGGCCGTCGCCATCCTGGACCATCCCAACATCGTCCGCGTGTACGACGCCGGCGAGGCGATGGCACGCACTTCCTGGCCATGGAGTACGTCGAGGGCACCGACCTGGCCCGCTCGTGAAGGAGCGTGGCCCGTTGCCCGTCGCCACGCCTGCGCACTATCCGCCAGGCGGCGCCGGGGTTGCAGCACGCCCACGAGCAGGGCCTGGTCCACCGCGACGTCAAACCGGGCTTGATGCTGACGCCGCAGCGGCGAGGTCAAGGTCACTCGACCTGGGCCTGGCTCGCCTGCTGGACGACAGCGACGATTCGACCGGCGTCACCGCGACGGTCTGATGATGGGCACGGCGGACTACATCGCCCCTGAGCAGACCGAGAACGCCAGCCGTGCCGACATCCGCGCCGACATCTACAGCCTGGGCTGCACGCTGTACTTCCTCCTCACCGGCAAGCCGCCATTCACGGGGACGGCAAAAGAGAAACTCGTGGCCCACCGCACCGCGTCGCCGCCCTCGTTGACGGAGACGCGATCAGACCTGCCCGCTGGCCTGGCCGCGGTCGTCGAGAGGATGATTGCCAAGGAGCCGGCGGACCGCTACCAGACAGCGGCCGAGGTCGCCGAGGCATTGGAGACCGTTCGTCCCAGATGGCAAGACTGCGCCGCCTCGCCGCACGCGATCGCCTTGTGTTCGGGGCGATGGTCGCGGTCCCGTTGTTGTCCTGGCGAGTTTGTTGCTGTCCTCGATCGCATGAGACAGAAGTCCGAGACACGCCTGCCCACTCCATCCGAAACGATGCCGACCAGAGGCCGAGGTGCCGATTCTGGCGACCGAACGCAACCTGCGGGCAGTCGATACGGCTGCCGTTTTCAAGATCGACGCAGGATCGGGCGACAGGCCCCATCGACTGTTCGAGGGCCATCGAAAGCCTGTGGTCGCCGTCGCGTTCGCCCGCGATGGCCGAAGGGCGTTCTCCATCGACCAGGCTGGGGAATTGCGGCCTGGGACTTGGGCGGCACCAAGCATGGCGTGCAACTCATCGAGCCAGCAGAGCGGGTCTTCTCCGCCGTGTTCGTTCCCGATCCTTCGGCGAGCGACAAACCTCTGCTTCTCCTTGGCGGCGCCGGTGGCGACCATGCGGCTGGTGGAGGTGGAGACGGGCAAGATCGCTCCGGCGAGTGCAACTGACGAAAAGCAAGCGCGATGTCCGTGCCTTGGCTTTTTCTCCGACGGACGCCACGCGGCTGCGACATCGACGATGGTGGTGTGCAGGTCGTGGACATGGCGGATGGCCAGGAACTTCGCCGTATCGCCCCAGACGCGAGCCTTGCGGGGCAGTAGTCGCTCTCCCTGACCACCGCATCGCCTACTACTCCGCAGTCGGGGGCTTGCGCATTTGCGATCAACGAAAGTGGAAAAGTCATGATCCAGAACCGCATTTCGAGAATACCTCTGACGATGTCCTTGGCCGCATCATCGAACGGTCGGCTACATTGCCGGCGGACTGCTGGATCGAAGGATTGCCCTGTGGGATGTGGAGGAGCATGGCCAGGTGGGCTTCCTCAAACCCGAGCATCGCTTTCCGGTCGTCGCCCTGGCCTTCTCACCCGACGGCAAGCGACTCCTCAGCTACCGGCGGGGCAGACATCAAGGTTTGCTTATGGGACGTGGCCAGCGGGACAGTGGTACAGCGCTGGCAATTCGATGACGGGGTCATAACCTGCCTGGCCGTCTCGCCCGACGGCCAATACGCGGTATCAGGCAAGTGCCGGCGACAAGAACGCAGTCTGCGTATGGCGACTGCCGCCGTGATCCTTGCCCACGCCAGTCGCCGATTCGCACCTTGGGCGCGACCGGCTGGGGGTCTTTCCCCCTGTTACCCGAGGTGTTGTTCAACCCAGGGTGCAACATGCCTATCGCCGTCCAATGCCAATTCCTGCGGTGCCAAAGGAAAGGCTCCCGACGCAGCACTCGGCCGGAATCAAGTGTCCGAAATGCGGCGAGGGCATCGTCGTGGCGGCCACAACCGCCGAGCCGACGCCGGAAGTCCCGCCTGCCTCGACAGTCCCGACGGTTCAAGATCAGCCTGATGCTGCTTCGCTCGCCTCGTCGATGCCGGATTCTATGAACGATCATGTCGAGGCCGCGACCGACTTGCCGCCGTCGCCATCCCCACTGCGAACACCGACCGTTCCCGTCACCTGTCCACACTGCCATTTCGCATGGGACGTTGATGCGAACTTGGTCGGGCGGCGCATCATGTGTCAAAGTGCGAGTGCCGAGTGGAGGTGGGCGCGTCGCAGCCGGCGGCTTCGGCGAGCCAAGTGGCCCGTCGTTCTGAGCCGCCGCGTCCCCATCCTGCCGCCGGCCCGACGGTAGCGCAACACGCCCCAGGAGTTCCCTCACCTTTTCCACGTCATCCTCACCGTCGTCACCTGCGGCTCGTGGTTTCCGATCTACTTCGCCCTGTTCCTCCTGAATGCACGGGGCGGCAGCCCGTCTCTGGCCTGGCTGATCGGCATACCGTTGAGCCTTGGTTTGCTGAGTTGCACAGGCTGCATCGGTTGTGTTGTCCTGGTCGGCCATCATGCAGAGCAAGGCCGCCGAGGAGGGCACGGAAAGAACTCGCTGCGGCGGACAAGTTGTACGATTCCGGCAAGCAAGCCGATGCTGTGGCCAAGTACAAGGCCAACTACGACTACGCAACCGACAAGGCGAAACTCGTCAAACGCATCGCCGAATACGAGGCAGGCAAGGCAACGCGCAGGAAGCACGCGAGTGGATCGAGAAGGGCCGAGAAGGAAGGGCTGACCGTCGCCTATGCCGGCGAGGCGGCGAAGGAGCAGGCCAAGATCGAGGCCGAGAAAAAGGCCGAAGAAGAGGCAAGGGCCAAGGAACACGAAGCCTGGTTGGCCAAGCGGAAGGCCGACGAGGAAGCACGCGCGACGGAACGCGAGAAAACAGCCGAGGAGAAGCGGAAGAAGGAGGAAGAGAAGCGGAAGAAGGAGGAGGCGGCCAGGGCCAACGGGGAGTAGGATGAGGACGGTCTCGTGTTGTTGCAGAAGACCCTCAAGGGCAATGTGGATCAGGTCGGCTTCGTCCACATTACCGGCACCGTCGTCAACCGCCGCGGCAAGACGCTGAAGTATGCCCAGATCACTTTCACCATCTATGACGCCAGCGGGGCGCAGGTCGGGCACCGCAATAGCGAACATCAACAATCTGGAAGCCGGCGGCCGTTGGAATTTCGAGGCGATCTCGGCGAAGGAGGGGAAGCAGTTCAAGTTCGCTGAACTCTCGGGTTTTTGATCCCACCTCGGTAGATGACTAATTTCGGGGTCTGAAGCCCGACGGCGCCGCCGCGATGGCCCTCTGCCGCCACTGCCGTTTTTTCGTTTCGGCCGAGAAACCGATGGGGTACATTGTCCACGGTTGTGATCGGTACGGCTCGGCCTACTCCGCTGCAAAGATGCGGCGTGAGCCTGATCTTCGACGTAGAACCCGCCGACGCTTGTCCAAGGTGCAGACCAACCCAAGGTGCAGATCAATCCAAGGTGCTACGATGCCCATCCCCATAAAGTGCCTGGCCTGCGGCGCGCTGGAAAGCGCCCGATACGGCCGTCGGGAAAAAAATTCGCTGCGGCAAGTGTGGTGAAAGCATCCTCGTGCCGGAACCTCCTCCTGCCGTCCCGGTAGCCGTGGGTGTTGTCCCACCACCCCCAGCCGAGGAAATCCCGGAGGTGCTGCCCGCCGGCCTGGCTGCCAGCGAAAAGAAGTGCCAGTTCTGCGGAGGGGTGGTGAAGGCCACGTCCATCGAATGTAAGCATTGCGGGGAGATTATCGACCCGTCCGTCCTCAAGAAGTGCCAATATTGTGGCGGCCAAGTGAAGGCCACATCCATCGAGTGCAAACATTGTGGAGAGATTCTCGATCCGACCATCCGCGCCTCGGCAGGCGCCCCACCACGCGGAATCGCAACCTCCGGCCCCACCTGCTCCCCACCTGCCAGCAGTCCCCGCGCGCAGCCTTGCTAAGGCCATCGTCATCCCGAGCGGAACCTCTTCCTGCCCCCGTTCCGGATGGCGAACCGTTCTACATCAAGGATCAAGCCGGGAAGGTCAACGGCCCCTATCCTTTCGCATCGCTTCAGCAATACGCCAGGGAGGGCCGTCTGCTGCCGTCCTGGAGGTCAGCCCCGATCAACAGAAGTGGATGACGGCGGGCAAGGTGCCGAACCTCTTCACACACCTGGATCAGGCCCTTTCCCAACACGTTCCGTCCGGTAGCCGTTATCGCAACCTGAACCGCACCGAGATGGCTGCCCTGTTCCTGGACAAGTTCGTCCTGAACAACGAGCAGTTCAACGACCTGTTTCCCTGGTTCAAAACGGTGCGGGGCTGGTGGTACTCCTACATCATCCGTCCACCGAGTTTCGTGGTCACCGAGGTGACGTCCGAAGGCACCCGCCACTTCAAGTACGACTTTGCGAGTGGAGAGAAGACGGAGATCGACGAGAAAGAGTTGGACAAGCACGTCACGAAAGGCATCCAGCAGTCCAACGCGCTTTTCGTCGTTTTCTGCGTGCTGCTGGCGGCCGGTTGGGCGTACTGGATGCTCCAGGACTTCAGCCTTGCATCGATGCCTTGGAAGACCGTCCTCGTGGGAATCATCTCGATTGTCGCGTTTGTGCTGAAGACGAAGAAGACCAAGGTCTTCGTCGGCTACGAACTCGACGAAGCGATCAAGCGGAAGCTGGCGCAGATCGCCGCCGCCTTCCAGACCTTGAGGAAAAGCTGCAAGGTCTGGCGTTACGAGGTGCAGGCCCGTGAAGGAGCGATGGATTGGAAGTACAATGCTGGTAGCCTGTTCTCGGTGGCAAAGCTTCCGGCAGCGATCTTCAATCGGCCCATCCCCAACATCGAAACCAACATCAAGGTGCTTGGCGTTACCTTCGACGACAAGGCCCTGTATTTCCTTCCCGAAAAACTCCTGGTGATCGAGGGGCCGAGCGTGGACTACGTCGATTACCAGAACCTGCGCGTAACTGACGACCACCTCGAATACGTTGAGCCAGACGGGCGGCTCTATTCCGACTCTCAGGTAGTGGCCAAACGATGGAGGTTCATCAACAAGGACGGGAGTCGGGACAAGCGGTTCAAGGGCAACGTCGAACTGCCCGTGGTGGTCGCGGCATCATCCAGATCGACGCCAGCGTGACCTCGATCCGGCTCATGACCACTAACCCAGATCCCTGTCCGCTTCAAGGAAAAGTTGGAAACCGCGAAGCTGTCTTGAACGGGATTCAGGAAGCCAGGGGCGAGGTAGGGGCGGCGGTGTGCCGCGGTCTATCGTCATCTTCGCGCCAGCGACCTTGTGCGGCAGTTGCCAGTAGGCATGTTCCGCTCCGAGGCACCGTCTTCGACCAATGCGACGCCAAGTTCTTTGGCTGCCGCGCAGGTCGTCGAGGGCCTTGCCCCGGTTCTTTGCATTGATTTGACAAATCAGGCGAATCCTTTCGCCGCCACCGTATATCTAACTTTGGGAACCAGAGAGAATGCGTTGATCGACAACTGCGGTGATCCCAGCGATGGAGCAAACCATTTGCGCGTAGTCGGACTACTATAGGCCCGCAGGGTGAAGGTACGTCAGAGTCAGAACGCACCGCAGAAATCTGACACAACGGGGGCATACAGTGGCACCGAAAGAGAAAATGTTTCAGACGAGTGTCCGCATGAGCCGTAAGGCCCGTGAGACAATGGACGCCTTGTCCAAGAACCTGGAGGTCAGCAAGGCGGTCGCCGTCGAAAGGGCGATCAAGGCGTTCTACAAGAAGGTTTGTGCCGGAAACGATCCAGGAGCGATTGTAGTCCCGCCTTCCGGCGGCGGGGCAGCGTCCCCACAGGCAGTCGGCTCTCCATCGACCGAAGGCGGTACTACCACAACTCCCACATGTGCCAGGGGAGAACAGAATGTGCGGATCATGGGAGGGGAACCCCAGTCGCGGCCCTTGGAACAAGACATGTCGTTAATGTGGAAGGGGAGGCAGGTCGAGAATGTCACGGACCTCATGCCGGCCATCGAGTCGTGCAAGACACGCGAGGAGGCCGCCGAGTTCATGGAAAAGTACCGCGAGGGAACCAAGGAGGCCGATGCCAACGTCGGCTATCTCAGCGGCTTCTACGCCTCCGAGGACATGAAGCGCATCTGGGACTGGTTCGGAGTATCTCACCCGATCTTCGGCACCACCGTTCCCACCGTAGAAGAGGCCCGCAAGCACGGAATTCGCTGGACGCGGCAAATGCCAGGAAACCGGGACGCAAGCGGAAAGAATGATGGTGGCGGACTACTCGGACTGCTCGACGACAATGGACGTCCAGGTGCCGATATGCGGAAGGGCAAGATTCCCGTTCATGCGGCTCAAAATGAACTGAAACCGTGGATCACCCCTTCCTCGGCTTTTGCCCACCAACGGCGGCTGGTGGAAAAGCAAGCTGAAGCCGTGGCTCGACCTTTTCCTCGATCCGGCGTATTCCTCGGCCAACGGCAGCATGTGAACACGCTGACCACGCTCCTGAACCAGGCCGATGCCGCTCACCAGCTTCTACGCCTTCATGTCGGGTTTCACGGGCGTCGTTACGATGGCCCTCGGTGATGTCACCGGCGACGGCAATCTCGACGCCATCACCTCGGCAAGGCGGAAGACGCACAGGTCATCGTGGTCGATGGCTCCCAGAGAGGCCAGACGGTGAACAACGACGAGATCGCCAGCGCGCGCCGTGCTGGACGATTAGAATCGCCCGCTTCAAGGGTAGGTCTTGAGCCGCCCTGCACGCAGACCTGTTCTCGGCGGTCACCGAGGACGACTCGTCGCTTCATTTTCCTTCTCGTGATGCACGCCGCGCGTGGCCTTCACCAACATCAGGCTGATCTCCGTGATACTCTTGGATGGTTGTTAGTTCTCGGAACGTGTTGGCCATTTCGTCGGGAAACGCCCATGCGCGATAGCGTCACCGAACTCCTCGTGGACATGTCGAAGAGAATCTCCAGCACGGCGAGACACGGGAAGTGCGCCGGAGGACGCTGGCCCGACCCTGCTCCCAGTTCGCTACCGACCGCAATGTGAAAAGCTCCGCCCCTTGGTTCGTCACCGACGACGGACTCTGGATTGAGCCACTGCCAATATGCCTTGTTCGCACGCTCCACAAACATCGGCCGTGTGCGGATACCGAACGCCTCCCGCAATTTCCGCAGGTTCTCGCCGTGCTTCTTGCGCAGTCGCGGCTTTGCTGTCTCCGCTCCGACTCATCGCTCGTCCCCCCCTCGGCCATCTCGGTGCTGCCCGTAGCGGAAATCAACGACAATATACCACAAATCTGGGCCTCCCGAAATCGGGCACACGACTTGCCTTCCGAACCTTCCCGACCGAATACTTCAAGAGTACGAGTGAGCATCATCACCGAGGAAAGCCATCAATGACGACGTTGAAACAATTGCGACAACAAGCGAAGGCGAACGGAATCCCTTACTCGGGTCGGCTTAAAGCCGCCGTGCGGTTGCGGCTTTGGCCACCGTGGTCGTCTAACCGCCAGGATCGCAGGGCGATGTCCCACCTGCGTCAGCGCCGTGGGCCGCGGGCCGTGCCCAGTTCCGGTGGCCGAGTGGGAAACAAAGGGGACTGGCGGGTACAAACCACCCTGTCATACGAGCGGGTCTGCGATGCGATCGCGACCTGGGAGGGATATTGACCACCTTCGGTCGATAGGTGCATCGGAAGCGAACTTACTACGAGGAGAAATGTATGTCGTGGCGTAAAGAGCAACAATACCGCAATTCGGGAAAACTGGGCCTGTATGTCTACTTCCTCGTCCAGGGTATGTGCGCGGGACGGTTTCGGGACGAGGCTGTCGCCGCACACGCCGCGCGGCTGAAGCTGAGCGATGCGGATCTCGACGACCTCCGCGCCAGGTTGGAGGATCTCGACGCACGGCGCAGGCACCGAAGCCGCCGCCGAAACCAAAGCCGGCATGGCTCGACGAGCCGGCAACGCCGAAGCAACTGGAGGCCCTCCGTCGCTATCTGTCGCCCGGCCAGGAGTTGCGTGGCGGCATCACGAAAGGCCAGGCGCGAACCGTGCTTTTCAAGCTGAAAAACGTGGACGACGACCCCTACGACGGGTTGTGTTCCGCTGCGGATGAACTCGTCTCGGCGGAGATGGACGAGATTTTGATCGGCGTGATCGTGGTCGAGGAGGACGACGAACGAGATGAGGAGTAGGGTCGTCTTCAGGGAGAGTCGGCTGGGTTTTCTGCGCCACAACATGACCGACTGGCGCGAAGTCGCCAGCCGGCTCACCCTGGAAAGACGACTCCTACAGATTGACGGGCGAGGTGACGAAGGATTGTTCGTACTGCCCGATGCCCAGGGCAGAGCGGACAGCAACTGCCCCTGACCCAGATGGATGTGGGGGCCTGTCGCTGACTGTTGCGTGATCGGACTGTATCAGAGCGTACCGTGTCTCTATTGACCACTCATGAGGGCAGTGATGTACCACCACACCAAAGGCTTCTTCCTCGACGGCATCCTCCAGGACGGGGTGATCGACACTACTCCTCGATTCCGACTCTCAGGTAAGACTCAGGAGGAACTCGAACGCGAGTTGACGCCAACAAGAGGATTCTATCAGTTTGTGGTGTCCCTGGATGAGTATTCTGTTTGCCCCCTCATCTGGGAGAGAGGAGAGCGTCCGGCAGTTTGGCTGACCGGCGAAACCAGACCGATTGGCTGCATCGGAGGGGATTGTCAGGATAACCGTCGCCGATACGAAGGTGTCTTTCGCATCGGTATTGATACGTCGAAAGTAGTCGTCTATCCCTGGGTCGAGGTCGAGAAGCGCACGCGGATTTCCAAGAAATGGAGGCAACGACTCGCCGAAGATGCACGAGCGGCGGGAGATGATCCAACCAAATGGCACTTCTCGCTTTATCCAATCCCCAGAGCGGCGTGGACAGTCATCGAGCGGTGGGAGCAAACGCACTGGGTGGATGTTTGTCCGGCGCATCCGGTCACGGGAGTGTTGCAATGATTCGTGGGCGACAACCGGGCAAAGGCGGGGAACGACAAGGGCCTTGCCGAGGACCTGAACCGCCTCGCCCGGCAGCCCCTCCCGACGTCCGGTGGGGCGGCTCCGACTAGCGTTTTACAGATAAACGAGGCCGTACCCCACCCATCCGCTGCCCTTGCGAGCATGACTCTCTTGTCATCGGCAGACGAAACGCTTCTGGTTTCTCGGGCCAATCCGCCCTGCCTCAATGGCTGGTCGCCACATACTCCAGCAACCAGGCCAGTTTGTCCTCCGAAACCGCTCCCACAGCACTCTCGGCCCTCAACCAGCCCTGCCATAACTGCAACCGGCACGCTGCCAACATGTCGGCAAAGGTCGGCGTCTCCTTGTCCTTATACCACGGCCGGTGCCTTTTGGCCTGCGGCCCCTTCTGGCCCGACTCCACATACCAACACACCACCAGTGTGGCGACGAACCAGGACATCGGGGCCACTCGCTCCACCGCCAAGGCACTCCACACCTGCGGATCGTGAAAGCCGAGCAACTGTTTGGCGTCCGCAAAGGCGACTTCTACGCTCCAGCGACGGCAGTAGCCCGTGATGATCTCGGCCGCCGACAGGCGGACATCGGTACAGACCAGGGCTTCGTTTCGCCACTTCCCGGTCGGATCACGGACCAGAACCACCTGCAACGCCTTCGGCCCAGCGGTGTCATACCAACAGACCCCAGTGATCGTCTTGATCTCCAACGCTCGGCTCACCCCACTCTTGAAGGAACCCATCGACGCCATCCACGATGCTCGGCTTCTTCCTGTTCAATCAGAAAGTTCATCATGGGCATCGCATTTGGAGACGACAGCCATTCTTGCTCAGTCACGGCCTATTCCTTTCCCAACAGCAAATCCACTACCCAACACCAACGAACGTGAAGTCCAGTGCCGCGACAATGTTCCAGAGTCGCCACCTCCGAACAGCCTGCTTCCTCCAAAGCATCGGCCAGAATCGGGAGGCGGTTGAAGTCACGTTCCTCGTAGATAGTTTGGGCCAAGCCGATGACGTTGCTGGTCAGCCAGGTCGAGTCGAGGGCTACGGGACGGAAGGGATTGGCGCAAACACAATGCAGGAGGTTGCACTGAATCCCCTTTTCGACGAACACTTGAGCATTGAAAATCCTGCTCAAGCCGTCGTCATCGGGCGGGATTGCACCGTGCTTTGCAGCGCCCCAGGCAGCATTTTCGGCGGTGCAATCGGCTATCACAGTCCCATCCTCGATTTCGGTGAAAACCTCCGTTGCATTGTGGCAAGCGTGATCGGCCAAGGTATAGAGGGGTGCCCGTGCCTCCTGTAAATCTCCAAGTGGAGCATTCCCATCTGCAAACTGCTCCGCCACCTCCACTGCCCGTCTGCTCCTCTCATCCGTCAGAAAGGGCCAATTCTACCGACAGCACGCGTATGCAAACAGCCGCAGCTTCCTATCACTGGCCTTGCCCCGAAGGAATTTCAACATCCACTGCGGATCGGTACTTTGTAGCCACTCTGACTCGGTCATGCGTGTCTTCCCCTACTACGCCCCCAGTTCACCCGTGCCGCTCCGACCAGACCTTTCGTGTCAGGTCTTTGTACAACCGCTCCTTCAACAACCAGAGCCGCTCCTCGCGGGTGCGAATCCCCTCGACAACGACTCCTGTGGGAAGATGGATCATTCGCATCAAGCGTCTGTTGTCTGCCAGGCGGACAAGGTCGATCCGGAGATCGTGCGGCTGCAATTCCCTTCCCAGCAACAGGTCAAGCACCCAGCACCCC
>CAVXLN010000001.1:0-65725 GCA_963762435.1 uncultured Alphaproteobacteria bacterium | reverse complement strand
CCGGCGGTTACGCCCACGGTGATCTTCCCGGCGGCAGCCAGTCGCGCGTTTCCACTTCCGCAGCGCATGTGCTGGTTGTAATGGTGGATCAGCTTGTCCGACTCCATTTTCGCGGCGTTCTTGATGAAATAAGTCGGCAGTTTTGCCTCACCCATTTCCGCCAGATGCGATGTGTTGGATGAATTATAACCGCCCATGACGATGAGCAGATTCATCGGCTCCTGCAAAAGTTTTTCCAGCGCATCCTGCCGGTCCTGCGTGGCGCCGCAAATCGTGTCAAAAAAACGAAAATGCCTGTCGATCTCTGCCGCGCCATATTTCTTGATCCATCGCGGCTTTGAAACGGCGCTGGACCTCCTCCGTTTCGCCGCGCAGCATCGTGGTCTGGTTCGCCACGCCGATGGCCTGCAAATGCAAATCGGGATCGAAACCCGTCGGAATACGCGCCTTTGAATTTTTCCAGAAACTCCTTCTTATTGCCGCCGTTTAGGATGTAATTGCAAACGTAATCCGTCTCCGCCAGGTTGAAGACCACCAGGTAATGGCCGCTGCCGTAGGCGCGCGCCTGCGAAGTCGTGGCCTTGGTTTCCTCGTGCTTGGCCTTGCCGTGGATGATGCTCGTGACGCTTTCCTTGCGAATATTGGCGCACGCGTTTCCAAACGCTCATCACGTCGCCGCAGGTCGTGTCCACCAGCTCGCAGCCCTTGGCCTCCAGCTTCTTGCGCGTGCCGACTTCGGTGCCAAAGGCGGGAATGATGACCACGTCGCCCGCATTGCAGTTGCCCCATTTCCTCGTCCGTCGGCTTGGGCGAAATGATCTGGATGCCCATGTTGCGGATCTGGTCGTTCACTTCCGGATTGTGAATGATTTCGCCCAGCAGATAGATGGGCTGTGGGCGCGCGGAAAATATTTTGCGCGCGGCGTAAGCCAGGTCAATCGCGCGCTCGACGCCGTAGCAAAAGCCGAATTCCTTCGCCAGTTTCACCGTCAGGTCGCCGGACGAAATCACCCCGCCGTTGGCGCGGATACGTTCCACCAATTCGCTGCGATAATGCGAAAGCACTTGGCCTGTACCGCCTGAAGGATGTCCGGGCGGCGGAGATTAATCTTTTTTGGCGCTGCTGACGCGGGTGTTGACATGGCACAATGAATGTAACAGCCGCCGGGCAGGCGTCCAGCTTTTAGTTCCGGTCGAATCTAATTCCCCGTCGTGCGCAATGGTGAATTCTTTTGATAAAGTTGAATTTCAGCCTGCAATTCATTTGCCAAATTGGACTGGGTCGGCGCCAGTGCCAACGCCTGCTTTGCCGTCGTCACGGCCTCTGGAAACCTGCCCGTTTCCGCATAAGCCGCTGCCAGCGTTCGAAGAATCTTCAGATCAGTACCATTGGCCAGTTGATTGGCTTTCCCGGCCAAGCAACGGCCTCGTTCCCATTGCGAACGGACGCATCCGGCCAGGTCGCCAGCGTCCACGCCAGGTTTAATTGCGCCGGCAGAAACTGAGGCTGAAGCTCAAGGGCCTGCCGGTAACAGTCCACGGCCTGCGCCGCCATCCCGTTCCGGCGATAGGCATAGCCCAGATTATAATAGGCTTCGTAACTTTGTTCGATCTTCACCGCCTGTTGAAAATACGTGATCGCTTCGGCCACCCGTCCATTTTGAAGCAGGGTGTAGGCAAGATTGTTATCCGCTTCCGCGTAATCCGGTTTAATCTCCAGGGCTTTTTTATATTCCAGGATGGATTCATCTGCCTGTCCGGCACGGGAAAGAGCATTTCCAAGGGCGAGGTGAAAGGATGCGGATTGAGGGTCAAATGTTGTTGCAGTTTTAAAACATTTGATCGCCTTATCCATTTGGTCTTCGCCCAAATAGACATTGCCATCAAGCCAGTTATCCATGGCATGGGCCTTTATGCTTGCCAGCGCATTAAACAAGATTGAATAAACCAGCAAGCAGACACCAAATCCCACGAATAAAACCTCGGGCGAGAGACCCTGTCACTGCCTGTTCCAGACCGCAAATACCAATGACAGCCAATAACATCAAAGCGGGCAGAAAATCCATCTCATAGCGGCTACTCGCGACTAAAAAAAGGCAAACGGCTGCCGCACAAGCTAAAAAAAGCAGGCAGAGAGCAGCCATAAAACCAATATAAAGGAGAATCATTTCTTTCAGTCTTCCCTTTCTTTGCCAGCGGTGCTGCCAAAGCCAGCCATACTATGGGGTAGTGGGTCAATATGCCGCCATAAGGCATCTCGGTGGCAGCATAACCTGCCGGCGCCGATAAAGGCCGAACCGCTTCCAGAAATGGAAAGTATCTTGCCCAGTGCGCCAATCCGAAAAAATAAAAATGAAAATTGAACCACATATAGCTCACACTGAGTTGTCGGGCGGTGGTATTTTGAAAATCGGTTAATTGGTAGTGCCAGCCAAATTCCAGGGGGTTGCCAAAACGCAGGGTGTTGTAAAGCATCAATCCAAACCCAATGAACGTTATCGGAACAATGGTGGGCACAAGCAATAAACCCGCCCGCCATCGGGAACCCGGTTCGTTTGCGAAGAACCACGCCTGAATTGCAGGCACTAAAAGAATTATCGCTCCAAATAGTAACGACGGTCGCGACGCTACCGCTATTCCGTAAGCAAGACTTGCCAACAGGAGCCATCGCGTTTTTCGAACTGGCTCGTGTAATGCCTTCCACATCCCCGCCAGCGCGAGCATGGCAAAAGCAAAGCCGCAACTTATCGCCGTTTCATAGACATCGCATGATGATAAAAGCTCCAATGCGCCTGTCGCCAATCCCATTGCAACCAAACCGGACATTATTGCCCACATGCCTGTCCCGGGAAAGTAGCGTCGCCAGATGGCATGTAAGAGACCGGCCGCGAACAAAAAAGCGAGCGCTAAAAAAAGCACGACCGCATCTCTGTCCGTCAAATAGTGACCAGTCAATATGGCATACGGCCAAAAAAGTACTAATGCCGGCGCCACGCCAAAATAGAGGTACAATTTACCTTTGTAATAACTCATGTCATGGCAGACATGTTCGTTCTCCCATAAATACGGTTTGTTTACGGCAGGATCATACGGGTTTGTTAATGAGGCGAGGTCGGGTGGTGCGTCTCTTTTTACGTTGAGCTGTCCCTCGCGAAAGCCCTGGACCAATAAATTATAATAGCAATCTTCGGCGCGCGGACTTGCCACGTCATGAAAACCAGGTTCCGCACTCCAGGCACCTCGGCGAGATGGAGCCTGAGCGCCTGGATCAGCATCATGTAGGCCAGATGCTCGGCGATCAGGAAGCCGCCCGGCTGGCGGTCGCGCAGCTCCTGCCGCATCCGCTCCATGCACCAGCGCAGCGTGGCTTTGTCCGCTTCCTTTCGGATATGGACGATCGGCGGCAGCATGCCGAGGAGCGAGCGCGCATGGTCGCCATCGAGCGTGAAATGGCCGCCGACGATCGAGAAATCGCTCACCTCGCTGAGGGCGGCAATGCCGCCGTCGCGCCGGGCCGGGAAGATCGTGCGGAAATCGACCGGCTCGAGCCTGGTATCGCTCGCCACGCTGAACGGGCGGCCGCGCGGCAGCAGGAAGCAATCCTCCTGGGCCAGCCGCACCGGCTCCGGCACGCCCTCGACCGTCAGCCAGCATTCGCCCATCGTCACGGCGTAGCATTTGATGCCGTTATGCTGGCCGAACTGGATCGCCCAGTCGCCGCCGGCTTCGAAACCGCCGAACATGTAGCTGCGCGGCTTCAGCAGCGAGAGGACATCGGAAAGCGGGTCCATAGGTGCTCCGGACGATCGCGAAGATAATGCGGACGATACAGCATAGATCGTCCGTGCTCAACGGCATAGCATCATTGGGACACGCCGCCGAGGCGGCTCAACGGAACAATGAGGAAAGCCATGCGCGTCTTCGTAACCGGTGCGACCGGGTTTGTCGGATCCGCCGTCGTTCAGGAATTGCTCAGGGCCGGCCACCAGGTGCTCGGCCTCAGCCGCTCGGATGCGGGCGCCCAGGCGTTGGCCGAGGCCGGGGCCGAGGTGCATCGCGGCACGCTCGAGGATCTCGAGAGCCTGAAAAAGGGTGCGGCCCAGGCGGACGGCGTCATCCATACCGCCTTCATCCACGATTTCACGAAATTCGCCGAGAATTGCGAAATCGATCGGCGGGCGATCGCGGCGCTGGGCGATGCGCTTGCGGGCTCGGGCCGTCCGCTGATCGTGACATCGGGCACCGGGCTCCTGGCGCCCGGCAAGCTCGCGACAGAGGACACGCCGCCGCCCGCCGGTGAACATGCCGTGCCGCGTGTCTCGGAGCAGACCGGCCTGGCCCAGGCCGAGCGCGGCATCCGTGCCATGGCGATCCGGCTGCCGCCCTCGGTTCATGGCGACGGCGATCACGGCTTCGTGCCGATCCTGATCGGCATCGCGCGTCAGCAGGGCGCCTCCGCCTATATCGGCGAAGGCCAGAATCACTGGCCGGGCGTGCATCGCTTCGACGCGGCCAGGCTCTATCGGCTGGCGCTCGAGAAGGGCGAGACGGGCGCACGCTATCACGCGACGGATGAGGAAGGCGTGCCGTTCCGCGAGATTGCCGGCGTGATCAGCCGGCGCCTCGGCGTGCCGCTCGTCAGCAAGACACCAGAGGAGGCCGCCCAGCATTTCAGCTGGTTCGCGCGCTTCGCCGCGATGGACAGCCGTGCTTCGAGCCGGAAGACGCGGGAGGCCTTGGGCTGGGAGCCGACCGGCCCGGGGCTGCTCGAGGATATCGATCACCCGCGCTATTTCGGGGGTTAGGCGCTAGCTATACCGCGCTGACCACGCAGCTCTCGCCGATCGAATCGCGGAAGAGAGCGACGCGGCGGAGGCCGGGCAGGGAATTCGTCGTCGCCTCGAAGATCCAGCGGGCGATGATTTCGAGCGTCGGGTTCTCGAGCCCGTCGATCTCGTTCAGCGTCTGATGGTCGAGCCGGTCGCGCAACCCGGCCAGCACTCGATCGATCTCGGCGAAATCGGCGATCCAGCCGGTGGCCGGGTCGGGCGATCCCGCGAGCGTCACGGCGACCCGGAAGGAATGGCCGTGCATGCGCGTATAGGGATGACCTGCCGGCAGCAGCGGCAGGCGATGCGCCGCGTCGAAGCGGAATTCCTTGGTGATTTCGATGGTGAGTGCGTGGTTGTGGGCCAAATCAGGCGATCCCGATGATCTTGTGGGTCTGCAGCGACAGGCGCCAGCGCGGATGGGCGAGGCAATAGGCGATCGCGGCCGCGGTGTTGGCGGATTTGGCCGGCCCGTCCATGGGCTGCAGGAAGAAATTGCGGAAGTCGAGCGCCTCTAGCGTCGCCGGATCGATCTCGGTTTGCGGATAGACCAGCTTCAGCTCGTCGCCCTGGGTGGCGACCAGGTCCGCATCGGCCTTGGGACTGACGCAGACCCAATCGATGCCGGCGGGCGGGATGAGCGTGCCGTTGGTCTCGATCGCGATCTCGAAGCCGCGGTCATGGAGCGCCGCGACGAGCGGGGCGTCGAGCTGCAGCAGCGGCTCGCCGCCGGTACAGACGACATAGCGGGCGCCGTCGCGGGCACCCCAGCTTGCCGCCACGGCGTCGGCCAGATCCGATGCCGTGGCGAAGCGGCCGCCGCCCGGCCCGTCCATGCCCACGAAATCCGTGTCGCAGAAGCGGCAGGTGGCATGGGCGCGATCCGCCTCGCGCCCGGACCACAGATTGCAGCCGGTAAAGCGGCAGAACACGGCGGCACGACCGGCGCGCGCGCCTTCGCCCTGCAGCGTGAAGAAGATTTCCTTGACTGTGTAGCTCATCTCGTCCGCCCAACCGCGCGGACCATAATATAGGTGCTCGGCGGTTAGTACTGCGGATCGGTCACGGGTGGGGCGACGAAGCCGCCCCTACTTGCCGCCCGCCATCTTGCCCAGCGCCTTGTGGAAGCCGTGGCTGGGCGACCAGATCGAGCCGCCGAGGATGATCGCCCACAGGCCGAAGGCCCAGTTGGTGGCGAGCAGGAGCAGGGTCGTGACGATGTTGAGCAGCAGAATCCAGATGAAGAAGGGATGCCGGCGGAACGAGGCCACGATGCTGGGCAGGAAATAGAGGAGCCCGAACACCCACAGCCCTTCGACCGAATTGACGACGGCGCTGCCGGCATTCGACTGGATGATCGTCAGGAGCGGCAGGTTGGGCAGCGCCCCTTCGCCCTGGCGGGCCAGAATGATGCCGACGAGCGCCAGCGGCATGATCAGGGTCCAGGCGACGATCGCGATGATCATCGTGTTCCTGACACCATTGTCGGCTTTCTTGGGCTTCGGCGCCGTCGCCGAGCCGGCTTCTTCGGCGGCAGTGCCAGAGGCCTTGATCGAGTTGCCGAGGCTCTTCTTGGCGTCGGGCTGCTTGAAATCCTGTTGCACATCGTCGCGCCCTTCACGCGAGACGACGGCGCGAAGCTTGGCAAGACGAACGCTCGCTGGTGCCGGACCTGTCATCGTTACTACCCAACTCGAACCGACTGGACGATCCGAGGTAGCACGCGTGCTTCTAATATTTTGTAAAGATTGTACAGAAACCCGCTAAAGCAATGGCAAATCTTGGCTTTCCGGCTCGCGCAGGAGCAGGCGCGACGGGAGGGCCAAGGTCCGGTGCGTGCCGATGAGGTAGGCTGTGAAGCCCTCAGGGAAGATCCGGGCCAGCGCCGGCGCGCGCACATCGAGGCCACCGGCATAGGCGCCGAAGGCCGGCAGGATGATACGCTGCCGGTCGGCGACGAAGCAGCGGCAGGTGAGGCGCCGCCCGTGGATCGAGAGGCTCGCCTTCGGATGATAATGGCCGCTGAGCTCGGGTCCGGCGGCACCGGGATCCGCCTCGTGGCGCAGCGCCACCTCGCCGAGCCATGCCGTATCGAACGCCACACGCCCGCCCAACGCCGGCCCCGGCTTCGGATCATGATTGCCGGCGAGCCAGAGCCAATCGCGTCCCGCGACGAGCCCCGCAAGCCGCGCCTGATCCGCGGGATCGAGCCGATCGGCCGCCTCGGTATCGTGGAAAGAATCGCCCAGCGCCACCACGCGTTCGGGCCTGAGCCGCTCGATCGCCGTGCCGAGCCGGTCGAGCGTGGCGCGGGTGTCGTAGGGCGGCAGCAGCAGGCCCTGGCGCGCGAAGCTCGTGCCTTTCTCGAGATGAAGATCGGCGACGATCAGCGTCGCCTCGGCCGGCCACCACAGCACGCCGCTCGGATCGGCCAGGAATGAGGCATCGCCGAGACGGATCCCGGGTGGAGGCGCGATGGGGTAGGTCACAGGTGATGTGTTAGCGCGGCAGCGGAGCGGTGTCATCCCATCGTAAGTAGGACAACATCACCCGCCCGCGCTCGCCTCCGCGATCAGCGTCTCGGCGTCGGCCAGCAGATCATCCTCATTGCCATGGACCTGCTCGCGCCCGATCTCGAGCAGCACGGGGACCGCCAGCGGCGAGATGCGGTCGAGGCGGCGGTGCGTGATCCGGCCTTTGACGCGGCCCAGCATCTGGCCCAGGCGACCGATGTCGGTGAGGCCGCCGGCGGCGTCGGCGCGGGTGGCGCGCAGCAGCACGTGATCGGGCTGGTGCCGGCGCAGTACGTCGTAGATGAGGTCGGTGTTGAAGGTGACCTGCTTGCCGGTGCGCGACAGGCCCGGCTGGTTGCGGTCGATCAGGCCCGAGATCACGGCGACATTGCGGAAGATCCGCCGCAGCATCGAGGATTCATCCATCCAGGCCTCGAGATCGTCGCCCAGCATGTCCTCGTCGAAGAGCTCGTCGATCCGCTCGGGCGGGCGCACGCTCCAGGTCGCGATGACATAGTCGGTGGCCACGAATCCCAGCGGCCGAAGCCCGAACCGCTCCATCCGCCTGGTCAGCAGCATGCCCAGCGTCTGGTGCGCGTTGCGGCCTTCGAAGCAATAGGCCACCAGAAACCACTTTCCGCCGCGCGGGAAGCTCTCGACCAAGAGGCCGTCCGGCCGCGGCATGACCGAACGCCAGCGCTGCAGCCGAAGCCATTCATGGACATCGGGCGGCAGACCGTCCCATTGCATGGGATCGGCCAGGATCGCGCGCACCCGGTCGGCGAGATATGTCGAGAGCGGCAGGCGCCCGCCGGCATAGACCGGGATCTTGGGCTCGCCGCTGCCGCCGCGCACGCAATGGATCGTCATGTCGCGCAACTCGACGAAGCGCAGGAGCTCGCCCGCGAACAGGAAGGTGTCGCCCGGCACCAGCGCCTGCGCGAAATATTCCTCGACCTCGCCCAGGAGCCCGCCGCCCCGGAGGCGCACCTTCAGCATCACCGCCTCGACGATGGTGCCGATATTCATGCGGTAACGCCGAGCGATATCGTCGCCGACCACCTGATAGCGGTCCTGGCTGTCGCGGAACAGGCGATGCCAGCGCTCATAGGAGCTCAAGGCATAGCCGCCGGTCTCGACGAAGCTGAGCACATCGTCGAAATCGGCCCGTGAGAGGGTGCGGTAGGGGGCGGCACGGCGCACTTCCTCATAGGTCTCGTCGGCCGTGAAAGGCGCGGCACAGGAAAGGCAGAGGAGATGCTGCGCCAGCACGTCGAGCCCGCCGGGCCGCGGCCGGTCCCCATCGAGATGATGCTCCTCGATCGCCTGGAGGGCGGCCCGGCATTCCAGCACTTCGAAGCGGTTGGCCGGCGCCAGCAGCGCGCGGCTCGGCGCATCGAACCGGTGATTGGCCCGGCCGATCCGCTGCATGAGCCGGCTGACGCCCTTGGGGGCGCCCAGCTGGATGACGAGATCGACGGCCGCCCAATCGACGCCGAGATCGAGCGAGGCGGTGGCGACGATGGCGCGCAGAATGCCCGCCGCCATCGCCCCTTCGACCTTCTCGCGCTGCTCGGCCGAGAGCGAGCCGTGATGGAGCGCAATCGGCAGATTGTCCTCGTTCTCGCGCCACAGCGCCTGGAACACGAGCTCGGCCTGGGCGCGGGTATTGACGAAGATGAGCGTGGTCCGGTGTGACTTGATCGCGAGATAGATTTCCGGCAGCGCGTGGAGCCCCATATGCCCGGCCCAGGGCAGCTCGGCTTCCGCGATCAGGATCGAGACGATCGGGTCGGGCGTCTTGTCCCCGGCGATGCGGGCGACAGTGTCGGGCTGGGCGCTCAAGAACGCCGCGAGATCGTCGGGCCAGGCGACCGTGGCGGACAGGCCGAGCCGCCGCGCGCCCGGCGCCAGCTTGTCGAGCCTTGCCAGGCCGAGCGCCAGGAGATCGCCGCGCTTCGTGCCGGCGAGCGCATGCAGCTCGTCGATGACGATGGTCTTGAGCCCCGCGAAGATCGCGGCGGAATCGGGATAGGAGATCAGTAGCGCCAGCGACTCGGGCGTGGTCAGCAACAGCTGCGGCGGATCGGTGCGCTGGCGCTGCCGCTCCTTGGCGCCGGTATCGCCGGTGCGCGTTTCGATCCGGAGATCGAGCCCCATCTCGGCGACCGGGATCGAGAGGTTGCGCCGGATGTCGGCCGCGAGCGCCTTCAGGGGCGAGATATAGAGCGTGTGGAGGCCGGGCTTGGGATCGGCCGCGAGCTCGATCAGGCTCGGCAGGAAGCCCGCCAGCGTCTTGCCGCCGCCTGTCGGCGCCACCAGCAGGGCCGAGCGCCCCGCCCGCGCTGCCGCCAGCATCTCCAGCTGATGGCGATGGGGCTGCCAGCCGCGCCCGTGGAACCAGCTGGCGAAGGGCTCGGGCAGGGGAGGAAGCAGGGACTGGTCGGGCACCGGGTCACTCATGAAGGCGTTGCTGGATTGTGCGCATCCGGAACGGCCGCGCCAAGTCCAGAGAATAGCGTGATGAAGGCGCCCGTAGGTAGCGATGGCATCATGAAATTCACCCGCAGAACATCGGCGCATATCAGGATATCCGCGGCCGATGTGCCGCGATCGGCAATCATAATGAGTATTTAACCCAATTGACGGCGCGATAGAGCCGACTTCCCTGGGCAGGAATTGCGAATATGTCGGCGAATACCACCGTTGCGACCGGACCTTCTTCAATTCTCTCGGCGATCAAAGCCGGATCCTGGCGGCGATTGACGATTTCCCGGCGGCTGAGCTTGCTCGTCGCGGCGGCTGTGATCATGGCGGTGGCAGCACTGGCGCTTCAGCTGATGGCGCTGCACGGCACGCTGATCGAGGAGCGCAAGGTGGCGCTCAAGAACGAGGTCGATACGGCCGCTGCCATGATCAAGACCTTCGCCGACGAAGCCGCCGCCGGGCGCCTCACCGAGGATGATGCCAAGGAGAAGGCCAAGAACGAGATCCGCCAGCTGCGGTTCGGCCATGGCGACTATTTCTTCGTCTTCCAGGCCGACGGTATCACGCTGGTGATCGGCCCGAACCAGGCGCTCGAAGGCAAGCAGCGCCGCGCCGAGAAGGATGTCGACGGCGTCCCTTATATGGCCACGCTCATCGATAACGGCGTCGCGGGCGGCGGCTTCACCGAGTACCGCTTCCCGCGCGCCGGCCAGAAGGATCCGCTGCCCAAGATCGGCTACACGACCAATGTTCAGCCTTGGAATTGGATCGTCGGCAGCGGCGTCTATATCGACGATGTCGATACCGTGTTCATGGCCCGCGTCTGGAACGCGCTCTGGTGGATGCTGGGACTGCTCGTCATGCTGGGATTGTGCGCCTGGCCGATCGCGCGCGGCATCGTCCGGCCGCTGCGGGCCATGACCGGGATCATGGCGCGGCTTGCCGCCGGCGACACGAATGTGACGGTTCCGGCCGGCCGCCAGGACGAGATCGGCGATATGGCCGAGGCGGTCGAAGTGTTCAAGCGCAACATGATTGAGGCCGAGCGCCTGCGCGGCGCCGAGGAGGCGCAGAAGCGCCAGGCCGAGGCCGATAAGAAGGCGATGCTGTCGAAGATGGCGGACGAGTTCGAGACTGGCGTGCTTGCCTCGCTCGACACGCTCGCTGCAGCCGCGACCGAGATGCGGGCGACGGCGCACAGCATGTCGGAGACGGCGGAAGCGACGAGCAGCCGCGCCACCACGGTCGCGACGGCGTCGGAAGAGGCGTCGGCCAATGTCGAGACGGTCGCGGCCGCAACCGAAGAACTATCTTCCTCGATCGCCGAAATCGGCCGGCAGGTCACGGAATTGGCCCGGATCGCCGGCGACGCGGTGGGCGAGGCCGAGCGGACCGATCAGATCGTGCGCGGCCTGACGGCGGCGGCGCAGAAGATCGGCGATGTGGTCAAGCTCATCACCGACATCGCGAGCCAGACCAATCTTCTGGCCTTGAACGCCACGATCGAGGCGGCGCGCGCCGGCGAGGCCGGCAAGGGCTTCGCGGTCGTGGCCAACGAGGTGAAGTCGCTCGCCAACCAGACCGCCAAGGCGACCGAGGAGATCTCGGCCCAGGTGGCCGCCATGCAGGATGCCACAGCAGATACGACCAAGGCGATCCAGGGCATCGGCGGCACCATCGGCACGATCAGCGAGATCACCACCACCATCGCGTCCGCGGTCGAGGAGCAGCGGGCGGCGACCCAGGAAATCGCCCGCAATGTGCAGGAAGCGGCGCGCGGGACGGGCGAGGTCTCGACCAACATCGTCGGCGTCAATCAGGCGGCGTCAGAGACCGGGGCCGCCGCCGGGCTGGTGCTGAACTCGGCCGAGGATCTCGGTCGCCAGGCCGAGACGCTCCGGACCGATGTCGACCGGTTCGTGGGTCGCATCCGGGCTGCGTAACTTACTGCATTCACTCATTATTTTGTCGTGGCCGGGCTTGTCCCGGCCATCCACGTCGTGACGCGGGAACATCGTTTCCAAGCAGACTCTGCGTCGGCCCGACGTGGATCACCGGGACAAGCCAGGTGATGACGGTGAGGCATGTGGTAGAACGATAGCCCTCCTTTTGTTCGTGATTGACCTAAGCTCGCGCGCAGTTCAGATTAAGCTATGAACAAAATTGTCAGGATGGCCAAAGTGGGTGCTGAGCATTTCGACGTGCTGATCGTCGGCGCCGGCTTGTCCGGCATCGGAGCGGGCTGTCACCTCAAGACCGATTGCCCGGACCGGAGCTTCGTCATTCTGGAAGGACGCGAGGCGAGCGGCGGCACCTGGGACCTGTTCCGCTATCCGGGCATCCGCTCGGATTCCGACATGTACACGCTGGGCTATGCCTTCAAGCCCTGGACCGAGGCCAAGTCGATCGCCGACGGCCCGTCGATCCTGCGCTATGTGCGCGAGACCGCGCGCGAGAACGATATCGACCGCCATATCCGCTACGACCACAAGGTGGTGAGCGCGTCCTGGTCGACCGCGGATGCGGCCTGGACGGTCGAGGCGACGCGCGGCGGCGAGCCTGTCACGATCACCTGCAACTTCCTCTTCCTGTGCGGCGGCTATTACAGCTACGAGCAGGGCTTCACGCCCGATTTCGCCGGCATCGAGCGGTTCAAGGGCCGTATCGCGCACCCGCAGAAATGGACACAAGATATCGATTATGCCGGCAAGCAAGTCGTCGTGATCGGCTCGGGCGCCACGGCCGTGACGCTGGTGCCGGAGATGGCGAAGAAAGCGGCGCATGTCGTGATGCTGCAGCGCTCGCCCACCTATGTCGTGTCGCGCCCGGCCGAGGATCAGTTCGCCAACTGGCTCCGGCGCTACCTGCCGGCGAAGCTCGCCTATGGCATCACGCGTTGGCACAATGTGCTCTTCGGCATGTATTTCTACCGGCTCGCCCGCAAGAAGCCGGCCGCGGTCAAGGCGCGCATCATCCAGATGGTCAAGGACCAGCTGGGCTCGTCCTGCGATGTCGATACGCATTTCACGCCGAGCTACAACCCATGGGACCAGAGGCTTTGCCTCGTCCCCGATTCCGACCTCTTCGAGGCGATCAAGGCCGGCCGCGCCTCGGTCGTGACCGACCAGATCGAGAGCTTCACCGAGACCGGGCTCCAGCTCAAATCCGGGGCCGAGCTCAAGGCCGACCTGGTGGTGACCGCGACGGGCCTCAATCTCCAGGTCATGAACGGCTTGGCGCTCACGGTCGACGGCGTCCGGGTCGAGCCGGCCAAGACCATGGCGTATAAGGGCATGATGTATTCGGACGTGCCGAACCTCGCTTCCTCGTTCGGCTACACGAACGCGTCCTGGACGCTCAAGTGCGACCTCACCTGCGACTATGTCTGCCGCCTGCTGAACCATATGGAGAAGAAGGGGCTGCGCCAATGCACGCCGCGCCTTACCGATCCGGCGATCACGGAGGAGCCCTGGCTCAGTTTCTCGTCGGGCTATGTCCAGCGCTCGATCGGAAAGTTCCCGAAGCAGGGGTCCAAGGCGCCCTGGAAGTTGCATCAGAACTACGCGCTTGATCTGATGAGCCTGCGGTTTGCCAGTGTCGAGGACGGCACGATGCAGTTCACGAACCCGGTGTCGGCGAAGGAAGAGCTGCGCGCGGCGAGCTAGAGTTGGATGAATTCAGGACGGATGGGGCTGTGGTCTGAATCCTTCGCTGATTCAAATAATGAGAGTGCGATCCAGGCATTGGATCGATCCGACCTAATGTCGTCGCGCTAAGGTCAAGACCTCGTCCGGATGGGAAGCTGGCGACCTGAGCTCGTCATGCGGACCCGCGCCGCCGATCCGTATAAGTAACGGCCCTGTGTTCAGCGAGTGCCCTCCGACAGCCGGTCATTTCAACCCTCCGGAAGGCCGCTAGTGCTCTTCGACAAAGTTCGGCGGGAAGGGTCGACAGTCGCCCAGTGCTGCCGGGCCGCAGCCCGGCGCCTTTGCAATGCGACCTTAAGCGGCAAAGCCGATACGCTTAAAGCGCCCCGGAAACGTGACCAGGCCCGTCAAAATTAGTCGTGAAACCAAATTATTGACGAAATTTCGTTGAAAGCGTCATTATATCTCACTGAGAGGTGAGGTATGCTCTACAAGCTTGAGATCGAGAACTTCTTCTCCGTGCGCGATCGCCAAGTGCTGGACCTGTCGATCGATGGGAAGGTGCCCGATCCAGAGGGCCGTTATGCGCCGATCTTCACGGGCGCTGACATCCGCGCTCCAAAAGTCGTGGCGCTCTACGGCGCCAACGCCTCGGGCAAGACGACGGTACTGCGCGCGCTCGAATTCATCGTGACGATGGCCCGCGACAGCGTGCTGCGATCGGCGCCGGGCTTTGACGGCTGGGCGCGATTCAACGACGAGGAATCCGCCAATAGGCCGATGCGTTTTGCGATAGAGCTGGGCGGCGTGATGAACTGGACACAGGAAGTCGTGCAGCAGGTCCAGGCCGGAGAGCTGGCCGAAAGGGGCGTCTACCGCTACGAGCTGGAAATCGATATCGAGAAGGGCTTTGCTAAGCGCATCCTGAGCGAGGTATTGCGCCAGAAGCCTAACGGCCAAGGGAAATGGCAGCGTGTCTTCGAGCGCGACGCCAACGGCACGGTGAGAGACTCGAAGTCATTCAGCCTTTCCGGATTTCAGCACCTCGTGAAGACGCTGGCGGACAACCACACGGTGCTCTCGTCCTTTGCCAAGTTTCAGCATCCGACGGCACGAATATTCGTCGAGCGCGCGCGCAGGGCGATCTTTTCGGTCGAGCCCGTCGCCCAGTCACGTGTCGACAAGGAAGTGGTCGACTACCTGAAAACCCAGCCACAGATGGTGCAGAGGCTCAATTCGGAGCTCAGCCGCATCGACGTGGGCGTCGAGGGGTTGCGCTGGCAGGACGGCATCGATGGGCCGGCGCTGATGTTCAAGCATTCCGGCCTGGCGCTCGAAATGCCCTGGAATCTCGAAAGCCATGGGACGCGGGCTTTTATCAAGATGTTCCCCTTCCTCATCACGGTGCTCGACCAGGGTGGGCTCCTCGCCATCGACGAGATGGACGCCGCGATTCATCCGCTCGTACTTCCGGAGCTGCTGCGCTGGTTCTATGACAAGGAGAGACGCAACAAGTTCGATGGCCAGCTCTGGCTGTCGTGCCATTCGGCCTCGCTGCTCGACGAGCTCCAGAAAGAGGAGATCGTGATTTGCGAGAAGGACCGGCAGGGCCGGACGCGGATCTTTAGCCTCATGGACGTCAAGGTGCGCCGCGACGAAAATCACTACCGCAAGTACCTTGGTGGGGCGTATGGCGGGGTACCGCTGCTCGGATGAGGCGTCGCCTGCCTCCCCATATCCCGGTTCGCCGGCAAATTTACATCGGCTGCGAGGGCGCGTCCGAGGTAGGCTATGCTGCCGTGCTGCAGGATCTCGCCAACGCGGCTAGCCTACCAGTCTATCTCAAGATCGAGGAGTTGGGACCTGGTGCCGGCGATCCGCTTGCGCGGATAGAGATGGCGGTGCGTCGGATCGAACTGCAACGCAGAAAGCGGACAACCCCCTCGGCAAGCTTCGCCCTCCTGGATGCGGACCAGGCCGTGCGCGATCCGCAACGCGCCGATCGCGCTCGCCGTGTTGCGGAGGAAAACGGCATCGCGATCATCTGGCAGCGTCCCTGCTTTGAGGCTGTGCTGCTGAGGCACTTGCCCGATAGAACGACACATCGACCGCCCGCCACGTCGAGGGCTATACAAGCTCTGGAGCGGGAATGGCCCGACTATGCAAAACCGCTGGAGCGCGCGGCGCTCGCCAGGCGCCTCGACCTCGACGCGGTGTTGCGCGCCGCGACGGTGGAGCCGGAGCTAGCCGCTCTGCTGCGTGTTGTCGGGCTTCTCGGTTAGCGAGAGACCGAACAGTCAGGGGGGTTGGCGGCTTTTAGGCTTTGGCGGGCCACCTCCGGCGCCGGTGAAGGCCAGTGCGGCCCACCATCGAACAAAATCTACAGCCATTGGCATCCAGGCAGCTGAGGGGTCATGCTGCCTGGATGAGCGCGCCGCATCCTGAAAGCTGGGTTCGCCCGATGCCGGGTGGGCTTTATGTCGAACCCGGCGATTTCTATGTCGATCCGGTCCGCGCCGCCGAGCGGGCGGTGATCACCCACGGCCATTCCGACCATGCGCGGCCTGGCAACGCCAAAGTGCTGGCGACACCGGAGACGCTCGCCATCATGCGCGCGCGCCTGGGCGACGGGGCGGGAGCGGAGCAGCAGCCCTTGCGCTATGGCGAGACGATCCGGATCAAGGATGTCTCGGTCCGCCTCGTGCCGGCCGGGCATGTGCTGGGCAGCGCCCAGGCCGTGCTCGAATGGCAGGGGTCGCGCATCGTCGTTTCGGGCGATTACAAGCGCCGGCCGGATCCGACTTGCGCGCCGTTCGAGCCGGTGCCGTGCGATGTCTTCGTCACCGAGGCGACCTTCGGCCTGCCGGTCTTCCGCCATCCGCCCGATGCGCATGAGATCCTGAAGCTGCTGCATTCCGTCGCGCTCAATCCGGACCGGGTCCATCTGATCGGCGTCTACGGCCTCGGCAAATGCCAGCGGGTCTTGGCGCTGTTGCGCCGGCACGGCTATGACCGGCCAGTCTATCTTCATGGCGCGCTCATCGCCATGACCGAGCTCTATCGCGCCCATGGCGTCGAGCTCGGCCCGACCCTGCCGGCGGCCGGCGTCGATCGCGCTGACCTCAAGGGCCGGATCCTGCTGGCGCCGCCTTCGGCCCTCAACGACCTCTGGTCGCGCAAGCTGCCCGATCCGATCATCGCCATGGCGTCGGGCTGGATGCGGGTCAAGCAGCGGGCCAAGGCGCGTGGCGTGGAGCTGCCGCTGGTGATTTCCGACCATGCCGATTGGGACGAGCTCAATCGCACCATCGAGGATGTCGGCGCCCCCGAGATCTGGGTGACGCATGGCAGCGAGGAGGCGCTTATCCGCCAGGCGACGCTCAAAGGCTATCGCGCCCGCGCGCTCTCGCTCGTGGGCTTCGAGGATGACGAGACTTGATCCGCTTCGCGGAACTTCTGGATGCGCTGCTCTTTACTCCGTCACGGAACGGCAAGCTCCGGCTGCTCGTCGATTACTTCAAGAGCGTGCCCGATCCCGAACGGGGCTGGGCGCTGGCGGCGCTGACGGGCGAGCTGAGCTTCCGCGAGGCGAAGCCGGCGCAGATCCGGGCGCTGGCCGAGAGCCGCGTCGATCCCGAGCTCTTCCAATGGTCCTATGATTTCGTCGGCGATCTGGCCGAGACGGTGGCGCTGATCTGGCCCGAACGGCCGGGGGCGAACGCGGTGCCGGGCCTGACCGAGATCGTCGAAGGCCTGTCGCTGGCCGGGCGCGGCACGGCCGGCGCCCTCATCGAGACCTGGCTCGACGCGCTCGACGCGACCGGGCGCTGGGCGCTCCTGAAGCTCGTCACCGGCGGCTTGCGCATCGGGGTCTCGGCCCGGTTGACCAAGACGGCGCTGGCCGAGCTCGGCCAGGTCGATATCGGTGATGTCGAGGAGGTCTGGCACGGGCTCCGCGCGCCCTATGGCCCGCTTTTCGCCTGGCTGTCGGGGGCGGGTCCGAAGCCCGAGACGGGCGATCGGCCGGTCTTCTTGCCGCTCATGCTGGCCAATCCGCTCGAGGAGAGCGATCTCGCCGACCTCGATCCGACAGCATATCTCGCCGAATGGAAATGGGACGGCATCCGCGTTCAGCTGAGCTGCCGCGGCGGCGAGCGGCGCATCTATAGCCGCACGGGCGACGAGGTGACGGGCGCTTTCCCCGATCTGGTCGCCGTGCTGCCCGATCAGGTCGTGCTCGATGGCGAGCTCTTGACCGGCAGCTTCGAGACGGTCGGGCCGTTCAACGATCTGCAGCAGCGGCTCAACCGCAAGATCGTCACGCCCAAGATGATGCAGGAATATCCGGCCTTCGTCCGGCTCTATGACGCGCTCTGGATCGAGGGCGCCGAGCTTCGCCCGCTGCCGCTCCGGGAGCGGCGAGCCGCCCTCGAAAGCTGGTACCGCGAGACCGTGCGGCCGCGCCTCGATCTCTCGCCGATCCTGCCCTTCGAGAGCTGGGGCGAGCTGGCCGAGTTGCGCGCCGGCGCGCGCGAGCGCGGCATCGAAGGGCTGATGCTGAAGCAGGCCGACGCCGCCTATGTCGCCGGGCGGCCGAAAGGCCCCTGGTTCAAATGGAAGCGCGGCGCGCTGACGCTCGACTGCGTCGTCATGTATGCCCAGCGCGGCCATGGCAAGCGCAGCTCCTTCTATTCCGACTACACGTTCGGCGCCTGGCGCGGGCAGGAGCTGGTGCCGGTCGGCAAGGCCTATTCGGGTTTCACCGATCAGGAGCTGCTTGGAGCTCGATCGCTGGGTCCGGCACCACACGGTGAAGAAGTTCGGGCCGGTGCGCGAAGTCGAGCCGGGGCTGGTGCTCGAAGTCGCGTTCGACAGCGTCCATCGCTCGACCCGGCACAAATCCGGCCTCGCCATGCGCTTCCCGCGCGTTCATCGCATCCGCTGGGATAAGCCGCCAGGAGAGGCCGACAAGGTCGAGACACTGGCGGCGCTGATCGTGGAGTAGGGACTACTCGTCGGGAAAAGTGGGGCGGGACGCCCGCTCCACTTGATTGCTGTGAAATAAATTCTATCCAACTCAGGATCTCATTGCGAGACCGGCCGCGCACGAATCGCATGGCCGTCTGTGTGCAATGCAACATGAAGGAGCTTGACCCGATAGCGCCGTCCCGAGCATTTTGCGCCTGCGATCTAGAATTATTCTATTTCAGAGGAAGTACCCTGATGCTCACCGTTGGCGACCGTTTCCCCTCCTTCTCTCTCAAGGCTGTCCAGGCGGGCGCCCCGAACGAGGCCTTCATCGACCTCACCGACAAATCCTACGACGGCAAGTGGCTGGTCGTGTTCTTCTGGCCCAAGGATTTCACCTTCGTCTGCCCGACCGAGATCGTGGGTTTCGGCGATGTCGAAGGCGATTTCGCCGATCGCGACGCGCAGATCCTGGGTGCCTCGATCGATAGCGAGTTCGTGCATCTGGCCTGGCGCCAGAGCCGCGAGGATCTGGCCAAGAGCCCGTTCCCCTGGCTGGCCGACATCAAGCGCGAGCTGTCGCAGGCTTGCGGCGTGCTCGATGACAATGAAGGCGTGGCGCTGCGCGCCACCTTCATCGTCGATCCGGACGGCATCATCCGCTTCGCCAGCGTCAATGATCTGTCGGTCGGCCGGAATGTCCAGGAAGTGCTGCGCGTGCTCGACGCGCTCCAGACCGACGAGCTCTGCCCGTGCAATCGCGCGGTCGGCGGCGAGACGCTGAAGGCGGCTTAAGCTTTTTTCGAGCCCGTCCGACTTCGGGCGGGCTCTTTCCTTTTCACGAGGTTCCCGATGTCGATCGACGCGATCAAGGCGGCGCTGCCCGACTATGCGAAGGATCTGAAGCTCAATCTCGGCAGCGTGCTGAGCCAGCCGGGGATGAGCCCGCAACAGCTCTGGGGCACGGCCGTCGCCTCGGCGATTGCCGCCCGCAATGCGGCATTGCGCGATGCCGTGCTGGAAGATGCGGCGGCACATCTCTCGCCGGCCGCCCTCGATGCGGCCAAGGCGGCCGCCGCGATCATGGGCATGAACAATATCTATTACCGCTTCACGCATCTGGTCCCGGTCGCGGATTACCGGACCATGCCGGCGCGGCTCCGGATGAACATCCTGGCCAAGCCCGGCGTGGACGCGCTCGATTTCGAGCTCTGGTCGCTCGCCGTCTCGGCGATCAATGGCTGCGGCCTCTGCCTCGAGGCGCATGAGGCCGAGATCGTCAAGAAGGGCGGCTCGCGCGAGCTGATCCAGAATGCCGTGCGGATCGCCTCGGTGATCCATGCGGTTGCGGTCACGCTCGAGACCGAGGCGATGGCCGAGGCGGCGTGACGTTGTTCGTGTTCAAACCGCTGACTTTATTGCCGAAGAGAGTAGAGTAGGTATCGGTGAGGACGGGTCGGGGGGACCGTCCGGCGAGTTTTCGCGACGGGGGGCCAGCCGATGCCGTTTCTTCATGTGATGCGCCGTGCTGTGGCCCGGGCCGTCGGGGCGTTTGTGCTGGGGGCCGGGCTGCTGGCGGCCGGCAGCAGCGGCGCCGTCGCTCAGACCAACGAGAACGTCTACATCACCAACTTCACCGATGGCACGGTCTCGACCATCGATGTCGACACCAATGCGGTGATCGGCACGCCGATCAAGGTCGGGGCCGGCCCGACCGGGCTGGCGCTCTCGCCCGATGGCGGAACGCTCTTCGTCGTCAATCAGATCGACGAGACGATCTCAATCGTGTCGCTCCCGTCCGGCAATCCGGTCGTGGCGCCGATCGTGCTGCCCAAAGGCTCCTCGCCGCGCAACATCACCCTCACGCCCAATGGCGCCAAGGCCTATGTCACCGATTTCGGCAACGGCACCGTGACCGTGATCGACACGGCGAGCGGGACGATTCTCGGGGCTCCCATCCCGATCGGCATCCATCCCGAATGGATCACGATCACGCCCGACGGTACGACCGTCTATGTCGCGAGCAATGGCGACGGGGCGCTCTGGGAGATCTCGACCGCGACCGATCAGGTCGCCGAAGCGCCGCTTCCGCTTGGCGACGGGCTCGAAGGCATCGCCATATCGGGCGACGGCGTCGTGGTCTACATCTCGTCGGACAACGGGGTCATCTATGCGGTCAACACCGGCCCCGAAGATGTGACCGGCATCATTCCAGCCGGCAGCCATCCGGGCCAGATGGCGCTCGGCATCTTCGACGAGCTGGCGATCACGAGCGGCTTCAACGGCACGGTCGAGGTCGCCGATATCGACGCCTTGCAGATCGAGATCCCGCCCGTCGCGATCGGCAACAATCCGCAAGGCGTCGCCATCGTCGACATCCAAGGCGACGACAGCAATCAGGAGGTCGCCTATATCGCGAATTTCGGCGGCAACACCATTCAAGCCTTCGATGCCTTGGCCGGACAGACGATCGGCGCGCCGATCGCGGTCGGCGCCGGGCCGATCGGGGTCGTGATCGGTGCCAAGCCGTCGCCGCTCGAGGCGGCCGTGCTGCCGGGCAGCCGTTCCTTCCAGGTCGGCACCACCGCGACCGTGTTCGCGACGATGCTCAATAACGGCACGCAAGATCTGAATGACTGCGGGATCTTCCTGTTGAGCCCGTCGCCGGACGCGCTCACGCTCGATTTCCAGACCACCGATGCCACGACGAACGCGCTGACTGGCCAGGAAGACGAGTTCGTGACCATCCCGGCCGGCGGCTCGCAGAGCTTCGTGCTGTTCTTCAATGCCTCGGCACCCTTTACCGCACCCGCCCTTCCGCTCGGTTTCGGGTGCGATCAGGTCGGGCAGGCGGCCGTCGTTCCGGGCGTGAATACGGTCGATCTCCTCGCCTCGGCGACGCCAATTCCGGATATCATCGCGCTGTCGGCGACGGAGTCGAATAATGGCGTCGCCACGATCCCGATCGGTGGCACGGGGGCTTTCGCCGTCGCCAGCATCAATATCGGCAGTGCGGCGTCCATCACCGTCAGCGCCGATACCGGCAATGCCGACCTGCCCGTGACGGCGCTCATCTGCCAGACCGATCCGAACGGGGCGTGCCAGGCGGCGCCTGCCGCGACGGTGACGCTCGCCTACGCCACCAATGCCACGCCGACCTTCTCGCTCTTCCTGACGACGTTGGCGCCGGTGGCATTCGATCCGGCCGTCAACCGGCTGTTCGTGCGCTTCACCGACTCGAGCGGCGTCTTGCATGGCTCGACCAGCGTGGCGCTTCAGACGGACTGAGGCTTAGGCGCTGGCGGCGCGGCTGGCCTCGTCGGGGGCACTCGACTCGCCGCTATATTCGGGCACGAGCCGGGTCAGGATGGTCAGCACGCGATCGTCGCGCCGGGCGCGGGCCGCATCCTCGAGCTCGTCGAGCGCGCGGGCGAGCATGGCATAGTCGGCAGTGCGCGGCCGGGCCAGCAGGATGCCGTCGCCCTTGGTCGGCACCGGTAACTCGCCGTCATGGAACAGCTCCTCATAGAGCTTCTCGGCCGGGCGCAAGCCGACATACTCGATCTTGATATCCTTGTCCGGCACCAGCCCGGCCAGCCGGATCATCTGGCGGGCGAGATCGTCGATCTTCACCGGCTCGCCCATCTCCAGCACGAAGATGCCGCCATCCTCGAGGCCCGGCGGCGGCGCGTCCGACGTGGCGATGGCGGAGGCTTGCAGGATCAGCTCGACCGCTTCGCGCACGGTCATGAAGAAACGCTCGACCCGCCGGTCGGTCACGGTCAGCGGACCGCCCGCCTCGAGCTGGCGGCGGAACAACGGCACGACGGAGCCGGTCGAGCCCAGCACATTGCCGAACCGCACCGTGATGAAGCGGGTACCGCCGGCCTTCTCGCGATGCGTCTGAATGGCGAGCGCCTGGCACAGATTCTCGGCGAGCCGTTTGGTGGCGCCCATGATGTTGGTCGGATTCACCGCCTTGTCGGTCGAAATCATCACCATCGCGTCGACGCCGGCCGACCGGCACGCCTCGGCCAGGTTGCGCGTGCCGATGACATTGGTCAGCACCCCTTCGGTCGGGTTGTTCTCGACCATCGGCACATGCTTGTAGGCGGCCGCGTGGAAGACCAGCTCGGGCCGCGCCTCGGCCAGGATCTCCTCCAGCCGGATGCGGTCGCGCACATCGCCGAGCTTGGCCGAGCGCGGCAGGGCGGGGAACTGCTCCGACAGGTCGAGATCGATGCCGTAGAGCTGGAACTCGCCATTATCGACCAGCGTCAGATGCACGGGATTCGCCGCCGCGATCTGGCGCACCAGCTCCGAGCCGATCGTGCCCCCGGCGCCGGTCACCAGCACGCGCCTGCCCTCGATCAGGCGCGCCATGGCGTCGCGGTCGAGCACGCGCTGCGGCCGGCCGAGCAGATCCTCGATCGCGACCGGCCGGATCTGCAGCTTCTCGCCCATCTCGGTGGCGCCGGTCTCGGCCCTGAGCTCGGTCACCCTCGGCATGCGTGCCAAGCCGAGGCCGAGCGTGCCGGCATTGTCGGCGATCTGGCGCAGCACCGCGCTTTCGATATTGAGCGAGGTCAGGATCAGCCGCTGCGGCGGCCGGTCGTTCCGCTTCAGCCTGTCCACGATCTCGGCCAGCTCCGCCACCGTGCCCAGCACGGGAATGCGATGAATGCTGCGCCCGACCCGGCCGGTGCCGAGATCGACGATGCCGATCGCCTCGTAATTCGACAGCCGGTCGCGGCGCATCTCGTTGATGAAAAGCTCCGCCCCGTCGCTGGCGCCGATCAGCAGCACCGGGATGCGCCGATGGGTGTCGCGCTCGAACACGCGATCGAGCCTGCCATCCTTGAACAGGCGATAAAGGATGCGGGGGCCTGACAGGAGCGCGATCAGCACGAACCAGTTGATGACGAGCGTGGAGCGCGGCTCGCCTTCGAGGCGGGTCAGGAAGAAGAGGAAGATCGTGTAGCCCAGGACCGAGAATGTCGCCGCGCGACTGATCGCGAAGAGGTCGTTGAGCGAGGCATAGCGCCAGATGCCGCGATAAAGGCCGGTGATCCTGAGGAAGACGAGGACGATGGCGGTGAACAGCACGGCATGCTGCGCGATCGAATCGGGATTCTCCGACCAGATATCGTCGCCGATCCGTAGATAGAGCGACAATATGAAGGACAATGCCGCCATGAGCGCGTCATGGACCATTGCCAGCATCGTCCGATCCAACCGCCTTAACGCCAAACCCGATCTCCTTTCGCCGCCGCGACCATAACAAAAGCCGCCGGCGGAAACAGCCCGATCCTCGCCAAATCCGATTACGCGCTATTCCGCCGGCACCGCAACCCCGCTATGGTTCGGCGCTTCATGCCCACCTCGCCGCGCAAATCGCTCCTCTATATCGTTACCGAGGATTGGTATTTCTGGTCGCACCGCCTGGCGCTCGCCCGCGCCGCGCGCGACGCCGGCTGGGATGTCTGGGTCGCGACCCGGATCCAGGCGCACGGGGTCCGCATCGAGGCGGAAGGGTTCCATCTGGTCGAGCTGCCTTGGCGGCGCGGCGGCGGCGGGCTCTGGCGCGAGGTTCGGGCGTTCTTCCAGCTTTACGGGCTGATCCGCCGACTGCGGCCGGATCTCATTCATCTGATAGCACTCAAATGCATCGTCTATGGCGGGCTCGCGGCGCGCCTTGCCGGCGCCGCGGCGCGCGTCTCGACCGTGGCGGGGCTGGGTTATGTCTTCACCTCGAAGAGCCCGCGGGCACGCCTCATGCGCCCGCTGCTGCGCTTAGCACTCGCCTGGGCGATGGCCGGGCGGAACAGCCTCGTCACCATCCAAAACCCGGATGACGGCGCCGTGCTGGCCACGACCGGCGGGGTGGCGGCCGACCGGATGACGCTGATCCGCGGCTCCGGTGTCGATGTCGATCGTTTCGCGCCCGCGCCCGAACCGGACGGGATCCCGGTGGTCGGCATGGCCTGCCGCATGGTGCGCGACAAGGGCGTGGGCTTCGTGGTAGCGGCCGCCCGGCTGCTGCGCGCGGAGGGTGTCGCCATCCGCTTTCATTTCGCCGGCGCGCTCGATGCCGAGAATCGCGACGCGCACAGCCGGGCCGAGGTCGAAAGCTGGGTCGCGGAAGGCCTCGTCGAATGGCACGGACCGGTCGCGGATGTGCCGGGCTTCTGGCGCTCCTGCCATATCGCCGCATATCCCTCGATCTATGGCGAAGGCATTCCGAAGACGGCGCTCGAGGCGGCCGCGTCCGGCAAGCCGCTGGTCACGACCGACATGCCGGGCTGCCGCGAGACCGTGACCGACGACGTCACCGGATTCCTGGTGCCGCCTGCCGATCCCGCGGCGGTGGCGGCCAGGCTCAAGCTGCTCGCCGAGGATGGGGATCTGCGCCGGCGCATGGGGGCCGCGGCACGCGAGAAGGCGGTCGCGGAGTTCGCCGATGCGCACATCGTCGCGGAAACGCTGGCGGTCTATGACCGAGCGGTGGCGTTGAAGAACTGACGTAGCAGAGGCAAAACCCCGGGCAGTGGAGCAGCACTCCCTCTCCGCCCCATTGGGCCCCCTTGAAGGGCGGAGAAGGACTTTCTCTCACTCAGTTATCGCCCTTGGGCGGCACCACATCGGCTTCCGGCGGCGAGGGTGCTAAGTGCTGACGCGGCGGCTGGCCGGCGCGGGCCAGGCACTCATCGACGGCGCCGTCGCGCTTCTGGAGCGAGGGAAGATCGCGATCGGGGAACTTCTTGGTCGCATCCGCCACGCACTTATCCTGGATGCGCCAGCGGCTGAAGGCCTGGCCCTGGAGCGTGTTGAGGTTGGACTGAGCAAGCGCATCGACGCTCATGAGCCCGAGCGCCAGCATGAGGGCGACGGCAAGGCGGCGCATAATCGTCACTCGACCTCGGCCATGATCAGGCGGCGCCCGCTGAGAAGCGGGCCATAGGCATCGCGCAGCTTGGGCAGGCGCGGCGAGCTTTCATGGGCGGCCACGGCCGCGCGATCGGCATAGAGCTCGTTGACGACGAGCCGATCGGGCACGCGCCCGCCATCGCGCTCGACCGGGCGCAGCACTTCGAAACGCAGGCAGCCCGGCTCTTCCGCCAGCGTCTTGGCAGCATGCTCGCGCAGCAGCGCCTCGACCTCGCTCAGCCTCCCGGGCACGGTCTCGAATTCGACGATGATGGCGATCTTGGGCATGGCTTGCTCTACGTCAATAATTTAGAGACCGATTCAGCGGTCAGGTCGTATCGACCTGACCGCATCGGGCTCTAGGGGCGATGGCGCCCGGCGCTCAGCCGGCGGCGGCCGCGGATGCTGCAAGGGCGCCGGATCCGGCGGCACGTCGCGGCAGCGTCACGGTCACCACCGTATGGTCATCCGGGCGGCTCTCGACGGCGATCTTGCCGCCATGCTCGTGCACGATGATGTCATAACTGAGGCTGAGGCCCAGGCCGGTGCCTTCGCCGGTCGGCTTGGTGGTGAAGAAGGGCGTGAACAGCTTGGCTCGAACCTCCTCCGTCATGCCGACACCATTATCGGCGATCTCGATCTCGACCGTGCTCTCGACGGCGCGGGTCGTGATCGTGATGATAGGCTGAAAGGCTGAGCCTTCGGCACTGCGGCGTTTCGTCGTCGCATAAAAGGCGTTCGAGAACAGGTTCAGGAACACGCGCATGATGTCCTGCGGCACCATCTCGGCCGCGCCGAGATCCGGGGCGAGATGGCGCTCGACGCGCGTGATGAAGCCCGGCTCCTGAACCTTGGCGCCGTGAAATGCCAAGTTGAGCGCCTCCTCGACGAGCTCGTTGAGCTCGAACGGCTCGTGCCGATGGTCGCTCTCGCGCGAATGCAACAGCATGCTGCGCACGATGCCGTCGGCGCGTTTGCCATGGTCGCGGATCTTGCCGAGATTGCCGGCGATGAGATCGGCGAGCTCGGTCACCTCGCCGCTTTCGCCGGCCTGCATCGCGGTCGCCAGCTCCTCGAACAGCTCGAGCGAAAGGGCGGCGAAATTATTGACGAAATTGAGCGGATTCTTGATCTCGTGGGCGATGCCGGCGGTCAACTGGCCGAGCGAGGCGAGCTTCTCGGCATGGATCAGGCTGGCCTGTGCGGCCTTGAGGTCGGCGAGCGCGCGCTCGACCTCGGCCTTGCTCTCCTTGAGGGCCGCTTCGCGCTCGGAAATGGCCGCGACGAAGAAGGCGAAGGCGTGCGCGATCTCGGCGATCTCGTCGTTGCCGCTCAGATCGATCGGCCCGGGCTCGCCCTCGACATGGGCGCGCATCGTCGTCTGCAGCCGGGCGAGGCGGCGGATCACGCTGCGATTGATATAGACGAGCGTGGCGCCGGCGAGCAGCAGACAGACCGCGACGATCACGGCCAGCCGCTCGACCGCGTGCAATGCATCGGTATCGGCCGCGGCGCCGAGCTGCAAGGCGCTTTCCGTCAGCTTGTCCTGCGGCCCGGTCACGGCGCTGACCAGGCGGTCGGCCAGGAGGCGGTTGCTGGAGAGCGCGGTCTGCTCGTTCCGGCTCGTCTCGAGCTGCGCCATCCGCGCGGCCAAGAGCCCATCATCGTCCAGCGCCAGCGACCGGGACTTGGCGAGGATGGCGTCGATCGCCGTGCGCTCGTCGGCCGGCAGCCGCTGCGCCGGCGGCGTCATCCGGTCGAACAGATCGAGCAGCTGCACCTTGATCGAATTGAGCGCTCCCTTGTTCTGCGCATCCTCCGCACTCATCAGCAGCGTCTGCACGCCGTCCGACAGGCCGAGCCAGTCATGGAGCGAGATTTCCTGATCCCAGAGCGAGGCCGCATCGGGGCCGGGCAGCTTCCCGCTGGTCAGCATCTCCTTCAGCCGATCGGCGCCGCCGGCCGCGAGATGGCTCGCATCGAGCGCATGGACCTGGCTGCGGATCTGCCGGATCTCCTGATTGAGATCCTGGAGATGATGCTCGTGATCGATCCGCTGGCCGACGGCGAGGTCGAGCTGCCTGAGCCCCTCGACCAGGTCGCTCTCGATCTGGCTGATCGCGGCGGCTTCGTCGCTCGTCAGCCCGAATTTCCGGAGATTGGCCAGCTGCTCGTCGATCGCCGCGGTCTGGCCGTCGATGCGGAGCATCAGGCTGCGCCGCTCATACTGGGTTTCGGTCAGCATCAGCGCCGGCGCCGTCGCCACCAGCTTCTGGGTCAGCTGAACGAGGGCCGCACTCGAGACCAGCGCCGGCAGCTTCTCATGGCCGATCTGGTCGAGCGCGTTGTTGTAGGTTCGGAATGCCAGCAGCGAGACGCCGATGGCACCCGCCGTCAAAAGCACCAGGCTGGCAAGGCCCGCCAACAGCCGAAAGGCGATGCCGAACCGCGATCGATTCATCGGCAACCCGCGAAATGCGCTCGACGACCAAAGTCGATCGAGGCTTGGTGCCGGATGCAGGATTTGAACCCGCGACCTTCGGTTTACAAAACCGCTGCACTACCACTGTGCTAATCCGGCTTTAAGCCACTCACCGACGCGTTGGTCCTGGCTAAGCTCCAGGCGGCGGACCATATGGGGTTTGCGGTTAATATTCAATGTGCTTCAGGCGGGAAAGCTCAAGCATTCGGAAACATCCGGCGGCCGCGCGCATGGAAAATGAGCGCGCACAGATCCCAGGGCGAGATCGGGTCGAGCGCCACCGCTTCCTCGATCGTGAAGAGCCCTTTGCCGGCCCCTTCGGTCTGCACCATCCGGTCGAGCTGGGATTGCGTGAAGGGCACCCAGAAGAAATGCATGCGAAAGACGGCGAGGGCAGGTGCGACGGCATGGATCGAGACCGCCAGCGGCTCGACACGGCCGGCCTCGAAGCCGAGCTCCTCCTGAAGCTCGCGCCGGAGCCCCGCATCGGGCGCCTCGCCCGGCTCGAGCCCGCCGCCGAACAGTGCCCAATGACCACTGAGATGCAGGCCCGGCTTGTCGTCACGCAGCTGTAAAAGATAGCGGCCATCCTCGGCCACCAGCACGGCGGCGGCGACGTTGCGTTCGGGCTTTTCGGCGAGCGGCGCCACGCGCTCGAGCGCTATGCCGGTCTGTTCGGTCATCATGGCTCCCTCGGTCGGAAACGCTCGACAAGGACGCAACGCTCTGGTACATCCGCGCCCCTTGGTGACGGGTGTTTAGCTCAGTTGGTAGAGCAGCTGACTCTTAATCAGCGGGTCGTAGGTTCGAGCCCTACAACACCCACCATTTCTTGCACTTCGCCGTTCCACGGCTTGCACTTTTCGATCATGTTTTGGTTCTCCGGCGCGCCGACCTTTTCGCTTGGCCGGCCTTTCCCATACCAGCATCCGGGCGAACATAGACCGCTACGATTCCGCGGCTCTTATGGCCCGTCACAGCGCGAATCTCGTCGTCGGTCGCACCGGCTTGGCCTAGCTCCGTCGCTGCGGTGCGTCGGAAATCGGGGGCCTGAAGGTAATCTGGAAGCCCGGCAAGGGAACGGATTCGTGCGAACTCGTGAGAGAAGTAAGAGGACTTGTACGGATGACCCGTCCCCTCGGCGACCACGGCTTGAATCGCCGATCGTGACATCGAATCGAGAACCGCGTGCATTTCATGCGACACCGGTGCTGCCACCTTCGTGCCTGTTTTGCGTTGGGTGATATAGAAGGTGCCGTCCTCGTAATCCGACCATCTCAACGTCAAGACATCGCCTAGGCGTTGTCCGGGCCAAGGCCGCCATGGGCGTCGATGCCCTCGAAGTCCTGGCTGACAGTGGCTACTTCAGTGGCGAAGACATCTTCGCCTGCGCACCCCTTGGCGTCACCCCCATTCTACCAAGGCCGATGACGTCAGCGGCCAAAGCCCAGGGCCGGTTCGGCAAGCAGGACTTCATCTACGTCCCAGAAGACGACACTATTGATGCCCCGCGGGCGAAACGCTGACCTCGCGCTTCATGGCTGCGGAAAATGGCATGAACATCCACGTCTATTGGACGACAAAGTGTGCTGATTGCCTGCTCAAGGCCCGGTGTACCACTAGCAAGGAGCCACGCCGATCCGGCGTTGGGAGCATGAGGCCGTGATTGAGGCCATGCAGGACCGTCTCGACCGAAGGCTCGACGCCATGCGAACTCGCCGCGCCACCGTCGAGCACCCGTTCGGCACGCTCAAGGCCTGGATGGGCGTGACACACTTCAAGACCAGAACCCTCGAAAAGGTCCGAACAGAGATGAGCCTCAACGTTCTGGCCTACAATCTGAAGCGGATGATCGCCATCATGGGCGCGGGGCCATTGATGGAGGCGATGCGGACCTGAGGCTGCGCCTTCCCGTCCGCCGCCATCACCCAGCCTCGGGCGCGAATGATCAGGCATCGGCCCCGGGCCAAACCTTCGGCAGATACGCGGCGGGATTTTTACACAGCCTCGACCCATCGCGGTCACTCTGCCAGCTTTTCCGACAGCCCTACGGACATATTCTGCCGATGCTTTACGCGTGCGATCATAGGCTTTGATGCCGACCCAGATCGGGTCACAGACATTCTCCCCTTCTTCCGACGTCCGCCGGAAGAAGGGGAGAGCCATCGCGGAGCGGTAGATTGACCCTGCCGAGGTGCCGCACCCCCGTCTTTGTCGGAATGTCCTAAGGTCGATGTGTACTGCTTTAGGGAGACGTGGCGAGCCGCCCCCTATCGTCTTGCATGATCAGGATCGCGGCCAATACGGCTTCCCAGATTTCAGCAAGCCCGTCATCACGGGCTACTCGAAATGCGCGGGCTCGACGTTGAGCGTGCGGCGCCGCATCAGCGCCATGGGTCTCGATCATATGCCGAGCGGCCCTGAGAATTGCGGCGTCATATCCCATGGGAGGTTTCTTGCTATTTGGGTGCACTCCCGCGGCTCGGAGGTAAGGTCGCCAGTAGATCGTCGGCCCTGATCGGGAAATGCCTGACGCGTTTGCCTGTCGCGTGATGGATTGCGTTGGTGATTGCGGCAATGGCGCCTACGCTAACGACTTCACCGACACCCTTCGCACCAAATACATTTACACGCTGGTCGGGCTCATCGATAAATGAGACATCAAGATCACGGACGTCCGCATTCACGGCCATTGCGTACTCTGCGAGGTTGTTGTTCAAAAAGCCGCCAAAGCGAGGGTCTACCTCGCTCGCTTCGCTCAGCGCCGCTTCGATTCCCCAGATGATGCCGCCATATGCCTGGCTCATCGCCGTGCGCCGGCTGATGACCCGGCCGCAATCGATAACGCTGACATAGCGAGTAACATGAGGCGTGGGTAGGCTAGGGTCGACGCGGACCTCGGCAAAATGCGCAATGTATGAGAAGGCGACGAAGTCTGAAAATTCTGGTCCGGCGAACGCGATCGAGCCTTGTTCGATTTGCTGCAAGGTGTCGGGTTTGGGCTGTGGGCCAAGCTCCTGTCCATGCCCAACCAATTCTTTCAAGCCGGCACGTTGCATGAGCCCGGCGTAAGCCGAGGGATCCGCATGCGGGTCCCCCTGCGCGGCGGCAATCCGACCAAGCTGCGCGCGCAAATCGCGCACCGCCAACCGAACGGGCGGCAGACTCGTCACGGCTCCGGAAGCGCCGGCCGTCACATGCTGTGGCGCGATCGCCGTGTCGCCGACGCTAACCGTGACTGCATCGGCCTCGATCCCGAGTTCCTCCGCGGCCACAATGGCGATTGCCGTGCGGATTCCTTGTCCCATCTCATGCCCGCCAACCTCTATGGTGAGCCGGCCGTTCGGCGAGAGGCGTGCGGTCGCCACCGCGGCAGCGGAGATATAGGGATAGGCCCCTGCCGCCATACCCCAACCGATCAGCGTTCCATCTGAATCGCGCATCGAGCCAGGCTGCGGGTTCCGGCGACTCCAGCCAAAGCGTTCCGCGCCCCGCTCGAGACATTCTCTGAGCTTGCGTACCGTGTATGGCTTGCCGCTGATCGGGTCCTCATGGGTGTCGTTTCGCACTCTCAACTCGATGGGATCCAGACCGAGCTGGATTGCAAACTCGTCCATGGCGCTCTCGAGAGCGAAGTAGGCGGTCGCTTCGAACGGCGCACGCATGAAGCCCGGCGTTTGCACGTCGCCCTGGATCAGCGTCGTGGCGCCGCGAAACGTCTTCCAATTGTACATGCGAGAGGTCGATTCCTGCCCGGTGAAAGGCATCAGATCGAAACGCGACGTCAGTGCGCGGACCAGATGGATGCCGCCAACGAACCGGCCGTCTGTGTCGGCGCCGAATGTGATCTTGTGTTCGCTCGGCGCCCGAAAGCTCGTCGCGTGGAACACTTGTGCGCGCGGCACCACCAGCTTGACGGGCCGGCCCACACGGCGTGCCGCGACCGCTGCGAATACGGTGTGCGGAGAGATTGACCCTCGCTGACCAAAAGCCCCGCCGACATAGGGCGATATGACGCGAACCTTCTCGAGAGGGATGCCAAGCTGCGTCGCCAGACCGGCCCGCATCGCGGAAGCTGCCTGCGTTCCCTCGTGAACGATCAGCTGATCGCCCTGCCATTCGGCGACCGTGGACAGGAGTTCGATCGGGTTCTGATGCTGCGCCGCCGTGAGATATGTCTGCTCGAAGCGGATGGGTGCAGCGGCAATCGCCGCTTCGGGATCGCCGGCGACGAAGTCCTTGAAAAAAGGCGCCACGACAGCTTGCTTCACCGAAACCCCGCCCGGCCCGTCCAACTCGACGGTCGCCGAAGCGTCCTCCGAATAGCTGACATGGATCAGCGCAGCGGCTTCCTGAGCGGCTTCCAGGGTCTCCGCGACCACGAGCGCAACGGACTGTCCCCGGTATTTGATTTCTGCCGATTGGAGCGGCTGGAAGCTCTGGATCGCGGTCCCGCCGGCGAAAGAAAACTTAACCGGCTTCAGGCGATCGAAATTCTCGTGCGTCAAGATCAAGAGCACACCGGGCACGCGCTCAGCATCGCTCTTGTCGATCCCCGTGATGCGGCCCTTCCGAATGGTCGCCGCAACTGGAACGGCGTGGACCATCTCCGGTAAGACTCGGTCGGCCCCATAGATCGGCTTACCGCTGACCTTGTCATGGCCGTCGATTCGCTGCGCATCTTCGCCAAGGGTCGCGATCATGCCCGTGCCCTCGCAATCATCAAAGCTCTCTCGACGGCAGCGATCCCGAGCGGCACGCGAAAGGCATTCTGGGGTGTGGTGCGGGCGGTGACGTAAGCGAGCTCTCCGGCATGGCGAGCGGCGCGCTCATCCAGCTGCCGGCCGATCAGGCTCCGTTCGGCATCGCGCGCCCGCCAGGGTCGGGTGGCGACGCCACCGATTGCGATCCGCGCATCCCGAACAAGGTCGCCCTGGATGTCGAGCGCAATGGCTGCCGACGCAAGCGCAAAGGCATAGGAGGCTCGGTCTCTGATCTTCTGGTAGGTCGAAGCCCGGTAGGCGTTTCGAACAGGAATGCGTGTCCGAACGATCAGTTCGTCGGCTGCCAGCGTATGCTCGACATTCGGCGTGCGGCCCGGCTCGACATGCAGATCGTGAATCGAGAGGGTTCGCGTGCCGCGCGGACTCACGGTGTCGAACGACGCATCGACGGCCACGAGTGCTGTTGCCCAATCGCCGGGGTAGACGGCGATACAGAGTTCGCTCGTTCCCAAAAGCGCGTGCCCGCGGTTGATACCATCGATCGCGGCGCAGCCACTTCCCGGTTCTCGCTTGTTGCAGGGATACTGAGGATCGCGGAAATAGGCACAACGGGTGCGCTGAAGGACATTCCCTCCGAGCGTAGCCATATTGCGCAATTGCTGAGACGCGCCGCGCCAGAGAGCTTCCGACAAAATCGGGTGCCGGTTTTTGATCTCGGGGTGATCAGCCACCGCACTCATCCGGACCAATGCGCCGAAGCGCAGCTCTTCGCCATCGATGGCGAACTCGTTCAATTCCTTGATGCCGGTGACGTCGATGAGGTGCTGGGGTCGCTCCACCCCATTCTTCATGAGGTCGATGAGCGTCGTGCCGCCGGCCAGGATCTTGCCATTCCCGGACGACGATAATTCAAGCACGGCATCCCTCACGGTCCGCGGCGCTGCATAGGTGAAGCGTTCCATCAGCCGCCTCCCTTGGCCACGTCGCGTATCGCGGCGACGATGCCTCGATAAGCACCGCAGCGACAAAGGTTGCCGCTCATATATTCCCGCACATCATCGTCTGTTGTTGCGTGGCCTTCAGCCACGCAGGCGATCGCGGACATGATTTGCCCTGGCGTGCAGTAGCCGCATTGCAGCGCGTCATGATCGAGAAACGCCTGCTGCATCGGATGCAAGCCGCCCCCGGGGGCCCTGATGCCTTCGATTGTCGTGACCTCCTTGCCGGCGGCCTGAACCGCCAGGGTGAGGCACGACAGGACGCGGTGCCCGTCGATATGGACGGTGCACGCCCCGCACTGTCCGATATCGCAGCCCTTTTTGGTTCCGCAGAGGTTGAGCCGCTCGCGAAGGGTGTCGAGCAGCGTGACGCGCGGCTCCAAATTCAGGTCGTGCCGCACGCCATTCACGTGCAATGCGAGCGGGATTTCGCTCTGGCCTGCCGGTGCAGGAACGGCCAGAGCTTGTCCCGGACCGAGCGCGGCGAGCGACGCTACGGCCGCGCCGGCCACGATGACCTCACGCCGGGTTATGTCGGATTCACCTGCGGACATGCGCACCCCCCAGGATGATTCGACTATTTTAGTCACCGCTGAGCATTGCTTTAAAGTCAGTCACTCGGCATTTTAACGATGACTTGTAGTCACCTGTTGGCCTGCAAAATTCCCGACGGAGAGCATTTATATGAATCTCTCATCGCGCTTGCTGAGCGGCGTCGTCACGTTTGTTACCGTTGTCGATGCGGGCAGTTTCCGGGGGGCCGCTCGCCCGCTCGGCATCACGCCCTCTGGTGTCAGCCGTGGAATTTCCCGTCTCGAAGAGCAATTGGGCGTCCGCCTGTTCAACCGGCATCCCCGCGCAATCGCGCTGACGGACGAGGGGCAGCGTTTCCACGACGAAGTCCGCCCCTTGGTCGACGGCATCACCTCTGCGGCCGAGACCGCGTACGCAACATCGGGACGCGTGACGGGCCGCTTACGAGTCCAGGTATGCCCGCCGTTTGGCCACCATGTCTTGGCCCCGAACCTGCACCCTCTCCTGGAGCGGCATCCGGCGCTGTCGATCGAGATCGAGGTGCGGGATCGCTTGGGCGATCTCGTCGGCGAATCGTTCGACGTGGCCGTCCGTTTCGGTGAGCCGGAGCCATCGTCATTGGTGATTCGCAAGATCGCCGATACCCAGGTGCTGACCTGCGCCGCTCCGAAATATATCGAACAACACGGCGTGCCGGACACACCGCTAGACTTGCTCGATCACCAATGTATCCATCTTCGGTCTCCCGGTTCGGGTCGAATTTACAAATGGGATTTTCTCATCGATGGGTCGTGGCAGACGCTGCCCGTCAAAAGCAGAATGGTTGTCAACGACTCGCCAAGTCTCCTTGCGGCATGTCTCGGCGGTCACGGGATCGCCCAACCGCTCGAGCTTTACAGCCGCGAGGCACTCCGCACCGGAAAACTCGTGCGGATATTGCCGGAGTGGAATCAAGAGCATTACCCGCTCTACGCCTACATGCCATCGCGCAGGCATCCCCCTGCAAAGGTTCGCGTCTTTCTCAGCTTCATTGAGCAGCTTATCGGACAGGATAGTGTCGAGCTCCAAACGTGACCGCCACGCCAATACCCAATCAGTAGATGTCTCGACAGCATCGACGTTGCTGGTCGACGATCCCTGTCCACCGAGGTATCGTCTCGTCGAAGCGATCGACGCAGCGGAAGCCCGGCTTGCCGTGGTTGTTCTCCAATATATCGGCCATGAGAGGAATGCACTCTTCAACGGTGTAGGTGGCCTCGGAGCCGCCCATATCGGCCTGACTCCACCCGGGTGCGACCACGAACTTGGCACGTCGATCATTGGGACGACGGTCAAAGGATGACTCTAGGTCATCGCTAAAATGCGCAGCGCCTGACTTTGAAGTAGTGCCGCGCGGCGGCACAGTTAGCAGTTAACTTCAGCCAGCCAACTGGGAGGGGCCGTGGCGGCTAACGAAGTCATCTCGTTCGGACCGTACCGGCTGATCCCAGCGGAACGCCTCCTGCTCAAGGAAGGTGAGATCGTCAATGTCGGTAATCGGGCGCTCGACATCCTGGTCGCTCTTGCGGAGACCGCCGGCGAGGTGGTCAGCCAAAACGAACTTATCGCCCGTGCCTGGCCAAATGTGGTGGTGGGCGAAGGCAGCCTAAGGGTGACGATCGCGGGCCTCCGCAAGGCGCTCGGCGATGGCCAGGATGGGGTTCGGTACATCTCGAGCGTCACGGGCCGGGGCTATTGCTTCGTCGCGCAGATCGAGCGTTCACCGATACCCCCATCGGCTTCGATCGCCCCGCAACCTGCCCAGGCAGCTCTCCCAACCTCGCGGGGCGAGCTGCCGGGCCGCCTTGCCCGCATGATCGGGCGAGATGGCGCCGTCGAGGCGTTGTCGATGCTGTTGGCTTCGAGACGTTTTGTCAGCGTGGTCGGGCCGGGCGGGCTAGGTAAGACCACCGTGGCTGTGGCCGTTGCCCATGCCCTGCTCGATGATTTCGGGGACGCCGTCCATTTCGTGGACCTCAGCGCCATCAAGGACGCCAACCTTGTCCCGAGCACAGTCGCCACCGTACTGGGCGTGCTCGTTCAAGCGCAGGATCCGTTGCCCAGTCTCGTGGCCTTTTTGGCGGGGCGCCGGATTCTGCTTGTGCTCGACAGCTGCGAGCACGTGATCGACGCGGCCGCCGACTTGGCGGCGCGCCTCTACAGCGATGCGCCCAACCTTCACCTCCTCACCACCAGCCGGGAATCGCTGAGGGTCGAGGGCGAGCATGTTCATCTCCTGGCGCCCTTGGACTACCCAGCCGCTAAAGACGACTTGACCGCAACTGAAGCCCTCGCCTCACCCGCGGTGCAGCTATTCATGGACCGTGCCTTCGCCAGCGGCTACGCCCCAAGCCTGACCGACGCCGAGGCGCCCGCCGTCGCTTCGATCTGCCGGCAGCTGGACGGCATCGCGCTGGCGATCGAACTGGCTGGGAGCCGAGTTGGAACCTATGGATTGCGCGGGACGAGCGAGCTGCTGCGCAACCGGTTCAAGCTCCTCTGGCAGGGGCGTCGCAGCGCCTTGCCGCGGCACCAGACCCTGCACGCGATGCTGGACTGGAGCTACAATCTCCTGACGGAAAGGGACCGTAGGGTCCTTGATCGGCTGTCGGTCTTCGTCGGCGTGTTCACATTGGAGGCGGCGCAGGCGATCGCCCGCGACGACCGTGTCAATTCGGCGGAGGTCGCAGATGCCATCGACAGCCTGATCGACAAGTCGCTCGTTTGGATCGCGCAGCTCGACGGCGTCACCCACCACAGGCTGCTCGATACCACTCGAGCCTTCGCGGCGGAGAAGCTGGGGCAGGCCGGCGACGCGCGGGCCGTCGCCAGACTTCATGCGCTCTACTACGCGCAGCGTCCGAGAAGCGTACCGGGCCTGGGAGTCAATGCGTCTGGCGGGGACTTGGCCGGCCTCGCGCCGCACATGGGTAATTTTCGGGCGGCGCTCGAGTGGAGCTTTTCTCCCGACGGCGATACAGCGATCGGCGTGCGGCTGGCAACGGCATCGGCCCCGCTCTTTATTGGCCTGTCTTTGCTCGTCGAGTGTCGGCGCTGGTGTGAGCAGGCCCTTGCGGCTCCGACGGACGGCGAGGGCGATGGGACGAACCGATTGGCCTTGCAGGAAGGCTTGGCATTCTCATCGATGTTCACCCAGGGCAACGGCGACGACGTACGCCAGGCCATCGAAGAGGGGCTGAGATTGGCCGAAACCTTGGGTGATCGGCGAAGAGAGATGAACCTCCTTGCCGGGCTGCACATTTTCCTGACCCGCATCAGCGACTTCCGGGGTGCGGTCGCAGTCGCCGAACGCAGCGTCGCCACGGCTCACGAGATCGGCTCCCCCGGCGCCCTCGCAACGGCCGAGTGGATGCTCGGCGTCGCCCATCACTTGCGCGGAAATCAGGCCGCCGCCCGGCGGCATTGCGAGAACGGTCTGTTCCTGGCCGGGGCTGCGGACGGCGCGGAGGTACATTTCTTCGGCTACGACCACCGGATTCGGGCGCTCATCGCCCTGGCGCGCGCCCTGTGGCTCAATGGGTTTCCGGACCGGGCCGCGAAGATCGGGCGGCAGGCGATGGAGGAGGCGGACAAGCGTGATCACCCGGTCAATCTCTGCATGGCCATGATCTACACCTCGACCGTCTTGCTCTGGCGCGGTGACCTGGATGACGCGGCGCAAGGTATTCAGCGCCTGGTCGCGCACGCGGCGCGACACTCGCTTGCCCCCTACCACGCCGTCGGTCTGGCACTGACGGGCGAGTTGGCCATTGCGCGAAGCGATCCGGCGGCAGGGATCCCGGTCTTGCGGCATGCCCTCGGGTTAATGCAGGCGGAGCAATATAACGTCCTCACAATCGCGTTTCATCGCGCGCTGGCTGAAGGCCTGATGCAGATTGGAGAGATTGACGAGGCCGTGGTGGTGATTGACGCGGCCTTGGCGCGGAGCGAAGCGCTCGATGAGCTCTCGAACGTGTCCGAGCTTTTGAGGGTCCGCGGCGAGCTCTGGCTCCGAACCACGCCGGCGGATCCCGGCGCTGCAGAGAACGCGTTCCAACGTTCTCGGCAGCAGGCTCAGAGCCAGTCCGCTCTGAGCCTGGAACTTCGGTCAACCATGGCGCTTGCGCAACTTTGGTCCGGTCAAGGCAAAGCAACCGACGCCGCCGAACTGTTGGAGGACACCCGTCGGCAGTTCTCCGAAGGACACGATACGGCGGATCTACGCCGCGCCGGTCACCTTCTGGCGACGCTCAAGCGTCTCTCAGGAAGTATCGACTCAGCGCACGGAAGCCTCTGAACGGGTGCTGCAGCTTACCGCGCTTAACACCGGATAACATGACTTCGCGGCCGGTTGGCGCATTCTTCCTAAGCGTCGAATGAAGACGCGTCTCGGACGCCAAGTCTAGATGACTGCGAGAGAGCTTTTCTCTCCAAGGCACGAGGCAAAACATTGAGGCTTGGGTGACTAGTACTGTCGAGTATTTCGGCGGACACTCTCCAGCCATGCTTGAAGGAGATTTGTCATGAAGATCGTCCGCTCGCTCCGAGTAAACCCCGCAACCGAACGGCCCATCAACGAACGACCAATCTGGAGGATCGAAATGTCTATACGCGCTCTTCTCTCCCTCTTCGCCGTCGCGTCCGCCCTGCTGTTGGGCGCTTGCACCAATGTCCCGACCCAGCAGGCCGATGCCGGCCCGGCCTGGGAGCATCCGGACTGGGATACCCAGTACGGCAACGCCGGCAACTAAGCAGTCCACAACGAACCATCCCATGGAGGCTTGAAATGTCTGTCCGCACTCTTCTGAAGATCTTCGCTGTTTCGTCGGTTCTGGCGATCGCCGCCTGCTCGGGTGTGGCGGCCACCCAGACTGCCAGCCTTCCGCCGACCTATGACACGCCGGCGAACTAAGCACTTATGTCGTCAGAGTAGGTTCAAGCCGGATTCATTCGGACAATCCGAAACACGCTCTCGAGATGCCCGGCCCCCGGGACCGGGCATCCAAGCCCCCCAAAGCTTCCAGACTGCCCTTGGCCCGCCTAAGAGGCAGGCTATCCCGCCCCAAACAGACAATCCGCAGTTTCCACGTAGGCACGGTCAGAGAGAGCCCCCAGATGGAGGCTCTCTCGATCGGACAGGCGCGGTCGGCAGCATGCCGGCGTGGCGAACGGAAGCCTCGGACCGGGCGGCGCGCCTTATCGCGTTTAACACGGGATAACATGCCCTGTGCGGCCGCATCAGGCAGTCTCGTCAGGCATCGAGTGAGGTTATGCCATGGCAGACGAGCCCAGCCTGGAATTGCAGCACGCCGCTGAAGGCGAGTCTGCTGGCAGCCTGGTCGCGACCCTTCCGGCCTCTGTAGCCGCTTATATCCGGGCGACGAACGCGTGTGATCTCGACGCGTTGTTGGCGACATTCGTCGATGACGCGCTCGTCAATGACCAGCTTCAAGACTACTGGGGCAGAGAGGCGATCGCTGCTTGGGCTGCTCGCGACATCATCGGCGAGCGCATGACGCTCAAGGTCGTCAACACCGTCCGGCACTACGGCCATTCGATCGTTACAGCACACGTGGACGGCTCATTCGACAAACGCGGGCTGCCCGACCCTCTCGTGCTCGCCTTCTATTTCTCGTCTTTCGACGAGAGAATCGTCCAGCTCATCATTCTGCGCAATCAATCCGGCACTTGAGAGAGGTCGCCACCCGCTATCGGAGTTTCGGCCACACAAAAAGGGGGAGAACCCAGATGCCACACTTTCAGAGTTCCGCCGACGCCGTGGAAGATAGGCTCTCGCCAACGCTGTTGATGCTCGAAGAATTCTCTCACCGCGCCCTGAATGACTACACGCGCAGCATCGGGATGCTCCATCTCGCAGCCGACAAAACCGGCGATTCGGCCGCGCGTGCCGCGCTCATAGATGCGGCCCAATCCCTCCACAACCGTGCCCAGACTTTCCGAGCTCTCCAGGCCCCACGGGAACAAGGCCCGCTCGAGCTTGCGGATTATCTACAGACCGTTTGCAAAGTGCTATCGACCTCTTGCCTCGCGAGCGCAGGCATTCGGCTGACGCTCCGCCGCGAGAATGTTCGCCTGCCGGCCGATCAGTGCTGGTGCCTCGGATTAGCTGTAACCGAGCTCATCATGAACGCCGCGCGTCACGGCTTAAGATGGAGCGTGGGCGAAATCTGTGTGGGGATGTCGGTCGACGACATCGAGGTTTGCTGCACTGTTACGAACACCGGCTCGCCCACGACGCTTCCTGGTGTCGGCCGCGGACGTTGCATTATCTCAGCGCTGGTAGCTGGCATGGGCGGGCGCGCCGACTGGCGCTTCGGGCCGAACGGCGTATGCGCCGCGCTGCAGATACCTCGCCCGACGTGTTCGATCGATGAACTCGCATCCTAGGTCAAAGATTAACTGGCATTTCATTACTTTAGCCAGGGAATCTGCCGCTCATAAGATCGTGCGCTCGCCCGATCCGGCTCTAATCAATCGGCTCGCCTACGGGCTACTCGATCGCCGCGTTGGTCCAAAAACGGCCTGCCTCTTTTCGAGCCATGTCAGTCGGCTGGAAGCTGATCGCAGTTCCTGAAATCGGACACGGTCATGAAAGTCCGCGATCGCTGCTAGGCGCCCACCCTCGACGACAAGACGCTCCGGTCGGCATCGCAGAAGAGGCGACGACGCGTATGACGTCCCCGACAAAGTTGGCGGCCCGACGATGTGATCAAAGCTGGGGATTTGCTCATGCGCATTCTTCCTTGAGAGCTCTCGAAGGGATAGGCGGGGCAGTTGTGGGGAGAGCTGGGAGCGGTACCCTCGCCGGGGTCCCGCGTGCTGCGTAGTGCCGTGCCAGCGACGCGCAGACCATGAGCTGGATCTGATGAAACACCATCAATGGGATCACGACGAGGCCGACGTGCCCGGCAAACAGCAAGCTTGCGATCGGGATGCCGCTGACGAGGCTTTTCTTCGATCCGCAGAAAACGATGGTGATTTCATCGGCACGCGAAAAGCCGAGCCGCCTGCTCGCAAAAGTGAGAATGGTCATCACGGATGAGAGCAGCGCGATATCGACGAGCGCGACCTTGAGCAGACCTCCCCCATCGATCTGATGCCAGATGCCGTCCACGACGCCGTGGCTGAAGGCCGAGTAGACCAGGATCAGGATCGAGCCGTAATCCACGCTCTTGAGCGCCAGCGGATGGCGCGTGAGATAGGCGCCAATCCATGGCCGCAGCAGCTGACCGGCGACGAAGGGCAGCAAAAGTTGCGCCACGATGCCAAGAATCGCGTGCGTGGAGGCGTCGAGCCCGTGGCGGGTTAGCAGGAAGCCGGCGATCAAGGGGGTCAGGAAAACGCCGAGCACGCTCGAGGCGGTAGCACTGCACATCGCCGCCGGCACGTTACCGCGGGCCACCGACGTGAAAACGACCGAGGCTTGCACCGTCGAGGGCAGTGCCGTGAGCAAGATCAACCCGGCCCATAACGGCTCGGAAAGGAACCCAGGGGCGAGGAAGCGCGCGAACATGCCGAGCAACGGAAACAGGGCGAACGTGCTCAGGAGCACCATCAAATGCAGCCGCCAGTGCCGCGCTCCGACGAGGGCCTCCTGGGGTGAAAGCTTCGCCCCGTGCATGAAAAACAACAGCACGATCGCGGCATCCGCCAGCCAGCCAATGGCCTCTGCTGCCTCGCCGCGGGCCGGCATCATGGCGGCGAAAGCGACCGTCAGCAAAATGGCCGCCAGGAATTTGTCGATGCGTGACCAGATGGTGCGGAGCAAAATCATTTCGAGCCTCGTGTGCAGCCGATAGCCCGATTGATATCCGACGCGGATGGTCATTGTGAATGCCGCATATCGCTATTAGTGTAATCGAATATTGTGATGATGAAGCCATGCTCGATCCCATCCTGCTTCAGACTTTCCTGGCGATTGCCCAGACCCGGAATTTCACCCGGGCCGCCGAGCGGCTCGGCTTGCGCCAGTCGACGGTCAGCCAGCACATCCGAAAGCTTGAGGACGAGGCCGGACGCCGCCTCTTCGTCCGCGACACCCATTCGGTAACGATGACGGCTGATGGCGAAGCCATGATCGAGTTCGCTCGGAGCATCCTGGCGGCGAACGAACGGGCGGAACGCTATTTCGCGGGCTCCGAGCTGCGCGGCCGGCTGCGGTTCGGCGCGTCGGAGGATTTTGTCGCGTCGCTGCTGCCGGAAGTGTTGCGGGCGTTCGTTCGCACGCACCCCCTTGTCGAGTTCGAGCTCACTGTCGGCTTGACCGCGGAACTCTACGAGAAACTTGAGCGCGGAGAGCTCGACCTTGTCTGCGGCAAACGTCGTCCGGGAGAGGATCGCGGGCGCGTTGTCTGGCGCGATCGGCTAGCTTGGGTATCCGGCGATCTGCCACGCCTCGATCCATCAACGCCGGTGCCGCTGATCCTCTATTCACAGCCCAGCATCACCCACGACATGGTTCTCGCCGCGCTTGAGCGGTGCGGTCGTCCTTGGCGCATCGTGTGCAAAAGTGGCAGCTTGAGCGGGTTGCGAACAGCAGCGCTTGCTGGACTCGGCATCACGGTTTTCGCAGGAGATATGATCCCGGCTGGACTGGTCGAACTCCCAAACGGTCACGGTCTGCCAGATCTCGGGACCATCGAAATTGTTCTGCTCGGTCCGGGCAAAATCTTAAACGGACCCGCCGCCGAACTCGCGGACGCAATTCTGGCAAGCGGCATACGGATGTAGCTGGATTGAGGACACTCACCCCAAGCCGACGCGCAGTGGCGGTGCATGATGTTGAATAATCATTCGGCCACGCGGCTCGCCACACGTCTCGCCTTTGTTGTCGCCGGCTTCGGCATTTCCTGCTGGGCGCCGCTGGTGCCGTTCGCCAAGAATCGCCTTGCCGTCGACGACGGAACGCTCGGCCTCCTGCTGCTCTGCATCGGCATCGGTTCGGTCGTGGCGATGCAGTTCACCGGGGCACTCAGCGCGCGCTACGGAAGCAAGCCCGCCATTGTGGCCGGTGGCCTGGGATTGGCACTGATCCTTCCCCTCCTATCGATCGCGGCGACGCCTTCGACGCTGGCCTTGGCGCTGCTCGGCTTCGGCGCGTCGCTGGGCTCGCTCGACGTGGCTATGAACATTCACGCGGTCGAAGTCGAACGCGCTGCGGGTCGTCCCCTCATGTCAGGCTTCCACGCATTGTTCAGCGTCGGCGGATTTGCCGGCTCGATCCTGATAACCGCCTTGCTGTCGTGTCGTCTCGATCCGCTGACGAGCACGTTGGCCTGTTCGGTCATCATGCTGGTCGCGATCCTGTTCGCGTGGCCGCGCCTCCTGGCCGGGGCACAGGGCGAAAAAGGTCCGCTCTTCGCGATGCCGCGCGGCATCGTCCTCCTCATCGCCGCCCTCGCGGCAGTCTCCTTCCTCGTGGAAGGGGCGATCCTCGACTGGAGCGCGCTGCTGATCGTGAGCACCGGGCTCTTCGCCCCAGCGAAAGGCGGCGTCGGCTATATGCTATTCGCAATCGCCATGACCGTCGGACGCCTCGCCGGCGATGCGGTGACGGCCCGCTTCGGCGATCGCAATATCCTGTTCTGGAGCGGCGTCCTGGCGGTGGGCGGGTTCGCTCTGCTCCTCACGGCCCCGATCACCTTTCTCGCGATGGCGGGCTTCCTGCTGATCGGACTCGGCGCGTCCAACATCGTGCCGATACTCTTCCGCAAGGCCGGATCGCAGACGGTGATGCCGGCCGCACTCGCGATCAGCGCAATGACTACGACCGGTTATGCGGGCATCCTGGCGGGTCCGGCAATCATCGGGCTTGTTTCCAACGAGGTCGGGCTGCGCAACGCCTTCTGGATGCTCGCGGCACTGCTTTGCCTCGTGCCGCCGACGGCCCGATTCGTCGCCAATAGTTCGGCGTTGAGCCGAATCTCCGAGTTCGACATACCCGGTCCGTAAGCGGACCATCGCAAATCCAACCGGAACCGATGGGCCGGTTTCGACCCAGGGAAGACACTCGGTCCTTCGGCTACCGCTGCGAATAGCGGACATACAGCGATGACCGTGGATTAGCGAGAAGTGCCTACACTTGCCGCTGGTCGGGGTCGAACGGTCGGCGCCTTTTGCTGGGTCCTGTTCCCATCGATATGGAAGACCGCAGCTCACAAACGGTCCCGGATCCGGAAGCAGCACATTGGCGTCGAGCATCGATCGCGTCGGCCATTATCGGCGCTTACGGGGGGCACCCTCGCGTCGGTAGTCACAGCCCGCGCATTACCGAGCTCGTTTCATGGATCGTCTGGCCGCCGGCATTTACCGCAAGTTCGCCCGCGATTGCGGGCCGGAAAGTGTCCTGCGATCAACCGGCTGGGGGTATCTGCGGGGCCGCTGCAGCCGTTCGCTGCGCATCGCTATCCTCAGCCTCAGGCAGCCAGGGTTTATGCAACCGGCGCATCTCGATCAGTTGCCAGACCAAGAGGACCGGGATGCCGATGGCGACGTCCCGGGCGCGGCGCAGCAGCGACACGCTGAGCGAGACCTCGGGTGGAATGCCAAACAGCGCACCGATGGCGGCATATCCTGCCTCTTGTACGCCTGCATAGCCCGGGACGACAAAGGCCGGGGCGAGGAGCGCGTGCAGGAGCGCCTCGATCGCCAACGCAGCGCTGAGGTCGATATCCGATCCCAAGAGCCGAAATGTAAGCCAGTTGCCGACTCCCTTGCACACCCACCCGGCCAGATGGCCGGCCGTGCCCAACGCCATCCGGCGGGAGTCGCCATACAGCGCCGTCAGCTCGATTTCGGATCTCGCCGCCGCGTCGCCATCCTGGCCGGCAAACCAGTCGCCGAGAATCCGGCGTCCGAACCGGACAAAGAGTGGCACCGCCGCCTTGTGCAATCGGAGCACTACAGCGCCAGTGACCACCGCCAGCGCGATGCCGATCTCGATCGGCCTGGTCAGCGACATGTCGGTCGAGCGGCCCATTAGGACGAGGAGCCCGCACACCGTAAAAAGAATCTGCGCCAGGAACTCGGCGGTGAGATCCACCACCAGGGAGAGCGTGGCGACGGACCACGCGATCCCGTGCAGGGTCACGGCTCGGATGCCCAGGACGAACCCGCCGACCGCCGAGAACGGCAGGCAGCTGCCGGCCGCGTCGCGGACGATCCGACCCCAGAGGAACGGCGCGATGTGGCGTGGGCCCCTCAGCGGCGCGACTGCACGCCAGCAGCTGCCGACGACCACCGCTGTTACGACCTGCCAGGCGCACAACAACGAAAAGCCGGAGCCGCCGACCGAAAGCAGCGCCGTCCCGATAGGGCCGAAACCGTACCAGCCGACCAGCAAGGTCGCTAACATAATGCCGCAGATGGCAAAGGTGATTGACAGCGTGCGCAAAGTGTTCTCGATGATGCCTCAGCTTGGCCGCGCTGCGGGTCGGCCGTTAAGCGTAGATTCGGCTTTACGACAATCCGGCGCGGATGGCGAGATTTATGGCGGCGCGCGCTGGATGAATCCCTGTCGCTTCCCGTGCCGGAAGGGAGAAGAACATAACGCACCTTGCCGACGCCGCCGAAACGCCGCTCCGTCCGGCGAGCGGGATCACCAGCGGCCGGGCTCCGGCACCCATGTCTGGACGTCGCGGCTTGAGGGCGGTCGCCATCGCCGTCGGCGCGGTTGTGGCGGCGCTGCCGCTCCAGTCCCGGGCGACGGATCAGCCGATCGCCGAAAGGCCCACCTACAGCGAGGGCGACGTCTTCGAATATGTCGACCGATGGGAGTCCATCGCCTGCCAGCGTTGGGAAATCAAGGGGCGCGACGCGGACGGATCGCTGATGAGCCAATGCCAGGACAACGTCGCCTATTTCTCGGCAGACACCGGCGCCCTGCTGCGCATCCTGGGCAAGGGCGGCAAGGAGTTGGTCAGCTTTGAGCCAGCCGCGCCGGCGATGCCCTTTCCGCTACGCGTCGGGATGACCTGGCACGGGAAATTCGTGATCTCGACCTCGGATCAGATTGTTTCGGCAGACCTGGACCAAAGCTGCGCGGTCACGGCGTTCGAGACGGTCAGCGTCCCTGCCGGCTCGTTCCCCGCCTTCCGTTACGAGTGCAAGACGGGGTGGTCGGCCTTGTTTCTCCACGGCGAGACCTCGGAAACCGGATGGTATGCTCCCGCTGCAATGGTCGTAGTCAAGGTCGTCAACAATTCGGAGCCGAAATGGAGCTATGAATTAGCACGCTATTCCCTTAAATGGCGATCTCCGAGGGACACCAAAAAGTAATGCAGAACATTCGGGGGATGCGCTAATGGTGCTCGCTATCGTCGCCGATTTGCTCGCCTGCGCCGGCGTGATGGTGTGCATTCTCGGGCTGATCTCGGTCAGGCACTTCGCTCGATCGACCATAGCCGAGCGCGGTGACCAGCCGACGCTGGCGCCGGTCACCGTCTTGAAGCCCCTTTGCGGCGACGAGCCCTTGCTCGAGCAGGCGCTTGAATCCTGCTTCACCCAAGCATACCCGGAGTTCCAGATCGTCTTCGGCGTCCATCACGCGGCCGACCCGGCGCTCGCCGTGGTCCAAAGTCTGCAGCGGCGCTTTCCCGAACGGGATGTCAAAGTCGTCATCGACTCCACACTGCACGGATCGAACCGCAAGCTTTCGAACCTCATCAACATGCTGCCGTTCGCGAAGCACGATATCCTGGTGATCTCGGACAGTGACCTGCATTTATCGCCCGACTATCTGCAGGTTCTGGTCACGGAGCTCGCCAGGCCCGGTACGGGCTTGGTGACCTCGCTTTCTTTCGCCAGACCGCCGGTACCCGAGGGCTGGGAACGCGCGCTCGGGGCGACCCAGATCAATCATACGGTCCTGCCCGGCGTGCTTCTGTCCCGCGCCTTGGGGCGTCAGGATTGCCTGGGCAGCACGGCCATGTTTCGTCGCGAGACGCTAGAGCGTATCGGCGGCCTCCATCCGTTGGTCCATGTCCTCGCCGAGGACAACGTGCTCGGACAACACATCCGGAAGCTCGGCCTGTCGATCAGGCTCGCCGATATCGTACCGGCGGCGACCATGCCGGAGGCGGACCTGCCTTCCGTCTGGTGGCACGAGCTTCGCTGGGCCCGCACGATTCGCGAGCTCGCCCCGGTCTTGCTGTGCGCCTCGACGATCCAGCATCCTCTGTTCTGGTCATGCTTGGCGATGATCTTCTCCGGCGGCGCTCGGTGGTCGGCCGGGGTCTTTCTCGGATGCTGGGCCGTCCGGGCAGCGGCCGCGCACGGCATCGACCGGACGCTGCGCAATCACCTCCCCATGCGGGCCTTTCCGACGCCCTTCTGGCTGTTGCCGCTGCGCGACCTGTTGTCGGTTGCCGTGGTCGGGGCGAGCTTCCTGACCAACCAGGTCACTTGGCGCGGGCACAAGATGCCGGCGAACGGCGTTCTAATCGTCCCCATTCAGGGCGGCGGCGGGATCGGTGACCAGACTTGAGGAAGCCGTTCGCGACTTTGCGGGATAGCGTGGCGGGCCCGCCGCGGATGGTCGTCATGAACGCGAAGACGACCCGGTAGCCGATGGCGTTTCTGGGTTTCCTTTCGAGCATCGTTTCTTGGTCACACCGTCGGGCGCTGATCGTGATGATCGCCGGTGGCGTGCTGGCTTGCCTCAGCGCCGTGACGGCGGCCCACCATCTCGGTATCAACACCAATACCAACCTGATGTTTCCCGAGAGCCTGCCGTGGCGGCATAATCAGATCGTCGCCGCCCGGGACTTCCCGCAATTCAACGATCTCCTGGTCGCCGTCGTGGATGGACGGACACCCGAGGCGGTCGAAACGACCGCCGGCGCCCTGGCGGCAGCGGTGGCGCTCGAGCCCGACGACTTCCGCACGGTCAGGCGCCCCGACAGCTCGCCATTCCTGTCTCGAGAGGGACTGCTCTTCCTGGATACTCCGAAGCTCCAGGCGCTGCTCGACCATCTCATCGACAGCCAGCCTTTTCTAGGCGAGCTGGCCGCCGATCCGAGTGCGCGCGGGCTCTTCGCCGCGTTGTCGCTGATCGGCAAGGGCGTCGCCCTCGGCCAGGCCGACGCGGAGCCGCTCCGTCCGGCCCTGACGGCGTTCCACCAGACCATGGCCGCGGCCATCGACGGAAAGCCGCAGGCCCTCTCCTGGGAGCGGTTGATGGGCGGCGAGCTCGGGGACCTCGCTGGATCAGACAAGTTCGTGCTGATTCAGCCTCGGCTCGATTTCGCCGCCCTGCAACCGGGCGGTGTCGCAGTCGAGAAGTTGCGGGACATCATCGCCCGACTGCCGGCCGTCAAGTCCGGCGACGTGCGTGTGCGCATCACCGGTGCGGTCGCGCTCGCCGACGATGAGTTCGCGACGGTTGCCCAGGGCATGGTTGCGGGGCTCGCTGCGAGCGTCGTCCTGATCACGCTGTGGCTCTTCCTGGCCGTACGCAGCTGGCGCCTGATCGTGCCGATCCTGCTGACGCTCGGGCTGGGCTTGCTGCTGACGCTGCTGTTCGCGACCGAGGCGGTCGGCACGCTCAACCTCGTCTCGGTCGGGTTTGGCATCCTCTTTGTCGGCCTCGCGGTCGATTTCGCCATCCAGTTCGTGGTGCGCTATCGCGAAGCCCTTCACGAGCTGGGCGACCCAAGGGCTGCGCTGAGCGCCACCGCGCGCCGCGCAGGCGCCCAGATCCTGGTGGCCTCGATGGCGACAGCCGCCGGCTTCCTGGCGTTCGTCCCCACCAGTTTCCTCGGCGTGGCCGAGCTCGGCCTGATCGCCGGCATCGGCATGCTGATCGCCTTCTGCTGCACCTTCACCTTTCTGCCCGCGGCAATAAGGCTGTTTCAGCCGCCCGGCGAGCCGAGCGAGATCGGCTTGCGCTGGGCTGCCCCTCTCGATCGGGCGGTGCGGCAACGTCATCGATGGCTGCTGGCGGCCTTCATTCTGCTCGGCGCGACCGGCCTCGCCCTGCTGCCGGTGCTCCGCTTCGACGCTGACCCCCTCCATACCAAGGATCCGACGACCGAGGCGCTGAAGACGCTCTACGACCTCATGGCCTCGCCGACGACGAACCCCTTATCCATCAACGTCATGGTCCCAAGCATCGCGGAGATCGGCGCCGAGGCGCAGCAGCTTGGCAGCCTGCCTCTGGTCGCCCGGGTTCTGTCGATCGAGAGTTTCGTCCCGGGCGATCAGGCGGCGAAGCTGGCGCTGGTGAGCGATGCCGAGGCACTGCTCGGTGTCACTTTGGCACCGCGCCCGAACGTGACGCCGCCTTCGCCGGACGAGATCCGGACGGCCGCCGGGGATGCTCTTGCCGCCATCGAACCTGCTTTGGCGAAGCTGCCGACGGACCATCCTCTCGCGGCGGTCGCCGGCGATCTGCGGCGCCTGTCGGTGGCGTCGGACCCGATCGTGCGTGCCGTCGACGAGAGCCTGACCCGATACCTGCCCATGCTGCTCGAGCAGCTCCGGACCGCGCTCACGGCGCAGCCGGTTTCGGTCGAAGCCCTGCCTGCGGAGCTTTCGCGGGACTGGCTGCTGCCGGACGGACGCGCCCGCATCCAGGTCGTCCCGACGCCGGCGACGCAGGACAGTGATGTGCTCCGGCGCTTCGTCGACCAGGTGGTGGCCGTGGCACCGAATGCCGGCGGCGCCGCGATCGCCTTCGAGGCGACCGGGGGCACGATCGTCGATGCGTTTCGCACGGCCGCTCTGACGGCGATCGCGGCGATCGCACTCATTCTGCTGATCTCGCTGCGCCGGATCCTGGATTCGGCGCTGGTGCTGGCGCCGCTGCTGCTTTCCTCCCTCATCACGGTCGTCGTCGTCGTGGCGACTGGATCGTCGCTCAACTATGCCAACATCATCGCTCTGCCGCTGCTGCTGGGCGTCGGGGTGTCGTTCAATATTTATTTCGTGATGAATTGGCGGAAGGGCCAGACCTCGGTCCTGGGCTCGGCGACGGCGCGCGCCGTGCTCTATTCGGCGCTCACCACCAGCAGCGCCTTCGGCACGCTGACCCTATCGGGCCACCCGGGCACGGCCAGCATGGGATTGCTGCTGCTGATCAGCCTGGCCTGCACGCTGCTGACCACCTTCGGCTTCCTGCCGGCCCTGCTCGCCGCGGTCGGGGCGCCAGGCCGGCTTCGGCAGGACGTGGAAGCCTAGGAGTTGTTGGAGAGGCTGGCGGATTTGTGATCGAGCGTCGAGATCAGCTGCACGGCACCGCCGGCGGCGAGCGAGCTGCGGAATTCGGAACGCTGGACCGCGACCTGGCTGAACGAGCCGTCAAGCAGGATGTCGGTGATTTTCCAGGTCGCGGTGGCCTCGCCGGTTGCCGAATGCAGGACATAGTCGAGTTGCGCCGGCTTCCCCGATCCCGGCACGATCTGCGTCGCCACCACCACCGAATCGCCGACTCTGCGCTGGTCCGGCAATATGTCGAAGCGCTCTCCGCCGAAATTATTGAAACTGGCTACATAGGTGGTGATGGTGAAGCGTCGGAAGGCGTCGAGCAGGGCGGCCTGCTCATCCGGCGTCAACGCGGCCCAGCGCGGCCCCACGGCACCCTTCAAGATGGCGGGCAAATCGAAGACGCTGTCTATCACGGGGGTGAGCTGCGCGCAGCGTGTGGCGAAAGGCACGGAGCGCCCGGCCTTCATCACTGCAACGAGGCCGGCATAGAGTGCCGAGACCGGCCCGGACGCGCGCTCATTGAGCGCGCCGTCAGGCGCATCCGTGGCACCGGTCCGCGCTGGCATGGAGCACGCCGCGGCGAGCATCAGCAACAGCATCTCGCGCCGGCCCATCCGCCCCAAGAGCGGATGATCGATGCCGTTCCTGCCTGTATGAGACATCATATGGCCCAGGTCGGTTTTGGGGCATTCGGGTGTCATGGTGGCCGACTTCCAGCCATGACCGCCCAGTTATAGCTTTGCTCCGTAACACGAATCATCCCGGCTCTGGAAGAGCACGCGGCGGGAGAATTGTCGCGCGGGGATGCCTCGATTCCTGTCGCTGCCGCCGCGGACAGCGGGCTGGAGCAGGATCGTCTTAGGTTGTCCCAGCCCAAGGCGCGAATCCTGTTCTATCTATTTGATTCAGAGCAAGATTCACCGGCCGGGCTGAGTTGATCCGACCGGATCTGGATCCGGCATGCATTCGGCCGGACTTGGCTTCAATCCGCGTTGTGGTAAGAGAAATAAACGGCCTCGCGGCCGGGACCTCGGCGCCGGTCGATCGTGACGGCAAGCCGGCGTCGACGTCGCGGCCGAATTGGGACGCACCATACCCGGGTAGCAAAAGAATGCTCTTCGCTTACGATGTGCAAAAGCACGCCTCGTGCCTCGAATACCAGAACCCCAGTCCCGAGTACCTGCACGCTTGTTGGAATGTCGCGAACCGGCTGGCGGTCGAAAGGTGCCACGGCGCGGCCAAGGCCGGAACTCTCGTCCTCTGATCTTCCCATCGACGAAAGCGATCCCACCTGATGAACGACCCATCTCATAAGATGGACGCCTATCTTGCGTCTCCTCCCGGCGGACTGGTGCTTGCGACGGCGGACTCGATCGACAGCGCTCCCGTCGCGGCCGCCGATCGCGCCTCACGCCACTGGACGAGCGACGAGCCCGGCGAATTGCGGCCGGGGACTCCGGCGCACAAACGCGCCGTCACGCGGATGTTCCGCGAGACCTTCAACCCTTACAGGCCGACAATCATCGACTGGCCGAAGCTCGGTCCGGCAGAGCGGGACCGGCTCGTGAGCCTGCCGATCTGGGACATCGCAGTCCAGACCGAAGGCAAGGCTTCGCTCCGCATGACGACCTATGCCGAGACCCTGACCGACCCGGACTGGCACGCGGCACTGGCGCTCAACGGGTGGGAGGAGAGCCGCCACAAGGTCGTGCTATCCAATCTCGTCAGGGCATACGGCATCGAGCTCGAGCCCGAGCCGGCCTACCAGAAGCCGCGTGACACCGAGTGGGCCTATCTTGTCACTGGCTTCAGCGAATGCATCGATAGCTTCTTCGCCTTCGGCCTTTTTGCCGTCGCGGAGCGCTCCGGCTTCTTCCCGCCGGAGCTCGTCGCTACCTTCGAGCCGGTCATGCAGGAGGAGTGCCGGCACATCCTGCTTTTTGCCAATTGGCTCACCGCGCACCGGCGCACCTGCGGTTGGGCGCGCCGCGTCTGGTTCGAGCTGCGCGTGGTGGCCGTCTGGGGGTTCCTCATTTGGGAGCGTATCGGCATCGCGCGAGGCATGGATGGCGATGGGAAGCTGGGCAAGCCCCAGGACCATAAATTCACGATGACCGGGAGCAAGGCCGTCAGCAACACCGACATCGGCGCCGGCGATCTGATGGCGCTCTGTCTTGCCGAAAACGATCGTCGGTTTGCCGGTTACGACGCGAGGCTGGCGCGTCCCACGACGGTGCCATGGCTGGCGCGCTTGGCGCTGCGCTTCTTGCGGCCCGCCGCCTCCGTCGAGGGCGTGCGCGCATGAGCGTCGCGGCCGGGTCGGAGGAACATAAGGAACTTTTCTGCCGCCAGTTCATGACAACGCACGAGGTCTTCGACCCGGAAACGCTGCCCTGGCCGGAGCTCGACGCGGCGGCGCTGGCGCGGCTGCGCAGCGTGCCCTTCTGGCAGGAGGTCTACCATACCGAGCGCCGCGCCGGCGCCATCGTCGCCGCCTTCACGCCGCATGTGGGCGATCCTGTCGTCCGCGCAGCCATTGCATTGCAAGGTGTGGAGGAAACCCGGCATGCGAAGCTGATCCGGGTGATGATCGACCGCTACGGACTCGAGGCGACGGAGCAGCCGCTCGAAACGCTGCCGGCGGATATCGAGAAGGCCTTCATCGATTTCGGCTTCGGCGAGTGCCTCGACGCGTTCCTCGGCTTCGGCGCCTTCAAGACCGCACGGCAATCGGGATTCCTGCCTGAAGCGATGTTCGAGATCTTCGATGTGCTGATGCACGAGGAGACGCGGCATATCGTTTTCTTCATCAACTATATGGCCTGGCGCGAGAAACGGCGGGGCCACGTCGCCTTGACGCGCGCCCTCAAATCGACCTGGTTCTACGGCCGCGCCGGCCGACGGCTGCTCGGTATGGTCAGGCGCGGGCAGGCCGCCAGCGACGGCCGCAGGTTCGCGGTGACACAAGCGAACCTGTTTCTCGACGGGTTCAGCTTTCGCCAGTTCGTCGAGGATTGCTATCGCGAGAATGCTCGCCGGATGAGCGCCTTCGATCCCGACCTCATGCAGCCCCGGCTGCTGCCGTCGGTCGCCGATCTGGCAGTCCGTGGCCTGCGGCTCTGGGATCGGCGCAGGATTGCGGCGAGGCGACCGATGTGAGAGATGCCGATGTCAGACTGACTTCAAATAGGCGGCTTGCTGCACCCTCCCCGGAGCCGTGAGAAGCCGAATGGGCCTTGAAAGAGTTAATCCAGCCGCGGTCTACCATCCCCTGGTATCTCAAACGACATGAGCAGGATCCGGCTCGTCGCCGGTTGACATGCTCCTAACACCTTGAATTTGCTCAGGATGAAAATGCGCAATTTAGCGCAAGAACTCCTCAGTAATCCTCGTTCTGAGCTGACTCTTAATCAGCGGGTCGTAGGTTCGAGCCCTACAACACCCACCAAATCTTTTGAAGGGCTTGGCTGAATGCGGCTAGGCCCTTTTTGCTGTCCGTGTCCGTCCTGTGTCTGGATCGGCGATGCCGGTCGGGCTCGGTCCGCGATTAGGATGATGCTCTCTCCGTTGCGCGCCACTTGCTTTTGGCCTGACGGCTCGATCGATGTAATTTGTTATGTCCATACGACTTTTGGTCGATATGCTATTTATAATATGCGCTAAATATTACGACGAATTCAGTTAACCCTCTGATCCATTGTAATATTGCGGTGCACGATGTGCAGTTGCGAAACTTAAATATTGACCGTTAACTGCCGTTCGATTATGGCGCGCCGGTCGCGCCCATGATAAGATCGACCGCATGTTCGAGAACGCTGCCGCTGTCGAGGTCGCTCTCGCACCGAGCGTCCAAGAGTTCGCCGAGCGCTATGTGCGTTGCGAGCGCCCCGTCATTGTGCGCGGCGGGGTCAAAGACTGGCCCCCTTCGTACAAATGGACGCCCGAGTATTTGAAGGCGACACACGGTACGCGGGATGTGAAGATCGGCGTTCCCGCGAATGCCGGGTACCTCGACGATGCCGAGAGGCTGAATATCGGTGCCGAGCGGGAAGTCGCGTTCGCGAAAACCATCGACGATATCTTCGCGCCGGCGGACCCGGAACAGAAGTGCCGCATCGACCAAAAGCCGCTCGAAGCGTGGGGTGCCCTGGACGACGAGTCGCCGCCAATTCCGTACGTTCTCGGCAAGGTCGTCGCCAAGAACATTTGGATGGCGACGACCGGAAGCCTGACGAAGACGCACTACGACATGGAAGATAACATCAACGTCCAGGTCCTTGGCCGAAAGGAGATCATTCTCTTCCCGTCGGCGCAGCTCCATGAGCTCTATCCGCGGAGCGTCTGGGACTACACGTCGAACTTCAGCCGTGTCGAGATCGCAACGCCGGACCTGTCCCGCTACCCACGATTCAGCCGTGCGACGCCGTTGCGGGCGATCCTGGAGCCGGGCGACTTCATCTACATTCCCATTTACTGGTGGCATCAGTTCTATACGCTGGAGGCAAGCCTCAACGTCAATTTTTGGTGGCAGGCCAGCGCTGGTAAAGCCTTGCGCCGACATGGCTTGCGCTACTGGCCGCGCATGGCGAGGGACGGCTATCTCCACGCACACATCATGCGAACGGTCCGCGAGGTGGGCAGGTCGCTCTTCGCGCGGTGAGCTGGGGTTCAGAGCCCCACTTTTTTCTCTTAAGCTCAGATCGCTCCGGCGCGGCGCAGCAGCGCCACCGTCGGCTCGTCCATGACCCCGCCGCAATAGCGATCGAGGGCAGTGCGGAAGGGGTTGTCGTCCGCTTCCGCGCCAGCGAGTGCAAAGAGCGTCATCGACGAGCCGAACTTCATATCGTCGGGCGTGTCGAAGATCTCTCTCGCCGAGCGGCCTTCGGCGGCCAGCACGGCGCGCGTGCAGCGTTCGAGCCGGGGGCCCAGCAGCGGGTGGGTGAGATAGGCCCGGGCCTCGTCGAGCGAGCCGATGCCGTAAAGGCCGGCCATGGCGGAATGGCCGAGGCCGCGCAGCTGCGGGAAGATGAACCACATCCAATGGGTCCGCTTCCAGCCGGCCTCGAGCTCGGCCAGCGCCCGGTCGTATGTGGGCGCCTGGGCCGTGACGAAACGGTCGAGATCGAAGGGATCGGCAACCGCCATCCGAGCCTCCCCTATTTGGATGTGCCCTGAAGCTGCTCGCAATCGTGGCGGCCGGACATCATGCAATCTTCGAGCGCCGATTTATGCTGCAGGCCGCGCACCACGAACCAGCCGATCAGCCCCAGCACGACGATGACGGCGAGGCCGATCAGCGCCCCACGATTGGAGCTGCCATCGTCATCGTCCGGATCGGGCGATCGGGGCTGCGTCTTTTCGCTCATCTTGGGATCTCTGCAAAAGAAAAGGGCGGCGGAGTTGCCTCCGCCGCCCTCGTCATAGCCGATTGGGCCTGCCGATCACGCGGCCTTGGTCGAGACGATCTCGTCTGCGACGTTACGCGGCACCGGATCGTAGTGGCTGAACTCCATGGTGAAGGTCGCACGACCCGAGGTCATGGACCTGAGATCGCCGATATAGCCGAACATCTCCGACAGCGGCACATGGGCGAGCACGGCGAGGTTCGTGCCGCGATCGAGCTGCTCCAGGATCTGGCCACGCCGGCGGTTCAAGTCGCCGATGCAGTCGCCCAGATGATTCTCGGGCGTCACCACCTCGACCTTCATGACCGGCTCCAAGAGGATCGGGTTGGCCCGGCGGATGCCTTCGCGGAAGCAAGCGCGGGCCGCGATCTCGAACGCGATCGCCGACGAGTCCACGTCATGGTACTTGCCGTCGATGAGCGTCGCCTTGAAGTCGACCGTCGGGAAGCCGGCGAGGACGCCTTCCTCCTTCTGGGTCTTGATGCCGTACTCGACCGCCGGGATGAATTCGCGCGGGATCGAGCCGCCGACGACCTGGTCCTTGAACTCGAAGCCCTCGCCCCGCTCGCGCGGCTCGAAGATGATCTTGACCTCGGCGTACTGGCCGGAGCCGCCGGTCTGCTTCTTGTGCGTGTAGATATGCTCGACCTTGCTGGTGATCGTCTCGCGATAGGCCACCTGCGGCCGGCCGACATTGGCTTCAACGCCATATTCGGTGCGGATGCGGTCGATGGTGATCTCGAGATGCAGCTCGCCCATACCGCGCAGAATGGTCTGCCCGGTCTCCTTGTCGAGCTCCAGGCGGAGCGAGGGGTCGGCGCGGACCATCTTGCCCAGCGCCTGGCCCAGCTTCTCCTGCTCGCCCTTGGTCTTGGCCTCGACCGAGACGCTGATGACCGGATCCGGGAACTTCATGCGCTCGAGGATGACCGGATGGGCCGCGTCGCACAGCGTGTCGCCCGTCTCCGTCTCCTGCAACGAGACGAAGGCGATGATGTCGCCGGCGCGGGTCTCTTCGATCGGGTTCGTGTCCTTGGCGAACACCTCGACCATGCGGCCGATGCGCTCCTTCTTGCCTCTGGTCGAGTTCAAGAGCGTCATGCCCTTGGTGGCGACACCCGAATAGACGCGGGCGAAGGTCAAGGCGCCGAACTGGTTGTTGATGACCTTGAACGCCAGGGCCGAGAAGGGCTCGTCGTCCGAGCAGATACGCTCGCCGATGACAACGCCTTCCTCATCCACGGTCTTGATCGCCTCGACATCGCTCGGCGCCGGCAGGTACCAGACGACGGCGTCCAGCATCTGCTGCACACCCTTGTTCTTGAAGGACGAGCCGCACAGAACCGGGGTGAAGGCGCCGGTGATGGTGCCCTTGCGCACGCACGCCTTCAGCACCTCGACCGACGGCTCCTCGTTGGTCTCGAGATACTGCTCCATGGCGGCGTCATCGAGCTCGAGCAGGGTCTCGACCAGCTCCAACCGGTATTTCGCAACGTCGTTGAGGATGTCGAGATCCTCCTTGACGACGATCTTGAGATCCTTGGCAAGCGCGACCGGATCGGGTGCCTTCACTTCCCACGGCGCATCCTTTTCGTCCGAGTGCCAGACGAGCGCCTGCATCTCGACGAGGTCGATCATGCCGCGGAAATTGTCCTCAGAGCCGATCGGGATCTGCAGGCACAGCGGGCGGGCGCCCAAGCGCGTGCGGATCATCTCGACGCAGCGGCGGAAATTGGCGCCCGAGCGGTCCATCTTGTTGACGTAGCACATGCGCGGGACGTTGTAATTGTCGGCCAGGCGCCAGTTCGTCTCGGATTGCGGCTCGACGCCGGCAACACCGTCGAACACCACGACGGCACCGTCCAGCACGCGCAGCGAACGGTTCACCTCGATGGTGAAATCGACGTGGCCGGGCGTGTCGATGACGTTGATCTGGTGATCCTTCCAGAAGACCGTGACGGCAGCCGACTGGATCGTGATGCCGCGCTTCTGCTCCTGCTCCATGTAGTCGGTCGTCGCCGCACCGTCATGGACCTCGCCGATCTTGTGGCTGCGCCCCGTGTAATAGAGGATGCGCTCGGTCGTGGTGGTCTTGCCGGCGTCGACATGCGCGATGATGCCGATATTGCGCATGTCCTTGAGGGGCGTCTTGCGTGCCACAATAGGCTCCTGGTCGTGGTTGCGACCGATCTAGAGGTCGTTCGATACGGATGGCGATGTCGGGCGTTCATAGCCGCCCGGTCGGAATGCAAAAATCCTCGGTCCAAAACCGATGGGCCGAGGGTGCCGCCGCATTCCCGGGCGACGACGGCGCGCAATAGGACATAGGCGCTGTTTCATGTCAAGAAATCGGCCGCGTCGGCCTGCTCAATCCAGCCATGAGTCCGTCGAGGCCGCTTCCTATATTTTTATTAACTTCATGATCTGGCTTGCTTTTTCGGAATGTGCGTGGCGATGGTCGTTGTTCCTTGCATCCGGCCGCCAGCTGTCATAAAAGCGCGATCAATTATTCGATATATTAAGAGCCCGATAGGAGGGGCTCTGTCGGCGATGGACGCCGACCGGATCCCGAAGCAGTTTCGAACCGCTTCGCAACCTGATTTGAGAGATCGGAAAATCCGTAGCACATGGCTCCATTTGCGCTAGACTTGAAGGCTAAACCGCGCTGCGGAGGTGGTCATGGTTGATGCCGCCGCTCGACATTCGGCAAGTGCGCCGCTGTCCGGCAACGGGGGCTTCCCCACTGTCGTAGAGGGCATTCGCCAGGGCCCCATGGAGGTCCGGATCGCCCGGTCCGCGGCGGAGATCGCCGCAGCCCAGGCGCTCCGCTACCAGGTCTTCTACGAGGAGCTGACGGCGCGCCCGACGCCCGAGATGCGGGCGGCGCGGCGCGACTTCGACCGATTCGACGCCTATTGCGACCATCTCGTGTTGATCGACCACACCGACGGTGGCGAAGGCCGCGTGGTGGGGACATATCGCCTGCTGCTCAAGAGTGCGGCCGAGCGGAATGGCGGCTTCTACACGGCGACCGAGTTCGACATCTCGAAGCTGATGGCGGTGCCGGGCGAGATCATGGAGCTCGGCCGCGCCTGCACCGACCTCTCGCACCGGCGCAACCGGGCGACGATGACGCTGCTGTGGCGCGGCATCGCTTCCTACGCCACGATCTACGGCGCCAAGATCATGTTCGGCTGCGCCAGCCTGCCCGGTACCAACCCGCAGGAGAATGCCCGGCCGCTCTCCTACCTCCATTACAATCACCTGGCACCCGAGCATCTGCGTGCCCGGGCGTTGCCGGGCCGCTATGTGCGGACCGACCTCTTGCCGCCGCGGGAGGTCGAGGCCGAGAAGGCCGTTGCCGAGCTCGAGGCGCGCGCCGTGCTGTCGGCCTTGCCGCCGCTCATCAAGGGCTATCTGCGCCTGGGCGGCTTCATCGGCGACGGCGCCGTCATCGATCCCGAGTTCCAGACCACGGATGTCTGCATCATCGTGATCACCGACCAGCTCGCGACAAAATACCTCAAGCACTATCTCCGCCAGGGCGTTTTCACCCAGTGACAATCGAGTTGGCGCCGGGACTCGCCGTTCCGCCGATCGGGCAGGGCACCTGGGGGATGGGCGAGCGGGCTGATCGTCGTCAGGCCGAGGCGGCGGCGCTCAGGGCCGGCATCGAGCTCGGCCTCACCCTCATCGACACGGCGGAGATGTATGGCGAGGGCGGGGCGGAAGAGGTCGTGGGCGCCGCGATCGCCGGGCAGCGCGACAAAGTCACGATCGTCAGCAAGGTCTATCCCCACAACGCCACCAGCACCGGCACGATCCGCGCCTGCGAGCGCAGCTTGAAGCGACTCGGCACCGACCGGCTCGATCTCTATCTCCTGCACTGGCGCGGCGGCGTGCCCTTGGGCGAGACCATTGAGGCGATGGAGCGGCTCGTCGCCGACGGCAAGATCCGCCATTACGGCGTCAGCAATTTCGATCTCGACGATATGGCGGACTGGGTGGCGGCCGGCGGCCGCACCGCCAGCAACCAGATCCTCTACAATCCCCTGCGGCGCGGGCCGGAATTCGATCTCCTGCCCTGGTGCCGCCAACATGGCGTCTCGATCATGGCCTATTCGCCGCTCGAGCAGGGGCGGGTGCTGGGCAAGCCGACACTGGCCGCGATCGCCGAGCGGCATCATGTAGCACCCGCCACCGTGGTGCTCGCCTGGCTCCGGCAGCAAGAGGGGGTCATCTCGATCCCGAAGGCCGCCGATCCGAGTCATCTCAAGGAGATCCGGCAAGCCTTCGAGCTCGATCTTGACGACCGGGATCTCGCCGAGATCGACGGCACCTTCCCGGCACCCATGCGCAAGACGCCTCTCGCCATGCTGTGAAATGCCCGGCTAGAGTGCCGGGCAGCAGCATGGGAGGGTTGAGATGAAGGTGCCGGAAAACCGGTTCAAACGGGCCATTGCGCAAGGGCAGCAGCAGATCGGTCTGTGGAGCACACTGTGCAATGCCACCACGGCCGAGATCATCGGCCATGCCGGTTTCGACTGGATTCTGCTCGATACCGAGCATTCGCCGAACGAGCCGCCGGACCTCGTGGCTCAGCTGCAGGCGATGCAAACCAGCACGACCACGCCGATCGTACGGGTGGCCTGGAATGACCCCGTGCTGATCAAGCGCGTTCTCGATATCGGCGCGCAGAGCCTGCTCATCCCGTTCGTGCAGAACCGTGCCGAGGCCGAGCGCGCCGTGGCCGCCACCCGCTATCCGCCCGACGGATTCCGCGGCATCTCGACCGGCAGCCGGGCGGCCGCCTATGGCCGCAACAAGGATTACGTCCGCACGGCGGGTGCCGAGATCTGCGTCCTGGTCCAGGTCGAGACCAAGGCCGCCGTCGAGGCGCTCGACGAGATCGTGGCGACACCGGGTCTCGATGGCGTGTTCGTCGGTCCCAACGACCTCGCGGCATCTCTCGGCCATCTCGGCGATACCGGCCATGACGAGGTCCAGGCCACGATCGGCCGCGTGCTCGAAGCGTGCAAGCGCGGCGGCAAGCCCGCGGGATATCTCACCGGCAATGAGGCGGAAGCGCACAAATGGCTTGATGCCGGCTTCACCTTCGTCGCGGTCGGCACCGACAATGGCTTGCTCGCGCGCGGAGCGGACGAGTTGCGCCGCCGTTTCGCGTAATCGGATCCTTCGCTTTATTGCTCTCAATCTTGGGCAATAGAGCGAAGGATACAATTTTATGCAATAATATTTCGGTAAATGCTTAGCAGTTTACGCGAAGTCGAAACGAAGATTCTTGGTGATCTCGTATCTCCCGAGTATTGTCGAGCTGCCAATGGACGTTCGGGATTGCGTCCTCAATAGTTCGTTAGGAGATTAGAGATGATCAAGGGCATTCAACGGATGCTGAAGGACGAGTCAGGCGCCACGGCCATCGAATACGGTCTCATCGCAGCGCTCATCGCGGTGGCGGCGATCGCCGGCTTCCAAGCCGTCGGCAATTCGCTGGTCACGACCTTCAACACGGTCAGCAGCTCGCTCAACGCCGCGAACGGCTGATACCAGCAGTTCACCAGCTCGAAGCACGTGGGGGCCGGTTTCGGCCGAGCCTCTCAGGCGGTCAGCCCCCACGTCTTCATATGCTTCTTCATCTGCTTCATCTCGTTTTTCAGCGTTTCTCCCGTACCCGATAGAGGACCAGATCGGTTCCCGGCAGGGCGCTCTCGCGCGTGAGCCAGGCCGGCGGATGGCCGGTGCTGAGCCGGTCCAGCAGCGTATCGTCGGGTAGGTCGCCGACCAGGTCGCTCCGCATCCGATTGCCCTCGGCGCACACCAGCACATAGTCGGCGCGCGTTGCGGCTACGTCCGCCGGCTCGTCGGCCGAGGACCGGCTGCGCCAGGCCGCTCTTGTCCGCATGAAGGCAGCGATGCCGCGATGATAGAGCGAGCCCGTCGTCCTGAGCCGAGTGCGGTAGAGCACCTCCGGTGCGTCGGTCGGGTCGGTCAGCACCACGGCGTCCTGATAGGGTGCCAGCCACGGCCCGATATCGCGCAGGTCGCACCCGGCCGCTGCCGCGGTCGTGGCCTCGGCCGGAGCGGTGGCGCCGAATCCAGCCGAAATCATCGGCACGAGCAGGAAGAGCCCGAGCGTGACGATGCGTCCGAGGGCGGCAGCGGGTGCCGGCAGGGTGGCGCTCATCCGGCTCAAATCCGTGAGACAGAGGGGCAGGGCGGCGGCGCCGGCGAGCGCGCCGTAGGTGGCGAAACGGACATGGGCGAAGCCGAGGCCGACAAGGGCCAGGGCGCAAGCCGCCAACCAGGCCGACGGCAGATCCCGGCGCCGTATCAGCACGGTCACCGCATAAAGGGCCGCCAGCATTCCGGTGGTCAGATAGATCAGCGTCTTGTCGAGCCCGATCACCGGCTTCATCTCGACGATCGCACCGAAGAAGGCATCCGCTTCCACGGGACTCATGAGAGCTGCCGGGCCGCGAATGACATCGGGAAAGGCGAGGATCCAGGCGCCGAGCCCGACAAGGGCCAAGCTGCCGCCAAGCAGCGCGCTTCGATGGTCCGAGAACGTGCCCGATCCGATCGACCAGAAGGTGAGGCCGATCGCGCCGATCATGGCACCCAGCATCAGCACCGCGGGTATGCCGAACCGGGTGAAGAGTGCCTTGGCTTGGGCCTCGTCGAGTGAGCCCGTGGAAAAGTCGCTGATGTCGACCTGCCGTTCAGCCGGCGAAGCAACTTCGCGCTGCGGAGATTGGGCTGCCAGGAGCAAGCCAGAGAATGCAGACGCGCAGCTTTCGGCTGACGTGTAGGCCGGCACGCCGCGCACCGTGAGAACCGTGCCGACGTCCGGCGCGTACGGGCTGACATAAGCGATGACCGGCTTGTCGGAGGCCGGCAGGCAGTCGTGAACGGCATCGGCAAGCAGCGCCGGAGATCCGACGGCGGACGACCCTGCAATTATCACCAGGGCATCATAAGACGGGCTGGCAAGCAGAGCGCGGATCGCTCCCCGCAGGATGTCCGGATGCAGGCCGGCCAGCGTCAAGTCGACCGGATTGCGGTCGAAATTGGCATGGGAGCCCGATTGCAGCGAGGCGAGCTGCGCCGCGGTCTCGGCATCTGGCGCGGGCGTCTCGAAACCGGCGACGCCGAGACTGTCGGAAACGATTGTTCCGGCGCCGCCCGTGGAAGTGAGAATCGCGACACGCTTTCCGCAAAGCTTCCGCCCCGCAGCGAGAGCGGCCGGAATGTCGAGCAGGTCCTCGAATGTCTTCGCTCGGATCACACCGAGCTGCCTGAACAGCGCATCGTACATGCGATCCGAGCCGGCCAGCGCGCCGGTATGCGACACCGCTGCCTTGGCTCCGGCCTCCGAACGGCCGATCTTGAAGGCCACTACTGGCTTGCCGGCCAGACGCGCTTTTCGGACTGCTTCGCGGAAACGGACCGGATGCCGGATCGCCTCGACGTACAGCGCAATCACCTTGGTGGCTTCGTCCGCTGCAAGAAATTCGATGAAGTCCGAAAGCTCGAGGTCGGCTTCGTTGCTGGTGGATACGAGCTTCGACAGCCCGATGCCGCGCGCCGCCGCGCGGGAGAGCAACGCCCCAAGGATTCCGCCGCTTTGCGACACGAGCCCGATTGGGCCGGCGGGGAAGTGATCCATCGCCAGTGCGCCCGAGGCCGACAGCACGATATTGTCCGTCAGGTTGACGAGGCCGATCGTGTTAGGGCCAAGGATCCGCATCGAACCGGCAGCTTCCAGAAGCTCTTTCTGGCGCAAAGCCCCCTCTTCGCCGGTTTCGGTATAGCCGCTGGCAAGGACGATCGCTGCGGCGGCGCCTCTTTTGGCGAGCTCCCGCACGGCGAGATGCGCACGCTCCGCGCCCAGGAGAACGATCCCAACATCGGGCACCGCCGGTAGCGCCCCGACATCGGGATAGCAGGTGAGTTCACCGATGCGTTCGACCTTCGGGTTGACCGGGTAAATCGCGCCCGAAAAGCCGTGCTTTTGCAGGAATGACACCGGCCGTCCCGAGGTCTTGCCTGGATCGGCGGAAGCGCCGATGACGGCGACACTCCGCGGTCGAACGAGGCGTGCGATGGCGTTCATGGCATCACTCCTTCGAGGACGACTTTGCGAGGAACGCCATCACCGCTTCGCGGTGCTCGGCGCTGGTGTAGCAGATGGCCTGCGCCTGACTGCCGAGATCGAAGATCTCGTGAGCCGAACGCTCAAAGGTCTGGTTCAGGATCTTCTTGCCCAGCGCGAGCGCGGTCGGCGATCCCTGCGCGAGCTCGACGGCCCACGCCTGCGCGGCCGACAGCAGCTCGCCGGAGGCCACCTTGCGATCGAGAATGCCGAGCGCGAGGGCCTCGTCGGCTTCCACCATTCGCCCGGTGAAGATCAGCTCCTTTGCCTTGGGAAGTCCGACACGTCGTGGCAGAAAGTAGGAACCGCCGCCGTCGGGGATCAGTCCGCGCTTGATGTAGGACCAGGTGAATTTCGAGCGCTCCGAGCCGATCAGGAAATCGCAAGCGAGCGCGGTGTCGGCGCCGAGGCCGGCCGCCGCGCCGTTCACCGCGGCGATGGTCGGCTTGGGCAGGTTGAGCAGCATGGATTGGACCCGATGCACGCCCTGCTGCCTGCTCCAACCGTTGAACGCGACCTCGCCTTGCGGAGCTTCCAGGCGCCGCTTCATGCCGCTGATATCGCCGCCCGCGCAGAACGCGCTGCCGCGCCCCGTCAGGACCAGCGCCCGGATCGCATTGTCGCTTGCGACCGCTTCCAGCGCTTTCACAAATTCCGAGCGCATGTCGTCGCTCATGGCATTGCGGCGGTCGGGCCGGTTGAAAACGATGGTGGCGATGCCGGCATCGACTGAGTACTCGATCAGCTTATAGGTCATGTGCATACCTTCGATTGTGGTTTGGCGCTGTGCGCGGATTTTCATCGGGGAGGACGCATCACTCCGGCCGCGCCGGCTGATGCCGACCCGGACATCTCGGCGCGCCTGCGCCGAGGGACCAACGATTATCGATTTCAAGCCGGCGTCCGTCGCGTCCAGGTCGACGAACCGGACCACGCCGGACTAGTTACCCAACAGGAATGTTAGACATTGAGTTTCGTGCTCCCGAGATGCTTTGCGATTGTTTTATTGCTTGCTTCTATACCGAACTGTCATAAAGGCGGATATCCCGCATTTCCACTTAGTGGAATGATTGGAGGGAACGCGGCATGGCTTCAGCGCGGCAATATTCTGGTGGCGCAAATGGAAACCGGTCGCTGGAGCGGGGCATCGAAATCCTGCGTGCGTTCCGGCCCGGCGTCGATACGCTCGGCAACGGCGAGATCGCGGAGCGCACCGGCCTGCCCCCTTCCACGGTCAGCCGCCTGACCAAGACGCTGGTCGGGTCCGGCATGCTCGACGAACTCCGGACCGAGCGAACCTATCGGCTTGCCGCCGCCGTACTCAGCCTCGGCCACGCGGTCCGCATGGGATCGCCGGTGCTCAAGGTGCTCAGTCCCCTGATGCGGGCCGAATCGACGCGGCGCCGGCTGAACATCGGCGTAGCGACCGCTGATCGTGCAATGATGGTCTATCTGGAATCCATTCGCTACAATCCGCGCCCGACATTGCGCAGCATCGTGGCCGGCCAACAGGTGCCGATGGAATTGACCTCGCTCGGGCGCGCCTATCTCGCAGGCACCCCGGACGCCGAGCGCGACAGGCTGATCGCGCAATTCCGGCGACGCAATGCCGCCGCCACCAAGGCACTGATCGCCGAGGTACAGAAATCAATCCGCTCCGTCAGGCGCGACGGCTATTGTGCGGTCTCCTGGCAGCCCGGCGTACTCGCCGTCGCCACTCCGATCGTCCTCGAAGGCCTGCCGATTTACGCGCTCAACATGAGCCTGCAGGACAT